>NZ_CP104040.1:1200000-2400000 GCF_025152745.1 Rhizobium sp. WSM4643 | reverse complement strand
GCGCCATCTCGGGCTGGTCCAGGCCGGCGAACATGCTACGCTCGACGCTTTCATCGACCATGCGGCGGATGCGGTCTCCGAGGAATGCAATTTCGAATTCCTGCTGCGCATTGCAAAGCAGGGGCTCAACCGGCCATCGGCCGCCAATATCGACCGGCTACCGCCGCTGGGCGCACGCATCGCCGTGGCCCGCGATGTCGCCTTTGCCTTTTCCTATGAGCATATGCTGCTCGGCTGGCGCCGCCGGGGTGCTGCGATCTCTTTTTTCTCGCCGCTCGCCGACGAGGCGCCGGCTGGCGATGCCGATGCGATCTATCTGCCCGGCGGTTATCCCGAGCTGCATGCCGGACGGCTGGCAGAGGCGCAGAATTTCCGCGCCGGCATGCTCGATGCGGCAGCGCGCGACATCCGGATCTACGGCGAGTGCGGCGGCTACATGGTGCTCGGCGACGGGTTGATCGATGCGGAGAGCAAGCGCCATCAGATGCTCGGCCTGCTGCCCGTCGTCACCAGCTATGCGGAGCGAAAGCGCCATCTCGGCTATCGCCGAGTTGTGCCGCTCGACGGCGCCTTCTTCGCACGGATGATGACGGCCCATGAATTCCACTATTCCAGCGTCGTCTCAGAGGGCGAGGGCAAGCGGCTGTTTCAGGTACAGGATGCGCTCGGAACCGATCTCGGCATGGCCGGGCTGCGGCGCGAGCAGGTGGCGGGCTCTTACATGCATCTGATCGACCTTGCCGGAGCCTCCGCATGAGCGCACCGATCGCCCATGGCGGCGGCATCACCGCCGCTGCCGCCGCCTTCGGCGGCAGGCCGGAAGACTGGCTCGATCTTTCCACAGGCATCAATCCGTGCCCCGTCGCGCTGCCTGACATTCCGGCGCGAGCCTGGCACCGCCTGCCGGACCGGCACCTCATCGATGAGGCAAGGCGCGCGGCGCGCGACCACTACGGCAGCGGCGAGATTCTGCCGCTGCCAGTGCCCGGCACACAATCGGTGATCCAGCTTCTGCCACGCCTGGTCGAGGCGGGCAGGCTGGTTGGCGTCGCGGATGAGCAAGTCGATGTGACGGACAACAGGATCGCCGTGACGGACGATAGGATCGCCGTGGTATCGCCAACCTATGGCGAGTATGCGCGCGCCTTCACCTCGGGCGGCTTTACCGTCGACGCTGTCGATAATCTCGCCGCGATCGGGATCGAGCATAGGCTGGCCGTCGTTGTCAATCCGAACAATCCTGACGGACGGGTATGGCCGGCCGAAACACTGATTGCTCTGCACGACAGGATGAAGGCAGCAGGCGGGCTTCTCGTCGTCGATGAAGCCTTCGGTGATACGGATCCAGCGCTCAGTCTTGCATCCCGTGCGCCGCAGCTTACCAATCTCATCATCTTCCGCTCCTTTGGCAAGTTCTTTGGACTTGCCGGCCTCCGGCTCGGCTTTGCGATTGCGCGCGGCGATATTCTCGCGCGTTTCGAAGACTGGCTCGGACCTTGGGCGGTCTCCGGACCGGCCCTTTCGATTGCCGGTTCGCTGCTGCGATCGGACGTTTCGGCTATCCGCAGCCGCATCAATGAACGTTGCACCGGCCAGCATGCGGTGCTGAAGGGCGGGGGGGTGCGGATGGCTGGAGGAACGGCACTCTTCACCCTTGTCGCCGATGCGAGAGCCGGCGACATTTACATGCATCTCTGCCGCCATCATATTCTCGTCCGCAAGTTCGAGTATGCGCCGAATTGGCTGCGTTTCGGGCTGACTCCCGATCCGGCGGCAGACAGGCGGCTTGGCGAAGCCCTTCAGAGATTTGAGCGATGACGATCGACGAAAACCTTCTCGTACTGCTTCTGGCGCTGCTGCTCGACCGGATCGTCGGCGATCCGCAATGGCTGTGGTCGCGGATGCCGCATCCCGTCGTCGTCTTCGGCGCGGCGATCTCCTATGCCGACCGGCAGCTCAACCCAGCAAGCCTCACGAGCTCGCAACGCCGAATGAACGGTATCGCCGCCATCCTGGCGCTGCTTCTTTTGACGGTGGCCGCAGGCTTTGTGTTCAACCGGTTCTTCGCGCTGTTCGGCCTTGTCGGCGTCTTGCTGGAGACCGGGCTGGTGGCGATCTTCCTGGCGCAGAAAAGCCTTGCCGATCACGTCGCGGCCGTTGCCCTCGCGCTGCGCGACGAGGGGCTTGCCGGCGGGCGGGCCGCCGTCTCCCGCGTCGTCGGACGCGATCCCGAGACGCTGGACGAGCCAGCCGTCTGCCGCGCGGCGATCGAAAGCCTCGCCGAGAATTTCTCCGACGGCGTCGTTGCGCCGGCGCTCTGGTATGCCGTCTTCGGCCTGCCGGGGCTCTTCGCCTACAAGATGCTGAACACGGCGGATTCGATGATCGGCCATAAGTCGGAAAAATACATCGACTTCGGCTGGGCTGCCGCCCGGCTCGACGACGTCGCCAACTGGCCGGCCGCGCGCCTCTCCATCCTGCTGATTGCCGCCGGCGCCTGGATCCGGCGGGGAACAAGCGCCGGCCGTGAGGCGATCCGCGTGGCAATGCGCGACGGGGCCTTGCACCGCTCGCCAAACTCCGGCCGGCCGGAGGCGGCCATGGCGGGCGCGCTGAACGTCCAACTGGCCGGGCCGCGCATCTATGGCGGCGTCATCGTGCGCGAACCGATGATCAACGACGCCGGCCGCGACATGGCGACGTCGGGCGACATCGAGGACGGCGTATCGGTGTTTTATGCCAGCTGCATGGTGCTTGCGGGCATTACGTTCGGGCTGTTTCTGTGTTTTCTGTAGGGTCGTGCCGTGCATACGGGATGTAGGGTGTGCCGTGGTACCCCCCTCTGCCCTGCCGGGCATCTCCCCCACAGGTGGGGAGATCACAAGTGGCTTGAACTTCGTGCCCCTTTACGGTTTCGCCCTGCTGTGACACCAGTTGTTTGGGGAAGCCGGTGCGTCCAGCCAATCTCCCCACCTGTGGGGGAGATGCCCGGCAGGGCAGAGGGGGGCTCACACGGCACGCTCCCCGGTAGACAGCTCCCACTCAAACGTTTATGCGAAACGCCTCATATCTCCATCAGACCGGAAGCAGAGCGATGACAGTTCAGGTTGAATTACCGTGCCCGAAGTGCAAGAGCACCAAGATGAAGTTCGAGCGGCCCGAGATCCGGGAGGCCGACATCATCACGTGTGCGGCCTGCGGGCATAATCTCGGCACGATGGCCTCGATCCGCGAGAAGATGAACAAGGCCTACCAAGGACTCAAGAAGCCTTCGGCGGCGCGCAAACTCCAGTGAG
This sequence comes from Rhizobium sp. WSM4643, assembly GCF_025152745.1. NCBI lineage: Bacteria > Pseudomonadati > Pseudomonadota > Alphaproteobacteria > Hyphomicrobiales > Rhizobiaceae > Rhizobium > Rhizobium sp. WSM4643. The sequence goes on along the minus strand of NZ_CP104040.1, from coordinate 2,396,704 downwards.
GCAGGCGCCGCTGTCTTCCGGCGCCAGCTCCCGCTTTTTCGCTCGTTAGAATTGTGATTACCATTCGGATTAAAGCAATATAATAAGTATTGCCGTAGTCTCTCTTTCGTGAGGGCGCAATTAAGCTGCGCGAGTTCGAAGAGGGGTTATGATGAAGACGATTTTGGCGGCTGCGGCCGCAAGTTTATTGCTGCAGTTTTCTCCCGTTGCCGCTGAGGCAGCAACGCTGGTCGCCAATGTCAGCATCGGCAAGCAGATGATGACCGTTTCCGAGAACGGCTTCGTCAAGTATCGCTGGAAGGTCTCGACCGCGCGCAACGGCTATGTCACGCCAACCGGTTCGTGGAGCGCCAAGTGGCTGTCGCGCGATCATCGCTCGCGCAAATACGACAATGCGCCGATGCCGTTTGCGGTGTTCTTCAACGGCGGTTACGCCGTTCACGCCACCTTCGATTTGAAGCGTCTGGGTACGCCGGCCTCGCATGGCTGCGTTCGCCTGCATCCCGATAACGCCGCCCAGTTCTTCTCGCTGGCGCGACAGGCCGGCCTTGCCAATACCCGCGTCGTGATCACGCGCTGATCCCGGATCAGCGCCTGACCCCGATGTTGGCAGTTGATCCCGTTCTATGCGCTGATCATTCGCTCCAGCTCATCCATGTCGGGCACGATGATATGTCGGAAGTTCTCGATGCGAATGACGCCGCTCTTGCGCAGCCTGGTCATCTGGCGGCTGACGGTTTCGATCGTTACCCCCAGAAAATCGGCAATCTCGGCGCGGGACAGCGGCAGGTCGAAATCGGTGCTCGTGGCGGTCTGCGGTTCGGCGTGTGTGGCGATCAGGTAAAGCAGGCTTGCGACTTTCTCGCCTGCGGTGCGCCGGCCGAGGGTCAGCATCCATTCGCGCGCGGCGTCCAGCTCCTTTAGCGCCTGATCGTGCAGACTGCGCTGCAGCTCCGGCGTCTCAGATATCATCCGGTCGAGCAGGTTGCGGGGAAAGACGCAGATTTCGGCATCGGTCGCAGCCTCAGCCGACAGCGAGCTTTCACGGATGAAGGGTCTGCCGACGAAATCTGGGGCGAATTGCAGACCGACGATCTGCTGGCGCCCGTCCTGCATCACCTTGCAGAGCTTCACCACCCCGCGCACGATGTTCGAATAGAAAGAGCTTTCCGACCCTTGGGCGATGATCTCGCAGCCGGCCCCGATCTTGCGGCGCAGAGAGTGGCGGTTGAGCTCTCTCAATTGACCGCTCGACAGGGCGCCGCAGACGGCGCCGTGCCGCGCCTGGCAGGAAGCGCAAGCGACGGGAGTGCCGGTCTCGAAAGGCTCGCTGCGGGCAATATCCATGTCCTGATCCCTTTTGAAATCTCGTACGGCTGGCACGACTGGCGCGTCCGGCATCGCCAGCATGCCCCAGCGCCGCTTGAGGATTATCAATTTTGCCAGGATCGCTGTTTGATCTAGATCAAAGCATGCCCGTCCGTGGGTTTTGTCGGGAACCGCGCTTGCCCCCGTGCGAGGGCCATCCATGGGTTTGATTCGGACGGCTTCTCCGATCTGCCGGCGGGCGGGCATTCCACAGAGGCCTCGCCTTCCGCTTCGACGCCTGTTCGGGTGACGGCAAATGCCGGCATTCCATTGCTGTTTAGGCAACACCCAGCCGGCAAATTGCCGCGACGCCGGGACGAAAGCATTGGCTTTTGAAATGGATTTGCCTATGAGGGGGTTTAAATCGTCATTTCATGAGGTACAGCGCGTGACCGCTACATTCGACAAAGTTGCCGACATTATTGCAGAAACCAGCGAGATCGACCGCGCGACGATCACGCCGGAGAGCCATACGATCGACGACCTCGGTATCGATAGCCTCGATTTCCTCGACATCGTGTTTGCGATCGACAAGGAATTCGGCATCAAGATCCCGCTCGAAAAGTGGACGCAGGAAGTCAACGAAGGCAAGGTTTCCACCGAAGAATACTTCGTGCTGAAGAACCTCTGCGCCAAGATTGACGAGCTCAAAGCAGCCAAGGCCTGAGCGACATATCAGTCTTTTTTGAACGCCCTGCCGCCCTGAATATGGCGGCCGGGCGGTTTCGTTCCTAACTAGTGCGTGCCGCCCAAAAGTGCGCAGCGGTTTTGGGACAACGGCATGCATAATAACAAAGACCTAAAGTGCGAACCAGACGCGCTTTAGGCATCACCGGCGGGCGGATCTGGCCTGTCGGGCCGGAGGATCCGAATGCTGCTGGAATATTTCCAGATGATTGACCGCGTCGAAGCGGTGGACCTGAAGAAGGGCACGCTTAAGGCGCGATCCGTCGTGCCTGCCAAGAGCCCCGTCTTCGAGGGTCATTTTCCCGGCATGCCGCTCGTTCCCGGCGTGCTCCTGATCGAGACCATGGCGCAGGCCTCCGGCATGCTGGTGCTTGCCGTCACCAATTTTGCCGCCATGCCCTTCCTGATGACGGTCGACGCCGCCAAGATGCGCACTTTCGTCGAACCGGAAGCCGTGCTCGACATTGAGGCGGTGCTCGAGCATGACGGTTCGGGTTTCGCGGTCACCAAGGCTAAGATCACCAGCGGCGGCAAGAAGGTCTGCGATGCGCAGCTGAAACTGCGCACCATGCCGTTTTCCGAGGTGCCGCTCGGCGATATCGTGAAGAAACGTGCCGGCGAGATCGGGCTTCTCGAAGCGATCGCGGCGCAGGGAGTGATTGGATGAGCAAGGCTGCAAACGACGTCGTCATCTCGGGCATCGGCATCGTCACCTGTCAGGGCGTCGGCAAGGACGCGCATATCGCGCTGCTTTCTGCCGCCAGTGCGCCGAAAGCGATCGTCGAGACCGAAAAGTTCAAGCCCTATCCGGTGCATCCGCTGCCCGAGATCGACTGGTCGCAGCAGATCGCCAAACGCGGCGACCAGCGGCAGATGGAGAACTGGCAGCGCATCGGCGTTTTCGCCGCCGGCCTTGCGCTCGACGATGCCGGTTTCAAGGATGATATCGAGGCCTGCGGCACGATGGATATGATCGTGGCGGCCGGCGGCGGCGAGCGCGATATCAATGTCGACACACTGATCGTCGATGAGGCGCTGAAGCGCAATGACCGCGAATTGCTGCTCAACGAGAAGCTGACGACCGAGCTGAGGCCGACTCTGTTCCTCGCCCAGCTTTCCAACCTGCTCGCCGGCAATATCTCGATCGTGCACAAGGTTACCGGCTCGTCGCGCACCTTCATGGGCGAGGAAGCAGCCGGCATATCCGCCGTCGAGACCGCCTTCTACCGCATCAAATCAGGCGAATCCTCGCATGCGCTTGTCGGAGGCGCCTTCGCGGCCGAGCGGCCTGATATGATCCTGCTCACCGAAGCGATCGGCGCCCATGCGCGCGGCGATTGGGTGCCGCTCTGGTCACGCAAGCCGAGCGACGGCGGCGGCATGATCACCGGTTCGGCAGGCGCCTTCCTGGTGCTCGAATCGCGCAAGCATGCTGAAGCCCGCGGCGCCCATATCTATGCCGTCATCGACGCGGTCGAGGGTGATCGCGGCAACCGCAATTCCGGCAATCTCGAAGTTCGGCTGGAGCGGCTTTTGGCACCGGCTGCCGGGCTTGCCACTGAGAGCACGGCGATCTTTTCCGGATCGACCGGCATGCATGATTTGGCGGCCCGTGAGCGGGCGGTGCTCGAACATCAATTGCCGGATGTTGCGATCCGTGGCTTCGGCGGCGTCACCGGCCATACGATCGAGACGCAGTTCACGCTGGGTCTGGCACTCGCAGCCCTTGCCGTCGATGGCAAAGCCAAGGTTCCACCTTTCGATGCCGCCCATGAGGCGCCGATGCGGGCAGGCGCCACCGCCGCCGTCGTGACCACGGTCGGACACCAGCGCGGCGAGGGCGTTGCCGTTCTTTCCGCAGATGCGTGAGGAGTGAGAGATATGACAGCTTCCGTTTATAGAGATCACCTCGGTCGTCCGATCGTGGCTGTTACCGGCATGGGCATCATCACCTCGCTCGGTCAGGGCCTCAGCGACAACTGGGCAGCGCTTTCGTCTGGCACGTCGGGCATCCACGAGATCAACCGCTTCCCGACCGAGGGCCTGTCGACGCGGATCGCCGGCACCGTCGATTTCATCGGCATTCCGGTGCCGAACGCCGTCGAGCGCTCCTATGCCTTTGCCCGCGAAACGACGATCGAGGCGCTCGCCGATGCCGGCCTTTCCGGCGATTTCAATGGCCCGCTATTCCTCGCCGCCCCGCCGATCGAGCCGGAGTGGAGCGCGCGCTTCGAACTTGCCGACCGTTCGCCGGCCTCCGACCATCCGGGTGATGCCTATGAGCGCTTCCTGACGGCGCTACGCCAACGTCCGGATCCGGCCTTCCATGAAGCAGCACTGTTCGGCGCGATTTCCGAGCGCCTTGCCGACCGGTTCGGCACCCGCGGCCTGCCCGTGACGCTGTCGACCGCCTGCGCCTCCGGCGTCACGGCGATCCAGCTCGGCATCGAGGCAATCCGCCAAGGCCGCACGGATCGCGCGCTGACGGTCGCGACCGACGGGTCGCTGAGTGCCGAAGCTCTGATCCGCTTCTCGCTGCTCTCAGCCCTTTCGACGCAGAACGATCCGCCGACCAAAGCTTCCAAGCCATTCAGCAAGGATCGTGACGGCTTCGTCATCGCCGAAGGTGCTGCGACCCTGGTGCTGGAATCGCTGGAATCAGCAGTCGCCCGCGGCGCCAAAGTGCTCGGCATCATGAAGGGCGCCGGCGACAAGGCCGACAGCTTCCACCGCACCCGGTCTTCGCCCGATGGTGGCCCGGCGATCGCGACGATCCGCGCGGCGCTTGCCGATGCCGGCCTCGACGAGAGCGGCATCGGCTACATCAATGCGCACGGCACGTCGACGCCGGAGAACGACAAGATGGAGCATGGGGCGATGTCGGCCGTCTTCGGGGAACGGATCGTCGGCATTCCGGTTTCGTCGAACAAGTCGATGATCGGCCACACGCTGACGGCGGCGGGCGCCGTCGAGGCAGTGTTCTCGCTGCAGACGATGTTGACCGGAACGCTGCCGCCGACCATCAACTACAACAACCCCGATCCTTCGATCGTTCTCGATGTCGTGCCGAACAAGAAGCGGGAAGCTCAGGTTTCAGCCGTGCTTTCCAACTCCTTCGGCTTCGGCGGGCAGAATGCCAGCCTTGTCATGGCGCTCGAACCGGCTTAAGCGGTTCCCGACAATTTTTATGACAAGAAGAACGCCTTCAAGGCGAGGGATTTTGCCATGCGCGCTTTGCAACTGATCGACGACCGCAAGCTTGAGATCACCGATCTGCCGGAACCGGATGCCCCAGGTGCCGGCGAGGTGACGCTGCGCGTCAAGGCGGTGGCGCTCAACCATATCGACGTCTGGGGCTGGCGCGGCATGGCATTTGCCAAGCGCAAGATGCCGCTCGTCATCGGTGCGGAAGCTTCCGGCGTCGTCGAAGCGATCGGACCGGGCGTGGCGAATGTGCTGCCGGGCCAGCTGGTGGCGATTTATGGCGCGCGCACCTGTGGCCTCTGCCGCCCCTGCCGCGAAGGCCGCGACAATCTCTGCGAACATGTCTCCGGCGTGCACGGCTTCCATCTTGACGGCTTTGCGCAGGAGAAGGTCAACCTGCCGGCGCGCCTCCTGGTGCCGGCCCCTCCCGGCGTCGACGCGATCGGCGCGGCGCTAGCGCCCGTCACCTTCGGCACGGTCGAGCATATGCTGTTCGACAATGCCAAGCTTGAGCCGGGTGAGACGATCCTCGTCCATGCCGGCGGCTCCGGCATCGGTACGGCGGCGATCCAGCTCGCCAAGAAGATCGGCTGCACCGTCATCACCACGGTCGGTTCGGACGATAAGATCGAGAGGGCCAAGGCGCTTGGCGCCGATCACGTCATCAACTACCGCACCGACCGTTTCGAGGGCGTGGTGCGCAAACTCACCAAGAAGAAGGGCGTCGACGTCGTCTTCGAACATGTCGGCAAGGACACCTGGGCGGGCTCGATGCTCTGCATGAAGCGCGGCGGGCGCCTCGTCACCTGCGGCTCGACCTCGGGCGTTTCCACAGAGATGAACCTGATGATGCTGTTCCAGCAGCAGCTGAAGCTCTTCGGCTCCTTCGGCTGCCGCATGGAGAACATGGCGGATGCGATGCAGAAGATGGGCCGCGGGCTCGTCCATCCCGTCATCGATACCGAGGTCAGCTTCAGCGATATCGACCGGGCGCTGGAGCGGATGGAATCGCGGCAGATCTTCGGCAAGATCATCCTGAAGATGGATTGACTGCGTGAAACTGTTCATCACCCGGATCATTCTGGCGCTCAGGAATTTCCAGCAATGGCTGGTGGCGCAGGTGATGTTCGGCTTCCTGAATTTCCTGAAGCTGTTTCCGGCCGATGGCGCGATCCGCTTCGCCGACAGGATGATGCGCCGCCTCGGCCGGCTGACCAGTCGCCACAGACTGATGCTGACCAATCTGCGCAACGCCTTCCCTGAGAAGAGCGAGGCCGAGATCGAGGAGATCGCGCTCGCCAGCTGGGGCAATATGGGCCGGCTTGCCGCCGAATACGTCTTCCTCGACCAGCTGTTCGACTATGATCCCGAAAAGTCGGAGCCGGGCAGGGTGGAGGTGTCGGGCGTCCCGATCTTCCTCGACCTGCGCGACAATCCGCGACCCTTCATCGTCTTTACCGGCCATACCGCCAATTTCGAGCTGCTGCCGGTGGCGGGTGCTGCCTTCGGGCTCACCGTGACCGTGCTCTTCCGGCCGCCGAACAATCCTTATGTCGCCAAGAAGGTGTTCGACTTCAGGAGCGCGCGCATGGGCAAGCTGGTGCCGTCGCATGCCGGCTCGTCCTTTGCGCTCGCCCGTCAGCTCGAAGCAGGACAGGGCGTGGGCGTGCTGGTCGACCAGAAATTCCGCAAGGGGCTGAAGGGCACCTTCTTCGGACGCGAGGTCAAGACCAATCCGCTGCTGCCGAAGCTGGTGCGCCAGTTCGACTGCGAGGTCTATCCGGCGCGCTGCATCCGGCTGCCGGGAAATCGCTACCGGCTGGAAATCGAGCCGCGGCTGGATATGCCGCGCGACGCCGTGGGTAATCTCGACCTGCCGGCCGCCGCCCAGTTGCTCAACGACAAGGTGGAAAGCTGGGTGCGTGAATATCCGGACCAGTGGCTCTGGTATCACGACCGTTGGCAGATCAAGCAGACGCTCGCGCCTTAGAACAGAATGATCTAAAATAATAGTTTGAGCGTGATGTCTGGCGAGAACCGCTCACACTTTCGGCGTCATGCTGCAAAAACGCCCACCCTCATTTATCAGCGGTGAAAAGCGGCAGGTGCTCTCGGATTGAAACTGAGGGCACTTCATGTTAGTCGTCACCAAGGCGCGAATAATGTCTACCGGAAGGCGCATTTTTGGGAAATGCAGCCATGTGAGGTTTCGGACTCGTCTCTTGGGACAATGGGAGTGGAGGCGTCTTGCTGGAGCTTTTTCGAGCTTTTTCCTTGCGTTGCGTGCAAATCGAGGAAGCCATACGCCAGGGCGACGACCGGCGCGTCACGGCGCTCGACCGCCATGTCGAGCCGCTGGTCGAGGCAATCCTCGCATGCCGGGCAGCCAATCTGCTCGAAGTTTACATGCAGCTGCAGTTTGTGAGCCATCTGATCAGCCAGGATGCCGACGACAGCGCCAGCGTCACGGAGCACACATCGGTGCTTTCCTATCTGCTCGACCGCTATTTCGGGGCGCATGGGCCGGACTGGCGCGTGCCTTCGCCGCAGGATGTGCGCATCGAGCCGCCGCCGGCCTATGTGCCGGATACCGATAACGGCCAGTTCCTCAACGCGGTGATCCTCGAAAGCCTGCCGGATCGCGTGGCGGTGCTGACCAGGGACTATCGCTACCTCTATTCCAATCCAGCCAACAGCACCCATCTCAACAGGAAGCCGATGGAACTCATCGGCCGCCACCTTTCCGAATTCATCGGCGAGGAGCGGTTTGCCGAATGCGCCAAGCACAAGCTCGACGCCTGTTTTGCCGGCGACCAGATCGACTATACCTATGAGCGCTCAGACAGCAGCGGCGGATCGCGGCAGGTGCGCTGTCGCATGTCGCCGCTGCGTGATGCGGGCGGCATGGTGATCGGAGCCCTGCTCGTTATGGAAGATCTCGATCGGCTGTCGCAGGCTGCCTGATCCCGGTCGGCGGCCTTAGGCAGCCTGACCAACTCGGCTGCCTTAGGCAGTCTGGTTAAGCAGCCGCCCAGACGGCGAGCTCGTAACCATCGCGGTCGAGGAAGTGGAAGCGACGGCCGCCGGGAAAATCGGTGATCGGCCGGCAGATCGTGCCGCCAGCTCTTTCGACTGAGGTCAGCACTTCTTCCAGATCATTGGCATAGACGACGACCAGCGGGCCGCCCCCCGTCCGCACCGGTCCGAAATCGGTAAAGCCTCCCTTCAGCCGGCCATCGTCGAATTCGCAATAGTTCGGGCCGTAATCCGTGAAACGCCAGCCGAAGGCCGAGCCGTAAAAGGCTTTGGCGGCAGCGATGTCGGCGACGTTGAATTCGACATAGTCGATGCGGCGGTCGTGGTTTTCTGTCTTCTCGGCCATCTATCTCTCCATCAGGGCTTTCAGCATGGCGAGATCCTTCTCGACATGGGCGGCATCGGCGGAAAACTGCGCGTCGGTCATGCCGGGCAGACGCAGCAGCGTGAACATGATCTCGCAGCCATCGCCGTTCGGCACGATGCGCAGCGCATTATAGACCCTGAGGCCGGATTCGATCGTCACCGTATGATCGATCACGCCGAATTCATTGGCAGGCACGAAGCTCACCTTGACGCTGCCAAGAGCGCCGTGGGCGATCCAGTCGGCGCCGTGCCGTTCGAGGCCGGTCGCAAGGCCGGAAGCCCAGAGCGGCATGTTCTCCGGTTTGCCGGCGAAGTCATAGACGTCGCGCCAGTCGCGCTCGATCGACAGGTGGATGATTTTCGCGGGCATTGTCGTCATCGGCTGCAGGTCCCTGTCATTTCGTTTCGTCAGAATAACGAACCGGCCGGCAGCGTCTTGAACAAAACGGTCAGTCGGCTCTTTGCCGCAAGCTGAGCTGGTCGAGAATGACCGCGGGCGTCAGCGTCGAGAGCTCGCCGACCTCGCGCGTCATGTGGGACTGATCGGCAAAGCCCGCTTCGAGCGCAAGACGGGCAAGCGGCATCGTGTCCGACCTGCGGCAGAGGTCGAGGAAACGCTGGAACCGGCGGATCCGTTCCAGCGTCTTTGCGCCATATCCGAAATGGTGGTGGCAGCGGCGCCGCAGCTGCCTTTCGCTTATGCCGAGCCTGTCGAGCAGACCGGACGCCGGGCGAGCGCTGTTGGCGGCGGCGAAGATCATGGCGGCGTCGCGGGCGGGCTCCTCCGCATCGCGCGCAGTCCCTTCGAGCAGGCGGCCAAACAGCGCCGTCGCGGCCGAGGGGTCGGGACAATCCGCAAGCTGCGCTTCGAATTCGGCGGTGTCCTTCCGGCCGATGTCGGCAAGGGGCACCGAGCAGCCGACCAGTGCCGAGAGCGGCGTCTTCAGCCAGGGTGCTGCGGCGCCGGGCGCAAAACGTGCGCCAATGACAGTCGCGCCCGGCCGAATGACGGGAAAGGCCGCCGTCCTGTCGGGACCGGCGACGACCAGCCGGCCGTCGATCCAGAGGAGATCGCAATAACCGTCCGGCACGATCGCCACCATTGCCGGCGGTCCGTCATGCAGCGCATGCGACCAGAGGCGGCTGAAATGGCGTCGCAGCGTCGGCGGCGGCATAGACTCACGGTAGCAGCCGGCGCGGGCCGCCAGGAGTGCTGTCTCTTTTCGTTTTCCCGATGCCAATGCAATATCTCCCGATGCACTGATAATACCATGAGATAGGGCATTACGGGCAGGTCGCATGAAAAATTGCGGCTTCCGGATTGGCGGCAGCTGGCGGGTTGTCGGACAAGCCGAGGTATTGCAAGCCTCATTTCATTGGCTTTTGCGAACCGATTAGACCCTTGCGAGACTTGCCGTTTGACCGAGACAGTGCCACAACACCGGTCCAAATGACACATCGGAGGTTTGTCGTGGAAAAGGCAGAAATCGGACTGATCGGCCTTGCGGTCATGGGCTCCAACCTGGCGCTCAACATCGCGGAGAAAGGCAATAAAATCGCGGTGTTCAACCGCACGCCGGAGAAAACCGACGAATTCTACGAAAGCGCCGGCGATCTGAAGAAGCAGATCATTCCCTGCAAGACCATCGAAGAGTTCGTCGATGCGATCCGGCCACCGCGTCCGATCATCATCATGATCAAGGCGGGTGAGCCCGTCGACCAGCAGATGGAGCTGCTGCGCCCGCATCTCTCCAAGGGCGACATCATGATCGATGCCGGCAACGCCAATTTCCGCGACACCGTCGCCCGCTTCGACCGGCTGAAGAATACAGATCTGACCTTCATCGGCATGGGTGTTTCCGGCGGTGAAGAAGGTGCGCGCCATGGCCCGTCGATCATGGTCGGCGGCACCGAAGAGTCCTGGAGGCGCGTCGAGAAGGTGCTGACCTCGATTGCCGCGCGCTACAATGACGAGCCCTGCGTCGCCTGGCTCGGCAATGACGGCGCCGGCCATTTCGTCAAGACCATCCATAACGGCATCGAATATGCCGACATGCAGATGATCGCCGAAATCTACGGCATCCTGCGCGACGGCCTCGGCAAGAGCGCCTCCGAAATCTCCAGCATCTTCGGCGAATGGAACAAGGGCCGCCTGAACTCCTACCTGATTGAAATCTCCGAGAAGGTGCTTGCGGCCACCGATCCGGTCTCCGGCGGACCGATGGTCGACATGATCCTCGACAAGGCCGGCCAGAAGGGCACCGGCAAGTGGTCGGCGATCGAGGCGCAGAACATGGGCATTCCGGCAACGGCGATCGAAGCCGCGGTCGCCGCCCGCAGCCTCTCCTCGATGAAGTCGCAGCGCGAAGCCGCTGAGAAGATCTTCGGGACGCAGGCTGTGTCCTTCCCGATCGCTTACGGCCCCGAGCTCAACAAGGATCTGGAACTGGCGTTGTTTGCCGCCAAGATCGGCGCCTATGCGCAGGGCTTCGCGGTGATGGCGGAAGCATCGCGCGAGTTCAACTGGTCGCTGCCGATGCCGACGATTGCCAGGATCTGGCGCGCCGGCTGCATCATCCGCTCGCAGTTCCTCGACGAGATCACCTCGGCCTTCACCAAGGCGCCTGACGCTGCGAACCTGATCGTCACGCCGGCTTTCTCCGACATGGTCAAGGAATCGATTCCGGCGCTTCGCCGTGTCGTTGGTGCCGCGATTGCCGCTGGTCTGCCGGTTCCGGCACTGACCTCGGCGCTGACCTATTTCGACGCCTATCGCCAGGGCAGGGGAACGGCAAACCTCATCCAGGCACAGCGCGATTTCTTCGGCGCCCACGGTTTCGACCGTCTTGATGGCAAGGATTTCCACCACGGCCCTTGGGGCAGCGGTGCGTCGACCTTCTGAGGTTCAGCCAGGTTTTCAAGGAGAGGCCCGGCCACTGCGCTGGGCCTTTTTGCTGAGATGCCGCGGCCGAGAAACCGGAGATCTAAGTGACGAGCACTCGGATAGCCACCGCGCAGACGCCGGAATTTCGGGAGAATGTCCGGGCAGCGTTGGATTATGCCGTAAAGGTCGCAGCGCTTGCTGAGGCTGATGGTGCGGCCTTGCTGGTCTTTCCCGAAGGTTTTTTGCAGGGCTACTTGGTCGATGAACCATCGGCGCGCCGCGTTGCTCTCGATTTCACATCCGCCGAGTTCGCCGCGGTCCTGGACCGGCTGCCGAAGTCGGGACCGGTGCTGGTCATGGGGCTCATTGAGGTCGATGACGGGCGATTGTTCAACACCGCTGTTGTCATCGAGCGCGGCGTTCTCCTCGGCCGCTTCCGGAAAGCCCACCTGCTGCGCGGCGAACGGGCTTTCGAGGCGGGAAAGGATAGCCCGCTCTTTGCGATCGGTGCTCTGCGCGTCGGGATCAACATCTGCTACGACACGAATTTTCCCGAAGCAGCGGCAAAGGTCGCCGCGTCTGGCGCGTCGCTGATCGTATGCCTCTCCAACAACATGATGCCACGGGAAAAGGCGGAAATATTCAAGCAGATGCATAATGCCGTTCGCGGCGAACGATGCCGCGAAACCGGTCTGTGGCTGATCTCGTCCGACGTGACAGGCGAGCGTGACGGGCGCATTGCCTGGGGGCCGACGGCGGTATTGAACCCGGAAGGACAGGTCGTGGCGCAGCTGCCGCTGGAGGAGCCCGGCTTGCTGGTCTTCGACTTTCCTTGCATTGAACCTGTGGCGATTGAGGATTGATGGACATGCTTATCCGAGACGAAACGCCGGAGGATATCGACGCGATCCATAATCTGACCTGGACCGCCTTCAAGCCGATGACTTACAGCGACGGGACGGAAGCGGAGATTGTCCGAAGACTTCGCGAAAACGGCGATCTAACGATATCGCTGGTGGCCGAGCAGGACGGCGAGATCCTCGGGCATGTGGCGTTTTCGCCGGTGACGATCGAGGGCGCGAATGATGGCTGGTTCGGGCTGGGGCCGATATCGGTCAAGCCGGAGAGACAGCGGCAGGGTATCGGCAAGGCGATGATTGCACTGGGTCTCGAATTGTTGAACGAGATGGGCGCGAGCGGATGCGCCCTGATCGGCAATCCCGAGATCTACAGCCGTGTCGGTTTCAGGAGCGACGGACAACTGAAGTATCTCGACCTCGATACGCGGCTCGTGCAGAGGATTGTCTTTCGGGGATCTCCACCAAGCGGGACGTTGCAATTCGTTCCGGCATTCGAAAGCTAGAATAGTCCGTTCAACGGCCGAAACTCCAAACCCAAGCTGACAGAGAAGGTGACGACATGTCCGAAGCGGGCACGGTGACCATTCGAACCGAGCGTCTCAAGCTCCGCATGCCTGATATCGGCGATTTCGCCGCCTATGCTGAGATCATGGCGTCGCCGCGATCCGTCGGAATGGGCGGCCCGTTCGATCTGCGCGCGGCTTGGGGAATGTTCTGTCACGACGTCGCTCTCTGGCAGCTTTTCGGGCACGGAGCGCTGACGATCGAGCTTGGCGAAACCGGCGAATGCGTCGGTCAGGTGGGGATCAATCACGGACCACTCTTTCCCGAAAAGGAACTGGGCTGGTTCGTCTATGAGGCATACGAGGGCAGAGGCTATGCGACCGAAGCGGCGCTCGCGCTGCGCAACTGGGCCTTCGCGACGCTTAAGCTGTCGTCGCTCGTCAGCTATATCGCTCCAGGCAATGCGGCATCCGTTGCCGTTGCGGAGCGGCTGGGCGCGCGTCTCGATCCCGCAGCACCCCGAACGGAGCCTGCCGATCTCGTTTACCGTCACCTCGCGTCCTGAAACGCGGAACATGGTCTTGGGCGCACTGCGATTGGTTGCAGACGTCTCAGTTCTTACATGTTGATCAGCTACTGCTTAATTCAAAGTGCTACAGCGTCCTTTGCGCGTCTGAAAAGACGCTCGGCGCTGTAGGATATCGGGCTCGGCAAGAGATGGGGATATCGGATGACAGGCGAGAAGCGGGAACACTGGGACGAGGTCTACCGCACGAAATCTGCCGACAGCGTCAGCTGGTATCAGCCGATGCCCGGGCCTTCCTTACGGGCGCTTGACGAGCTGCAACTGCCGGTCACGGCCTCGCTGATCGATGTGGGCGGCGGCGCATCGAGCCTTGTCGACTGTCTTGTCGAGCGCGGGTGGTCCGACCTCACCATCCTCGACATCGCCGCGCCGGCGCTCGACGTCGCCAAGGCGCGGCTGCGGGATGAAGCCGCCCGCATCGCCTGGGTGGTTGCCGACGTCACGTCATGGCAACCCGACCGCCACTACGATGTGTGGCACGACCGCGCCGTTTTTCACTTCCTCACCGAGCCCGAGCAGCGGCTGGCCTACCGCCGCGCGCTCGAAAGCGGCACAGCGCCAGGCAGCGTCGTGATCATCGCGACTTTCGCGCCGGACGGGCCGGAACGGTGCAGCGGATTGCCGGTCCAGCGTTACGACGCGGTGGCGCTTGCGACCGAATTCTCGTCCACCTTCGCGCTTCAGCGTGACTGGCGGGAGGAACACACGACACCCGGCGGCGGCCGGCAGTCGTTCCAGTGGTGCATTTTTCGCAGGCTCTAACGATCTCGTCTACTGCTGCTTCGGTTCCCGAGAGAGGCAGTCGAGGATGAAATCCGCCCGGTCGGCGACCGCGATTTTCGGCAGCATGACGATGTCGTAGCTGAGCGTGGGATAGACGGCGACAAGTCGATCATATTCGGCGACCGCCTCGTCGAAGCCATGGCGCCGCTCGGGGTCGGTCGTGTAGATTTCGGGCCATGGCGGCGTGAGAAAAACCCTCGGGTGATAGCGGTGGGCGGCGCTCAATTTCTCCAGGACCGGTTCTCCGGTCAGGTGCTGCAGCGCTACCGCCGCATCGATCAGCCCACGATCGAAAAACGTCCAGCCCGGCTGCTCACGCGCCGCTGTGTGGTCGGCCATCGCCATCTCGATTGCGCGGCGGGCAAAAGCCGCCATGTCGACCCAGGGCAGGGCTGCGCCGCCGCCCTCGAGCTCCTGTTTGACGATTCGCCGGCCGGGCTCTTCGACGATGGCATGACCCCGGGCGGCAAGTTCCGCAAGCAGTGTCGATTTTCCACCGCCGGAACATCCCGAAATCAAGACCGACCTGTTCATGATCAAGCTCCCGTCTCAGGCGGCCCGTCGGGCGCGCGCCAGGCCGTGATCCACCAGGCGGTCGATGATTTCGGCGTAGGTGACGCCGCTTGCCGCCATAGCCTTGGAATACATGCTGATATCGGTGAAGCCGGGGATGGTGTTGATTTCGTTGACGAGGAACTGCATGTCATCCGTCAAGAAGAAGTCGATGCGGGCCATGCCATCGCAGCCGACCGCCCTGAAGGCTCTTGCGGCTACGTCGCGCATGGCGGTCTCGACCTCCTGCGGCAGTTCGGCCGGCACTTTCAGCGCCGCACCTTTCTCGTCGACATATTTGGCATCGTAGCTATAGAAACCGTGGCTTTCCGCCGGCACGATCTCACCCGGCCGGGAGACGAAGAGTTCTCCTGCCGGATCTTCCAAGACGCTGAATTCGATCTCACGGCCGCGCACGAATTCCTCGGCGAGTAGCGTGCGATCGTGGCGGAAGGCCTCAGCAAGGGCGGGCGCGAATTCCTGGCTGGCATGGACCTTGGCAACGCCGACCGACGATCCCTGGCGCGCAGGCTTGATGAAGAGCGGCAGGCCGAGCTCACCCTCCAGGGCTGCCAGTGAAGGGGCTGCACCCTCATGGATCGTCACCGCGCGCGCCACCGGCAGGCCCGCCGCCCTCAGAAGACGTTTGGCGATGTCCTTGTCGAGCGCTGCGGCGGAGCCGAGGATGCCGCAACCGGCGAGTGGAACGCGAGCCACTTCCGCCGCGCCTTGTACCGATCCGTCCTCGCCATACTGGCCGTGGAGGACGGGAAACAGGATGTCGACCTTTGGCAGGTCATGCGGCGCCCCATGAGCTGGGATTGCCAGCACGCGGCCGCGCCCACCCGGCACCAGGCAGATTTCCGTGCCCGATGAAGGCGTCGCCAGTATGCCGTCCTCGAAACTGCTCAGCAGCCATTGCCCCTCGCGGGTGATGAAAACAGGGATGGCGTCGTATTTTTCGGGCTTGAGCGCGCCCATGACGTTGGTTGCCGAGAGCACGGAAACTTCATGTTCGGCCGAGCGGCCGCCGAAGAGCACGGCAATGCGCAGCCTGTTTGGAGATGGGGTCATGAAAGCCTCCGAGACGATCTGGTGTTGTTGAATAGGTCAGGCGTCGACCGATATGCCGCGATTGGCGAAGAAACGGTCGAAGACCGCAAGCGGCAGAGTCACATCGGCCTGGCTCGCTTCGTCGTGGCCGGACGGGTTGTGAAAGCGGATTGTCTCGTCGCTGGCTGCCGTCACCAGCACCAGGTGTCCGCCTTTCGACGGCGGCTCGCGCTCCGGCCAGCGAATGCCCGAGTTCACCGAGGCGATGAAGAACCGGCGCTTCGACAGCAGCCCGGGAATGGCCGATGTCTCGACGCCGGTGATCGTCTCCGCGCTAAGTCCGAAGCGGTCGGCTGCCAAGCGGACGAAGGGCGCGTAAATTAGCCCTTTGATCGAGGCGTCGATCTCGCTGACGAGATAACCGCCATAGGCAGTGCAGGCGCGGGCAAGCTCGAGTGTCCGATGAATCTCGCCGCGGGCGGCAAGGATCATCTTCAGGCAGGCCATGCCGCAGACATTGACCGCCCAGCGCGCATATTCCTCGATCGTCGCGGCTCCCGAATGGCGCCAGAGCGGATCGCCAAGCAGGGCCTGCGATCCCTCGGCAAGCACCGGCAATGTCATACCGGGTGTTTCCCATTGACTGAAATAGGGCACGCCGCTCTGCTGCATCCTGTCGATATCTCCGTGACTCGTTTCTGAGATGGCGGGCAATCTGGGCTTTTTCGAGCCGATGTGCCGCTTACGAAACCAAGGGTAGGGTGCAGTTTTCAAATTATGGCCTATCGATCAACTGAGGGAACCCGATTTGGATTTTTTCGATTGCGCACGCTTCGCGAACTCTCGCGCCGCGAGACGATGGCGGCGGTCGCCGACGCGCTGGGTATTTCCTCATCGGCTGTTTCCCAGCAGATCGCCCAACTGGAGGACGAAGTCGGCATTGCGCTCGTCGAGCGGCGCGGGCGAGGGGTGACGCTGACACCGGCCGGCCAGCGGCTCGTTGTGCATGCCGACCGGATCTTCGGTATTGTCGAGGAAGCCAAGACCGATATTGCCGAGCTGCAGAATATCGTTGCCGGCGACCTGAGGATCGCCACTCAACCTTCCGCGGCCTCGTCCTTCATTCCCGCTGCGATGCGCCAGCTCGCCATCGACCATCCGCATCTCGACATCGTCATGACGACGATGGGGCCTGCCGAAGGCGTGGCGGCACTCCGGGCCTGGCAGGCCGATATCGTCATTGCCGACGACATATCGTTCGATCCACATACGCTGGAGGGCGCGGCCGACACGCTGTTTCTGTGCCGCGACCAGCTCTTCGTGCTTCTGCCCGCTGGCCACAGGCTGGAGGGCGAGCCCGTCATCGAACTCGCACAGCTGAGGGATGAACATTGGGCGCTCGACGTTGCCTCCAGCGCCTATTCCATGGCCATCCGCCAGGCTTGCCGCGACATCGGTTTCGAGCCCGTCATCAACGGCTTCAGCGACAGTTTCGAAGTGGTTTTCGCGCTTGTCGAAGCCGGTTGCTCGATTTCAGTGATGCCCGGACTGGCGCTTCGAGATTTTGGCGAAGGCCTGACCGTCAAGCCGCTGGCGCCATCCACCTACCGGAGCATCTATGCGATTACCCGGCGCGGCGAGGTGCGTAACCCGAAGGTCGCCGCGGTGCTCGATCAGTTGGTGAGGAGCGCGCCGCGGAATTGAACAGATCCTGATTTCGCGCGAATGCACTCTTGGCAGAAGCGATCATATCGGGCACTCTTGGTTCATGGTTATGGCAACTCAAGCAGCAGACGTTCGCGCACGCGACGCACGACTTACCACCACGGCCTCCTGATCGGAGCCGGGTTAACACCGTCGTTTGCTTTCTCCTTATTTGCCTTGAGCCACCGCCCATGAACACCAGATCAAAGCCACATCGCGCTGTTTTCGTGCGGACGTCCTGCGTCGCAACTCCGCACGCGATTCGACTTAGCCGCGGCTGCCGGACGTTACCGGAGCACCGGCAGCCGTAGCTGCTCCTGAACCAAAGAACGCCTCCATTTTTCAGGACACGCCGCCGCAAATCCGGCCGGCGCCAGGAGTAATTCATGCCTTATGATCCCACAAAGATCGAACCGAAGTGGCAGGCCTATTGGGCCGACCACCATATCTTCCGAGCGGAAATCGATCCGGCCAGACCGAAATTCTACGCACTCGACATGTTCCCATATCCTTCCGGTGCGGGCCTGCATGTCGGCCATCCTCTCGGCTATACGGCCACTGATATAACGTGCCGCTACAAACGCATGCGCGGCTTCAATGTCTTGCATCCGATGGGATGGGACAGTTTCGGCCTGCCGGCGGAGCGCCACGCGATGCGGACTGGTGTGCATCCCGATATCACGACGAAGCGCAATATCGAGACGTTTCGCGGGCAGGTGCAGAGGTTGGGTTTCTCCTATGACTGGAGCCGCGAGTTCGCGACGACCGACCCCGCTTATGTGCGTTGGACGCAGTGGATCTTCCTGAAGCTGTTCGAGAAGGGCCTCGCCTATCAAGCCGAGGTCGCGGTCAACTGGTGCCCGGCCCAGAACGCGGTGCTCGCCGACGAGGAGGTCAAGGACGGGCGTTACGTCGAGACCGGCGATCCCGTCATCCGCCGCAGGATGCGCCAGTGGATGCTGCGCATCACGGCCTATGCCGATCGGCTGCTGCAGGGACTGGACGGCCTCGACTGGCCCGAAAACCTGAAAACCATGCAGCGCAACTGGATCGGACGCTCCGAGGGCGCCGAAATTCGGTTTCCGCTCGAGCACGGCAAAGAGGTCATCACCGTCTTCACGACGCGCCCCGAGACCCTGTTCGGAGCAAGCTATATCGTGCTCGCGCCGGAACATCCGGCAGTTGCCGCCATCGTCACGCCGGAAATGCGCGAGGCGGTGGCCGCCTATATTGCCGAGGCCGAAGGATTGGAAGAGACGGCGCGGGCCGATGCCGGGCGCGAGAAAACGGGCGTCTTCACCGGCGCCTATGCGATCAACCCTGCCAGCGGAGCCCGGCTGCCGGTTTGGGTGGCCGATTACGTGCTGGCTGGCTACGGCACCGGCGCCCTGATGGCGGTGCCGGCTCATGAGGCGCGCGACCACGCTTTTGCCTGCGCGCAGGGCCTGCCGATCATTCGCGTGATCGACAGTGCCGACGATATCGAAAAGACGGCGTTTGAGGGCGAGGGGAGGATGGTCAATTCCGGCTCCCTGAACGGTCTGGCCTCGCCGGAGGCTAGGAAAGCCATGATCGCTTGGCTGCAGGCGAGCGGCGCAGGCTGGCCTAAGGTCACCTATCGCCTGCGTGACTGGCTGTTCTCCCGCCAGCGCTACTGGGGCGAGCCGATCCCGGTGCTGCATCTGGCGGACGGCTCGGTGATGCCGCTGCCCGAGGAATGCCTGCCGCTGCTGCCGCCTGAACTGGACGACTACGCTCCGACGCCGGATGGCGAACCGCCGCTTGTCCGTGCGCCGGCCTGGGTCGAAACGATCGTGCCGGGCACCGACATTCCGACACGGCGGGAGACCAACACGATGCCGCAATGGGCGGGGTCCTGCTGGTATTATCTCAGATTCCTCGATCCGGAAAACGCCAGCGAACCCGTCGGGCGCGAGGCCGAGCGCTATTGGATGCCGGTCGATCTCTATGTCGGCGGCGCCGAACACGCGGTCCTGCATCTGCTCTATGCCCGCTTCTGGCATAAGGTGCTCTACGACATCGGCGTCGTTTCGACGGAAGAGCCGTTCCAGCGGCTGTTCAACCAAGGCATGATCCTTGCTCATTCCTACCGCGACGCGGCGGGCCGGTATTACGAGCCGTCTTCCGTCGTCAGCGAGGAGGGTAGATGGTTCGCTGGGCCGGTCGAGGTGCAGCGCGCCGTCGAGAAGATGTCGAAGTCGCAGCTGAACGTTGTTAATCCCGACGATGTCGTCCATCAGTTTGGGGCCGACGCCTTGCGCCTGTACGAGATGTTCATGGGACCTCTGGACGCGGCAAAACCCTGGCAGACCGCTGGCTTGATCGGCGTGCGTCGGTTTCTGGAGCGTGCCTGGCGTATTGTCTGCGACGAGAGCGACGGATTGTCTCCAGTGGTGCTGGAGGCGGCCCCCAGCCCGCAGCTTCTTCGCTTGTGCCACCAGACGGTGAAGTCCGTGACGGCGGATATCGAAGCAATTCGGTTCAATACCGCGGTTTCCCGGCTGATGGAACTGGCCAACGCACTGACGGCGGAAGCAGTGCGTCCGCGCGAAGTGGTGGAGACATTCGTGCTGTTGCTCGCACCCTTTGCGCCTCACATTGCGGAGGAGTTATGGAGCAAGCTTGGTCACGGGGAAACACTGACATGGGTTTCCTGGCCCACCTTCGATTCTGCAATGATCGAGATGGAGACCCGCGAATATGTCGTGCAGATCAACGGCAAGGTTCGCCACCGCTTCGAAGCCGCCGCCGATCTCGGCGAGGCGCTGCTTGCAGCGGCGCGATCCGAACCTTCCGTCATGGCCTTGCTCGACGGCAAAACGGTGGTTAAGGAAGTTCTGGTCCCGGGGCGACTGGTGAATTTCGTCGTCGACGACCTGTGATGATCCAAAGCCGATCGTCGGGATTTGCGCCCGACGATCCGTTCCCTCAACCGACCGCCTACCTGCCGCTCTCCGGCCAGGTCGGCTGGCTTACGCTCTGCAGCAGTTCCGGTTCGACGCCGTCGATGCGGGCGATGACGGCTTTGGCCATTTCGCGGCCGGCTTGGCGCACGTCTTCCTGCGCGGTGATGATCTCGGGGCGGATCCAGTTCAGGATCGGCACCGATTGCTTGGAAACCATGTCGAGATCGCGGCCGAGCGCCTTGCCCGCGGCCTCGATGCCGGCATTGACGGCGATTGCAGCACTACCAGCCGAACAGACGATGCCGTCGGGGGCATTGGCCGAGCGCATCATCACCTCGACGATGTCGCGGATGTCGGCGAGCGGTGCGTCGGTGTTGACGCGCAGCGGCACTTCCTCGGCGCCGTAATCATGCAGGCCGGTCTGGAAGCCGATGCGGATATGGGCGTAGTAGGTGAGCTTGCTCGGCGGCTGCAGCAGGGCGATGCGGCGCCGGCCGCGCTTGACGAGCTTTTCCACCGCCTGGTGGGCGAAGGCCTCGTTGTCGAAATCGTGGAAGGGGTGCGTCAAGCCCGCATCGGTGCGCCCATGCGTGGCAAAGGGCATGCCGCGCTCCGTCAGCAGCCGCACGCGCGGATCGTCCGGCTCGATACGCGAGATGATGACGCCGTCGGCCGAGCCTGTATCGAGGATATAGCGCACCGGCAGCATCGGGTCCTTGCTGTGGGAATGCGGCGTGATGACGATATGATAGGGCGTGCCGGATAGCACCTCGGAGATGCCGAAGACCATCTGGCTCGAGAAGCCCATGATCTCCTCGTCGATGCTGAGAACGAGGGCGATGACGTTGGTCTTGCCGGTGCGCAGGCGCACACCTGCCCTGTTCGGCTGGTAGCCGAGCTGGCGGGCGACCATGCGCACTCGCTCCTTGGTTTCCGCCCCAATATCCGGCGCATCCTTCAGCGCGCGCGATACCGTCGTCACGCCAAGGCCGGTCATGAAGGCGATCGTCTTCAACGTCGGGCGCTCGCGCGCTGCCGGCGTCGATGCCGCGTTCCCAAAATTTCCCTTGTTTTCCATCCCTTTAGGCCGTCCTGCGCGAATTGGTGACGCTTATAGAGGCTTTTTCCAGCGTCGTAAGCCCGCCGCATGCCAAAATCGCACCTCCCTGAGGAATGCAATCTGTAACGATACAGTAGAAATGTCGAGTGCTTTTTGTTGTGTGCATTGCAGCATGATACGCATAGGTTGAATCGGCAATTCGTGCTCTGTTTTTTTGCGATTGCGAAGAGGCCGAATCGCGCAACTAAATTTACTATTTAAAATTATTACGCAAATTCAGAAAGATAAATAGAAAACGCATGTGCGAGAACGGCCGACTGAATCTCGCTTCAGGGGATGCGGCGCTTCTGATGGAAACAGGCAGAAGTAGCATTTCGCGTTATCGCGGAAAAATTTGCGTGTGGAGAAATCGATTGATCTAAGTTTTTCCGGCAACGTTTCAGTGAGGGAGGAGAACTCATGAAAATCCGTATATTGGCGGCCGTGCTTGCCGCCTCGGTCGCGCTTCCGTTCGGCGCCGCCAACGCCACCGATCTCGAAGTCACGCACTGGTGGACTTCGGGCGGTGAATCCGCTGCCGTCGCCGAGCTGGCAAAGGCATTCGACGCCACCGGCAACCACTGGGTCGACGGTGCTATCGCCGGTTCCGGCGGCACTGCCCGTCCGATCATGATCAGCCGCATCACAGGCGGCGATCCGATGGGCGCCACTCAGTTCAACCATGGCCGCCAGGCCGAGGAACTCGTTCAGGCCGGCCTGATGCGCGACCTGACCGATGTGGCGACCGCCGAGCACTGGAAGGATATCATTCGTCCGTCGAGCCTGCTCGATTCCTGCACCATCGACGGCAAGATCTACTGCGCTCCCGTCAACATCCACTCCTGGCAGTGGCTGTGGCTTTCGAACGCCGCCTTCAAGAAGGCCGGCGTCGAAGTTCCGAAGAACTGGGATGAGTTCGTCGCTGCGGCTCCGGCTCTCGAAAAGGCCGGCATCATTCCGCTCGCCGTCGGCGGTCAGCCGTGGCAGGCGACAGGCGCCTTCGACGTGCTGATGGTTGCGGTCGCCGGCAAGGACACCTTCAACAAGGTCTTCAAGGACAAGGATGCGAAAGTTGCCGCCGGTCCCGAAATCGCCAAGGTGTTCAAGGCGGCCGACGACGCTCGGCGCATGGCCAAAGGCAGCAACGTCCAGGATTGGAACCAGGCCACCAACCTTGTCATCACAGGCAAGGCCGGCGGCCAGATCATGGGCGACTGGGCGCAGGGTGAGTTCGCGCTCGCCGGTCAGAAAGCCGGTACCGACTATACCTGCCTGCCGGGCCTCGGCGTGAACGAGATCATCTCGACTGGCGGCGACGCCTTCTACTTCCCGCTGCTGAAGGACGAAGAAAAGTCCAAGGCGCAGGCCGTGCTTGCCAAGACCCTGCTCGATCCGAAGACCCAGGTTGCCTTTAACCTGAAAAAGGGTTCGCTGCCGGTTCGCGGCGACGTCGATCTCGCTGCCGCCAACGACTGCATGAAGAAGGGTCTCGACATCCTGGCCAAGGGCAACGTGATCCAAGGCACCGACCAACTGCTTTCGGCCGACAGCCAGAAGCAGAAGGAAGACCTTTTCTCCGAATTCTTCGCCAATCCGTCGATGACGCCGGAAGACGCCCAGAAGCGTTTCGCCGGGATCATCGCTTCTGCTGACTGATCAGCAGATTCGCTGCCCTTGCGGTCCGGCTCCCATAGGAGCCGGATCGTTCCGGACGGTCGGTGATGGTCCGGCGGGCGGCGGCGTCTCTCTGGTATCTTCAGCAGGTCTCAGAGGTGGAGACGACAGGCGGCGCCTTGCCGTTCTGTTAGTTGTCGCAGTTGCGATTGAGGAGAAGTGTTTATGACGGGTCAAGCGCGAGCAGGCCGGCCAAACAAGTTGCTGCGCAATCTGAATGCCAAGATTGCGTCTATCCCGATGATCCTGACAGCGCTGGTGATCTTTGTCGGCGGCACGTTTTGGACGGTCTTTTATTCTTTCACCAATTCCAAGCTCCTTCCGCGGTTGAGCTTTGTCGGCTTCGATCAGTACCAGCGCCTCTGGGCGGCACCCCGCTGGGTGACGGCGATCGAGAATCTGGCTGTCTACGGCATCCTCTCGCTGATCTTCAGCCTGGTCATCGGTTTCATGCTCGCCGCGCTGATGGACCAGAAAATCCGCTTCGAAAACACCTTCCGCACCATCTTTCTCTATCCCTTCGCGCTGTCCTTCATCGTGACGGGCCTCGTCTGGCAATGGGTTCTGAACCCCGATTTCGGCATTCAGGCGGTGGTCCGCTCGATCGGGTGGACGAGTTTCACCTTCAATCCGCTCTATACGCCTGAAATCGTCATCTACGGCATTCTGATCGCGGCGCTGTGGCAGGGAACGGGTCTCGTCATGTGCCTGATGCTTGCCGGCTTGCGTGGGATCGACGAGGACATCTGGAAAGCGGCGCGCGTGGACGGCATTCCGATGTGGAGGACCTATCTCTTCATCGTGATCCCGATGATGCGGCCGGTCTTTATCACGACGATCGTGATCATCGCCTCCGGCATCGTCAAGGTCTACGACCTCGTGGTCGCGCAGACATCGGGCGGACCGGGCATCTCTTCGGAGGTGCCGGCGAAATATGTCTACGACTACATGTTCCAGGCGCAGAACCTGGGGCAGGGCTTTGCCGCCTCGACCATGATGCTCGTCACTGTCGCGATCATCATCGTTCCATGGGCTTATCTGGAATTCGGCGGAGGGCGCAAACGTGGCTGATATAGAAACGCTCAACACGGTTGTTGCCGGGATGGACGCCGTTGCACCAAAACTCGGCGAAGGCCCCAGCGGCCCCCGGCCACGCCCGGCGCTGTCGGCGCGCAACATCATGCTCTACGGTACGCTGATCGTTGCAGCGCTTTACTACCTGCTGCCGCTCTATGTGATGGTGGTGACTTCGCTGAAGGGCATGCCGGAAATCCGGCTCGGCAACATCTTTTCGCCGCCGGTGGAGATCACCTTCGAACCCTGGGTGAAAGCCTGGGCGCAGGCCTGCACCGGCCTCAACTGCGATGGTTTGTCGCGCGGTTTCTGGAATTCGGTGCGCATCACGGTGCCGTCGGTCGTCATCTCTATCGGGATCGCCTCGGTGAACGGCTACGCGCTGGCAAATTGGCGCTTCAGAGGCTCTGAGCTTTTCTTCTCGATCCTCATTATCGGGGCATTTATTCCCTATCAGGTGATGATCTATCCGATCGTCATCATCCTGCGCGAAATCGGCATCTACGGCACACTGACCGGCCTCGTCATCGTGCATTCGATCTTCGGTATGCCGATCCTGACGCTGCTCTTCCGCAATTATTTCGTGTCGCTGCCGGAGGAATTGTTCAAGGCGGCGCGTGTCGACGGGGCGGGCTTCTGGCAGATCTTCCTGCGGATCATGCTGCCGATGTCGCTGCCGATCTTCGTCGTTGCGATGATCCTGCAGGTGACCGGCATCTGGAACGACTTCCTGTTCGGCGTGGTCTTCACCCGGCCGGATACCTATCCGATGACCGTGCAGCTCAACAATATCGTCAATTCCGTCCAGGGCGTGAAGGAATACAACGTCAACATGGCGGCAACGATCCTGACGGGTCTCGTGCCGCTCATCGTCTACTTCGTGTCGGGACGGCTGTTCGTCCGCGGCATCGCCGCCGGCGCAGTGAAGGGTTGATCTCATGAATATGAATGCAAGCGTCTCCATCAAGGATCTGTCCCTGAACTTCGGTGCGGTGAGCGTGCTGAAGGATCTCAACCTCGACATCAATGATGGCGAATTTCTCGTGCTGCTCGGCTCGTCCGGCTGCGGCAAGTCGACCTTGCTGAATTGCATCGCCGGCCTGCTCGATGCCTCGGAAGGGCAGATCTTCATCAAGGGCAAGAACGTTACCTGGGAAGAGCCTAAGGACCGCGGCATCGGCATGGTGTTCCAGTCCTATGCGCTCTATCCGCAGATGACCGTCGAGAAGAACCTGTCCTTCGGTCTTCGCGTTGCCAAGGTTCCTCAGGCAGAGATCGACAAGCGGGTGGCGCGTGCCTCCGAAATTCTGCAGATTCAGCCGCTGCTGAAGCGCAAGCCGGCCGAGCTTTCCGGCGGCCAGCGCCAGCGCGTGGCGATCGGCCGGGCACTGGTGCGCGATGTCGACGTCTTCCTGTTCGATGAGCCGCTGTCCAATCTCGACGCCAAACTCCGCTCGGAGCTGCGCGTCGAGATCAAGCGCCTGCACCAGTCGCTGAAGAACACGATGATCTACGTCACCCACGACCAGATCGAGGCGCTGACGCTCGCCGACCGCATCGCCATCATGAAGAGCGGCATCATTCAGCAGCTCGACGATCCGACGACGATCTACAACAGGCCGCGCAATCTGTTCGTCGCCGGTTTCATCGGCTCGCCGTCGATGAATTTCCTGCACGGCGAGCTGGTCAAATCAGGCGGCGGCATTGCCTTTTCAGCCAACGGCGTCATTTTCTCGCTCGCTGCCTACGACGCCAGCGAGATGCTGCAGCCCGGCCGCAAAGTGGTGCTCGGCGTTCGTCCAGAACACATCAAGGTCAACGAGAATACCGGCGGCGAAGAACATGACGCCACCGTCGATATCGAGGAGCCGATGGGCGCGGACAATCTGCTGTGGCTGAAACACGCCGGTCACACGATGTCGGTACGTGTCAACGGCGCACGCCGCTTCAACGTCGGAGCCAAGGTGAAGCTCAGCTTCGACATGACGGTCGCCTCGGTCTTCGACGCCGAAACGGAGGACAGGATTTAATTGGCCGTCAGGCCTCCCACCGCTCCTGTCCGATCCCCTGGCTCCGGCGGAGAAGAAGGGGACCGAGGCTCTGCTACACATCTCTTCTCCCCAGCGGGGAGAAGGTGCCGGCAGGCGGTTGAGGGGGTGAGCGACGACAGGAGCGAATGCACTGAGCGGAAGCGAAGGGCAATGAAGGGTGTGCCGTGTGGCCCCCTCATCCGACCCTTCGGGCCACCGACCAGGGTCGAGCCGCGGGTCTCGACCCGTCCTCCGGACCCCCGCTGGGGAGAAGCGGGGAGCCAAGCCGGAACCTCAGTCATCCACCGGACCCTGCCGAACGACAACGACCGGACGACGACCAAGCGCCGTCTCTTTCAAAATCATAAATCGGAAACGATATCGTGACGCATCGATCAACTACTCCCAACATCGATCTTTCCGGTTCGTGGCAGCTCGCCTCCGTCGACGGCGAGATCCGCACCGCGATCATGCTGCCGGGCGACGTGCACACGGCGCTGCACCGGGCAGGACTGATCCCCGATCCCTATTTCGGCCGCAACGAGGAAAAGGTGCAGTGGGTCGCGGAACGTGAATGGGCTGTCGAGCGCAGCTTCACGCTTCCTGAGGTCGAGGGCGACTGGTATCTCGATATCGACTATCTCGACACGGTCGCCAGCGTCCACGTCAACGGCTTCCTGGCGCTCGAAGCCGATAACAGCTTCCGCCGCTACCGGCCCGATGTCTCCAGCATGCTGAAATCAGGCGACAACAGCATCCGCATCGTCTTTGCCTCCAACATCGCCGTCGGCGCTGCGCGACAGAAACAGCAGCCCTTCTACATTCCCTACAGCACCGGTAATTCGCCAATCCCCGACGGCAACATGCTGCGCAAGCCGCAATGCCATTTCGGCTGGGACTGGAACATCGCCATTGCCCCGCTCGGCCTTTATGGGACGATCGCGCTGAAGAAGCTCGAAACCGCGCGCATCGAACATGTGGTCACCCGCCAGACCCACAATAACGACGGCACAGTCGATCTCAAAGTGACGGCGACGCTGTTTTCCAAGGGACCAGATATTGCCCAGGTCTATTTCGAGCTCGACGGCGAGCGCGTGCGCCTGGATGTCGGCGTCAATGGCGAGACCCATGTCAACCACCTCTTCCATATCGACAATCCACGCCTCTGGTGGCCCTCCGGCAGCGGCGAGCAGGCGCTCTACAGGCTTTGCGTCGAATTGCCGACGGATGAGGTGACCAAGCAGATCGGCCTTCGCACCATCGAACTGATCACCACGCCGGATGCGTCAGGCAGCCGCTTCGCCTTCAAGGTCAACGGCCGCGAGATTTTCTGCCGCGGCGCCAACTGGATCCCGGCCGACGCGCTGTTTTCGCTGTCTTCGCCTGAGAAGACCGAGGATCTGCTGCAATCGGCCAAAGCCGCCAATATGAACATGATCCGCGTCTGGGGCGGCGGCTTCTATGAGCAGGATCATTTCTACGATCTCTGCGACCGGCTGGGCCTCATGGTCTGGCAGGACTTCATGTTCGCCTGCAACCTCTACCCCTCGACCGAGGACTTCCTCGACAATGTAACGATCGAGGTCGATTACCAGGTGCGCCGGCTCTCCTCGCATCCGTCGATCGCGCTCTGGTGCGGGGACAACGAGCTGGTCGGGGCGCTGACCTGGTTCGAGGAATCGAGGAAGGACCGCGACCGCTATCTCGTCTCCTATGATCGGCTCAACCGCACGATTGAGCAGGCGGTGAAGAAGGCGCTGCCCGGCGCGCTCTGGTGGCCGTCGAGCCCGGCGTCCGGCTATCTCGATTTCGGCGATGCCTGGCATGCCGACGGTTCCGGCGACATGCATTACTGGTCGGTCTGGCACGAGAACAAGTCGTTCGACAATTACCGTTCGGTGCGTCCGCGCTTCTGCTCGGAATTCGGCTTCCAGTCCTATACCTCGCTGCCTGTGATCAGGACCTATGCCGAGGAGAAGGACATGAACGTCGCTTCCCCCGTCATGGAGCTTCACCAGAAGAATGCCGGCGGCAACGAGCGCATCGCCGCCACGATGTTCCGTTATTTCCGCTTCCCCAAGGATTTTCCGAACTTCGTCTATCTGTCCCAGATCCAGCAGGGGCTGGCGATCAAGACGGCGGTGGAATACTGGCGGTCGCTCAAACCCCATTGTATGGGTACGATCTACTGGCAGCTCAACGACACCTGGCCGGTGGCCTCCTGGTCGAGCCTCGATTACGGCGGCCGCTGGAAGGCGATGCACTACCTCGTCAAGCGCTTCTTCCAGCCGGTCGCGGTCGCTGCCATTCCTTCCGATGACGGAGAGACGATCCGCCTCTCGCTGGTCAATGACACGCTTGCCGATGTCAGCGTTGATCTTGCAGTCTCGATCCTGACGGTAAAGGGCGAACGCCGGCACCTGAAGGACGTGAAGGCTGTGTGTTCGCCGGATGCGGCCGTCACTGCCACGAGCATTGACGTCTCCGATATTCCCGAGGGAACGCTGCTTGCCTGGCACTTCACCGCGTCGAACGGTACGGGCGGCGAGGGGCATTACGTCAACGGCACATACAAGGCGCTGGAGCTGGAGCCCTCGGGCCTGACAGTTACCCACGAATATGTCGAGGAGAATGGTTCCGTCGACATCAACGTCACCGCTAGTGGACTTGCGCTTTTCGTGATGATCGAAACCGAGACCGACGGCAAATATTCCGACAACGCCTTCGATCTTGCGGCCGGCGAGAGCCGCCGCATCACCTTTACTCCGGCACGGCCGCTTGATCGTGGCGCACTTCCGGAGTTCCGGTTCTACGACCTGTATTCCTGCCAGTCGGCGGATTGATCTTGCAAGAATGGGCACGAGGCCCAAGGAGAACATGATGACGAAACTCAGCTACCAGCTCTATAGCGCCCGCAACTTCCAGCCCTATTCTGTGATTTTCGAAAAGCTCGGCAAGGCTGGCTATGCCGAAGTCGAAGGCTTCGGCGGCATCTATGCCGATCTCGACGATGCCGGGCTGAAGAGCCTTCGCGCCGATCTCGACAAGAATGGCCTGGTCATGGCGACCGGCCATTTCAGCCCTGATTTTCTGGAGAAGGAAGTTCAGAAGTCGCTTGATATTGCCAAGATCCTCGGCATGGATTCGATCTATGCGCCACATCTGGCGGCCGAAGAACGCCCGTCCGACGCTGCCGGCTGGGTCGCGTTCGGCAAGCGCCTGCAGGAGATCAGCAAGCCTTATAAGGCTGCCGGCTACGAATTCGGCTGGCACAATCATGATTTCGAATTCTTCAAGCTGCAGGACGGCTCGCGGCCGATCGAGCACATCTTCGAAGGCGCGCCCGATATTTCCTGGGAAGCCGACATTGCCTGGGTCATCCGCGGCGGCGCCGACCCATTCGCCTGGATCGAGAAGCTTGGGTCCCGCATCACCGCCGTGCACGTCAAGGACATCGCGCCGGCTGGCGAGGCGACGGATGAGAGCGGCTGGGCCGATGTCGGTCACGGCAAGGTCGAGTGGGCCAGGCTGATGACGGCGTTGCGCGCCACCAAGGCCAAGCACTACGTCGTCGAACACGATAACCCGAATGACATCGATCGCAACATCAGCCGCTCGATCGCATCCTTCCAGACCTACTGAGGCTTCATCATGACCAAGGAACTTGGCGTCGGCATCATCGGATGCGGCAACATCTCCACCACTTATTTCTCGCTGGCACCGCTCTTTAAGGGGTTGAAGGTGCTCGCCTGCGCCGATATCAACGTGCAGGCGGCCGAGGCGCGGGCCGAGGAATATGGCGTCAAAGCGCAGACGATCGACGAGCTTCTCGTTAATGACGAGATCGACGTCATCGTCAACCTGACGATCCCGGATGCGCATTTCCGGGTATCGAAGGCGATCCTCGAGGCCGGAAAACACGTCTATTCCGAAAAGCCGTTGGTGCTTTCGCTCGAAGAGGGCGAGGAGCTTCGTCGCATCGCCAAGGAAAAGAACCTCGCCGTCGGCTGCGCCCCCGACACATTCCTCGGCGGCGCCCATCAACTCGCCCGCAAGTTCATCGACGACGGCGGCATCGGCCGGGTGACCTCGGGCGCCTGTTACGTGATGAGCCCCGGCATGGAAATGTGGCATCCGAACCCGGATTTCTTCTTCCTGGCGGGCGGCGGCCCGATCCTCGATCTCGGCCCTTATTACATCGCCAATCTGATCAACCTGATCGGACCGGTGAAGCGGGTCGGCGGCATGACCTCGATGGCGTCGCCCACCCGCACGATCACCAGCGCGCCGCGCAATGGCGAGATCATCCCAGTCAAGACGCCGACGACGATCCAGGCGCTGCTCGAATTCGTCAACGGCGCCACGGTGACGCTGACGGCAAGCTGGGATGTGTGGTCGCACCGCCATGCCAATATGGAACTCTACGGCACCGACGGTTCGCTCTACGTTCCGGATCCGAACTTCTTCGGCGGCGTGGTCGAGGCAAGCGGCCGTGACAAGGACATCAAGCCGCTCGATGCCTGGGAGCATCCATTCGGCAAGATCAACCAGGAAAACCCGAGCGGATCGCGGGCCAACTACCGCACCGCCGGCTTGGCCGACATGGCGATGTCGTTGATCGAGGGCCGCGATGCGCGCTGCTCGCTCGACCGCACGCTGCACGGCGTCGACGTCATGACATCGATCCTGAAATCGGGCGAAGAGGGCCGTTTCATCGACCTGACCACGACCTGCACGCAGCCGGCCGCGCTTGGTATCGAAGAGGCGCAAGCGCTCTTGAAGTAAGGTGAGGCTTGATTTGGGCTTGGCTAAAGCCGGTCCCGGATCATCATGGCACCACGCTAGTGTCGTCATCCTCGGGCTTGTCCCGAGGATCTACTGATGGCGCGGCAGATCCTCGGGACAAGCCCGAGGATGACGGTGTTTGAGGGCAGGGCCTGCCATCAGGCAATGTCAGTATGCGAAGTCGTCGAGAACACGCGCCATATGCTTGCCGTACGGATGCGCTTGATCCAATAGTGCCGGCGCGCTTGGCCTGACATGAGGGCGGCGACGTTTTTAGCTTTCGACCGCCGCTCTAGGCGGATACGAAAGAGAAGCAATTTTTATAAGTTGAGGAGACATTCAGATGAGCTGGCAACCGGCCGCAGACCGCTATTCGAAAATGAAATATAACCGCACGGGCCGTTCCGGCCTGAAGCTGCCGGCCGTCTCGCTCGGCCTCTGGCACAATTTCGGCGGCGACACGCCGCATGACCGCAAGATCGACATGTGCCGCACGGCCTTCGACCTCGGCATCACCCATTTCGACCTCGCCAACAATTACGGCCCGCCGCCCGGCAGTGCCGAAACTGCCTTCGGCGAAATCCTGCGCACCGAATTCGTCGGGCTTCGCGACGAGTTGATCATATCATCCAAGGCCGGCTACGACATGTGGCCTGGCCCTTACGGCGAATGGGGCAGCCGTAAGTATCTGATCGCCTCCTGCGACCAGAGCCTGAAGCGGATGGGCCTCGATTATGTCGACATCTTCTATTCGCACCGCTTCGACCCGGAAACGCCGCTGGAAGAAACCTGCGGCGCGCTCGATCATATCGTCCGTTCCGGCCGAGCGCTCTATGTCGGCATTTCCTCCTACAATTCGCAGCGCTCGCGAGAAGCCGCCGCAATCCTCAAGGAGCTTGGTACGCCGTGCCTGATCCACCAGCCGAGCTATTCGATGCTCAACCGCTGGGTCGAGGACGACAGGCTGCTCGATACGCTGGATGAGATCGGTATGGGCTCGATCGTCTTCTCGCCGCTTGCCCAGGGCATGCTGACAACGAAATATCTCGGCGGCATTCCCGAAGACAGCCGCGCGGCGCAGAACCACTTTCTCAAGCGCGACTACATCCGCCCCTCGATCATCGACAATATCCGCAAGCTCAACGAGATCGCCGAAAGGCGCGGCCAGACGCTGGCGCAGATGGCGATCGCCTGGGTACTGCGCGGCGGCCGCGTGACCTCGGCGCTGATCGGCGCCAGCCGCTCGTCGCAGATCGTCGATTGCGTCAAGGCGCTCGACAACCTCGATTTCAGCGTCGAGGAACTTGCCGAGATCGACGTCTATGCCCGCGAGGCCGACATTAACCTCTGGGCCAAGTCGGCCGAACGCGAATAGTCATCTCAGGCCCGGAGGCAAGTCTTCCAGGCCTTTTTCTGCTATAATCTGACGTACGTACAGCAAAAAGAACCGCTGGTCGGAGGAGACCCTGTCATGATCCGCAACCCCATCCTGCCCGGGTTCAACCCCGATCCGTCGATCTGCCGCGTCGGTGCGGATTATTACATCGCCACCTCGACCTTCGAATGGTATCCCGGCGTGCAGATCCACCATTCGCGCGACCTGGTGAACTGGACGCTGGTGCGCCGGCCGCTGGAGCGGCGATCGCAGCTCGACATGCGCGGCAATCCGGATAGCTGCGGCATCTGGGCGCCGTGCCTGTCCTATGCCGACGGGCAGTTCTGGCTGGTCTATACCGACGTCAAACGCTACGACGGCAACTTCAAGGATGCGCCGAACTATATCGTCACGGCACCTACGATCGAGGCCGATTGGTCCGAGCCGGTCTATGTCAATTCCTCCGGCTTCGATCCCTCGCTCTTCCACGACGATGACGGCCGGAAATGGTTCGTCAACATGCAGTGGAACCACCGCACCGAAAGCTATGGCGGCTCGCCGAAATCGCCGGCCTTTGACGGCATCCTGCTGCAGGAATGGGATCCGGCGACAAAGGCGCTGAAGGGTCCGATCAAGAACATCTTCGCCGGCAGCCCGCTCGGCCTCGTCGAAGGACCGCATCTCTTCAAGCGCAACGGTTGGTATTACCTGACCACCGCCGAGGGCGGCACCGGCTACGACCACGCCGTCACCATGGCGCGGTCGCGTGATATCGACGGGCCCTATGAGATGCATCCGAACATGCATCTCATCACCTCCAAGGATCATCCGGGCGCAGTGCTGCAGCGAGCAGGGCATGGCCAATATGTCGAGACGCCGGAGGGGGAGGCCTATCACACCCATCTTTGCGGCCGGCCGTTGCCACCGAAACGGCGCTGTACGCTGGGGCGCGAGACGTCCTTACAGAAATGCGTCTGGCGCGACGATGACTGGCTCTATCTTGAAAACGGCACCTCAGTGCCCGATGTCGATGTGCCGGGCCTCTTTGGCGCGGTGCCGGTGGAAAAGCCGATGCGCAGCGAATACAGCTTCGATGGCGGCACGCTGCCCGCCGATTTCCAATGGCTGCGGACGCCAGAGCCCGCGCGCATCTTCAACCTGACGGATCGTCCCGGCCATCTGCGCCTGATTGCGCGCGAAAGCATCGGCTCCTGGTTCGAACAGTCGCTGGTTGCCCGCCGCCAAGAGCATCACAGTTTCCGTGCCGAGACCGTGATCGAATTCTCGCCCGACACCTACCAGCAGGTGGCGGGGCTGACGCATTACTACAACCGTCACAAATTCCACGCCGTCGCCGTGACGCTGCACGAAACACTCGGTCGCTGTGTGACGATCCTCTCCTGCAACGGCGACTACCCGAACGGACGCCTGAGCTTTCCCGCCGAAAGCGGCGTGGCGATTGCCGCCGAGGGCCGTGTCCAGCTCGCCATGGAAATCCGCGAGAACGACCTGCAATTCTTCTGGCAGACCGAAGGCAAGGGCGCTTGGCAGCCGATCGGTCCGGTCCTCGACGCCGGTGTGATCTCAGACGAGGGCGGACGCGGCGAACATGGCTCCTTCACCGGCGCTTTCGCCGGCGTGTTTGCCTTCGATACGTCAGGCCGGGCGAAGATCGCGGATTTTGACTGGTTCAATTACGACGAGCTGTGAGGCGCGCCCCCTGTTGCATTCACCCGCGGTGGACCACGGAAAGAACGAGGTGCTGAACAAAAAAAGAAAGCCGGCGCAAGGCCGGCTAAGACGAACGCGGCTGAACAGGGGATACTGGCCGGTTCCAAGCACTTCGTGACTGAACAATAACTCTCACTACATGCCGAGGCAGCAAAAATGGGGCGCAACGAGAACACCCGGAGACGGCTCCGCAAAGGGGTGGGCGGCGGGGCGGATGCCGGTGCTGACCTCGGCTCTCTTATCGGGCACGAAGATCACCGGATGATGACATCTGAAGCCGGTCGCTGCCTTTCTTTCGCCGGCCAACCGCTTCGGCGGGCCAACTGTGTTGGCAGCGCGCGAATGCAGTGTTCATAGGCTTAAGGATGTTAAAGCGTTACAAAGGGACTATATAGCGGGCCGAAGTAACCTCCGAGAATCCACAAGAGTCCTGTATGACCCCCATCATTTCCGTTCAGAACCTCACCAAGACCTATGCCAATGGGTTCGAGGCCCTGAAGGGCATCAACCTCGACGTCGAAAAGGGTGAGATTCTGGCGCTGCTCGGGCCGAACGGTGCCGGCAAGACGACGCTGATCTCGATCATTTGCGGCATCGCCAATCCGAGCGGCGGCCGGGTACTGGTCGCCGGCTCCGACGTCGTGAAGGATTTCCGCACCACCCGCGGGATGATCGGGCTGGTGCCGCAGGAGCTGACGACCGATCAGTTCGAAACGGTGTTCAATACGGTGAGCTTTTCGCGCGGTCTGCACGGCAAGAAAGCCAATCCTGCCCATATCGAGAAGGTGCTGCGCGCGCTCTCGCTCTGGGACAAGAAGGACAATATGCTGCGCCAGCTCTCAGGCGGCATGAAGCGGCGGGTGCTGATCGCCAAGGCGCTATCCCATGAGCCGGATATTCTTTTCCTCGACGAGCCGACCGCCGGCGTCGACGTGACGCTGCGCAAGGACATGTGGCATGTCGTCGAAGAGCTTCGGGCCTCCGGCGTCACCATCATCCTGACCACCCATTATATCGAAGAGGCCGAGGAAATCGCTGACCGCGTCGGCGTCATCAATGGCGGCGAATTGCTGCTCGTGGAAGAGAAGGCGGCGTTGATGGCCAAGCTCGGCCGCAAGCAGCTCATCCTCGATCTCACAGAACCGCTCGACCGACTGCCGGATTGTTTTGCCGGCAATGGACTGACGCTGGAGGCAGACGGCAACCGCCTGACCTATGATTTCGACACTGACGACGAGCAGGAAAGCATTGCGGCTCTGCTGACCCGGCTCGGCGAGAACAATATCCATTTCAAGGATCTCTCGACGCGGCAAAGCTCGCTTGAGGACATCTTCGTGGCGCTGGTGGGAGCGAGCAAATGAACGTTGAGGCCGTCAAATCCATCTATTTCTTCGAGATGGCGCGCACGCGCCGCACGCTTCTGCAGAGCGTCATCTCGCCCGTGATCTCAACTTCGCTCTATTTCATCGTCTTCGGTGCCGCTGTGGGATCACGTATTCAGGAGGTGGAGGGCGTGTCCTACGGCGCCTTTATCACGCCCGGCTTGATCATGCTGACGCTGCTCGGCCAGTGCATCAGCAACGGCTCCTTCGGCATCTATTTCCCGAAATTCACCGGCACGATCTACGAGGTGCTTTCGGCCCCGGTGGCGATGACTGAGATCCTGCTCGGTTATGTCGGGGCGGCGGCGACCAAGGGCATGATCATCGGCTTCATCATCCTCCTGACTGCCAATCTCTTCGTTGATGTCAGGATCGAGCATCCCTTCATGATGATCCTATTTTTCCTGTTAACGGCGATCACCTTCAGCCTGTTCGGCTTCATGATCGGCATCTGGGCCGGTAATTTCGAACAGCTGAACCTCATTCCCATGCTGGTCGTGCCGCCGCTGACCTTCCTCGGCGGCAGCTTCTATTCCGTCAGCATGCTGCCGCCGTTCTGGCAGGCGGTCAG
The DNA here is from genome assembly GCF_025152745.1 of Rhizobium sp. WSM4643. Taxonomy (NCBI): domain Bacteria; kingdom Pseudomonadati; phylum Pseudomonadota; class Alphaproteobacteria; order Hyphomicrobiales; family Rhizobiaceae; genus Rhizobium; species Rhizobium sp. WSM4643. The sequence goes on along the minus strand of NZ_CP104040.1, from coordinate 2,360,469 downwards.
CCACCTCAACCCGGTGCTCTATCTCGTCAGCGGCTTCCGCTGGAGTTTTTACGGGATCGCCGATGTCAATCCGGCGATCAGCCTGGCGATGATCACGATGTTTCTGGTGATTTGCCTGGGAACACTCGCCTGGATCTTCAAGACAGGTTACCGGCTGCGGAACTGATCCGGCCCTCAGGAAGTGCGGCAATTTCAATATGAAAGATTGCTCAGCAAGACGTTATCGGTCATGGGGCAATCTGATGGTCGGCAGCAGTGTGCTTGGATGCCTCGCAATCGCATCCATCTATTTGCCTAGCCCCGCAGCAAAGTCTCTCGCAGAAGCCGCCGATGATGATCGGCCAGAGTGAATTCATTGCGAAACTCCTGTCGCACCCATGGGTCGAAGGCCTCGCCTCGCGCGAAGGCCGGTCGAACATGCGGTGCCACCAGACTACAGCGCCGCGCGTCTTTTCAGACGCGCAAAGGACGCTGTAGCACTTTGAATTGTTGCATAATTCCGTAAATCGATTCCGATTTAAGGAATTATGCGGCAGGAGTTTCTTTTTGCTCTTTGTGGTCTGTTGTTCTTGGGCTCAAGCTGCCAGATCCCGGTCGTCGCCGTAAAGCGGCGGAGCCGAATTAATCGCGCATGCGGAGTTCGTCGGTCCGCATCTGCAGCGAGCCCAGCGTTTCCAGGAAGCTCATGCCGAGCAGGCTCTGGTCGAGCCGGCCATCCTCGGAGACGCTGGCTGCGACATTGTTGCGGATGATCGGGCCGATCGCCACCTGGTCGAGGGTGACGGGTGCTGCGCGGCCGCGGCCGTTGGCGGTCATGACAGTCATGGAATAGGTGAGGCGGGAGAGGTCGATGCCGATCCTTTCGGCATCTTCGCGCGACAGCGCCACCATGCTGGCGCCGGTATCGACGAGCATCTCGATCGTCTGGCCATTGACCACGACATCGGCTTCGAAATGGCCGTTCAGCAGCTTGTGCAGAATGATTTCCTGGCCGCCCTCGCTTGTCGTGACGACAACGGCACGGCCGGGAACGAGGCCGGCGAGCAGCCTGTTGCCGACGCCCAGTGCTTCCTGGCGATAGAGATAGACGGTCACGAGCGCCAGGATGATGACCAGCCAGATCATCATCTGGCGCATCGTTTCGCCGACGCTGCGCCGGCTCGCCCAGATGCCGGCCGATAGCATCAGCGCGATCGGCAGCAGGTAGACGACACGGCCGAAGTCATCACTCTGCAGGCCGAGGATGCGGCTGTTGTCATTGTTGACGATCAGCACGGCAAGGCCGATGCCGATTACGACGAGGAAGACGGTCAAACGAATCATAAAGGCCGCTCCGGCCCGGCGACGAGGCTTGATTTCATATGGTTCGACACCGTGGCGGCGCTTGCGAGCCTTGGCGGCAGCAGTGCCATGATCCGTCTTCGCTCGGTGTCGGAGTAGCTCGTCCAGCTGCCGATTTCCTCAAGAGTCCGGCCGCATCCGGCGCAAAATCCGGTGGCTGAAACGAGAGAGCAGAGGTGAATGCAGGGTGTTTGCATGAAGGATATATCGGAGTTTCAAAGAGCCGTGGCAAGGGCGCAAAGAGTGGCGATCTCGCAAATCTGCTGCGTCGCGCCCAGCGTATCGCCGGTGTGGCCGGCAAGCTTGCGGCGGATGAAAGCGGTGAAGGCAAGACCTGCGATGCCGGTGGCGAGCAGGCTTGCGATGAGCGGCCGCAGGCCGAAAGCCGGCCAGATCAGAAGCGTTGCGACGAGGCCGGCCGAGGCGAGCGCAAACTGCATCGCCGCCTCGTCCGGCTGGCCGGTCGAAGCGGCTACGCCATCGGCCTTTGCCGGCGGCAGCCGTTGCCAGTGCCAGGCGATGGCGCCGCGACTGAGTGCCGCAACGGCGGGAATGGCAAGGGCGGCAGCGAGCGGCGAGGAATGGCCGGCGATAGCGGCAAGCGCGGCTGCGCGGATCGCGAAGGAGAGGATCAGCGCTATCGCGCCATAGGTGCCGATCCGGCTGTCCTTCATGATGAGGAGGCTCTGCTCGCGGCTCTTGCCGCCGCCAATGCCATCGGCCGCATCGGCCAGGCCGTCCTCGTGCAGCGCCCCGGTCACGATGACCTGAACGGAAAGCGCGATCAGGGCCGCCATCAGCGGATCGGCGCGCAGCCCCAAAAGCAGGAGGAGGGCGAGTGCGGGGACGAAGCCGATGACGATGCCTGCGAGGGGAAAGGCGCGCACCAGCCGGCCAAGTCTGCCGTCATAGCTTTTGAACAGCGATTGCGGCAGGGGAATGCGGCTGAGGAAGGCGACGGCGCGGGCGGTATCGACCGCATGATCCTTGATCTTCATTCTACTTCGTTCCGGCCGGAGGCCTCGGCTTATGGTCGCGGCGGCGCTTTTGGAGTTGTTCGCCTCGTCCGCCCGCTTTAAGAGAGTTGCCACCCGCAAGGAAGCTGATTTGCGTGGAAAAAACAAGAATACCCGGATTCATAGGAAAACCGCACAAATGAGCGTTTCAGGCCTGCCGTTCGACGATTTCCGTACCTTGCTCCGCGACCTGCCGGGGCCGGATGCCCGCGCGCTGGTGGCTGCCCGCGAACGCGACGCGCAACTGACCAAGCCGCCGGGCGCGCTCGGACGGCTCGAGGAGATCGCCTTCTGGCTTGCAGCCTGGACGGGCCGCACACCCGCCGTCAATCGGCCGCTGGTGGCGATCTTTGCCGGCAATCACGGTGTCACCAAACAGGGCATCACGCCCTTTCCGCCGACGGTGACGCAACAGATGGTCGAGAACTTCGCGGCCGGCGGTGCTGCGATCAACCAGATCTGTGTTGCCTATGATCTCGGGCTGAAAGTCTTCGACCTGGCGCTCGATTATCCCACCGGCGACATTACCGAAGAGGCAGCGCTTTCCGAGCGCGATTGCGCCGCGACCATGGCCTTCGGCATGGAGGCGATCGCCGGCGGCACCGACCTGCTTTGCATCGGCGAGATGGGCATCGGCAATACGACGATTGCGGCGGCGATCAACTATGCGCTCTACGGCGGTTCGGCGCGCGACTGGGTGGGACCCGGCACCGGTTCGGAAGGCGAGATGCTGGAGCGCAAGATCGCGGCGGTGGAAAAGGCAGTTGCACTGCATGGTGACCATCTCGACGATCCGCTCGAGATCATGCGCCGGCTCGGCGGCCGCGAGATCGCGGCGATGGCCGGCGCCATTCTTGCCGCCCGCATGGAGCGCATCCCGGTGCTGATCGACGGTTATGTCGCGACCGCAGCGGCGGCGATCCTGAAAGCCGCCAATCCATCCGCGCTCGATCACTGCCTGATCGGCCATGTCTCCAGCGAGCCCGGACATTTGCGCTCGATCGAGATGCTCGGCAAGACGCCGCTTCTAGCGCTCGGCATGCGGCTCGGCGAAGGCACCGGTGCGGCGCTTGCCGCCGGTATCGTCAAGGCGGCTGCGGCCTGTCATTCCGGCATGGCGACCTTCGCCCAGGCCGGTGTGTCGAATAAGCATTAAGGCCGCGGTGGGCGCCGGTCCGCACGCGTTCGCTTGCGCGTCTCAAGTGGATTCGGTATTTGCGTATTCGCTCATCAAAGAGGAGACGGCAAAGCCTCTCCCGGTCGGCGATGCAACGGGAAGAGGAGAGGGCATCTTGACGAAGCCTGCGGTGACGAAAGAGAGCGGACTTCGGCATTTCATCGCCGCCGCCAGCTACTCTTGGGCGGGCTTCTTGCGGGTGCTGAAAGAGGCGGCCTTCCGCCAGGAACTCGGTTTCTTCGTCGTTTCGATCGCGGCGCTGGCGCTGGTGGGAGCGACTGCGGGCGAGATCGTCGTCGCGGTGCTTCTGTTTCTCGGGCTCTTTTCGATGGAGGCGATGAATACCGCCGTTGAAGAGGTGATCGACCGGATTTCGCCGGAGATTTCAATCGTCGGCAAACATGCCAAGGATCTCGGCTCCTTCGCGGTGACCTGCATGATCGCCGCCTGCAGCCTCTATCTCGGCTTCGTCCTCGGCAAGCACCTGTTCTTCGGATCCTGATGATTTCACACTGGATCGGCCTGAAGTCATCCGGATCCAGGTCTAAAAATTGGATCATGACGTTGCCCGAAAACCGCTCACGCTTTTCGGCATCATGCTTTAGCTGAATCAGGCAAAACTTTTGCGTTTGCGCGCGATGGCCTGAGCCTCCTCGACGGCGGGCAGGCTCTGGAGCACGCGCTTGGCGGGCAGGATGGCGATGACTTCGGTGCCCTCGCGCAGCTTCGATTTCAGCAGGAACTGTCCGTCATGTTTGGCAAGGATCGCCTGGACGATCGGCAGGCCGAGGCCTGTACCCTGTTCGGCGCTCTTGATGGCGATCGAGCCCTGGCCAAAGGCCGACAGGACGACGGGAATCTCTTCTTCCGGAATACCGGGGCCGTTGTCCTTGATCGAGATGTACTGTCCGCCGCCAGCTGTCCAGCCGACCTTGACGTGGATCTCGCCGCCCTGCGGCGTGAACTTGACGGCATTGGAGAGTAGGTTGAGAACCACCTGGCGCATCGACTTCTCATCCGCCCAGATGGCCGGCAGCTGCCGCTCGAACTGGTCCGAAATGGCAATGTTCTTGGCGCGGGCGCGCAGCTGGACCATGCCGATGCAATCTTCGGTGATATCGAGCAGCGAAATCGCCTCCTCGCTCAGTTCGTATTTGCCAGCCTCGATGCGCGACAGGTCGAGGATCTCGTTGATGAGATCGAGCAAGTGCTGGCCGGAACGGTGGATATCGCCGGCATATTCCTTGTAGGTCGGATTGGCGAGCGGTCCCATGACTTCGGCCGACATCACCTCGGAAAAGCCGAGGATGGCGTTGAGTGGGGTCCTGAGCTCGTGCGACATGGAGGCAAGGAAGCGCGACTTGGCGAGGTTTGCCTCCTCGGCGCGGCGGCGAGCCTCGTCCGACATCGATTTCGCCACTTCCAGCTCGGCGATCAGGTCGTCCTTCTCCGACTGATAGGAGAGAATCCTGAGGTTCGACTTGAAGAGCCGATCGCTGATATAATTGAAGAAGACAAGGGTGGTGGTGAAGGCCCCGGTCAGGCTGATCTCGAGGAGGTCGCGTGACAGGCCGCTCTTGGCGGCGAGTGCCAGGACCGCAGGTGAAAAGGCAGCGAGCACGGCCGGCGTCAGCATGAAGTTCGACATCGCCGTGACGGAGAGCGCAATCAGCAACGTCGCGCCCTTATAAAGAATGAAGCTCGACGGCTCGCAGGTGTCGCAGCCCTGCAGCGCAAAGACGGCCCAGCAGCAGCCGAGGAGGAACTGGCCGGAGAGCAGCAGCCGGCGCCATTTGCGGGCGCTGTCGGAGGTAATCTCCTGCCGGCGCGCGCGCCTTGCGAGCAGGATATTGCCAGCGTGACAGGTGAGCGTCAGCAGCGCCCAGAAGAGCAATTGCGTGTTCTGGGTGAAATAGACGCCAAGCGCGGTGATGATGACGACGAAGAGCGGCATGATCGTCGCGCTCTGCAGCACCGACGCCACATACATCTTGAGCACGTCAAGATCGAAGGAGGAATTGGACGCGTGGCCGGACTGAAGACGTTCGCGCGTCTGCCGCACGGCCTTGGAAACGGCCTTGTTGCGGTGGCTGCGCGACCTGTCGACGATGATCTTGTCGGTCGATGTGCTTACGCCGGTACTCATGTGCACGTTGAAACTTCATCCCAGGGTGGATAAGAGCTTAACCGACAATTCTTAAGAAGATGTTTGCCATCTTTGCCAAGGATTTGTTTTTTAAGGAGGCGAAAGCGTGACAAGGGGCCTGCGCCTGATTCGCGACGGCGTGACCGCTTTTGCTCTGCTGGCGCTCGTGGCGCTGATTGCCGCCAAGCTCAACGATGCAGCAAAAATCGAGCATACCGGCGCCTTTCATGCTGCCGACGGCGACAGTCTGACATTGGGAGACGAACGTCTGCGCCTCGAAGGCGTCGATGCGCCGGAGCTCAACCAAAGCTGCGAGCGGGCGGGGAAAGCCTGGGCCTGCGGGCGCGCGGCGCGCGCGGCGCTGCAGGAGATGGTGCTGGCATCGGGAACACTCTGTCAGGGCAGCCGGCGTGACCGCTACGACAGGCTGCTCGTCATCTGCCGGAGCGGGGCAGGCGGCGACATCAATGCCGCCATGGTGCGCGAGGGCATGGCCATTTCCTATGGCGATTATGGCAAAGAGGAGGCCGAGGCGAGAGCTCGGAAGGCTGGCCTCTGGGCCGGAACTTTCGAGCGGCCGCGCGACGTGCGCGATCATGCGCGCCAGAGGTCTGGTTTCGACGGCGCCTTGCGCTTCATCGCGCGGATCGTCGGATGGGAGTAAAGTCATGACCGACGAAGCCATGCTGGAGACGCTCCGGCGGGAGATCGCCTCCTGCCGGATCTGTCGTGACGCACCGGCGAAAGGCCCCGAACACCGGCTGCCGCACGAGCCGCGGCCGGTGGCGGTGATCTCGTCGAGCGCGCGCATCCTGATCGCCGGGCAGGCGCCGGGGCTTCGGGTGCATGAGAGCGGCCTGCCATTCGACGATGCCTCGGGCGACCGGTTGCGGTCATGGCTTGGTGTTGACAGGGCAAGCTTCTACGACCGCGGGCGATTCGCCATCGTGCCCATGGGCTTCTGCTTTCCTGGCTATGACGACAAGGGCGCCGATCTGCCGCCGCGGCGCGAATGCGCGCCGTTCTGGCGGCAAAGAGTGATCTCAGCCATGCCGCAAATCGAACTGGTGCTGGTCATCGGCCAATATGCGCAGGCCTGGCATATGGCCGGTGAAAGGCGGGACAATATGACCGAGACGGTGCGAGCATGGCGTGACTGTCTTCTGTCCGACCGATCGCCGGCCGTGCTGCCGCTGCCGCATCCGAGCTGGCGCAACAGCGGCTGGCTGAAGCGCAATCCCTGGTTCGAGAAAGAATTGCTCCCGGTCTTGCAGGAACGGGCGAAAACGCTGCTTTCCTGAAACAAAATTCTTTTAGTTGCGCGGAATCGAGTTATACAAAGAAAATAATTCGAAAGGACTGTTGTGCGCATGGACCGCCTCGACCGAAAAATACTGCGTCTTCTGCAAGAAGATTCGACGCTTGCCGTTGCCGATCTTGCCAAGAAAGTGGGTCTCTCGACGACGCCATGCTGGCGGCGCATCCAGAAGATGGAAGAAGACGGCGTCATCAAGCGCCGAGTCGCCATCCTCGATCCGGAAAAGGTCAATACCAAGGTCACCGTCTTCGTGTCGATTCGCACTGCCACCCATTCGATCGAATGGCTGCGCCGCTTTTCCGAGGTGGTCGCCGAATTCCCCGAAGTGGTCGAATTCTACCGGATGAGTGGCGATGTCGATTATCTCTTGCGAGTCGTCGTGCCCGATATTGCCGCCTATGACGCCTTTTATAAGCGGATGATCGCCAAGATCGAGATTCGCGACGTTTCCTCCGCCTTTGCGATGGAGCAGATCAAGTATTCGACGCAGTTGCCGCTCGACTACATGATTCTCGATAATGCCAAATCCAACGAGGATTGAGGCCAAGCGTGCGGCCGTGACCGCACGCGACACTGCAAAGTCCAGCGCGGCCTCATGCCAGGCGTGAGTCTGCGACCTCGGATATGCCCGTTAGAGGCGACTTGTGACATCCAAGCCGCACGTGGGAATGCCAGTTGGCATGGCCGAGCTTAGGCATGTGCGGTCCCTCGACTGAAAAAAAGCCTCAAAAATAGCGAAAAAACGCTCAAATCGAACCAAATTCCTGGAAAAATGAATAGCCTGGTAAGGATTCTGGGGTTATGGTCGATGAAACCAGTGGGCGATATGTCATAATTTTGTCTCATTGGTATCGAATTCAGAACACCATGTTCTAAACCGCCACCTTGTTTGTGCTTGTTAGCCGGCGGTAGAGTTTATGCGCTTCACCAGTATGTTCGACGGGGTCGGACGGTGGAGAATTTGACAATGGGGTATAGCGTGTGCGGCTTGCGATGGAAGATTTCCGTCGCGGAGCCGTTTGGCGTGTTTTTCGTCTAAATACTTGAAATTGTTGTATAAAAATCACGTTGCCGGGGAAAGTAGCCCGTGAGAACCCATCTGGCGTACATCGAGAATTGCTTGATAGAGCCTTGTATGTGATGACGGTTTGGCGGTTCGATCGATCCGCACGCCGAGATGGCTGTTCAAACTGGGCCGGCTTCAAATCGACTACCCGATCTGAAGCCAGCCCCGATCGACAAAGGAATGGATTGGTAAATGAACATCAGAATGGTTTTGCTTGCATCAGCAGCAGCATTTGCTGCATCGACGCCGGTTCTTGCAGCTGACGCTATCGTTGCTGCTGAGCCGGAACCGGTTGAATATGTTCGCGTCTGCGACGCTTACGGTACCGGCTACTTCTACATCCCGGGCACCGAAACCTGCCTCAAGATCGAAGGCTACATCCGTTTCCAGGTTAACGTCGGCGAAGATGTCGGCGGCGATTCGGACTGGGATGCCGTCACCCGCGGTCAGGTTCAGTTCACGGCCAAGAGCGACACCGAGTATGGTCCGCTGACCGGCGTCATCGTCATGCAGTTCAATGCTGACAATGCCACCGATCAGGACGCCATCCTCGACTCCGCTTACCTCGACGTCGCGGGCTTCCGCGCCGGTCTGTTCTACAGCTGGTGGGACGATGGTCTCTCTGGCGAAACCGACGACATCGGCTCGGTCGTAACGCTGCACAACTCGATGCGTTACCAGTACGAAAGCGGCACCTTCTACGCCGGCCTCAGCGTCGACGAACTGGAAGACGGCGTTTACAAAGCCGGCGAAGAAGCTAACAACGTTGGCGTTGCCTTCGGCGTTGGCGGCACTGCCGGCGCATTCAGCTACCAGGTCACTGGCGGCTGGGACTTCGACAACGAAGATGGCGCAATCCGCGCAATGGGTACGGTTGACATCGGCCCCGGCACGCTCGGCCTCGCCGGCGTATACTCTTCCGGCCCGAACTCCTACTACTCCTCGGCTGAATGGGCTGTTGCTGCCGAATACGCAATCAAGGCAACCGACAAGCTGAAGATCACGCCGGCCGTTCAGTACTACGGCAACTACTTCGGCGGCTCCAAGGTCGTTCCGGATGACTTCGACGGTCTCGGCGATGCCTGGAAGGTCGGTCTGACGGTTGATTACCAGATCGTCGACAACTTCTACGCCAAGGCTTCGGTTCAGTACCTCGATCCGGATGATGGTGACGACTCCACGACGGGCTACTTCCGTCTGCAGCGTTCGTTCTAATCCACTTGGTGGATATGCTCCCGGTCCTCGGACCGGGAGCAGTTAAATCAGTTTCTGATCCGAGTGACCTCCGATCAGCTACGGGGACGGGTCCGGTCTTCCCTGCCGGACCGTCCTTGCAGCGTTTTTGACGCCCAGTCTTTCAGGATTGTCTTTCAGGTGAGCCGAAAGCTACGTTGCTTATCGCATCGGCATTTTGTTAGCCTCGTTTATTGAGGCATCCCCGTTTTCGATTTTTCAAGCGAGCTGGATCGGCCGAGATATTGCCGTGCGGACGGCCGTCTTCGTCTGGGTTGGCTGGCTTTGCGGCAACGGGCCGTGACAAGAAAGTCCAATGCCGACAATGTGATTACAGCTTTTTGGCGGAGAGGATACAACCCTTGCTGGGGGCTGGCATTCATTCTTACTCTCGGATAGCTTGTTCTTATGGACGATCTCAACGATTACTATTATTTCGCCGCTGTCGTCTCCAGCGGCGGTTTCGCTTCTGCAAGTCGCGATCTCAAAATACCACGTTCGAAACTCAGCAGGCGGGTCAGCCGTCTCGAGGATGGGCTTGGCGCAAGGCTTATAGAACGCTCGACGCGTCACTTCCGGGTGACAGAGATCGGCCAAGCTTTTTACGAAAGATGCCAGACCATCCTGCAGGAGGCCGACCGCGCCAAGTCGATCGTCACCGAGGCCCAATCCGATCCGCAAGGCGTGGTGCGGATGGGGTGCCCGCTCGCTCTCGTCGACATCTCGGTCGGGGGCATCCTGCCTGAATTCCTGGAACGTTACCCGAAGATCAAGCTGCAGATCATCGGCTCCGACCGGCGCGCCGACCTCATCAACGAGCGGATCGATCTCGAGGTGAGGGCGACCAACGAGCCGGAGACGCAGACGAGCCTGACGATGCGCAAGCTCGACCGGGCGCGACGTATCCTGGTCGCAAGTCCCTCGCTCGTCGAGCGTACCGGCAGTTTGAATTGCGTTGACGAGCTCGCCGACCTTCCGACGCTGGCAATGACGTCATGGGTGTCGTTCCACACCTGGGAACTGGTCGGTCCGAATGACGCCAAACAGGTAATTCGTCATCAGCCGCGGCTCACCTGCCGCAGCATGACCGCCATCCTCGACGCGGCCCGGGCCGGTCTCGGCTTCGGGCTTCTGCTCGAAAGCGCCTGCGAGGCCGATCTCCAGGCTGGCAAGCTGGTGCGGGTGCTGCCGGAATGGCAGTCGGAGGAGAGCCAGTTCTACATCGTTTTTACGACTGCCAAGGGCATGCCGCCGGCGGTGCGGGTGCTGATCGATTTCCTGGTCGAAAAATCCAGACAGCATTGACGAAGAGGCGAGCGGCTTCAGCCTGAAGCGCGTCGCAATCTTTCAGAGTCGCTCCTTGCGCGCTTTGGGGCTTTATTTTCCGCATTTTGTTGTCGCAACGGCTGCAAAGTTTTGCGCGACATGCTTTGGGCGCCGACATCCGCCTTATCTCAAGCGCGCCAGCAGCTTTTCGCCAGACAGCTCCCTGACGGCATCCTTGCCGATCCAGCGGGCGGTTCTATCGGGGCTTTCCGTCAGGGCCCTTGCGAGTGCCAGCGCCGGCGCATGGCAGGCCAGATTGCGCTTGCCGACATTGCGTAGCGCCCAATTCACCGCTTTGCGCACGAAGTTTCGGGGGTCGCCGGAATGAGCCTTGATCAGCGGCAGCCAGGCAAGAATGGTGGCGTCGGGGTCCTTTTTCCGGTGGACGGCACCGCCGGCAATCATGGCGAAGGCTGCGCGTCGGACGAATTCGCGCTCGTCGGCAGCGAATTCCCAGATGAGTTCGTCCAACCGGGCCTCGACGAAGAGATCGGCGGCGCAATCGACGATCTCCCAGAGTTGAAATCATCGGCCCAATTTTGGGCTTCTTCCGTCGTCAACCGCTTCGGCTCGGCTGTGTAGAGGGCGAGCAGGCGGGCTTCGCGAATATCGCTTCTCCAGAGCTGCATTGCCCTGACGTGATCCTTCCTCGCCTGACTGGCGACCGCCCTGATATCGGGATTGGAGATACCGAGGGCGCGATCGGTGACGATGCCGAAGCGCGCCATGCCGGCAACATTCTCCTCCGAGCGCAGCGTTTCGAGATGCGCGATCAATTCGGCCGCATCGGAGGAGGGGCCGATCATTTCTCCAGGCGGGCAAGCAGCGAGGATGTATCCCAGCGATTGCCGCCCATTGCCTGCACGTCGCCATAGAACTGGTCGACGACGGCGGTGACCGGCAGTTTGGCGCCGTTGCGGCGGGCTTCGGTGAGCACGATGCCGAGATCCTTGCGCATCCAGTCGACCGCGAAGCCGAAGTCGTATTTGCCTGCGTTCATGGTCTTGTGGCGGTTTTCCATCTGCCAGGAGCCGGCTGCACCCTTGGAGATCACCTCGACCACCTTTTCTATATCGAGGCCGGCGCGCTTGCCGAAATGCAGCGCTTCGGCAAGTCCCTGGACGAGGCCGGCGATGCAGATCTGGTTGACCATCTTGGTCAACTGGCCCGAGCCTGCCGGCCCCATCAGACCGACCATGCGGGCATAGGCTTCGATGACAGGCCTGGCGCGTTCGAAGACGGCCTCGTCGCCGCCGCACATGACGGTCAGGACGCCGTTTTCAGCGCCGGCCTGGCCGCCGGAGACGGGTGCGTCGATGAAATCGACACCTTTTTCCTTTGCCGCGGCATAAAGTTCGCGGGCGACTTCAGCGCTGGCGGTGGTGTTGTCGACCAGCACCGAACCGGGCTTCATGCCGTGTAACGCGCCGTTCTCGCCCAATGTCACCGATCGGAGATCTTCATCGTTGCCGACGCAGACGAAGACGAAATCGGCGCCAGCGGCGGCCTCGGCCGGAGTAGGGGCCGATTTGCCGGAGAATTTCTCGGCCCAGGCGGCGGCTTTTGCCGGCGTGCGGTTATAGACGGTGACATCGTGGCCGCCTTTCGTCTTCAAATGCCCCGCCATGGGGAAACCCATGACGCCGAGACCGATGAACGCGACTTTTGCCATATGTCCTATCCTTTTCCTCAACTGCAGGCCCGAGGATTAACCGAAACGGCGGGAGCAGAAAAGCCCGTGAAGACGGACTTCCTTGCGATTGACGCATATGAGGCTGGCTACCGTTCGGCCCGAGCCCTAGATTGGAGGGAAGGCATTATGTTCCGGGGTGACATGAGCGAAATTCCGACGATCAAGCCGCGGCGCAAAGGCCGCAACGGAATGCAGGCGATGCTTATTCCATTGCAGCAGATGGTCGCAGCCGCCGCTCTTTGCGCAAGCGGCGGGCGGGCAGTTCCATTATGTCGGTCTCTACAAGGGCAGCCCGGCAGCCTCGGCTATGCTCGTGCCCAAGGATTCGTCCATCAAGACGCTTGAAGACCTCAAGGGTAAAAAGGTCGCTTTCAAGCGCGGCTCCAGCGCGCATAATGTAACCGTGAAGGTTTTGCGCAAGGCAGGCCTGAAGCCCAAGATGTCGAGCAGCTCGATCTTTCGCCGCCGGATGTCGCCGCTGCGTTCAAGAATGGCAGCATCGACGCCTGGTCGATCTGGGATCCTTATCTGGCGATTGCCGAAGCTGATCCGGAGACACGTATCCTGACGACCGCTGAAGGAATTGTCGATTCCTATAGCTTCTTCCTTGCCAATCGCGATTTCACCGATGCCAACGGGCAAGTGGTCGTCGACGTGATCGATGAGCTTGCCAAGGTCGGGAAGTCGGCACAGAGCAATCCCGACGAAACGGTCGAGGAGCTTTCCGAAATTACCGGCGTGCCGGCCGACGTGACGCGCGTGACATTGACGCGTAAGGGCGCCGATCTCGGCAGCGTCTCGACCATCACCGATGCCGCCGCCGCCCATCAGCAGGCATTCGCAGACGAATTCCATGGGCTCGGCATCCTGCCGAAGAAGCTCGCAACCGGCGATATTGTCTGGCGTCCCAAGGCGAACTGATTTTCCGCCCGGTGCCAAGATTTCCGCGAGGCGGCATGGAGAGGGCCTCCATGCCGTTGAACCGGAAAAATATTCTCCAAAACGGATTACAATAGCAAATTGATATTGTCGATCTAATTACTGGTCTATGTCAGTATCCTCTCGATCGGAGCGGACACCGAAAAGTATCGGCCAGCCGCCATCCGATCGACAGGGACATTTCAGATGCTCGCGCACAGACAGACAGCCGGCCTTACTACAGCCTCCGCTACCACCACCATGATCCTCCCAAGCATCCGTGCGGCGGCGTTATGCGGGCAGACGGTCTGTGCGTCGTCACGTGCAGAGAGCCATCTCGACCGCGAATTCCGTAGCTAAAGGACCGTCTTCCATGACCACCACCTCCCAAACAGGCACATCTGAGCCCATCAATTTCCTCTGGTTCATCCCGACATCGGGCGACGGCACCTATCTCGGCTCCTCCGAGCTCAACCGCGCGCCGGAGATCGGTTACCTCACGCAGATCGCCCAGGCCGTCGACCGACTCGGCTATTCCGGCGTGCTGCTGCCGACCGGGGTTGCCTGCGAGGAGTCCTTCGTGACGGCGGCAGCCCTTGCCGCCAAGACCGAGAAGCTGCAGTTCCTGGTGGCAATCCGCCCCGGCACGGCGTCGCCTGCTTATTACGCGCGTCTTGCGACGACGCTCGATCGCATCTCCAATGGCCGGCTGCTGCTCAACATCGTCGTCGGCGGCAGTCCGGCGGAGCTTGCCGGCGATGGCATCCATCTCGAGCATGACGAGCGCTACGCCCATGCCGAAGAGTTCTTCACCGTCTTTGAGGAACTGCTGGAAAAGGGAACGGCAAGCTTCGACGGCAAATACATCAAGGCGACCAATGCGCGCCTCGGCTTTCCCTCGGTGCAGAACCCGCGCCCGCCGCTCTATTTCGGCGGTTCGTCGGATGCCGGCATCGATTTCTCCGTCGGCCGTGTCGACAAGTACCTGACCTGGGGCGAGCCGCCGGCACAGGTTGCCGAGAAGATCGCCAAGGTGCGCAAAGCCGCCGGCGAACGCGGCCGCGAGGTGAGCTTCGGTATTCGTCTGCACTTCATCGTGCGCGAAACCGATGATGAGGCATGGGAGGCGGCCGAGCGGCTGATCCGCCGTCTCGACGACGATACGATCCGCGAGGCGCAGGAGCGCTTCGTCCAGGAGTCCGACTCGGTCGGCCAGAAGCGCATGGCCGCCCTTCATGGCGGGCGCCGCGACAAGCTCGAAGTCTCGCCGAACCTCTGGGCCGGTGTCGGCCTGGTGCGTGCCGGTGCGGGCACGGCGCTTGTGGGATCGCCGAAGACGGTGGCTGCGCGCCTTCGCGAGTATCAGGAGATCGGCATCGATACGGTGATCGGCTCCGGCTATCCGCATCTCGAAGAGGCCTATCGCGTCGCCGAGCTGCTTTTCCCCGAGCTCGGCATTACCCGCAACCAGCAGCGTCTGGGTTTCAACAACGAGTTCGGCCGCAAGCAAGTCTTCGCAGGCGGAAGCCATGGCGGCAATCTGAAAGTCGTCTCCGGCTCCTGATCTCGAACGAAGACGCAGAGCGTGACGCCGTCGCAAGCCGCTTAGGGCTTGCGGCATCCTTGTCCCGATAAGCGCGAGGACAATGCATGTCGACTTTCGATACTCCGTTCGTACGGTCGGTCACCTCCGAAAAGGCCGGGAAGGCGGGGTTCCGCCTGCCACTGCCCGGCCTGGAGAAGTTGACGCCCTATGTGGTGCCGGTGGCGATCGTGGCGTTCTGGCAGCTTGCCTCCTCGGCCGGCTGGATCTCGTCGCGCATCATGCCGTCTCCGGCGGATGTCGGCCTCGCCTTCTGGTCGACGACGGTTTCCGGCCAGTTGCCGAATGACGTGCTGGTGAGCGCCGGCCGCGCCTTTGCCGGCCTTCTCGTCGGCGGTTCGATCGGCTTCCTGCTCGGTATCGCCAATGGCGTGTCGCGCATTTCCGAGCAACTGACCGATACGACGCTGCAGATGCTGCGCACCATTCCGCACCTGGCAATGATCCCGCTCGTCATCCTGTGGTTCGGGATCGGCGAGGAATCGAAGCTGTTTCTCACCTCGCTCGGCGTGCTCTTCCCCGTTTACCTCAACACCTATCACGGCGTGCGCAATGTCGGTCGCGATCTGATCGAGATGGGCAAGGTCTATGGCATGGGCAACTGGACGCTCTTCCGCAAGGTGATCTTTCCAGGCGCGCTGCCGTCGATCTTCGTCGGCCTGAGATATGCGCTCGGCATTATGTGGCTGACGCTGATCGTATCGGAATCGATCGCAGCATCCTCAGGCATCGGCCACATGGCCAACAATGCCCGCGAATTCATGATGACTGACGTCGTCGTGCTCGCCCTCGTCATCTATGCCGTGCTCGGCAAGCTTGCCGATGTCATCGCCCGGGTTCTGGAGAGGCGGCTGCTCGCCTGGAACCCGGTCTATCAGAAATAGGAGAGACGCCATGACATCGATCGCGCATGAGCGTTTTCACGCCGTCGCCGAAGAGCCAGCTTATGCGCGCGAAAGCGCGCCCGCGGCCGGTCGTAGTGCGCCCGCGGCGATTAGCCTGACGGGGCTTGAAAAGAGTTTTGGGGCCAACCGCCGCTGCGCGGCGTCAATCTGCATATTCCGGCCGGCCAGTTCGTCGCCGTGATCGGCAAGAGTGGCTGCGGCAAGAGCACGCTGCTGCGCATCCTGATGGGCCTCGACGAGCCGAGTGCCGGTGCGTTGCATTTCGAGGATGCCGATGGCGCGCAGGCGAGACCGAACGCGCGCATCGTCTTCCAGGAGCCGCGGCTGCTGCCTTGGCTCAGCGTCGCTGACAATGTCGTTGTCGGGCTCGGAGACGGCATCGACAACCGGGCTGCGGCGAAGGCGGCGGAGACCGTGCTTGCCGAAGTCCAGCTCGGCGAAAAGACCGGGGAGTGGCCGGCGCGGCTTTCCGGCGGGCAGCGGCAGCGCGTGGCACTGGCGCGGGCGCTGGTGAGCCGACCGAGCGTGCTGGCGCTCGACGAACCGCTCGGCGCGCTCGATGCGCTGACGCGGATCAGCATGCAGGAACTCATCAACCGTGTCTGGCGCGAACTCGGCTTCACCGCCGTGCTCGTCACCCATGACGTCAGCGAGGCGGTGCATCTGGCCGACCGGGTGATCGTGCTCGACGACGGGCGGATCGCACTCGATCTTCCCATTCCCCATCCGCATCCGCGCCGGCACGGCCATCCTGGCCTTGCCGAGCTGGAGGGCCGACTGCTTGCCGCGATCCTCGGCACCGACAGCGGCGGTTGATCCCAAGGCTATTGGCGACGCTACATGCCTCGGCATAGGCGAGGCGTGTCGGTACGAGCATGCATGCCCAATGGCGAAAATGTATAGCCGCTTGGGTATGTGAAATTCACCACCTCTGCTACGCGCACCAGATTCAACAATACTATTTTGCTCAAGTTGTTTTGCGTCCGGCTTGACACACTCATACCTCCATGGCTATACGTCAATCCATAGCCAACGGGGTATTGATCGTAGATGTCGGACACCCAAGACGTGCTGTTCAGAACGCTCGCCGATCCGACCCGGAGGGGTCTTTTCGAACGGCTGTGCCGCGAAGGAGAAAAGACGGTCGGGGCTCTGACGGCTCGGGCCGGGGTCTCGCAACCGGTCGTCTCAAAACATCTCGGAATCCTGAAACAGGCCGGATTGGTGCGTGATCGTCACGAAGGTCGCCAGACGCATTACAGCGCGCAGCTCGGTGCGCTGGCGCCGCTGGTCGACTGGACAAGTGAGATGGCCGGCTTTTGGCAAAATCGATTTGACCAGCTGGAAGATCTACTGAAAAGGATGGACCAATGACCGAAATATCCACCGAGACTCGTTCCGTCGTCGTCGAACGAGAAATCCCCTTTCCGCCGGAAAAGATCTGGCGCGCGCTCACCCAGCCACATCTGATCGCGGACTGGCTGATGAAGAACGACTTCGTGCCGGTCGTGGAACACCGTTTCAAGCTGAGCGCGGATTGGGGCTCCGTCGATTGCCAGGTCCTGGAAGTCGAGCCGAACAAAACCCTGTCTTACACCTGGGCTGCCTATGATCTCGCGAGCGTCGTCACCTGGACTCTCACGCCCACAAGCGCGGGCACGCAGCTGCGTATGGAGCAGTCGGGCTTCCGACCGGATCAGCGGCAGGCCTACGGGGGTGCCAGGAGCGGGTGGGAGCGGTTCTTTGCAAATCTCGAGCAGGTCCTGGCGCGGATAGAGTGAGGCCGCGCCCAAACGGATCACGCCATCCGCTTCGTCTCGTTTTCGCAGGAGGCTCCGTTGAATTGGAATAACCGGCTTCGGCAGATCCACCGTTGGCTGTCCATTGCCTTTACGCTAGCCGTCATAATTAATATCATCGCGATGGTGCAGGAGAAATCATCCGTCTGGGTGGGGATCATGGCGCTGCTGCCGCTGACCTTGCTCCTGCTCACTGGTCTCTACTTGTTCGCGCTGCCATATGCCACCAAGTGGCGCAGCGCGGGACGCAGCGGAGGGTAAGGGTGAAGGCAATGTCCGGGAAGACATCCAAGACCGCAGCGAAGGTTACGAAGAAGACAGCTGCCACGCCGGATACCGCTGGGCCGACCCTTCTCTCGGGCGGCAACCCTCAGATCGCCAAGGGCTACGGCGACGCTCCCGTGCAAGCCTACATCGCCGCCATGCCGGGCTGGAAAAGCGACATCGGGCATCGCCTCGATGCGCTCATCACGCGCACGGTGCCGGGGGTGTATAAGGCCGTGAAATGGAACTCGCCGCTCTATGGCATGGAAGGGCAGGGCTGGTTCCTCGGTGTCCATTGCTTCGCGAAATACATCAAACTCGCTTTCTTTCGTGGCACGTCGCTCAGTCCCATCCCGCCCGGCGAGTCGAAGCAAAAGGAAGTGCGTTACTTCCACATCCATGAGGAAGACCAACTCGACGAGGCTCAGCTCGCCGCCTGGGTGGAGCAAGCCAGCCAATTGCCCGGTGAACGAATGTAAGCGGATGCGTCGATTTAAAGCGTTAGAGCGTCCTTTGTGCGTCCAAAATGACGCACGGCGCTATAGGTCATCAGCACTTAAGGGATGGAGGAGCGATATTGATGAAGAAAGCCATGGCAACCATGAAGAAGAGCGGCACCAGCGAAGAGAAAGACGGAGACTCTCCTTCTCGTTTGATCGACGCGAGAATCGAGGAGTTGAGTGATTGGCGAGGCGAGACGCTCGCCCGGGTCCGAACTCTGATCCGGCAGGCCGAGCCCGATGTGATCGAGGAATGGAAGTGGAGAGGCGTTCCGGTGTGGGAGCATGCCGGCATCATCTGCACCGGCGAGACCTACAAAAGCGTGGTGAAGCTGACCTTCGCCAAGGGTGCATCGCTGGAGGACCCTTCAGGCCTCTTCAACTCCAGCCTTGACGGCAATACCAGGCGCGCCATCGATTTCCATGAGGGCGATGAGATCAACGAGCAGGCATTGAAGGCGCTCGTTCGCGCCGCCGCCGCACTCAACACATCAACGCGGGCTGCCGCTGGCCGCGCCGGCGCCCGAAAAAAACCTAGCAGCGCTTGAGTTTGGCAATATCGCCTGAAACGCGTCGCACCGAACTTGATTTGGCGACATGTGTCAGTGGATCGGGCTTTCCTCGCGCTCGAGGAAGAGTTGCAGATTGTCGAGGCCGATTTCGGTGCCCTGGAGGCGAGCGCCGTTGTCAGCGTAGCCGTCGAGGAAGACCACCTGTTCGGTGAAGACCATTTTCGTGCCGCCGGGTTCGGCTTCAAAGGCGACGGTTGTGAGCGATGCGGAGATGCGGCTTTCCCCAAGCTTCATCTCATAGGCATAGATGATGCGGGCATCAGGCACGATATCGATGTAATGGGCATCATAGGCGTGAAGAAGGCCGTCAGTATCGGCGACGTAGTTCCGTTCCGTGCCACCGGGGCGGAAATCGAGCTCGTAGTCCAGCGGCACCCATTCGCCATGGCAGGCGAACCATTGCCGTTTGGATTCCGGTGTTGACCAGGCGCGGAAAGCGCGGGAAATCGGCGCCTTGAGGAGACGT
The DNA here is from genome assembly GCF_025152745.1 of Rhizobium sp. WSM4643. NCBI lineage: Bacteria > Pseudomonadati > Pseudomonadota > Alphaproteobacteria > Hyphomicrobiales > Rhizobiaceae > Rhizobium > Rhizobium sp. WSM4643. The sequence continues at coordinate 2,341,126 of NZ_CP104040.1, read as the reverse complement.
TCGATGACCAGAGTTGCGTGTTCGGCGGATCGTGTCGTCATTCGGGAAGGCTCTCCGTTTCATTGGCGAGAAAGTGGTCCAGCCTGTCGAAGGTGGTCGTCCATTGGATCTTCCGCTGCTCCACCCAGCGCTCCACGGCGGCAAGCGCGTCCTGCTGCAGGCGGTAGGTGCGCACGCGACCGGCCTTTTCGGAAAGGACAAGACCGCTTTCCTCCAACACCTGCAGATGTTTCAGCACCGTCGGCAGGGCAACGGCAAGCGGCGCCGCCAGTTCGGTGACGGAGGCGGGGCCGCGACCGAGCCGGTCGATCATACCGCGGCGGCTGCGGTCGGAGAGCGCGTGGAACATGCGGTCGAGATTAGTCTGGCTCTCGATCATCCCGCTGCATCCCGAAAGCGCGCCGGAAGCCTTTCCTTATAGGGATAGAATTTGAAGTAGGGGCGTGCCTCTTCCAGCACCCGTCGAAAGGATGGCCGGGCGAGCAGCCGATCGTAATAAGCATGAAGGTTCGGCTGCTCCGAAGTGAAGGGCATCAGCGTCTCGGCATAGAAGAGCGCTGGGGCTGCAGCGCAATCGGCCATGGTGAAGCCGTCGCCCGATATCCACGGCTTATCGGCGAGTTGCTTTTCGATCATTGAGTAAGCGGTGGCAAGCGTTGCCTTGGCGGCCTCAACCTCGCGTTCGTTGGCCGTGCCCTCTGGGCGCATGTGGTTACTGACCAGCGTCTGCATAGGTGTCTGGACATAGAGATCGAAGAAGCGGTCCCAGAGACGGACCTGCAGCGCCCGGTCGATCTCCGGCGGCAGCAGGCGAACGGGGCCGGGATAATATTGCTCGAGATATTCGATGATAATCGATGTCTCGGGAATGGTGCTGTCGCGCGCCTCGTCCCGCAGCAGCGGCATCTTGCCGATCGGCCAGAAGCGGAAGAGATCGGCGCGCGAGCCTTCGTCGGAAAGATCGACGATGCGATTTTCGAAGGGGGTGCCGTTTTCATAAAGCGCGATCAGCACTTTGTGGCAGAAGGAGGCGAGCGGATGCCCATAAAGCACGAGCGACATGCGGCGACCTTTCCTATCATTGCGGAAAACTTTACCGATCGACTAACTATCAGCTTGTGAACCATCGCGCAACAGATACTTCGCCAACCGCGAAAGTATTCCGTCAGCCAATATACCGGGCGATCACCAGATGGCCGGGTGTCGGCTGGCCGTCTTCCATACGCACGTTGATATCCGATATTTCGACGAGTTCGAAACCCGTGGCCGTCAGGCGTTCTGTCACATAGGCGTCGGCATGGGCGAAGCGCTGGTGCGGGCCGACCATATAGGCGCGGCTGGCGAGTATTTCCTCGGGCAAGGTTTCCGAGGAGAAGATGAACAATCCGCCCGGCGTCAGGTTCTCGGCCGCGCCGAAGAACAGCGGTTCGAGCGCGCCGAGATAGGGCAGCACATCGGTGGCGGCGATGATGTCGAAGGCTTCCTCGTCGTTGTCGTCGAGGAAATCTTCGACCTCGGCGACGAAGAGCGTCTCGTAGAGATCCTTCTCATGGGCGATCTCGACCATCTTCTCCGATATGTCGATGCCGGTCATATCGGCGCAGAGGTCGCGCAGCGCGCCGCCGGTGAGGCCCGTGCCGCAGCCGAGATCGAGCAGTCGCTTGAACGGTCCAAGCTTCAGCGCCTGCAGGCGCTGGCGCACCAGCATCGGCACGTGATAGCCGAGCTGCTCGACCAGCACGTCCTCGAAAACCTCGGCATGCTGGTCGAACAAGGTCTCGACATAGGCGTCGGGCGCTTTGACCGGCGTTTCGCCGCGGCCCATCGCGGCAATGCGCACGGCCGCACCGCCGTGATCGTCGGGATCGATTGCCAGGACTTCCTGATAGGCTGCAACGGCGGCATCGACATCGCCGGCCTTTTCAAGCGCCAGCGCGCGGTTATAGGCCTCGCCAAGAGCTTCTTCGTCGATCTTCTTTGCCATCGCAGTCCGTCGTCCTTTTGTTTCAGGCCGTCCTTTTGTTTCAGGCATGCGTCTAAGACGGCTTTCGATGTTTTGCAATGGCGCGATTGCGGGCGCAGAATGGCCGAAAAGAAGACCAAGGAAGGAAAGGCCATGAAAACGGAGCCAGAGAGGACATCATCGGCAAGGGAAGGAGAGGCCGGCCGGGCATTCCTGCTGCCTAGTACACCAGGCGAGATCACCAACACGCTCAGCCATTATTACCGCGGTGAACTCGGGCGGATGACGAGCTGGCGCGACCGCATCGACCGGACGTCCAACTGGGCGATCACCGTGGTCGCCGCACTCCTCTCGGTGTCGCTGTCGACACCGACCTCGCATCACGGGGTGCTGCTGTTCGGGATGATGCTGGTGACCCTGCTTCTGATGATCGAGGCGCGGCGCTACCGCTTCTTCGATATCTATCGCGCCCGCATTCGCCAGATCGAGCGCTGCTATTTCGCGCAAATCCTGGCGCCCGACGCCAATGCCGGCAGCGAATGGGCGGTGGTGGTCGCCAGCAGCCTGCGCAAGCCGCGCTTCCTGCTCAGCTATCAAGAGGCGATGCACCGCCGGCTCAAACGCAATTACGGCTGGATGTATTTCATCCTGTTGCTCGCCTGGTGCCTGAAGATCTCGACGCCGAAACTGCAGACGGAAGGCATGCCGGCGTTGCAGGCGCAGTCATGGAGCTACGTCATCGACAATGCCGCACTCGGGCCGGTTCCCGGCCTTGCGGTCATTGCCATCGTCGTCGCCTTCTATCTCGGCATTCTCGGTTTCGCGCTTCGCCGGGATCGCGACGAAGGCGAATTCGGCCATGGCGAGGCGCATGTCTGACGCGGTCAGAACATATCGCCCGAACCGTTCACACTTTCGGCATTATGCTCCAGAGCCGATCAGTGCAGGATGAACTCGCCCTTCAGTGCCCGCCACTCGGTTGGCGAGATCAGCTTGCGGTGGATGTAGCGCACCGAATGCAGTGGCCCGTCCAGCTTCTCTTCCCAGAATTTCAGGAAGCCGCGCATTTCGGGAAAGTCGGGGGCGAGGTCGTAATCCTGCCAGACATAGGTCTGCAGGATCACTGGGTGGTCCGGCAGATGATAGAGGATCTGGGCGGTCGTCAGACCATAGCCCTTCAGTTGTTTTTCCATGTCCTTGTGCATCGTATTCCACTTCTTCTTGTTCCCACTCGCGCGCTTATTAGCGCTAGATGATATGGAAACATGCGAGTGGTTAACGGAAGCTTTGCAGATACTTCGTAAAATGACAATTTATTTTTAATATCAATGGTTTGGCAGCAGCGCTCCGAGAGTGCTGCCAATTGGCTCTTGTTTGATGAATGCCGTTGTCCCAAAGCCGCGACACAGTTTTTGGCGTCACGCATCAGCGCTTCAGATGCCGGGTCAGGCGGCGCTCGAACCAGGCCCAGAGATGACGCAAGGCCTCGACGATGGTGAGGTAGAAGATCGCCGCCCAGAGATAAGTCTGGTAGTCGAAAGTGCGGGAGAAGGCATAGCGGGTTTCGCCCATCAAGTCGAGCACGGTGATGATGGCGACGACCGCCGAGCCCTTGATCAAAAGGATGATCTCGTTGCCGTAAGGGCGAAGTGCGACGATGAGAGCCTGCGGCAAAATGATCTTGCGGAAGGCGATGAACTTGTGGATGCCGAGAGCGGCGGCCGCCTCGTGCTGGCCATGCGACACGCTTTCGATGGCGCCGCGCAGGATTTCCGCCTGGTAGGCCGCGGTATTGATGGTCATGGCAAAGATGCCACAATACCAGGCATCGCGGAAGAACCACCAGATGCCGACGGACTCAAGCTGCGGCCGGAATACGCCGAGGCCGTAATAGACCAGGAACAGCTGGGCAAGCAGCGGCGTGCCGCGGAAGAAATAGATGTAGCCGTAGGCCAGCGCATTCAGCAGACGGTTCTTTGACATGCGCGCCACGGCAAGCGGCAGCGATAGGATGGCGCCGCAGATGACGGAAATGAAAACGAGACTCAGCGTGACCCCGAGGCCGTGGAGGTAACGCGGCCCGTAGCGGATGAATTTTTCCGGATCCCAGCCATTGATGACGGAAATGACGAGAAGTGCTGCCAGCGCAGCCCAGATGGCCACGAGAATATAGCCGGCCATGCGGGCCGGCGTCATCGGCTTCATCACCGCACGGGGCGCGGGCTGCGGTTGGATCAGCGTTTCGGCGTAGCTCATCGACGGATCTCCGAACGCTTGGCCCAACGCTCGACATAGACGAGCAGAAAGGAGGAGAGGATGGCGAGCACCAGATAGAGGCAACAGGCCAGACCATAGAAAAAGAAGGGTTCTTTGGTCACCCGCACCGCGACGCTCGTCTGGCGCAGGATATCGGCAAGGCTGATGATCGAGACGTAGGAGGTGTCCTTCAGCAGCACCATCCAGAGGTTCGTCAGGCCCGGCAGCGCGATGCGCACGAGTTGCGGCAGGACGATGAGGCGTAGCGTACGGCCGCGATGCAGCCCAAGCGCGTCGCCTGCCTCATATTGACCCTTGGGAATGGCGCGGAAGGCCGATAGCAGTACTTCCGAACAGTAGGCGGAGAAGACGACCGAAAGGGCGATGACGCCGGCGAGGAAGGCGTTGATCTCGATCGGCGGCCCATAATAACCGACGAAGCTCAGCAGAGACTGGATCAGCATCTGCATGCCATAGTAAATGATGAAGAGCGTCAAAAGCTCCGGCAGGCCGCGGAAGATCGTCGTGTAGATGCCGGCCGCCAGCCGCAGCGGCTTTTCCTCCGACTGCTGGCCGAGCGCTACCAGGAAGCCGATGGCGAGGCCGATCGGCAGGGTGACGATCGCCACCGAAACGGTGACTTGCAGGCCAAGCGCGATCTCGTCGCCCCAGCCGGTATCGCCACAGGCAAGGATCGTCGACCTACCCATCCAAGTGAAGATGCCAACGGGTCCGCACAGCGGATCGAAAATGTGCACAATCCAGCTCCAGAAGGAGCCCAGCGCGGAAAATAATCCGCCCATGCGAGAATTCCCCTCACGGCTTTTGCCGTTTTGATCTTGCCATCTTTGTCAAACAAAAATGGCGGAAGAGCAAGCCTTCCGCCATTACCTTCACCCGCCAGATAACGATTTTCTTATTCGCCGTAAACGTCGAAGTCGAAGTACTTGTCCTGGATCTTCTTGTATTCACCGCTGGCGCGGATCGCAGCGATCGCCGTGTTCAGCTTTTCCTTCAACGGGTCGCCCTTGCGGATGGCAATACCTGCGCCGTTGCCGTTGATTTCCTTGTCGACCGGCAGGGTCGTCAGGATCTTGCAGCAGGCGCCGGCGTCGGACTTGACCCATTCGGAAAGAACGACGACGTCGTCGATGACGGCGTCGACACGGCCGCTGGCAACGTCGAGCTTGTATTCGTCAGCAGTCGGATAGAGCTTGAGCTCGGTGTCGGCGAGATGCTTCTCGGCGTAGTTGGCGTGCGTCGTGGAGGTCTGCGCGCCGATCACCTTGCCCTTGAGGCCGGCGACGTCCGATATCGTCGAATCCTTCGGCACGGCAATGGCCGGCGGGGTGTTGTAGTACTTGTTTGAGAAGTCGACGAGCTTCAGACGCTCCGGCGTGATCGACATGGAGGAGACGATCATGTCGAACTTCTTGGCGTTGAGCGCCGGGATGATGCCATCCCAGTCGGTGCTGACGAAGGTGCATTCGGCCTTCATCTCAGCGCACAGCGCCTTGGTGATGTCGATGTCGAAGCCTTGGATCGTGCCGCTGGCGTCTACGAATTCGAAGGGCGGATAGGTCGAATCGGTGCCGATCACATATTTCTCGCCATCGGCCATGGCCGATCCGGCAAAAAGGGACATCGCCGCGATCGAGGCTGCCGCGAAGATACGGGTAGGGTTAAGCATGAGGATCCTCTCTGTTGGTAGCCGTCGCTCCTTTTTCTCTTGGGCTGACGGCCGCAGTTCAACGGTGCTGAGACCGCCTTGCGGCGATAATCAGACTTTTTTTCATGGAATTGCAACACAAATCCCATCGCAATTGGGCGGTGCAAATAGCAGGCGAGATGAACGTCGGCAGACTGCAACATTCACGCGAGGTTAATCCGCGGCTTCCTAGAACTGGAACAAATCGGCGGCTCGGCGATTGCCACTTCGCCGTTCCGCCTCATTGCGACGCTAGGGGCGGAAGCAGGGCCTGTCGGCCTTCAGGAAGCTCAAACAGGATCGAGGAAACCCGATGGGCAAGAAATCAAGTTTGTTTGCGAGCGCAGCCTTCCCGCTGCTATCCCTCTCGCTGGCGCTGCAGCCGGCATCGGCAATGGCCGCCGCGCGCGACGTCGCGACTCAGGCTCAGGCCGTGCGGCAAGTCGAACAAGGCAGTTTCGAGGTGGCGCAGGATGCGCCTCAGGATGCGCCTTCCGAGGAGGAGTTGCTGAAGAAGAAGCGCAAGCAGAAGGAAGAGGCTCCGGCCGAAAAGGCGCCGGCCGCCGAGCAGCCGAAGGAGGCGCCCGCCGAGAAGCCGAAGGCCGAGCGCAAGGAGGCGCCGGCGCCCGAACCCAAGGCAGAGCCGGAACCGCCGAAGGCCGAAGCGCCGAAGGAAAAACCGGCCCCGCAGGCCGAAAGCAAACCCGAGCGGAAGGCCAAGCAGGAAGCCCAGCCCGAGGCCAAGCCGGAGGCCGCGCCGCAGCAGGAGCAGCCGGTAACGCAGGAGAAGCCGAAGAAGCCGAAGAAGCAGGCCGAACCGGAGGCTCAGCCGCAGCCCGAACAGCAGCCGGCGGCAAAGGAAGCGCAGCCGGAGACGGAGCAGGCGCAGCCGGAATCCAAGCCGGAAGGCGGCAAGCGGGCCAAAGGGCAGGACAAGGCCCAAGGCAAGGATAAAGGCAAGGGCAAGGCGGAGACTGCGGCTCCCGAAGCCGTGACGCCGGCCGAGGAGCAGGCCAAACCCGAAGTCAAGCCGGAGGCAAAACCCGCCGCCGAAGCACCGGCTGAGAAGAAGCCGGCAAAGGGCGAAACGGCAGTACCCGCGGCTAAGCCGACCGAAGGCAAGGCAACTGAAGATAAGGCAACCGAAGGCAAGGCGACCGAAGGCAAGCCGACCGAAGATAAGGCGGCGGTACCAGAGGCCGCACCCGCCGAAAAGCCGAAGGACGGCACCGCGGCAAAGCCTGCCGGTCAACAGCCCGCCGGCGAACAGCCGGCTGCGCCCGCGACTGACACTGCGCAGCCACTGCCGGAAGCCAAGGGCGGCCAGCAGGTGGAGCAGGCCATTCCGGCGCCGGAAAAGGTTTCACCCGAAGAGCTGGAGCGCCGCAAGAAGATTGCTGCGGATCCGGCCAAGAGCAACGAGACCGTCGTGCTGCCGGTCGAGAACGGTGCGGCCGTGCTCGACAGCGACAAGGATGCCGACCGCAGCAAGGGCCGGGAAGGCCGCCGCGACCGCGACAAGATGCGCGCCGAGACCCAGGAGGTGAAAATGCCGACCTCGGATGCGGATGCGCAGGCCGCCACCGGCGCCAAAGCGCCGGCGCCGGTCAAGCTCGAAGCGGTGACCAGCGAGAAGGGCAGGAAGCTTGACGAGCGACCGCAATTCGTCCGTCCTGACGGCGCGCAGGTCAGCGACAGCCATGACGACAACCGCGTCATCATCCAGTACGACAACAGGACGATCGTGCGCGGCGACGACGACAGGCGCTTCCTGCGCGACGGCGAACGGCCGAGCTACGAGGAGCTGTCGGGCGATCGCTACCGCGAGACGATCGTGCGGCCGGAAGGCTATCGCATCGTGACGATCCGTAACCGCTACGGTGATATCATCCAGCGGTCGCGCGTCGATGCCCGTGGACGCGAAGATGTGCTCTATTATTCGCAGGACCTCTACGACGATCCGGACCGCGACTATTTCGAAGATCCGGGTGCCGACCTCCCGCCGATGCGGCTGCGCGTGCCGCTCAACGATTACATCATCGATACTCGCAGTGACCCGGACCGGGATTATTACGAGTTCCTGAGCGAGCCGCCCGTCGAGCCGGTGGAGCGTGTCTACTCGCTTGACGAGGTGAAGTATTCAGCCCGTATCCGCGACAAGGTGCGCCGCATCGACCTCGACACGATCACCTTCGCGACCGGCAGCGCCGATATCCCGATGACGCAGGCGCGCACCCTGCGCAAGGTTGCCGACGCGATCAGCCAGGTGCTGAAAAAGGATCCGAGCGAAACCTTCCTGATTGAGGGTCATACGGATGCCGTCGGAACCGATCAGAGCAACCTGGTCCTCTCCGACCAGCGGGCGGAATCAGTCGCGAACGTGCTCTCCGACGTCTACGGCATCCCGCCGGAGAACTTGGCGACCCAGGGCTATGGCGAGCAGTATCTGAAGGTCAACACGTCAGGCCCCGAACAGGAAAATCGCCGCGTCACCATCCGCCGCGTGACGGCGCTGGTTCGGCCGGTGGCTGCCAACCAGTAAATATCGTTGCCCCTCCCCATTCGTGGGGAGGGGCATTCCGTTCTTGCGTCTCTTCTTCCGATCGGTGATCGGAAGTCAGATGGGATGGTCACTCGCCAGCTTGCTTGGCGGCCGTTTCAATGGCGTCGGCGACCTTTTCCGGCTGGGATGCGAAGACGGCGTGGCTTGCCTTGATTTCAGTCACGCCGCTGCCGGCACGTTTTGCCATGTCACGTTCCAGCTCGGGGTTGATGGAGCGATCCTCGGTGGCGACGATCGACCAGCTTTTCTTGGTCCGCCATGCCGGCTGGGCGATCTTGGCGGAGAATGCCTGCTTTGCGGCGAAGACCTGTGACTTTGCCATGAAGTCGGCTTCGGCTCGTGGAAGGTCGGCTGCGAAATCCGCGGCGAAGGCACCCGGATCGAGATAGAGATATTTGCCGTCCTTCGTTTCCTTTATATCCATGCTGCCGGCGGGCTTCGAACTGGCGAGGCTGAGCAGGCTTTCGCCCTTGTCGGGCTGGAATGCCGCGACATAGACCAGGCCCGCGACCGCGGGATCGTTGCCGGCTTCGGTGATGACCATGCCGCCGTAGCTGTGGCCGACGAGCAGGACCGGTCCGTCCTGAAGGTCGAGAACGCGCTTGGTCGCCGCCACATCGTCGTCGAGCGAGGTGATGGGCTGTTGGACGATGGTGACGTTGAAGCCGCGCTTCTCGAGAATGTCAGTCGCCTTGCGCCATCCCGAACCGTCGGCCAGCGCGCCGTGGACGATCACGATGTTCTTGACCGCGGCAGCCTCCGCCGCGAATGCGATGGCGGTCGTGGCAAACGCAAGGGCTGCGGTGAAAATAAGACGTTTGTTCATGGGTATCACTCCTTTGGGTCGTTGTTGATGATTGGGATAGTGGTGCGTTTCAGGTTCAGCCGAATGTGAAGGCATAGGCCTGCACGCCGGGTTCGAGGAAGCGGATCTCGAAGTTTCGGGCGGCGACCGTGCCGGACTGGCGGACGAGCTGGTAAAGCCTGGTCGCGGTCACCGTGCCGTTGCCGTCGGCATCGACGTCTGACCCGTGGTCGAGCCCTGGCGCCTTGCCGTCGATCTTCACCTGGAAGCGGATCGGCTTGTCGCCGGCGCCAGGCCCAAGAACGAGATGCAGATCGCGGGCGCTGAAGCGATAGGTGATGCCGCCGCCCGGCTGATCAAGCGTCGCCTGATCCCGGCCGACGATCCAGGTTCCAGACAGGCCCCATCCATTGAGGCCGGGTTCGGCGATCGAATAGTTTTTCGCCGTGTCTGCCTGCAGCCCTTCTGGAGAGGTGAAGTTCGCCGTCTGTTCGTAGCCGAGATAGGTTTCGCCGGAGCGGATATTGCCGAGATCAGGACCTGCTTCCACGCCCTTGGCATCCGGCACGACCGGCGCACTCGCCGTCGTTTGGCTGCCGGCTTCGCGCAGCAGGTCCTGAATGGCCTTTTCGGTCCTGTTGTAATTGCCTTCGCCGAAATGGTGGTAGCGGATCTGGCCCTTGGCATCGATCAGATAGGCGGCAGGCCAGTAGCTGTTTTCGAAAGCGCGCCAGATGCTGTAGTCATTGTCGATCGCCACGGGATAGCCGATCTGGAAGTCGCCGATCGCCTTCTTGACGTTGTCGATCTTCTTCTCGAAGGCAAATTCCGGGGCGTGGACGCCGATCACCACGAGACCCTGATCCGCATATTTTTCGGCCCAGGCCCTGACATAGGGGATGGTACGAATGCAGTTGATGCAGGAATAGGTCCAGAAGTCGACAAGCACGACCTTGCCTCGCAGCTGTTCCGTGGTGAGAGGCTCAGAGTTCAGCCATTCGACCGCGCCGTCGAGCGAAGGGGCGGGGCCTTCGACGGGCAAGTCGCTACGAAAGGGCTTCTTCGCGTCAGCTGCGGCGATCATCACCTCGTTGCTCGCCAGCTCGGAAGATGGGCCACTGAGCGGCTTTGTATGCAGCCTGTCGAGCACGGCCTGTTCCAGCGATGCAGTCCTGGCGTAGGAGAACCGGGTGAGCAGGCTGGTGTCGAGGCCGACCGCGATGACGGCGACGCCTGCCAGTACGGCAGCGCCGAGCACCTGGCGAATCCGCTCGCCAAACCCGAGGGAGCGCTTCATCGCGGCAAAGAGCTTGCCGCCGACAACCAGGGCGACCGCAAGCGAACTCGCAGCACCAGCGGCATAAGCGATCAGCAGGAAGGTCGTTTGCAGATTGGCGCCCTGCAATGCAGCTCCGGTGAGCACGAGGCCAAGGATCGGACCGGCGCAGGGGGCCCACAGGAGGCCGGTGGCGACGCCCAGAAGAAGCGCGCTCTTCACTGTTGGGGTGCCGCGCCCGCCGCCGGCGGCGTTCATAAGATTGTTGCCAAGATCGACGACTGGCCGGGCAAGCGTGCTTGCGATGCGCGGAGAAAGCAAGCTCGCGCCAAAGAGCGCAAGCAGGACAATGGCGGCAAGGCGGCCATATTCGTTGGCGCGAATGGCCCAGCTGCCGCCGACTGCGGCCAGCGTGGCGACCAGCGCGAAGGTGGCGGCCATGCCCGCCAGCATCGGCAGCGTGCTCCTTACGAAGGGCTGTCCGGCACGCGCGAAGACGAAGGGGAGGATAGGGAGGATGCACGGGCTGAGGATCGTCAGGGCGCCTCCGAGATAGGCAATGATCAGAAGTGTCATCATCGTTTCCTTTGAAACCGATTGATCGGGCTCTGGACGGCGATGGGGCCTGAACCAGCAACGGCGGGGATATGGCCGGGCCGACGTATCCCCGGTGTGTCCGGTTCTGCGGGAAAATGTATCGAAGTGTTGCAGCCGACCGGCGGCGATACACAGCGACACAAAGTGCCGGTGCGGCAGCGGAGAGCGGTGAAAATGGCTGCGGGCGAACCTATGTGTCGCTCCGGCGGCGCGATTGTATCAAACTGTATCCTGACGGCCGGAAGCTACATGCATATTCAAAATCGACGACTCGCGACATATCAGGGATACATGCGAAGCGCCTTTTCGGGACCGAGATCCATTCGACAGGAGAGACCGATGTCAGAGCAAATCAACCATCACCGCCGCCGTTTCTTCGGCATGACGGCAGTCGCCCTTGCGGCGGTCGAGTTCGGCGTGGCCGGCACGGCCGCCGCCCAGCCGGCGCCCGCCGCATCCCCGCCTGATGTAAAGGCCGGAACCAACACGTCTTTCGAAGCGCTGAAGCAGGTCAAGGCAGGTGTGCTCGACATCGGTTATGCCGAAGCGGGGAAGGCGGATGGCCCTGTCGTATTGCTGCTGCATGGTTGGCCCTATGACATCTACAGTTTCGTCGATGTCGCACCGTTGCTTGCCTCGGCAGGCTACAGGGTGATCGTGCCTTATCTGCGCGGTTACGGGACGACGCGCTTCCTGGACGACGGCACACCTCGCAACGGCCAGCCGTCAGCGCTCGCCGCCGATATGATCGCGCTTCTCGATGCGCTCGATATCGAGAAGGCCGTGATTGCCGGTTACGACTGGGGCGGGCGGACCGCCAATATCATGGCGGCGCTCTGGCCCGAGCGCTGCAAGGCGATGGTTTCGGTGAGCGGCTACCTGATCGGCAGCCAGGAGGCCAACAAGAAGCCGCTTCCGCCGAAGGCCGAACTTGCCTGGTGGTATCAGTTCTATTTTGCCACCGAACGCGGTCGTCAGGGATACGAGAGCAACACCCATGATTTCGCAAAGCTCATCTGGCAAACGGCATCGCCGAAGTGGAACTTCGACGATGCGACATTCGACAGATCGGCCGCTGCCTTCGACAATCCCGACCACGTCGCCATCGTCATTCACAATTATCGCTGGCGCCTGGGGCTTGTCGAAGGTGAGGCCAAGTACGATGCCTACGAGACGACGCTCGCCGCAACGCCTGTCATTTCGGTGCCGACCATCACCATGGAGGGCGATGCAAACGGCGCACCGCATCCCGAGCCTTCCGCTTATGCCGGAAAATTCTCCGGAAAATACGAGCATCGCACGATCGGCGGCGGCATTGGCCACAATCTGCCTCAGGAAGCGCCGCAGGCTTTTGCGCAGGCGGTCATAGACGTCGATCGCTTCTAGGTCGACGATGCCGGTTGCAGAGCCGCGTTGCTCCGGCCGGCGGAATATGCGTAGCTCGCGTCTGTCGCTTCGGCCGGGAACGAAGCGACCGGCGCGGCCGCTTCTATCATTGGGGAATAGGGAAATATGGATCATGTCGATCATATCCTGATCGTCGATGACGATCGCGAAATCCGCGAGCTGGTATCGGGCTATCTTGAGAAGAACGGGTTGCGCACCAGCGTTGCCGCGGACGGGCGGCAGATGCGCAGTTTTCTCGAAGCCAATGCCGTTGACCTGATCGTGCTCGATGTGATGATGCCCGGTGACGACGGGCTGGTGCTCTGCCGTGAACTGCGCGCCGGCCGGCACAAGGCGATCCCGATCCTGATGCTAACGGCTCGCACCGATGAGATGGATAGGATCCTCGGGCTGGAAATGGGCGCCGACGACTATCTTCCCAAGCCCTTTGCTGCGCGTGAGCTTCTTGCCCGCATCAAAGCGGTGCTGCGGCGGACGCGGATGCTGCCGCCCAACCTGCAGATCAGCGAGGCCGGACAGTTGCTAACTTTCGGTGCCTGGCAGCTCGATACGGTCGCTCGGCATCTCCTCGACAGGGACGGGACGGCGATTGCGCTCAGCGGCGCCGAATACCGTCTGCTTCGCGTCTTCATCGATCATCCGCAGCGAGTGCTCAATCGCGACCAGCTTCTGAGCCTGACGCAGGGCCGTGACGCCGATCTCTTCGATCGATCGATCGATCTCCTAGTCAGCCGCCTTCGTCAGCGGCTGGGCGACGATGCGCGTGAACCGACCTATATCAAGACGGTGCGCAGCGAAGGTTATGTGTTTTCGATTCCGGTCGAAATATCGGAGCCGCGCCGATGAAGGCGGCAATCCCATTGCGTTCGGGCCTGACGTGGCCGAGCACACTGCGGTCGCGGATCTTCCTGATCCTGCTGATCGGACTTGCCTTGGCCTACGGTCTGTCCTTCAGTGTGCTCTATATGGAGCGGTACATGTCGGCCAAGGCGGTGATGCTCGGCACGCTGGAAAACGACGTGGCAACATCGATCGCCGTTCTCGATCGGCTTCCTCCCGCGGAACGCGGCGACCTGCTCGACCGGCTGAGCCGCGGCAATTATCGTTTCGTGCTCGGACCCGGCCTTCCCGGCGTGCCTGACACATCAAGCAAAGGGGCTGAGATCTCAGGAAAGATCGAGGAGGCTATCGGGCATCGCTTTCCGATCCGTATCGAACGGATTCCAGGCGATGTGAACCGATTGCAGGCGCATCTGACGCTGAGCGACGGAAGCCCTTTGACAATCGACGTCACACCGCAGGGCGTCATGCCGATCGCCGCGTGGCTGCCTTATGTCTTCGTCGTCCAGATGGTGCTGCTCATCCTCTGTACCTGGTTTGCGGTTCGCCAGGCGATCCGGCCGCTTGGCGAACTTGCCGCCGCCGCCGATGCGCTTGACCCGAACAAGGACGGTCCGGCTTTGAGCGAGGCGGGGCCGAGGGAGGTCGCGCATGCGGCCAGGGCGTTCAATGCGATGCGTGAGAGGATCGCTCATTATCTCGAAGAGCGCGTCCAGATCCTGGCGGCCATCTCGCATGACCTCCAGACGCCGATCACCCGCATGCGGCTGCGCGCCGACATGGCAGAGGATTCGCCTGACAAAGACAAGCTAGTGCATGATCTCGGCGAGATCCAGCGCCTCGTTCAGGACGGCATTGCCTATGCGCGCAGCGCGCACGGCAATGGCGAGAAGAGCGCCCGCATCGATCTCGCCTCCTTCATCGACAGCATAGCCTACGACTACCAGGATACCGGAAAGGCCGTCACTGTCGTCGGCCTGGTTCAGGGCGCCGCCATTACCAAGCCGCATGCTCTTCGCCGGATCCTGTCGAACTTCATCGACAATGCGCTGAAGTTTGCCGGTGCTGCCGAGATCAGCGTCGAGCGCAGCGCCGAGAACGATATCGTCATCACGATTATGGACCGTGGGCCCGGAATCCCCGACGACATGCTCGAGGCCGCCATGCAGCCATTCTTCCGGCTGGAGCAATCCCGCAACCGGGAGACCGGTGGCACCGGTCTCGGTCTTGCGATCGCCCAGCAGCTGACGGCCAAGATCGGTGGGTCGCTCCGGCTCTATAATCGTGCCGGCGGCGGTCTGGCGGCGGAAGTCACCATTCGTTGACGTCGGCGGTCACCGCAAAAATCGAGATGTTTGTATGCAAGGATGTCTTCGATATCGGATGCTACGTTTTGTGACATTTCGGGCGATTTCGGAAACATGGCGGATATATCCGTCGGTCAAACCACACTCTGTCAATCCGGCCGCGCACCGCGGCCAGTCGCGTGCAGCGACGCAACACGAGGAGTGTTCCATGACGAAGATCGACAAGGTTCTCTATACCGGCAAGACCCACACGACGGGCGGGCGCGACGGCGCGTCGCATAGCGACGACGGCCAGCTTGATATCAAGCTTTCGCCTCCGGGCAGCAACCGTGCCGGCACCAATCCCGAACAGCTTTTCGCCGCCGGCTGGTCTGCCTGCTTCATCGGCGCGATCGGCATTGCTGCGGCTAAGCAGAAGATCAGGCTTCCCGCAGATCTTGGCGTCGATACCGAGGTCGATCTCGGGGCGACCGACGGCGACTATTTCCTGCAGGCTCGCCTCAAGGTCAGCCTGCCGGGCATCGAAGCGGATCTGGCAAGGGCGCTTGTGGATGAAGCGCACCGCACCTGCCCCTATTCGAAAGCAACCCGCGGCAATATCAATGTCGAATTGAGCATTGCCTGACTGATGGGATCGATCGCCAAAGGAAACATGACGAGGCCGGTCGGGCCTCGTCGATGGAGGAACTAAATGAGACTGATGAACATCTGCATTCTGGGGGCGACGATTTTCGCAGCGCCCTGCATCTACGATGTAAGCTCACAGGAGCCGTCGCCGCTTGCCGGCCTCGTGACGGCGGCATCCGCAGCTTCATCCTCAGGAGAGCGGCCGCCGCTCCAGCTGCTCTTTTAGATCACCCGGGAGAAAGACAGTGAAACTCTATCAGAACGAAATTTCCTCGGCGACATCCCGAGTCCGCGTCGCGCTCGCCCTGAAAGGACTGACGGCCGAAGCGCTGCCGGTCACCATTCTCGGCGAAGATTCCGAGAGCCGGCAGGCCGGATATCGCAGTGTCAATCCGCAGGGACTCGTGCCAGCCTTGCTGACGGATAGCGGCGTTCTCCTCACCCAGTCACTGGCGATCGTCGAATATCTCGATGAGCTTCAGCCTAGACCGCCATTGCTGCCTGATACAGCGGAAGATAGGGCGCTGGCGCGGTCGATCGCGCTTGCGATCACAGCCGAAATCCATGCGTTGTTGCCGCCACGCATCGGCCTGCATCTTCGCGCCACGTTCCAGGCTGATGCCGATGCCATCATCGCCTGGGATCGTCATTGGGTGGGCGAGGGAATGGCGGCTGTCGAGACGATGATCGCCGGCCGCAGGCAAGGGATCTTCGCCGTCGGCGATCGCCCGAGCATTGCCGATATCTTTCTGTTCCCGCAGTCGATCGGCGCCCGTCGCCTCGGCTTCGATCTCACCCGATGGCCCAATATCGCCGAGATTGTCACCAAGCTGGAGGCGATACCGGCTTTTCGGGATAATGCGCCGGCACCGAGACGATGATGCAATCGATGAAGAAGCGGCCGCAGGTGACTGTGGCCGCTCGCTTCTCTTGTTCGGATGAGAAGTCGCCTTGACGCCCGTTGGCCGCTTTTAGCGGTCGACCCTTGCCTGCAGATGCGCGGGATAACGATCGCCTTCCACCTTGATCGTGGCGAGCGCGCTTTCGATGCTGGCGAGATCCTCTGCCGTCAGTTCCACCTCAGCGGCCTGGATGTTCTCCTCGAGGCGATGCAGCTTGGTGGTGCCGGGGATCGGCACGATCCAGGGCTTCTGCGCCAGCAGCCATGCCAGAGCCACCTGGGCCGAGGTGGCCTTCTTGCGCGCGGCAATCTCCGCGAGAAGATCGACGAGCACCTGGTTGGCCTTTCGCGCCTCCTGAGAAAAGCGCGGCACGACGTTGCGGAAATCCTTGCTGTCGAAGGTGGTCGTCTCGCTGATCGCGCCGGTGAGGAAGCCCTTGCCAAGCGGGCTGAAGGGCACGAAACCGATGCCGAGTTCTTCAAGCGTCGGCAGGATCTCCTGCTCGGGCTCGCGCCACCACAGCGAATATTCGCTCTGCAACGCCACCACCGGCTGGACGGCATGGGCGCGGCGGATCGTCCGGGCGCCTGCTTCCGAGAGGCCGAAATGCCTGACCTTGCCTTCAGCGATCAGTGCCTTGACCGTGCCGGCGACATCCTCGATCGGAACATCGGGGTCGACTCGATGCTGGTAGAAGAGATCGATGACATCGGTCTTCAAACGCTTCAACGCCTGGTCGGCCACCGTCCGGATCTGCTCCGGCCGGCTGTTCATGCCGCTCTGGCCGCCATTGGCATCGAAGTTGAAACCGAATTTCGTAGCGATCACCACCTCCTCGCGGAAGGGCGCGAGCGCTTCTCCCAGAAGCTCCTCGTTCTTATAAGGGCCATAGGCCTCGGCCGTGTCGAAGAAGGTCACGCCGCGTTCAAACGCCCGCCGGATCAGTGCTGTCGCTTCCTGAATATCCGTCGCCGGGCCATAACCATAACTCAGCCCCATGCAGCCGAGACCGATGGCCGAGACTTTCAGTCCGCTCTTTCCAAGTTCACGCTTCTGCATAGACGTTTCCCTTGCTAACCTTGGTATTGCGTGTCGGTGACATGCTCCATCCAGTCGACAACCTTGCCGTCGAGCTGCTCCTGGATGGCGATATGGGTCATTGCCGTCGTCGGCGATGCGCCGTGCCAATGGCGTTCACCCGGTGCGAACGAGACGACGTCGCCGGCGCGGATTTCCTCGACGGGGCCGCCTTCGCGCTGAACACGGCCGCAGCCGGATGTGACGATCAGCGTCTGGCCGAGCGGATGAGTATGCCAGGCGGTACGGGCGCCGGGCTCGAAGGTGACGCTGGCGCCAGCCGCGCGTGCCGGGCTGGTAGCCGCAAACAGCGGATCGACACGCACACTGCCAGTAAACCATTCCGCTGGCCCCTTGGCCGAAGGCTGCGAACCGCTTCGTTTGATATCCATCTTAGTCTTCCTTTCAATGTCGGGGCAGACATGTCCACTCAAGTAGCAAGGTATCTAGCGCGTGCGCCTGGTCGCGATTAGATGGTATAAACGGCAAGAACCCATGAGAAAGTTTCATCAATGCCGCGCCCCGTCGTCAATGACCTCATCGCCTTCCTCGCCATCGCGCGCGCTCAAAGCTTCACCAAAGCGGCGGGCAAGCTCGGTGTGTCGCAATCGGCACTCAGCCACACCATCCGCGGGCTCGAGGAGCGGCTTGGATTGCGATTGCTGACACGCACGACGCGCAGCGTCGCGCCGACGGAGGCCGGCGAACGCCTGCTCCTCTCCATCGGTCCGCGGCTCGACGAGATCGAGAGCGAGCTGGCTGCCTTGAGCGCGTTGCGGGAGAAACCGGCAGGCACCATTCGCATCAATGCCGGAGAGCATGCGGCGGATGCCGTCCTCTGGCCTGCCTTGGAAAAGCTGTTGCCCGATTATCCTGATGTCAATGTCGAGATCATTGTCGACTACGGTCTGACCGACATCGTCGCGGAGCGCTACGATGCAGGGGTGCGGCTTGGAGAACAGGTGGCGAAGGACATGATTGCGGTGCGTATCGGCCCTGACATGCGCATGGCCGTGGTCGGCGCTCCGGCCTATTTCGACACCAGGCCAAAGCCGATGACGCCGCAGGACCTCACGGATCACAATTGCATCAATCTGCGTCTGCCGACCTATGGCAGCGTTTATGCCTGGGAGTTCGAGAAGGACGGGCGCGAACTCAGGGTTCGCGTCGAAGGGCAATTGGTTTTCAACAATATAGCGCTGCGGCTGAATGCAGTACTGGCAGGCATCGGGCTCGCCTACATGCCGGAGGACTTGGTTGCGGCACATATTGCCGACGGGCAGCTGGTGCGTGTCCTCGAAGATTGGTGCCCCCCGTTTTCCGGCTATCATCTCTACTATCCGAGCCGCAGACATACGTCGCCGGCATTCGCCCTCGTCGTCGATGCGCTTCGATATCGGGGTTAGATCGCCGATCCCAGCCCCGGATCAGCACGTCGGGATCATACGCGCTTGACTATTTGACATTCCGTCGGTCGCCACTAATTCCCGGTATAAACCGAAGGAAACAATGAATGAATACTGCGATACCTGCCATGAAAGCCCGGACTGGAGTGTCCGGTTTGGACACAATTCTGGCAGGGGGCCTTTCGCCAGGGCACGTGTTTCTCCTGGAGGGAAATCCGGGGGCGGGCAAGACAACGATTGCGCTGCAGTTCCTGATCGAGGGTGCGCGGCTTGGCGAGCAGGGGCTCTACGTCACCCTTTCCGAAACCGAGAGTGAACTCCGCGCCGGTGCCGCATCGCACGGCATGGTGATCGACGGCAATATCGAGGTCTTCGAGGTCGTGCCTCCGGAAAGCCTGCTGGATGCCGACCAGCAGCAGAGCCTGCTTTATTCATCAGACCTAGAACTCGGAGAGACGACAAAGGAGATCTTTGCCGCTTTCGAGCGGATTAAGCCAAGTCGCGTGGTTCTCGACAGCCTGTCGGAGATAAGGCTTCTAGCTCAAAGCTCGCTGCGCTACCGCCGCCAGATCCTTGCGCTCAAACACTACTTTGCCCGGCAGGGGGCGACAGTCCTTTTGCTCGATGATCTGACGTCCGACGTGCTTGATAAAACTGTGCATAGCGTCGTTCACGGAGTCATCCATCTTGAGGAGATGGCGCCGAGCTATGGCGCTGAGCGCCGCCGCCTCAGGATCACGAAATACCGTGGGCAAGCCTTCCGCGGCGGTTTCCACGATTTCACCATTCAAACTGGCGGCGTCGTTGTCTTTCCACGTCTCGTCGCCGCCGAACATCGGTCGAGTTATGTCCGCGACGAGTTATCCTCAAATATTCCGGAACTGGACCTCCTATTAGGCGGTGGGTTGGAGAGAGGTTCCAGTACGCTTATCCTCGGTCCATCCGGTACCGGTAAGAGTACTTTCTCATTCCAATTCTTGGTCGCGGCTGTTGCGCGTGGCGAGAGAGCGGCGGCCTTCATCTTCGACGAAGAGCTTGGCCTGCTTTTTACGCGGCTCAAGGCGCTCGGAATCGATCTCGAGACGCTCAGGAGCAGCGGTCTAATTCACATTGAACAGCTCGACGCCGCTGAACTGTCACCAGGTGAATTCGCGCATCGCGTGCGCGAGTGCGTGGACGAGTCGAATGCTAAGACCGTCATTATCGATAGCATCAACGGCTATCAAGCATCCATGCCGGATGAAAATTCGCTGATCCTTCACATGCATGAGTTGCTTCAATATTTGAACAGGCAAGGCGCCAATACCTTCCTTACCGTTGCACAGCATGGGCTTGTCGGCGACATGAAGGCGCCTGTCGACGTGACCTATCTTGCGGACACAGTCATACTGCTGCGCTACTTCGAGGCTGCGGGGAAGGTGCGGCGAGCGGTCTCGGTGATCAAGAAGAGAACTGGGCTGCATGAGGATACAATCCGAGAGTATCGTATCAACAGTTCCGGGTTGACGTTCGGGGATCCTCTGGTCGGGTTCCAAGGTGTGCTTCGCGGCGTTCCCGAATTTGTTACCGGCGCAGAGCCACTCCTATCGACTGATGGCGGGGGTCGCGGCAATTCCTAACTCCGTAAAGCCGAAAGCATTGATCTATGCTCCCGCCGGACGCGATGCCCAGGTGGCGGTATCGCTAATCGAAGAAGCCGGCCTATCATCGATTGCGGCTGCCGACCTGAATGTCTTTGCCTCTTCACTGAAAGATGACATCGCACTTGGCGTGCTGACCGAAGAGGCCGTTCGCTGGAGCGATTTGAAGCCGATTGCCGCCTGGGTCTCCGCCCAGCCAAGCTGGTCGGATCTGCCATTCATCGTGCTTACCACGCGCGGCGGCGGGCCTGAACGAAATCCGGCCGCTGCCAGGCTTTCCGAGGTTCTCGGCAATGTCACCTTCCTGGAAAGGCCGTTCCATGCGACCTCCTTCATCAGTATTGCGCGGACCGCATTAAAAGGGCGCCTGCGCCAATATGAGGCTCGAGCTCAGCTCGAGGCTTTGGCCGAGGGCGAGCGACGGCTGCAGACGGCGCTTGCAGCCGGTCGTCTTGGGGCGTGGGAGCTGGAGCTATCCTCGATGGCCTTATCAGCCTCGGCCACCTGCAAAGCGGTTTTCGGCCGCAGTCCGGATGAGGACGTCACACGCGACGACCTCATCGCAAGCATCCACCCCGACGACCGGGATCTTGTGCTGGAACGCCTGCGCCGGACGATTGATACTGGACGTGACTATTCGATCGAGCACAGGACGATCTGGCCGGATGGATCGCTGCATTGGACCGAGGTCCATGCGCAGCTCTATTCCGACAGATATGGTTCCGCCAGGAAACTCGTCGGGGTCTGCTCCGATACTACCGCCCGTAAGACCATCGAGGAAAATCTAAGACGGCTCAATGAAAACCTCGAAGAGCGTGTGCGGGAACGGACCAAAGAAGTTAACGCCGCTCACCAAACGCTGCTCGAGGAAGTCGCCCAGCGTGAAAGGGCCGAGGAGCAGCTTCGCCAATCGCAAAAGATGGAGGCGATCGGCCAGTTGACCGGCGGCGTTGCCCACGATTTCAACAATCTGCTAATGGTCGTTCTTGGAAATCTGGAGCTGCTCGGCAAGCATGTTGCCGGAGATGCCAAGGCGACGCGTCTGGTCGATGGGGCGCTTCAGGGGGCGCGGCGCGGGGCGGCGTTGACGCAACGGCTGCTGGCTTTTGCCAGACAGCAGGATCTGCAGGTCAAGCCCGTCGATCTGACCGAGCTGGTCTCCGGCATGAAAGACCTGCTGCGGCGCTCGGTTGGATCCTCGATCAGCATCGAAATCAATGTGCCGACAAGCCTGCCGCCGGCACTGGTCGATGCGAACCAGCTCGAATTGGCGCTGCTCAACCTGGCGGTCAATGCACGCGATGCGATGCCGGACGGAGGGACGCTGTCCATCTCGCTGCGCCAGGAAAATGTTGCCGGCGATAAGGGTGATCTCGGCGAGGGCCCCTATCTTGTTTTGGCGGTGGCCGACTGCGGCACCGGCATGGACGCGGAGACCCTGAAGAAGGCCGTCGATCCGTTCTTCTCGACCAAGGAACTCGGAAAGGGCACGGGCCTGGGCTTATCGATGATCCATGGACTTGCCGTTCAGCTCAATGGCGCACTTCGTCTGACAAGCGAGCTTGGGGTGGGAACGACTGCGGAATTGTGGCTTCCGGCGACGGCCTGGCGAACAGAGGTGCTGGCCGAGTCGGAGGTGACTGTTGAGCAAGCCGCATCCAGACTGAAGATCCTCTTGGTCGATGACGACGCCTTGATCGCCATGAGTTCGGTCGACATGCTTGAAGATCTCGGCCACGAGGTCGTCGAAGCAAATTCCGGCTCGCAGGCACTGGACCTGATCAGCAGCGGTCAGCATTTCGACCTTGTCATCTCTGACTATTCGATGCCTGGTATGACCGGCGCGCAGCTTGCCCAGGCCGCGCGGGACATTTATCCGGCGTTGCCGATCGTGCTGGCGACAGGTTACGCCGATCTTCCCTCTGGCACCGATATCGATCTACCGAGATTGGCAAAGCCCTATAATCAGGCTCAGCTCGCCAAGGAAATCGCCAAGGCGATGGCACGCGAAACGGCTCCGCTTCCTAGATCCGGCGGCGGCGACGCAGGTGGTTCAAAGCCTCGCCTGTCCAAGGCCAACGATGTCAGTGATGAAATCGGCGATGGCGCCTGTGTCGTCTAGATCGAAGACCGGCAGGGCCGTATCGATTACGGCATGATCGGCGGCGATGGCGCAGATATGGGGATCGCTCGGCGCCAGCGGTTCGCGATTGGCGGCCTCCAGGCGGCGGGCCTCGATCTTCGGGATCGGCTCACGCTTGTAGCCTTCGATCAGCACGAGGTCGCAGGGGGCGAGGCGGGCAAGGATCTCCTCGAACTGAGGTTCAGGCGCGCCGCGCAGCTCGTGCATGATGGCGTAGCGGGTGCCGGAGACGATGGCGACCTCGTGGGCGCCGGCCTGGCGGTGGCGGTAGCTGTCGGCCCCGACCTTGTCGATGTCGAAATCATGATGGGCGTGCTTGATCGTCGAGATCCTGTAGCCGCGGCGGGTGAACTCCGTCACCAGCCGGACGGCGAGACCCGTCTTGCCCGAGTTCTTCCAGCCGGCGATGCCGAAGATTTTCGGTGCGGTCATCCGCGAAGGGCCTCCAGCCAGCGTTCCGCCTCGACGAGATCGTCAGGCGTGTTGATGTTGAAGAAGGGATCGAGCAGGCTGGCACGAGTCGGATGCAGCGGGAACGCCACGTCCGTTACGTCATGCCGTAACAGGAAGTCACGCACACGCCGCTTCTCGTCGCTGGCGATCCAGGCTTCGAGATCGGCGGCCAGCGTCACTGGCCAGAGCCCGAAGACGGGATGGCTTCGGCCCTCGGAGGCGGCGATGGCGATCTGCGACGAGTGCTCGACCGCTGCCGCCAGCCGGGCGACGAGATCGGCCGGGAAGAACGGGCAATCCACCGAGACGGTGACGACATGGGTGATCGAGGGCAGGCTGGCGGCATAGACCATGGCCGCATGGATGCCGGCCATCGGTCCGGCCTTGCCGCGAATATAGTCGGGAACGACAGGCACGTCCCCGGCGGCGGCATCGGCATTGACGGTAACGAGCAAGACCTGCTGCGAGAGCCGGGTCAACACATGGCGGAGCAGGCTCTCGGTCCCAAGCATCACGCCTGCCTTGTCGCGGCCCATGCGCTGCGAGCGGCCGCCGGCCAGCACGACGCCTGCTATGTGAGATTTATCCAACGAGAATTCAGCCATCATCCTTCCTCAGCCATCATCTGCTTCAGACGGGCGCGCGCGGCGCGGATTCCTGCGCGATCGGCGACACACGGCGCTTAGCTTCACGATAGAACGTATAGAGGCCGGAGGCGATGACGATCGCAGCCCCCACGAGCGTCCAGCTATCAGGCACTTCGGCGAAGAAGAGGAAGCCGAGCAGAGAGGAAAAGATTAGGCTGGTATAGCGGAATGGCGCGACGAAAGAGATTTCGCCGGTGCGCATGGCGAGTATGACCGACTGGTAGCCGACGAGCACCAGCACCGATGCGAGCACGAGATGCCCAAGGGCGCTAGCGCTGACCGGCTGCCAGCCGCCGAGCGCCGGAATGAGTAGCGCACCGAAAAAGGAGGCCGATATGGCGGTGATGACGGTTATCATCAGCGAGGGAATCTCCGGACTGATGCTCCGGGTGGCGAGATCGCGGCCGGCCGTCGTCAGCACCGCGGCGACGCAGAGGAGGGCGGCGGGGGTGAATCCATCAGGGCCGGGACGGATGATGATCATCACGCCGACGAGGCCGACGAGGATCGCCGACCAGCGCCGCCAACCGACCGGCTCGCCGAAGAAGAGCGCCGCCCCGAAGGTAACGACCAACGGCAGCGATTGCAGGATCGCCGAGGCATTGGCGATCGGCATCATGCCGAGCGCGGTGATATAGGTGACGGCGGAAAGCGTCTCGCAGATGATCCTGAAGATTATCATCGGCTGCAGCATGATGCGCCAGGAACGCAGCGCGCCCATTTTCCAGGCGATCAGATAGACAAGCAGGCTGGTGAAGAGGCCGCGCAGGAACATGATCTCGCCGGCGTTCATATAGGCGATCACCGATTTGGATAAAGCGTCGCTTGCGGAAAAGCCGGCCATCGCCAAGCTCATATAGATGGCGCCTTCAGTATTGCGTGACCGCGGCATGAAGAGATTCCCGTTACCTGTGCGCTCCTTTTAATCGCGAAGATGCATGGAGGGAATCGGATGAATGTCACACACAGCATAAATCGATGATGCGACGCACAATGGCACTGACGTCGACGCAGGCGCGTCGGTGGAGATCGCGGCAAATCACCGTTTGATAAGGTGAATTCCGATACTTCCAGCGCAGCGATCAAGGTTCAAACCTGACCCGCGGTGGCTGTCGCTCAGACCGACATCGTCGGTCGTAAGCGGTTTTTCTTTTCCTGCGCGGGAAACGGGTGGCTGCATCGCCTGATGTTTGAGATCTCTGGTGCCGCAACAACCCAGGAGAAACCGACATGACACTTCTGAACGGCAAGATCGCCATCATCACCGGCGCAAGCTCCGGCATCGGCCGCGCGGCGGCGAAACTCTTTGCCCGGGAAGGCGCGAAACTCGTGGTCAACGGCCGGCGGCAGGAAGCACTTAATGCCGTCATTGCCGAAATCGAGGCGGAAGGCGGGCAGGCCGTCGCCATATCAGGCGATGTCAGGGACGAGGCGCTGCAGGCAAGGCTTGTCGAGACGGCGGTCTCGCGCTTCGGCGGGCTCGATATCGCCTTCAACAATGCCGGCGTCATTGGCGAGATGGGGCCGGTGACAGGGCTTTCGCTGGAGGCATGGCGCGAGACGATCGAGACCAACCTCACCGCCGCCTTCCTCGGCGCCAAGCACCAGGCGGCGGCAATGGGAGCGCGCGGGGGATCGCTGATCTTCACCTCGACTTTCGTCGGCCACACCGCCGGCATGCCGGGCATGGCCGCTTATGCCGCCGGCAAGGCGGGGCTTATCGGCCTCGTGCAGGTGCTCGCCGCCGAACTCGGGAGGCAGAACATCCGCGTCAACGCACTGCTGCCAGGCGGCACCGACACACCCGCCAGCATCACCAACGCGCCGGACGCCACGCCGGAACTGCTCGCCTTCGTCGAGGGGCTGCATGCGCTGAAACGCATGGCCCAACCCGAAGAGATCGCCAATGCGGCGCTTTTCCTCGCCTCCGACATGTCGAGCTTCGTGACCGGCACGGCGATGCTGGCGGATGGCGGCGTTTCGATCAGCCGGACATAGGGCGGACGATCGGGGCCGTTCATTTGCATTCGCTTGCGCTCAACGCATTCGCGGCTTTGCCGCTCACCCCCTTGCATGTTCAAACTGCATCCGTTGATGATGGGTGCGACCCCTGGGGGATGGCCATCCCCCAGGGGTCGGACGGGCGGGACCGTAACCCCCTTGGCGTGAACCGGGGATGAGCCTGGTCCGCCCGTCCTTCGCGTTTGTCCTGAACAGATAGTGGGGAGCAGGTCCCGTATGCAAGGCAAGGTATCGTCCGAACGCACCGCGATGGCGACAGTTTATGTCGGCATCGATGTCTGTAAAGAGTGGCTGGACATTCATCTGCATCCTCTCGGCCGCAGTTTTCGGGTGACCAACGACACGGCCGGCCTGCGCCGCCTCAAGCGGGAGCTCGATGCGCTTGACCAGATGCCGCGCTCGGCGCTGCGTATCGTCATGGAAGCGACCGGCAAGTGGCATCGCGCCGTCCAGCGCTCGCTGCATGCCGATGGCTTTTACGTGTCGGTCGTCGACCCGCTGCGCGCCCGGCTGTTTGCCAAAGCCTGCGGCTTTCTCGCCAAGACCGATCGGCTCGATGCGCGGTTTCTGGCCATCATGGGAGAAGCCCTCAAGCCCGCACAGACCCCACCGCCGGACCAAGCGCTGGAAGCCCTGCAGGAACTGGTCAATGCCCGATCTGCCGCCAATGGCGAACGCACCGCCCTGTCCAACCGGATGAAGACGGCCGTGACCGCCTTCCTGCGCAAGGAACTGACGCGCCGGCTTGCCGCGCTCGACACCCATATCGCAAGACTGGACGCCGAGATCGAGCGCAGCATCTGCGCCGATCCCGAGATGCGCCGCCGCCTCGACATCCTCATCTCCATTCCCGGCATCGGAGCCGTCACCGCCGCAAGCCTGATCGCTGGCCTTTGCGAACTTGGCGCCTGCTCCGGCAAGCAGGCCGCCATGCTGACCGGCCTTGCGCCGATTGCCTGCGAAAGTGGCGAGCGGGCCGGACATCGCTCCATCAGGGGCGGACGCCCAGCACCCAGGAACGCCATCTACATGGCCGCCCTGTCCGCCTCCCGTCACAACCCGGACCTCGCACGCTTCGCCGCAAGGCTGAAGAAAGTCGGAAAACCCAATAAGGTCGTCCTCGTCGCCGTCATGAGAAAGCTCATCGTCCTGGCAAACACCCTCATCACCAAAAACCGCATCTGGACACCAAATCCACCTTGACACCAAACACAGATGCTCATCTGCCTGCCGGCATCTTCTCCCTGCTGGGGAGAAGGGGAGTCGTGGCAACGTCTTGCATTCTTGGGAGCCCAGTTGTGGAAATGACAGCCGTTCGGCTTGCTCCCGCTTCTCCCCGGTGGGGAGAAGATGCCCGTAGGGCAGATGAGGGGGGGTGAGGAGCAGTCGCGACGAACGCCTTGAGCACAAGCGAAAGGCAATGGCCTCAGCGGAGAATAACCCGGCGCACGCGTCCCATCCGTCGAGGCCCATTAGGCCCCTTCCGAATGAGGCGCTCTGCTGTTGGTGCCGCCTTGAGGCTACGATCAGGCGACTTCGCGTATGTCTTTTGCCGCCTGGCGTTCGAGATAGGCAACCAGATCCTCGATGGTGACGAGCAGGAGGTCATGGCGTTTGGCGAAAAGGGTGAGCTCGGGGAGGCGGGACATGGTTCCGTCGTCATTGGCGACTTCGCAGATGACGCCGGCCGGGGTCTTTCCGGCGAGGCGGGCGAGATCGACGGCAGCTTCGGTGTGGCCAGGGCGGCCGAGCACGCCGCGGGGATTAGCGCGCAGCGGAAAGATATGGCCGGGGCGGGCGAATTCGTCAGGCTTTGTGCGATCGTCGACGAGGGCGCGGACGGTGGCGGCGCGGTCGGCTGCCGAGATGCCGGTCGTTGTGCCCTTGAGATAGTCGACCGAGACCGTGAAGGCGGTTTTGTGCGATTCCGTGTTGTTGGGCACCATCAGCGGTATATCGAGTGCATCGAGACGCTCGCCTTCCATGGCGATGCAGACGAGGCCGCGGGCGTGGGTCATCATGAAGGCGATTGTTTCCGAGGTGACGGCATCGGCGGCGACCACGATATCGCCTTCGTTTTCCCGGTTCTGGTCATCGACGACGACGACCATCTTGCCGCTGGCAATGGCTGATATGGCATCTTCAATTCTTGCGATAGTCATGCTGTCTGGCCTTTCAAGGGTTATGTCAGCGGGCTGACATGATCTGCTCGGCTCAATCCGTGAGCGAGCCTTCTGCCCTTGGGCGAACAAACGTCAGCCGACTCCGGGATGGAGTGCGACTGCCCGTGTTGTCCTCTTCCATCCGGACTATACCGTCGGCTCCGGCATCTCACCGGATCTGCTGACCTTCCGGCAGGAGGTGCCGGAAGCGCTCGCGGGCTCCAGGATTGCTCCTGATACCGCCGGTGGGGAATTACACCCCGCCCTGAGAACATTTCAAAGATAGAATCAAAAACAGGCGGATGGCAAGGTCACTCGACGGGGCAAAAATGCAAAGCTGCCATGACGCCGATGGACACACTGTTCACATGGAGGCGACGACCGGGTCGCCTTCCGCGCTTCGTTGGTGGTTTGATGTTTGTTTCAGGTCGTTGTCTCAAAGCCGCTGCGCACTTTTGGGCGACCTGCGTCAGGACATGATCAGGCCGCCGTCGACATTGATCGTCTGGCCGGTGATATAGGCGGCGTCCTCGCTGGCGAGGAAGGTCACCAGGCCGGCGACGTCTTCGCCAGAGCCGGCCCGTTTCATCGGGATGCCTTCGACCCATTCCTTCATCAGCTCGCCGGGGGCGTAGTTGCCGAGCAGCTTGCCCCAGGCCTGGTCGTTATAGGCCCACATGTCGGTCTCGATGATCCCGGGGCAGAAGGCGTTGACGGTGATCTTCTCGGTCGCGACTTCCTTGGCCAGGCTCTGGGTAATGCCGACGACGCCCATTTTCGAGGCGGCATAATGCGGCGTGTAGATGAAGCCGTCGCGGGCCTGGCCGGAAGCGGTGTTGATGATGCGGCCGCCGCGCTTGTGCTTGCGCATCCTTGATATCGCCTCCTGGGCGCAGAGGAAGACGCCCTTGGTGTTGACGGCCATGACCTTGTCCCATTCGTTTTCGGTCAGGTCCTCGACGCGGGCAATAGTGATGACGCCGGCATTCTGGATCGAGACGTCGACCGAGCCGAATTCCTTTTCGGCGGTATCGTAGAGGGCGGTGACGCTCGCCTTGTCGGTGACGTCGCCGATGAAGGAGACCGCCTTGCCGCCTTCGGCCCGGATCTGTTCGGCGACGCCGTGAACCAGGTCCTCGTTGGCCGAGACGACGAGATTGGCGCCCTCGCGTGCAAATCGTCTAGCGATGGCGGCGCCGATGCCGCGGCTACCCCCGGTAATGACGACGGTCTTCTGCTCAAAGCGTTTCATGCTCTTTCCTTGTCCATCGATAAACAGAAAATCTGGGTGCGATCTATCATGCGATCATTGTTGGAGCTCAACTGATCCTCGGGAATTCGGACCGCCGATGACGACCCGAGCCCTCCTTCCGTTCGATCAGCGCGAAGGGCGGGCAGACCGCGATATCGCACGCCGTCGTGCCCGTTAGTCCCTTCAGCGCCTCGATCTCAGCCAGGGAGGAAGCGAGACCGGTCACTTTCCAGCGGCGGTAATGAGCTTTCTCATCACCAGCAGCAGAAACCGCCGTCGACGAGAAGATCGACGCCGGTCACGAAACTTGCCGCATTCGACAGCAGGAACACAGCCGGACCGACCATCTCGTCGACTGTTGCCATGCGCTGCATCGGCGTCTGCTCTTCGAAGAGCTTGGTCTGGTGGACCATCTCCGGGCGGGTGTTCATGGGCGTTGCCGTGTATCCGGGGGAGATGGTGTTGACGCGAATGCCGCGGTCGACCCATTCCATCGCCATAGACTTCGACATATGGATCACGCCCGCCTTGGAGGCGTTGTAGTGCGCTTGGTTCAGCCCCCGGTTTACGATCACACCCGACATGGAGGCGATGTTGACGATGGAGCCGCGTCCATTCTTCAGCATGGCGCGGGCCTCGGCCTGGCAGGAAAGAAAGATGCCTTTGAGGTTGATATCCATCAACGTCTGATATTGGTCCTCCTCCATCTCTTCCGCCGGGTTCGCGTTAGCGATGCCTGCAGCGTTGACTGCAAGCGTCAGCGCGCCGAGATCCGCTTCGGTCCGTGCCACGGCCTCTCCAAGGGAAGACTTGCTCGTGACATCCGCCGCGATCTGGATCGAGCGGCGGCCGGCGGCGCGAATATGTTCAGCCGTCTTGACCAGTCCGTCGTCGGTTCTGCGGTCGAGCAGCGCCACGTCGGCGCCGCATTGCGCAAGGCCGATGGCAATACGCTGACCAATGCCGCTGCCGGCTCCGGTAACGATGGCAACCTGGCCGCTGAGATCGAAAAGCTTCGGGGCGTTCAGAGTGATGTCGGACACCGCTCTTCCTTTCTCTGTCTGTTTAGATGGTCGCTAGCTCCATGACCGAAACGTCGTTTGCCTGGTCACGATTGAGAATCCCCGCCTGCTTGCCTTGCGCAAGCACGAGAATGCGATTGGAGACTCCAAGAACCTCTTCGAGGTCAGAGCTTACGACGATGACCGCCACGCCCTGTTTGGCAAGATTGACGATGATGTCGTAGATGCCCGCTCGGGCGCCGACGTCGATGCCCCTCGTCGGCTCGTCGAGCACAACGACCTTGGGATCGCGCATGAGCCACTTCGCGATCACGACCTTCTGCTGGTTGCCGCCGGACAGGTCCGAGGCGTGCTGTTCAGCACGGCCCTTTACGCCGAACTTGGCAACTGCCTTTTCTGCAAAGGAGCGCTTGACGCGCGGCGTGATCCAACCGCCGCCGAGTTTGTCGAGATTGGCATAGACAATGTTCTCGCTGATCCGGTGCCCGACGATCAGGCCCTGCTCCTTGCGGTCTTCCGGAACCATCACGATACCCTTGGCGATCGCGTCCGCTGGATCGCGCAGCCTGAGTTCCTCGCCTTCCAGCTTGATCGAACCAGCACTGATTGGATCTGCTCCCGAAATCGCACGCACCAGTTCGGTGCGGCCGGCACCGACCAATCCGGCGATGCCCAGAATTTCCCCGGCCCGGACCTCGAAGGTAACGTCACGGAACGAGTTGTCCGGCGAGCTCAGCCCGGACACCTGGAGTACCGGGCGATTTGTCGGAACCGGAAGGGTAGGGAACAAGCGGTCAAGCGGGCGCCCGACCATGCTCTCGACAATCGTTCGCACCGGGGTGGCGCTGTCGGAGAATTCCTGCACCCGCTCGCCGTCACGAAGAACGACGATCCGGTCGGTTATCTGCTTGATCTCTTCCATGCGGTGGGAAATATAGACGATGCCGACGCCTTCTGAGCGAAGCTTCCGAACCTGTTCGAAGAGAGCTTCCGTCTCCGCTCCGCCAAGGGCGGCTGTCGGCTCATCGAGGATCAGGAGTTTTGCGTTGAGAGCCAGCGCCTTGGCGATCTCGATGAGTTGCTGATTCGCCGTGGAAAGGCCGGCGACCGTCCGCGTTGCAGGAATGCGAAGGTTCAAGCGAGCGAGCTGGTCCTGGGCCCGGCGAACCATCTGGGCGCGGTCGACGACGCCGTTCTTCATCGGCCAGCGTCCGATGAAGACGTTTTCCGCGATCGACAGCTGCGGCAGTAGCTGCAGTTCCTGATGTATCAGGACAACGCCCTTGTCGATGGCTTCCCTTGGAGTGGCCGGGGCATAAGGCTGCCCCAGCCATGTCATTGATCCTTCGGAGGGCGAGCGTGACCCGGCAATAATGCCCGACAACGTCGACTTGCCCGCTCCGTTTTCACCGAGAAGTGCAACCACTTCGCCGGGGTAAACGTCCAAGCTGACATCCTTCAGAACCTGGAGTGGCCCATACCATTTGGATATGCCCCTCAGGGAAAGAACGGGATCAGTCATTGGCACACCTCCTCAAGACCTCGACTTCATTACGGATGGCTGGCGATGAAGCCTGCGACGTTTTCCTTGGTTGTCAGCGTGGCGTCCATAAGCTGCACCGGCGGTACTTTTTCTCCGGCGACAAGCTTGGCGGCATTTTCGACCGCATCGCGGCCCATCTTCTGCGTCTGCTGTGTCGCCGTTACGTTGAAGACGCCCTTGCTCAGCGCTTCGAGAGCCGCGGTGTCGCCATCGAAGCCGCCGACCACGATCTTCTGCGACGGATTGGCGACCTTGATCGCCTGCGCGGCGCCGAGGGCGAGGCCGTCGGCCTGTGCGAACACGATGGAAACGTCCGGATTTGCCTGCAGCATATTCTGCATGATCTGGAAGCCTTCGTCCTGGCTCCAGATGTTGGAGAACTGTTCGGCGACAACCTTGACGTCCGGATATGCCTTGAGAGATTCAGCGCAGCCCTTCGAACGATCGACTTCCGGCGTCGTGCCCTTCTGGCCGTGGATGATGACCATCTTCCCCTTGCCGCCGGCTTCCTTCAGGATGTAGTCGCAGACGGCCTTGGCAGACGCGACGGAATCCGTTGCAAGGAAGGTATCGCCGGGTGCTCCCTCGGCGTTCCGGTCGACGTTCACGACCGGGATGCCGGCGCTCTTCGCAAGCTTGACCGGAACGGTCGCAGCCGCCGCACCTGCCGGAATATAGATCAGCGCGTCGATTTTCTGGGTCAGAAGATCCTGGATCTGGTTGACCTGCGTCGGTCCGTCGCCCTTCGCGTCGACCGTGATGACTTCGATGCCGCGCTTCTTGGCCTCGGCTTCGACCGATTGCTTGATCTGGTTGAAGAAGTTTGCCTGAAGGTTGGCAACGGCCAAGCCGAGCTTCTTCAGTTCCGCCGCATGTACGGGGCCGAGCATGAGGCCGAGCAGTGCAGCGGACGCGAGCATGGTGCGCGCTATTTTCATTGTATTTTCCTCCGTTGTTTGATGGAACCCTCGGGTATGTCCTCCCCCTCGGGGTATTGATCCGCCCCAAATTTTGGGGCGGAATTCCGGGTCTGCCAACGCGGCGGACCCCGCTCGTCAGGCGCGACGCCGACGAATAGTCTCTGCGCCGACCGCGAGCACGATGACGATGCCGATGATCACCTGCTGCAGGAACGGCGAGACGTTGAGAAGGTTGAGACCGTTGCGAAGCACACCGATGATAAGAACGCCGATCAGCGTTCCACCGATGCCGCCCGCGCCGCCGGAGAGCGAAGTCCCGCCGATGACGACCGCAGCGATGGTGTCCAGTTCATAGCCCAGACCACTGGACGGCTGGACGGAATCCAGCCGTGCGGCGAGCACGATGCCTGCGAGCCCCGCAAGGACGGCACTAACGACATAGACGGCTATCGTCACGAGCGGGACGTTGATACCAGCCAGCCGCGCGACTTCGGCGTTTCCGCCCACCGCATAGAGCATGCGACCTTCGGACCGGAAGTGCAGGAAAAGCCACGCGGCAAGAACAACCGCAAGCATGAGGAATACCGTGGCAGTCATGATGCCGAAATGGCGATCGATGGCCAGCATCATGAACCAGTCGGGGAATCCGACGATCTGCTGACCGTCCGTGATCATGTTTGCAACGCCGCGAGCCGCGGACATCATCGCAAGAGTGGCAATAAAGGCTGGAACCCGGAACTGCGTCACCAGAAGTCCGACGATCAGGCCTGATACCGCTGAGGCGATGAGAGCAAAAGCGATCCCGACGGGCAGCGGTAGGCCGGCGACGTTGGCGGTCCAGCCCATGACCATCATCGCCAGCGCGAGTGCCGAGCCGACGGAAAGATCAATGCCGCCGATCAGGATGACGAACGTCATTCCTACCGCCATGATGCCGAGAACAGTGATCTGGTCGAGGATGTTGAGGCCGTTTCGAACCGAAAGAAACGTATCTGTGCTGAGGCTCAGAAAGACGCACAGTGCGAGCAGTCCGACGAGGGGGCCGGTAGCTCCCTTGAGCTTGCTCAGCCAGGCTCCGGACGAAAGCCTCTGTTCATTGATATCGAGCGCCACCATTGCTCCTCCCTATGCGTAGGCCTGTATCCGATATTTGCTCAGGGTAGAATAATTATTCATGCCTGCTGGAAAATTCATTAACAACTTGCCATTCAGCTGTCAATAAGCTTTCTTCGGGCATGTGCTCTCGGGAGCGTCTTAAGGGGCTTGACTAATCGGCTTGTTGTGCAAAAATATTGATGATTGAATATTTATGCACGGAGGAATTTATGGATCCGACAGAACTTGAGCGCATCGCCCGCCAGATCCGATTGCGCGATCTCCAGGCGGTCTTTGAAGCGGGCGCCGGCCATATTGGCGGCGAGATGTCGGTCATCGACATTTTGACGGCTCTCTATTTTCGTGTGCTGAATGTCTGGCCGGATCAGCCCAAACATCCCGACCGCGACAGGTTCGTTCTTTCTAAGGGGCATACGGCATGCGCGCTGTATGTAACGCTCGCAAAACGCGGCTTCATCCCGGAGGATGAGATTTCCACCTTCTTGAAGCCGCATTCGAGGCTGAACGGGCATCCAAATTGCAACAAGGTTCCTGGCGTCGAAACGAATACCGGGCCGCTCGGCCACGGTCTTCCGGTCGCAGTAGGAATGGCGATAGCCGCCAAGCTCTCAGGCGCGAAATATCACACCTATGTCGTCACCGGCGACGGTGAGATGCAGGAGGGCTCAAACTGGGAAGCGATCATGGCGGCAGCTCAGTTCAAGCTCGATAACTTGACGTTGATCATCGATCACAACAGGTTTCAGCAGGGCGCTGCACTGGCCGATACCAATGATCTCGCCCCGCTTCGTCCGAAGCTTGAAGCATTCGATTGGGAAGTCAGCGAAATCAACGGGAACAAAATGAGCGAAATCGTTCCGGCTCTCGAACACCGCGGGCCAAGACCGCATTGCATCGTCGCCCATACCAACAAGGGCCATGGAATATCGTTCATGCAGGACCGGGTCGACTGGCACCACAAGGTACCGAGCAAGGAACAATACGAAATTGCGTTGGCAGAATTGTCGGAGGCACTGTAATGAATGCGCCAATAAACCCACCCAGGCTCTACGATTGCCGCGACGCATTCGCTGCTGCGCTTGAGCGGCTGGCCGCCGAAAACGAAACCATCGTTGCCGTCTGCAACGACTCTGTGGGTTCCTCCAAGCTCGGCGGCTTCAAGGCGAAGTTTGCAGAGCGCCTCGTCAATGTCGGCATCGCAGAGCAGAACATGGTGGGGGTTGGCGCAGGCCTCGCCAATGGCGGACGTCTTCCATTTGTGTGCGCCGCTGCTCCGTTTCTCACGGGACGGTCGCTGGAGCAGATCAAGGCCGATATTTCGTATTCGAATGCCAACGTCAAGCTGGTCGGCATTTCTTCCGGAATGGCGTATGGCGAACTCGGACCGACCCATCACTCGATCGAAGACTTCGCTTGGACGCGGGTTCTGCCCAATCTTCCGGTCATTGCGCCTTGTGACCGCATCGAAACGGCTGCTGCGGTTGAGTGGGCCGCGGCTTACAACGGGCCCTGTTTCCTGCGTCTGTCTCGCGTTGGTGTACCGGATCTGCTTCCGGAGGGTCACAGGTTCGAACTCGGCAAGGCAAACCTCCTTCGCCAGGGCTCCGACGTCACCCTTATCGCCAATGGCACTTTGACTCATCGCATCTTGAAGGCTGCCGAAATCCTCGCAGACCGCGGCATCAACGCCAGGGTGCTCAATCTTGCAACGGTTCGTCCGATCGACGAGGAGGCTATCATAGCAGCGGCGAAGGAAACCGGAGCGATCGTCACAGCCGAAGAGCATACGATCTTTGGCGGGCTGGGTTCCGCGGTAGCCGAAGTGGTGGTCGACAATGCTCCGGTCCCGATGAAACGTCTCGGAGTTCCCGGGGTCTATGCCCCGACCGGTTCGGCAGAGTTTCTGCTCGACGAATTCGGAATGGCGCCGTCCGCAATCGCCGACGCCGCGCAGTCGTTGATCAGGCGCAAGTAAAATCGCGCGACTTTTGTTCTTATGCAATTCCGGACGGAAAACCGCTTGGCACTTTTCCTGGAATTGCTCTAGCCGGGACGCTTTTTGTCGTCCCGGCCGAGACCTGATCTGGGGAGGATAGAATGCGGGCAATTCTGGCAATCGACCAGGGCACCACCAATTCAAAGGCAGTTCTGGTTTCCGAAAGGGGAGAAATCGTCGGCAGAGGTTCGGCTGCTGTCGGCATTTCCTATCCGAAGCC
Source organism: Rhizobium sp. WSM4643 (assembly GCF_025152745.1). Classification (NCBI taxonomy): domain Bacteria; kingdom Pseudomonadati; phylum Pseudomonadota; class Alphaproteobacteria; order Hyphomicrobiales; family Rhizobiaceae; genus Rhizobium; species Rhizobium sp. WSM4643. The sequence goes on along the minus strand of NZ_CP104040.1, from coordinate 2,305,256 downwards.
GGGTTGGGTCGAACAAGACCCAAGCCGGCTCTACGCATCGGTTTGCGAAGCGATCGACGCCTGCCTGAAGGCCAGTCCCGATGTGACTATCGAGGCGGTGGCCATTTCCAACCAGCGCGAATCTGTCACCGCCTGGGACGCCGAAACGGGAGACGCGCTTGGACCGGTGGTAAGCTGGCAGTGTCGTCGTACGGCACAGGATTGCGAGCGTCTCATTGCCGAAGGCCGCCTTGACCGTGTGCAGGCGCTCACAGGCCTGCCATTGGATCCGATGTTTCCAGGTTCGAAATTCCGATGGCTGCTCGACCGTATTCCGGCCGGGCGATCGGTGCGGCTGGGAACGGTCGACAGTTGGCTCGTCCACTGCCTGACCGGCGGGCGTCGGCATGTTTGCGACGCTTCCAATGCCGCCAGGAGCCAGTTGTTCGATCTGCGGGAACAGAGATGGAGCGATGAACTTGGCGAGATCTTCGGCGTCGAAATCGCGCTCCTCCCCGAGGTACTAGACAGCTCTGCCGATTTCGGCCGGACGCAAGGATTGCCGGGGGTGCCGGATGGCACTCCGATCATGGCTGCGATCGGAGACAGCCACGCAGCCCTGTTCGGTCATGGAGCATTCAAGCCGGGCGACGGAAAGGTGACCTTTGGAACCGGCTCTTCGGTCATGACGACGCTGCCGCGATTCATTCCCCCACGCAACGGCGTCACAACCACCGTCGCATGGCGCATCGAGGGAAAGCCGACTTTCGCTTTCGAAGGCAATATTCTCGTCTGCGCCGCCAGTCTTCCCTGGATGGCGGAGATTCTCGGCTTGGCGGATGTGGCGGCCCTTGTCGAACTTGCGGCGAGCGCTGAGCCGGGCGGACCTGGTTTCGTGCCGGCATTCGTGGGACTGGGCGCACCCTATTGGAAGTCCGACGCCCGTGCCCTGTTCTCCCAGATCAACTTCAATACGACACGTGCGCAAATGGCTCGGTCGGTCACAGACTCCATCGCCCTGCAGGTGCATGACGTGATCGCGGCCATGCGGGCACAGAGCGGCGGCGCGCTCGGCGCGCTCTACGTGGATGGTGGGCCGAGCCAGAACCGCTTTCTGATGCAGTGTGTCTCGAACCTCATCGAACATCCGGTGATCCAATGTGAAGCACCCGAGGCTTCGGCTTTGGGCGCTGCTTACCTGGCGGGGCTTTCGCTCGGCTTGTGGAGCAATCTCCAGAACGTCGCGGAGTTGCCGCGAAACACTCAAATCATTGAGCCGCAACCCGTGGATCGCGCGCTGCTTCTCGATACCTGGAATGATGCGCTTGCCCGCTCGACGGTCCGCGAAACAAAGGCTAAAGGTGAATAAAAATTCACTCTGGGAATAGCGATGACTCGCCTTAACGAACTCCGCCTGATTTCAAGGGTCGCCCAGATGTACCATATGGAGGGACGGCGACAGGCGGAGATCGCACAGCACCTTCGCCTGTCGCAGGCGACGGTGTCGCGGATGCTCAAGCGTGCCGAGGCTGAAGATATCGTGCGAACCAGCGTGATCCCTCCCGCCGGCACCTACAGCGAGCTCGAGGGCGCGCTTCGCGAGAAATACGATCTGCCGGAGGCGATCGTCGTTGAGTGCACGGAAGATCGGGACGGAGCGATCATGGCCCGTATCGGAGAGGCAGCGGCTCATCTCTTGGAGGTGACACTTGCGCCAGGGGAGATCATCGGCGTTTCGAGTTGGAGCCAGACCATTTTCAAGATGGTCGAGAACATTCATCCTCAGAAGAGCGCTCAGGCGAAATACGTCGTCCAGACCCTTGGAGGCATGGGGGATCCTTCAGTGCAGACGCATGCGACGCAGCTTACCACGCGGCTTGCACGGCTGACCGGCGCCGAGCCGAAACTGCTTCCCGTGCAGGGCGTTACCTCGTCCAGAGAGGCAAAGCTTCTGATGCAGGCCGACCCGTTCGTCCGCGAGACGATTGACCTGTTCGGCAGCATAACGCTTGCGATAGTCGGAATCGGAGCAGTCGAACCGTCCGAACTTCTCGCACGGTCCGGCAACATCTTTTCGTCCCGCGAACTGTCTGATCTCGCGGAAGCGGGAGCCGTCGGCGATATCTCCCTTCGCTTCTTCGATAAAAACGGCAAGCCGGTCAAGACACCCCTGGACGACCGAGTCATAGGCCTTCCACTTGAGGATCTCGAACGAGTGGACCGGGTCATTGCTCTTGCCGGCGGGTCCAAAAAGACCGACGCGATTGCAGGGGCGCTCCGCGTGGGAGTCATCGACATGCTTGTTACGGACAAGTTTACCGCGCAGCGATTGATTAGCTGACGAGCAGACTGTTGCCAGCCTCAATGCGCCGTCCCATCCACGATCACATGGTCGTACTCCATCGAGCATTTCTCGACCCGGGCCTCGACCCTGTAGATCTCGCGCAGCATCTCGGCGGTGACGACATCCCTTGGGGTGCCGCAGGCGTGCATCCGACCGTTGGCGATGACGAGGACCTTGTCGGCAAAGCGCAGTGCCTGGTTAAGATCGTGGATGGCGATCAGCACGATCATGCCCTTGGTGCGGGCCTGGCGGCGCATGAAGTCGAGGACCTCGACCTGGCGGTGGAGGTCGAGCGCGCTTGTGGGTTCGTCCATCAGCATAATCTCGGGTTCGCGCACCAGCGCCTGGGCGATCGAGACGAGCTGGCGCTGGCCACCGGAAAGCGCGCCGAGATCGCGGAAGGCGATGGCTGACATATCAAGCGCCTTCATGACCTCGTCGATGAAGCGCAGGTCGCTGTCGCTGACGGCCCAGGACTGACCCTGCTTGCGGGCGAGCAGGATGGATTCGTAGACCGTCAGCACCGCGTTGGCCGAGGTATCCTGCGGCATGTAGCTGATGGCGTTTTTCGTTTTCGAGCCTTCGACGACGACATGGCCCGGCCCTTTGAGCAGACCGGTGATGCGCTTGAAGAGCGTCGACTTGCCGGCGGCGTTCGGGCCGATCACCGCGACGACCTCGCCCGATGTCATCATTGGCGTCGTCACGTCTTCGACGAAAAGTTTGCGGCCGTGATAGGCGCCGACCGATTGCAACTGAAGCGCTACCATGACCGGCTCCTGTTCGAGAGGATGAGCGAGAAGAAGAAGGGCACGCCGACCAGTGCGGTGATGATGCCGATCGGAAAGATGACGCCGGGGATGATCGACTTCGAGACGATCGAGGTCAGCGACATCAATAGCGCGCCCGACAGGATCGAGCCCGGCAGAAAAAAGCGCTGATCCTCGCCAAGAATCATGCGTGATATATGCGGCCCGACCAGGCCGACGAAACCGATGGTGCCGACGAAGCTGACGGGGACTGCGGCAAGCAGCGAGACCACCAGCATGGTCTGCAGCCGGATGCGGCGGACATTGACGCCGAAGCTTGCGGCCTTGTCCTCGCCAAGCCGGATCGCCGTCAGCGCCCAGGCGTTGCGGGCAAAGAGCGGCAACGCGATCAGCAAGACGGCGAGCGTCACCCAGATTTTCGGCCATGTGGCCTTGGTGAGGCTGCCCATCGTCCAGAAGACGACGGCCGACAGCGCCTGTTCTGAGGCGAGATATTGCAGGAAGGCGAGGGCCGCATTGAAGGTGAAAACGAGGGCAATGCCGAGCAGCACCACCGTCTGCACCGAGACGCCGCGGGCCTGCGAGACGAAATGGATGAAGAGCGTGGCGATCAGCGCCATGATGAAGGCATTGACCGGCACGAGCAGGCCGGCTGCAACAGGCAGAAGCGGAACGCTGGTGACGATCGCCAGCGCTGCGCCAAAGCTTGCCGCCGCCGAAATGCCGAGGGTGAAGGGGCTGGCGAGCGGATTGGCGAGGATCGTCTGCATCTGTGCGCCGGCGACGGAGAGCGAGGCGCCGACGACGATCGCCATCACCGCAACCGGCATGCGGATGTCCCAGACGACGGCCCGCACCTGATCCGAAACGGAGGAGGGGTCGAGGAGGGCGGCCACGACCTCGGTAAGACTATAGCGGGCCGGGCCCCAGGCGAGATCGACGGCAAAGCACAGGCAGAGTGCTGTCGTCATGGTGGCGAGGATCAGCAGCTTGCGCCGGGCGAGGGCGCGGTAGCGCTCCCTCCCAGCTTCGGCTTCGATCGATAGTGCGGCGATCTCTGCCATTTCGGATTACTGACCCGCCTTGGCGTCGACCCAGTAACCCGGCTGGTAGGCGACCGGCAGGAATTTTTCGTGGAATTCCTTGAAGGTGGCATCCGGATCGAGATCGGCAAAGAGGTTGGGATGAAACCACTTGGCCAGTTGCTGAACGGCAACGAACTGATAGGGGCTGGTATAGAACTGGTGCCAGATCGCATGGACATTGCCGCCGGCAACCACCCTGGAGCCGGTAAAAGCAGGGTTTTCCATCAGCGTGTTCAGCGACTTGCGGCTGTCGTCAAAGGTGGCGACGGCATTCGGGCCGACATTCACATAATCCTTGGCATTCTTGGTCTGGCTCCAGTTGGAGCCGGTGACGACGATGACATCGGGATTGGAGGCGACAACCTGCTCGGCATTGATCGAGCCGGTATAGCCCGGCAGGAAATCGGAGCCGAGATTGTGGCCGCCAGCCCAATCGACCATCAGGCCGAAATTATCGGGACCGAAGGTGCCGCAGCATTCCACGAGGCCGGCGGCGCGGTACATGAACACATTCGGCTTTGGCGGATTGGCCGCCTTCAGTCTGTCGGTGACGCGGGCCATCTGCTCTTTCCAGAAGCTGGCGACGGCTTCGGCGCGGCCCTCATGGCCGAAGATCTGGCCGAGGATCTTCAGGCTCGGCTCGGTGTTGGCGAGAATGTGCTCGCGGAAATCGATATAGACGATCTTCACGCCGATGCCGCTGAGCATCTCCTCGAGCTTCACCTCGTCGGCCGCCGTCTTGTTGCCGATCGGCAGCAGCAGCACGTCGGGATGCAGCTTGACGACCGTTTCGGTCTGCAGAGTGCCGTCCGTCAGATTGCCGAGGAAGGGCAGGTCCTTGCCCTTGGGGAACTTCTCGACATAGGCGTTGAAACCGTCCTTGTCGGTGGTCCAGAGATCGTTGCGCCAGCCGACGATCTTGGCGAAGGGATCTTCCTTCTCGATGGGTGCTACGGCATAGAGCATGCGACCTTCCCCTAGGATCACACGCTCGACCGGCTTGTCGAAGGTCACTTCGCGGCCCGCAACATCCTTGACGGTGAAGGATTGCGCCCAGGCCGAAAGTGGCATCAAGCCGGCAATCGCAGCCGCGGAAACTGCGAGCATTTTCACGAAATTCATCTGGAAATTCCCCTGATGTCTGAATAATGTCCGCAGGCATAAGAAATATGACTTTATGAATCAAGTTATATGTTTTAGAGCATTTCCAAACTGATCCGATGCCGGGGCTCTCAAGATGAATTCGACGAACACAAATTACTCCATCCGCGACGAAATCCGCGATTTCTGGTCGGAGAGGGCGGCAACCTTCGACCAGAGCGTCGGCCATGAAATCTTTTCGGAAGCGGAGCGGAAGGGTTGGCAGCGGCTGATCCGAAAGCATCTTGGCGCCGGGCAGGGACGGGCAGCGCTCGATCTTGCCTGCGGCACCGCCGTGATCTCGCATCTGATGAACGATGTCGGCTTCAAAGTCACCGGCCTCGACTGGTCGGATGCGATGCTGGCGCAGGCGCGCGCCAAGGCCAAGAAGCGCGGCACCGATATCCGCTTCGTCGCCGGCGACGCCGAAAACACCATGGAGCCCAAGGACAGCTACGACGTCATCACCAACCGCCATCTTGTCTGGACGCTGGTCGACCCGGCTTCAGCCTTCAAGGAATGGTTCTCGGTATTGAAGCCGGGCGGCAAGGTGCTGATCCTCGACGGCAATATGGGTAAGGAAACCTGGGTCAAGGGCCTGCAGAAGCTCTGGACGAAGGTGACCGGCAAACTGCCGGCGAGCCACATGTCGCCGGAGATGATGGCGCGGCACCAGAAGATCCGCTCACGCGTGCATTTCTCCAGCCAGATGCCGGCCGAAGCAGTTGTCGATCTTTTGCGCCAAGCCGGTTTTACGGATATCGTCGTCGACCGCAAACTCGCCGATATCCATTGGGCGCAGGCGCGCAAGATGCCGTTCCTGCGCGGGCTGGAGCGCATGGTGCAGGACCGGTTTGCGATTTGCGCGCGTAAGCCTTGGTGATGGGGATGCGGCTCCCTCTTCTCCCCAGCGGGGAGAAGGTGGCCCGCAGGGTCGGATGAGCATCTGTGTTTGGTGTCAAGGTGGATTTGGTGTCCAGATGCGGTTTTTGGTGATGAGGGTGTTTGCCAGGACGATGAGCTTTCTCATGACGGCGACGAGGACGACCTTATTGGGTTTTCCGACTTTCTTCAGCCTTGCGGCGAAGCGTGCGAGGTCCGGGTTGTGACGGGAGGCAGACAGGGCGGCCATGTAGATGGCGTTCCTGGGTGCTGGGCGTCCGCCCCTGATGGAGCGATGTCCGGCCCGCTCGCCACTTTCGCAGGCAATCGGCGCAAGGCCGGTCAGCATGGCGGCCTGCTTGCCAGAGCAGGCGCCAAGTTCGCAAAGGCCAGCGATCAGGCTTGCGGCGGTGACGGCTCCGATGCCGGGAATGGAGATGAGGATGTCGAGGCGGCGGCGCATCTCGGGCTCGGCGCAGATGCTGCGCTCGATCTCGGCGTCCAGTCTTGCGATATGGGTGTCGAGCGCGGCAAGCCGGCGCGTCAGTTCCTTGCGCAGGAAGGCGGTCACGGCCGTCTTCATCCGGTTGGACAGGGCGGTGCGTTCGCCATTGGCGGCAGATCGGGCATTGACCAGTTCCTGCAGGGCTTCCAGCGCTTGGTCCGGCGGTGGGGTCTGTGCGGGCTTGAGGGCTTCTCCCATGATGGCCAGAAACCGCGCATCGAGCCGATCGGTCTTGGCGAGAAAGCCGCAGGCTTTGGCAAACAGCCGGGCGCGCAGCGGGTCGACGATCGACACGTAAAAGCCATCGGCATGCAGCGAGCGCTGGACGGCGCGATGCCACTTGCCGGTCGCTTCCATGACGATACGCAGCGCCGAGCGCGGCATCTGGTCAAGCGCATCGAGTTCCCGCTTGAGGCGGCGCAGGCCGGCCGTGTCGTTGGTCACCCGAAAACTGCGGCCGAGAGGATGCAGATGAATGTCCAGCCACTCTTTACAGACATCGATGCCGACATAAACTGTCGCCATCGCGGTGCGTTCCGACGATACCTTGCCTTGCATACGGGACCTGCTCCCCACTATCTGTTCAGGACAAACGCGAAGGACGGGCGGACCAGGCTCATCCCCGGTTCACGCCAAGGGGGTTACGGTCCCGCCCGTCCGACCCCTGGGGGATGGCCATCCCCCAGGGGTCGCACCCATCATCAACGGATGCAGTTTGAACATGCAAGGGGGCCACTCGGCACAGCGTTGATTGCCCTTCGCTTGCGCTCGGCGCACTCGCGGCTTCGCCGCTCACCCCCTCATCTGCCCTGAAGGGCATCTTCTCCCCGCTGGGGAGAAGGGGGAGTCTGCCGCACCGTATCCCGGCCCTTCGCATTGCTCAGGGCGTTCGGCGCTGCAATCGATTCACTGGATCGATTGCTCCCGCTTTGCGGGACCGCTTCTCACCCTCCGGTGACACTCATATGCCTGGCCACCGCCGGGCGATTATGCGTGCGGTCGATGATGAAGTCGTGGCCTTTGGGTTTGCGGGTGATGGCCTCGTCGATGGCGGCGTGGAGGAGGGCGTCGTCTTCGGTGGCGCGGAGTGCGGCGCGGAGATCGGCGGCGTCGTTCTGGCCGAGGCACATATAGAGCGTGCCGGTGCAGGTGAGGCGGACGCGGTTGCAGCTTTCGCAGAAATTATGAGTCATCGGGGTGATGAAGCCGAGGCGGCCGCCGGTTTCTTCGACCCTGACGTAACGCGCCGGGCCGCCGGTCTGGTAATTGATGTCCGTAAGGGTGAACTGCTCTTCGAGATCGGCGCGCAGCTTTGAAAGCGGTAGATACTGGTCGGTGCGGTCTTCTTCGATCTCGCCCATCGGCATGGTTTCGATGACGGTGAGATCCATGCCGCGGTCATGGGCGAAGCGCAGCAGCTCCGGCATCTCGGCATCGTTGAAATCCTTCAGCGCCACGGCGTTGAGCTTGATCTTCAGCCCTGCCTTTTGAGCCGCGTCGATGCCTTCCATGACCTTGGCGAAATCACCCCAGCGGGTGATCTTGCGGAACTTGTCGGGGTCGAGCGTATCGAGCGAAACATTGATCCGGCGCACGCCGCAATCATAGAGCTCCTCGGCATGGCGCGAAAGCTGTGAGCCGTTGGTGGTCAGCGTCAATTCGTCGAGGCCGGAACCGATCTTCTGGCCGAGCTGGCGAACCAGATACATGATGTTCTTGCGCACCAGGGGCTCGCCGCCGGTCAGCCTGATCTTGCGGACACCCTTGGCGATGAAGGCGGAACAAAGCCGGTCGAGCTCTTCCAGCGTCAAGAGATCCTTCTTCGGCAGGAAGGTCATATTCTCAGCCATGCAATAGGTGCAGCGGAAATCGCAGCGGTCGGTGACGGACACACGGAGATAGGTGACCGCCCGCCCGAAGGGGTCGATCATCGGGTGCGCACCTGCCACCAGCGGCGATGCATTGCCTATCGTTCCAACTCTGGTGTTCACCTGTATCTCCGTACTCTCATCAATGTGGGCATATGCTATTGTCGCGTCAAGGGAAACAGCCCGCGCGAGCATGCCAATTTCAGCTTGCGCCGAAAAAGATCAGCGCCTACTCCTCGCATGAGAAGAGGACAAAATGATGAGCGATATCTGGCCGACCGAACTTCGCGTCTCGAAAGACAGGCAGCGGCTGGTGGTAACCTTCGATGACGGTCTGAGCTTCGACCTGTCGGCTGAGCTCTTGCGCGTTCTGTCGCCCTCGGCCGAGGTGCAGGGCCATGGGCCAGGACAGAAGGTGACGGTGCCGGGCAAACGCAATGTCGCGATCATCTCGATGATGCCGACCGGCAATTACGCGGTCCGCATCGGCTTCGACGACATGCACGATACCGGCATCTACACCTGGACCTATCTGCGCGAACTCGGCGAGCGGGGCGATGAGCTGTTTTCCGCTTACGAGGACGAACTCCGCGAAAAAGGCATGAACCGCGACACGGCGGAAAAGCCGCGCTGATGCTCACCTGAGCGCCGCTACACTTTCAATCCACGGGTAATCCAGCCATCGGGGGCCATATGGCGAAGACGAACGGAAAGAACTGGCTCCGCGCCAAGGGCAGCGCCAGCGGCAGCAAGGTGACCTTCCTCGAACTGTTCTTCGACCTGGTCTTCGTCTTTTCGATCTCGCAGCTCTCGCATGCGCTCGCCGCCCACTACACGCCGCTCGGTGCCGGCGAAGCGGCGCTGATGACCTTCGCCGTCTGGTGGGTGTGGATCTTCACGGCCTGGGTGACGAACTGGCTCGATCCGGACAAAATGCCGGTACGCGGCATGCTGGTGGCGCTGATGATGCTCGGGCTGCTGCTGTCTGCCTCCATCCCCGAGGCCTTCGGCGACAAGGGGCTGTTGTTTGCCGGCGCCTATGTGGCGATGCAGGTCGGGCGCTCGCTGTTTACGACCTATGCGATGACGCGCGTCGACCGCCCCAACACGCTGAATTTCGTCCGCATCAGCACTTGGCTCGTGGTTGCCGGGGTCTTCTGGATTGCCGGCGGGCTGCTCGAGCATGAAGTCCGGCTGATCGCCTGGGTGATTGCGCTGGCGATCGAATATGCCGGGCCGGCCGCGGGCTTTGCCGTGCCCGGGCTCGGGCGCTCGACGGCGCGGGACTGGGACGTTTCCGGCGCGCATATGGCCGAACGCTGCGCGCTCTTTGTCATCATCTGCCTCGGCGAAGCGATCCTCGTTTCCGGCCGAACCTTTTCGGAGCTGCCGTTCTCCGGGCTGACCAGCGTCGTCTTCGTCACCGGCTTCGTCGGCACGGTCGCCATGTGGTGGCTCTATTTCCGCTTCGGCCACGGGCGCGCCGCCCACCGCATCGAGCATGAAGAGACGCCGGGCAGCTTGGCGCGTCTGGCCTTCACCTATGGGCATATCCCGATCCTTGCCGGCATCATCGTCCATGCAGTGGCGGTCGAGTTCATGTTCTCGCATCCGCATGAAACCGGCAATCTCGGTATCGCCGCGGCCGTGCTCGGCGGCTCCGGCCTGTTCCTGATCGGCAATCTCTGGTTCAAGGGCGCGACCAGCGGCCAGCTGCCGCTATCGCATCTTGCCGGCCTGGTCCTTCTGATCCTGCTCGCCTTCGCCGCACCCTTCATCGAGGTCTATCTGATGGGCATCCTGGCGACGCTGGTGCTGATTATCGTCGCCGCTTGGGAATATCGCTCGCTGACCGGTACGGCGGCGGCGCCGACGCTGCATTGAACATCAGTCCTCGTCACGCAGATCTTTCAGCAGCACGGTGATGATCCGCTCCATCGAATCGGCGGTCGCCATGCATTGTTCTATCGGTTCGTCCGATAGCACGCGGTCGATGAGGCCGGTCTGGATGGCCATGGCTTCCTCACTCAGCTTTCGACCGTCCGGCGTCAAATAGAGGCGCAGCACGCGCTTGTCGCGCTCGTCATCGCGGCGGAGGATCAGGCCACGCTTCTCCATCTGCGGCAGCAGCATGCTCATATTGGAGCGGCCGACCAGCAGCTTGCGCGCCAGCTCCTGCTGGGAGATGCCCTCGAAACGATAGAGATTGACCAGGATATCGAGGTGCGGCGGCTTGATGTCGAGATCGGCAAGCGAGCGGGCAAGAGATTGTTGCATCAGCTGGCAGGCGCGAGCCACCGCGATCCAGCTGCGAAAACGCGGATGATCCCAGGGAAGGGATTGATTTTTGTTCATCGTTGTACTTTATTGTTCAGTGTTGAACAGTCTTTTGGAATCCCACTATGGCAAACTTTGCGCTTGACGTCACCCGCCTCGGGTTTTCGGCTCTGCAGGCGATTTCGCCCGATCTGGCAGGCAGAGCGGCGTTCCAGCTGTTCTGCCGGACGCCATCGGCAAAGCCGAAGGGAGCAAAGGCGAAGGCAGCGCATGCGGCGGGTGCTGCCCGACTTTCCGGCGCCGAACGCTTCACCCTCAGGCTTGTCGGCGGGCGCCAAGCGCATGCCTACCGGCTGAACGGCGGAGCGAGAGGCAAGCGCAAGCGCTATCTGGTGACCCATGGCTGGGGATCGAGCGCGGCATATATGGCCGAACTCGTCTCGATGCTTGCGGCAACGGGCGCGGAGGTCGTGGCACTCGATTTTCCCGGCCACGGCCGTTCCGGCGGGCGCTTCCTGCATATGGGGCTCGCGGTCGAGACGATCGCGGCGGCCGAGGAGCGCTTCGGCGCCTTCGATGCGACGATCGGTCATTCCTTCGGCGGCGCGGCGCTCATGGTCTCGGCAGCGGAGCTGCTGCCTCGCGTGGCGCCTGTCAGCGGTGAGCGCCTGGTGCTGATCGGTGCGCCGAGCGAGATGGGTTGGCTGTTTACCGACTTCGGCCGGATAGTCGGTCTTCGCTCTGCGGCGCAAGCGGCACTGGAGAACGAGGTCCACCGAGTCACCGGACGGAGGCTTGAAGACTTCGACGCCGGCGAAGCGGCGGGCGAGATCGGCCGCCCAGTGCTCGTCATCCATGCCGAGGACGACAAGGAGGTGTCGCCTCTCCATGCCAGGCGCTATGGCGCGGCGGGAAGGGGCGTTCGGCTGTTCTGGGCGAACGGCTTCGGCCACCGGCGCATCGTCGGCGCCGCGCCGGTTCTTGCCGCGATCGCGGCGTTTCTCGACGGCGATCGGGAAGCTGGTGAAGCGCCTGATGAAAACATCAAAAATGATGCGGAGATCATTCCGTTTTTTGAGCTTCCGGCAAGGCGCGCGGCATTGTAGCGTCCGTCGCGAAGATCAAGCCGCGGCGGGACGCCTCATGAAAATCATCAGCAGCATCGAAGAGCTCAATACGATCTATGGCGCCGGACTTTCGCCGGCCTCCGTCACCAAGGTGACGAAGCAATTGACCCCGCTCTATCGGGAGATGATCGCAATCTCGCCGTTCGCGGCGCTTGCGACCGTCGGGCCGGAAGGGCTCGATTGTTCGCCGCGCGGCGATCTTGGCGGCGTTGTGCGCGTCGCCGACGACGAGACGCTGCATTTGCCGGATTGGCGCGGCAACAACCGGGTCGATTCGCTCTCCAACATTGTGCGCGATCCGAGACTGGCGCTGATGTTCCTGATCCCCGGCTCGAACACGACGATGCGCATCAACGGCCGCGGCGTCGTCTCCGATGATGATGCGCTGCTTTCAAGTTTCGAGATGGACGGCAAACATCCGCGCACCGTCGTCGTGATTTCGATCGACGAGGTCTATTTCCAATGCGCGCGCGCCGTGATGCGGGCCGAGCTCTGGAATACCGAGCACTTCGCCGATCCAGCGAAGCTGCCGACGCCCGGGCAGATGCTGAAGGCTGCGACCGGCGATTTCGACCAGGAAACCTACGACCGGGAATGGCCGGGACGGGCGGCAAAGACGATGTGGTAGAAAGCGTGCCGGTGGCTGCCGGCTTTTTACTCGGCGTCGCGGCGAACTCGTCCGTTTTCTCCCTCACGGATGAGCGAGGAATACGGCGCCGCCACAAGTCTCTTCTCCCCAGCGGGGAGAAGTGCCGGAGCGATAGCGAGGCGATGAGGGGGTGAGCGGCAAAGCCGCGAATGCGCTGAGCGCAAGCGAAGGCAACAATGAAGGGCATGCCGTGTGGCCCCCTCATCCGACCCTGCGGGCCACCTTCTCCCCGAGGGGAGAAGAGGGAGCAAGCCGCGCGAACTGGACAGCATCCCGCCGCCTCACCTTGCGGTGACAGTGTGCGTGCGGCGCTGGATCGCCGTCACGTCTTGTAGATCAGCCAGCTCTTGGTGAAATCCTTTTGCATGCCATCCTGATAGAGGATGGTGCAGTTGCGGCCGGCATTCTTGGCGCCGTAAAGGGCGATGTCGGTCTTGCTGTAGAGTTCGCCGGCATCCTCGGCATTGGAGGCCATGCAGATGCCGATCGAGACGGTGACCGGACCGTAATTCACCCGCGTGCGGGAATTCTTGAAGGGCGTCGTCTCCAGTGTGCGACGAATGCGCTCGGCGATCGCTGTGACTTCCTCGGGTGTATTGCCATCGACAATGAGGGCGAATTCCTCGCCGCCGGTGCGGGCGACGAAGACGTCGCGGCGGACATTGCTGCGGATCACGGAGGCGACGGTGGCGAGCACCTTGTCGCCGACGGGATGCCCGTAGGTGTCGTTGATCTTCTTGAAATTGTCGATGTCGCAGAGCAGCAGCGCCGTCACCGGCCGCATGCTCGAATTGTCGAAGATGGCGGCGAGGCGGTCGTCGAAGGCGCGGCGGTTGGAAAGCCGCGTCAGCGAGTCGGTGTTGGCGATGCGCTTGTATTCGTCGAGTTCCTTGCGGACTTGATCCATTTCGTGCGAGCGCTGGACGACGTCCTCAACGGTACGTTCGCCATGCGCCATGGTGTCACCAGTCGCCTGGCTCAGGAGATCGATGGCGTTTTCGATCAGTTCGACGCTGGCATTGCTCTTGGAGGTGATGCGCTTGTGGGTCTCGCCGAGCAACCTGGTATAGCTTTCGAGCGAGCTCTGCTCCTGCCTCAGGATCCGCAGCAGGCCGTCGAGTTCGCCTGATATGCGCGTATGGGCATCGTCGAAGACGCGGGCCGGGCTGTGGGTGAAGTACTGCGCGCCGAGAGCATCGAGTTCGGCCTGGCTCACCTGGCCGCCGAGGGCCGCGAGTTCGCGGGTGAGAGCTGGATTGGAGCCGATATAGGCCTCGTAGAAGAGTTCGTAATTGCGCGGTATCGGCGCAACGCCCATGGAGCGCATGGCATAGGTGATCTGACCCGCAACGTCGGGAATTTGCACCTTGGGCGCGACAGCCGTATTCATCCGGCGAACTCCTCATATATTCAAAGGCAATATTCTATTTGTTAGCTTAAATTTCTTGGGAAAAGATTAAAGCGATATATACCAAAGATTACATGCGATAAATGCCGCATGGGGAAATACTTCGATCAGGCCTATGATTCTCCACGGAAAAACGTATCTTTATCGAGACAGTGCATACTCGTTGAGCGGGAGCGGCGTCTGAAAAACTTACAGTTCTTCTGTGCCGGAGAGCGTATTCATCTTGTCGACAGTTGGTTTTGGTCGTTTCGTATTGCGGCGGCGCAGAACATAAGCGCGTCGGATAAGGCGTCGGCTCGGTAAAGCAGGCGGCAACGCAGCCCGCCACTCACCCCAAATTTAGCTCCTGGAAAAAGTCATTGCCCTTGTCGTCGATGACGATAAAGGCAGGGAAGTCTTCGACGTCGATCTTCCAGACGGCTTCCATGCCGAGCTCGGGATATTCGAACACTTCGACCTTGCGGATACAGTCCTGGGCAAGACGGGCGGCGGGGCCGCCGATCGAGCCGAGATAGAAGCCGCCATGTTTCTTGCAGGCCTCGCGTACGGCGCGCGAACGGTTGCCCTTGGCGAGCATTACCATCGAGCCGCCGAAGGACTGGAACTGGTCGACGTAGCTGTCCATGCGCCCGGCCGTCGTCGGGCCGAAGGAGCCGGAGGCGTAACCGGCCGGCGTCTTGGCGGGACCGGCATAATAGACCGGGTGGTTCTTCAGGTAATCCGGCATGCCTTCGCCCTTTTCCAGCCGCTCGCGGATCTTGGCATGAGCGAGGTCGCGGGCAACGATGATGGTGCCCGATAGCGACAGGCGCGTCTTGACGGGATGCCTGGAGAGCTCGGCGAGCACCTCGGCCATCGGCCGGTTGAGATCAATGCGCACCGTCGATTCAGACAGTTTGGCCTCATCGATCTCGGGCATGTATTTCGACGGGTCGGTTTCGAGCTGCTCGACGAAGATGCCGTCGCGGGTGATGCGGCCCTTGGCCTGACGGTCGGCGGAACAGGAGACGCCGAGGCCGATCGGCAGCGAGGCGCCGTGGCGGGGCAGGCGGATGACGCGCACGTCATGGCAGAAATACTTGCCGCCGAACTGGGCACCGACGCCCATCTGCTGCGTCAGCTTGTGGATTTCCTTCTCCATCTCGATGTCGCGGAAGGCATGGCCGCTCTCGGACCCTTCGGTCGGCAGCTCGTCGAGATAGCGGGTGGAGGCGAGCTTGACCGTTTTCAGGTTCATCTCGGCCGAGGTGCCGCCGATGACGATCGCGAGATGATAGGGGGGACAGGCCGCCGTCCCTAACGTCAGGATCTTCTCCTTGAGGAAGTCGATCATCCGATCGTGCGTCAAGAGCGAGGGCGTGCCCTGGTAGAGAAAGGTCTTGTTGGCCGAGCCACCGCCTTTGGCGACGAAGAGGAATTCATAGGCGTCGGTGCCTTCCTCGTAGATGTCGATCTGGGCCGGCAGATTGTTCTTCGTGTTCTTCTCCTCGAACATTTTGACCGGCGCGAGCTGCGAGTAGCGCAGGTTTTTCTTCTCATAGGCATCCATGACGCCGCGGGCGAGCGCTGCCGTATCCTCGCCTTCGGTCCACACCCTGCGGCCCTTCTTGCCCATGATGATCGCGGTGCCGGTGTCCTGGCACATGGGCAGCACGCCGCCAGCTGATATATTGGCGTTCTTCAGCAGGTCGTAGGCGACGAAACGGTCATTGTCCGTGGCCTCGGGGTCGTCGAGGATCGAGGCAAGCTGCTTCAGATGGCCGGCGCGCAGCAGGTGGTTGATATCGGCAAAGGCGGTTTCTGCAAGCAGGCGGATGCCTTCCGGCTCGACGGTCAGGATCTCCTGGCCTTTGAACGTATCGACCGAGACATGGTCGCCACTGATCTTGCGATAGGGGGTGGCATCCTTGCCGAGGGGGAAGAGATCGTCAGCCATCGAAGTGACCTTTCTGGTGGGGCGTCGCTAGATTGGAACCGGTCTAAATCCGCTGCGGGGCAAAAGCAATCGGGATGCGGGCTCGGGCGATTTCGGCGTCGCGGTAAGGGACGTGCCCTGCTGACCCTCGGACGCACTATATCGCGTCCTCGCAAGACCGGTTTGCGCGACAAGGATCAACTCTACGCCGTGTCCGGATATACCTCATGTTCGGCAGCAAAGCCTTGCCGCCTTTGATAGCGCACAGGGTTTTTCTTAAAAACTTAATTGAATTTGCAAATCCCTCGTGCAATGTTGCGGTGCACACAAGCGAGGTGGTTATGGTTTATTCCATACAGTATCTGCGAGCCATCGCAGCAATCGCCGTGACATTCTTTCATGTTGCGTTCATTTTTGGTTGGGATTTCGTTCCTATGGCGGCCGGAGTTGATCTGTTTTTTACAATCAGCGGCTTCATCATGTGGACCATATCGGATGCAAGGCCCACGACGTCGCTGCGATTCATCAAAAACCGTGTTCAGCGCGTTCTGCCCATTTACTGGATCTGCACGATTCTATTTTTGGTTGCGGCCACTGCCTCACCCAAGAACTACGACCATCTCACTTTCAATACTGTAGATATTATCCGGTCGTTGCTGTTTATTCCCTATTACGACAGCACCGGAATTGTTCAGCCAGTTCTCGTTCCGGGTTGGACACTGAATTTCGAGATGTTCTTTTATACGGCGTTTTGTCTTGCGCTGTTTTTGAAAGGACAGACTACGCGTCTCCTGGCGATAGCGGGCTTTCTGATCGCTTGTGTTACGATCGGACTATTCACGCCAATGACTCCTTACTCCATCGTGTACGCCTCTCCGCTTCTGTTGGAGTTTCTAGCCGGCATTCTAATCGCATTCGTTATGTGTAAGGCAGATATCAAATCGCCGACGTTGGCGGCAGCGTTGATTGTGGTTGGGCTCGCGGGTCTTGTCGCGTCTTCTGTCCTCGACAAGCCAACCGGCTTCATTCGGCTTCTTGCCTGGGGTGTGCCTTCGGCGTTTATTGTTTCAGGCGCCTTGATTGCAGAACGCGCGGCACTTGTCCCGAAGATCAAACGGTTGAAGATATTAGGTGACGCCTCTTATTCCCTCTATCTCACTCATATGATTACGATTGGCATCGCGAAGCTTGCAATCTATCTCATCGGCGCCGAGCGCGGGGCCGCGCCGCTTTCCGTGCGTATCTCATTGCTTATCGCGACGACAATATTCTGCGTCCTTGTTGGATTGGCTTTCTACTTCGCCGTTGAGAAGAAAATCGCGCAGTTCCTAAAAGCGCCGAGGAGAAGAAAGGTTGCGGCATATACGCCCGCCGAATAGGGTTTGAGGTGCGCATCGTCATAACGGCGAGATCTCAGGTTCCGGGCGATGCCGGCATTATTGGTTGGAATTGGAACCGATTGGCCATTCGTCCAGAGATTGACGCGGAGCGCGAAGGGCAATGAATGGTGTGCCGTGCGCGCCCACATCCGACCCTTCGGGCCACCTTCTCCCCGCTGGGGAGAAGAGGGGAGCAAGATGAAGGGCACACGGCCCCACGGCCTTCTTATTTCGGCCCGATCATCGTCTCAGGCCGGACGATCGCGTCATATTCTTCCGACGTCACCAGGCCGCTGGCGAGGGCTTCTTCCTTCAGCGTCGTGCCGTTCTTGTGCGCTGTCTTGGCGATCTTGGCGGCTGCGTCGTAGCCGATCTTCGGGGCAAGTGCGGTCACCAGCATCAGCGAGCGTTCGAGGCCGGCCTTGATATTCTCTTCGCGTGCCTCGATGCCGACCACGCAATTGTCGGTGAAGGAGACGGCGGCGTCGGCGAGCAACTGCACCGACTGCAGGAAATTATAGGCCATCATCGGATTGTAGACGTTGAGCTCGAAATGGCCCTGGCTGTCAGCGAAGGTCAGCGCCGCGTTGTTGCCGAAGATATGGATGCAGACCTGCGTCAGCGCCTCGCACTGGGTCGGATTGACCTTGCCGGGCATGATCGAGGAGCCGGGCTCGTTTTCCGGCAAGGCCAGCTCGCCGAGGCCGGCGCGCGGGCCGGAACCGAGCAGGCGGATATCGTTGGCGATCTTGAAGAGGGCGGCAGCAGCCGCATTGATGGCGCCATGGGAAAAGACCATGCTGTCATGCGAGGCGAGCGCCTCGAACTTGTTCGGCGCGGTGACAAAGGGCATGCCTGTGATGGCAGCGATCTCTTCGGCGACCTTTTCGGCAAAACCGACCGGCGCGTTGAGGCCGGTGCCAACGGCAGTGCCGCCTTGGGCGAGTTCGCAGAGGTCGGGCAGGGTCATTTCGATGCGCTTGATGGCGGAGCCGACCTGAGCGGCATATCCCGAAAATTCCTGGCCGAGCGTCAACGGCGTCGCATCCTGGGTGTGGGTGCGGCCGATCTTGATGATGTGGCTGAACTCGGTGACCTTCATGTCGAGGGCGGCATGCAGGTGCTTCAGGGCTGGCAGCAGGTGATGGGCGATCTGCTCGGCGCAGGCGATGTGCATGGCCGTCGGATAGGTGTCGTTCGACGACTGGCTCATATTGACGTGGTCGTTCGGATGCACCGGCTTCTTGGAACCCATGACGCCGCCAAGCATTTCTATTGCACGATTGGAGATTACTTCATTGGCATTCATATTGGACTGTGTGCCCGAACCGGTCTGCCAGACGACCAGCGGAAAGTGGTCGTTCAGCTTGCCGTCGATCACCTCCTGGGCGGCGTCGCCGATCGCTTTGCCGAGGGCAGGATCGAGTTGGCCGAGCGACATGTTGGCGCGGGCGGCTGCCTGTTTGACGATGCCGAGCGCACGCACTATCGACAGCGGCTGCTTTTCCCAGCCAATCTTGAAATTGCCGAGCGAACGCTCGGCCTGGGCGCCCCAATATCGGTCGGCCGCGACGTCGATCGGGCCAAAAGTATCGGTTTCAGTGCGGGTTGCGGTCATCGGCCTTGCCTTCCCTTTGGCTGCTGTTTTCGGGCATTTCCGAAAGATGAGGTCTTATAGGTTGGAAAGCCCGATAAGAAAACTGCACGTCGTGCAAAATATTGAAAGCGGAAGTCATGTTTGCCCTGGCCTGGCGGCGTGCTTTTTCGGCCACTTTGGATATTTTATGCGCCGCGGCGTTTTCGCTGCACTGGTCTGCCGAGATAAATTCGGTAAAAAATTAACTAATAATTTCATAATTTTGTGTGAACTGCTGCGCGGCGCCGTGCAGGATCTCCGTCACATAGAATTGAGTCCGCCGGCGCTGGCGGCGCAGGCCGGTTTCTGATCAATGAGCCGGACGTTGCTTGAGTTTCGCGGGATTTGAGCTGAGAACAGCATGACACCGGGACTGGAATATATATGACCTTCGTTTTTAAAAGCGCGGTATCCGCGTTGACAATTTCCTGCGGCGTGGCTGTGATGAGCGCCGCTCCCGCGCATGCTTACACACTGATGGATATGCTGCGCGGCGACAGGCAGCGGACCCAGAGCACCATCTTCATGGACCAAATGCCGCCCGGCCGTGTAGGCCAGCGCGGCGGCATCGGCGGATCGCTCGGCGGGCTCGACCCTGAGGCGCCGCTGCCGAAGGTGAGCGGTCCGCGTTATTATACCTACAAAACCGAGACGCTGCAGTTCGTCGATACGGGCAAGTTCGCCGATCCCGTCGTCACCGGCACAGTCGCCGATGTTTCGGGCAGCGGCGATTCCAGCGCCGAACCCGCCGTACAGCGCCGTTTCCTGGCGCAGGCCAAGGTGCGCGCCAATGCCGACGTCGCAAAGGCGCTGGAAGCCTATTACGGCGACAGCCGCAATCCGCTCGTCTGGGTCGAGGGCAACCGGATCAACGACCGCGCCAAGTCGGCGATGTCAGTTCTTGCCGATGCGGCCGTCGTCGGCCTCGACCCAGAAGATTACGCCGTCCAGGCTCCTGCTATCGACCCGGCCAATCCCGATCCCGCCTTCCGCGACCGGGCGCTGACACAGTTCGAACTCGAACTCTCCGCCAAAGTGCTTGCCTTTGTGCAGGATACGGTGCGCGGGCGGATCGATCCGAACAAGATCTCCGGCTATCACGACTTCCAGCGCAAGGTGGTCAATCTGGCCCCGGTGCTGAAGCTTGCCCGCATGAGCCCCGATGTCGGTGCCTACATCGCCAGTCGCTCGCCTGATAGCCCGCAGTTCCTGGCGCTCAAGGCGGAGCTTGCAAAGCTTCGCGCCGCCGATGGCGGCAATGAGGAGCGAATCGTCGTTTCGCTCGACAATTTGCTGAGGCCTGGCGACAGCTCGCCCGAGATTGCCAATATCGTCAAGGCGATCGGCAAGCACGGCTCCGAAACGTTGAGGACCGATCATGCGGCAACGCTTGCTGCTTACGCAGGCAGCAGCGACTATTCGCCTGATATCGTTTCGCTGGTCGAGGACTTCCAGAAGGAGCGCGGGCTGAAGCCCGATGGCGTTATCGGCCAGGCGACCGTGCGCGCCATGACCGGCGGCGACACCAATGCCTCGAAGATCGACAAGCTCGTCGTCGCCATGGAGCAGGCGCGCTGGCTGCCGGAAGATCTTGGTTCCCGCTACGTCATGATCAACCAGCCCGCCTACATGGTCTACTACCACAATGACGGCAAGGAACAGCTGTCGATGCGCGTGGTGGTCGGCGGCAAGAACAACCAGACCTATTTCTTCGACGACGAGATCGAGACGGTGGAATTCAACCCTTTCTGGGGCGTGCCGCAGTCGATCATCATCAACGAGATGCTGCCGAAGCTGCGCTCGGATCCGAATTATCTCGACCAACTCGGTTATGAAGTCGAGGTGAACGGCCATGCCGTCGCCTCTTCAAGCGTCGACTGGTACGGCTCGACCGATAACGTCTCGGTGCGCCAGCCGCCGAGCAGCGACAATGCGCTCGGCGAACTCAAGATCCTGTTCCCGAACAGCCACGCGATCTACATGCACGACACGCCGTCGAAGAGCTTCTTCAAGCGCGACATGCGGGCGCTGAGCCACGGTTGCGTGCGCCTTGCCGATCCGCGTGCGATGGCGGCTGCCGTGCTCAGCACGACGGTCGACGATGTCGCCAAGCAGATCGCCAGCGGGCAGAACCATGCGGTGCGCGTGCCGCAGAAGATCCCGGTCTACGTCTCCTACTTCACGGCTTGGCCGAATAAGGACGGCGTGGTGGAATATTTCGACGACGTCTACGGCCGCGACGCTTATGTCGACAAGGCCTTTGACGCGACGACGAAGGCGCGTGGGGCGCAGATCTGAAATCAGCTCTGATGATTGATGCTGGCGGGCGGCCTTGGGGCCGCTCGTTTTGTTTTGGGGTATCGGCGTGTAAGAAATAAGAGGAGAGGACGTGCCGTGTGGCCCGCTCATCTGCCTGCCGGCATCTTCTCCCCGCCGGGGAGAAGCGAAATCTTAGCGGCGTCTCCCCCTTCCTGAAAGCGCCATTTGTGGAAACGAGCGAAAGCAGCTTGTTCTCCCTCTTCTCCCAGGGGGGAGAAGGTGGCCCAAAGGGTCAGATGAGGGGCCGCGATCGCAAAGACATATGGTTGATCGCCAAGCCTCAGACGGCAACCTTCTCGGCGTATTCCCGTAACAGCCTTTCCACCAGTTCCGATGTCAGCTCATCGAAATGGGTGATGATAACATCCGGATCGAGGCTCGAAACCGGCACGTCGGAATAACCGAACGGCACGGCAATCGAGGGCACGCCGGCATTCTTGGCCACGGCGATGTCGTTGATGCTGTCGCCAATCATCACCGTGCGCGCGATGTCGCCACCGGCGCGTTCGATGGTGCCAGTGAGGTGGCGGGCGTCGGGCTTGCGCACGGGGAAGGTGTCGCCGCCTGATATCGCGTCGAAATATTGGGTGAGGTCGAGCTTTTCGAGCAGGCCGAGCGCCAGGCTCTCCATCTTGTTGGTGCAGACGGCGAGGCGGTAACCCTTTGATTTCAGCCGGTCCATCGCGGCGACCAGGCCCGGATAGGGCTCGGTGCGGCCGGGCATGTTGCCGGCATAATGGGCGATGAAGCGCTCCATCAGTGCCGGCAGGGCGTCGCCTTCAAGCGGATGGCCGCGCAGCCGGCAGGCGCGCTCTATCATCACGCGCGCGCCCTGGCCGACGAGATGGGTGAGGTCGTCGTAGCTGACCGGTTCGAGATCAAGGGCCGAGATCGTATGGTTCAGGCTCTCGACCAGGTCCACATGGGTATCGAGGAGGGTGCCGTCGAGATCGAAGACGACAAGCGCTGGGGGAGCGGGGGCAGGGGTCAAGGGCATGTCTCTTTGAGCGATGGTCGGCTTGAGGAGCGATGGATCGTCCTGGGGAACGATGGATCGTCCTGGGGAACGATGGATCGTCCTGGGGAACGATGGATCGTCCCTGGGAACGATGGATCGTCCCTGAGGTAGGCGATCGCGCGGCGGAAAGCAACGTCCGGCGATGGCTGGGAAGGCCGCAGGCCTCTGTTTCGGCTTTTCATTTTCCGTGATGATTTTGACTTTCGTTTGCCAGGCGAGCCGTGTAAACAGCACATCCAACGCAATATCAGGAGCTGGCGGCGCATGGATGCCCGCGAAATGAAGATCAAGGCCGCCGAGGCCGCACTCGCCCATGTCGAAAGCGGGATGCGTCTCGGAATCGGCACCGGCAGCACGGCGGAAGAATTCGTTCGCCTGCTGGCGGAGAAGGTCGCGGGCGGCTTCAGGGTCGAAGGCGTCCCGACGTCCGAACGAACCGCGCGACTCTGCGTCGAACTCGGCGTGCCGCTGAAGTCGCTCGACGAGCTGCCGACGCTCGACCTGACGATCGATGGCGCCGACGAGGTCGATACGGGGCTCAGGCTGATCAAGGGCGGCGGCGGTGCGCTGCTGCGCGAAAAGATCGTCGCAGCCGCCTCCGAGCGGATGATCGTCATTGCCGACGAGAGCAAGTTTGTGGAAATGCTCGGCGCCTTCGCGCTGCCGATCGAGGTCAATCCGTTCGGGCTCGTCTCGACGCGCATCGCGATCGAAAAGGTCGCGGCCCGGCTCGGTCTCTCGGGTGAACTTAATCTGCGCCAGTCGGGTGACGGAGAGTTTACCACGGATGGCGGCCATCACATCATCGATGCATCTTTTGGCCGCATTCCTGATGCAGAGGCGCTTTCGAGCGAGCTGAATTCCATACCCGGCGTCGTCGAACACGGGCTCTTTATCAATATGGCGGCACTTGCGATCATTGCCGGTCCTGCGGGTGTGCGTACACTGCAGGCAAACAGATAACAGGAGCATATACTCATGATGAACATTGCAGGTCTTGGCCGTCTCGCCGCTGCGACCGTCGTTCTTTCCGGGCTTGCCTTCGGCTCCGCCGTTAAGGCGCAGGAAGTCTCCGAGGAGCAGTTGAAGGCGTCTCGCGCGGCGATCGACGCCATTGGCGCCACTGCCCAATTCGACAATATCCTGCCCGGTCTCGCCGAGCGCCTGAAGGCCGGCCTGATCCAGGATTCGCCGAATTACCAGGACATCATTTCGTCGACGGTCGACGCGCAGGCGCTTGCGTTGGCGCCGCGCCGCGGCGATCTGGAGAAGGAGGCGGCACTCACCTACGCCAAGACCTTCACCGTCGATGAGCTGAAGGCGATCGCTGACTTCTATAATTCCGACGTCGGCAAGAAGCTGCTGCGCGACGGTCCGGTCGCTTCGCGCGAGACGGCGAAGGCTGCCGACATCTGGGCGCAGGGCATTTCCCGCGACCTGGAAAAGCAGAGCAACGCCGAGCTTTCCAAGGTCATCAAGGCGCCGCCGCCGGCAACCGACAGCCCCGCCGCTCCGGCTCCCGCACCGGCTGCCCAGCAGTAAGGCTTGCCCATCAAATTTGCGAAAGCCCGGCATTGTCCGGGCTTTTTTGCTATGATGCGGCAAATGCTGCCGGCGAGGTTTCAGGTGATTGCAGATGTCCGATCATGACAAGGCTGTCCGAGTGCGGATATCCGGCAAGGTCCAGGGTGTCGGTTTTCGCTATTGGACACGCGATGAGGCGGTACGGCTCGGTTTGACCGGCTGGGTTCGCAATGAAGAGGACGGGGCGGTCGTCGCTGTGATCGCAGGACCCGACAGCGCCATCTCGACGATGATCGAGCGTTTCAGGCGCGGGCCTTCGGGGGCGTCGGTTTCGGGCGTCGAGACGGAAGCAGCCCAGCTTGAAAAGATCCCGACGGATTTCCGCATTACCCGCTGACAGCAACAATCGCTAGAGCATGATGCCGAAAGGTGTGTGCGGTTTTCGGACGACATCATGCTCTACTTCTTTGATGTAGATCAGGATTCAGATTTCAGGCCGATCGGGCCTAAAATCATCCCGATCTAGGCATATGCAATTGGCATCGGATGTGCGCCGGAACTCAGTCCCTAGGCGTTCGGGTTCTTTGCAAGTTGCCACACACCCTCCTCATCCGGCTCCACGCGCTTGTTGCCGCGGTAGAAGATCGGCAGTCTCGTCTTCTTGTCGATCGAGAAACGGCTTGGCGTGTATTTTTCGTCCTCATGGCCCTGAATGGCAAGGCCAAGCGCTTCCTTGAATTTGCCAGCCTTGCACAG
Source organism: Rhizobium sp. WSM4643 (assembly GCF_025152745.1). Lineage (NCBI taxonomy): Bacteria > Pseudomonadati > Pseudomonadota > Alphaproteobacteria > Hyphomicrobiales > Rhizobiaceae > Rhizobium > Rhizobium sp. WSM4643. Next base: position 2,280,675 of record NZ_CP104040.1, on the reverse strand, counting down.
GTTGGTGAAGAGAGTTTGATCCATTCTTTGCTCCGGCATTCTTTTCCATCCCATGGATTGCCTGCCAGCCTCGGCTGACCGGGTCAACCATAAACAGACGGTGACTGGGTCAACCGCAGACGGTGACTGGGGCAGCCGTTTTACAATGAAGATTCAGCGGTGGGAACGGGATGACGCACGAGCGGGCTTTTGTTTTCGTGATGATCGCCCCTATATCAGGGACATCCTTCCTACGATTCCCTTCCGGAGCTCCTCATGTCTTCCTACGACTACGACCTCTTCGTCATCGGCGGCGGCTCCGGAGGCGTGCGCGGCGCGCGTGTCGCCGCCTCGCTCGGCAAGAAGGTGGCGATTGCCGAAGAATACCGCTACGGCGGCACCTGCGTGATCCGCGGCTGCGTGCCGAAGAAGCTCTTCGTCTATGCCTCGCAGTTCCACGAGCATTTCGAGGATGCAGCGGGCTTCGGCTGGACGGTTGGCCAAAGCAGCTTCGACTGGAAGAAGCTGGTGGCGGCCAAGGATGTTGAAATCGCCCGTCTGGAAGGCCTCTACAAGAAAGGTCTCGCCGGCGCCAATGCCGAAATCCTGGAAACGCGCGCAGAGCTCGTGGATGCCCATACGGTCCGGCTGCTGAAGACTGGACAGACGGTGACGGCCAAGACGATCGTGATCGCCACCGGCGGACGGCCTAACCCGCATGCAGCCCTTCCCGGTCACGAACTCTGCATCTCCTCCAACGAGGCCTTTCATCTCGAAGAGCTGCCGAAATCGATCGTCATCGCCGGCGGCGGCTATATTGCCGTCGAATTCGCCAATATTTTCCATGGCCTCGGCGTCGAGACGACGCTGATCTATCGCGGCGCCGAGATCCTGTCGCGCTTCGACGAGGATCTGAGACGCGGGCTGCACGAGGCTATGGTCGCCAAGGGCATCCGCATCCTCTGCCACGACACGCTGCAGAAGGTTTCGAAGGGTGAGAACGGGCTCATTCTGGAGACGCTGAACAACGGCACGCTGCAGGCCGGCGTCGTCATGCTGGCGCTCGGGCGCGATCCGAACACCGAAGGCCTCGGCCTCGAGGCGGCCGGCGTCGCCGTCAACGAACGCGGCGCCGTTATTGTCGATGAATATTCCCGCACCAATGTCGAAAACATCTATGCGCTCGGCGACGTCACCAACCGGGTACAGTTGACGCCAGTGGCGATCCACGAGGCGATGTGCTTCATCGAGACCGAATACAAGAACAATCCGACCCGGCCGGACTACGAGCTGATCCCGACCGCCGTCTTCTCGCAGCCGGAGATCGGCACTGTCGGCCTCTCGGAAGAGGATGCGGGCAAACGTTACGGCGAGCTCGAGGTTTACCGCGCCCAGTTCCGGCCGCTGAAGGCAACGCTTTCCGGCCGGGCCGAGCGGATGATTATGAAGCTGATCGTCGATGCGGCGAGCCGCAAGGTGGTGGGCGCCCATATCCTCGGCCACGACGCCGGCGAGATGGCGCAGTTGCTCGGCATCACGCTGAAGGCCGGCTGCACTAAAGACGATTTCGACCGTACCATGGCGCTGCATCCGACCGCCGCCGAAGAGCTTGTCACCATGTATGCGCCGAGCTATCGGATCCGCGACGGCAAGCGGCTTTGACCCACGGCGGGCTTTAGCTCTTTGTTTTATGCATGTCGTTGACCCGAAACGGCAGCACACTTCCGGCGACATGCATTAGGTGCGCCGTGCGCCCTTTCGGACGCACAAAGGACGCTCTAACTTTCTGGATCTACGCATCGTGCTTTCCGAAAATCGATTTCGATTTTCGGGCCGATGCGCTAGCTGGTGATGCGCGGCGCTCGGATGACCTTCAGGAAAAGTGCCTTCATCGCATCGGCAATACCTTGGGTCGGCGTCACCTCGAAGTAGAGGCCGGGCGAAGCGCATGCCTGCATCTTCGTCGGAATCTCGCTCTGGAAGGGGCTGATCCATTTGTTGTACCAATCGTTGCTCGGCAACGGCAGGTAGGTGGTGTAGAGCACGGCGATCTTGACACCGCGATCCTTCAACGGCTTGCAGAAGGAGGTGTCGATCGGTTCCTGACAGCGGCCGCCGGTCGTCTTCTTGGTGCATGTCGACGGCTTGTAACTGTCGCCGACGCCATCGGAAACGAAGAACAAGATCTTTTCGGGGCTGATATTCGACGTGCCGTCACCGGCCGGATCGATGATGGTATTCATCTGGGTCAGGGCGCTATCGAAGCTCGTGAGTTGGTCCTGGTTGTAGTTCTGGTAGGGAATGGTCATCAGATCGACGGCGTCGGTGTAGTTCTTCACCTTCGTCAGGTCGGATGTGGGGCTGGAGATCGTCGTCAGCTTGGCGTCTTCGGCCTTGGTGCCGAAAGTATAGACGCCCATGCGGAACTGGTCGCTGCTGACGCGTTCGGTCTTGGCCGTATCGGTCAACGCCTGAGTTGCCTGGCGCACGACGTCGATGCGCATGGCGACGCCGAGGCTCTTGGCGATAGTGTAGTTGTTGGTGCTCTGGTCTATCTGATGGCAGGCGAAGGCGCAGCCTGTTTTGGCCTGCAGTTTGGAAACATCGGTCGCGGTTGCGCCGACGCCCATGGAAGGCGTGTTGTCGAGCAGGATGTAGAAATCCATGAAGGCGGCGGTTTGATATTCGGCCGTCGCAACGCCCGAGATCGTAATCGAGTCCCGGCCGAGGATGCGCATGAAGGTGGTGGGCACCGTCGCGCTGAAGGAAACCTGCGAGTTCAGCTTGTTGGCAGTCTTGATGACGTCGATGCCGAGATCGACATGAACGTCGGTCAGCTCGCCGGACATTTGAGACATGAAAATGCTACGGGCGTCGTCTTTGCCGAGCGAGATCGTGCCGTTGCCGCTCATGGTCATGGCGGCTGCGACCGCGCCGGATTTCTCGGCGATCGAACCGACGGCGGCGGCATCGGCGGCGGTATAAAGCTGTGTCCTCAGGCTGAGCGCATGGGCGAAATCCACGGCCATGCCAGCCGCGCCGAAGAGCGGCACCACCAGCAGCGCCGTCATGATGCCAAAATTGCCCGAGCGGTCCGATATGAACCCGGGCGGAAGGATCGCCATGCCATGTCCCCGATGTTGAAACTCTTTGCGGTTCTACATTGAAAGTCTAAAATATGGGGAAATCGACATGGTATATGCGGGTTTAACCAGACAGCGGCGAGCGGCGGCGGTGAGGCGACAACTGTCGGCGATTGGTCTTTGCAAGCCGGATCTAAAGGTCTATAAGCCGCCGCATATTGAGGGCATCCTGAGGTATGGATGTGAGAACAGGTGAGTGAGATGGCAGACAATTGGACCCCGAGCAGCTGGCGGCAAAAACCGATCCTGCAGGTTCCCGACTATCCCGACGCGGCCGCCTTGGCGGCAACGGAAGCCACGCTCGCCAGCTACCCGCCACTTGTCTTTGCAGGTGAAGCGCGCCGCCTGAAGAAGCATCTCGCCAATGTCGCCGAAGGCAACGGCTTCCTGCTGCAGGGCGGCGACTGTGCCGAGAGCTTCGCCGAGCACGGTGCCGACAATATTCGCGATTTCTTCCGGGCTTTCCTGCAGATGGCGGTCGTGCTGACCTTCGGCGCGCAACTGCCGGTCGTCAAGGTCGGCCGCATCGCCGGCCAGTTCGCCAAGCCGCGTTCGTCGAATGTCGAGAAGCAGGGCGACGTCACGCTGCCGGCCTATCGCGGTGACATCATCAACGGCATCGAATTCACCGAGGAGTCGCGCATTCCGAACCCGGAGCGCCAGGCCATGGCTTATCGCCAGTCGGCGGCGACGCTGAACTTGCTGCGCGCCTTTGCGATGGGCGGTTACGCCAACCTCGAAAACGTGCACCAGTGGATGCTCGGCTTCGTCAAGGACAGCCCGCAGGGCGAGCGCTACCGCAAGCTTGCCGACCGCATCAGCGAAACCATGGATTTCATGAAGGCGATCGGCATCACCTCGGAAAACCATCCGGCTCTGCGCGAGACCGATTTCTTCACCAGCCACGAGGCGCTGCTGCTCGGCTACGAAGAAGCGCTGACCCGTGTCGATTCCACCTCGGGCGACTGGTATGCGACGTCCGGCCACATGATCTGGATCGGCGACCGCACGCGCCAGGCGGACCATGCGCATGTCGAATATTGCCGCGGCATCAAGAACCCGATTGGCCTGAAATGCGGCCCGTCGCTGCAGGCCGACGACCTGCTGCAACTGATCGACATCCTGAATCCTGCCAACGAGGCCGGGCGCCTGACGCTGATCTGCCGCTTCGGCCATGAGAAGGTCGCCGACAGCCTGCCGAAGCTCATTCGCGCCGTCGAGCGCGAGGGCCGCAAGGTTGTCTGGTCCTGCGATCCGATGCACGGCAACACGATCACTCTCAACAACTACAAGACCCGTCCCTTCGAGCGGATCCTGTCGGAAGTCGAAAGCTTCTTCCAGATCCACCGCGCCGAAGGCTCGCATCCGGGCGGCATCCATATCGAGATGACCGGCAAGGACGTGACCGAGTGCACCGGCGGCGCCCGCGCGGTCTCCGCAGAAGACCTGCAGGACCGCTACCACACCCATTGCGATCCGCGCCTCAACGCCGACCAGGCGCTGGAGCTTGCCTTCCTGCTTGCCGAGCGCATGAAGGGCGGGCGCGACGAAAAGCGCATGGTCGCCAACGGCTGAGATCAGTCTGAAATGAATGACAAAAAACCCGGCGCGATGCCGGGTTTTTTGTTGATCGCTGCCCCTCTAGCCCTCTCCCCGTAAACGGGGCGAGGGGACGTGCCAAACGCAGCGTCGAGTTTGGGGGAAGCGGGTGCGGCATGTCCCTTCGCCCCGTTTACGGGGGTCCGAAGGACGGGTCGAGACCCGTGGCTCGACCCTGGTCGGTGCCGGCAGGCGGATGAGGGGCTGACACAGACGCTCATATACTCGCCTGGACGCTGTGCAGGTTGGCGTAGACGCCGTCTTGCGCCATCAGCTCGTCATGGGTGCCCTGTTCGACGATGCCATCAGCCGTCAGGACCAGGATGCGGTCGGCGTGGCGGACGGTCGACAGGCGGTGAGCGATGACCAGGGTGGTTCGCCCGCTTGCCAGGCTGAGCAGTGCCTGCTGCACCGCCCGTTCGCTTTCGTTGTCGAGCGCGCTGGTCGCTTCGTCGAAGATCAGAATCTGGGGATTCTTGAGGAAGGCACGGGCAATGGTGAGGCGCTGTCGCTGACCGCCCGAGAGCTTGACGCCTCGCTGGCCGATATCGGTGTCATAGCCCTGAGGCAGGGCGATGATGAAGTCGTGCGCATTGGCCGCGCGCGCGGCCGCTTCCAGTTCGGCATCGATGGCCTCCGGCCGGCCGTAGCGCAGGTTTTCCGCCACCGTGCCGGCAAAGAGGTAGACATCCTGCTGCACCACGCCGACATGGCGGCGGAGCGAAGTCAGCGTCACGTCGCGGATATCGGTGCCATCGATACGGATCGCGCCAGCCTCGACATCGTAGAAGCGCGATATCAGCGAGCAAAGCGTGCTCTTGCCGACCCCCGAGGGGCCGACTAGGGCGACGAACTCCCCGGGGGCGATGGTGAGCGATAGCTGCTCGAGCACCCGCGGGCCATCGCCCTCGTAGCCGAAGGCGACGTCGGAAAAACGGATCTCGCCCGTTGGCGCCGGCATCGGACGGGCGGCCGGCCGGTCCGTGATATCGGGGGCGATCTCCAGGATCTCCATGGCCCTGATGAAACCGGTGTAGCCCTCCTGCCAGAGGCGCACGAAATTGGCGAGCCGCTGCACCGGATCGACCAGCACGGCGACACAGAGCAGAAAGGTCAGCATATCGGAGACGGTCAGTTCCGCCGTCAGGATGCGCAGGCCACCGATGACGATAACGATTATGGTGATGAGCTGGGCGAAGGTTTCGGTGCCGACCGAAAACCAGGCCTCGCTGCGATAGCCCTCGGCGCGGCTTTGCAGGAAGCGCCGGTTCTGCTCGGCGAAACGTTCCTTCTCCAGCGCCTCGTTGGCAAAGGACTGGACGACGCGAATTCCCGAAAGAGCATCCTCGACGCGCTCGTTGACGGCGGCGACCTGCCGTTTGCTGGCTTCGAGCGCGCGGTTCATCCGCCGGTTGAAATAGAGCGCATAGGCCACCGCCACCGGGGTGAGCAACAGGATCAGGGCCGCCAATGGCGGATCGATGAAGAACAGCACCAGCATGGCGCCACCATATTTGAGCACGGCAATGGAAAGATCCTCGGGGCCGTGGTGAAAGAGCTCGCCCAGCCACAGGCTGTCATTGGTGATGCGGCTCATCAACTGGCCGGTGCGCTGCTGGTCGTAGAAGCTGAACGAGAGCTTCTGGCAGTGCTCGAAGAGTTCCTGCCGCACCGTGGCCTCGATGCGGGCGCCCATCACGTGGCCGCGATAGTCGACGAAGAAGATGGCAACGATCTGGACCGCCAGAACGGCCAACATGATGCCGCCCATCGCAAGGATTTGTGCGAAGGCCTGCGGTGCATCGGGCAGAGCGAGAAGACGGCTCGTGACGATGTTGGCGCAGAGCGGCAAGGCAACCGCCGTGCCAGCGACGAGGATGGCACAAAGCAGATCCGCCAGCAGCAAAGGCAGATGCGGGCGATAGTAGGAGAGGAATTTGCGCATGCGCGACCAGCGCCGCCTGCGGTCTGCGGCATTCGCGTCGTCGCGGAAGAGTTTCGGGAAGCGATTATGAGGTCGCGAGCTTTTCCTCGCGCGAGAGAACGAAATGTTCATGAAGCTGAATGTCCTTGTGGGGGATGTTTCCTTTCTGTTCGGACAAGATCGCTCTCATGTCAGTCTCCCGAGGGTCGGATGAATTGCTCCATAAGTATCGCCGACAATGGTGGTCGATTCAATGCTGTGATGCGAAGAGCCCTGCGGGTGTTGTCGACAAGCAACAGGGGTAATCGCTCCGGCCAAATATGCACACGGTCGACGACCCTCAAGATTTTTGATGATTTCGTTGAACGGAATGGATTTGACGCCGCGGGCGATCGGCGGCAACATCCCGTCATAAACGGGAGGGCGACCATGACCGAACGGCATACAGGCGGCTGCCTTTGCGGCGCCGTGCGATTTTCGACGACGACGAAGCCAGGACCTGTCGTCGGTTGTCACTGCTCGCAATGCCGCCGGCAGACGGGGTTTTACTACGCTGCGGTCAACGTGGCCCGCGCGGCTCTTTCGGTTGATGGCACTGAGGCGGTCCGCTGGTACCGGTCGAGCGAAGAGGCGCAGCGCGGCTTCTGCTCCAATTGCGGCTCCGCGCTGTTCTGGCAGGCGGACGGATCGGCGGAAGTTTCGGTCATGGCAGGCGCCTTCGACACGCCGAGCGGCCTGGCCTTCGGCCATCATATCTACTGTGCCGACAAGGGCGATTTCTACGAGATAACAGATGGCCTGCCGCAATATGCGGTGAATCCGGTTTAGCCCTTGGCAGCGAATTCGGCGCTGAGCCGGGCAACGTCCTCGCGCAGCGCCGTCAGTTCGGTCAGCACGCGCATGTCGATCTTCTGGTGCAGAGAGAGCACTTCGAGCTCGGCCTTGAGATTGACCTCGTAATCCTTGGCGGCCTCGAAGCGGTCGCGTTCGGCTTGGCGGTTCTGCGACATCATGATGATCGGCGCCTGGATGGCGGCGAGCATCGACAGGATCAGGTTCAGGAAGACGAAGGGATAAGGGTCGAAGGCGCCGCTCACCAGAATGATGGTGTTGATCACCGTCCAGGCGGTGAGGAAGACGAAGAAGGCGATGATGAAGGACCAGGAGCCGCCGATGCGGGCGATGCTGTCGGCGATACGCTCGCCGAAGGAGGCTTCGGCTGAGAAGGCGGCGTTGACGTCGGTCGAGATGACCTTGCGTTGGTGAGCTTTCGCCAGCACGCGCTTTTCGACGTCGCCGAGTTCGTCGGCCGGTTTGTCGAAATGATGGTGCACGAATTCCGAGAGATTAGACATGGCCTGTTTCCGATACCCGTTATCGATGCGGTCGCTTCCGGCGCAAGTATTCCGCTCCGGAGGTAAATTGCAATGCGCATCAATGCCGTGTGGCGCCATGCGCAATCCGTTCATAAAAATTTCGTCGTCGCGGGGCGCCGCTTTTGGCGCCAACATGTTGCGGTCGCGAAAGGCGCAGGCTAAATAAATGACATGACACAGGAAAACGCCCTTTCTGATATTTTCCGCATCGCCATCGGCCAGCTCAATCCGACGGTCGGCGATGTCGCCGGCAATCTCGCCAAGGCGCGCGAGGCACGTATTGACGCGGGACGGGAGGGCGCGCATCTGCTCGTCCTGACCGAGCTTTTCATCTCCGGCTATCCGCCTGAAGATCTGGTGCTGAAGCCCGCCTTCATCCGCGCCTGCTGGAAGGCCGTCGAGAGCCTGGCTGCGGACACCGCCGACGGCGGCCCAGGCGTCATCATCGGCTTTCCCCGGCAGGACGAGACCGGTCGCTACAATTCGGTCGCCGTGCTCGACGGCGGCAAGGTGATCGCGGTGCGCGACAAAATCGACCTGCCGAATTACGGCGAGTTCGACGAGAAGCGCGTCTTCGACCAGGGCGCCATGCCGGGGCCGGTGAATTTCCGCGGCGTGCGCATCGGCATTCCGATCTGCGAGGATATCTGGGGCGATCTCGGCGTCTGCGAGACGCTGGCCGAAAGCGGGGCCGAGATCCTGCTGTCGCCGAACGGTTCTCCCTATTATCGCGGCAAGGTCGATATCCGCCATCAGGTGGTGCTGAAGCAGGTGATCGAGACCGGACTGCCGCTGATCTATGCCGCCCAGCTCGGCGGCCAGGACGAACTCGTCTTCGACGGGGCGAGCTTCGCCTTCAATGCCGACAAGTCGCTTGCCTTCCAGATGAGCCAGTTCGAGACGGCGCTTGCGGTGACGACATGGAAGCGCGGCGAAAACGGCTGGCATTGCGACGAAGGGCCGTTGGCGCATATCCCTGAAAGCGAGGAGGCCGATTACCGCGCCTGCCTGCTCGGCTTTCGCGACTACGTCAACAAGAACGGCTTCAAAACCGTGGTGCTCGGCCTTTCCGGCGGCATCGACTCGGCGATCTGTGCGGCAATCGCCGTCGATGCGCTGGGCGAGGAGCGGGTGCGCACCGTCATGCTGCCCTATCGCTATACTTCCGAGGATTCGCTGAAGGATGCGGCCGATTGCGCCAAGGCGCTCGGCTGCCGCTACGACATCGTGCCGATCGAACAGCCGGTGACGGGTTTCAGCAGTGCGCTCGCCAGCCTTTTCGAAGGCACGGGCAGCGGCATCACCGAGGAGAACCTGCAGAGCCGGGCGCGCGGCGTCATCCTGATGGCCATCTCCAACAAGTTCGGCTCGATGGTGGTGACGACGGGCAACAAGTCGGAAATGTCGGTTGGCTACGCCACGCTTTACGGCGACATGAACGGCGGCTTCAACCCGATCAAGGACCTCTACAAGATGCAGGTCTATGCGCTTTCCCGCTGGCGTAACGAAAACGTGCCGCCGGATGCGCTGGGGCCGTCGGGCGAGGTAATCCCGCAGAATATCATCGACAAGGCGCCGTCGGCCGAGCTGCGTCCCGACCAGAAGGACCAGGATTCGCTGCCGCCCTATCCCGTGCTCGACGATATCCTCGAATGCCTTGTCGAGAAGGAGATGGCGGTCGAAGAGATCGTCGCCCGCGGCCATGACGTGGCGACCGTCCACCGGGTCGAGCACCTGCTCTATCTCGCCGAATACAAGCGCCGGCAATCGGCGCCGGGTGTTAAGATCACCAAGAAGAATTTTGGCCGCGACCGGCGTTATCCGATCACCAACCGCTTCAGGGATCGCTGACGCAATCGAGATCGCTAACGGCATTAAGCCTTTCGGGAGGAAACATGCGCAGTTCGGTTGAGATCTACAATGTCAGGACGGGCAGGGCCCGCGAGGTCTGGCAGACGGACAGGCTGGTCGAGGCGCCGAACTTCTCGCCGGATGGTTCCTACCTGCTTATGAACGGCGACGGGCTGCTCTTCCGGCTGCCGCTCGATGGCGGCGATGTGGTCAAGGTCGATACCGGCTTTGCCATCAACTGCAACAATGATCACGGCATTTCGCCCGATGGGACTGAGATTGTCATCTCCGACAAGACCGAATTCGGCAAGTCGGCGATCTATATCCTGCCGATCGATGGCGGCACGCCGCGGCTTATCACGCAGAACCTGCCATCCTACTGGCATGGCTGGTCGCCGGACGGGCGCCAGCTTGCCTATTGCGGCATCCGCGACGACCTCTTCGATATCTACACCATCTCCGTCGATGGCGGCGCCGAAACGCGGCTGACGCATGGCGAGGGACGCAATGACGGGCCGGACTGGTCGGCTGACGGCCAATGGATCTATTTCAATTCCAGCCGCACCGGGCTGATGCAGATCTGGCGCATCCATCCCGATGGCACCGGGCTCGAGCAGGTGACATCGGACAATCAGGGCAATTGGTTCGCCCATCCATCGCCTACCAATGACAAGGTGCTGATCCTGTCCTACGACCCTTCGGTGTTCGACCATCCGCGCGACCTGGACGTGCGGCTGCGGCTGATGGACATGGATGGCGGCAATCTGAAGACGCTGTTCGAGCTTTTCGGCGGGCAGGGCACGATCAATGTGCCGAACTGGTCGCCCGAAGGCGATGAATTCGCTTATGTCAGGTATTTTCCGGTGAGATCTTGAGACTGGCGCACCGCCATTTTATGATCGGGTGGTGGGTATTTGATGATATCGAGAGACCGCCTACTCGAACACTTTGCTTGGAATCGTTTCAGAAACGGGCTGTCTTTTAACGCCAGCGGCGGCCACCAGCCAGAACAGTCCACCAGCAGCAAAGCCGAATACAGCTGTCACTGCGAGCGATTTGACGGTCTCTAGCAATCCCCACCATGTCATCATGCCGTTTTGGTAAGTGATGTGGTCACCAGCATAAGCCTCGTCAGGGCCGAAAAATGCGGCATTATGGAGCAAATGCCACAAGATCGGCCCAGGCATCCTGTAGAGCCAAATGCGCACGCGGCGATGACGGAGCCAAACCCTTTCACTACCAACAGAATTGCGATTAGCCTCAGTCGCTTGGCCAACCGCCGGATATCGCGGCGCGGGTGTCTATCAACGAGATGACCTGCTACCGGCAATTTACCTCAAGCACGCGACCGCTCGCGCATCGGTTTTCCGGACCAGAAGGAAAAGTCCTTCCCTGCCGTTGACCAAGACGGCTTGATTTTCGATGGGAAGCTGGAAGAGGTAGATGACATTCCCGGCAATCTCGCGGCTCTGGTCAACGAAATCCCATCTGTTTTCGGCGTTCAACGTGTAAAGCCCGTCGTTACCCGCGTTAGCCACCATAACGCCACCCGGAAACTCCGTCGGCGGGTTATAAACTCTCTGGGGCAAGTCGACCGACATCTGCTTGTCGTGCACTCTGACCAATGTGCCGACGTAGGTTTCAATGCCTTCAAAGTTCTCGTAGGTGTGGGTGGCTTGCTGGGCGGCGGGCCGCGTCGGGTCCTTCGGAGGCCAGGGCACGACAAGATTTTGATCAATGCGCTCTAGGAATATTCTTCTGTCCGCAGTGACACGAGCGGCCTGAACGCCTCCAAAACCTTTGTCGAAAATCGTCAAGTTCCCGTTGTCGTCCCTCGCATAGATATAACCTTCGGCGGTGAACAAAAGCAGCTTCAGTTCGGGTAGGTCGAACACTCGTCCCGGCGACTTCCCACCGACGCGGGTATCCCAGTAGAGCCGCTCGACCTGCCCAGAGGGCCGGAGCAGATAAAGGCCCGAGTTGTCCGAGATGACTGTGCCTCCTAAACGCGCCACGTACGCCGCTGAAAAAGGATGGACGAACGGCTTTCCGTCGGCCGCGAATAGGCGCTCGAACTGTGTCTCACCTGGTCGAAGCCTGAAAACTCCGAGTTTCCAGCTCACGCCAATTACGTCTCCCGTCGACGTGTCGGTGGCATACTGGTCTTGATAATGGTCGGGGAAATCGCCTCCGAACGGGACGTACGCCCCAGTGGTGTCGATCGTCCAGACACCACCGCGGTTTAGTGGGAAAATAATCGGGCGATCCAAGCCACGCACGACGACGACCTTCGATGTTAGCCGAAACGACTGGTAGATGTCGGCTTTAGTTGGCTCGCCGTTCTTGACCGGAACGAGACATAGCGGCGATGAGTTGCCAGATAAGATACTGGCGGACATTGCCTGCGTTGGCAGCAGAGCCGCGATGATGACGGCAATGAAGAAGGCTTCTCGACGGCGTATCATTCTGAGCACCTCGGGGCCGGAAGCGACATGCCAGCCTTGCTCGCCTAAGTCCGGCGGGCCGCTCCCGTCACGCTACACTGGTTAGCATCACACGCCATGGGGATAATTTACTTATGGTTGATGCAAGGCGAATAGCCGAAGATCGCACGCAGATAAACCAGCGACTCGACTCCTGACACGCCACCTGGTAAGGAGCCCTATGTTCAGACTGATACGAATAGAGCGCTGACCTTCTGCTTCCGTCCTTTCGACGGAGCTGTCCGCCTATGTCCCGCGTATCGAACGAAAACCTGAACATGCTCCAGAAGCGAATTCCCATCCTGAGGCCGAATTCCTACGACCCCTTCTCCGCAGGAGACCGGAGGTTCGAAATACGACCGCTGCGCGTGGCCTGATCCCAAGGAAGGCTTCGGCCAGCACCCGCTCCTGCGTCCAGATGGCCGCAATCTCGATCCCGAGAAGGTCTGGTCGCTCACCGAAGACGATGCCTACGGCCTCTTCGTCGACTTCCGCTGGACTGACAACGGCGGCAATCCATATTGTCCTCGCTGCGGATGCCTGGAGCCGTACAGCGTCCGGCGTCGCCGCTTCCGATGCTCGGAGCCGGAATGTCGCGCCGAGTTTTCGGTGACATCCGGAACCGTCTTCGCCAACCGGAAGCTATCGTTCAAGAAGATCATCATGGCTATCTGGGAGGAGATCACGGCCGCCAAGGGTATGGCCGCGCTCCATCTGAGCCGTAAGCTCAACGTCCAGTACAAGACCGCCTACGTACTGTTGCAGAAGCTCCGCGAGGCCGTCGGCCTTCGCCGTGATGCGATCAAACTGCACGGCACGGTGCAGATCGACGGCAAGTATGTCGGCGGCGTTCTCCGCAAGGCGAACAAGAAGGAAGAGCGGAAGGACGGCCGCAAGAAGGAAAACCAGAACGGCAAGCGCATGTGTGTCCTGGCGCTGAGGGAAGCCAACCGGAACGCTCCGAACCGGACGCTGACGCGTGTGATCATGGACGAGAACGGCAAGGACGCCTGGGCGGCCGTCGCCAGGCACGTCGATCCGAAGGCACTCTTGATCGCCGACGAACACAAGGCTTACGACGATCTCATCGGGCTCGTCGCCATGCATCGCGTGAACCACAGCCTTCGGTACCAGGAGGACGACGGCACGAACTCGAATGTGATCGAGAGCTTCTTCAGCCGCGTCGAGAAGGCCTACAAGGGCATCAACCACCGGTTCTCGACGAAGTACCTCGACTGGTACATGGCGATGCTGTCGTGGAAGGAGGACACGCGCTACATGGGCCTGCGCTGGCAGTTCGCCGACCTCCTGCAAACCATCACCTCAAGGCCGACGTCGCGGAACCTTTGCGGATACTGGCAGTGCGCCGCCCAGAATATCGTCGACCAGGTGTAGTTGCAGGGCGAGCCGCCGGATTAACGGCTGATCTCCCAGAGGTGGCGACGGCCGTCCTCAGTGCCAGCCTGGCGAACCAGCCCCTGCTTCACCAACCCGTTCAGCGTCGCGGAGAACCTGCTCGTGAGGGCGGACTCCAAGCGAGCTGTTTCGCTGCCGAGGTCGGCGTCGTTCGCGAACTTCTCTGCGATCTCTGCTGTCGTCGTTGGCCGTCCTGAGCAACGCAGGATATCGAGTACGATATGGCGATTGTTCTTGCCCTTGAGGAGTTCTGTAACGCGACCGCTTGCCGTTTCCCGTGACGAGGCACGGCGTCCCTTCGAAGGCGGCGCGGCCAGCTCAAAGCCGGGATCGTAAACCCTTATCACCGTTTCGAATGCCGCTTTCTGATCGACGAGGGCGACGATCTCCCGCCGCAGCTCTTCCATCTTGGCATCGATCTCGGCCAATTTCGCTTTCAATTCGTCTACGACTTCAACCATACGCAACACTCCCGAGGCACCCTCAGGAGATAGCATCAGCTCTCATCGGAATCTTGTGGCAACTGCTCCATAATGCCGGAAAAATGCAACAAGGCACATCCAGGGGAAGGTCGCAACAAAGGCTCCAACCATCGCGCAATTTGCAAGGGGCGGCCCTACACGTCGCCTGAAGTAGCATAGCAATGGAATCCCCAACACAGCAGTTGGCGGATACGCACCAATGAGCGCGACGGCCTGAGTTGTTCGGATAACGCGCTCGGTCATATCCGGCAGGCCCTGATACAGTGGGCTGTAAACAGCGTATGCGAAGGACGCGATTTAGGGAACTACGATCAACGCAATCGCTACTCTCCACCAAGGTGGAGATGGAAGAGTTTTTACAGGCATGCGTCCCCTATCGAAAAAGTTTATTCGGCAGGATTTCACGTCACAGTGTGAGTAACAACGTCGCGCCCGGCCTCATCTTCGAATTGCTGATGCGCACGCTTTTGAGGGGTGGGTGATCGGGGCTCCCAAGTTTGATTGCAGTAGCTGCCTCTAGTTTCGTGTAACTTGCCGAAGCGGACGGGGTATTCTATTTCAAGATGAGCTGTGGCATTTATTCATCTTCCTAATTGTGGGGGAAATATTGTGACCTGAATATCAGTGCTATTCTGGCTGGTAACGACGCCCAATGCTCCAACCCGCTCTTTTGGCATCCGCGAACATGAGGATGAACCTGGAGGTATAGACTTGCTGGCTGTCTTGAGATGCGCGTGGACGCTGCGTGGTTTCACGGTCGCCGGCTCCTTGGTGGCAATGGGTTTCACGCTCGCAGGTTGTTCATATCTTTTTGTCCGTGGCGTCGAGGGAAGCTACCTCGCAACGGGTACTCCGGTGCTCGGAAAGGTGACTGCGAGGGACGAGAGTGAGGAGATGGGGGGGACGATTGAGATCGGCTCGGCCGAAAGGCAGCAATGCAAGGGGCGCTACAGCGTATCGCAGGTGAAGACGAATTTCTGGAAGCTTGAGACCGGCGAGCGAACCTACCGCGGGAAGATCTACTGTCTGGATGGTCGAGCAGGGGCGTTTGAACTCATATCGAAGGATAAGGGGAAAACCGGCTCGATTACCGGCGAAATCAATGGCGAGGCATTTCAACTCGATATGTTCGGATCGAAGAGCCGTGAGTGCATGACGGAAGAATGCAGATGGGGCTTGAAGTGGACTTACGAAAAAGAGCGCGACGACATGCGTACCTATTACAGGGTCGCGACTGAACACGAGCCCGATTCAATGCATCCATGGCTCTATTAAATCTACTCCTATTCCGCGTGCCGGTGATCCGGTCCCGCGCTCCGCCCATGATGGCGGGGCGGTGGGTTAGTAACCCCACGCTGCTTGGGGATCGGCGACTTCGCGGATGATTGGACGAGAAATCTGATATTGGCCTTGGTTCCAACCAGCCTACCGGTACCAACAGCAGCGCCATAGTAATTGTTATAGCCGACCTCGCTGTTGGCAATTGCGGCGAACTTAGCGCCCATCGCGAGCGGCATTGCGGCCAGCGCCACGAATGCGACGACAGGCCGGAGCACCGGCGTAGTGGTGACGATCGATTGAGCACCGTTGATAGCCGTCTCCACAAGACGAAGGTATTTTCCGACCAAGCCGGCTCCGACGACAAATGACGTGCCCGCGAAATATGCGCCTGTGTCGGCCCATCTGGTCGCTCCATCATCAGACGCCTGCATTTGGCGGCTGTGGCTCGTTGGGATGAATGGGCATGAACTGGCGGTCACAGCCAACGGCAGTGTCGCCATCGGCGTACCCGTGAGATAACCGGGTTGCCCCCACCGCCCTGTAATGGGCGGCGGGTTTCTGCCCGCTGCGTTTAATGCTGACTATCAGGCTGCGACGGCTGCCTTGCGCCGGGCGCGGGCGGATTTTGCCAAGTCCTCCAGCACCGCGACCGACATATCCCAGTCGATGCAGCCGTCGGTGATGGACTGGCCGTAAACCAGCGGCTTGCCGGGAACGAGGTCCTGGCGGCCGGCGACGAGGTTGCTTTCGATCATCATGCCCTTGATGTCGCCGTTTCCGGCGGCAATCTGGGCGGCAACGGATCTGACGACGAGCGGCTGGTTCATCGGGTCCTTGCCGCTGTTGGCATGGCTGGCATCGATGAGGATGCGCGGGGCCACGCCGAGCTTGACGGCTTCGCTCGTGACGGATTCGACATCGGCCGTCTCATAGTTCGGCCGCTTACCGCCGCGCAGGATGATGTGGCAGTCCTCATTGCCTGTCGTCGAGGCGATTGCTGCCTGTCCGTCTTTGGTCACTGCCGGGAAGTGATGCGGCTGCGAGGCGGCGAGGATGGCGTCGAGCGCGACGCGCACACCACCATCGGTGCCGTTCTTGAAGCCGATCGGGCAGGAAAGGCCGGAGGCAAGCTGGCGGTGGACCTGGCTTTCGGTCGTGCGCGCACCGATCGCGCCCCAACTGACGAGATCGGCAATATATTGCGGCGTGATGGTGTCGAGGAATTCGCAGCCGGCCGGAAGGCCCATGGCATTGATATCGAGCAGCAGGCGTCTCGCAATCCTCAGCCCTTCCTCGATGCGGTAGCTGCCGTCGAGATGCGGGTCATTCATCAGGCCCTTCCAGCCGACGGTCGTGCGGGGTTTTTCGAAGTAGACGCGCATGACGATCTCGAGATCGCCGGCGAAGCGGCGGCGCTGTTCCGCCAGCCGTTCGGCATATTCCCTGGCGGCAACAGGGTCATGGATGGAGCAGGGGCCGATGACGACGATCAGGCGGTCGTCTTCGCCTCGGAGAATCTTGTGGACCGCATTGCGGTTGCTGGTCACGGTCTTACTGACATCAGCATTGCGGGGAATTTCCGCGATGATATCGGCGGGTTTGGTCAGCGGGGTGATTTCGACGATGCGCAGATCGTCAATGGTATCAGACACGGTATGGCTCCTGTTTGGTCATACCGGCGGAACAAAAAAGCCGCCAGGTAGACTAGCGGCTGTTCGGGTTGTCGTCGCGTCGAATTCAGTTACGCATGGACCCGCATCCGCTGAGAGTAGCGGTACCAATAAAATCGCGAGGCGCAGATTGATGTGATCGACATGAGAGGTATGTAGTGTCACGGCGACGCGTTGTCACGCAGAATTTTGTGCCTGAAAATCGGGCGTTCCCCGAGATGGCAACGGCTTCTGCGGAAGGGACACCCCCCGGCGAGGCAAGAAGCGCGTCGCACTCGATCTCGTGCAGGCGACGCGCTCTAAGCTCTGTTTAAACCCGTCGCCCTAAAGATGCTTCCGGGCGACGGTCATTCGCACTGTTCTAGAAGACTCAGTTCCTGAGATCACAGGGCGTCGACGTTCACGCCGACGGTGATGGCGCCGATCGGTGTTCCCTTGTCGTCTGATATCGTGACGCTTGCCTGCGACTGCAGTGTCTGGGTCGACTCATCCTTTTCGATCTCGTCGACGAAGACGGCGTCCTTGCCGGCTCCGAAGGACTTTTGGAACTTGGCCTCGTCGCCCTGCCAGTAATCCGATGTGGTGTCGCTTTGACCGACATTCAGGCCTTTTGTATCCATGACGAAGATTTCCGTGATCTTGCCGCCGGAAGCCTCCTTCTTTCCCTGAAGGAATTTCGACAGTGCATTGTTGAGCACGCCGTCGATCATCGAGTGGTCTGAGCCATCGACTTCGGCACGCCACTTCTTGTCAAGGGCGTCGACATCAGCAGCATTGAGATTGGCGTTGGCAGCGTTCTGCGCCTTGATAGCCTCGATGATGGCGGGGTCGTTAAGCCAGGGCTTTACATCGCTCGTCACGTAGTCGGAGATCGGGGCAAGCTTGGCATCCTGTGCCATGGATACGCCGATCGGCATGGCAAATGCGGTGCAGGCCAAAAGAAATGCGGGCACGATTTTCTTCATAGGCGTTTCCTTCCTGATTATAGGTTGCTGAGAACTAAGGCTTATCGGATGCAGTCGACGTCAGAACTCCTCCCAGGCACCGGGAGCAGCGGCAACGGCGGCATTACCTGCATGACGCTGCGTGAAGGCTCTAGTATCGGGACGAGCTTGGCGGGCGGCTTGAACGGGTTTGGGCTGGCTGGCGGTAGACGCACCGACTACGAACCTACCGGCCGAGTCCTGCAACAGGCGTCCTTGCGACAGCAGTTCGTGGCAAGCTGCGTTGGTTTCCTCGACCATTGCCGCGTTCTGCTGTGTCGTCTGATCCATCTGGTTGATCGCGCTGTTGATTTCCTGCAGGCCCGTCGCCTGTTCGCGATAGGATTGGACGATGGAAGCGATGCTATCGCTGATGCGGTTGATCTGCTCTTCGATCTTCAGCAGGGCGTCACCAGTTTCGTTCACCAGCCCGACGCCCGCGGCAACTTCCTGGCCGGATACGTTGATCAGGTTCTTGATTTCCTTTGCGGCATTTGCCGACCGCTGGGCGAGTTCACGCACTTCCTGCGCGACGACCGCAAAACCCTTGCCGGCCTCGCCGGCGCGCGCCGCCTCGACACCGGCGTTCAGCGCCAGCAGGTTTGTCTGGAAGGCGATTTCGTCGATGACGCCGATAATGCGGCCGATCTGGCTCGACGAGGTTTGAATCCGGTCCATCGCACCGATTGCATCGCGCACCACCGTCGCCGAGACATGGGCGCTCCGCTTGGTCTCCTCGACCAACTGCCCGGCATTTTCAGCCCGTTGCGACGATGTTCTGACCGTGGTGGTCACCTCATCCAGTGCCGCGGCGGTCTGTTCCAATGCTGCTGCCTGTTGCTCGGTCCGCCTGGCGAGTTGATCCGCGGAGATCGCCAGCTCGCTGGATCCGGTTTCAACCGCCACTGAAGCGGTCTTGATCTCTGTCAGAGCGGCCGCGACCGCATCGACCATGTTGTTGAAGTCCTGACGCAATTTATCGAATTCTGGACCGACATCGGCCAGGTGTATCGAGAAGTCGCCGGCGGCGAGCCCTTCCAATGCATTTGCGAGAGCGTTCATGACCAGCCGTTGCGTGTTGCTGGCCTCTTCGGTCAGCAATGCGTTGCGCGCCCGTTCGGCGTCGAGCGAAGCGCTCTGCTCGGCAGCGGCCTGCTCTCTCTCGACCTTCGCAATCGCCTCGTGACGGAAAACTTCCAATGCCCGCGCCAGAAAGCCGATCTCGTCGCCATTTTCCCTGTAGGTGACGGGAGAGACCAGATCGCCTTTCTGCAACGCGCTGATTCGTTCGCTGATCACCCTGATGGGCCGGCCAACGAGGCTGCGCATGGCGAGAAGGAAGGCAACGACGGCCATGGCGGTGATCGCGGACTGCGTGAGCAGCGAAATGAGAACTTTCTGCCTGACTTCGGAAGCGATTTTTTCGACGGACCAGTTCGTGACGATGTAACCGGTGGCCTTGCCCGACTTATCCAGCGGGAGCGGCGCGATGATCGTCACGACGCCGGCAGATATTCTACCGTCATCGATGGTCGTCTTTTCCGGTTTCGCGCTCAAGCTCTTTGCCAGATCGGTTGGTGCCGGCAAACCACTGACGCCATCGCGCGCCCAGGTATCGACGGCGGCAGGTTCGGCGTTGAATGCGGCAAACTGCACGAGATCGAGCGAGGGGTCGTCGCGATAGAGCGAATAAGCCTCTCGAACCGCGTTCGCCTTCCCCCATTTGACGCCGCCCGCCGCCAGAGATGCAAATTGCTCGGCATTCTTGGACCAGTTCGCCTTGGCGCCATCGATCAAGGCCCGGGTTTCGTACATCCAGGTATAGGTGGCGAAAGCGGAAATGCCGCAGAGGTTCACGGCAACGATAATCGCCGCCAGCTTGGCGGTCAGAGGCATCGTTTTCAAAAATTGGAACATTCCGCGGCGGCCTAGAATTGCGGCTCAGTCGGACATGTTCCGGACTGGCGTATCAATACGGGCATCGACGCTGACGGTCACATCACGAGCCCTCATGCCCATGTCCTGATAGCAACCCAAAACGCGTAAACGCAGTGTGTATTTGATGTGTGAATAAAT
Source organism: Rhizobium sp. WSM4643 (assembly GCF_025152745.1). Taxonomy (NCBI): domain Bacteria; kingdom Pseudomonadati; phylum Pseudomonadota; class Alphaproteobacteria; order Hyphomicrobiales; family Rhizobiaceae; genus Rhizobium; species Rhizobium sp. WSM4643. Next base: position 2,260,412 of record NZ_CP104040.1, on the reverse strand, counting down.
CATAAAGTAGAATGGGGTGCTGGGGTACATGCGGGTCGTTTCACCCTGGCGCCTGCCGGCGCCAAGCCCAGCCAACCGGCGGGTACTGCCGTATCGCGCTGGACGGTGGAGGAATAGAGATACGCTGGGCAACGGCATTGATCGCGGTTGCCTGGCTGCTGTCGGCGTCATCGACATCGCCGAAGGCTACATGCAGCGTGTCGGCGGCTTGCGGGCCGCCTTGCCGCCGCCGCGCTTTCCTGAAATAGATGCGCCGTCAGGTGCCCGCCGGTAAGGCGGGAGAATCGGGAATCCGGTGCAAAGCCGGAACGTGCCCAACGCTGTAAGGCCGACGTTTGCCGCTTATCACGCCACTGGCTTCTTGCCGGGAAGGCTGCGGCAGACGGATGACGCCCAGTCAGAAGACCGGCCTGGCTAGATAGACCGATCCGCGCGGACGGCGGGGCGGTTGCGTTGTTGGGGATTTGACGATGCGACCCTTTGATGAGGATGCCCTTTCGGCGGCGTCCGGTTTTTCCTTGGCCGAACGCGAGGCCGTCTATTATGCGATCATGACGCGGCGCGACGTTCGCAGCCAGTTCCTGCCTGATCCCTTGCCAGACGATGTCGTGGAGCGTCTGTTGACGGCCGCCCATCACGCGCCGTCGGTTGGTTTCATGCAGCCGTGGAATTTCATTCTGGTGAAAAGCCCGACTGTGCGGGCGCGCGTCCGGAATGCCTTTGCCAGCGCCAACGAGGAGGCGGCGCTGATGTTCGAAGGCGAACGGCGGCAGGCATATCGTTCGCTTAAGCTCGAAGGCATTACGGAGGCGCCGCTCGGGATCTGCGTGACCTGCGATCCCACCCGCGGCGGCAGCGTGGTGCTGGGGCGTACGCACAATCCGAGGATGGATAGCTATTCCACAGTCTGCGCCATCCAGAACCTCTGGCTTGCCGCGCGGGCGGAAGGGGTCGGCGTCGGCTGGGTCAGCATCTTTCGTGAAGGCGACCTGAAAAGCATTCTCGGCATACCCGAGCATATCGAGGTGGTCGCCTGGCTCTGTGCCGGTTTCGTCGATCGGCTCTATGACGAGCCGGAACTCTCCGTCAAAGGCTGGCGGCAGCGGCTGCCGCTCGAGGAACTCGTCTTTCATGATGGATGGGGACGAAGCGAGCCCTAAATAAAGTGCGTCGCATCGAAGATGCATGTCGTAGTCCCAAAACCGCCGCGCGGTTTGGGTGGCTTGATTGATATCACTGCTGTTGTTGTGGTTGCGGGCCCGGCGTTGCCGGATTGGTGAGGTCGATCGAGCCCTGATCGCCGGCCAGAAACTGGGGGCCGACCTGACGGACGCGGTTCTGCGTCGGATCGTAGGGGCGTTCGGGAACGGATGATTGCGGCGCAGCTGCGGCATCCTTCGCCGGGGGATTGGTGCGGATGGTGGTGATGGAGCTCTGCTGCGGCGGTTCGCTCACCACCTGCTTGCCGCGCATCTCCTCATAATAGGCGGTGAGATTGCAGGCGCAGGAGGACTTTTCCCCGGGCGTGCGGTTCTTGTAGGCAAAGGCATTTTTCATGGCGCTGTAGGGCGTGCCCGTTGCGACCGAGATCATGTTCGAGGCTTCGGTGCTCGTCACGTCACGATAGAACAGTTCGGTCTCGATGCCCGGGCACATCTTGGCGCAGGTCTGGGCGTCGCGGCCGAAATCGACCGATGTGGCGTTCGAGCTGATCGGGAAGAAGCCGCCGTCGCAACTGCGCACGCACATGGTGCTGACCGGAGATAGCATCTCGGCCCGCGGCACACCGTAACGCGGATCGACCTCGTCACCACCGCCGAGCGGAATGAAGGTATCGGTGCGCATCGCCTGTTCCTCGACGCTTGGAGCCGGTTCGTCGGCGCTGCGATCGCTCGGGGCATAGACGTTTTCGCTGTTGCAGCCATTGCGGTCGAGAGCGGCGGTCAGCTCGCGGCGCGCGTCGTCATTGCCGTCGGTCTGGTTGCGCAGCTCCTCACGGCGGTCCTGGAGATAGCGGATGTTGTCGATCATGCGGGCTTCGGACTGCGAGAGCTCGGTGCAATAATCGGCATTCTCGCCGCCGATGACGACCATGCTTCCCGAGGTGCAGCCGTTGCCGCGCAGCTCGTTGCGGACCTTGCGCAGCTCGAGGTTCTGCTCGGCCATGGCGCCGGCATATTGGCGCGCTTCCGAGCCGTTGTTATTGCCGATCGACCGCGGCAGGTCGGCGAGGCGGCCACGCAGATCCTCACAGATAGTAATGGTCTGCGCGGCAGCGGGCGCTGCGAAGACAAGGAAGACGGCAAGAGACAGGTTTCGGCGTTTCACGGCGTCGTCCCGGAATGAGCAAAGAATCGATCGGTCGTTTGCGGCACCGATCGCCGCGGGTTTCTCTTAGGGTATTTCTCTTAATAAGCTGGGATAAATTCCTAGCGTATTTTCGGGATTTTATCCAGTAGATGCGGGGAGCATTCCGTTAGGGGAAGTTCCGGGTAGCTTTCGCTCAACGGGCAACCACCGGCTTAAACGCTTTGGCACCCTCCACCGTTTGCTATAAACCCAATCGACGAGTGTCTTCGTCATGAATGTTCGCTTGGGGTCGGTGGAAAGTGGTCGAATATCCAATCGTAATGCTTCAAGGCCAGGTTATGGGGGAACTGGTTGCAGGACCAGATACGGCGACGACTGGGGTGGTCGTTTTGGGTGGTTCCAGTGGCAGAGTTGACGTTGATCGCGCGAAACTGTTCGCCGAAGCAGGAGCGAAGGCTTTGGCGCTGCAATGGTTTGGAGGATATGGGCAGTCACCGGGTATTTGCGAAATTCCCCTGGAGACGTTTTCAGAAGCGACAGAATATCTGATTTCGACCGGATGCCAGCGCATCGTGTTCGTTGGCACTTCGAAAGGCGCGGAAGCTGCGTTGCTCGCCGCGGTCCTCGATTCCCGCGTGAGTGCTGTTGTCGCTGTCAGTCCGCCTTCGGTCGTCTGGGGAAATATTGGTCCGGGAACGGATGGAATTGCCTGGCCCGAAAGGTCGTCCTGGTGCTTGAACGGCGTCCCGCTAAACTTCGTTCCCGCCGACCCGGCGTGGGAGCCGGAATATAGAGACGGCCTAGTTTCTTATCGAGGACTGTTCGAACATTGCCTGATCCGTTTCGAAAAGGCGGCACGCCGGGCTCAAATTCCGATCGAAAGAGCGTCGGCAGAAGTCGTTCTCGTTGCCGGCGGAGATGATGCGCTTTGGCCGTCCGATCGTTTCGCGCAGCAACTTGTCAGGCGTGGAAAAGAGAATGGCAAGTCAGTGTCGCTTGTCTACGACGCAGACGCAGGACACCGGATTTTGTTTCCCGGAGAGAGGACGCCGCGATCAGAGTTGCATGCTCATGGAGGCGGTGACGACCCGGATGCGAGGCTTGGGCATGCGGCGTGGCAAAAAATACTGCCGTTGCTTCAGGCATAGGATCGCTATCAATGACAGGCATTTCTAACGAGCATCGTTTCTCTGAAACGATAGCCGGAATCCGAGGCGCGCAAGACGGCCTTCACGTTTTCGCGGACGGTTGTCATGAACCGGGTTCCGGGCAAGGGGGCTGGGCCTTTATCGCCTATCGCGATTCCGCGGAAATTGCGTCCGGCTTCGGTGGCGCGGAAGATTCCGCCAATAATTCGATGGAAGTGATGGCCGTCCTCAAGGCTGTGGTTTGGATCAACAGCGAGGCAAGCGGCGAGCCCGCGACCATCTGGTCGGATTCCATCTACGCCATCAAAGGCTGCAACAACTGGCGACATATCTGGAAGAACAACGGCTGGAAGAAAAGCAGCCCGAATGGGAATGCGCGAAGGCGAACGATCGCCAATGCGGAACTCTGGAAGGCGGTCGATCTTGAACTTTGCCAGAATGGTCTGGTGACCATCGCCTGGTGCAAAGGCCATTCCGGCATTGCCGGCAACGAGCGCGCGGATGCGCTCGCAGATAAGGGGCGCCTGTCGATACCGAGTGCCTGAGACGGCATCAGGGCATGGATTTTATCCAGGGCCCCGGGCCTCATATCTGCTTGATATCAACCGGCTGCAGATGCTCGGGACAAGCCCGAACATGACGAAAAGGCTGGCCGACTTTGTCACAAGTCTGAGCCGGCTCAGGCCGGTTGCGATGCCTCGACGACGGCGAGTGCCGCCATGTTAACGACGCCGCGGGAGGTGACCGAGGGGGCGAGAATGTGGGCGGGCAGGGCGGTGCCGAGCAGGATCGGGCCGACATGCAGGCCGTCCGTCATCGACTTGACCACACCGAGGGTGATGTTGGCGGCGTCGAGGTTCGGGAAGACCAGGAGGTTCGCCTCGTCGTGCAGGGTCGTGTCCGGCATGACGCGCTTGCGCAGCGCTTCGGTGATGGCGCTTTCGCCGTGCATCTCGCCGTCGACCTCGAGGTCGGGCGCGGCTTCGCGCACGAGCTGCAGGGCGTTGCGCATCTTCGTGGCGCTTTCGGACTCACGCGAGCCGAAGTTGGAATGCGAGACTAGCGCGGCGCGCGGCGTGAGGCCGAAACGGCGGATTTCCTCGGCTGCCAGCACCGTCGCCTCGGCGACCTCCTCGGCGGTCGGATTGAAGGTGACATAGGTGTCGGTGAAGAAGGTGGCGCCGCGCTGCGAAATCATCAGGCTGAGGGCTGAGAAATCGCGGACATTCTTGCGCTTGCCGATGATCTGGCGAACATCGCGCAGGTGCTTCTCGTAGCGGCCTTCGAGGCCGCAGATCAGCGCATCGGCCTCGCCGCGCCTCAGCGCCAGCGCGCCGATGACGGTGGTGTTGGTGCGCACGATCGTGCGGGCGGCTTCCGGAATGACGCCGCGGCGGCCGACGAGGGAGAAATAGAGATCGACATATTCGCGGAAGCGTGGATCGTCTTCCGGATTGATGACCTCGAAATCCGACAGCGGCCGGATGCGCAGGCCGTAGCGCTTCAGCCGCGTCTCGATGACCTGCGGGCGGCCGATCAGGATCGGTTCGGCAAGGCCTTCCTCGAGCAGCACCTGGGCGGCGCGCAGCACGCGCTCGTCCTCACCTTCGGAGAAGATGACGCGTTTGCGCTCGGCGGCCTTGGCCGCGGTGAAGATCGGCTTCATGACGAAGCCGGAGCGGAAGACGAAGCGGTTCAACTGGTCGAGATAGGCGTCGAAATCCTGGATCGGGCGGCGTGCGACGCCGCTCTGTTCGGCGGCCTTGGCAACGGCAGGCGCGATGCGCAGGATCAGGCGCGGATCGAAGGGCGATGGGATGAGGTAATCGGGGCCGAAGACCGGTGTCTCGCCGGAATAGGCGCGGGCGGCAACATCGGACGGCTCTTCGCGGGCAAGGGCTGCGATGGCGCGCACGGCCGCCATCTTCATTTCCTCGTTGATCGTTTCGGCGCCGCAATCGAGCGCGCCGCGGAAGATATAGGGAAAGCAGAGGACGTTGTTGACCTGGTTGGCGAAATCCGAGCGGCCGGTGCAGATCATTGCGTCGGGACGGGCGGCACGGGCGAGATCGGGCATGATCTCCGGCGTCGGATTGGCGAGCGCCATGATCAGAGGCTTGTCGGCCATCTGCGCCAGCAGCTCGGGTTTCAGCACGCCGGCGGCCGAAAGGCCCAAAAAGACGTCGGCGCCGCCGATGTTTTCGGCGAGCGTGCGCGTATCGCTCTTCTGGGCGTAGATGGATTTCCATTCGTCCATCAGCTCGACCCGGCCCTCATAGACCAGGCCTTCGAGATCGTGGACCCAGATGTTTTCGCGCTTCGCCCCGAGAATGACCAGCAGGTTGAGGCAGGCAAGCGCGGCGGCACCCGCGCCGGAGGCGACGATCTTGACGTCCTCGATGGCCTTGCCGGCGAGTTCCAGCCCGTTCAGGATCGCGGCGGCGACGATGATCGCCGTGCCGTGCTGATCGTCATGGAATACCGGGATCTTCATCTTTTCGCGCAGGCGCCGCTCGACCTCGAAACATTCCGGCGCCTTGATGTCTTCAAGGTTGATGCCGCCGAAAGTCGGCTCCAGCGAGGCGATGGTCGAGACCATCTGGTCGACGGCTGCCGCGTCGATCTCGATGTCGAAGACGTCGATGCCGGCGAATTTCTTGAAGAGCACGGCCTTGCCCTCCATGACCGGCTTGGAGGCAAGCGGGCCGATATTGCCGAGACCAAGCACGGCGGTGCCGTTGGAGATGACGGCGACGAGATTGGCGCGCGAGGTATATTCGGCCGCCATTTCGGGATTGTCGCGGATGGCAAGGCAAGGGGCGGCAACGCCCGGAGAATAGGCGAGCGCCAGGTCGCGCTGATTGCCGAGCGGCTTGGTCGCCTGGATCTCCAGCTTGCCGGGGCGGGGATAGCGGTGGAAAAAAAGCGCCTGCTCGTCGAGATCGCCGCTCGTCAGGTTCTTTTCCGTCTTCGATTTTTCCAGGTGATCCATCGCCGCCTCCGTGCACGTCTTTTGAGCTCCCTCCATACATCAATCGGATACGGGCGACAGTATGGAAATGCGGGGTGGCTCAAGTTTTCGCAAAGGGTCAAATGGCACACCCGCTCTGCCCGCGAATCAGAGGGGTCGTCGGACCAATTCGATTGCGATCGTTTCAGTTAGCTAATCCTTCTGGAAGCTTGTCTGGCCGCGGCAACGGGCGCAGGATGCCGGCCGCGACGGTGCGGGGCGCCGGTCGCATGGAGGAAACCATGGACAATTTGAACCTGACGACCCTGCAAAAGGGTCAGACGATGGTCAATGACGTGGCCATCGATGCCTTTGCCGCCGGATTTCGCGGCAGTCTTCTGACCGGTAAGGACGTGGATTACAACGAGGCGCGGGCGATCTGGAATGCGATGATCGATCGCCGGCCGGGGCTTATCGCGCGCTGCGCCGGCGCTGCGGATGTCGTGCGCGCGGTGCGGTTTGCGCGTGACAATAATCTGCTCCTTTCGGTGCGCGGCGGCGGCCACGGCATCGCCGGCAATGCCGTCTGCGAGGGTGGCGTCGTCATCGACCTGTCGGCGATGAAATCGGTGCGGGTCGATCCGCAGACGCGGCGCGCCAGGATCGAGCCGGGCGCAACGCTTGCCGATGTCGACAAGGAAACGATGGCCTTCGGGCTGGCGCTGCCGACGGGCATCAATTCGACCACCGGCATCGCCGGATTGACGCTGGGCGGCGGCTTCGGCTGGCTGACCCGCAAATTCGGGCTGACGATCGACAATCTGCTGTCGATGGATGTGGTGACGGCCGATGGTGAGCTGGTCAAGGCGAGCGAGACGGAAAAACCAGACCTCTTCTGGGCGCTGCGCGGCGGCGGCGGCAATTTCGGCGTCGTGACCTCGTTCGAGTTCAAGCTTAACCCTCTCAACACGGAGGTTCTCGCCGGGCTGGTCGTGCATCCCTTCGCCGATGCGGAAATGGTACTCAAGGAGTATCGGCAGGCGCTGGAAGCGGCACCTGACGAACTGACCTGCTGGGTGGTGATGCGCCAGGCGCCGCCGCTGCCATTCCTTCCCACCGAATGGCACGGCAAGGAGATCGTCGTGCTGGCGATGTGTTATTGCGGGGATATCGCGGCGGGAGAAAAGGCAACAGCCAGATTGCGCACGATCGGAAATCCTATCGCCGACGTCGTCGGCCCGGTGCCGTTCACCAGCTGGCAGCAGGCATTCGACCCGCTGTTGACACCGGGCGCGCGCAATTACTGGAAGAGCCAGGATTTTGCCTCTCTCTCTGATGCTGCGATCGATGTCCTGCTCAATGCCGTGCGAAAGCTGCCCGGCCCGGAATGCGAGATCTTCATCGGCCATGTCGGCGGTGCGGCCGGGCGTGTTCCGACCGAAGCCACCGCGTTTCCGCAGCGCAGCTCGCATTTCGTCATGAATGTGCATGCGCGCTGGCGGGAAGCCGGCATGGATGGAAGCTGCACCGGCTGGGCGCGCGAGCTTTTCGAGGCAACCAAGCCGCATGCAGTGGGAACCGCCTATATCAACTTCATGCCGGAAGACGAAACCGATCGGGTCGAAATGGCATACGGGACCAACTACCACCGCCTTGCCGAAATCAAGCTGCGCTACGATCCGAACAACCTGTTCCGCATGAACCAGAACGTCAAACCCGTGGCGGCCGTGCGCGCCGCCTGACGGGATGGCGTGAAAACAAGGCATTGCATCATGCCACCGCGCGCTTGCTCAACGCGCGGCGGCACGATTTTCTGGCGCTCGAAGCATAATGTCCTTGGTCGGTGACATGGCATTTGTTTCGGTCGGGCGTTGCTACCCGCCGGGCTTCGGCACGATTGTCACGTCGGCGCCATAGGCATCGCGCAACTCGTGTTCCTGCCCCGGCTGCCGTTCGGCGGCCTGATGCAACAGGATCGACTCATATCCTTGCGAGCGCGTCCCCTCGATCAGGGTGATATCGGCGTTTCCTGGATTGTCGGAACGCTCGAACCACTCGACGGGGCGGTGCAGAAAATTCATTTCGACCGCCCGGTTGGTGACGCCATGACCGACGATCACGACGTTGTGGTCGCTATTTTCGGCATCGTGCATGGCGGTCTGGAGAAACAGGCGCACCCGCTGGGCCACATCCGCCCGGCTTTCGCCATCCGGCGGCCGTGCGTAGAACTTGCCGCTGTTGCTGCGCAGCCTTGCCCATTTTTCGAACTCCTCGGGAAACTTCTGCTTCTGTTCGGCGCGGTCGTAGATTTCGGTGAAGAGACCGAAATCCTGCTCGCGCAGCAGATAATCTTCCCTGATATCGCCGATGAAGCTTTCCGGCAGGGCTTCGAGCAGCGCATCCTTGCTCTGCCGCGTCCTCAGAAAGGGCGAATACCAAATATGCAGCTTGCCGAAACCTGCGCTCGGCAGTGCTTGCAGATAGGAGGCGATCACGCCGCCTGCTTCGAGAGCCTGCCGATGGCCCCACTGCGTCAGCGGCACATTGTGATCGCCGAATTGGCGGTAGGCCTGTTCGTTGACGTTGCCGAGGGATTCGCCATGGCGAACGAGAAAGAGACGCATCAGCCATCCCGCATTGTCGGATATGGAATCGGCGTCATCATGAACGCCCTGAATGCGCAGGGCAACCTCGTCAGTGGGCTTGACGGCGACGGGCGTGCTGCATGCGCGGCGACGGGCATGCTGTCCGCGCGGCGACGGCCAGGCGGCCGCGCGGCGATGGACAGGTTTGCAGGGCTTTTCCCCAGCTTGTCATCTTCCTGAAACACGAGTCTGGTTTTGGAAGGCTAGATGAAAGATGGGACATGAGCGGCAGCTCGTGAAAGACATGATGGAACCCAGACATTTCCGCACGCTCTTCATTTCCGATGTCCACCTCGGCTCGAAGGCCGCGAAGGCCGACTTCCTGCTGGATTTCCTGCGCCACCACGAGGCCGATACAATCGTGCTCGTCGGCGACATCGTCGACGGTTGGCGTCTGAAGCGCAGCTGGTACTGGCCGCAGGTCTGCAACGATGTCGTCCAGAAGCTGTTGCGCAAGGCGCGCAAGGGCACGCGCGTCGTCTATATTCCCGGCAATCACGACGAATTCCTGCGCGCCTTCCCAGGCATGCATTTCGGCGGCATCGAAGTCGTCGAGCGCATGATGCTTGACGGCGCCGACGGCAAGAAATACCTGATCCTGCACGGCGACGAGTTCGACATCGTCGTCCGCAACGCCCGACTGCTGGCCTATCTCGGCGACTGGGCCTATGACACGGCAATCCGCATCAACGTCATCCTGGCGGCGGTGCGCCGCCGGCTTGGCATGCCCTACTGGTCGTTCTCGGCCTGGGCGAAGCTGCAGGTCAAGCATGCGGTCAATTTCATCGGTGAATTCGAGCGCGTCGTCGCCGAGGAGGCCCGCAAAAACGGCGCCGACGGGGTGATCTGCGGACATATCCACCATGCCATCATCCAGGACATGGACGGCATCCGCTACATCAACACCGGCGATTGGGTGGAAAGCTGCACGGCGGTCGCCGAGCACGAGGATGGCACGTTCGAACTGATCACCTGGCGGGCGCTTGCCAGTAGCGTGCCGGCGCTTGCCGCCATCGAAATGCATGATGAGGGCGAACTGGCCCCGCAGGCCGCTTGATTCAGGCGGCGGCGCATCCGCGTCTGCGCTTTACAGCGCCGCGCGTCTTTTCAGACGCGTATAGGACGCCGCAAACACTTAAAATAATGCAGTAGGTATTTGGCCGTTACCGTTTGGCGACAGGCCCTGTTTATTTTCTAAAACGTTTCAGAACGGCTATTTCTCGCAATAGTCGCCTCCAGGGTGGTGTGTTAGGACAGCGTCCAGTTTCCTGCAGGTCCACCTATGATTCCCGCTCAAAATTCCCCGACGGGTGAGGGAGCGCCGCCGCGTTTCCGGCTGCTCAGCGCGCTTTCCTATTGCGCGCCGCTGCTCGTCAACGGCATCGTCCTGCCGTTCTTTCCCGTCTGGCTCGCAACCCACAGCTTCAGCGACCACGAAATCGGCATCATCCTTGCCATACCGATGGTGGTTCGCGTGCTGGTGGCGCCTGTCGTCGCCATGATCGCCGACCGCTTGAAGGAGCGCGCCGACGTGCTGCTTTGGTCGGGCGGCATGTCGCTGCTGACGGCGATCGCGCTCTTCTGGACGACGACCTTCTGGCCCGTGGCGATCATCTATGCGCTGCAGGGCGCCACCTTCGCGCCCTATGTGCCTATCGTCGAATCGATCGTCATCTCAGGTGTGCGCCGCTGGGGGCTCGATTACGGGTCGATGCGCGTGTGGGGCTCGATCGCCTTCATCGTCTCGACGCTGGTTGGTGGCCAGATGATCAGCCGATGGGGCGGCGGGATGGTGCTTGATGTCATGGTGTTCGGCTTTATCATGACCGTTGTCATGGCGATCTTCTGTCCGCGCATCGGGCCGACGCGGCGCCGCGGCCAGCCGATCAACATTCCGGCCGCCACCGGCAGCGGCCTGCGCGAACCGCACCTGCTGCTGCTTTTGATCGGCGTCGCCATCCAGCAGTCGAGCCATGCGGTGCTCAACGCTTTTTCCTCGATCTACTGGCATCAGCTCGGCTTCTCCGGCACTGAGGTCGGGCTGCTCTGGAGCGCCGGCGTCGCTTCGGAAGTGACGGTGTTCTTCCTGTCGAAGCGTCTCAACCGTCGCTTCGACGCCTGGACGCTGATCCGCTTCGGCTGCGCCATCAGCGTCTGCCGCTGGATCCTGTTTCCGATGAATACCGGTTTTGCCGGTTTCTTCCTGCTGCAATGCTTCCACGGCTTCACCTACGCCTTCGTGCATACCGGCGTGCAGCGGCGAATCATGGCGACGGTTCAGGAAACGCAGGAATCATCGGCGCAGGGCGCCTATTTCTTCTATGTCGGCATGGCGATGGCGCTGATGACCCTGGCGTCGGGTTATCTCTACGCCTGGCTCGGCGTCGTCAGCTATTACGTCATGGCGCTGATCGCGTTCTCCGGCCTCGGCCTCGTCATCTCAGCCTATTATCTTCAGCCCCAGAGGGTGCTTTCGGGTGGAAAGACCAGGGAAGCGGCGTAACGCAGGCCGGGTTCGCGGTCCCGGGCCAGCAGCAGCGGGCCGTCGAGATCGACGAAATCGGCATTTTGGGCGAGCAGAACGGCGGGCGCCATGGCAAGCGAGGTACCGACCATGCAGCCGATCATGATGCTGAATCCGAGCCGTTCGGCCTCGGCCTTCATCGACAGCGCCTCCGTCAGGCCGCCAGTCTTGTCGAGTTTGATGTTGATCGCGTCGTAGCGGTCGGCAAGGCTTGCGAGATCGCCGGTGTGATGGACGCTCTCGTCGGCGCAGACGAGGAGCGGGCGGCGGATTTCGGCGAGCAGCCCATCGCGGCCAGCCGGCACCGGTTGCTCGACGAGGGCGATGCCTGCTTCCGCGGCGATATGGAGATGACGCTCCAACACGGCCTCCGGCCAGCCCTCATTGGCGTCGAGAATGATGGCGGCATCGGGCGCGGCGGCGCGGATGCGGCTTTCATCGTCGCCGGTGCCGACCTTGACCTTCAGCAGGGCGCGGCCGGCATGCTCGCGCGCCTGGGCGGCCATCACCTCCGGCGTGCCGAGCGAGATGGTGTAAGCGGTGGTGAGCGGCTGCGGAGCGGCAATGCCGAGGCGGGCGGCGACGCTGTCTCCTGTTTGCTTTGCCTGGAGATCCCAGAGGGCACAATCGACGGCGTTGCGGGCCGCGCCCGGCGGCATGGCCGATAGCAGGTCGCTGCGCGAAATGCCGGCCTCGATCAGCGGTCGCGCCGCCTCGATCTGGGCGAAAACGCTCTCCATGGTCTCGCCGTAGCGGCGGTAAGGCACGCATTCGCCGCGCCCCTGCGCACCCTTTTCGACAAGCGTGCAGGTGATCACTTCGGCCTCGGTCTTTGCCCCGCGCGAGATAGTGAAGGTCCCGGCAATCGGAAAGGAATTCATCTGGATATCGAGGGTGCGCGGCATTATTGCTCTCCTACGAGCATGGAAATTGCACGGTGCTTCTGTATATTGACGCGCCGGGCGACGAACGATCTGCTTCGCGAGTCGGCAATGTCGCTATAAGCCTTGAAAGACACAAGTATCTTGAACGCCGAGAATCGCAACGCCGCCTCCCTTGATGTGGACGACCAGGCTGATGGCTCGGGACAGCGTGTGCGTCTTCAAGGAAATTGGCGCAGCGCCTACATCCATCTGGTGCTGCGCGATTTCGAAAAGCTGCTGCAGAAAAAGACCGGTGACTTGACCGTAGACCTCTCGGACGTTTCGGATATTGACACCGCCGGCATCTGGCTGCTGTGCCGGCTGAAGAAACAAGAAGAGGCGGGCGGCCGGGTGGTTCGCTTCGAAGGCACCAATCCGCATATCGACGAAATGCTGGAGATGTTTTCCGAGGAGCCGGCCAAGCCCGAGCCGGAGCAGACGGAGAAAGTCTCGCTTATTGCGCGCATCTTCGCGCCGATCGGCAAAATGACCTATGAGATCTGGGACAATTTCGCTGCCGCCATGTATATCCTCGGCTCGGCGGTGCGCGGCGCCCAGATGAAATTCGGCCGCGGCAGCGGCGTTTCACCGGCCTCAATCGTCAACCAGATCGACCATATGGGCGTTCGCGCCGTCCCGATCATCCTGCTGATGTCGTTTCTGATTGGGGCGATCATTGCCCAGCAGGGCGCCTTTCAGCTGCGCTACTTCGGCGCTGAGGTTTTTGTCGTCGATCTCGTCGGCATCCTGCAATTGCGCGAAATCGGCGTGCTTCTGACCTCGATCATGATCGCCGGCCGCTCGGGCAGCGCGATCACCGCCGAAATCGGCTCGATGAAGATGCGCGAGGAGATCGACGCGCTGAAGGTGATGGGGCTGAACCCGATCGGCGTGCTGATCTTCCCGCGGCTGGTGGCGCTGACCATTGCGCTGCCGCTTTTGACGGTGCTGGCAAATTTCGCTTCGCTGGGAGGGGCTGCCGCTGTCGCCTGGGGCTATTCCGGCATCACCTTCGCCAATTTCCTGTCGCGCCTGCACGAGGCGGTGACGCTGTCGACTGTGCTGTCGGGCATGATCAAGGCGCCGTTCATGGCGCTGGTCATCGGCATCGTCGCCGCCGTCGAGGGGCTGAAGGTGGGCGGCAGCGCGGAATCGCTCGGCCAGCATGTCACGGCCTCGGTGGTGAAGGCGATTTTCGTCGTCATCCTGATGGACGGGCTTTTTGCGATGTTCTATGCAGCGATCGACTTCTAGCATGGCGAATCGCGTGGACGAGAAACCGATCGATACGGAAGACAAGGACGAAAGGGACATCGTGCTGTCGGCGCGCGACGTCACCGTCGGCTTCGGCTCCAAGGTCGTGCTCGACAATCTGAACCTCAATATCTACCGCGGCGAGATCCTCGGCTTCGTCGGCGCGTCGGGCACCGGCAAATCGGTGCTGATGCGCACGGTGCTCCGGCTGCTGCCGCGCCGCTCCGGCACGATCAAGATCCTCGGCCAGAATTTCGACGAACTCGACGAGCCGCAGCGCAACGCGCTCGACATGCGGCTCGGCGTGCTGTTCCAGCAGGGAGCACTGTTTTCGTCGCTGACGGTCAAGGAAAACATCCAGGTGCCGATGCGCGAATATCTCGACTTGCCGACCTCGCTGATGGATGAGCTGGCGCATCTGAAGATCCGTATGGTCGGGCTTGCAGCAGATGCCGCCGACAAATATCCCTCCGAACTGTCTGGCGGCATGATCAAGCGCGCAGCCCTTGCGCGCGCGCTGTCACTCGATCCGGAACTGGTCTTCCTGGACGAGCCAACCTCCGGCCTCGACCCGATCGGCGCGGCCGAATTCGACGAACTGATCGCCAGCCTGCGCGATAGTCTGGGATTGACCGTGTATATGGTCACGCACGACCTCGACAGCCTGTTTTCGGTCTGCGACCGTATTGCCGTGCTCGGAAAGAAGCGAGTAATGGTGGAAGGCACGATCGACGACATGCTGGCCTATGACGATCCCTGGGTGCAGGCCTATTTCAAGGGCAAACGCGCGCGGTCGATCGTGCCGCAGAACGCTACTGCCGCGCGGCACGACAGCAGCGGAAAGTGACCGGATAAGATGGAAACCAAAGCCAATTACACGATTGTCGGGTTTTTCACGGTGCTGGTGATCGCGGCTGCCTTCGGCTTCGTCTACTGGATGGCCGAATATGGCCGCGGCGGCCCGATGACGGAACTGATCGTGCGTATTCCGGGCTCGGCCAACGGCCTCAGCGTCGGCTCACCGGTGCGCTTCAACGGCATCCAGATCGGCTCGGTGCAGACTTTGTCGATCGATGCCGACGATCCGCAATATTCACTGGCCTTCACCCAGGTGCGCACCGATGCGCCGATCTACCCCTCGACCAAGGCCGCCCTTGAAATCCAGGGCTTGACGGGCGCCGCCTATATCGAACTGTCAGGCGGCCGGAAAGGCGAGGAAAGCATCCTCCAGCATGCGATCGACAACGGCAAACGCGCCGTCATCGTCGCCGACCAGTCAAGCGTCACCAATCTTCTGGCAACCGCCGACAAGATACTCGATCGTGCCAACGACGCGGTTGGTGAACTTCAGGGTTTCATCGAAGATTCGCGCGGGCCGCTGACCGAGACTTTCAAGAATGCCGAGACGTTCTCGGATGCGCTTGCCAAGAATTCCGGCAATATCGACTCCTTCCTGCAGAGCGTGGGTGAACTCTCCAACACGGTGAAGGCGGTCTCCGGTCGTGTCGATTCGACGCTGCAAGCGGTCGAAAAGCTGGTCAAGGCGGTCGATGCACAGAAGATCGACAACATCGTCTCCAATGCCGAGAAGATTACCGCCAATGTCGCCGATGCTTCGGGCGACCTCAAGGGCGCGATCCAGAAGTTCGACGAGACGGCCACCACCTTCAACGATTTCGGCAAGCAGGCGCAGGCGACACTCGACCGCGTCGATACGCTCGTTGCCCAGATCGATCCCCAGAAGGTGAAGGGTTCGGTCGACGATATCGCGCAGGCGACCAAGGATGCGCGCGTCGCCGTCGCCTCGATCCGCGACGTCGCCAACACCGTTTCCGCGCGTCAGAAAGATATCGACCAGACGATCCAGGACGTGTCGCAGCTTTCCAACAAGCTGAATTCGGCCTCGACCCGCATCGACGGCATTCTCATCAAGGTCGATGCGCTGCTCGGCACCGACAATACGCAATCGCTGTTCACTGAGGCGCGAGATACGCTGGAATCCTTCAAGAAGGTGGCGGACAACCTGAATTCGCGCATCGGGCCGATCGCCGACAATCTGCAGAAATTCTCGAGCGGTGGTTTGCGCGACGTGCAGACTCTCGTCAACGACATGCGCGGAACCGTGAGCAATCTGAACGACACGATCACCAACTTCGACCGCAATCCGCAACGCCTGATCTTCGGCGGGGAAACGGTCAAGCAATATGACGGCCGGACGCGGCGTTAAACTGGGGAAGTCAGGGGTAGCCGAATATGGTCGCATCGCATCTGTCGTCACGCCGTTCTTGGATCAGGGGAACGGTGATCGCACTGCCGCTGACGGCGCTGATCCTTTCCGGGTGCGGCACCGCGGCCAAGAACGATACCTATGACCTGTCCGCCGCCGTCGACGGGGGTGGACCCGCAGCCAAATCCCGCCAGATCTTGATTGCCAGCCCGACGGCGCTGAGAGCGCTCGACAGCGAGCAGATCGTTATCCGTGTTTCGCCGTCAGAAATCCAATATCTTTCGAAGGCGCAGTGGGGCGACAAGCTGCCGCGCATAGTGCAGTCGAAACTGGTGGAAGCCTTCGAGAACTCCGGCAAGCTCGGCGGCGTCGGCATGCCGGGGCAGGGGCTGGCGATCGACTACCAAGTCGTTACCGATATCCGCTCCTTCGAGATCGATGCTTCGAACGGCAACCAGGCGGTGGTCGAGATCTCCGCCAAGATCCTCAACGACCGCAACGGCTCGGTGCGCGCCCAGAAGGTGTTCCGCGCCATGGCGCCGGCCGGCGGCGGCAATGACGGCTTCGTCAAGGGCCTCGACCGCGCCTTCTCCACGGTTGCCTCCGAGATCGTCAGCTGGACGCTGAAGACTATCTAAGCTTTCGGGCTAAGCTTTCGGGCTACTTCGTCGGTTGCGAATCCGTCATCGTCGTTCCCGGCTGGCTGCCGGGTGTCGTGGAAGCTGTGGCGGTCGATGACGACGATAGAGCGCTGTCCAGCAGGCTTGCCATCTTGTCGTCGCGTATGCTCGCGGTCTTTTCGCCCATGACGACGCCGACCACGCGGCGGCCATCCTTCAACGCCGAGGTCACGACATTGTAGCCCGATGCGTCGGTGTAGCCGGTCTTGATGCCGTCGACGCCGTCATAGCGATACATGAGGTTGTTGTGGCCGCGCAGCTTCATGCCGCGGAACTGGAAGCCGCGCATCGAGAAGAGCTTGAACTCCTCGGGGAAGTCCCGCATCAGCGAAACGCCAAGTGTCGCCATATCCCGCGCCGTGGTGACCTGCTCCGGATCGGGAAGGCCAGACGGATTCTTGAAGACCGTGTCCTTCATGCCGAGCTGGCGTGCCTTGTCGGTCATCTCCTTGGCGAAAGCCTGTTCGGAGCCGCCAAGCTGCTCGGCGATCGCCACAGCAGCGTCGTTGGCGGACAGCACCACAATCCCTTCGACCGCTTCGCGCAGCGTCACCTTACGGCCGGCCCCGACAGCGAGCTTGAAGGGCTCCTTGCTCTCGGCATTTTCCGACATTGTGAGCTTCTGGTCCCAGTTGAGGCGTCCGTCATGCAGGGCCTCGAAGGCGAGATAGAGCGTCATCATTTTGGTCAGTGACGCCGGATAGTTCAGATCGTCCTGATTGGAACCTTCGAGGACCTGGCCGGACTGCGCATCGACGACGAAACTTGCCTGGCCGGCCTCAGCCAGCGTGACGGCGCCCATCAGGAAAGCAGAGGAGAGCGCGGTGGCAAGGAGCCTGGATGTCGTCTTGGTCATCAATGTTGCTGTCTCTATCGTTTGGTCATGAGCTTGAACGCAAGGGGATTAAAAAGGTTTGTGACGGAATGAAGGAACCGGGGCAACAAAAAAGGGTCATCCACAGATGATCCCTTTTGTCTCACCATGTCCTTCGACCGACGTCCGGCTCGCTGCGGCCGTTTGACAATGTCCGGCTGGGCACGTAGAGAATTTCGCCATGAGCACGAAGCGCGCGCCCATCTCCCGTCATATCAGCACCTGCCCGCAGGTTGCGATCTTGCGCGCTTTTGACGGACGAGGTCTCCGCGTCCTGCTGTGACGTACGGGCGCTATCGGCGTCCGGCGCGCTGCTGGACGTAAAGCCCCTCACCACGTCAATCAAGGCTGCCAGGGAGACAGGCACCGTGCTCAATATTTATCATGTCAATTCGCTCGTCCATTGGGAGGAGCGCGAGATCCATCTGCGCGATCATATGATCGGCTTCTTCTCACAAGAAGTCCGCAGTTTTCTCAGATCCGTCAATCTGGCCTGGGATGTCAGGAGGGTCGAGGCGCCGGCGCTGATGCCGCGGTCACTTGTTTCAAGCGCCTATTCGAACGCCGATATCTGGGTCCAGGAGCAGCTCTCCACCAGCGATACCGCGCTGGTGCTGAGACCGGAGACCACGCCGTCGACCTACATCTATATGCAGCATATTCTCGGCAATCACTCCAAGACACGGCTGCCGCTCTGCGTCTGGCAAGCCGGCAGATCCTATCGTCGCGAGCAGGAACAGCCGACCAAACACATGCGGCTGAAGGAATTCTGGCAGCTTGAATTCCAATGCGCCTTCACGGCCGATAGCGGTAACGACTATCACGCCGCATGCCTCGAGCCGGTCCGTCGGATGATCGCATCGCTGATCCATCTGCCGACGCGGATCGTACCTTCCGACCGGCTGCCGGGCTATTCCGAGGTGACGATGGATATCGAGGTCGACAATGGCGACAAGTGGATGGAGGTCTGCTCGATCTCGCGACGCACGGATTTTCCGCAGCGTTACCGGTCGCAGCCGAAGAAGGGAGCTGCCTTCGACCACGACGTGCTCGTGCTTGAGATCGCCATCGGTCTCGATCGGTGCATTTATAACTGGAGCATAGCCGCCGATCGGTGAGATATCGGAATCCGGTGCTGCCAGGCGGTCCCGGTTCTCATGTGGTCTGAGAATTTATGAAAACTCGATCTCGGCGGCGGGGCGGATTTCTACCGTTGCCTTGCCGGCATCGAAACCATCGAGCGTTTCATTGTGATGGGCAATGATCTCGGAGAAGGTGAAGGTCGCTGTGTCGCCGGTCATGTGACCATCGGCAATCAACGTCACATCATATCCGAGCGACACGGCTCGCCTGACTGTGGTGTCGACACAGAATTGCGACATGCATCCACCGACGACGAGGTGAGTGACTGATCGTTCGTGCAGGCATTCGGCAAGATCGGTCTCGAAGAAGGAGTCGGCGCTTTTCTTGCGCACAACGACCTCGGCCTGCCTTGGCGCGATCTCGTCGCGCAGGGCCCAACCCGGCGTGCCGACAGCCAACCGATGGCCAACGTCGCCGTCATGCTGAACGAGCACGACCTGCGCGCCCGCCTGCCGAGCTTTTTCTTGCAACACTGCCAAGCGCGCAACGGTCTCGTCGAGTGCGGTATCGATGTAAGGCTGCCGCTCAGGCGAGGCTTTGCCGGCGAGGATCGCGTTCTGCACGTCGATGATCAGAAGGGCCTTGGTCATTTCGGGGAGGTTTCCGTAACTGAACGGTGGATGGTTTCGTTTCGGAATGCTTTGCTTTTGTATATCTGCAGAGATGCCTTCACCCTCGCAATATAGAACGAAAGCCGCCTGACACGTGTTCAAGCGGCTTTCCAAATCGCAGGTCCCAGTCAGGCTCAGCCGAGCCTGCCTGCGGCATGAGCGAGCATGGTGTAGACCTTGCCCGTATCCGAGGTGAGGTAGGACTGCGTCACCGTCCGGTTCGGGTCGGTGCGGGCGACGTCGGCGAGCAGCTTTTCGAAATCACCGATATAGCGGTCGACGGCGGTGCGGAATTCCGGTTCGCGGTCGTATTTGCGCTTGATCTCGTCGAAAGTCTGCTGGCCCTTCAGCGTATAGAGGCGACGAGTGAAGACGTCGCGCTCGCCGCGCTGATAACGGCGCCAGAGATCGACCGAGGCGTCGTGGTCGATGGCGCGAGCGATATCGACCGAGAGCGAGTTCAGCGATTCGACGACGTGCCGCGGATTGCGGCTATCGCTGTTGCTGCGCGTCGCAGGGGCGGCGGTTTCCGCTTGGCGGGCCGGGGCGCGGGCAGGCGCTTCGTCGGCGGCCTCGTCACGCGATGCGCCGCGCAGGAGATCGCTGATCCAGCCGCCGCCTTCGGCGCGCGCCGGTTCCTGGCGGGCTGGCTCCTGGCGAGCGGGGGCAGGCTGCGGCGCGCCGCGCGGAGGGGCGGCAGCCGGCGCAGACGGTGCAATCGTTCCGCGCAGGCCCGTCGCTTCAAGCGGCGGCGGCGCTGCCGGCTGCGGCGGCTGGGCTGCGACCGGCTGGGTGGGACGCGGGGCCGGCTGCGCCTGAGCAAGCGTGCGGGCGACAGGTTCGGAGATCTCAAGCTGCTGGCTGGAGCGGCCGACGAGCTGGGAGATATCCTGCAACGCCTTGATCTGCTCGGCGACCGCCCGGCGCATGGCCGAGGCGCTTTCCTTGGCTTCCTCGGGAAGATCGAAGGCGCCGCGCTTCAGTTCGGCACGGGTCGCGTCGAGTTCACTGCGGATGTCGGCGGCAGAGCGGCGGATATCTTCGGTGGCGCCGGAGAAGCGGCCGACTGCATCGTCGATCGCCTCGCGTAGCGCTTCCCGCATGTGCTGGGCGGCACCGTCGGAGGCGCGACCGGCTTCGCCGAGCATGCGCTCGACGTCCGACAGCGAGGCGGTGAGACCGCCGCGAATGCGATTGGAGAGATCGCCGGAACGGCGTTCGACATTGGCGAAAGTGCCGTCGATCGTCGTATTGGCCTCGTCGCCGGCGCGGGTGATCGCCTCGCGCATCGTCTCTGCCGCTTCCTGGGCGCGCTTCTCGGTTTCGGTGAGAATGCGGCCAATGTCAGCAAAGGAGGATTGCACGCCTTGGCGCAAATTGCCGGTGACCTGGCTGGAGCGCTGTTCTGCCCGCTCGAACACGGTCTCGATCATGCCGCCGAGGCCTTGCATGGTCTTTTCGATCTCGGCGGAGCGCTGGACGAGGCCGACAGAGAGTGTCTGCAGCGCGCTCTCGCGTTCCTCGAGCGTCGAGGCGAGGTTGGACTGGGCGGCGCCGAGAAGCTGCGAGGCCTGGGTCAGGACCTTGGAGTGTTCGTCGAAGCGGCCGATGATGCCGCCGACCTGCGCCAGCGTCTGGCCCGAGATGTCGGAGAGGCGGTCGATCTTGCCTTCGAGAAGCCTGGTGGAGGCGGAGACCATCTCGGCGGCCTTGGTGGCGGAGTCGGCAAACCGCGTAGTGGTATCGCCCAGACGACCGTCGACGCTGGTCAGCTGCTCGGCGGCGCGGTTCATCATCATCGCCATCGCCGCGCTGCTTTCCGACATTCGCTGGACGAGGCCGTTGACGTTGCCGACCAGGCTGTTTTCGATGGCGCTGACGGCATTGGCGACATTCTCGGTGCGGGCGGCAACGGCGCTGGCGAGCGCTTCGTTTTCGGCGCGCAGACGGTCGGCGCTGAGGTTGGCTGCGGCGGTGATGCGGGCGGCGGCCTGCTCGCCGGCATCAGTGTAGCGGTCGATGATCGGGCGGGCCGTCTCGTCGAGGATGCGTGTCAATTCGACCGAACGGCCTGATAACATCGAGTTGAGGTCGCGGGTGCGCTCCTCGAGCGTCGAGCGGATCGAGTTGCCGCGCGCTTCGAGCGCCCGGTCGATCTCGGAGAACGTCGTATCGATCTCGCGGGCTCGCTCCTCGAGATTGGTGCGAATGGCGCTGCTGCGGGCTTCGAGCGCCCGGTCGACATCCGCCATGGTTGCGGAAATCTCACTGCCGGCGCCCGTGAGCGTCGAGCGGATGGCGTTGCCGCGTGACTCCAGAGACTGGCTGGCATCCGACAGCACCTTGGAGATGGCATTGACTTGCGTGCCGACGATGGTCTCAGCCTCGGCGACTTTGTTGACGATGGCATTGCCGGCTTCGGAGAAGGTTTGGGCAACGGCAGCGGCTTGGCTTGCCAGCCGGTTCTGAGCTTCGGCGACGCGGGTGACGATCTGCGACGAGCGCTCATCCATGGTGCGGGTGAATTCGTCGCTTTTCACATTGAGATCCTCGGCGAATTGCTGGCCTGTCTTGCCAAGCAGTTCGGTGGTTCTCGTCGCTTCGCCTTCCATTCCCTGGGCCGCGTCGGCAACCGCGCTGCGCAGCGTCGAGGCGAGACCAGCGGCCTTGCCTTCGATAGTGCGGTTGACGGCATCGAGGCCGACGGTCAACGCACGGTCCATGGTGGAGAGGCGTTCCTCGATGCGTTCATTGCCGCGGTCGAGCGTTTCGGCGAGGCTCGCGGTTCGGCCATCGATAGCGCCGGTCAGGCTGGTGGTGCGGCTGTCCAGCGTCTCGGCCAGATTGGCGGTGCGGCTGTCGATCGCCTGAGTGAGGTTTGCGGCGCTGCCTTCGAGCGTCGCCGAGATGCGCTGTGTGGCGTCGTCGCTGAGCGCGCCGAGACGAGAGACGCCGTCGGCAAGCACGCCGGACAGCTGGCCGCTGGCCGCTTCGACCTTTTCGGCAACACCGCCGACGCCGTCGCGGATGCGGGTCTCGATCGCCGCAAGACCGGCTTCCACACGCGATCCGGTTTCATCAAAACGGCCCGTCAGGTTTTCGACCGACCGATCGAGACGGGTGGACAAATCCTGGGTGGAGCTCGAAATCGCACTTGCCGCCTCCTGGAAGCGGCCGGCGATCTGGCCGGCGCCGGCATGCATGCGATCTTCCAATCTCTGGGCGCCGGCATCGATCGCCTGGCGGATTGCGGCTTCACGGTGCTCCAGCGACAATTCGAGCATGCCGACGCTCGTCGCCACCGAGGTGCCGATGCTGGTCGCCTGTTCGGCCAGCGTATCGCTGATCAGCGCATGGGCCTGGTTCAGCGATAGGTCTATGGCGTTGGCGCGGTCTTCGAGCGTCGTGCGGATGCGCTCATGGGCCGAGGCAAGCCCGCCCTCGATGCGCGCCGCGGCTTCGTCGGCGAGGCCGCCGAGCCGTGTATGTGCATCGGTCAGACGGCCTTCAATGCGGCCGGTCAAGCCGCCGACGAGATCCTCGAAGCGGGTGCCGCCGGCATCGAGAACACCCGAGAGGGCGGCGCTATGTTCGGAAAGCGCATTTTCGAGCCGCTGCTGATTGTCGGTATAGGCGGTGCGGATCGCATCGGTCTTGTCGGAGAAGGCACCGGCGACTCGTGCCTCGGCACCGGAGACGGCCTCCATGATGGCGTTGCTGCGGGCTTCGAGCACGCTGTCGAAGCGGCTCTGGTTATCGTCGAGCGAAATGGCGAGCGCCATGGTCTTTTCGTCGAGCGTATCGGTGAGCCGGTCGTGGGTTGCCGTCACGGCGCCGATGATCGCGGCGGTGCGGTGCCCCAAGGCTTCCTCGAGGCGGGCCTGGCCTTCGCTCAGCGAAGTGGCGAGGGCGGCGGCCTTCTGGTCGAGTACACCGTTCAGGCCAACATGCGTGCCGGAAACCGCATTGGTGATCGCATCGGCGCCTGTTGTCAGCGTCTCCTCGAGACGGCTCTGGCTCTCGTTCAGCGAGATGGCAAGCGCCATCGCCCGATCGTCAAGTGTCTCGGACAGGCGGTCGTGGGTGGCAGAGACCGCATTCAGGAAGGATTCCGAGCGGCTCTCCAGCGTATCCTGTAGGCGGCTCTGGCCCTCGTTCAGGGAGGCGGCGATCGCCGTCGCCTTTTCGTCGAGCGTTTCCGAGAGACGGTCGTGCGTGCCAGACACGGCCTTGAGGAAGGCCTCGGAGCGTGCTTCCAGCGTGTCTTCGATCCGCGACTGGCTCTCGTTGAGCGAGATGGCGAGCGTCATCGCCTTCTCGTCCAGCGTCTCGGACAGACGGTCATGCGTGCCGGAGACCGCATTCACCAAGGCTGCCGATCGGGTTTCCAGCGTGTCTTCGATCCGCGTCTGGGTTTCGTTGAGCGAGATGGCGAGTGCCATCGCCTTTTCGTCCAGCGTCTCGGAGAGGCGATCATGGGTGCCGGAGACGGCGTTCAGCAGCGCCGCGGAGCGGGTTTCGAGCGTATTCTCGATACGGGCATGGCCTTCGCTCAGCGAGGTGGCAAAAGCTGCCGCCTTGCCGTCCAGCGTCTCGGAGAGACGGTCATGGGTGCCGGAGACGGCGTTCAGCAGAGAGGCTGAACGGGTTTCAAGCGTCTCCTCGATACGGGCCTGGCTCTCGTTCAAGGACATGGCCAGCGCCATCGCCTTCTCGTCGAGCGTCTCGGCAAGACGGTCGCGCGTGCCGGATACAGTGTTCAACAGTGCCTCGGCGCGTGTTCCAAGCGCATCCTCGATGCGGGCATGGCGCTCGTCGAGCGAGGTCGTCAGGGCCGCCGCCTTGCTGTCCAGCGTTTCCGACAAACGATCATGCGTGCCAGACACGGCGTTGAGTAAGGCCTCGGAGCGCGTCTCAAGTGTATCCTCGATGCGGGCATGGCTCTCGTTCAGAGAGATGGCAAGCGCCATCGACTTTTCATCGAGCGTCTCGGCAAGACGGTCATGGGTGCCGGAGACGGCATTGATGATGGCGTCGGAGCGGGTTGCCAGCGTTTCCTCGAAGCGGCTGTGATGGGTGGTCAGCGCCTCGACCAGTGCGCCGCCGCGCTCTGCCATGACGCTGTCGATGCGGCCGTGGGCCGTGCCGAGCGCCTCGCTGATTTCGGCCGCACGCGCAGCAAGCACGCCGCTGAGCTCCTCGGCGCGACCGCCGAAGGCAGCGGTCACCTGTTCTGTGCCAGCGGCAACGGCAGTCGTCAGATCAGTGGTGGTGGTGCGCAGCGTGTCGCGGAATTCGGCCGAGCGCGTCTGAAGGTTGTTCTGCAGTTCGGAGGTGCCTGATGCAAGGGTCAGCGCGATTTCAGAAGTCGCGCTCTGCAGCGCAGAGGTCAGTTCACCGGTGCGGCTGGTGAGTGCCGTGGTGATTTCATCTGCGCGGCTGCCGAGCGTGCTTTCCAGCACTTCGTGGCCGGTGGCGAGCGCGGTGGCGAGCGCCAGCGACTGGTCTGATAGCGACGAACCAAGCCGGTCGATGCCGGAATTCAGGATGCCGTCGATCGAATCCGAGCCGCCGGTCAGCGTCTCGTTGATACGAGCGAGGCTTTCCATCAGCTTGGTGTCGAGCGAGCCGGTTCGCTTGTCGAAGGCGCTGGTGAACTCGGCGACGCGTTCGTCGAAGGCGGTCGACAGTTGGGCGACGGTCGTCTGCAGCCGCTCCTCGAAGAAGCCGGAGCGCACGTCGAGATCCATGACGGCGTCGTCGGCGGTGGTCTGCAGGCTCTGGCGGAAGCTTGCGCCTTTTTCGTCGAGCGCGCTGTTCAGCTTCGACAGCACGTCGTCAAGCGTGCCGCCGATGGTACGTTCGCCTGACGTCAGGCTCTCGTTGATCTCGCGGGTGCGGGCGATCAGGATCTCGTTGAGCTGGTGCGTGCGCTCGTTCAGCGCCGCATTCAGCTTCTCGGTGCTGCTGTCCATGGTCGAGGCGCGCGTTTCGAACTGGCTGAGCAGTCTTTCGCCATGGTCGTTGAGATTGACGGAGAGCGCTTCGAGGCGGTTGTCGAATTCTGTGGCGAGCGCAAAACCCGATGCGTTCAGGGTCTGCAGCAGGGTATCTGTCTTGGCAGAGAGCAGGCTGCCCATCGACTGCAGGGCGCTGTCCGATTTTTCCAGGATCGTCGCGGCGCGCGTATCGATCAGCGAGGCGAAGGCTTCGCCGGATGTGGCAAGCCGCACCGCGATCTCTTCGGTCGCCAGCGACAGCTCTTCCTTCAGCTGGTCGTGCACACTGCCGATCGAGGTGCGGATACGATCGGCATGGTTGACGATCGCCTCACGCTCGGAGCCGAGTTCGTGGACGAGGCCGCGCACGCGCAACTCGTTGTCGGCATAGGAACGTTCAAGCGCATTGACTTCGGAATGGACGAGCGTTTCCAGCTCGGAGGCACGCGCGATGGTGCGCTCGATGCCCTCGTTCATGGCCGAGACCTCACGGCGCACGGCCTGGCCGACGGTCATGATGCGCTCGGAGGCGATGGTTTCCGGCTCTGCCAGGCGCAATGCCACCTCTGCCATGGAACGGGCGGCGTTGCGCATGTCCTGGGCGCGGGAGATCATGATGGCGAAGGCGTAGAACATCATCACGGGAACGATGATGCCGACGAGGCCGGCGATGACGCCGGGCAGGGCGACGAGGTCGGCGAGCGAACGGATCTGCCAGATCTGCGGAGCATAAAGCAGCGACATCAGGCCAAGGCCGGCCATGACCCAAAGCACGGAAAACAAGGTGGCGGTGCGCACCGCCGAGCGGCTGGAGGCGCCGTCAAAGGATTTCAGGATCGAGGCGGGCGTATTGCGGCTGGCATCGTTGGCGGGCGTGAAGGCCGGACCCCTGGAAGTCTGCTCGCCGGCGGCACCGCGGCGGCTGCGGCGCTGCGCTTCGTCCTGAGCCTGCTGATTACGCGCATTCGATGGATCAGACACATTAGCCTCCGGGGCCTGGGGCGCGTCGCCGCGGCGAGACGGTACGTTATCCTTGCTAAAGTCGATCTGGAGCGCCTCGTCCAATGCCTTGAACGCCTTGTCCTCAATTGACTCGTTGTATTTGTTGTTCGCCATTCGGGTATGCCTCGTTACTGTCAGCCGGCCCAACCGCGCATCCCTGGCTTCCGCCTCACCCGGGAACAACTTTGCCGTTCCAGCCTTCCATCCCAACGAAGGACGGATAAGCATGTCATTTCAGAGTAGATAGCCGCTTTTTCAAACGGAAGGTATCAAAACACTACCATTATCCACTCGCTCGGCAAAGGCGCGTACCATAAACCCGCTCCACCAGTATCGTAGTGACACATCTGAGGTCCTCACACAATTAATGAAGGCTTGAGATTCACGGCTCGTTAACCCGTTGTTAACATCTTTGAATCCGAGGCATCGCTTAAAAACCAATAATTTAGGGATATTTAACGGACGTTAACCATATGGCGAGATTTCCGCCCTGAATGTGCCCGAATTTAACGTGATGGCCACTCTCCGGACGCAGAACTGTTGCAACTGCGGACGATAGAGACGGGAGAATTGGCAATGGCAGCCCAGATGGCAGCATTGAACATCGTATTCGAGGCGCCGGATAATGCAAAGGGACCGTGTCCTTCGAAGGTCCGGCCAATCGATCTGGTCCATCTCGCAAAGCAGACGATGGGCGACAAGACGTTGGAAATCGAAGTCCTTCAGATGTTTGCGCGCCAGGCCCGTGCCTGCCTCCAGGATATTGCAAGCGGCGAAACCATCCGTATTGGCGCAGCCGCGCACCGGCTGAAAGGTGCGGCAAGCTCCGTCGGCGCGTTCCGCGTGTCGCAGACGGCGGAAGCCGTCGAGGAAACCGGCGGTGATGCCGGCGCGACGGCAGCGCTCGGCGCTGCCGTTATCGACGCCGAGAATTTCATCCTGAAGCTCTGCCGCGGCTGATCTCCAGGTCTTCACCGACGCAGGTCGCTGTGCCAAAACCGCCGCATATTTTTGGGCGATATGCCTGAGGTACCGTTCGAACGAGGCCCGTTGTTCCATTGCGGAACCACGGGTCTTTTTGCGACGTCCCTGATGACGCTTTGAAGACGGCGGGCGAAGGCCCGATCTGCGAGGCTGTCACGGATTTCCCAATGTTGACTGATGCGTCGAATTGTCGGAAGAAAATCCGCCCATCCACCTGAAGACCGGAAATAGTTCTGATGCCCAAACTTACCATCGTCGCCTTCGACGGCACGCGCTTCGACCTCGACGTCGACCAAGGCTCCACCGTGATGGAGAATGCCGTGCGCAATTCGGTGCCCGGCATCGAGGCCGAATGCGGCGGCGCTTGCGCCTGCGCGACCTGTCATGTCTATGTCGACGAGGAGTGGACGGAGAAGGTCGGCCAGCCGGAAGCGATGGAAGAGGATATGCTCGACTTCGCCTTCGATGTACGCCCGACCTCGCGGCTGTCCTGTCAGATCCGGATGAAGGCCGTCTATGACGGGCTCGTGGTGCACGTGCCGGAACGCCAGGCCTGAAGCGCGCTGCGCCACAATCGTCGCCGAAAAATTCGATATCAAAAAAGACGCCTCGCGCGCTAGAGCGAGCGAGGCGAGGCGGGCGCATTACCTACGGATGAGGGAGGAACATCCGCGGCTTCGGAACGCGCCAGGAGAACCCAGCGATGAAAGTGCAGTTGCCGTACCTGAACTTTCGAATGTGTTCATATTAACGCGTTCCGGTTGAGTCTGCCAGGATGAAAAATGACCATTCAATCGCTGGGGAGGGTGCAAGTTTCGCACAAGTTTCGTTGTGCAGCTAAGGTTTTCCGCTCGCAACAAGACTGAAAAAGCCTTATTTTGCGCCGGCTCGATCATTGATTCGATTGTTCAGCAACCTCAACATGCGCTTCTGAAAATTGACCGCCTCGACCCGGTCGAATCGCGCCTGCTGCCGATCGTGCTCCTCTATACCGCGAGCTGATTCGCCGGAGACGAGTTCCTGCATGGCTTCGCAGCTGCGCTGCTGCGGCAGCGCCCGGATGGCGCGCTCCATGGCGCGGGCCTGATCGCGGGCGATCTCGGCATGGCGCTCCTCGTGGCGCTTGATATCGCTCGACAGAGCGTCCCAGATCATCGACAGCTCCTTGCTGGCGCCCTTGCGGCTGCTCCAGCGCGGCAGGATGATCTGGGTGTGGACCGTGACCTTGACGTTGCCGACGCGGCAGCGCCCGTTATCCTGAATGTAGGTTGCCTCGCCGCCGAAGCGGATCTTCGTGGCGCCGGGATGACGCGCCGAAGAGCCGCTCGCTGTCGGCCCGCGCCGGCTGAGTTCGCGGTCGAGCTCATCCGCGGTTTTGCCGCGAATGTCGAAATAAGAATAGCTTTTCGATGCGATCACTTCGGCTGCCACGGGGCTGCAGAGGGAAAGAGCAATGGAAAAGGCGATAGGAAGGACCATATAACGCACTGCAAGCGGCATTCTGAACGCAACCCGTGTTGAAATCGACGGGAGCTTGGGGCATAGCCACCACAAGCGCAATATCGGATGGCGCTTTTTTCGTCTCCAATGGGATAAGTCTGGTGACAGGGCTCGAAGGCAGATTGTGGCGTGTCGGCCATGGCCGAGAGATCGAACTCGGCCGTCGTTCGACGATCATGGCGATCATCAACGTGACGCCGGACTCCTTCTCCGATGGCGGACGCTTTGAAACCGTCGATGCAGCAGTCGAACAGGCGTTGCGGGCGGTGAGCGAGGGTGCAGGGATTGTCGATATCGGCGGTGAATCGACCCGGCCGAACGCAGCAACCGTCAGCCCTTCCGAGGAGCAGGCGCGCGTGCTGCCCGTCATAGAGGCGCTGCGCGGCCGCACCCAGGCGCTGATCTCCATCGACACCTATCGCGCCGAGACGGCGCGGCTGGCAATCAGTGCCGGCGCCCATATCGTCAACGACGTCTTCGGGCTGCAGAAGGAGCCCGATATCGCCGATATCGCCGCGGTGACCGGAGCCGGACTCTGTATCATGCACACCGGTCGCGACAGAGTAAAACTTGTCGATGTGATTGCCGATCAGGTGCATTTCCTCGAGCGGTCGCTTGCGATCGCCGCTTCGTCAGGCGTCAACAGCGATCGCATCGTGCTCGATCCGGGCTTCGGCTTCGCCAAGGAGACTGCGGAAGAAAACCTGGAGCTGATGGCGCGGTTTTCCGAACTTTCCCGCTTCGGTCTGCCGCTGCTCGCCGGTACGTCGCGCAAACGTTTCCTCGGCACGGTGACGGGGCGTGAGGCGCAGGACAGGGATGCTGCGACGGCTGCGACCAGCGCGCTGCTCAGACTTCAAGGGGCTGCGGTTTTCCGCGTGCACAATGTCGCAATCAACAGGGATGCGCTTGATATCGCCGATGCTATGCTCAATGCGCGCCAGGAATTCGAGAGGAAGCGGCCGACATGACCACCTACACGATTACGCTGCAGAACTGCGCCTTCTTCGCGCGCCACGGCGTGCATGACGAGGAGGAGTTCCTTGGCCAGCGCTTCTTCGTCGATGCCGAGCTCGATGTCGTCGCCGGCGAGGCGCTGGAAAGCGATTCGATCAACGATACCGTCAATTACGGTGTCGCCTTCACCGTGATTGAGCAGATCGTCACGGGCAAACGGCGCTACCTGATCGAAGCACTGGCGCTCGATATCGCCAAGGGGCTCTGCGAGACATTCCCGCAGGTGCGGCGGGCGAAGATCACGGTGCGCAAGCCGAACGCGCCGGTCCCTGGCGTGCTCGATTTCGTGCAGGTGAGCGTTGAGCATTTTGCCTGAGGCCGCATTGCAATCCGCCACACTCGGTCTCGGCGGCAATATCGGCGATCCCGTAAAGGCGATGGCGGCCGCGCTGCAGAGGCTGGACGGACGGGACGACTGTCGGGTTACGGCGGTCTCGCGGCTCTATCGCACGCCGCCCTGGGGCAAGACGGACCAATCCTTCTTCTTCAACGCCTGCGCCGCCGTCGAGACCAGGCTGGCGCCTGAGGCTTTGCTCGATGTCTGCCTGTCGATCGAACGCGAAATGAAACGCGAGCGCATCGAGCGGTGGGGGCCGCGCACGCTCGATATCGACGTGCTGACCTATGGCGATGTGGTCCAGGACGCGCCGCGGCTGGAACTGCCGCATCCGCGCATGACCGATCGCGGTTTCGTGCTGATGCCGCTTGCCGATATAGCGCCGGGTCTGCTCGTGAGGGGCAGGGCGGTGAGTGAGTGGTTGTCGGATGCGGAGGTGACCGGAATCGAGGTCGCAGACGATAGTCGCGACTGGTGGCTGAGCGCCTGAAGCAAGGGGACCTGAAACGCAAAACGGCGGAAACCCGCCGCTTCAGGAAAATCCGCTGTGGGATTTGCCTACTCGATGGAACCGACGGCCATCTCGTCGACCTGGCGGGTCAGCGTCAGGCCGATGACCGGCACCATCTGACTTTCGACCTTGACCGAAACGGTGACGTTCATCGTCTTGTCGTCGCGCACGCGGGCGATCATTGCGCCATTCAGCTTGGCGCGGTTGATGCCGACGACGACGGTATCCTCGGAGACGGCGCCGGAGACGACGTCAAGGCCCTTGCCGGCGGCGCCGTCAAGGAACTTGCCCTTGTAGGTCGAGCCCGACTGCGAGATGACGGCGGTCATCGGCTGCTTGAAGACGCCGACGCGGCAGGTGCCGTCGAGTTTGATGCCGGCGCTGCTGTCGCCTGTGGGCTCACCGATCAGGTTGCAGGTGAATTTCGTGCCCTTATATTTGCCGGCGACGATTTCGCCGGGGCCCTTCCATGAGCCGGCGACGGAATCGAAGAAGGCCTTGTCACGGGTTGCAGCAGTGGCTGCCGGAGCGACATCTGCGACGGGAGACAATGCCGCGGCGGCCAAGCCGCATACGATGAGAAACTTGCGCGAATACATGGATTTTCCTTGGCAAACACCACTCACGAACTGGCTGCAAGTTTTGCCGAAGAATGGTTAATCCTTCCTTTCAATTGTGCCGAAATGCGAGGCGGCGTAAGGCTTTCGTGCGACGGCGATTTTAAACTCCCGTCACTAGATCATTGAATCTGTTGAAACTTCTCTGGCATTACGCAAGGGGAGTCGAAAGCTGCGGAATCGCTGTTTCGTTCAAGGATTGTTGCCGCGCGGCGACATGGACGGGGTGAGATCGCCGATGAAATCACCGATTCCCGGCCGCTTCAGGGCGCGGAAGGCGAGCGGACGGCAGAGATCCATTGCCGCGATTCCAATGCGGGCAGTCATCAGCCCGTTGATGACGCCTTCACCCAGTCGGGCTGAGAGCTTGGACGCCAGTCCATGGCCGAGCACTTGCTGCACCAGGCTGTCGCCGACGGCGATCGAGCCGGTGACGGCCAGATGCGCCAGCACGTCGCGCAGCAGGCGGAACATGCCGAGCGTGCCGGGACGGCCGCCGTAAAGCTCGGCCATGGCGCGAATGAGGCGCACGGCCTCATAGAGCACGTAGAGCAGGTCGACCACGGCGCGCGGGCTGACGGCGGTGACGATCGAGACGCGCTTGGAGGCATTGACGATCAGGGCGCGGGCCTTGCGGTCGAGCGGAGCGAGCAGTTCGCGTTCGGCCAGCGCGATCAGATGCGGGGGATCGATGACCTCGCCCTCGGTCGCCTTCAGCGTCGCACGGCCCTTTGACGTCTCGGGATTTGCCGAGAGCAGCGCAGTCAGTTGGGCGACGACGGCGCGCGCCTTGGCCGGCCGAGTCTCGAGGATCGCCGCCTCGGCCTCGGCCTTGATCTTCTGGACGGCGGCAAGGCGCATCATGCCGATGGTTTCGCGGATGGCGAGGGCGAGTACGGCGAGAATGCCGACCGCCAGCACGGCAAGGGCCGCATAGCCCAGCCAGTCGGCGCGGGTGAAGAGATCGCGGATCAGGCTATCGGTCCAGAGGCCGATGGCGAGCGACAGCAGGATGCCGAAGGCGCCGGCGGCAATCTTGCCGAAGGAGGTCCGCCGCTTGCGCGGCGCTGCAACGGGGACCGCGCTCAGATCCTTGTCGGGATTGAGGAAGGGATCGTCCTCATCAGGCGTCACGACGATATGCTCCGAGAAGCTTTCCGGCTTGCGCCGCTCACCTCCTTGCCGGCCGTTGTCACGCCGCTCGGTGGCTTCGTCCTCATAGCTGAAGGCGGCGGGCGCGCGGCGCGGCGGATCGGACGGGGGCTTGCTCATGCGAGACGGTCTCCGAACAGAAACTGCATGGCACGGTCGAGGCGAATATGCGGCACCGACAGCTTGATGCCGCCGCCGGTTTCCTCAAGATGCGGCGGGCGGAACCTGACGACATTGACATCGGGCAGTTGCACACCGGTTACACGCGAGGCGGTGAGGTCGAACAGGCTTTCCGGATCCTCCGGCAGGTCGCCGGGAAAGATCGCGGTCTTTCTCTGGCCGTCAAAGCGCTCGCCGGCAATGGCTTGGCCCTCCATCGGCGTACCGACGATGACCGGCAGTTCATGGCCGTCACGCTTGACGGTCGCCTCGCGGGTGGCCCGCACGGAGGCAAGCGCCATGACGTCGATGCCGGCGCCGGCGATGCCGATGCGGTCGATGGCGCGGTCCACCAGGCGGCGGGTCAGCGCGTCGAGCCGGTCGTGGCTTTCATGGTGGAGATGATCGGCCTTGGTGGCGGCAACCAGTACGCGGTCGATGCGCCGCCCGAGCAGGGATGAGAGCAGCGAATTGGTGCCGGGGCGGAAGCAGGCAAGCACGTCGGTCAGCGCGCGCTCCAAATCCTGCACGGCTTCGGGGCCGCGGTTCATCGCCTGCAGCGCATCGACCAGGACGATCTGGCGGTCGAGGCGGGCGAAATGCTCGCGGAAGAAGGGTTTGACGACGATGGATTTATAGGCCTCGTAGCGCCGCTCCATCATTGTCCAGAGCGAGCCGCGGCCAGGGCGCCCGTCCGGCGGCAGAGCCAGCGGTGCAAAGGTCAATGCCGGCGAGCCGTCGAGATCGCCGGGCAGGAGCAGGCGGCCAGGCGGCAGGGTGGAAAGCGAGCGTTCGTCGGCCTTGCAGGCTTTGAGGTAATCGGCAAAAGCGGCGGCGAGGTCGCGGGCGATCATCTCGTCGGCGCCGGCATGGATGTCAGTGGCGCGCGTCAGCGCCAGCCATGGGCGC
Source organism: Rhizobium sp. WSM4643 (assembly GCF_025152745.1). NCBI lineage: Bacteria > Pseudomonadati > Pseudomonadota > Alphaproteobacteria > Hyphomicrobiales > Rhizobiaceae > Rhizobium > Rhizobium sp. WSM4643. The sequence continues at coordinate 2,226,936 of NZ_CP104040.1, read as the reverse complement.
GACAGCTCGGAGCGGACGCCGGTTTCGGCAAGTGCCAACGTTTCCTCGCTGAAGGTGCGGTAATTCTTGCCGAGCAGCGGCAGGTCGAGCAACCATTCGCCGGGATAATCGACGATATCGATCGACAGGCGGCCGGGCGAAAACAACCGGTTCCAGCCGCTGGCGCTCTGATAATCCAGCGTGATGCGCAACTCGGAGATGGCGCGGGTCGAATCCGGCCAGATACGGTCCTTCACCAGCGCGCGGATATGGTCCTCGTACTGGAAGCGCGGCACGGCATCATCCGGCTGCGGTTCCAGCCGCACCGCCGAGACGCGGCCGGATTGGACCGGCTCGAACAGCGGTAGTCGGCCGCCATGCAGCAGATTGTGAACCAATGAGGAGATGAAGACCGTCTTGCCGGAGCGGGAGAGCCCGGTAACGCCGAGCCGCACGGTCGGATTGACGAGGCCGCTCGCCCGGTCGGCGAGATTATCGAAGGCGATGCGGGCGTCATCGGCAAAGGATGTCAGTCGTGGCGGCAAGGCGCAATTCCGGTTGGTAACTGACGGCAATATAGGAAGGGTGCGCCGCCCGCGAAAGAAGCGGCGCGAAAGTCTTCAGACGACCACGAAATCGATGAGGCGCCAGACTGCGGCGGAAGCGTCGTAATCGACGACGGCAAGGCCTGCCGTCGGGAAGCCGCCGGGAAGGGCGCCTGCCATAGCCTCGTGACCGATCAGCGCCTCCAGCGCCTGCTCCATTGTCGGATTGTGGCCGACCAGCATGACAGCAGCCTCGTCCTGCGAATCGATGATCTCGAGATAGTTGTCGACCGTGGCGTTATAGAGCGCGTCGACATAACGAACTTCGAGCGTAAGGCCCATCGCCCGGTACACCGCATCGGCGGTATCGCGGCAGCGCAGCGCCGTAGAACTGATCAGAAGATCGGGACGGTAGCCCTTGTCGGCGGTCTTATCGGCGATGATTTCGGCATCGCCGAAGCCCTTTTCGTTGAGCGGCCGGTCGAAATCGCGCTGCCCGGGTTCGGCCCCGGCGGCCTCGGCGTGACGCAGCAGATAGACGCGGTTGGGCGGAGGCAGGGGTACGGTCATGGGCAAATCCAAGATCCAGCGGGCCTTTTCAGTAGCGGTTGCAATCGGCCGGCGTCAACCGTCAGCGCTGCTCCAGCTGCCCAAAACGCGGCCGATAACACGGCGTTTTGAAGGCGAAGCAAAAAACGCAGGCCGGAATAATGATGAGAAAATAGTCTGTTAGCCGAAAACTGTGACAGATTTAAAAATCTGTTTACCTGTCGTATTTGGCTTGAATCGCGGCTAGCGCTTGGGATATACACCCCGCCAGATGAGATGTTCTTCAGGAGAATCGCGTTGAGTGAGAAGATCGATCTTAGCAATTACGTTCCCTCGGAAGAGGAAGAGTTCATGAACGTAAACCAGCGTGCCTATTTCAGGGCCAAGCTGGTTTCATGGAGAAATGATATCCTTAGAGAAGCGCGCGAGACACTCGACCATCTGGCCGAGGAAAGCGCAAATCATCCTGATCTCGCTGACCGAGCGTCGTCGGAAACAGATCGGGCGATCGAACTTCGCGCCCGTGACCGGCAGAGAAAGCTGATTTCCAAAATCGATGCGGCACTGCAGCGCATCGAAGACGGCACCTACGGCTATTGCGAGGAAACCGGCGAACCGATCGGCCTCAAGCGCCTCGACGCCCGCCCGATCGCGACACTGTCGATCGAGGCGCAGGAGCGTCACGAACGCCGCGAAAAAGTCTATCGCGACGAATGAGAGTTTTCATGCAGGCATGAGAGCAGAATAGGCGCCGCGATCTGATCGCGGCGCCTTTTACAATTACGGTGCGCTTCCGGTCGCCACAGACCTCCACCATTGCTCCCGGCCGGTCTCGGCGGTGACGTCGACTGCAAGCTTGGTGCCGTTCTTGATCCGCCGCCGCAAAACGTCGGCTCGATTCGAATCCGTCCGTAGCATGCCACCATCGTGAAGAGCTTGTAGCCGGGTGCGTGAAACTTGCAACTCGGACGCCAGCAGGCGGTCGAGGCGCGTGCTTGATGGAAACGGGACCATCAGTTCGATTTCCAGTCTCGTCCAATTGGCAATGTCCTGCTGCATCTCTTTTGCGATTTCAAATTCGGCAAACTCGTCGACGCGTTGCGACTTGCGCCTGAGAGCTTCGAGGTTGAACGCTTCTGCCCGGATCCAATCCGGATCGTTGGACTGCAATGCCTCGAAGACTGCGGGATCGATATCGCGAACATTCCGGCGCTCGAAGATCGGACGGTTCCACGTCTTTTCGCAGGTCGAGCATTTGTAGATAAGCCAGGCATCGAGCTTGCGGCCATTGGCGTTGAGCCGGATCTTGTCACTGCATCGGAAAGCTCTGGGGCCTCCGCAGCCACTGCATACAATCCAGGGCTGGGGCGCTGTTTTCGGTAGAATGGTCCATCGGACCCGAAGGGTATTGCACATATCGTGTTGGTCTTCCGTTCGGAAGTCCACCAGGATGATGCGTGAGAAAGCCCTCGCGGGCGCGGTGTGGCGATGTTCTGGGCGGCGAAAGAGCTGAGACAGCGGAGCTGCGGCACATGTCAACAATGCCAAACCGGTCTCTCGCCACCACCCGATGAACGTGTTCATACGCCGTCAGCGTGTCGCTGTCCGGCAGTGCGGGTGAAACTGGAGTGAGACCGGTATTTACTTAGGCAAAGTATGACCTCGACGCGCCAATGCTCTTCAACCGAAGCGATAACAAATTATCAGCACAAGATGGAGCCCCCTGACACATCGGGAACTGAAAGTCGCTGCATTGCGGCTTTTATGCAACTTGAAGCCGGACTGCGTTTCCGCTCACTTGTCGCGGTTGACGCTCATCTCACCGAAGATGCGGGCGACTTCCTTTTGCAGATCGGTATCGGCACCGGTGATCGGGGCCATTTCCGGATCGCGGCGCGGCAGGTTTGCGGGTTGCGGCGCTCCGGGCCGGGGCGCCTGGTTTGCCGGCGCCGGCACGATGCGTTCAGCCGTCAGATTGTTCGACATTTCCTGTTCCAGCACCCGCTGGAAATCAAGACGGCTCGCTGCTGCCGACTGCGCAGCCGAATCGTCTTCGGCGCTACCAGGTGCGGCGCGTGCGGCCGCCGGCATCTCCTGGACAGGCGGGGCGGAGACCTCGGGTTCGATGCGGTGCTGCGGCAGCACGCGCTGACGGGCGGCTTCGAGGATCTCGGCGGCACTTGAGGTATCGTGGAACGGTGCGGGCTGCGCCGCTGGGGGAGCGGCGGGACGCTCCAGCGGGCGTGGCTGGGGCGGGGCAGCACGCAGAGGATTGTCGCGTTCGGCCGACAGCGGAGCAGTCACCGGCTCTGCCGGAAGAGGGCTCGTGACCACCGGCGGTGCCACGGCCGGCTGGACTGGCGGTCGGGTCGACGGTTGGGTCGACGGCTCTGGGCGCGGGCGCGGCTCTGGCGAAGCCGGCGCAGCGAAAGAGGGCTCGGCGGCGGGCTCGACGCGGGCTGCGACCGGCGGGCGCGGTGGCGAAACCGGTGGCGTTTCCTGTGGCATTTCCGGCGGCGCGACGGATATCGGCCGCTGCTCGACGGGTTGCGGGCGGCTGGCGCTGTCCGGCTGTTCGGCCGCTGCCGGCAGGATGCGGCTTTCGATGACGATATCGCTCGGGCCGCCGATCATGATCAGGTGCTCGACGTCGTCCCGGCGCACCAGCACCAGCCGGCGACGGGCATCGACGGCTGCGGCATCCAGCACCTGCAGGCGGGGCTGGCGGTTGCGGCCGCCGCGCACGAAGGGCGAGGGCGCCCGGCTGCGGATCACCCAGAGCACGAGGATGAGCAGGAGAAGCGCCAGACCGACGCCACCGGCCGCAAGCAGGAAACGGCTGCCATAAGCTCCGACAACATCATCCAACATAGTCACTCACTCCATTTCGCATTCGGCACATATTGACGACTTTTCCGTTCCTTAGGCAAGGGCCGCCGGTGCTGTCCAGTCACGGGAGAACGCGATTTCGTGTTCCGCTGCTTGGTACCCGGCGACCTTGCATCCGGGCGGCTGCGCTGCGCTTTCGGGGCAGATGGCGCTGTTGCCTGTGAATTCAAGCAGTCTTGCCGGCTAGCGGTGTTTTTGCCGACGCGGCAAATTGCTAAGAAGGTAGAGAGTGCCTGATTCCTGCTTCGTGTTCGTGCTACGAAGCAGGAGGGCTTATGTGAGGAATATATGACGAAACCGCGTCAGGCCGACGACTATAACGCACCGCTTGTGGATCGTGGGGGGCGTTCTGGCACGGTCTTGCGCATTCTTCTGCTGGCGCTCGTGCTGATCGCGGCGGCCGGCGCCTTCATCTTCTTCAAGAAATCGCTCGACAACGAGGTCGTGCTTGGCGGTCTCGGCGTGCTCGCCATGGTCGGCATCTTCTTCCTGGTATCCTCGGTCATCGGCTTCATCGAGGTGATGCCGCAGCGCCAGTCCGACAGCCTGGCGCGCGCCTTCCTCAACAGCCATCCCGACGGAACGCTGATCACCGACGAAAAGGGCCGGATCATCTATGCCAATGCCGCCTATGGCGCGCTGACCGGCGCGCGCAAGGCGACCGAGGTGCAGACGCTGGAGACGCTGCTGTCGCGCCACCGCGAATCCAACGAGGCGCTCTATAGGCTGGTCAACGGCCTGCGCGAGGGCAAGGAGGGCCGGGAGGAATTTCGCTTGCTGCGCGCCGTCGGGCCTGGCAGCAACAGCTCCGGCGCGCATTGGTATCGGCTGAAGGCGCGGCTGCTGCAGCCGGAGGAGAACGGCGGCAAGCCGCTGCAGATCTGGCAGATCACCGACATCACCACTGAGCGCGACGACCAGGAGCGCTTCTTCAAGGAATTGCAGAACGCGATCGACTATCTCGACCATGCGCCGGCCGGCTTCTTTTCCGCCGGCAGGAAGGGTGAGATCTTCTACCTGAATGCGACGCTTGCCGAATGGCTGGGCCTTGACCTCACCAAATTCGTACCGGGCTCGATGACGATCGGCGACGTCGTGGCGGGCGAGGGACTGGCGCTGATCCAGTCGGTGCAGGCCGAACCGGGTCTCAAGAAGACCGTGACGCTCGATCTCGACCTGCGCAAGAGCAACGGCCAGAGCCTGCCGGTGCAGATCATCCATAGCGTCACCTCGATGCGCGACGGTGCGCCCGGCGAAAGCCGGACGATCGTATTGGCGCGTGAAAAGAGCGATGCCGGCGGCCAGTCCGCTTCGGCCGCCGCCATGCGCTTCACGCGCTTCTTCAACAATACGCCGATGGCTATCGCCTCGGTCGACGGCAACGGGCGCATCTTGCGGACCAATGCGCCGTTCCTGAAAATGTTCTCCGGCGTCGTCTCGCGCGACGATCTCGAAAAGGCGCCGCATCTTGAGACCATCGTGCAGGAGAGCGACCGGCCGCAGCTGGCCGCGGCGCTGGCGGCGGCCAAGGACCGGCAGGGCGACATCGCGCCCCTCGACACCCGCACGCCGACCGACGAGGCGCGCTATTTCCGCTTCTATGTCAATGCCGTCATCGACCAGAGCGACGAGGCGCCCGAGGAGGCGGCGATCGTCTATGCCGTCGAGGTGACCGAGCAGAAGGCGCTGGAAGCGCAGATGGCGCAGACGCAGAAGATGAATGCTGTGGGAACGCTTGCCGGCGGCATCGCGCATGATTTCAACAACGTGCTGACGGCGATCCTGCTTTCCGCCGACCACCTGTTGCTGCAGGCGCGGCCGGCCGATGCCAGCTTTGCAGACCTGATAGAGATCAAGCGCAACGCCAACCGCGCCGCCGTGCTGGTGCGCCAGCTGCTCGCCTTCTCGCGCAAGCAGACGATGCGGCCCTCGGTGCTGAACCTCACCGATGTTGTCGGCGACCTGCGCATGCTGGTCGATCGGCTGCTTTCCGGCACCAATGTCAAGCTCGACGTGCAATATGGCCGCGACCTCTGGCCGGTCAAAACTGACCTTTCGCAGTTCGAGCAAGTGCTGATCAACCTCTGCGTCAATGCCCGCGACGCGATGCCCGACGGCGGCACGTTGACACTGCGCACCCGCAATCTGACCGCCGCCGAGGTCTCGGCCTTCAATTACTCCTATATGCCGGCCGAGGACATGGTGCTGGTCGAAGTCGCCGATAACGGCACCGGTATCGCGCCCGAAATCATGGACAAGATCTTCGAGCCCTTCTTCACCACCAAGGATGTCGGCAAGGGCACGGGACTTGGCCTCGCCATGGTCTACGGCATCGTCAAACAGTCGGGGGGCTATATCCAGCCGGAATCCGAAGTCGGCAAGGGCACGACCTTCCGCGTCTTCCTGCCGCGCCACATCCCAGAGCCGGCAGTGGCCGCAGAAGCGGGTTCGATCGACGGCGCCATCGCCGGGGCTGAAGTGGTGCCGCTGCCGGTGTCGCCGCAGCAGCCGGAAGACCTGACGGGATCGGCCGTCATTCTTCTCGTCGAGGACGAGGAGGCGGTGCGCCGCGGCGGCAAACGCATGCTGGAAACGCGCGGCTATACCGTGCACGAGGCGGGCTCGGGCGTCGAGGCGCTGGCCATCTTGGAAGAACTTGACGGCAAGGTCGATATCGTCGTTTCCGACGTGGTCATGCCCGAAATGGACGGCCCGACGCTGCTGCGCGAACTGCGCAAAACCTATCCCGACATGAAGTTCATCTTCGTCTCGGGTTATGCCGAAGATGCCTTCGCCCGCAACCTGCCGCCGGAGGCGAAATTCGGATTTTTGCCGAAGCCGTTTTCACTGAAGCAGCTAGCTGTTGTGGTCAAGGAGACGTTGGATGGGTGAGGGGAGGCTTGTCAGCGGGGAAGATTTGTGCTGTGCCGCACCCCCCTCTGCCCTGCCAGGCATCCCCACAGGTGGGGAGATCGGCTGGGGCGCACCGGCTTCCCCAATCAAATATTCATTGCAGCTCGGCGAGACGTTGATGTGATGCGAAGATCTCGCCGCTTGTCATCTCCCCACCTGTGCTAGGGCATATACATAAGTCGGTGCGACGGATTGACTCGGTTTGCGGGGGTCGGATTCCTTTACTGCGGGCTGTATGATTGTTTTGGCGACGTTTTGATTTGGGAGCGTCGCCGATGGATGTAGGGCATGATTTTTCGTTGGGCCGGTTTGGAGATCGTCGTCTCGATAAAGGGGGGCGGTGCTGCTCCGTCGCATTGTGCTGCGCGAGACGGTTTGCCTTCGCCAGTTGGCCGAGGGCAACCATTCGCAGGAGATCCGGTTCGGGCGTTTTCTCAACAACAGTGCGGTGAGCGTGGAAGAGATCATTGCCGGCTGGAGCCAGGAGACCCGGTCTGCGGTTGAGGGTCGCCACGTGCTGGCGCTGCAGGACACCAGCGAGATCAAGTTTGCGACGACGCCGGACAGCCGGCGGGAATTGGGCAAGATCAAAAAAGGCAATTGCTTTGGCCTTTTGCTGCATCCGATGCTGGCGCTCGATGCCGACACCGGCAGCTGCCTTGGCCTGGTGGGCGGCCGGGTCTGGACGCGGGGTAGCAAAGAGCTTACGCCGCATGCCGAGCGGCCGTTGAACGAAAAGGAATCGCGGCGCTGGGTGGAGACGGCAGAGGCGGCCAAACTGGTGCTTTCGCGTGCGGCCCGGGTCACGGCGATCGCCGACCGGGAGGGTGACTTCTTCATCATGTGGGCGCGCCTGCCCGATCGGCGCTTCGATCTTTTGTCGCGCGTCATGCATGACCATGCGCTCATCGACGGTTCCAAACTGCGCCGCGCGGTCGAAACGGTGGCGTTTTGCGATACTCAGACGATTGATCTGCGCGAGCGCGCCGACCGTCCGGCGCGGCAGGCGACGGTGTGCCTGCGCTTCGGCGAAGCGACGATCCGGCGGCCGCAAAACCTGCGCGAGGCCTAGCCTGCCCGATGGCGTCAGGCTGAGCTGGGTCGAGATCGTTGAACCGGCCGCCCCCGACGGTGTCGAGCCCTTGCACTGGCTGCTCCTGACCACCCATTGGCTCAGCAGCCCGGCCGATGCCTGGCAGATCGTCGCCTGGTACAAGCAGCGCTGGATGATCGAGCAGTTCTTTCGGGTGATGAAGAACCAAGGCTTCAAGATCGAGGACAGCCAGTTGCATCTGGCGGCACGGCTGGAAAAGCTCGTCGCCATCGCCGCCAAGGCCGCAGCAATCGTCCTCCATCTCGTCCAAGCCCGCAGCGGCGGCGATCACCAGCCGGCAAGCCTGACCTTCACGGCAGCCGAGATCGATACCCTCGCCGCCCTCGAAAGCCGTTTCAAGGGCACAACCAAGCTGCAGTCCAATCCCCACTCTAAGGCCTCGCTGGCTTGGGCCGCCTGGATCATCGCCAAGCTCGGCGGCTGGAACGGCTACGCCTCGGCCAAGCCGCCGGGCCCAATCACCTTCTTCAACGGCCTCAAATACTTTCGAGCCGTCGCCGATGGATGGGCTTTGCGAGATATGTATATGCCCTAGCCCACCTGTGGGGGAGATGCCCGGCAGGGCAGAGGGGGCTTACACGGCATGGCCGTTTTGAAGGCCATGCTGGCCCCAGCCCCATCACCTCTCATTCACCCAGCGCCACCGCAATCTCAGCCGCAAGCCGCGCATTATTCTCAACCAACGCAATATTGGTCTTGAGGCTCTGGCCGTCGGTCAGGTCGAAGATGGTCGACAGAAGATAGGGTGTGACCGCCTTGCCGGTCACTTCGTCGCGTTCGGCGCTATCAAGCGCCCGCTCGATATAGATTTCCATCTCTTCGCTCGGAATCTCGTCCGCCTCCGGCACGGGGTTAGCGACGAGCATGCCGCCGTCGACGCCGAGTTGTTCGCGCACCGTCTGGAAATTGGCGATGGCGGCCGGGCTGTTCAGCGACAGCGGGCTGCGAATACCCGAGGAGCGCGACCAGAAGGCGGGGAATTCCTCGCTCTCATAGGTGACGACAGGCACGCCACGGGTTTCCAGCACTTCCAGCGTCTTCGGAATGTCGAGAATCGCCTTGGCGCCGGCACAGACGACGATGACGCCGGTGCGAGCGAGTTCCTCGAGATCTGCTGATATATCGAAGCTTTCCTCGGCGCCGCGATGCACGCCGCCGATACCGCCTGTGGCAAAGACGCGGATGCCGGCGCGCGCCGCCGCAATCATTGTCGCCGCGACCGTGGTGGCGCCGGTACGGCGCTCGGCGATGGCGAAGGCGAGATCGGCGCGCGACACCTTCATCACTTCCGTCGCCTTGGCGAGTTGCTCCAGTTCCGCAGCTTCCAGGCCGATATGCAGCGAGCCGTGAATGACAGCGATCGTTGCCGGCACCGCACCCTGTTCGCGGATGATCGCCTCGACGCTGCGGGCCATCTCGATGTTGCCGGGATAGGGCATGCCGTGGGTGATGATCGTCGATTCCAGTGCCACCAGTGGCGCGCCGCGCTGCTTGGCGCTGGCGACTTCCTTCGAATAGGCGATCGGCAGAAGAGGGGAGATGGGCTTGGTCATGGTCTTGTCCTGTGATCGACAGAGCATGATGCCGAGGTGCGAGCGGTTTTCGGACGACATCATGCGCAACTATTTAATTGGCCGCTTCAATGCAGAATTCTGACCTTGGGAACAAGAGCAAGCGCCTCATTCAGCAGATCGGGCGTCAGATTTTCGTTGACGGCATGCCGCGACTGCACGGTCAGCGTGGCGGCTGCAGTGCCGTGGCGAACAGCTTCTTCGAGCGGCAGGCCTGATATCAATGCGGCGAGCGTGCCGGCCGCAAGTGAATCCCCGGCACCGGTGACATCGGCGACGATGTCGGCGATCGGCGGCTGCAGCGTCACGGCGCGGCCCTCGCAAAGCGCCACGAGTTCGCGCCGGCCGCGGGTGACGACGGCGTTCCGGATGCCGATCTCGTTCAGCAAAGGTGGCCAGCCGGCGGCGTCTTCCGGCAGTGCACCGGCAAGGGCGGCGGCTTCAGCCTCATTCAGGAACAGGTAGTCGATATTCCTGATGCAGGGTTTCAGCCTGACGACCTTGGCCGGCGAGATGGCGATTGCCGCAACGGGCTTGCCTAGCGAATGCGCCTTTGCGACGATCGCCGCGACCGTCTCTTCCGGCAGGTTGGCGTCGAAGAGGATGAAATCATGCGCGGCGAAGGCCTCCCGCACCCAGCGGATGGAGAGACGCCGCGGCACGAAGAAGCGGTAAAGATCCATGTCGGCAAGGGCGATCACCAGATTGCCGTCCTTCTCGATGATCGCCGTGTAGCTCGGCGTCTTGCGGTCGAGGAAGACGAAGGGCCGGTCGTCGATGCCGGCGAAATCGGCAGCTTCTCCAACCGTCTCGCCCATCGGATCGCCGCCGCGCGGCGAGATCATCGTCACCTGAAAACCGAGCCTTGAGAGGTTACGCGCCGCATTGAAGCCACCGCCGCCCGGCTCCTCGAACCATGTGCCGGGATTGCTGGCGCCAGGTGCCGTCTCGCCGGAGATGCGGCCGCGCCGATCGATATGGGCGCCGCCGAGAACAAGAATCTTTTTCTTCATCCGATCCCCTCTCCCGATGCCGGAAGGACGAATCGATACAGCGCGCCCTTCCGCGGCCGAATCGGCATTTCTGGCCTAAGCCGTTGCTTTTTATCGATAAAACAAATGCAGAACACGTGTCGTTTTACCTTTTTCTTTCAACTGTTTGATCGCCTATTGCGAGAATGGAACAAATGGAGTACAAACTCGACATTGCTAGAGCGGCTTCAATAACCTAAAGGTGGATGGGATGTCTCAGAATTCATTGCGGCTGGTAGAGGACAAATCGGTGGACAAAAGCAAGGCGCTTGAAGCGGCACTCTCACAGATAGAGCGGTCGTTCGGCAAGGGCTCGATCATGAAACTCGGCTCCAACGAGAATGTTGTCGAGATCGAGACGATCTCGACCGGCTCGCTTGGCCTCGATATTGCGCTCGGCGTCGGTGGCCTGCCGAGGGGCCGCATCATCGAAATCTACGGACCGGAAAGCTCCGGTAAGACGACGCTGGCACTGCAGACGATTGCCGAAGCGCAGAAGAAGGGCGGCATCTGCGCCTTCGTCGATGCCGAACATGCGCTCGATCCCGTCTATGCCCGCAAGCTTGGCGTCGACCTGCAGAACCTGCTGATCTCGCAGCCCGATACCGGCGAGCAGGCGCTCGAAATCACCGATACGCTGGTGCGCTCCGGCGCCGTCGACGTTCTCGTCGTCGATTCCGTCGCTGCCCTGACGCCGCGCGCCGAAATCGAAGGCGAGATGGGCGACAGCCTTCCCGGCCTGCAGGCACGACTGATGAGCCAGGCGCTGCGCAAGCTCACCGCTTCGATCTCGAAGTCGAACACCATGGTGATCTTCATCAACCAGATCCGCATGAAGATCGGCGTCATGTTCGGTTCGCCGGAAACGACGACGGGCGGCAATGCGCTGAAATTCTATGCCTCCGTGCGCCTCGACATCCGGCGCATCGGCGCGGTCAAGGAGCGCGAAGAGGTGATCGGCAACCAGACCCGCGTCAAGGTCGTCAAGAACAAGATGGCGCCGCCCTTCAAGCAGGTCGAGTTCGACATCATGTACGGCGAGGGTGTTTCCAAGACCGGCGAACTGGTCGATCTCGGCGTCAAGGCCGGCATCGTCGAAAAGTCGGGCGCCTGGTTCTCCTATAACAGCCAGCGCCTCGGCCAGGGCCGCGAAAACGCCAAGACTTTCCTGCGCGACAATCCGGATCTCGCCCGCGAGATTGAACTGTCGCTGCGCCAGAATGCTGGCCTGATTGCCGACCGCTTCCTGCAGAATGGCGGACCGGACCCGGATGATGGCGACTCCGCCGCGGAAATGTGATTTTCACGCTCGGTTCTTTTAAACATCAAAGCCGGCCGCATTCCCTGATGAGAATGCGGCCGGCTTTGTTTGTCTGCTGGACAGTGGCGGAGGCGAACGTTAAAAGCCGATGGATTTGTATTTACCTGCCTCCGGCAGCATTGAAGGGCATAGCATGAGCGGCGTGAACGATATCCGGTCGACCTTCCTCGACTATTTCAAGAAGAACGGCCACGAGATCGTTCCGTCGAGCCCGCTCGTGCCGCGCAACGACCCGACGCTTATGTTCACCAATGCCGGCATGGTGCAGTTCAAGAACGTCTTCACCGGCCTCGAAAAGCGTCCCTATTCAACGGCGACGTCTTCGCAGAAATGCGTGCGAGCCGGCGGCAAGCACAACGACCTAGACAATGTCGGCTATACTGCACGCCACCTGACCTTCTTCGAGATGCTCGGCAACTTCTCCTTCGGCGACTATTTCAAGGAGAATGCGATCGAGCTTGCCTGGAAGCTCGTCACCGAAGGCTTCGACCTTCCGAAGAACCGCCTGCTGGTGACCGTCTATTCCGAGGACGAAGAAGCTGCGACGCTGTGGAAGAAGATCGCCGGCTTTTCCGACGACAAGATCATCCGCATCCCGACCTCCGACAATTTCTGGCAGATGGGCGATACCGGCCCCTGCGGCCCGTGCTCGGAAATCTTCATCGACCAGGGTGAGAATGTTTGGGGCGGCCCTCCGGGCTCCCCGGAGGAAGATGGCGACCGGTTCCTGGAGTTCTGGAACCTCGTCTTCATGCAGTTCGAGCAGACCGAACCCGGCGTTCGCAACCCGCTGCCCCGCCCGTCGATCGATACGGGCATGGGGCTGGAGCGTATGGCCGCCGTTCTGCAGGGCGTTCAGAGCGTGTTCGACACCGATCTCTTCCGCACGTTGATCGGCACCATCGAGGACACGATGGGCGTCAAGGCGGAAGGCAGCGCCAGCCACCGCGTCATCGCCGACCACCTACGTTCCTCGGCCTTCCTGATCGCCGATGGCGTGCTTCCGTCGAATGAGGGCCGTGGTTATGTACTGCGCCGCATCATGCGCCGCGCCATGCGCCATGCACAGCTGCTCGGCGCCAAGGAACCGCTGGTCTACAAGCTGCTGCCGACGCTGGTGCAGCAGATGGGCCGCGCCTATCCGGAACTGGTGCGCGCCGAGGCGTTGATCTCGGAAACGCTGAAGCTGGAGGAAAACCGCTTCCGCAAGACGCTGGAACGCGGCCTGTCGCTTCTGTCGGACGCGACGACGGATCTTTCCAAGGGCGACATGCTGGATGGTGAGACCGCCTTCAAGCTCTACGATACCTACGGCTTCCCGCTCGATCTGACGCAGGATGCACTGCGTGCCCGTGAGATCGGCGTCGACATCTCCGGCTTCACCGATGCGATGCAGCGCCAGAAGGCCGAAGCCCGCTCGCACTGGGCCGGTTCCGGCGAGAAGGCGACGGAAACCGTCTGGTTCGAGCTTAGGGAAAAACACGGCGCAACCGAATTCCTGGGCTACGACACCGAAACGGCTGAAGGCGTCGTGCAGGCAATCGTCAAGCACGGCGCCGTCGCTGCCGAGGCCAAGGCCGGCGACAAGGTGCAGATCGTCGTCAGCCAGACGCCGTTCTACGGCGAATCCGGCGGCCAGATGGGCGATACCGGCGTGATCTCGTCCGACCACGGCAAGATCGAGATTTCAGATACGCAGAAGAGGGGCGAAGGCCTGTTCGTGCATCAGGGTACTGTCATCGACGGCGTGGTCAAGGATGGCGATGCCGTCGTGCTGACGGTCGATCATGCCCGCCGGTCGCGGCTGCGCGCCAACCACTCGGCAACGCATCTGCTGCATGAGGCACTGCGCGAAGTGCTCGGCACCCATGTGGCGCAGAAGGGGTCGCTGGTCGCGCCCGAGCGCCTGCGTTTCGACGTTTCGCATCCGAAGCCGATGTCGGCCGAGGAACTGAAGATCGTCGAGGACATGGCAAACGAGATCGTATTGCAGAATTCGCCGGTTACGACGCGGTTAATGAGCGTCGACGATGCGATCGCCGAAGGCGCGATGGCGCTGTTCGGCGAGAAATACGGCGACGAGGTCCGCGTCGTTGCGATGGGCGAGGGCGTGCGCGGCGTCAAGGCCGGCAAGCCCTATTCGATCGAACTCTGTGGCGGCACGCATGTCGGGGCCACCGGCCAGATCGGCCTGATCCGCGTTCTCGGCGAAAGCGCCGTCGGCGCCGGCGTCCGTCGCATCGAGGCCGTCACCGGCGAGTTGGCACGCGAATATCTGGCCGAACAGGACGAACGCGTGAAGGCGCTCGCCACGTCGCTGAAGGTGCAGCCCGGCGAAGTGCTGTCGCGCGTCGAGGCGCTGATGGACGAGCGCCGCAAGCTCGAAAAGGAACTGGCTGACGCCAAGCGCAAGCTCGCCATGGGCGGCGGGCAGGGCGGCTCGGCCGATGCCGTGCGCGAGGTTGCCGGCGTCAAGTTCCTCGGCAAGGCGATATCGGGCGTCGATCCCAAGGATTTGAAAGGTCTTGCCGATGACGGCAAGACCAGCATCGGATCGGGCGTCGTCACGCTGATCGGCGTTTCCGACGACGGCAAGGCAAGTGCCGTCGTGGCGGTAACGCCGGATCTGGTGCAGCGCTACAGCGCCGTCGATCTCGTCCGCATCGCCTCGGCCGCCCTCGGCGGCAAGGGTGGCGGCGGCCGCCCCGACATGGCACAGGCCGGCGGCCCCGACGGCTCGAAGGCCGACGAAGCGATCGAGGCGGTTGCCGTGGCACTAGCCGGCTGAACTGCCGATTACGTCGCCTCTCGTCCCTTATTCCTGTGCTCGTCACAGGGATCCAGTGCGCCCAAGTCGTTGGGCGCGAAGGACTCTTTCTCTCTTTGGGTGCTGATTCATTCACGGCGCGGAAGCGCCGTGGCTGGATTCCTGTGACAAGCACAGGAATAAAGGAGTTTGGGGAGATGCAGGAGCACCCGTCTCGTCCTTCGAGGCCCCTTCGGGGCGCCTCAGCGAGGCTCTCTTGGGCGTTGGCCTTGCGGAGCCAGCAACTCCGCAGGATTTGTCAAATCGGGTTATGGTTCTCTCAAGCCGATCGATTTGCACGAGGTTCCGACATGAATGGCGAAACGGCATGGGCACTTTATGAAAACCGTCTGAGACGGGTTTCGGCCTATATTCACGACCACCTCGACGAGGAGCTGGATATGGAGCGGCTTGCCGAGATCGCCTGCATGTCGAGCTATCACTGGCACAGGATCTACCGGGCGATCTACGGTGAGACGCTGGCGGCCACCGTCAAGCGGCTCAGGCTGCATCACGCGGCGGGCGAGATCGTCCGCACGGAGCTTGCCGTCAGCGAAATTGCGAAGCGATCAGGCTATTCCAATCTCCAATCCTTCAATCGTATCTTCAAGTCGGTCTACGGCATGCCGCCGGCGCGCTATCGGAAAGAGGGAAGCCACACAGCCTTTGAACCCTCACCCAACGGAAAGACCAAAGTCATGTTAGACGTTACCATACGCGAGATCGGACCGATCGAGATGATCGGTGTGCCTCATACCGGTTCCTACATGCATATCGACAAAGCCTTCGAGACGCTGTTCGGCACGCTTTACGCTCGCGGCCTCGCCAAGCCCGAGATGCGGATGATCGGCATCTATCTCGACGATCCCGATATCGTACCGGAGGAAAAGCTGCGCTCGATCGCCTGCGTCACCGGCGCTGCCGAAGTGCCGGCGGCGGCGCCGTTCGAGCGGCGCACGATCGACGGCGGCGATTATGCGGTGCTGCGCCACAAGGGTCCCTATGCCAATATGCCCAAGTCTTATCAGTGGCTCTTTGCAGAATGGCTGCCGAAATCCGGTCGGCAGTTGAAGGACAGGGTCATGTTCGAGGAGTATCTCAACAATCCGCGCGAGGTGCCGCCGACCGAGCTTCTGACGGACATTCACATGCCGCTTGTCTGACGGCAGATATCCCCGGCGCGGTCTGGCAGCCGCGCCGGTTTCAGGGTCAAGCGGCCTGCATCGTCTTGCCTGCCTCGTTGTCCAACTCATTCGCGGCTTGTAGGCCTCACGCTCGCTGATGCGGCCGAAATAGTCGACGAAGGCCTGGCGCTTTTCGATGCTGCCGAAACCAAGGCCCCAGCCGATATGGGCGCCGACATAGACGTCGGCGGCGGTGAAGCGCTCGCCGGCGACATAGGTCGAGCCCGAGACCGCCATTTCAAGCGTGTTCATGACATCGCCGAAACCGCCGCAGCCGGCCATGCGCAGGCGTTCCTTCGGAATTTCGAAGCCGAGCGCCTTCATCGTCACCGCCGATTCGAGCGGACCGGCGGCAAAGAACATCCAGCGGTAATAGCGGGCGCGCTCCTCCGGCCTCGGCGCCAGGGCCTTTTCGGGGAAGGTCTCGGCGAGATAGGCGCAGATCGCCGCGCATTCGGTGACGATGGTATCGCCGTGGCGGATTGCCGGCACCTTGCCCATCGGATTGACCGCGAGATATTCCGGCGCCTTCATGGTCTCGCCGAAGGTCAGGAGTTCGGTGCGATAGGGCTGGCCGATCTCCTCCAGCATCCAGCGCGCGATGCGGCCGCGCGACATCGGGTTCGTATAGAATACCAAATCTTCAGTCATG
This sequence comes from Rhizobium sp. WSM4643, assembly GCF_025152745.1. Lineage (NCBI taxonomy): Bacteria > Pseudomonadati > Pseudomonadota > Alphaproteobacteria > Hyphomicrobiales > Rhizobiaceae > Rhizobium > Rhizobium sp. WSM4643. The sequence continues at coordinate 2,210,382 of NZ_CP104040.1, read as the reverse complement.
AGATCCTCCTCATGTTCCCGTTTATTCTGCGGCCTTGCCGTTCCCCGGAATCAATAGTGCGGCGGGGCCCTTGTGCAACCCCAGGCCTTTAAAGCGTCTTGCGGTACTGGATGAAACCCGAGCGCTCGGCGATCCTGTCGTAGAGCCGGCGGGCCGTTGCATTCGTTTCGTGCGTCATCCAATAGAGCCGGCCTGCGCCGTTTGCGCGGGCAAGATCGGCGACGGCCTCGATCAATGCGGCACCGGTGCCGAGCCCGCGGTAGCTGTTGTCGACATAGAGATCCTGCAGATAGCAGGTCCATTGTGGCAGCCAGCAGGAGCGATGAAAGATGGCATGGACGATGCCGACAAGATGGCCGTCTTCGTCGAAGGCGCCCAGCGCATGCATCGGTTCGTCAGGATCGTGGAAGCGAGCCCAGGTGAGATCGGTGGTTTGGGGCGGGATGACCACTTCGTAGAAGCGCTGATAGGCCTCCCACAAGGGTTCCCAAGCGGCGCGGTCAGAGGATTCGAGCGGTCGCAGGATGGCCGTCATCGGTTCATTCTCCCAAAATGAAAACGGCGGGGAAATCCCCGCCGCTTCGATGTTATCTCGGAAAGGCCGGCTTACGCCATGGCCTTCTGCAGGTTCTGGTCGATCTTGTCGAGGAAGGCAGTGGTCGAGAGCCACGGCTGGTCGGGGCCGATCAGCAGCGCCAGGTCCTTGGTCATGAAACCGGATTCGACGGTGTCGACGCAAACCTTTTCGAGCGTCGCGGCGAAGCGGGCAAGCTCGGCATTGTCGTCGAGCTTGGCGCGATGCGCCAGGCCACGGGTCCAGGCGAAGATCGAGGCGATCGAGTTCGTCGAGGTTTCCTGGCCCTTCTGGTGCTGGCGGTAGTGGCGGGTAACCGTGCCGTGAGCGGCTTCGGCTTCGACCGTCTTGCCGTCGGGCGTCAGCAGAACCGAGGTCATTAGGCCGAGGGAGCCAAAGCCCTGAGCGACGGTGTCGGACTGGACGTCGCCGTCATAGTTCTTGCAGGCCCAGACGTAACCGCCCGACCACTTGAGCGCCGAGGCGACCATGTCGTCGATCAGGCGGTGTTCGTAAGTGATGCCGGCTTCCTTGAACTGATCCTTGAATTCGCTCTCGTAGACTTCCTCGAAGATGTCCTTGAAGCGGCCGTCATAGGCCTTGAGGATGGTGTTCTTGGTCGACAGATAGACCGGCCACTTGCGCATCAGGCCGTACATCATCGAAGCACGGGCGAATTCGCGGATCGATTCGTCGAGGTTGTACATGGCCATGGCAACGCCGGCGCCCGGCGCGTTGAAGACTTCCTTCTCGATGACCGTGCCGTCCTCGCCGACGAACTTGATCGTCAGCTTGCCCTTGCCGGGGAACTTGAAATCGGTGGCGCGGTACTGGTCGCCGAAGGCGTGGCGGCCGACGACGATCGGCTTGGTCCAGCCGGGAACCAGGCGCGGCACGTTCTTGCAGATGATCGGCTCGCGGAAGATGACGCCGCCGAGGATGTTGCGGATCGTGCCGTTCGGGCTCTTCCACATTTCCTTGAGGTTGAATTCCTTGACGCGGGCTTCGTCCGGCGTGATCGTCGCGCACTTGATGCCGACGCCGTACTTCTTGATGGCGTTGGCGGCGTCGACGGTGACCTGGTCGTTGGTGGCGTCGCGGTTTTCGACCGAGAGGTCGAAATAGTCGATGTCGAGGTCAAGGTACGGATGGATCAGCTTATCCTTGATGAGCTGCCAGATGATGCGCGTCATTTCATCGCCATCGAGATCGGCGACGGGATTGGCGACCTTGATCTTGTTCATGTATCTGCCTCGTTCGAGCTTGGATGGGGACGTGGTCCCAGGTGGGTGACGTGATGAGGAGGGCTATAGCATTGTGAACCGGGAACGCAAAGCTGCAACCGGTTTCGGAATGCGTTTTTGCCGCCATTGCCAAGTGTCAGATTTCGGCTAGTCTCCGGCCCAACTGCTGCCCCCGGAATATTCGACCATGAAGACAATCGCCGTTGTTATCGCAAGCCTTATCGCTTTTTCCGGCAACGGTCACGCCGCCGACATGATTGCTCCCGTGAAGGAGATCATGGAGGCGACCAAGAGCAACTGGGCCGACAACAACAGCGACTGGACCGACATCTTCGATGCGGGCCGGCTCGACCATCTCTACAGCCGCGATTTCGTCGCGAAATACCAGGCGGCGGCGCAGTTTCCCGCCATCGACGACGACGGCATTTCGCCCTTCGACTACGACGTCATCGTCAATGGCCAGGATGCCTGCCCGCTGGAGGATCTGACGATGGTCGCGGCACCGCCGGTCAACGGGGTGGCCGAGGTGACCGTGCGCTTCCGAAAATCCGCCTGCTCGGATGCGCCCGATGCCAAGGACTATACGACTGTTCATTTCCTCGTGGTCGAAGAAGGCAGCAAACCCGTCATCGACGATATCGTCACCGAGAATATCGAAACGCAGGCGCGCGATTCCCTCAAGACGACAATGGCGCTGATTGCCAAGGGCCAATAGGCGCGCGACATTCGCAAGCATCGGGATTCGATCTCGGGCGGTTTGATTTCCGCTCCTGCGGCGGTATCTGTTGATCCCTGGGCGGCATGAGGGGCTTTTGCATTTGTTTTCCGGTTTTCAGTTCCGCGACTGGTTGCTTGCCAACGATCCGGCGCTCTCGCGTCTGCGTATGGCCTCGCGGGTGACGCTGACGATCGTTTTCTCCTTTTTGATTCTCCTTGCCATCCAGATGTTCCTCCTGCCGCTGCCGACGGCAGCTTTCGGCCTTGGCATCGTCCTGTCGATCGAGGGCGGGGTGGCGGTTCGCGACAAGGGCAATACGCGCCAACTGGTGACGCGGCTCTTCGGTTGCGTCGCAAGCGTTGGCGTCGTCGCCATCGCGGCGGGCCTCGAGGATCGGCGTTTTCTCTCCGATCTCGTTTTCCTAGTGGTGATCGCGCTCGCCTCGGCCGGCCGCGTGTTCGGGCCGCGCGGTTTTGCGATCGGCATGTTCGCCTTCACCTCCTATTTCATGGGGTCCTATTTCCGGCCTTCTCTTGCCGAGCTGCCTGATGTGGCGATCGGCCCGGTCGTCTCAGTGCTCGTCGGCCATCTGGTGAGGGCGGTGCTGCTACCCGACGACTGGCAGCGCGATCTGTTGCGCTCGCTCGAGAGTGTCAGGGGCCGTATCAACCAGATCCTCTTCAAGCTCGCCACCCTTGCCGGCAGCGCCGAAATCGGAGAAGTCGATCGGCAGGAGCTGCGCCAGCTGGAAGACCGGCTGAAGGAAGTGGTGCTGATGGCCGAAACCTTCATCCCCCGCCCAGCGGCCGGCGTCTTCGACGGTGCCGCCGATCCAGCCGCCGAGTTGGCGATCCGGCTCTTCGATGCGCATCTTGCCGCCGAGAGTGCGATTGTGTTGAGCTTCCAGAGTCCGCCGCCCTTCGCGCTCGTCCATGCGGTCATCGAGACGGATACGGCGGAACTCGAAAGATACGAGAGCATGACCGAAGCCGCTGTGGATCGGCCGCAGGGCGAAACCGTGCGTGCGCTTCTCTGGCTCGGCGAGGCGCGGCGGCAATTGACGCAGGCGATCGGCAAGGGACAGGCCTCCGGCTTCTCCGGCATCGATGCCGTCAAGGATATGGCGCAGCCCCAACCGATCGACTTTTCGTTCGCCAATCCGCTTCTGCGCTCGGCGTTGCAGATCACGCTGGCATCGGCGATCGCCATGAGCTTCGGCCTGCTCTTGTCGCGCGAGCGCTGGTTCTGGGCGGTGCTTTCCTCCTTCCTCGTTTTCACCAACACCAATTCGCGCGGCGACACGGCGATGAAGGCGCTGTCGCGCTCGCTCGGCACGGTGTTCGGCATCGCGATCGGCCTTGTGCTGGCGACGCTGATTTCGGGGCAGCTGGCGATCGCCATTCCGGTTGCGGCCGTCTGCATCTTCCTCGCCTTCTATTTCCTGCAGGTTTCCTACGCGACGATGACCTTCTTCATCTCGATCGTGCTTTGCCTGGTCTATGGCATGACCGGCGTGTTGACGCTCGACCTGCTGCAGCTGCGCATCGGGGAGACCATGATCGGGGCGGTGGCCGGAACGGCAGTCGCCTTCCTGGTCTTTCCGGCCCGTACGCGGGGTGCGCTCGATGCGGCACTTGCCCGCTGGTTCCAGGCGCTGGAGGACCTGCTGAACGCGATCGGTGAGGGCAAGAGCGGCTTCGAGTTGATCGCCCTGTCACAGAAGATCGATGCCTCCTACCGAGACGTGACGGTGGCCGCCAAGCCGCTCGGCTCGTCCTGGTCGGTGGTGACGCGGCCGGGCCAGATCCGCCAGACGCTGGCGATCTTCCTCTCCTGCACTTATTGGTCGCGCATCCTGGCGAAGAGTTCCACAGCGCCGGCCGAGGCCGACGCGCTGATGAGGCTGATCGCGGCGGATCTGGCGCTGATGAAAGATGCGGCCGCGCAAGGCTCGACCGCTTTCTTCATCGAGCGCAAGGCATCGCGGACGACAGGACGGCATCTGCCGCTGTCGCGCGAGGGCACCAGACTGGGGCTCGAAATGATCGGTTCGGCGCTGGAAAGGCTCTATCCGCAGGCTGATGTCTTGCCGTTTGCCCCGGGCGAGGTTATTGCGCGCTCGAAACAGGGATAAGGTCATGGCAGGCACGAATAGCGAGCGTCAACTTCTGGCCGAAGGGCCGGCCATCATTCTGGTCGAGCCGCAGATGGGCGAGAATATCGGCATGGTGGCGCGTGCCATGGCGAATTTCGGCCTTGCTGAACTGCGCCTCGTCAATCCGCGCGACGGCTGGCCGAACGAGAAAGCCTTGGCGACCGCCTCCAAGGCCGATCACGTCATCGAGGCTACCAAGGTCTACGATACGCTGGAGCAGGCGGTCGCCGACCTCAATTTCGTCTATGCGACGACGGCGCGCGAGCGCGACGGTTACAAACCGGTGCGTTCGCCTGTCATCGCCGCCGAAACGCTCCGGGCGAGATTTCGCGCCGGTGAGGGCACCGGCATCCTCTTCGGGCGTGAGCGCTGGGGGCTGACCAACGAGGAGGTGGCGCTTGCCGACGAGATCGTCACCTTTCCCGTCAATCCGGCCTTTGCCTCGCTGAACATCGCCCAGGCGGTGCTGCTGATGTCCTATGAATGGATGAAGTCCGGCATGGAGGATCTCGGCGCCGTGCCCTTCCAGGCGATGGGGCAGACGCCCTCGACCAAGGACCAGCTGTTCGGCCTGTTCGACCAGCTGGAAGAGGCGCTCGATGCGCGCGGTTATTTCCACCCTGCCGGGAAAAAGCCGAAAATGGTCGACAATCTCCGTGCCGTTCTATCCCGCCGGGCCTTCACGGAGCAGGAAATCAGCGTGCTGCGCGGCGTCATCTCCTCCCTCGACCGCTTCTCGCGCAAGAGCCCGCGCGGCGGCCGGTTCCCGACAGCGGCCAAGGAAATACCGCCCGATGACAGCGCCGACGCATGAGTTGAAACCCGTCCTCGTCTTCGATTCCGGCATCGGCGGGCTGACCGTCTTGCGCGAGGCGCGTGTGTTGATGCCGGAACGCGGCTTCATCTATGTCGCCGACGATGCCGGCTTTCCCTATGGCGGATGGGAGGAACAGGCGCTGAAGGAACGGATCATCGGACTTTTCGGCCGGCTACTCGAAGAACACGATCCCGAAGTCTGCATCATCGCCTGCAACACCGCCTTCACGCTGGTCGGCGCCGATCTCCGCGCCGCCTTTCCCCAGATGACCTTCGTCGGCACTGTGCCGGCGATCAAGCCGGCGGCGGAGCGTACGCGCTCCGGCCTCGTCTCGGTGCTTGCCACGCCGGGCACGGTGAAGCGCGCCTATACGCGCGATCTCATCCAGTCCTTCGCCCAGCAATGCCATGTGCGGCTCGTCGGCTCGGAGAACCTTGCGCGCATGGCGGAGGCCTATATTCGCGGTGATGCCGTCTCCGACGAGGCCGTGCTTGCCGAAATCGACCAATGCTTCGTCGAGAAGGACAGCCGGAAGACCGATATCGTCGTACTCGCTTGTACCCACTATCCTTTCATGGCCAATCTTTTCCGCCGGCTTGCGCCCTGGCCGGTCGACTGGCTGGACCCCGCCGAAGCGATCGCGCGGCGCGCCCGTACACTGGTGCCGCTGGTCGCGGACGCTGTGCATCCCGACAATGTCGATTTCGCGGTGTTCACCTCGGGCAATCCCGATTTCGCCACACGGCGGCTGATGCAGGGCTTCGGCTTGAGGGCGTAGCGCCGCGAAGAGATGCACGATCACGGCGATGGATCAGCTTCTCGGATGATGCCGGGAATTGTCCTGTGGGTTGGTGAAATCCGGTCCTGAAAGACAATGCATTCTTTGATAGACGGGGCGATGCCGTTTCGGAAGAATGGCGGTTCATTCATGTGAGTCTCTTCGTCGCGAGGATATACATTGCAGGTTGGCATCGATATGGGATTGGCGTCCGGTAGCCCGGCGACGCTCGATATCGAGGAGCTGCTGGCGACCCGTCTGCTCGTGCAGGGCAATTCCGGATCGGGCAAGTCGCATCTGCTGCGCCGCCTGCTCGAGCAGTCGGCGCAATGGGTGCAGCAGGTCATCATCGATCCCGAGGGTGATTTCGTCACCCTCAGCGATAGGTTCGGCCATGTCGTCGTCGACGGTGAGCGCACAGAGGCGGAGCTTGCCGGCATCGCCAACCGCATTCGCCAGCATCGCGTTTCCTGCGTGCTGACGCTCGAAGGCCTCGATCTCGAAGACCAGATGCGCGCCGCCGCCGCCTTCCTCAACGGCATGTTCGATGCCGATCGCGAATACTGGTATCCGGTTCTCGTCGTGGTCGACGAGGCGCAGATGTTTGCGCCGTCGGTCGGCGGTGATGTCTCGGAAGATGCGCGCAAGATGTCACTCGGCGCGATGACCAACCTGATGTGCCGCGGGCGTAAACGCGGTCTTGCCGGCGTGATCGCGACGCAGCGGCTTGCCAAGCTCGCCAAGAACGTCGCCGCCGAGGCCTCGAACTTCCTGATGGGCCGCACCTTTCTCGATATCGACATGGCGCGTGCTGCCGACCTGCTCGGCATGGACCGGCGTCAGGCTGAGATGTTCCGCGACCTGAAGCGCGGCAATTTCGTCGCTCTCGGACCGGCGCTGTCGCGCCGGCCGCTGCCGATCCAGATCGGCGCGGTGGAGACCTCGGCGCGCTCTTCCAGCCCGAAGCTGATGCCGCTGCCGGATGCGCCTCAGGATATCGAGGATCTGATCTTCACGCCCGATCCGGAGGAATTCCAGCGCCCGCTGGTGCGCCGCGCCCCGCCTGTGCCGCGGCCGACGACCGATATTCTGGCCGAACTCTCGCGCTCGACGCCGGCGGCATCGGCGGTACCTGCCGAGGCGAGGGCGAGTCAGGTGGAAGTCTCCGCCGAGGAGCGGGAGGAGCGCCTTGCCGGCGTGCTTGCCGAAATCCTCGACGATCCCACCTCCGCCTTCCGCACCGATTCGGTGCTCTACCAGGATTTTCTGGTCAGGCTGCGCATGCGCCGGGTGCCGGGACCGCCGATCACGCTGCCGGATTTCCGCCGGCGTGTGGCGATCTCGCGTTCCGGCGTCGATGCGGCAACGGCCGCGACCGATGCCTGGGCGACGGCGCTGTCGCTGTCTTCAGGTGTCACCGACGACCTGCAGGGCGTTTTCCTGATGCTCGCCAAGGCCGCCGTCCGCGGCGAGCCGTGCCCGTCGGACGCCCGCATAGCCCGCGCCTACGGCACCCATTCCGCCCGCCGCGCGCGGCGCCTGCTCGGCTATTTCGAGGAGCAGGGCATCGTGGTCGTGCATGCCGATTTTGCCGGCAAGCGCATCATCGCCTTCCCGGACATGGACTGCCAGACGGCGCCGGGCGACGCCAACGCACCAGATACCGGCGACCAGCCGCTGGCGGCGGAGTAGGGGCAGGCGTCAGGTTCCGATCAGATGCGGTGCATGCCTTCGAACGGCCCATGCCCTGCTGAGGAAGAGATTGCAAGGAAGCCAAATGATCGAACTGCGCCCTGTTTTGCCGAAAGACCTCGATCTCATATGCCGTCACCGCAAAGCGATGTTTGCCGAAGCTGGCAGAGATGCGGCTGAGATCGCTGCGATGAATTCCGCCTTTCGAGATTGGCTCAAGCCGCGCCTGGAGGACGGCCGATATTTCGGCTTCATCGCCGAGCATGACGGACGTTCCGTGGGAGGCGTCGGCCTGATGCTTATCGAGTGGCCGCCACATCCATCCCACCCGAGCGACGATCATCGAGGCTACGTGTTGAACGTGTTTGTCGATCCTGAGCAACGGGGGCGTGGCATAGCAGGCTTGCTCATGGATGCCGCAGATCGGGAATTCAGGCAGCGCGGTATCACCTATGCTATTCTGCACACGACAAAGGCCGGACGACCGCTATATGAGCGAACAGGCTGGGCTCAAACGTCCGAGATGGCAAAAGCAATCCAGCCCGTTGCCGGATGGGACGGGCAAGCGACCTGATCGAACTGGCCGAGGTTCTGAAGCGGTTTGTGAGGAACACGACGGATGTAGCGCTAGACGTGGCATTCGCAAAGTTCGGTGATCGCATCTCGGGCTGTTGACATTTTCATGACGGCCCTCTAAAGACCGCCGCAAGCACCGGGCAGCAATGTCCGGTGTTTCATTTGACATGTCCCGTGGATCGTTCCTGTTCGCTAACCGGAACATCCTGTCGGATCTCGGCAGAGATCAGAGGAGGGCGTGTTTCCTTCGTGCGGTTTGGCAACAAACCGTCTTAAGCCTTTGAAAGGAAATACGATGAGCAAGCGCGAATCGTCCAAGTACAAAATTGACCGCCGTATGGGCGAAAATATCTGGGGCCGTCCGAAGTCCCCCGTGAACCGCCGCGAGTACGGCCCGGGCCAGCACGGCCAGCGCCGCAAGGGCAAGCTCTCGGACTTCGGTGTGCAGCTGCGCGCCAAGCAGAAGCTCAAGGGCTACTACGGTGACCTGCGCGAAAAGCAGTTCCGCGCGATCTTCGCCGAAGCCGACCGCCGCAAGGGCGACACCTCTGAAAACCTGATCGGCCTCTTGGAATCGCGCCTCGACGCGATCGTCTATCGCGCCAAGTTCGTTCCGACGGTCTTTGCTGCCCGTCAGTTCGTCAACCATGGCCACGTCTCGGTCAACGGCGTGCGCGTCAACATCGGTTCCTACCGTTGCAAGGCCGGCGACGTCATCGAGGTTCGCGAAAAGTCGAAGCAGCTGGTAATCGTTCTGGAAGCCGTCAGCCTCGCCGAGCGCGACGTTCCCGACTACATCGAAGTCGATCACCATAAGATGGTCGCAACCTTCGGCCGCGTCCCGACTCTCAGCGACGTTCCGTTCCCGGTCGTCATGGAACCGCACCTGGTCGTCGAATTCTATTCGCGTTAATGCATTGGTCTCGCAGTCGAAACCGATTGCGAGACAACAGCATGCGTCGATATACGGAAAGCCGCTCTTTCGAGCGGCTTTTTTGCGATCTGGAGAGAAGCAATGGCAGATTTGCAGGCGACCCTCGATAGCATCTACGCCGATATCCAGCCGCGGATCGGCGAGGGCAAGGTCGCGGACTATATTCCCGAGCTCGCCAAGGTCGACCCGAAGCAGTTCGGCATGGCGATCGTCACCGTCGACGGCAGGGTCTATCGTGTCGGCGATGCCGATATCGCCTTTTCGATCCAGAGCATATCGAAGGTCTTCATGCTGACCCTGGCGCTCGGCAAGGTCGGCGAGGGGCTGTGGAAGCGCGTCGGGCGCGAACCTTCCGGATCGGCTTTCAACTCTATCGTCCAACTCGAACACGAGAGCGGCATCCCTCGCAACCCCTTTATCAATGCCGGCGCCATCGCCGTCAGCGACGTCGTCATGGCCGGCCATGCGCCGCGCGAGGCAATCGGCGAGCTGCTGCGTTTCGTGCGCTATCTTGCCGATGACGAGTCAATCACCATCGACGACAAGGTGGCGCGCTCGGAAACGCAGACCGGATATCGCAATTTCGCGCTTGCCAACTTCATGCGCGCCTACCGCAATCTCGACCATCCCGTCGATCACGTGCTCGGCGTTTATTTCCATCAATGCGCCTTGTCGATGAGCTGCGAGCAGCTGGCCCGCGCCGGGCTGTTCCTGGCGGCGCGCGGCAGCAATCCGACGACCGGCCATTCGGTGGTCTCGCCGAAGCGGGCGCGTCGCATCAATGCGCTGATGCTGACCTGCGGCCATTACGATGGCTCGGGTGACTTCGCCTATCATGTCGGCCTGCCCGGCAAGAGCGGCGTCGGCGGCGGCATTTTCGCGGTGGCGCCGGGCATTGCCTCGATCGCAGTGTGGTCGCCGGGGCTGAACAAGGTCGGCAATTCGCAGCTCGGCGCCGCGGCGTTGGAAATGCTCGCAGCGCGCACCGGCTGGTCGGTTTTCGGCGATTGACGCTGTGTTGCCAGGCGGGTTTCTGGTAGAGCAAGTGTGGAATTTCTGTAGGACGAAGCAATGAATATCGCAGCCAATATCGCCGATGATTTGGAGAGTGGCGAAGCCGACAGCAGCGGCCATGCGCTGTTTGCCGATGCGCCGCGTTCCGTCTCTTTCAACAAGCTGCGCAAGCGGCTGCTGCGGCAGGTGCGCCAGGCCTTCGACGATTTCGATATGCTGAAGGGCCAGAAGCGCTGGCTGGTCGGCCTTTCCGGCGGCAAGGATTCCTACGGGCTGCTGGCGCTGCTGCTCGATCTCAAATGGCGCGGGCTGCTGCCGGTCGAACTCATCGCCTGCAATCTCGACCAGGGCCAGCCGAACTTCCCCAAACACGTGCTGCCGGATTATCTCACCAAGATCGGCGTTCAGCACCGGATCGAGTATCGGGATACCTATTCGATCGTGAAGGAGAAGGTGCCTGAAGGCGCCACCTATTGTTCGCTCTGTTCGCGGCTGCGTCGCGGCAATCTCTACCGCGTCGCGCGGGAGGAGGGTTGCGATGCGCTGGTGCTCGGCCACCACCGCGAAGACATTCTCGAAACCTTCTTCATGAATTTCTTCCATGGCGGCCGGCTCGCCTCGATGCCGGCGAAGCTTCTGAACGACGAGGGCGATCTGATGGTGCTGCGGCCGCTGGCCTATGCCGCGGAGGACGACCTCGCGAAATTCGCCGTCGCCATGCAGTTTCCGATCATTCCCTGCGATCTCTGCGGTTCGCAGGACGGGCTGCAGCGCAATGCGATGAAGGATATGCTCGCCGATATCGAGCGGCGGATGCCGGGCCGCAAGGATACGATGCTGCGGGCGCTGTCGCATGTGAACCCGTCGCATCTGCTCGACCCGAAACTCTTCGACTTTTCCACCCTTGGTGTCACCGATCCTTCATGAAAAGCCAGCTAAGCAGGCTGCTCATTATATGACGGACAGGATTTCGCATGACTATTTCAGATCAGGATATTCTCTTTCTCGGCGATTGCGTCAGGGAGGCGGCGCGCGCCGAAATCATGCCGCGTTTCCGCAATCTCGACGCTGCCGATGTTTCGGAAAAGACGTCGGCAATCGATCTGGTGACGCAGGCTGACCTGCTTGCCGAACAGCGGATCACCGCGGCGCTGAGAGAGCGCTTTCCCGCAGCACTCATCGTCGGCGAGGAGGCTTATGACGCCGACAGGTCCGTCGTGCCGGCCCTTGCCGATGCCGAGCTCGCCTTCGTCATCGACCCTGTCGACGGGACGTTCAATTTCGCCGCCGGGCTTCCTGTCTTCGGGACCATGTTGGCGGTGACCGTCAGGGGTGAAACGGTCGCCGGCATTATTCACGATCCAGTTCTCGGCGACACAGTGACCGCGATCAGGGGGGCAGGCGCCTTTCTGAAACGTCGGGACGGGCAGTCGACAAAGCTGAAGGTCGCCGAGCCTGCTAGCCTGAACCAGATGGTCGGTGGCCTGTCATGGAGCCACATGGACGAACCGGATCGCGCCCGTATCTGCGCCAACATGGCGAAGATCCGCATGACCTTCGCCTTCAACTGCTCGGCCTACGAATATTGGATGGTCACTTCCGGCAAGATGCATTTCATCGGCCATGCGAAGCTGATGCCCTGGGATCACCTAGCCGGCGTGCTCGCGCATCAGGAGGCCGGCGGCCATACGGCGAAATTCGACGGCACGCCCTATCGCCCCGGCGAGACGACGGGTGGCATCATCTCTGCGCCCGACCGGGAGAGCTGGCAGCTCATCCGGCGCGAGATCGTCGGCATCTGATTCAAGCTTCTCCTGAGAGACCTGAGCGTGAGGATTTGACATGACTTCGACCGTCGACGTGACCGTTCTTGCCGATCTGCTGCGGCGCGCGGCGAAGGCGGAGGTCCTGCCGCGCTTTCGCCGGCTCGGCCAGGCAGACGTTCGAGCCAAGAGCGAGGCGACCGATCTCGTCACCGAGGCCGATGAGCAGGCGGAACGGATGATCAAGGCGGAAGCTGCGCAACTCTGGCCGAGCGCGCTGTTCCTCGGCGAAGAATCGGTCGCGGCCGATCCTGATTTGCTCCGCAGCCTCGAACATGCCGATCTCGCGATCGTCGTCGATCCGGTCGACGGCACCTTCAATTTCGCCGCCGGCATCCCGGCCTTCGGCGTCATGGCATCCGTCATCGCCGGCGGCGAGACGATTGCCGGCATCATCTATGATCCGATGGGAGACGACTGGGTGATGGCGGAAAAGGGCGGCGGTGCCTGGCTGCAGCGGCCTGATGGCGGCGCCGAGCGGCTGTCGGTCGCAGCGCCCGTCGAACTGGAGCACATGGTCGGCATGGCCTCGACTGGCTACTTGCCGAAGGAAAAGCGCGCCGAAGTGCTCGCCAACCTCGCCAAGGTGCGCTTCCTCACCAATTACCGCTGCGCCGCCCACGAATACCGCACCTTTGCCGGCGGTCATGTGCATTACCTCATGTACAACAAGCTGATGCCTTGGGATCACCTTGCTGGCACGTTGATCTCGCTGGAAGCAGGCGCCTATGCGGCGCGCTTCGACGGCTCGCCCTACATGCCGCATCATCTCGATGGCGGGCTGCTGATTGCGCCCGACAAGGCCTCATGGGACGTGCTGCGGCGTGAGGTCTTCACGGTTTGAACGCATAGAAACCCGACAGATCGGGTCCGCGATGACAGAGCCATTAATTGCCGGTCTGCAAAAGCTTCATTTTGTTGCCATGGATTAGAAGCGCGCTGAGTGTGCCCGTTTCACAGGCGCCTGTGTCCAAATTGATTCTGTGCTGGTTGCCAAGAGCAGCCTCAGCGACTGGTGTATGGCCGTGAATGACAGCCAGACCATCTTCATACGGCCCTTCCGAAGACAGCCAGGGCTCGCGAATCCATGCGAGCGTGTCGGCGGTCTGGCGTTCTATAGATATGTTGGGGTCTAATCCTGCATGAACAAAGAGCAGCTTTCCGAACTGCAGCTTTAGAGGCAAAGAATGTAGCCATTCCATAAGCTGCTTACCCAAGTGCTTTGCTACCGGCTGTTCCCAGCGACCATTGGGATCGACGCCCAATTCCTCGAAGAACTCTGCGCCGCCATTTTTCAGCCAGCGTTCCATCATTTCGGCGTCCGGCATTTCGAGCAGTTGAAGCAGGCGGTATTCATGATTGCCAATGAGCGTGTGGCTCTCTACGCCTGCGATGCCTTCCATTGCCAGCTTCAGGGCGCGCAAGCTTTCCGGGCCGCGATCGATCAGATCGCCCAAATGGACACAGTGAGCGGCATCTGGCGAGATCAGGTCAATTTCTCTGGCGATGCTGAAATGAATCTCCGCCAGAAGATCGGCACGTCCGTGAACGTCGCCTATTGCACACACAGCAATAGCTGGATCGATCTCGCGAATAGCGGGCAACCATTCGGAGCGAGCAACAGCCATTTCGTTCGTCCTTGCTTAGAACAGGATGATTTTAGGCCTGTTCGGCCTAAAATCTGAATCCTGTTCTAGGTTAAATAGATGTCGTCCGAAAACCGCGCACACTTTTCGGCATCATGCTCTGGTGTCTTCTGAAAAGGCATACCGAAAATCGTTTCCGTGGCAAGGCGAACCCGACCGTCCTGAGGTTCGCAGAGCGTCGCAAAATCAGTCTTTTGCGACGCTTCCTATTTCAGAAATGAGCAGCACCCGGATCGATCTGCGTGCTGTCGCCGGGGTGGGTGAACAGCTTGCCATTTTCCGCCCAGAGGGTGGCGGCGATCGTCACCGTGCCGAAGAGCGCGAAGCCGCCGAAGAGCGGCTGCACCGTGCCGTTGAACATCTGGCCGACCAGGCCGCCGAGGATGGCGCCGGCCGTCGTCGAAACGAAGCCGGTGATGGCGGTTGCCGTGCCGGCGAGATTGCCCATCGGCTCGAGGCTGATCGCGGTGAAATTGGTGGCGATCACGGCAAACATCATCAATACGATGGAGAAGATGCCGTAGGCGACGGCGAAATCCGGCTTGCCGGCCAGTGCGAGGAAAAAGCCGATGGCCGACAGCGCCGTGAAGATCAGCAGGGCAGCGTGCGAGATGCGGCGCATGCCAAATGTGCGCACGAAGAAGCCGTTGGCGAAATTGGCGACGGCGATGCCGCCGGCGGTGGCCGCAAAGGCGATCGGCAGCCAGTCGCCAAGGCCATAGACCTCGCCGAACACTTGCTGCACCGAGATCACATAAGCGCTGATGACGCCGGTGAACATGGTGAGGCCGATCATATAGCCGCAGGTGATGCGGTTTGTGAGCACGGTCTTGAAGCCATCGACGACAGAGCCGACCGACAGCGGCAGCCGTTCTTCCGGCGGCAGCGATTCCTTCAGCCGCAGGAGAGCCCAGACGAACAGGATGGTGGCGATGATGCCGAGCAGGATGAAAATCCAGTGCCAGTTGGCATAGAGGATGATGAGCTGGCCGACGGAGGGGGCAACGATCGGCACGATCATGAAGACGATCATCACATAGGACATGACGCGGGCCATTTCGCGGCCACCGAAGCAGTCGCGTACCATGGCCATGGTCGTTATGCGCACAGCAGCACCGCCCACACCCTGAATGAAGCGCATGACGAGCAGCATTTCGAAGCTGCCGGTTGCTGCGGCGGCAAACATTCCGACAACATAGCAGGCGAGGCCGCCGAGCAGGATGTTGCGGCGGCCGAACGTATCCGAAAGGCTGCCGAAGAAGATCTGTGAGACGCCGAATCCCAAGAAAAACACGCCGATGATCAGCTGCGCGTCGTTGGTATTGGTGACGCCGAGAGAATTGCCGATATTGGGCAAAGCCGGCAGCATGCTGTCGATTGCCATGGCGACGCTGGCGGTCATGATGGCGATGGTGACGACGAATTCGCCAAAGCCCATGCCGATGCGGCCGGAGCCCTGGTTTTCCTGGTGCGGTTTATGCGACGGCGTCATTTAATTGAGATTCCGAATGCGAGGGAGGCCGGCCGTTCAGACGGCCGGGTTCTGCTGTTGGAAGAGGCGGCCCTTCTCGGCGATCAGCACAAAGACAAGGCCAATGATCGACACAAAGAAATAACCCGCGACCATCGGCAGCGCGGTGCCGTCGAAGGCCTGGCCGATGCCGGCGCCGATGAGGGCGCCGCCGACCGTGCTCATGAATCCGAGGACCGAGGAGGCGGTACCGGCGACGTGGCCGAGCGGCTCCATGGCGAGCGAATTGAAGTTTGACCCGATCCAGCCGAACTGGAACATGGCAAGGCCGAAGAACGAGATGAACAGTGCGAAGGGCATCGGCTCAGTGCTGGCCATCTGGACGATCAGCCAGATGGCGTTGATGGCGATGAAGCCGATGAGCGAGCCGTGCGACAGCCGGCGCATGCCGAGCTTGCCGACAAAGCGCGAATTGAAGAAGGACGACAGCGACATGAAGATCGCCACGCCGGCGAAGGCGAAGGGGAAATAGACGCCGAGATCGTAAATGCCGACATAGACCTGCTGGGCCGAATTGATGAAGCCGAACAGCGCGCCAAAGATGAAGGTGCTGGCGATGGTGTAGCAGAGCGCGACGCGATTGGTCAGCACCAGCTTGAAGGCGCCGAAGATCGAGCGGGCGGTGAAGGGACGGACATTGGCGGGATGCAATGTTTCCGGCAGGCGGAGATAGGCCCAGACGGCAATACCAGTCGCCATGGTAGCTATGAAGAGGAAGATCAGGTGCCAGTTGCCGAAGAACATGACGATCTGGCCGGTGCCGGGCGCAATGACCGGTACGATCATGAAGACCATCATGATCAGCGACATGACTTCGGCCATCTGCCGGCCGCCATAGATATCGCGAACGATGGAGACAGTGATGACGCGGGTTGCGGCCGAACCGACGCCCTGCACGAAGCGCAGGGCGAGCAACCCTGCAAAGGACGGCACGAAGACGATACTGATGGCGGACAGGATATAGATGACGAGACCGATCAAAAGCGGCGTGCGGCGACCGAAACGGTCAGAGAGCGGCCCGTAGAACAGCTGGGCACAGCCGAAGCCGAGCAGATAGGTGGAGACGACGAATTGCCGGTGATTTTCGCTCTCGACGCCGAGGCTGGCGCCGATCTGCTGCAAGGCCGGCAGCATGATGTCGATCGCCAGAGAGTTGACGGCCATCAGGAAGGCGGCGAGCGCGATAAATTCTCGCTTGCCCATGGGCAGGCGGCCCGCGGACACGGCTTGTGATGAATCTGTCACAATGAAATTCCCATAAACAGGCTAAGGCGCTGCTTGCCGCAGCGCCTCGGACTCAAGATACAGATTTGGAAACCGGGCGGACGCCCGGTGACCGGTCAGGAGGCGGCGCGCACCGCGATGCCGTTTTCCTGGAGGTGCTGCTGCAGTTCACCAGCCTGGAACATTTCCCGGACGATGTCGCAGCCGCCGACGAACTCGCCCTTTATGTAAAGCTGCGGGATTGTCGGCCAGCTGGAGTATTCCTTGATGCCCTGGCGGATTTCCGAATCGGCGAGCACGTTGACGCTCTTGTAGTCGACGCCGATGTAATCGAGAATTTGCACGACCTGGCCGGAGAAACCACACTGCGGAAACTGCGGCGTACCCTTCATGAAGAGGACGACGTCGTTGCTCTTGATTTCGTTGTCGATGAATTCGTGAATACCGCTCATGGGACCTAATCCTTTCAACAGGCGGGTTAAAGGCCCACCGTTTCAATCGTTGCCTTTAAATAGCATGCGACAGCAGGAATTCCAGCCGCCCGAACCAAAAAAAGACCAATTCGGGCAGGCCGTTGCCGGGTTGTTGCCGTCGCGTTACGGTCGGTGGGCGAGATAGATCTGAATCTGCTCGATTTCAGTATCGGTGACGTGGCTGAAATCCCATTGTGAAACCTGCGTCATCACGCCGAGATCGCGGCCGCCGACACCCTTGCCGGTGCGCAGCAGCGTCTTGAAGTCGGCAGCCGAATAGGATTGCGCCAGGGGCTTAAGCGCCGGTGCCAGGAACGCTTCCGACTGCTTTGCCGTATCGAGATTGTGGCAATGGCTGCAGTCGGTCCTGAAGGCATATTCGCCGATATCGGCCGGACGCGTGGCGGCAGGGGTGATGACGGCGGGCACCAGATCGGCTTCGAAGGGGATTTTGTCGAGCGCCAGGCCGATTCGCCCGAGCGGTCCCCATTGCGTCGTTCCCACCACCGCGTCGGGAAGCTGCTTCAGACTGCGCAGCCAGGCAATGATCGCCGCCATGTCGTCATCGGTGATATTGGCGAAGTTGCTTGCCGGCATGATGAAGACACCGGTGCCGTCTTTCTTGATGCCGTGGCGGATGAGGCGCACGAGTTCAGCATCGCTGTACATGGGCACGAAGCGGGTCAGGTTCGGCGCCACGATGCGGCCGACGCCCGGCTCGTCGATGAGCACGTTGCCGGCATCGTGATGACAGCCGCCGCACATCAGCGTACGGGCGCGGCGTTCGGCTTCTTCCGCAGACAGCGTCGTTTTGACGGTGAAATCGGCCGCTGCGACGTCATAGGTCCTGGAGAGACGCATCTCCGACAGGGCGTATACGCCGGCAACGGCGATGAGACAGATCGCGACGATGGCCGCGAAAATGATTTTCAAAATGCGTTTCATCGGTTCGGGCCTTCAATGACGTTGTGGAGGCGGGATAGGCGAAGCGTCGGCTTTTGCGTTGCCGCAGCATCTTGAGCCGGGGTATTGGCGACGCTCGGAAGGTCGATCCAGAACGTGAGTGTGACGGCACTTTGCCGGAGCATAATTCGTCCGAAAACTGCTCACATTTTCATTGTACCTCAACTGCGGCGTTGACGGCTGCGGCCGGCGGCAGTGCGGCGCTTGCTGACTTGTTTGCGGGGAGGCTTGGGTTTGGCCGAGATCGTCTTGCGCGCAGCTATGGTCGTCGCGGCGGGGCGTGTCTTACGCCTCCTGCGCTTCGTCGTGGCGCGGCCGGTGGTTTTCTTCAGGATCTCCTTCAGCACGCTGTCGACGACGCCCGATACCAATTCTTTGACTAGGTCGGCCACAAAACCCCTCCGTTCGTGGTGGAATCGACATGGATGCTATTGAATTCCGGAAGAGTTCGGTTAGCAAGACGGCTTCGAGATCATAGCTGCCTTTTTTTGCCGATATCAGCGGCACAGCAGCCGGATCGCAGCAACATGCCGGCCATTTGCCCGGCCGGAAGAGCGGAATGAAACTGATCGAGAAGCGGGTCGTCCTGCATTTCCCGGGCTTCGAGCCGCTTGACGGCGTTGCTCACAGGGCGCGCTACGAGCGTTCGGCGAGGCAGAGTGCAGCCGTTTGGGGCTATTCGGTTGAGACAGGGGCAGCGGACGGGAGGAGCGATCCGGTCAGTTTCGTGGTCACGACGGGTGAGAAGGCCACAGCGCCGGAGGCAGGGGCCGGATCCCCCGGCTGGCAGACGAAGAGCCGGATCCATATGGTCGATCACGATGCACTGGTGCGCAGACTGCGTGCCGGCAACACGCTGAGCCAGATCATAGCGGGCTTCCGAAGCTGCGCCGAGATCATGCTCGAAGGCGGGATGCGGGGCTATTTCCGCCATGCCTGGCGCTTCGGCCTGTTCTTCCTTTTCCCGTTCCTGCTGACCGCGCTGGCGATCGCGCTGACGGCGCAGATCGCCATCCTGCCCTATGCTCTTAGCTTTTCGCCGTGGCACATGCTCTGGAGCGGGCCGCTGGCGCTTTGTTTCTTCATCTTCGCCTTCCTGCCGTTTTCCGAGCGTTTCCATACGCTGCATCTCTTTGCCGATTGGAAAATGGCCGTGGCGCTCGGCCGTATAGACCGGGCCGATTTCAACAACTGGCTGGAAGACCGGGCCGCTGGCGTGCGCAAGGCGCTTGACGAAGAGGCGGACGAATATGTGATTTCCTCGCACAGCATGGGATCGAGCGTCGCCGCCCATGTCATCGGCATATTGCTGGAAAGAGAGCCGGAGATATTCAAAGGCAAGCGCGTGGTGTTTGCCACCCTCGGCAGCGCCATCCTGCAATGTGCGCTCATGTCATCGGCAAAGCTGCTTCGCGCCCGTGTCGGGCTGATCGCCCGCTGTCCCGAGATTTCCTGGCTCGATGTGCAGTGCCTGACGGATTCGATCAATTTTTACAAGGTGCCGGTCGTCGCCGTCTCCGGCCATGCGGATGCGCCTCAGGCGAAGATGATCCTGATCCGCGTCAAGCAGATGCTGACGCGCGAGCACTACCGCAAGATCCGCACGGACCAGTTGCGCGTCCACCGGCAATATGTGCTTGGGCCTGATCTGCAGGCGCCCTTCGACTTCACACTTTTGACATCTGGGCCGATGCCGGCCTCGGTCTTTGCCGATCCCGACGAAAAGAGAATGGCCGGCTAAGGGCCGGGCATCGTCCGTCCGGATTGCGTCGGCTCTATTCCGGCGCCGAGGTCTGCAGCGCCAGCGCGTGCAACACGCCGCCCATATTGCCCTTCAGCGCCTCGTAGACCATCTGGTGCTGTTGCACGCGGCTCTTGCCGCGAAAGGCTTCGGCGACGACTTCGGCGGCGTAGTGATCGCCGTCGCCCGCCAGATCGCGGATCGTCACTTTGGCACCGGGAATCCCAGCCTTGATCATGTCTTCGATATCGCCGGGTTTCATGGCCATGATCGTTACTCCTTGCGCATCATTCCGCAGCGGCAAGTTCGCCGCGGCCTTCCATGAAGTCAGGGAACCATGATTCATGGGCATCGCGCAATTGCTGAATCGGCAGCGAGATGAGATCGCCGACGACGAGCGCCGTTCCTCCGACCGTGCCGAGACGGCGGAAAGGAACGCCGCCACCTTCTGCATTGACGCAGACGAAATCGGCGACATCGGCAGGCAAGGTGAGGACGTAGCGCGCCTGATCCTCACCGAAGAGCAGCGCATGCGGCGCACCCTTGCCTTCGCTCAGATCGATCGTCAGGCCTTTGCCCGAGGCCATCGCCATTTCGGCGAGCGCCACGGCAAGGCCACCCGAGGAGATGTCGTGGCAAGCGGTCGCCTGGCCGTTGCGGATGACGGAGCGAACGAAATCGCCATTGCGGCGCTCGGCAAACAGATCCACCTCCGGTGCCGGACCTTCGCGGCTGGAAAGCACGTCTCTCACATAGACGGACTGGCCGAGATGGCTGCCGTCGACGCCGATCATGATCACCTTGTCGCCGTCGTTGGCAGTGCCGATGCAAGCCATCTTGCGCCAGTCCGGCAGCAGGCCGACGCCTGCGATCGTCGGGGTCGGCAGAATGGCGACGCCGTTGGTCTCGTTGTAAAGCGAGACGTTGCCTGACACGATCGGGAAATCCAGCGCGCGGCAGGCCTCGCCGATGCCCTTCACCGCCTCAACGAGCTGGCCCATGATCTCGGGCTTTTCGGGATTGCCGAAGTTCAGATTGTCGGTGGCGGCAAGCGGTTCGGCGCCTGTCGCGGTGATGTTGCGCCAGCATTCGGCGACCGCCTGCTTGCCGCCTTCGAAGGGGTCTGCCTCGACATAACGCGGGGTGACGTCGGAGGAGAAAGCGAGCGCCTTGGAGGGATGGCCGTCGACGCGCACGACGCCGGCATCGCCGCCCGGAAGCTGCAGCGAATTGCCCTGGATCAGCGTGTCGTATTGCTCATAGACCCAGCGGCGGCTCGACTGGTTGGCGGAGCCGACGAGTTGCAGCAGCGCCTGGCCGTAATCTTCGGGTGCGGCGACGAGATTGGCGGGCAGCGGGGCATGCTTGCCGGATTCGCGCCAGGGTCGATCATATTCCGGCGCCTGGTCGCCGAGATCCTTGATCGGAAGGTTGGCGACTTCTTCGCCCTGGTGCATGACGCGGAAGCGAAGGTCGTCGGTCGTCCAGCCGACGATGGCAAAATCGAGGCCCCACTTGACGAAGATCGCCTTGGCCTCCTCTTCCTTTTCCGGCTGCAGCACCATGAGCATGCGCTCCTGGCTTTCCGACAGCATCATCTCGTAGGCCGTCATCCTCTCTTCGCGGACCGGCACCTTGTCAAGTTCGAGCAGGATGCCGAGATCGCCCTTGGCGCCCATCTCGACGGCCGAGCAGGTGAGGCCGGCCGCACCCATGTCCTGGATGGCGATGACGGCGCCGGTCTTCATCAGCTCGAGGCAGGCTTCCAGCAGGCACTTCTCGGTGAAGGGGTCGCCGACCTGAACGGTCGGGCGCTTCTCGTCGATCGATTCGTCGAATTCGGCCGACGCCATCGTCGCACCGCCGACGCCGTCACGGCCGGTCTTGGCGCCGAGATAGACGACCGGAAGACCGACGCCCTTGGCTTCGGACAGGAAGATGGCGTTGGACTTCGCAATACCGGCGGCAAAGGCGTTGACGAGGATGTTGCCGTTGTAGCGAGCGTCGAACTCGACCTCGCCGCCGACCGTCGGCACGCCGAAGGAATTGCCGTAGCCGCCGACTCCGGAGACGACGCCGGAGACGAGGTGGCGGGTCTTCGGATGATCCGGCTCCCCGAAGCGCAGCGCGTTCATCGCGGCGATCGGGCGCGCGCCCATGGTGAAGACGTCGCGCAGGATGCCACCGACGCCGGTCGCAGCCCCCTGATAGGGCTCGATATAGGAGGGGTGGTTGTGGCTCTCCATCTTGAAGACGACGCAATCGCCGTCATCGATGTCGACCACGCCGGCATTTTCGCCCGGGCCCTGGATGACGCGCGGCCCCTTGGTGGGCAGCGTGCGCAACCATTTCTTCGAGGATTTGTAGGAGCAGTGCTCGTTCCACATGGCCGAGAAGATGCCGAGCTCGGTAAACGTCGGTTCGCGGCCGATCAGATCCAGAATGCGCTGGTACTCGTCCGGCTTCAGGCCATGGCTTGCGATGAGTTCCGGCGTGATCGGGATGGTGTTTGGAATGGTCATGAGCGGAAAGTCCCTGGCGCGTTTTGCGCTGTCTTTAGCTTATGTAGCGGCGACGCGCGACAGGAAAATGCCCGCCGTCAACAGAGGGCGGGCAGACCTATCCAAAAGAGCAACCACTCAGAACTTGTAGCCGACCTGCAAGCCGGCGCGCGTCATGCCGTCGTTCGGCCCGTCGCAGAGATTGGCGTGCGAGGAATGGGCGAACTGGGCCATGACATTCCAGTGGGCGTTGAAACGATAGCCGGCGCCCAGATATTCGTGGAAGAGGACGCGACAGCCGAGTTCCGGGCCGTCATCATTGCCCTCGAGATCGCCGGTATGGATGACGCCGCCGAAGCCGGCTTCGGCAAAGAGCTTCTCGTTGAAATCGACCGTCCAGGTGAAGCCGGTGAAGAACTGAGTGGCTTCGCCCGACGTGCCGATCGAGGTGCCGAGATGGAGGCGGGGATGCAACAGTTGTTGCTGCCAGCCGACCGCCGTGTCGTAGCCGAAAGGATCGAAGAGAGCGGTAATTTCGGGAAAGACGCCGTCTTCCCTGGAGTTGCCCGATTGCACCGAGGCCGAAGCGCCGAAGCGTAATTCATCAAATATCTGCTCGCCTGCACTTGCCGAGCCGGCCACCGTTGCCACTGACGCTATACCCAACAATAGCAGAGCGACTTTTCCGAAGTCGATCGTCATATGCTGTCCTTTGATTCCCTCACCTGAGGGGATGACAAGAGGTAGCATGACGGTTCGATGGGTAAAGCGGCAGGACCCGGGCGAGATGATTTTTTAGACTATGACGTGTATTTGCAACACATCATATTTCGCCATCATAGGCGGAGCCGCCATTTTCCAGCAGCCGGCGCAGGATCATCAGTCCCGAGATCAGTTCCTGCCCTGTCTTCGGCGAGGAGAAACCGACGCGAACGCGATGATAGGGCCTCTCCCCCCGCGCCGCCTTGAACTCGTCCTCGTCGTCGACGAGCACTCCATCGCGGAAGGCGGCATTCTTGAAGGTGCCCGACATCCAGGGCTCCGGCAGTTTCAGCCAGAGGAAGGGCGCGTGCGGGTGCGATTCGAAATCGAAGCCCTGCAACTGTTCGCGGGCGAGCCGGACCCGCCGGGAGAGTTCCTCGACACTTGCCTTGCGGATCTCGTGCGCCATTCCGCTTTCGACAAGGCGCGCGCAGGTCTCCGCCAGGATGAAGGGCAGGCCGCCGGTGATCATCCTGTGCGTCACTTTGATGCGCTGGGCAAAATGCGGCGGGCAGGCGACCCAGCCGCCGCGCACGCCGGCGGCGACCGCTTTCGACAGGCCATTGACGAGGAAGGTGCGATCGGGCGCAATCGAGGCCAGCAGCGGCGTATCGTCGTCGGCCATGCCGCCGTAGAGGTCGTCCTCGATCAGCCAGACACTGTGTTTCCTGGCAATTGCGGCGATGGCCGCGCGCCGCTCATAGGGCATGATCGCCAGCGTCGGATTGTGGACGGTCGGCATCAGGAAGGCGATCTTCGGATGCTGCTGCTGGCAGAGCCGCTCGAAATCCTCGGGGATCACGCCGAGCTCATCGGAATCGACCGTCAGCGTACGGCGGCCGAGAAGGCGGGCGCTGCGGCTGACCTGGGTATAGGTGAGATCCTCGAAGACGATCTTGTCGCCCGGCGCCGAGACGGCGGCGACGACTGATATCGCCGCCGCATGAGCGCCGAGAGTCGGCACGATGTTTTCAGCGTCCGGCGTCCAGCCGCTGCGGGCAAGCCACAGGCGGCCGGCCTCAAACCAGTTGCGCGGGAAACTCCGGGAATAGGAAGAGATTTCCGCAAGATGCTGCTCGCCGATCTCGGCGAGGATGCCGGCGATGATCTTGCCCTGGCCGAGATCGGGTGCGGCTGTCGTATCGAAGCGGATCTTGTTGGCGGGCGCATCCTGGATGCGGGTGCCGCCGAGCGAGACGGTCAGCGGATCGATTTGCTCTCCGGGCGGCGTCTCGGAGCGGTTCAGCACATAGGTGCCGCGCCCCACTTCGCCGGCGACCAGGCCGCGCTCATGCACCAGCGCATAGGCGCGGCCGATCGTGCCGATTGTCACCCCGATGTCGTAGGCGAGGTTGCGCTGCGGCGGCAGCTTGCTGCCGGCGGGCAGGGCGCCGCTTGATATGGCGGATTCGATGCTGTCGGCAAGCCGGAGATAGACCGGCCCGGAACCGCGGGAAATATCGGGAAGCCAATTTGTCATGGTGACAATTGTATATATTGGCACATTGTATCGGTCAAGCGTATGAGTCAATTCCAATGGCACGCCGAGAGGATTCCTGGAATGTCTGCCTTACCTGAGATCAAAATGCCGATTGTACCGATTGTCTCTTACGAAGACAGGAGACAGATCGTCCTCCCCGTCGCGCCCGCCGAGGCGACGACGCGCCTGGGCCGCATCTGGGCCGCTATTCTTCTTTGGCATCAGAAGCGGGAAGGCCGGCGCGCACTGAGGGGCCTGACTGCGACCGAGCTTAAGGATATCGGAGTGTCACAGTCCGACGCGGCGCGCGAAGTCAGCAAGTCGTTTTTCTGGGATTGATCATGCTTTTGGGCAGATCATTCTTTCAGGGCTGATTGGGCGATCAGCTGCAGGCCTTGTTGCCTGTCGACCAGCGATTGACGTCGGCGGTGATGCGGCCTGCGACCGGCTCCTGCATCATCGGCCCGAAGGCCTGCAGGCGCGACGGGCTTCCCTCGGCCTGAACGACGAGCAGCGGCCGGCTTTCCGGGCTGCCCTTGTGGACAAGCAGGATACGCGGCCGGCCGGAGAAGGAATTGAGCTCCGGCGCGAGCTTATAGGCTGCAAAGGCCGGATCGCCCGATTTGAACCAGCAGGCATTGGCGCCGAGCGCCACGCGTTCCATGGTCGGCAGCGCGGCGCGGTTCGGGCCTGTCGGCGCCGGCGTCTGGCAGGCTGCGACCATGGTTGCGACAGCGGTAAACAGGGCGGCGTTGGCGAGGCGAGGGCGCATCAATCGTGCTCCAGATCCGGACGGAAGGATTTTTGGGTGCATGCCGTTGCCCAAGACCGCATTGTGTTTTTTGGGCAAGGCATTGACTCAGGCGGCGATGACGTCGAGCGCCGAGGCAAAGAGGCCACGGCCGTCCGAGCCGCCATGGGCAGCTTCGATCAGGTTCTCGGGATGCGGCATCATGCCGAGCACGTTGCCCTTTTCATTCATGACGGCGGCGATGTCGTTGATCGAGCCGTTCGGATTGGTGCCCTCGGCATAACGGAACACCACCTGGCCATTGCCCTCGATCGCGGCCAGCGTCGCTTCGTCGGCGAAATAATTGCCGTCGTGATGGGCAACTGGGCAGCGGATGACTTGGCCCTGCGCGTAGGCGCGGGTGAAGTCCGTCTCAGCGTTGACGACTTCGAGCTTGATCTCACGGCAGACGAATTTCAGCGAGGAATTGCGCATCAGCGCGCCGGGCAGCAGGCCGGCCTCGACGAGGATCTGGAAGCCGTTGCAAACGCCGAGCACCTTCACGCCCTTTGCAGCCTTGTCGATGATCGCCTGCATGACCGGCATGCGGGCGGCGATCGCGCCGCAACGCAGGTAATCGCCATAAGAGAAGCCGCCGGGGATGACGATCAGATCGACGTCGGGGATCTCGGTTTCCGTCTGCCAGATCGTCACCGGTGGCTGGCCGGAGATCTTGGTCAAGGCGGCGATCATGTCGCGGTCGCGGTTGAGGCCCGGAAGTTGAACGACGGCTGATTTCATGGGGTCCCTGCGTCTAGCGAAAGATATTGAACTGGAACGCTTTCGGCGAGCCATACTCCATTGTCGGAGACAAAGAAAGAATGACCCTCTGAAAACATGCGGGCAGCATCCACATGCAGAATGAGATGTTCACCCTTGCGGCGGGCTGCGACCATTTTTGCCGTTTCGACATCCGCCGACAGATGAACGTGGTGCCGCTGCATTTTCTTCAAGCCTTCGCGCTCGATCGACTGCCAGTTCGTCAGAGACGTGCCGTGAAAAAGAGCGGCGGGCGGTTCAACCTGGTTCAATGCGAGATCGACGTCGACGCTATGGCCTTGGTTTGCGCGAATTCTGCCATCGGCGAGCGTGAAACGCTTCTTCGGATTGTTGTCGACAATCTCGATAATATCGGCGCGGGAAACGTCGTATTTCGACGCCAACACCTTTTCGAGCTCATCGAACGACACCCAACCCTCGCTATCAAGCGTCAAACCCGCGGCATCAGGCGCATGACGTAAAACATAGCTCATATACTTGGAGACTTCCGTCTCCAGCTTTGCTTTCATCATGACGCCAAATCCTCAAAATCCGCCGGACGACGGGTCTGTGATCATCAGTCGATCGCGATTGCGTAGTTCTCAATCACCGTGTTGGCGAGCAATTTTTCGCACATGGCCTTGAGGTCGGCCTCGGCCTTGCCCTTGTCAGTTCCTTCCAGCTCCAGGTCGAAGACCTTGCCCTGTCTTACATGGCCGACGCCCGAGAAGCCGAGGGCGCCAAGCGCACCCTCGATAGCCTTGCCCTGCGGATCGAGAACGCCGTTTTTCAGCGTGACGGTGACACGAGCCTTGATCACTTTGTCTTTCCTGCCTTACTTGACGAGAACCGGGCCGGTGCCGCGCACAGGCTCGTTTTCATTGATGATGCCGAGACGGCGCGCAACTTCGGAATAGGCTTCGAGCAGCCCGCCGAGGTCGCGGCGGAAGCGGTCCTTGTCCATCTTCTCGTGGGTTTCGATATCCCAGAGCCGGCAGCTGTCCGGCGAGATTTCGTCAGCGAGGATGATGCGCATCATATCGCCTTCGAAGAGGCGGCCGCATTCGATCTTGAAATCGACGAGCTGGATGCCGACGCCGAGGAAGAGGCCGGTCATGAAGTCGTTGACGCGGATGGCAAGCGCCATGATGTCATCGAGTTCGGCGGGGTTTGCCCAGCCGAAGGCGGTGATGTGCTCTTCGGAGACCATCGGATCGTCGAGCGCGTCGGACTTGTAATAGAATTCGATGATCGAGCGCGGCAGCACGACGCCTTCGTCGATGCCGAGGCGCTTGGCGAGAGAACCGGCCGCGACATTGCGCACGACGATCTCCAGCGGGATCATCTCTACTTCCTTGATCAACTGCTCGCGCATGTTGAGCCGGCGGATAAAATGAGTAGGGATGCCGATCTTGTTCAGATGGCTGAAGATATATTCGCAGATGCGGTTGTTGAGGACGCCCTTGCCATCGATGACTTCGTGCTTCTTCTTGTTGAAGGCAGTGGCATCGTCCTTGAAGAACTGGATCAAAGTGCCCGGTTCCGGGCCTTCATACAGAATCTTTGCCTTGCCCTCGTAGATACGGCGGCGACGGTTCATCGTGGTCATTCTCTATTGTTGGCGCTCTTGGGATAGCGCGAGTGGATCGATCTCGTGGCGTCCCCTTAAAGGAAAAGAGAGGGTTTCACAATCCGCCTGTCGCTCCTTCCCTGGTTTCCAGATTTCGTGGCCCCGGTTTCCAGATTTCGCGGTCCCGGTTTCCAATTTTACGGAATACTGCCAAGAGAATCGAATGAATTCGCAAGAGGAGTTTAGCGCCTTTTCATCTACGGTGGAATGAAGGCGAAATGGCGGGCCGCTTATGCAGGTTTTTATTTGGCGGCTCTGCCTGGCAGCGCGCGGCGAAGCTGCGTCTGCAGCGCGCGAGCGGCGGTTTGCCCGTGGCGCCAGCTTCCGGCGCGGATGAAGGAGGGGATCTGCATGGCCGGCATCGGCCGGGCGAGCGCGTAGCCCTGCAGCGTGTCACAGTCGAGTTCTTCGAGAATCCGGATATGATCCGCCGTTTCGACACCCTCGGCGATGACGAGGATGTTCAGCGAGCGGCCGATATCGATGATCGAGCCGACGAGTTTGCGCTGCTCGGCCGATTGCGGCAGCATGCGGATCAACTCGCGGTCGATCTTCAGCGTCTTCGGGCTCAATCGCAGCAGGCTGACGATCGAGGCATGGCCAGTACCGAAATCGTCGATCTGGATGTCGATGCCGAGCTTGCGCAGCTTTTTCAGGTTGGCGGCCACCGCCTCGTCGCAATCGTCGAGCGAGATCGATTCCAGCAGTTCGAAGGAGAATGTGCCGGGCTCGATCTTCAGGGCGCGAAGCTTCTTGCCCAGATCGGGATCGGCGAGCCGCCTGGCGGAGACGTTGACCGATATTTTCGGGATCGGCAGCCCGTCCTTCAGCCACGCCTTCCGGTCGGCAATGGCGCGCTCCAGGATCAGGGCGTCGATGGTCGAGACGACGTCGAGATCCTCGGCGATATCGAGGAAGCGGTCGGGCGTCAGCAGCCCGTGCACCGGGTGCTGCCAGCGGGCAAGCGTTTCGACACCGGTGACATCCAGCGTGCGGGCATCGAACTGCAGCTGGTAGAAGGGCACGAATTCGTTGCGTTCGAGGCCGATCAGGATCTCGTCGGCGAGATGCTTGGCGGAGATGATGTCGCGGCGGGCCGAGGCCGAGAAGAATTCGAAGCGATTGCGGCCGAGGCCCTTGGCGCGATAGAGGGCGATATCGGCGTCGAGCAGGATCTGCTTAGGGTCGAGCTTCGGTCCGCTGTCGATGGCGATGCCGACGCTGGCGCCGAAACGGCAGTCGTGCCCCTCATATCTGACAGGTTTGCGCAATTCGCGGATAAGACGTTCGGCAAGGCCGCCGATCTTCTTCGACGCGGGATCGACGGCGCAGAGGATGACGAATTCATCGCCACCAATGCGAGCGACGAAATCGGCGGCGCGGACGGAATTCCTCAGCACGCTGGCGGCATGCTGCAGCATGGCGTCGCCGGCCCGATGGCCGAGCGTGTCGTTGATCTGCTTGAAGCGGTCGAGATCGATATGCAGGATCGCCAGTGCCGCGCCCTTGGCCTGGCATTCGGCCGAACGCTCGCCCAGCATCTTGTCGAGATAGCGGCGGTTCGGAAGGCCGGTGAGGTAATCGTGCAGCGCCAAGTGCTCGATGCTCTCCTTGGCGGCTTCGAGCTCGCGGTTGCGCGCCTCGGCCAGATCCTTGGCGCGCTGCAGCTCGTTGCGGAGCGCGACTTCCTCGGTGACGTCCCAGTTGGCGCCAATCAGCTTGCGGTGGCCGTTGCCATCGATGAAGAAGGCCGAGCGGGCGCGGATGACGCGTTCGACGCCGTCGCCGCGGATGATGCGGTATTCCTGCTGGAAATCGCGGCCGCTTTCGACGCTGCGGTCGGATAAGCCAAGCACGCGCTCGCGGTCGTCGGGATGCAGGCTTTTCGCCCAGGCGTCGCTGGCGATCTGGCGCGAGGCGCCCTGCAGCCCGTAAATGGCGATAAGGCGATCGTCCCATTCGACGCTATCATGCTCGATATCGGCCTCGAAGACGCCGATGCGGGAAACCTCCAGCGCCAGATCGAGCCGGCGCGACAAACGCGACAGCGTCTCCTCGGCCTGCTTGCGGGCGGTGATATCCGTATCCGTGCCGATGATGCGCGTCGGCACGCCGTTCTCGTCCCATTCGACGCAGGCGCCGCGACACTCGATCCAGACCCAGTGACCGTCCTTGTGACGCTCTCGATACTCGAAGATCTGGTAATTGGGATCGCCGGCGTTCTGCCGGTCGATCGCATGGACGACGAAATCGCGATCGTCGGGATGGACGAGCTGCAGCCAAGCTTCGTAATCGCCGTCGGCTTCCTCGTCGGGCGCCATGCCGCGAATGGTTTTCCATGTCGGCGAGTAATATTTCGTGTCGAGACGGTAATTGTGATCCCATACGCCAAGGCCGGAGCCAACGAGCGCATGGTTCCAGCGGCTTTCGCGCTCGGCCGGATCGGAATCGTCGGCCGCTGCCCCATTGCCGATGCCTGTCTCGGCCGCTGCGGCATAGCCGTGCGGATCACCGGCTTCTGGATGGGCTTTCTTCACGGGCATTCTCGCTTACTTCACCTCGGTGCAGTCTGCTGTCATTCCATTAAGAAAGACTTAGAAAGCACTTGCTCAACAAGCGGGATGGCGCCTTTTCCTCGATTAGGCAGGGAGCCGGCCGAGGAACTGGGCAAAGACCATGGTGCCTTCGGGCCATGGACCGTGACCGGAATCGGCATTGATATGACCGGCCTCGCCGGCATCGACGAGGAAGGAGCCCCAGCTGCTGGCGACATCGTCGGCATGATCGTAGCTGCCGAACGGATCGTTGCGGCTGGCGACGGTGATCGACGGGAAGGGCAGCGGGTCGCGAGGGTAGGGGCCGAAGGTCATCAGGTGCTTTGGGCGGATATCGGGATTGGCGACATCGGGCGGGGCGACGAGGAAGGCACCGGCCACGGGCTTGCGGAAATGCGGGATGGCGTGGATCACCGAGGGTACGCCCAGCGAGTGGGCGACGAGAACGACCGGACGGGTCGAGGCGTTCACCTCCTCGGCGATGCGGGCGATCCAGTCCTCGCGCACCGGCTTCGTCCATTCGGCCTGTTCGACGCGCCGCGCCGTGCTGAGCTTTGCCTCCCAGCGGCTCTGCCAGTGGCCCGGGCCGGAATTGGTGTAACCGGGGATGATGAGGATATCTGCGTCTGAGGCTTTCATGATGCCGCCGATGTGAGAAAGCTGGTCCAAGATGTCAAGAGGGGAATGTCAAGGGAGGGAGCGACACGGGCAGGGCAATCGCTTCAGCTTTTTCGGAGAGCGGTAGCGCTTGACGGTGTTCCTGTGATTCATGGAGGGCTTTGATTCGTCGGAGCCTCTCATGTCTACTGCGCCGCAAGCATCCCGCGCCATTCTCGATCATTTTTCAGCGCTTAGCGATCCTCGGCAAAGCTGGCGGGTGGTCTATCCGTTGCCGGAAATCCTGCTTTTGGTACTCTGCGCGACGCTTTGTGGGATGGAGGATTTTGTCGAGATCCGGCTCTGGGGCGAAGAGCGGATGGATTTCCTGCGGCGTTTCTTAGCCTTTGAGTGCGGTCTCCCGTCCCATGACACTCTCAATGACGTGATCAATGCGCTCGACGCGGACCTGTTCAAAGCCTGTTTCACCGCGTGGGTGGAGGCGCTCAGGGACAACGATCCCGAGGTTATCGCCATCGATGGCAAGACCTCGCGCCGCAGCCATGCCCGCGGCAAGGGCCGCGAACCGCTGCATATCGTCTCGGCCTGGGCGAGCCGGCAGCGGTTGGTGCTCGGGCAGGAGGCGACCGACGCCAAGTCCAACGAGATCACCGCCATTCCGCTGCTGCTGGAACGGCTCGAACTCACCGGCGCGATCGTCACCATCGATGCCATGGGCACCCAGACGGCAATTGCCGAGACCATCGTGCGGCGCGGCGGCGACTATCTTCTTGCCCTCAAGGCCAATCGGCCCGCCCTGCATGAGGAGGTCGCCCGCTTCTTCGCCGATCCGCCCGCCGACATGATCGAACGCGGCAAGACCATCGTCGAAAGCGATCATGGCCGGCTGGAACAGCGCCGCCACACGGTTTGCCACGAGGTCGATTGGCTCTGGTCTGATCGCCGATATACGGGGGAACCGCACTTCCCGCATCTGGCCATGATCGCCATGGTCGAGAGCTGCACCGAAAGGGCCGGGAAAATCGAGACCGAACGGCGCTACTATCTCTCTTCAGCAAAGCTCGACCCCGGCACATTCGCCGCCGCCGTCCGCGCCCATTGGGGCATCGAAAATCGCCTGCACTGGGTCCTCGATGTCGTCTTCCACGACGATCTCGCTCGTCTCAGGACCGGCTTTGGACCGCAAAACATGGCGGTCGTCAAACACATGGCCATCAACCTCGTCAGATCCGCAAACGACAGGCACAGCCTCAAGGTCAGGCGCAAAAAGGCAAATCTCAACGACGACTACCTGGAAAGCATCATCGTTCAGACCCAGAAATTAACCTGAAGCGATTCCCCTGCGACACGGGCCGTGAAAGTTGCTATATTCCTCCAGTGCCGGTTGCGGATTTCGTGTCGGCTTGCCCGCCGATGCTGTCCGCCGCCGATCAGGTCTCGGCTGAGGAGGAGAAAGCCATGGCGGCATTTCACGTCATGACGGGTGCAAGCGAAAGCTTCGCGCGGCCCGTTGTCAATCGCATCGGTATCGCTGACGTTTTCGACGCGCTGAAGCGCGGATATGAAGATTTCATGGAGAAACCGTCCCATTATGTGTTCCTGTGCCTGATGTACCCGATCGCCGGCGTCTTCCTGACGCTATGGACCTCGGGCGCCAACCTTTTACCGATGGTCTTCCCGCTGATGGCAGGTTTCGTGCTGATCGGCCCGATCGCAGCGATCGGCCTCTATGAGATCAGCCGCCG
This sequence comes from Rhizobium sp. WSM4643, assembly GCF_025152745.1. NCBI lineage: Bacteria > Pseudomonadati > Pseudomonadota > Alphaproteobacteria > Hyphomicrobiales > Rhizobiaceae > Rhizobium > Rhizobium sp. WSM4643. The sequence continues at coordinate 2,177,639 of NZ_CP104040.1, read as the reverse complement.
GCGCGAGGCCGGCCTCGACGCGTCGTGGACGCATGCACTCGACGTGCGCCATTCGCCGGCGCTGCCGTCGATCGTGGCGGTCGGGCTGATGCTCTTGGGCCTTTTCATCGTCTGGCTGGTGACGGCGCAGACGCTCTATAGCAATCTGCTCGGCGAGGTCTTTCCGCGCAGCATGGCGGATTTCTTCCGCCAGGTCTTCGGCACGTCAGAGGGCATGCAGTTGATCATCTGGGGCAATCTCATCGGCTTCGTCTTTGCGCTCGTCGTGCTGGCGATAACCGTCATCACCTTTCCGCTGCTGCTCGACCGCGACGTCGGGGCAGTCGCCGCCGTGACGGCGTCAATCCGCGCGACGATTCTCAATCCGGTGCCGGTGCTGCTCTGGGGCCTGATCGTCGCCGCGCTGCTCGTCATCGGCACGATCCCGGTCTTTGCCGGCCTTGCGCTCGTCATCCCGATCCTCGGCCATGCGACCTGGCATCTCTATCGCAAGCTGATTGCGGGGGAAGCGACCGCATAACCACGGCCTTGCCTGCGGCGAATTCCGGACCCCCGGGGGAATATCGGATCCCTGGGGGGAACCTCGAACCTGCCTCGGAGTTTGTTTAGCCGAGAGCGTGATGTCGTCGACATCATGGTCCGGAGGCTTCGAGGGAGGATTGCAGAGGTGACGATGAAGCATCTGTTCGCCCAGTTCGCAACAAAGGTATCGGAATGGGCGGGCAAACCCGTCATCTTCATCCTGGCACTCATCGTGGTCGTTATCTGGGCGGCACTCGGCCCCTTCTTCGACTATTCGGAAACCTGGCAGCTGATCATCAATACCGGCACGACGATCATCACCTTCCTGATGGTTTTCGTGCTGCAGAACGCCCAGACGCGCGACACGCGGGCGATCCAGGCCAAGCTCAACGAAATCATCCTGACCAGCCACGCCGAGAACCGTTTCATCGGTATCGAGAATCTCGAGGAGGAAGAACTGAAACGTCTCGACGAGCTGGTCGCCAAGGCCGCAAAGGGCAGGGGCGAGACGGAGGCTTGCAGGACATCGGAATCAACCGAAGCAGCGAAGGCGGCACCGTCAAAGAAGGCGGAGGCACGCAAACGTCCTGCGGCCGCCAAAGGGCCGAAGCAAAAACAACGGCCGCCTGAGAAAAGCTAGATATGGAAACGGCGCCTGCAAGGGCGCCGCTATATCGTTGATTGCAGATCGCTTAGGCGTTGCCAAACACCCGCCGGAAGATCGTATCCACATGCTTGGTATGATAGCCGAGGTCGAACTTCTCGCGGATATCCTCCTCGGAAAGCGCAGCGCGGACTTCGGCGTCTGCAAGCAGCTCTTCCAGGAAATCCTTGCCCTGTTCCCAGACCTTCATGGCGTTGCGCTGCACCAGGCGGTAGGCGTCCTCGCGGGAGGTGCCGGCCTGGGTCAGTGCCAGCAGGACACGCTGGGAGTGGACGAGGCCGCGGAATTTGTTGAGGTTCTTCTCCATGTTCTCGGGGTAGACCAGCAGCTTTTCGATGACGCCGGCGAGCCGCGAGAGGGCGAAATCCAGCGTCACGGTGGCATCGGGGCCGATCATTCGTTCGACCGAGGAATGCGAGATATCGCGCTCGTGCCAGAGGGCTACGTTTTCCATCGCCGGCATGGCGTAGGAGCGGACCATGCGGGCAAGGCCGGTCAGGTTTTCGGTCAGAACCGGGTTGCGCTTGTGCGGCATGGCCGAAGAGCCTTTTTGGCCGGGCGAGAAATATTCCTCGGCTTCCAGCACCTCGGTGCGCTGCAGGTGGCGGATCTCGGTTGCCAGCCGCTCGATCGACGAGGCGACCACGCCAAGGGTGGCAAAATACATGGCGTGGCGGTCACGCGGGATGACCTGCGTCGAAACCGGCTCGGCCTTCAGCCCAAGCGCCTCGGCGACATGTTCCTCGACGCGCGGATCGATATTGGCGAAGGTACCGACGGCGCCCGATATGGCGCAGGTCGCGACTTCCTCGCGGGCGGCGACGAGGCGCTGGCGGCAGCGCTCGAATTCGGCATAGGCAAGCGCCAGCTTGACGCCGAAGGTGGTGGGCTCGGCATGGATGCCGTGCGAACGGCCGATGGTGACGGTGTCCTTGTGTTCGAAGGCGCGGCTCTTCAGCGCCTCGAGCAGCCGGTCGATATCGGCGATCAGGATGTCGGTGGCGCGGACCAGCTGGACATTGAAGCAGGTGTCGAGCACATCGGACGAGGTCATGCCCTGGTGGACGAAGCGCGCATCCGGGCCGACGATCTCGGCGAGATGGGTGAGGAAGGCGATGACGTCATGCTTAGTGACAGCCTCGATCTCATCGATGCGGTCGACATCGAAGGTGGCGGCGCCGCCTTTTTCCCAGATCGTCTTTGCCGCCGATTTCGGGATGACGCCGAGTTCGGCCAGCGCGTCGCAGGCATGCGCCTCGATCTCGAACCAGATGCGGAACTTGGTTTCGGGAGACCAGATGGCGACCATTTCTGGCCGGGAATAACGCGGGATCATGGGCGGCTGCCTTCACTTCGAGAGGTTTATTCGACACTTTGTTTATGCGCAATTCCCGGCGAAATCGCTTCGCGCTTTGCCTGGCAAAACCGCTGCACACTTTTGCTGGAATTGCTTTAGCGCCCCTGTAGCAAAGACGGGCGGCAATCTCAACGCATGCGTTTGGCAAGATGATAGCTGCTTGCGACAAGACAGACGAGGCCGAGCGGCAGGAAGAGGCGCAGACCGATCACCAGGAACTGGTAGACGGCGCTGATACTGGTGAAGACGAACTGGAAGGCCCAGACGATACTGCCGAAGGGCGCGTGCCAGCGCGCATAGAAGATCCGGTATTCCATGGCGAAGAGGAAGGCGGTCATCAGGATCGTAGCTGCGGTCAGCGTCACGAAAAAAGCGGCAAAACGCGCTTCCGGCTGCCTGCCATAAGCAAAGAAGCGGGCAACCGGCAGGGCGAACGGCCAGGCCAACAGGCCGCCGGCGAAATAAAGTGCTGCCACCTCGGCAAGGCGGCCCGTCTGCAGGCCGTTGCGCAGGTAAAGGCCGAGCATGGCGGCGGCGAGCATCTGCATGCCCCAAAGCAATGCGCCGGCGATCAGATCGGGGTAGGGCGGCCGTGCAGCTCTTAGACGATCTACCGGGGAGCGATCCATGCTTAGGGATGAACAGGAACGGCGATCCAGCGTCCGTTCCTTGTCGCATCGAAGGCCAGGACGAGGGCGATGTGAACCTGGTTTCCGCCTTCCGGCTGATAGACCATCGCGCCGCCGATCCGGTATTCGACCGAGCACGTGCGCTCGGCCGGAACCGTGCTGACCTGGCGCGCCGCCTGCCGGTTCGGAGCGCCTTCCTTCTCGATCATCTGCAGGCTGAAGCCGATGACGCGTTTATCGATCGCGGCGCAATCCTTCGGCGTCGGCACCGGCATCTCGCCGAGCGAGAGCGTATAGGGCGCCTTCGGCGGACCGTCGGTCGCAAGCGTCGTGTAGCGGATCGTCTTCGAAGGCGAGCCGAGTTCGGTCGGTGGATTGAAGGCGGCGATCAGGCCGGGATTGGTCAACAGATCGTATTTGTCCATCTGGCTGCGCGCCGCCGTCAGGTTCTGCCGCCGCGCCTTGGAGAGATTGGCGTCCTTATCGGTCAGTTCGGTGCGGAAGGGTGTGCCCTCGAGATAGTGGCCGTCTTCGGTATCGACGAAATAAGTGTTGGAGTAGGGGACGCTCTGCTTGATGCCGAATTCCTGGAATCCGAAAACCTTGCCGTCAGCCGAAAAACCGATCGGCTGGATATTGGCGATGTCGCCGGCAAGTGACAGGCCGGGCAGGCCGGCAAATGCTGCGGCAATGATGCCGCCGATGATGAGACGCTTCTTCATGCTCGTGCCCCTTCGGCTGCCTGACGCAGATCGGCGACGGTCCGGCGGTAATCCTCGACCGTATCGCCTTTGAAAATTGCCGAGCCGGCGACGAGGACGTTGCCGCCCGCCCGCGCGATATCAGGCGCCGTTTCCACCGTGACGCCGCCGTCGACCTCGAGTTCGATCGGCCGATCACCGATCAGTGACTTCGCCGCCGCGATCTTCTTCGCCATCGCCGGAATGAACTTCTGCCCGCCGAAACCGGGATTGACCGACATGATCAGGATGAGGTCGACATCGTCGAGCACGTTCTCGATGGCGCTGAGCGGTGTCGCCGGATTGATCGTCACGCCGACCTTCTTGCCGAGGTTGCGGACAGTCTGCAGCGAGCGGTGCAGATGCGGTCCGGCTTCGGCATGGACGGTGATGCGGTCGCAGCCGGCCTTGGCGAAGGCTTCGAGATAGTCGTCGACCGGCGAGATCATCAGGTGGCAGTCGAACGTGGCTGATGTATAGGAGCGCAACGACTTGATGACATCGGGGCCGAAGGAGATGTTCGGCACGAAATGCCCGTCCATCACGTCGAGATGGATCCAGTCGGCGCCGGCGGCCGTCACGTCGCGCACCTCCTCGCCGAGCCTGGCGAAATCCGCTGCGAGGATCGAGGGGGCAATGCGAATGGGCAGCGTCATCAAAACTACTCCGTATAGGGCGCGCCATTTCACTGCGGCGCCAGAATTCAAAGCTGGCGGCCACTGCTCATTGCGTCGGCGCCGCAGGTGGAAAAAAGCCATTGCCCCGCCACTCGAGCAGGCGGTAGGGATTTTGCGAAAGTTCATGCCCACCGGTGAAGGCAATAGTGCCGACCGGTGTCTGGAATGTGGTGCCGAGAAGCGTCTCCTGGAGGGGCTTGCCCGCCGCAACGGCGGCTTGTCCCGCCTGGCCGGCAATCAGGGCCGCGGCCAGCGACGGCAGGACATAACCTTCCGGCTCGACGCCTTTAGCATGCAGCGCGCCGGCAACAGCCGTGCCTTCCGGCAGCATGGCGTATTCGGGCAGGGCGACGGCGCGCACGCCTGAATTCAGCGGCAGCGGCTGGTCGGCAGCGCGCATGGCATCGCCGCCGAGGATGGAAAGCTGGATGTTCTCGGCCTTGGCGTCGCGGGCGATGACGGCGACGTCGTTGCGGTCGCCGCCGATGAAGACCCTGGTGGCGCCGGCCCGTTTCAGCCGGCGGACCAGGGCAATCTGCTGCTCCTGTCCCGGACGGTAGGTATCGGTAAAGACCGGCTTCAGGCCGTTCTGCTCCAGCGCATTGCGCACCGATTCCGTCAGTTCGCGGCCATGAATGGTGCCGTCCTCGATCAGGGCGATCGGATCGGCGGCCCAGTCCTTCAGGATCACCTCAATGATCTTTGCCGCCTCGGCGCCGTCGGCGGGCGCCGCCCGGAAGAGCGGCCAGCCGTTCTTCAACGCATCCTCCATGAGGATGCGGGAGCGCACGGAGACGGTAATCGCGGGAATGCTGGCGTCCTTCAGCTTCGGCAGCGCTCCTTCGAGCGTTTCGCTGCAGAGAAAGCCGATCGCGACCTGCACCTTGGCACTGACAAGCGCGTCGGCAACCGCAGCACCGCTATTGTCTACGCAGGTCTCGTTGACGGCGACCAGAGTATTTCCCGACTGCTGGATCTCGAAGCCGGCGCCCGCGGCAATCTGGGCGCCGAGGAGGGCGAGCGGGCCGTTCTGAGGAGCGACGACGCCGATCGTCACGCCCGCCGCATGGCTTTCGGCCGCCGCTCCCAGCAGCGCCAGAAAAGCTGCTATGCCACGCAGGTTGATCATGAAAGGCGGACATCCCTAGCCATCGTCCATGCCCTTTTATCCGCAAGGCCGCGATCGTCAAAGAAAAACAAGCGCAACACGGCGCTTTTCACCGGTCCTATTGTAGAAAAGGTAACCGATGCTCGCCATATTGGCGCGATGGCAAGACAATCCAGGCATATAGCGCGCGCACGGAGAAGCAGGTGTTGAACAGGCAGCATATCGACCCTGGCCTTTATCGCGACGCCATGAGCCGTTATGCCGGCCATGTACAGCTCGTGACGACGGCGATGGAAGGCGTGCGCCGCGGCGTTACCATTACCGCCGCCTGCTCGGTCTCCGACAATCCGGCCTCGGTGCTGATCTGCCTCAACAACACCAATCCGAAGAACGAGATCTTCTTCCGCAGCGGCGTCTTCGTGCTCAACACGCTTGGCGCCCATCACCAGGCCGTTGCCGACGCTTTCTCCGGGCGCACTGCGCTTACCAATGACGACCGCTTCGCCAGCGCCCGTTTCGACACACTCGTCACCGGCGCGCCGGTTCTCTTCGATGCGCTCGCCGCCTTCGATTGCCGGGTGACCGACATCAAGGAAATGCCGACGCACAATGTCGTCTTCGGTGAGGTCGCAGCCGTCCGCTTCAGCGAAAAACACCCGGCGCTGATCTATATGAACCGGGATTATCACGCGTTGTGATTTCCGCAGCGATCGAGATTTCAAGGGGATAGAGGATGGACAATGCCGGGATCGAGGAAATGTTTCAGGGGCTCGGGCCAGTCACGATCAAGCGCATGTTCGGCGGTAAAGGCATCTATCATCTCGGACGGATCATCGCGCTTGAAGTGCGCGACGAAATGCTGTTGAAGGCCGACGAGACGAGCGCGCCTGAATTTGCCGCCGCCGGGGCCACGCAATGGACCTATGAGGGCAAGAAGGGCAAGCCGGTAAAAATGCCCTACTGGTCGATCCCCGACGAGGCCTATGACGATCCCGATCTGATGGCGAAATGGGTGCGGCTTGCCTATGAGGCGTCGCTTCGCGCCGAATAGCTATTCGCCCCGTGCTGCAGCCGGCAAGGCTGCTATCGCGGCCTTAGTGAAGGCCGACAGCGGCTCGGGCAAATCGGTCAGGGGAAACCAGCCGAAATCCGAAAGCTTGTCCGGTTCGGTGAGTTGCGGCTCGCCCTCGATGTCGCGGGTGACGTAGAGCAAAGAGATCCAGTGCTGGCGGTCGGCGTCGATGATCTGCTCGGTCATGCCGAGCCGTTCGATACGGCCAATCACGAGGCCGGTTTCTTCCTCGGCCTCGCGGCGAGCGGCTCGCTCCGCCGGCTCCATGTGATCGACCTTGCCGCCGACAATATTCCAGTAGCCGGCTTCAGGTGCGCGCAAGCGCTTGTAGAGAAGGATTTTGGCGTCGCGCAGAATTACCAGGCCGACGCCGAAGCCCGGAAAATCAAGGCCGGGCCTGCCCATTGGATGTTCAGACCTTGGCGCTGCCGGCGATCAGCATGAAGGCCGGGATATCATCGCCGAAGCCGACCGGGGTCGGGCCGTCGTCGTGGTCGCGATGACGGCGGCGGTCGCGGCTGTCATCATTTGCCGGGTAAGGCCGACTGTTACGCGCATTGTTCTGCGGCTTCTGCTCTGCTTTGCGCTCGTTCTTCACGATGTCGGCCTTTACTGGTGCTGCTTCAATCACGTCGACGCCATTATCCTGTATGTCGTTGTCAGATTTATGACTCGCGGCGGCGCGATTGCCGCGTCCGCGTCCACGATCCTTGTCGCCATTCTCTCTCGGCGCACGATCTCGGCCTGCACCATCTCTGGCGCCACGCTCGCGGCTGTTGCGGCGCGGGCGTTCGCTGTCCCGGCTGTCTTCTGCCGGCGGCGGCAGCGACGTCAGGTCACCGCTCAGCCATTCGACCTTTTCGCCGATCAGCTTCTCGATGGCATCGACGAACTTCGTGTCGCGCTTGGTGACGAGCGTAAAGGCGGCACCCGAGCGGCCGGCACGGCCGGTGCGGCCGATGCGGTGGACGTAATCCTCGGAATGGATCGGTACGTCGAAATTGAAGACGTGGCTGACATCAGGGATATCGAGGCCGCGGGCGGCGACGTCGGAAGCGACCAGAAGCTGGAGGTTGCCGTCACGGAAACTCTGCAGCGTCATCGTGCGGGAACGCTGGTCCATGTCGCCATGCAGGGCGCCGACCGAGAAGCCGTGGCGTTCGAGCGAACGGAAGAGATCGGCGACATCCTTCTTGCGGTTGCAAAAGATGATGGCGTTCTTGAGCTCGGTCTGGGCGCGGACGAGTTCGCGCAGGACGGCGCGCTTTTCGTAATCCTTGCCATGCGAAGCGACGAAACGCTGCGTCACGGTCGCCGCGGCGGAAGCCGGCTTTGCGACTTCGATACGCTCGGGATTCTGCAGGAAGCGGTCCGCGAGCTTCTGGATCTCCGACGGCATGGTTGCCGAGAAGAACAGCGTCTGGCGGGTGAACGGGATCATCTTGGCGATGCGTTCGATATCGGGGATGAAACCCATGTCGAGCATGCGGTCGGCCTCGTCGATGACAAGGATCTCGACGCCACTCATCAGGAGCTTGCCGCGCTCGAAATGGTCGAGCAGGCGGCCGGGCGTGCAGATCAGCACATCGGCGCCGCGCTCGAGCTTGCGGTCCTGGTCTTCGAAGGAAACGCCGCCGATCAGGAGGGCGACGTTGAGGCGGTGGTTCTTGCCGTATTTCTCGAAATTCTCGGCGACCTGAGCGGCGAGTTCGCGCGTCGGTTCGAGAATCAGCGTGCGGGGCATGCGCGCACGTGCACGGCCCTTTTCGAGAAGCGACAGCATCGGCAGCACGAAGGATGCCGTCTTGCCAGTGCCGGTCTGCGCGATGCCGCAAATATCGCGGCGCTCGAGCGCAAACGGGATGGCTCCCGCCTGAATGGGCGTGGGGATCGTGTAGCCCGCATCCGTAACAGCGGATAGCACTTTTTGGCTCAAGCCAAGGTCAGCAAATGTCGTCAAAGGGAAAACTGTTTCCATTCAGGTTCGGCCGAACTCTGAACGAGTCGGCGGGATTGCATGCCGCAATGCAGCGCGACATAGCCCCGAATGGCCGGCAAGTCAAGAATTAGAGACGCCGCACTCATTGCAGAGTGAAGCGTTGGTTACCGGGCAGGAGTTACTTGATATAGGTGGCGAGTTTAAGGCCGGCATTCATGAAATATACTGGATCGACGGCATTGCCGTCCTGTCGCACTTCATAGTGCAGGTGGGTGCCCGTCGAGCGGCCGGTGCTGCCGGCAAGGCCGATGACGTCGTTGCGATCGACTGTGTCGCCGACCTTGACCAGAACCTCCGACATATGCCCGTAGCGCGTCGAGATGCCGTTGCCGTGATCGACCTCGACCATGTTGCCGTAGCCGCCGGTCCAGCCGGCCGAAATCACCTTGCCGGGCGCCGTCGGGCGGATCCTTTCGCCCGGCGAAAAGCGAAAATCGATGCCGGAATGGAGCGCGAGGCGGCCGAGGAACGGATCACGGCGGTTGCCGAAGGGGCTGGTCACGTCCTTGCCGATAGCGGGATTGCGGAAGGGCAGGGATTCGGCGGTGCTGCGCACTGCCTCGAGCCGGGTCAGTGCGCCGTCGAGCGCAACCAGCGAATTGTTGAAGCCGTCGTTGCTTTCAGGCTCGACATAGGGGCCGCCGACCGCATCGTCATCGTCTTTCTCGGCAGCGCTCTCGGGCATCGGAATCTTGAAGCGGGTCAGCACGGTCTCGATGGCGTTGGCGGCATTGCCGGCATCGCTCGTCAGCTGTTCGACCCGGCTGCGCTGATCCTGTTCGACATCTTTCAGCGACAGCGTCACCTTGGAGAAGATGCGGTCGGCGCGGTCGCCGACCGTGTCAGTGGCCGGCACATAGGCGAGCGTCGAATTGTCCGGTGTCGCATCGGCGGGCGCGCCGCTCGCCAGCTGTTTCTCGATCGCCTCGACGCCGCCACGGCTAAGCGATGCACGCTTGTCCTTGCTATCGGGCGCATAAGACTGAACCGGGGAAGTCGGCGCGGGCAGGGCGCCGTCTTTTTCCGTCAGGCCGGAGCTTTCGGCCCGGTCGAGCAGATTGTCGAGTTTGCCATGGCGCGAGGTGAGCGCCATCTGCTGCTCCATCAGCTTGTCGACTTTGTCTTCGACCACCTGCTGATCGAGAAGCTGGCGGGAAGTGATGCGGTCGACCTGCGCGCGGAGGGCGGCGATGCGGTCTTCATAGTCGTGCTGCATGCGCGCCTGGCGGGCCATGGTGGCGCCGATCAGATCGTCGCGCAGCACGAGATAGGACGTGGCCAGGAGATAGCCGATCGAGAAGACGCCGACGAAGCAGAGGGCGAGCGCAGCCATCCACGGCCGGACCGTCATATGGCGGACCTTGTCGCCGCTTGCCAGGATGAGGATATGTTCCTGCGCCCGTCTGCCGAATACCCGGTGCTGATGTCCGCTGTTCACGCAGGCTCTCCCGATTGATGCTCTACGCCTCTTTCGGAAATTAGACACCGTTATGGTTAATGAATGCTTTCATTGTCGCCGGCGCATCATAAATTTCAGTGACTTCAAGCGTGGCTGATCGATGCGAGCGAGCGGTAGAAGGACGGCGTCAGCCCAGCCTCGGCGCGGGCAAGGTCGTTGAAAGGCGGCTTCAGCGGTCCGCGGAAATTTGCCCGCACCAGCTCCTCGAAGGCTTTTGCAGGGTCGCGCTTCTCGCGGGCGCAGAGGAAGCGGAACCATTTGGCGCCGACGGCGACATGGCCTTTCTCGTCGTTGTAGATGACGTCGAGGACATCGGCACTTTCGAGATCGCCGGTCTGGCGCATCTTCGCCTGCAGCGACGGCGTGACGTCGAGGCCGCGGGCCTCCAGGATCAGCGGCACGACGGCGAGCCTTGCCGTCAGATCGTTGCGGGTCGAATGGGCGGCCTGCCAGAGCCCGTCATGGGCGGGCAAATCGCCGTAATCGGCGCCGAGATCGTTGAGCCGGGCACGCACCATGCGGAAATGCTTCGCCTCCTCGAAGGCGACCTGCATCCAGCCGTCGAAAAAGGAATTCGGCACCTGCTCGGTCGCGAATCGCGCGACGATATCGAGCGCCAGATCGACGGCGTTGAGCTCGATATGGGCGATGGCGTGGAGCAGCGCGATCCGCCCTTTGAGCGTATTCAGCGAGCGCTTCTCCACCTGGGTCGGCGGCGTCAGCACCGGTTTCTCGGGACGGCCGGGCCTGTCGGGCAGGGCCGCATCGAGCGGCGAGCGCAGCGACACCCGGCGGGCGAACCAGCGGGTGGCGCTTTCCTGCGCAAGTGCCGTCTTGCGGTCGAGATCGGCCGAACAGATCGCATCGATGGCGCCGCCGCGCAGCGAGGTTATCGTGAGATCGCCGGTCACGCCGCCAGGTTCCTCACGGCCTCGAGCACGGTTTCTGCATGGCCCTGCACCTTCACCTTCTGCCAGATGGTGGCGATCGTGCCGTCTTGGCGGATCAGGAAAGTGGTACGCTCGACACCCATGAAGTTGCGGCCGTACATGCTCTTTTCCTTCCAGACGCCATAGGCCTGCAGCGTCGTCTTTTCCTCGTCCGAGGCGAGCGCCACCGAAAGACGGTGCTTCTTGATGAACTTGTCATGGCAGGCGGCCGAATCGGGCGACATGCCGATGACGGCGGCACCCGCCGCTTCGAACTCGGCTGCCAACGCGGTGAAAGCCAGTGATTCGGCGGTGCAGCCCGTGGTGTCGTCCTTGGGGTAGAAGAACAGCACGAGCGGTTTGCCGTGGAATTCGGCCAGCGAAACGCGGCCGCCGCCGTCGCGGGGAAGGTTGAAATCAGGGGCAGAGACGCCGATGCTGGGAACCGCCATTGGGAAAACCTTTCTTTTGCCGGGTTTGTGGATGACACTTACTCTCCCCGAATTATATAGTGGACGGATACCCGTCCAGCATGGCCGGGTTCAATTCTTCAGTTAAGGGAGAGCCCGAGGGCGCATGTCAGCCATCCGCGGCGAAAAGGTCACGTTTCGCAAGAAGGATATCGTTGCGCTGGACCGCTTGCCGTCCGCCCAGGCCGAGGATCCGATCATCGTTCATTGCCCGCCGCCGCGTTCGCCGATGCGCCGCACGGTGAAGCTGAGCTCAGGATTTCTGGGACTGATCCTGCTTATTCTTGCTGCCATCGTTTTCACCGTCGAGAGCGGCCTATTCGACAAGCCGCTGTCGCAGCAGGCGCAGGCGGCGCTGAATGGCGTGGCCGGACCGCGCTACCGCGCCGAGGTCGGCTCCACCGTCATCCGCTTCACCTCGGATTTCCGGCTGGCGCTTGAAGCGCGCAACGTCAACATGATCGACCAGGAGAGCGGCCAGCACCTGTCGACGACGGGTTCGGTGCGCCTGGGGCTCGATCCGCTGCAGCTTTTCCGCGGCCGGATCGCAGTGACGGACATCGAAGCGGAGGATATCGCGCTCGATACCGCGCTTTTGCCCTCCGGCAATCCCGTCAAGCTCGATGATCTGCGCATCGACGCCGTGCCGGCGGCGATGGAGAAGATCTTCTCGCAGTTCGACATGTTCGACAGCATCGTGACGCGCGGCTCGACGAATTCGATGCGCATCTCCGGCATCGACATCAAGCTTGCCGATACCGCCAACGGTCCGCTGTCGCTGGTCATCGACAATCTCGTCTTTGCCCATGCCGGACCATCCTCGCTGCAATTGACCGGCGAAGTCGCGCTGAACGGCGAAGTGGCGGAGCTCGATGTGCTGGCCGAGAAGGAAGACGGCCACGTGTCGAAGGTCGTTGCGACGCTGAAGCATGCCGACCTCACGCCCTTCGGGCTGAAACGCAACGATCAGGGCGCAATACGGCAGGGGCTCAGCGCCTTTGCCGACCTCACGGTGTCGGCCACCAGAGGGCGCGATGGCGTTCGGCCGGCGCTTGCGGCGACAATCGATATCGATCCCGGCCTGATCTATGCCGACGGCGATCCGCAGGAGGTGTCGGGCGGGCAAATCAATCTCGTCTATGATTTCGCCAAGCAGACGATCGAGATCGCCCGATCGAACGCCCGGTTCGGCGCGACCACGCTTCCCATCAATGGTGCGCTGATCGATCTCGACAAGCTCGACCCGCAGGCAGGAAAGGGCTTCGGCATCGACCTGCTCGTCAGCGGCGGCACGGCAGCCCCCGGCGGCTCCGGCGAGCCGCCGCTCTCCTTCGACGTCCAGGCGACCGGGCGCTACATGGTCGCCGGCCGTGAATTCCAGTTTCCCAACATAACCGCTTCCAGCCCGCTCGGTGCGCTCTACGGATCACTGCACGTCAAACTCGGCGACAAATCGCCGGAAATCAGCTTCGCCGGCCAGTCGGCGCAGTTGCAGACGACAGCGATCAAGCAGCTCTGGCCGTTCTGGATGGCGCCCAAGGTGCGCACCTGGCTGCACGGCAATCTCTTTGGCGGCACCGTCACCAACGCCACCATATCGGTCTTCATTCCCTTCGGCAGGCTGGATGAGGCAGCCGGCGGCAAGGGATTGAAACTCGATGCCAACCAGATCCGCATCGGCTTCGACATTGCGGGGGCGCGGATGAATGTCGCCGGCGATATTCCGCCGATCCGCGACACGTCAGCGCATTTCGACCTGAGCGGCCCGGTTGCGACGATCGCGATCAAGAACGGCACGTCCTATTTCCCGTCCGGCCGGTCCGTCGGTCTCGGGCAGGGGACGTTCATCTTGCCCGCCACTTACGATAAGCCGCTGATGGCCGATATCGATCTCGCGGTGTCCGGCCCGGCGGATGCCGTCGGCGAACTTCTGACCTACAGGCCGATCCGGGTGCTGCAGCGCGCCGGCTTTACGCCCGACGATCTCAAGGGCCGGATCGAGGCGAATGTGAAGGCCCATTTCGGCCTGCTCTCCTCGCAAAACCCGCCGCCTGCCGAATGGACAGCGGCAATGAAGCTCACCGACGTCGATCTTGCCAAGCCGTTTTCCGGCCGGATGATCAGCAATCTCGACGGCACGCTGAACGGCAATCCGAAACGGATCACGCTCGACGCCAAGGCCCAGATCGACGGTGTCCCGGCCGATATCGATCTTACCGAACCGGTCGAGGCATCCGATACAGCGGCGCGGCAGCGGGTGATCACCGCGACGCTTTCCGAGGACCAGCGCAACAAGCTGATACCCGGCCTTTCCGGCATCGTCGGCGGCAGCGTGAAGATGGTGCTGACGCGGATCGACGACGACCGGCAGGACGTCCAGCTCGACCTCACCAAGTCGCTGCTCGAATTGCCTTGGATCGGCTGGTCTAAAGGCAGCGGCATCGCCGCCACGGCCGAGTTCGAAACATCAGGCCCGGCCGACAATACCCAGATCAGGAACTTCCGCCTGAAGGGCGACGGTTTCGGTGCCAGCGGATCGTTGAACATCGGCAAGGGCGGGCTGATCTCGGCCGATTTCGATAGCGTCAAGCTCTCCTCGCTCGACGATTTCGCCCTGTCGGTGAAACGCAGCAAGGGCAATTTCGACGTCTCGGTCTCCGGCGACAGCGCCGATGCGCGGCCGGTCATCCAGCGGTTGAAATCGGGCTCGGGTGACGATGGTGATGGGGATGCCGGCGACACCGGCGTATCGGTGCGCGCCAGGCTGAAAAACGTCATCGGCTTCAACGACGAGAAGGTCGGCAATTTCCAGGCGCAAATATCACTGCGCGGCGACAAGCTGCAGACGCTCAATTTTTCCGCCGTTACCGATAGCGGCGAGGCGGTGGTCAGCCAGATGCAGGACGGCGGCGTCATCAACATCACCAGCGGTGATGCCGGCGCGGTATCGCGTTTCGCAGATCTCTACCAGCACATGCAGGGCGGCCTGCTCAATCTGGCGATCCGGCTGGGGGCGGAGGGCGGCTGGGACGGCTCCCTCGACGTGCGCCGCTTCGCGATCGTCAACGAACAACGGCTGCGCTCGATTGTCTCGACGCCCGTTGGCAGTGAGCAGCGCAGCCTCAACGAGGCCGTCAAGCGTGATATCGATACGTCGTCGCAGCGCTTCCAGCGCGGCTTTGCCCGTGTCGTTTCGCGCAACGGCATGGTCGGCATCGAAAACGGCGTGCTGCGCGGCGACCAGATCGGCGCGACCTTCCAGGGCATCGTGCGCGATCGCAAGGGCAATATGGACATGACCGGCACCTTCATGCCGGCCTACGGCCTCAACCGCCTCTTCGCCGAACTGCCGCTGATCGGCGTCATCCTCGGCAATGGCAGCGACCGCGGCCTCATCGGCATCACTTTCAAGCTGACAGGCAAGTTCGACCAGCCGAACCTGCAGATCAACCCGCTGTCGATCATCGCGCCCGGTGTTTTCCGGCAGATTTTTGAGTTCCAGTGAAAGGAAGCAGTCATGGCAGAGGTTGTGGCGTGACGTAGCTAAATCTCTCTCCGCCTGAGGAGATAGTCGAGACCGCCGACGCGATACCAGCGATAAGCGTAGGCATCGAGCACGACGATATGAAATCCTTTCCCGTTTGCCTTGCTGCTCGCGCCATCGGCAATATCGATCAACTGTCGTCCGTCTTCACCGATGTCGGGATCGAAGGTCACTTCCGTCGGCTGCGGGTGCAGGTTGTGCAGGATCAACACCGAATTGCCGCGCCAGTCATAACGAAGCGCCAGCACGCCATCGTTGCCGGTGTCGATCACCGAAAAATCGCCCCAGCCGATCTCAGGGGCTTCTTTGCGCATCCGGATCATCCGCTCGGTCCAATTCAGCAGCGAATTGGGATCGCGCCGCTGTGCAGCAACATTGACATGCTGGAAACCGTAGGGGCCGTCCTTGATGACCGGCGAGATCGGCTTTTGACTTTTGGTGAAACCGCCCTCCGGTTCGGTCGACCACTGCATCGGGGTGCGTGCGCAATTACGCTCCGGCAGACAAAGGTCATCGCCCATGCCGATTTCGTCGCCGTAGCGGATGACAGGCGTTCCAGGCAGCGAAAACAATAGGCTGTAGGCCATTTCGATCCTGCGGCGGTCGCCACCGAGCATCGGCGCCAAGCGACGACGAATGCCTCTGTCGTAGAGCTGCATGTCCTTTTCAGCTCCGAAGGCTGCAAATACCGCGCCACGTTGTTTTTCCGTCAGCCGGCCGAGATCCAGTTCATCATGGTTGCGGAGGAAGAGGCCCCATTGCGCGGTCGCTGGGCGCGGCTTTGTGGCGTCCAGGGCCTTCTTGAGCGGGCGCGTATCGGCGCTGGCGAAGGCATAAAACAGCGCTTGATTGACCTGGAAATTGAACATCATCTGCATGCGGTCACCGTCATCGCCGAAATATTCGAAATTGTCCTTCGGCAGGATATTGGCCTCCGCCAGAATGATTGAATCGCCCAGGCGCCACTGCAGGAATTCGCGAAATTTCCTCAGCATGTCGAACTGCTCTACAGGCTTGGTAACGTCGGCGCCTTTCGTCGCGATGATGAAGGGAGCGGCATCCATCCTGAAACCGGAGACGCCGAGCTGAATCCAGAAGCCCATGATCTTGAGGATTTCCGCCTGCACCTCGGGGTTCGACGTATTGAGATCGGGCTGATGATCGTAGAAGCGGTGAAAATAATAGGCCTTGGCTTTGTCGTCATGGGTCCAGGTCGTCTTCTGGACGCCGGGGAAAACCATGCCCTGATCGGCATTCGCCGGCTTTTTCTCGGACCAGACGTACCAGTCGCGATAGCGCGAGCGCGGATCGCTCCTGGCGTCCTGGAACCAGGGATGGTCCTTGGACGTATGATTGATCACCAGATCGATCAGCACCCGGATACCGCGCTGCTTGGCGCCGTGGGTGAATTCGACGAAATCGCCGAGCGAGCCATAACGCGGGTCAACATTGTAATAGTCGGAGACGTCGTAACCATCATCGCGACCGGGCGAGGCCTGGAACGGCATGAGCCAGATCGCCGTCACGCCAAGGCCGGAGAGATAGTCGAGACGCCGCATCAGGCCTTGAAAATCACCCACGCCGTCACCGTTCGCATCCATGAAGGTCTCGACGGACAGGCAGTAGATGACAGCGTTTTTATACCAGAGGTCGTTGATCATGCCGGCGCTCCAATCCACAGGTCGCAAATCCCGGCGGGCGGAAAAGGTTCCGACAAAGTATTCGTTATGCGGGTCGTGGCGCTTCGCAGTAGAGAAATGCGTGGGCTCCGCCACGACAAAGCCAATTCCAAGCCAGGCTGACAAATCCGGCATTGATGCTTTGCCTATTTTAGGAAAAGCTGATGTACTATACTGTCCCGGCCAGGAAGCAACGGCCGGTGCAATGTCGGAGGATGCCATGCAGTGCGCCCGGACAGTTTCTTTCGCATCGGCCGCGATGATGGCCGTCACGATTGCCGACGTGTCGCTTTCCGCGGAAAAGGGCGTACGGCTGAAATCGCAGGAGGCGGTCATCCGTTCCGACCACGTCCTGATGGTCCCTCTGGACGCGGAAATGACGCCGCCGATCTTCTCGATCAGCTGGTGGTCGCGGGTGAAGCCCGCTTCAAGCGTCGATCCACCCGGCTATCTTCTTAAGAAACCAGACGAGATGACCCGAAATGCCGGCGTTGAGCTGAATGATCTTGCTCGTCGACCCGAATAGTGAGGCAAAGAAGAAGCCGGCGCAGGCGCCGGCTTTGATATCGGTTCGGAATTGAAGCCGCTTACGCCGCGCGGCGGATCAGGATGTGCTTCTTCTTGCCGAGCGAAAGCTTGATGACGCCGTCGGTCGTGATTTCGCCGCTGCCGATCATCTTGCGCTCGTCGCTGACCGCCTCGTCGTTGATGCGGACGGCGCCGCCCTGGACGTGACGGCGGGCTTCGCCGTTCGATGAGGCAAGGCCGGCGCGAACGATCAGCGACAGCAGGCCGATGCCGGCGTCGAGCTCGGAGGCGGGCACGTCGACCGACGGCAGGTTTTCCGAGAGGCCGCCTTCCTCGAAAGTCTTGCGCGCCGTTTCGGCGGCCTGTTCAGCGGCCTCGCGACCGTGCAGGATTGCCGTTACCTCGGTCGCAAGGATCTTCTTGACCTCGTTGATCTCCGAACCGCCGAGTGCCGAGAGACGGGCGATTTCATCCATCGGCAGCGTGGTGTAGAGCTTCAGGAAGCGCGAGACGTCGGCATCCTCGGTGTTGCGCCAGTACTGCCAGAAATCGTAAGCCGAGAGCATGTCAGCATTCAGCCAGACAGCGCCCGTCGCCGACTTGCCCATCTTGGCGCCCGACGATGTCGTCAGCAGCGGCGATGTCAGCGCATAGAGCTGCGGTGTGCCCATGCGGTGACCGAGATCGATGCCGTTGACGATATTGCCCCACTGGTCCGAACCGCCCATCTGCAGGCGGCAGTCGTAGCGCTTGGCAAGCTCGACGAAGTCGTAGGCCTGGAGGATCATGTAGTTGAATTCCAGGAAGGACAGTGACTGTTCGCGGTCGAGACGCGTCTTGACGCTGTCGAAGGACAGCATGCGGTTGACCGAGAAGTGCTTGCCGACGTCGCGCAGGAATTCGAGATAGTTCAGCGAGCGCAGCCATTCGGCATTGTTGATCATCAGCGCGTCCTTGGGACCGTCGCCGTAGTTCAGGTAGTTGGAGAAGACGCGCTTGATCGAGGCGATGTTGCCTTCGATCGTATCGACGGTCATGAGCTGGCGCGCTTCTTCCTTGAAGGAGGGATCGCCGACCATGCCGGTGCCGCCGCCCATCAGCGAGATGGCGCGGTGACCGGTCTTCTGCATCCAGTGCAGCATCATGATCTGGATCAGCGAGCCGGCATGCAGGCTGGGCGCCGTCGGATCGAAGCCGATATAGGCCGTCACGGTTTCCTTCGCGAACAGGTTATCGAGGCCGCTTTCATCGGAGACCTGATGAATGAAGCCGCGCTCTTTCAGCGTGCGGAGGAAATCGGACTTGAACTCGGACATGGCCTTCGTCTCTTGATATCTGCGCCGCACCCCATGCGGGCTTGACGCAAGTTCGTTGTTGTTGATCTGTCGCGGCGCGTTTAGCACTGTTTTTATAAAAGTGCATCCGGGAATCGCATGGGAGGCAAGCCTCATGGATGTCATCAGGACCGCGATCGGGCTGATGAGCGGCACGTCGATGGACGGAATCGACGTCGCGCTGATCAGGACCGACGGCCGCGGCTTCATCGAGCGCGGGCCGTTCATGGGCATGCCCTATGATGCGGATTTTCGCGGGCATCTCAAACGGGCGCTGGAACTGTCGCGTCCACTCAGTGAGAGAAGCCAGCGACCGGCTGAGCTCCGCGATATCGAGCTTGAACTGACGTTGAGGCATGCAATTGCCGTTAGGGCATTCATGGAGCGTTTCGGGCTTTCTGCCGATGCCGTCGATGTTCTCGGCTTCCATGGCCAGACGGTGCTTCACCGGCCTGACGAGGGATTGACGATCCAGATCGGCGATGGGCCGGAACTTGCGAAGAGAACCGGCATATCGGTGGTCTACGACATGCGCGCCAACGATATGGTTCATGGCGGGCAGGGCGCACCGCTGGTGCCGGCCTATCACGCCGCACTTGCGGGAAAATTCCAGCAGCAGGGCCAGGCGGTGTGCTTCGTCAATATCGGCGGCATCTCCAATCTGACCTTTATCGGCACCGACGGACGGATATCGGCGTTCGACAGCGGGCCGGGCAATACGCTGATCGACCAGTGGGTGGAGATGCAGACCGGCAGAACCTATGATCCCGGTGGGGAAATCGGCGGACGCGGCAAGGTCGTGGCCAGCCTGGCGGAGCGTTATCTGCAAAGCCCGTTCTTCCGCGGCAATGTTCGCCGTTCGCTGGACCGCGGCGATTTCGCGCCGCTTCGACCCGAGGAGGCGAGCCTTGAAGACGGCGCCCGGACGCTCGCGCATGTCGCCGCCGCTTCGATCATCAAATCCGCCGGCTTCCTGCCCGAGACCCCAGCGATCTATATCGTCTGCGGCGGCGGGCGTCTGAACGCCACCGTGATGGCGGAGTTCTCGGCCATGGCCGAAGGCCTAGGCTCTAGAGTATTGAGCGCCGAGGAGGCAGGCTTCGACGGCGATGCGATGGAAGCTGAGGCCTGGGCCTATCTCGCCGTCCGGTCGCTGGACGGGCTGCCGCTGACATTTCCCGGCACGACGGGGGTGGCCGCCCCGGTCAGCGGCGGCGTCATCGTGGAGGCATGATGTCGGAGACGGTCATTCTCAAGACGTCCCGGATGCGCTTCGTCATGTGGGACGAAGGCGATGCTGCCCTGGTGCAGCAGCTGCATTCGACGATGGCGACGACCCGCTATCTGTCCGGTAGCGCGCCGTGGAGCCTTGACAAGGCTGAGGAGCGGCTGCGCGGCTGGTTCGAGGAGCAGGCGCGCGACGGCACGACCAAATACAAGCTCCTGGCCGAAGACGGTCGATTTCTCGGCCGTGCGGGGATTTCAAAGTTCAGGAACGAGCAATTCGAACTCGGCTATTCCCTGCGCGAGGAGGCGTGGGGCAAGGGCCTGGCAACGGAAGCGGCGAGCGTGCTGGCTGACTGGTTCTTCGAAAGGGAGTTTGCGCAAGGATTCATTGCCTTCACGCATCCCGAAAACATCGCCTCGCAGCGCGTTCTCAGAAAGATCGGCATGCGCGAACGCGCGCCGATCCTGATCGATGGAGTGCTGGACACGGCTTTCGAACTCACCGCCGATATGCGGCCGGCAAAGCCCTAACTCTTTACGGCGACCGGCCGGACATGGGATTCGCGCCCAGCCTGATGGCCGTCCTCGACGCCCCTGACCTGGGCGATGAACGAGAACTTCTTGCGAAGGCCAAGAATGGGCTTCTCGATGAAGTGCCAGGACAGCACTGCAACGGCGAGAGCCGATGGCAGGCCGACGAGATAGAGTGCCAGCGCACCATATTTCGGATAGAGGAAAACCGACGGGAACGAGCTGATCCAGATCTGCAAAAACGGATCGTGATAGAGATAGACTCCGTAGGAATAGTCGCCTTTCCTGAAAAAGGCCGGGATGGGCACCTCGGACAGGCCGACGAAGACGGTGATGTAAACGAGAGAGGTGATGACCAGGGGCCGGTTCATCACCGACTCCGTCGCCCGGCTGTCCAGGGTGAGGATAGCAACGATGCAAACCAGGCAGGCGGCGGCGAACAGCCAGCGGGAATGCGGAATGACCGCTTTGAACTGAAAGGCGACGATGCCCATCATGAAGGCCGTTATCAGCTGGGAACCTCGGCTCATGAACAGGAAGCTAGCGGTCGGTTTGATTGTATCAGGCAACAGATAGGGCATCTTCTGCACAATAAGGCCGATGACGATGTAAGCGATCGTCACCGCGAGCAGCTTGTAGCGCGTCTTGACGATGGCGGTGATCATCAGGAACGACATGATGATGTAGCAGAAGATTTCCCAGGGAACCGTCCAGAGAGCGCCGTTGACGCGCTGGCTCGGATTATCCTGGAAGACGCCCGGCAGCTCGTAATGGATCCAGCCGACGATATTCAGGAAGTATTTGAAAAACCGCTGATCGGTAAAATATTCGGCGTGGTACACGACCGTAATGATCGGCCCGATAATCAACGAGCAGACGACGATATCGACCGCAAGGGCCGGGACGATGCGCAAGCCTCGGTTGATCAGGAAATTGCGGAGGCTCAGGCGCTGTGCGCTGCCGGCGATCAGAAATCCGCTCAAAGCGAAGAACATCGGAACAAGAGCGTATTCAGTAAACCAGAATACCGACCCCCTGATGAAGTCAGTGTTCTCGGTTAACAAAAAGGAATGGGTCAATACGATGGAAAAGGCGAGCCCTATTCGAAGAAAATCGAACCCCGGACCAATACCCCTATACTTATCCAGGACTTCCCCGAACGACTTGGTCATTGCGGACCTCGCTTTTGTTAGGATCGCGAGGACCCTACCGCACTGCAATATGGATTGCAACTCGATAGGTGATCTGTTCTGGCACATCCGGCCCGGTTGTGTTCCGGGCCGTCACGGCATCGATGACGCCTGGATTTCGTGGTGTCAGCGGATCCGCTTGGCGGCCGGTTCCGGCACCAGTTCGCCGTTGAGGCGCCGGTCGAGATAGTCCTCGCATTCGCCCATCAGCGTTTCCACCTGGCCGTTGAAGAAGTGGTTGGCGTTGGCAACTGTGCGATGGGTAATGAGGATGCCCTTCTGGGTCTTCAGTTTCTCCACAAGGCCATTGACATCCTTTTCCGGCGCCACCTTGTCGGCCTCACCGTTGATGATCAGGCCGGAAGACGGGCAGGGCGCCAGGAAGGAGAAGTCGTAGGTGTTCGGCTGCGGGGCGATCGACATGAAGCCTTCGATCTCCGGCCGGCGCATCAACAACTGCATGCCGATCCAGGAGCCGAAGGAATAGCCGGCGACCCAGCAGGTCTTGGAATCGGGATGCAGGCTCTGCACCCAGTCGAGCGCCGAGGCGGCATCCGAGAGTTCGCCGGCGCCGTGGTCGAATTCACCCTGGCTGCGGCCGATGCCCCGGAAGTTGAAGCGCAGCGTCGTGAACCCGCGCTTCTGGAACATGTAGAAGAGCTGATAGACGATCTGATTGTTCATCGTGCCGCCGAACTGCGGATGCGGATGCAGAATCAGGGCGATGGGCGCGCTTTTTTCCTTGGAGGGCTGGTAGCGGCCTTCAAGACGGCCGGCTGGGCCGTTGAAAATAACTTCGGGCATTGGTACTCCGGGTTTTATTTCGCGTTCGCGCTGCGTTGGACGACAACATGACTTGACTAGTGTTGTCAGCTTTTCTAAAACGCAGTTTAGAACAATTCGAAACTTGCATGGCGATCCACGCATCGTGGAACGTGTCATAAGGCAAGCCCGGCGGAAATTTCAAGAAAAATGAACCGCGGCCGCTGAAGCAAGCTCGTCAAGCGCAGGACTGAAGATCATGGCGCCGCCACGCCTTTATCTCGACTGGAATGCCACAGCGCCGCTGCACCCCGCAGCACGCGCGGCGATCATGCGCGCCATGGACGTGTTTGGCAATCCGAACAGTGTGCACGGAGAGGGTCGCGCGGCGCGTGCCGCCATCGAAGGCGCACGACGCAAGGTGGCGGCATTTGCCGGCACAGATGCCGGCAATGTGGTCTTTACCAGCGGCGCGACCGAGGCCGCCAATCTGGTGCTGACGCCGGATTTCCGCATGGGCCGCACGCCGCTTCGGCTTGGCCATCTTTATTTTTCGGCGATTGAGCATCCCGCGGTGCGCGAAGGCGGCCGCTTCGCCAGGGAGAGTATGACGGAGATCCCGGTGACGGAAGCCGGTGTCGTCGATCTCGACGCACTCTCC
Source organism: Rhizobium sp. WSM4643 (assembly GCF_025152745.1). Lineage (NCBI taxonomy): Bacteria > Pseudomonadati > Pseudomonadota > Alphaproteobacteria > Hyphomicrobiales > Rhizobiaceae > Rhizobium > Rhizobium sp. WSM4643. The sequence goes on along the minus strand of NZ_CP104040.1, from coordinate 2,154,557 downwards.
AAGCTGCTCGATGCGCATGACAAGGCCGCCGGCCTGCCGATGGTCGCCGTCATGCTCGTCAACAATGAGACGGGCATCGTCCAGCCGGTTGAGGCGGCGGCAAAGATCGTCCACGCCCATGGCGGCCTCTTCGTGGTCGATGCCGTCCAGGCTGCCGGCCGCGTCGCGCTTGAGATCGAAAAGATCGGCGCCGATTTCATGATTGTTTCCTCGCACAAGATCGGCGGGCCGAAGGGGGCCGGCGCACTGATTGCGCGCGGCGAGGCGCTGATGCCCAGGCCGCTGATCCAGGGTGGTGGGCAGGAGCGGGGTCACCGCTCAGGAACACAGAATTCGCTGGCGCTGATCGGCTTCGGCGCGGCAGCAGAAGCCGCGGCCGACGAACTCGAGGCGCGCAATGCGGCGATCGGTGCGCTACGCGAGCGCTTGGAAGCCGGCATGCGTGAGGCGGCAGTCGATGTGATGATCCACGGCGAGGGCGGCGAGCGAGTCGCCAATACGGTCTTCTTCACTCTGCCGGGGCTGAAGGCTGAGACCGGACAGATCGCTTTCGATCTCGAAGGCGTTGCCCTTTCGGCAGGCTCGGCCTGCTCATCCGGCCGGCTCGGCGAAAGCCATGTGCTGACGGCGATGGGCCGTGACGCCAAGCTCGGGGCACTGCGCATCTCGCTTGGCTTTTCGACAACGGAAGAGGATATCGACAGGGCGATTGCGGCTTTCGCGAAGATCGCCAACCGACGCAGGTCGGCTGGCGAGGCCGTTTGCCCCGTGCCAAAACTTGCGGAAACGCAAATTTCCGCTTGCCAATCGGGCTGAAAAGTCCCTTTTGGCCTCTTACATAAAGGGCAAGATAATTGCCTAAACGCTACAAGCTGCCGGACCTTGTATCCGGCGAGATTGGAGAATGAGATGGCTGCCGTGCAGGAAACAATCGACCGGGTGCGCCTGATCGATGTGGATCAGTACAAATACGGTTTCGAGACCGTCATCGAGATGGACAAGGCGCCGAAAGGCCTGTCCGAGGACATCATCCGCTTCATTTCGGCCAAGAAGCAGGAGCCGGAATGGATGCTGGAATGGCGTCTCGAGGCCTATCGGCGCTGGCTGACGCTGGAAGAGCCGACCTGGGCGCGCGTCAACTATCCGAAGATCGATTTCAACGACATCTATTATTACGCTGCGCCGAAAAGCACGCCGGGTCCAAAGTCGCTCGACGACGTCGATCCGGAGCTGTTGAAGGTCTATGAAAAGCTCGGCATCCCGCTGCGTGAGCAGGAGATCCTTGCCGGCGTCGAGAAGCCGAAGATCGCCGTCGACGCCGTTTTCGACAGCGTCTCGGTCGTTACCACCTTCAAGGCAGAGCTGAAGAAGGCCGGCGTGATCTTCATGTCGATCTCGGAAGCAATCCGCGAATATCCCGATCTCGTCCGGAAATATCTCGGCTCGGTCGTGCCGACCTCGGACAATTATTATGCGACGCTGAATTCGGCTGTATTCACCGACGGTTCCTTCGTCTTCGTGCCGAAGGGCGTTCGTTGCCCAATGGAGCTGTCCACGTATTTTCGCATCAATGAGAGGGGCACTGGTCAGTTCGAGCGCACGCTGATCATTGCGGAAGAGGGCGCCTACGTCTCCTATCTCGAAGGCTGCACGGCGCCGCAGCGCGATGAAAACCAGCTGCATGCCGCCGTGGTCGAGCTGGTTGCGCTCGACGATGCCGAGATCAAATATTCGACGGTGCAGAACTGGTATCCCGGCGACAAGAACGGCAAGGGCGGCATCTACAACTTCGTCACCAAGCGCGGCGATTGCCGGGGCGACCGCTCGAAGATTTCCTGGACGCAGGTCGAAACCGGTTCGGCGATCACCTGGAAATATCCGTCCTGCATCCTGCGCGGCGATGACAGCCGCGGCGAATTCTACTCGATCGCCGTTTCGAATGGCCACCAGCAGATCGACAGCGGCACCAAGATGATCCATCTCGGCAAGAACACGTCGAGCCGCATCGTCTCCAAGGGCATCGCCGCCGGCGTTTCCAACAACACCTATCGCGGCCAGGTCTCGGCTCACCGCAAGGCATCGAATGCGCGCAACTTCACCCAGTGCGATTCGTTGCTGATCGGCGACAAGTGCGGCGCCCATACCGTGCCCTACATCGAGGCGAAGAATTCGACGGCGCAGTTCGAGCATGAGGCGACGACCTCAAAGATCTCCGAGGACCAGCTGTTCTACTGCCTGCAGCGCGGCATCCCGACCGAAGCGGCGATCGCCCTGATCGTCAACGGTTTCGTCAAGGAAGTGCTGCAGGAACTGCCGATGGAATTCGCCGTCGAGGCGCAGAAGCTGATCAGCATCTCGCTAGAAGGCTCGGTCGGCTGACATGGAAACTGCGCAGTTTATTGATCAGGTGGCCACACCGATTGGCGTGGCGGTTGCCAGTCTTTTCGTTTTTCGCCGCAAACGGCCGAACGCGGAGAGAATGAGCTGGATAATGAGCATTGCGGGAGCCGCCATGGTGCTTATTGCCTTTGTGGCACTTAAGCGCCTCTTATAAACTGATCTTCACATCCACTTTTGTACAGACGCTGGGTCGCTTGTGCCCGAGTACACAGGAAAAACGAAATGCTTGAAATCAAGAACCTCCATGCCCGCATCGCCGAAGACGGCACCGAGATCATCCGTGGCTTGAACCTGACCGTGAAAGTAATGAGGTTGCCGCGATCATGGGGCCGAACGGCTCCGGCAAGTCGACGCTCTCCTATGTGCTGTCCGGCCGCAGCGATTACGAAGTCACCGAGGGTGACATTCTCTACAATGGCGAGAGCATTCTCGAGCTTGATCCCTCCGAACGCGCCTCCAAGGGCATCTTCCTCGCCTTCCAGTACCCGGTCGAAATCCCGGGTGTTGCCACCATGCAGTTCCTGAAGGTGGCGATGAACGAGCAGCGCAAGGCGCGCGGCGAGGACGAGCTGACGACGCCGGACTTCATGCGCCGCGTCAAGGATGCCGCCGGCAAGCTGCAGATCAATACCGAGATGCTGAAGCGGCCGCTGAACGTCGGGTTCTCCGGCGGCGAGAAGAAGCGCGCCGAGATCCTGCAGATGGCGCTGCTCGAACCGAAGCTCTGCGTGCTCGACGAAACCGATTCCGGGCTCGACATCGACGCGCTGAAGATCGTCGCCGACGGCGTCAACGCGCTGCGTTCGCCGGACCGCGCGGTCGTGGTCATCACCCACTACCAGCGCCTGCTCGACTACATCGTGCCGGATACCGTCCACGTGCTCTACAAGGGCCAGGTGATCAAGTCGGGCGACAAGACGCTGGCGCATGAGCTGGAAGCCAACGGCTATGCCGACATCATCGGCACGGCGGCCTGAGTTTCGGGTGGAAAGGACGACGTCCATGAATATGCAGACGACGAGCCGCCTGACTGCGGCCGAGACGGCGCTGATCGAGGCCTTCAATCAGCAGATCGGCGAACTGCCGGGCAATGGCGCGGTGACGGCACTGCGCGACCGGCTTCTCGACGACCTGAAGAAGGCCGGCCTGCCGACGCGCCGGATCGAGGCTTGGCACTATACCGACCTCAAGAATCTTTTGCGCACTGTCCCGTCGCAGGCGGGTGATGCCGGCTCGGACGCTTTGGAGCCGCTCGTTGCTGATGCCACGGTGCTGGCGGTGATTCAGGGCCATTCCAACCAGAAGGCTGCCGCTGACGGCCTTGGCGTTTCGCCCTATTCCGAACGTCTGCTCGACGGCTCCGCCGCGGACGGCCTGGATGCGCTCGGCAGCGACGACGCGGTCGGCCGCATCAATGGCAGCTTCGTGCGCGACGGCTATGTCGTCGACGTGCCTGCCGATACCGAGCTTGAAAACCCGCTCGAAATCCAGTTCATCCATGCCGGTGGGCAGACGCACACGCGTCTTCCTGTTTCCTTCGGCGCAAACGTCAAGGCGACCGTCATCGAGCGTCACCTTGCGGTGACTGGCGACGCAGCCTTTGTGTCTCACGTCAGTGACATCGTTGTCGGCGAGGGCACGGAGCTGACCTGGATCATATTGCAGCAGCAGGGAGCCGACGATACGCATCTCGGCCAGATCCGCATCGATCTCGGCGCCGACGCCAAGCTTCGGCTTTTCGTCATCAATGCCGGCGGCAGGCTGGTGCGCCAGGAGCTCAACATCAAGGTGACGGGCGAGGGCGCAGACCTGACGCTGCGCGGCATCAATCTGCTCGGCGGCGACACGCATACTGATGTGACGATGGTGCTCGGCCACGACGTGCCGAATACCGGCTCGACCGAAGTGATCCGCAACGTCGTCTTCGACCGCGCCAAAGGTGTGTTCCAGGGCATGATCCGGGTCGCGCCCGATGCGCAGAAGACCGATGCCAAGATGGCCTGCAACACGTTGCTGATGTCCGACGATGCCGAATTCTCGGTCAAGCCCGAACTCGAAATCTTCGCCGACGACGTCCAGTGCGGCCATGGCGCCACGGTGACCGATATCGACGCCAACCATCTCTATTACATGATGGCGCGCGGCATTCCGGAGAACAAGGCGCGGGCGATGCTCGTCAACGCCTTCGTCGCCGAAATCGTCGAGGAACTGGAAGATGAGGACCTGGTCGAGGCGCTTGAAGGCGTGATTTCGGCCTGGCTCGAAAAGCACGCCTGATCGGATATATCAAATGGACAAGATCGTGCCGGCCACGCAATACGACGTCGAAGCCATCCGCCGGGATTTTCCGATCCTGACGGAGAAGGTGCACGGCAAGCCGCTGGTCTATCTCGACAACGGCGCATCGGCGCAGAAGCCGCAGGTGGTGATCGACGCCATCTCGCATACCTATTCGCATCAATACGCCAATGTGCATCGCGGCCTGCACTATCTCTCGAATGCGGCCACGGACGCCTATGAAGCAGCGCGCGAGAAGGTGCGCCGTTTCCTCAACGCCCCCTCGGTCAACGACATCGTCTTCACCAAGAATTCGACGGAAGCGATCAACACCGTCGCCTATGGCTGGGGCATGCCGAAGATCGGCGAAGACGACGAGATAGTGCTCACGATCATGGAGCACCATTCCAACATCGTGCCCTGGCACTTCATTCGAGAGCGGCAGGGCGCCAAGCTCGTCTGGGTGCCTGTGGATGACGAAGGTGCCTTCCGTATCGAGGATTTCGAGAAGAGCCTGACGGAGCGCACCAAGCTCGTTGCCATCACCCATATGTCGAATGCGCTCGGCACCATCGTTCCCGTCAAGGAAGTCTGCCGGATCGCGCACGAACGCGGCATCCCGGTGCTGATCGACGGCAGCCAGGGCGCCGTGCATCTGCCTGTCGACGTGCAGGATATCGATTGCGACTGGTACGTCATGACCGGTCACAAACTCTACGGCCCGTCGGGCATCGGCGTGCTCTACGGCAAGAAGGAGCGGCTTTTCGAGATGCGGCCGTTCCAGGGCGGCGGCGAGATGATCTTCGAGGTCGCCGAGGATATGGTCACTTATAACGACCCGCCGCATCGCTTCGAGGCCGGCACGCCGCCAATCGTGCAGGCGATCGGGCTCGGTTATGCACTCGACTACATGGAGAAGGTTGGCCGCGAGGCGATCGCCCGCCATGAGGCCGATCTTGCCGCCTATGCGGTCGAGCGGCTGAAATCCGTTAATTCGCTGCATGTCTTTGGGACGGCACCCGACAAGGGAAGCATCTTTTCCTTCGAGCTTGCCGGTATCCATGCCCATGACGTCTCGATGGTGATCGACCGGCAGGGTATTGCGGTCAGGGCCGGCACGCATTGCGCCATGCCGCTCTTGAAACGCTTCGGCGTCACCTCCACATGCCGTGCATCCTTCGGCATGTACAATACCCGCGCCGAGGTCGATGCCCTGGCCGATGCGCTTGAATATGCGCGCAAGTTCTTTGCTTGAGGAGTGTCCGTGATGAGCCTGGACGAAAGCGAACAGAAGATCGACGTGCGCGAAGGCATCGTGCATTCCAGCATTCCGGCCGATGAACTGGCGCGGCTGAGCGACGACGTCATCAGCGCGCTGAAGACCGTCTACGATCCGGAAATTCCAGCCGACATCTTCGAGTTGGGTCTGATCTACAAGATCGACATCGAAGACGACCGGATGGTGAAGATCATGATGACGCTGACCGCACCCGGGTGCCCGGTTGCCGGCGAGATGCCCGGCTGGGTCGAAAATGCCGTCGGTGCCGTCGAAGGCGTGTCCGGCGTCGAGGTAGCCATGACCTTCGATCCGCCGTGGACGCCGGATCGTATGTCCGAAGAGGCGCAGGTCGCCGTCGGCTGGTACTGAGAGGATCGGTATTGATCCGTTTACCTTGGACGACTACATTTGAATCACGATGCACCGGATCTTGACCCCGGTTGCGGAAGGAGAATGAGCCGATGGGCTTTGCAATTATGAGCATGACGGACGGTGCCGCGGCCCGCGTCAAGGCGATCGTCGAGAACTCAGGATCGGATGCCAAAGGCATTCGCGTCGGCATCAAGAAGGGCGGCTGCGCCGGGATGGAATATACCATTGACCTGGTGACTGAGCCCAATGCCAAGGACGATTTGATCGAGCGCGACGGCGCCAAAGTCTGGGTTGAGCCGTCGGCAGCCCTTTATCTGCTCGGCACCGAAATGGGTTTCGAGACGACGACGCTGCGCTCCGGCTTCACCTTCACCAATCCGAACCAGACCTCGGCCTGCGGCTGCGGTGAATCCGTCGAACTGAAGCCTGCCGATCTGGCGGCCCTTGCCGCCCAGCGCCAGGGCGAGCCGGCGCATTCCTGACAACTTCAGAGCGGCGGAATATTCTCCGCCAGCAACTCTCCGATGAAATCGGGCGTGTTCAGTCGCGCTTGATGCTCATCAGCATTTCCCACATGTCGGCGCCGGTTTCGAAGACAACCGCGTTTGCCCTATAGCTCTGTTCGGCTTCAATCAGATCAGTCAGTTCGGTGGCCGGATCGACATTTGACGCGGTCGGGTTGATGACGGCCTGGACGCCGGCTTGCACCACGGAGGTGAGGCTGGTGTTCAGCCTGGCATAGCCCGGCGTGCTGCTGTTGGTGATGTTGTTGGCAATTGCGCCGACACGCGTCGTCTGTGCTCGCATCCCCGAAAGAGCAGTGCTCGTAATTCCCAACGTGCTCATCAGCCGTTTCCCCAGAACTGGATGAAATTTTTCTACATGCAAGGGCTTAGGGAATGCTGAAGGCGTTGCGTTAGCAAAGACCCATAGCTGAGCGCGTCTTGCCATCCATCTGTTCCGGATTGGCACGGAAGGATATCGGAGGGACGCAGAGCCATGGACAGCGTCGCTATCGTGTCGCCATCCAGTCGTGCCAATCGTTTTCGTTGCCGTTGAACACGTTGAGGTCGATCTTGCCGTCGACGCCCTCGGAAAGGCCGGAGCCGGAATACTGCCAGAACAGCCACTTGCGGCCGGGGTAGACCTTGGAGGGATGAGCGGCCACCGAGCGCAGCCAGAAGGGATAGTCGAGCATTTGGCCCTTCAAATTATCGCGGTAGAAGTCCGGCGCCGTGTAGATGATCGGGCGCTGGCCGTAATGGCGTTCCAGCTTGTCCATGAAAACCTGCATCTTTTCCCGGACGCGGGCGGGGGAAATGCGCCGCTTGCAGCTCGATTCGCCGTTCCATTCGACGTCGATAACAGGCGGAAGGGCATTTGCTTCCCTGGGCACGTTGCGGATGAACCAGTCGGCCTGTTCGCCGGCGGTCCGGCACCAATAAAAGAAATGATAGGCGCCGTGTTTCAGACCGGCTTCCTTGGCCCGGCGCCAGTTCTTCTTGAACATCGGATCGAGGTGATCGCCGCCGTCCGTCGCCTTGATGTAGACGAAATTGGCGCCCTGTGACTGTAATGTCTCCCAGTCGATCTCGCCCTGCCAGCGCGAGACATCGACGCCGTGCACGGCAAGCTTTCGCGGAGACGTGGAGCCGAAGTTGATCGGCTTGGCGTCGCGGAAGCGGTGACCGTAGATTCGCGAACGTGTCGGCGATTTGGTGCTGTTATCGGGATCGGCTTCCGGGTTGGCGGGCATCAGTATCGCCACCGGCCGTTCCGTCGGCATCGGCATGCCGACCGGCCTGTCCGCCGGCACGAGCGCCTGCGGCTCCGGCCCTGTCCAGTTCAACGCCTCCTGCGGCGTGCTTGCCTGCGGGGTGGTATCGCCGACGGCGGCAGCAGGTATCGGGCCGCTCGGCTTGCTGATTGCATTGGTCGTTTCCGCCGACGGCACAGGGGTAAGCACATCTTCGGCGCCGGAGCTTGCGGCGCATCCCGACAGGATCAGGGCGGCGAGGAGGATTGCTGGCACTGCCGAGGGACGCATGAGAACCTGCACGCAAAACAAGGGACCGGCGGTGATCCATGTTGATGGAAGCTGCCTTTCTGAATTGCTAACAGAGACTTGCTAAGAAAGGTTAAATTTGATCCTTCTGCCCCAGAAGCGGCAAGCCCCTGCCAACTCGTGGGAAGGGCTTGGCGAATGGCTGCTACTCCGCCGCCTCGGCGTAGCTTTCCACCGGCGGGCAGGTGCAGATCAGGTTGCGGTCGCCATAGACATTATCGACGCGGTTGACCGGCGACCAGTATTTGTCGACGCGGAAGGCGCCGGGCGGGAAGCAGCCTGTTCGCGGCTATAGGGGCGATCCCAATCGCCGACGAGGTTCTTCCACCGCGTGCGCGGAAATCCTCCATGTCGAGTTGCCATTCTCGCGCAGCTCCATCTGAGAGGGTCGTGCAGGAATGATACGGCAGCCTCAGCGACTGGCTTTCATACCCGCAATCAGAATATCGATGAGTTGCCTTGCCGCATCCCGCCAGGCAGGGCCACAGCTGATGCTCGCGCCGCCCGCCAGGGCGCGCAGGATATCGAGCGGGTCCATCGCCAGATGGATTTCACCGGTGGCGACTGCGCGATCCACCAGCAGATTGACGGCGCCTATGATCAAACTGGCTGAATCGGCATAGAGCTCGGAGGTGCCGCCGACCAAAGATTCCAGCACCTCGGACATGCCGTGTTTCGTCACGACATAATCCACGAACTGCACTAGCCACAGGCGGAGCGCTTCGACAGGCGGATGTGTCTCGGCAAGGCCTTTGGCGGCAGCGGCAAGCTGCGTCGTTTCGTTGCGGTAGATGGCGGAAACCAGTGCATCGCGCGTCGGGAAATGGCGATAGAGTGTGCCGATGCCGACGCCAGCGATGCGGGCGATTTCCTCCAGGTTGGCGCTGGAACCCTTGTCGGCAAAGACGGTCTTTGCCGTTTCCATCAGCAGCAGACGATTGCGTTCGGCATCCGCACGCGGCTTTCGGACGGGCTCGTCACTTTTTTTGGCCATTTCCGAGAGGTCTCCTTGATAAGCGGAGGAACCCTCCATATTTATCTGGAGGCACCCTCCTTTTATTTCATTTGAGGCCGGCGGGCAATGGTCCACCAGCCTGGAGCGGTGCGTCCATGATCAAGGAGATAATTATGAGTGAACTTTTTGGCGCGACATCAACCACCGATGAGGTGCTTGCCGGCGTTGATCTCAAGGGCAAGCGCGTTCTGGTGACGGGTATTTCGGCCGGTCTCGGCGTGGAAACCGCGCGCGTGCTGGCGGCCCATGGAGCGCAGGTGACGGGTACGGCACGTGACCTTGCAAAGGCGAGGGCGGCAACGGAAGCCGTGCGCGCCGGTGCGGCCAATGGCGGCAGCCTGGATATCGTCGAGCTTGATCTTGCCTCTTTGACAAGCGTGCGCGCCTGCGCCAATGCGCTCACTTCGGATGGTCGCCCCTTCGATGTCGTCATTGCCAATGCCGGCGTAATGGCCGCTCCCTTCGGCCGCACCGCCGATGGCTTCGAAACGCAGTTCGGCACTAATCATCTCGGTCATTTCGTGCTGGTCAACCGCATCGTACCGCTCGTCAAATCGGGCGGCCGGGTGGTGATCGTCGCATCCTCGGGCCATCGCATGGCACCTTTCAGCCTCGACGACCTCAATTTCGAGAGCAAGACCTATGAGCCCTGGGCGGCCTATGCCCAGTCGAAAACTGCAAATATCCTGTTCACAGTGGAACTCGACCGGCGCCTCAAGGAGCGCGGCATCCGTGCAACGGCACTGCATCCCGGCGGCATCCAGACCGAGCTCGGCCGTCATCTCGACCCTGACATGATTGAAGGCATGATAGCGCAGATTAACGCAGCACTCACCGCCGACGGCAAGCCACCCTTCCAGTGGAAGACGATTCCGCAGGGTGCGGCTACCTCGGTCTGGGCAGGTTTCGTCGCCCCGGCAGATGCGGTCGGCGGCAGATATTGTGAGAATTGCCACGTCTCCGAAGTGACGGATGCGGAGATCAGTCCGATTTCCGAAGGCGTGCGCACCTACGCGCTCGACCCCGAGACGGCCAGGGCATTGTGGGCCAAAAGCGAGAATATGGTCGGCGAGCGCTTCTAGACCGTAAATCCGCACGCCTCGACGCTGATAGAGCAGGGGAATTGGGAAACTGGTGCCCCTGCCGAGGAATTGGACCTGGATCGGCTGCTAACCAGACCGCTGCTCTTACGTTGAGCTACGCCGGGCGTAGCGTGTTATTCCAGAAATTACCCTCGCAGACGAACGGAGCTTCGATAGACGCTTAGAGAGCAAGGTTAGCCGCACATTTCTATCGGATTAGAAAAGCCCCTCCCATGATGGAAGGGGCTCGGGTTGCTCGGCTCTTCGCTTCACCAGGCTTAACCGCTACTCCGCCGCCTCGGCGTAGCTTTCCACCGGCGGGCAGGTGCAGATCAGGTTGCGGTCGCCATAGACGTTGTCGACGCGGTTGACCGGCGACCAGTATTTGTCGACGCGGAAGGCGCCGGGCGGGAAGCAGGCCTGTTCGCGGCTGTAGGGACGATCCCATTCGCCGACGAGATCTTCCACCGTGTGCGGGGCGTTCTTCAGCGGGTTGTTCACCTTGTCCATGCGGCCATCCTCGATGGCGCGGGCTTCCTCGCGGATCGCCAGCATCGCCTCGCAGAAACGGTCGAGTTCGGCCTTGGTCTCGCTTTCCGTCGGCTCGATCATCAGCGTGCCGGCGACCGGCCAGCTCATGGTCGGGGCATGGAAGCCGCAGTCGATCAGGCGCTTGGCGACGTCGTCGACCGTGACGCCCGAGCTATCGACCAGCGGACGGGTGTCGATGATGCATTCATGCGCGACGCGGCCGGTTTCCGATTTGTAGAGCACGTCATAGGCGCCCTTCAACCGGGCGGCGATATAGTTGGCGTTGAGGATCGCCACCTTGGTTGCCTGCGTCAGGCCTTCGCCGCCCATCATCAGGCAATAGCTCCAGGAGATCGGCAGGATAGAGGCCGAGCCGAAGGCGGCGGCTGAAACCGCACCCGAACGGCCGTCGGTTTCGGGATGGCCGGGCAGATAGGGTGCCAGATGCGCCTTGACCCCGATCGGGCCCATGCCGGGTCCGCCGCCGCCATGCGGAATGCAAAAGGTCTTGTGCAGGTTGAGATGCGAAACGTCGGAGCCGATGTCACCGGGGCGGGACAGGCCAACCATGGCATTCATGTTGGCGCCGTCGAGATAGACCTGGCCGCCATGCTCATGCACGAGATCGCAGATTTCCTTGACGGTCTCCTCGAAGACGCCGTGCGTCGAAGGGTAGGTGATCATGCAGCAAGAGAGGTTTGCCGCATGCTGCTCAGCCTTGGCGCGGAAATCGTCAAGATCGATATCGCCGTTTTCGCGCACCTTGACGACGACCACCTTCATGCCGACCATCTGGGCCGAGGCCGGGTTGGTGCCGTGTGCCGAGGTCGGGATCAGGCAGACGTCGCGATGGGTATCGCCATTGGCGATATGATAGTTGCGGATGGTCAGCAGGCCGGCATATTCACCCTGAGCGCCCGAATTCGGCTGCATGGAGAAGGCGTCGTAGCCGGTGACGGCGCAGAGCTTTTCGATCAGGTCGTCGATCATCTCGCGGTAGCCGAGCGCCTGGTCGGCCGGCACGAAGGGATGGATATCCGAGAATTCCGGCCAGGTGATCGGCAGCATTTCCGCCGTCGCGTTGAGTTTCATCGTGCAGGAGCCGAGCGGGATCATCGAGCGGTCGAGCGCCAAGTCGCGATCAGAAAGCCGGCGGATATAACGCGTCATCTCGCTTTCGGCGCGGTTCATGTGGAAGATCGGATGGGCGAGGTAATCGCTGGTGCGGAGCAAGCCCTTCGGCAGGCGATAGGAGGGCTCGAAATCGGCAATGGTGAAATTGCCGCCGAAGGCGCGCCAGACGGCTTCAAGCGTCGCCGGCCGGGTGCGTTCGTCGAGGCTCATGCCGATTTTCGTTTCGCCGACCTTGCGCAGATTGACACCTTCGGCGACGGCGGCACGCATGATCAGACCCTGCATGTGGCCGACGTCGACGGTGATGGTGTCGAAGAAGGCGTCGGGTTCGACCTTGTAACCGAGCTTTTCCAGCCCCTTGGCCATCAGCACGGCCTTCTGGTGCACCTGCTGGGCGATCGCCTTGATGCCCTTCGGGCCGTGGAAGACGGCATACATCGAGGCCATGACGGCAAGCAGCACCTGGGCGGTGCAGATGTTCGACGTCGCCTTCTCGCGGCGGATATGCTGTTCGCGGGTCTGCAGCGACAGGCGATAGGCGCGATTGCCGCGGGCATCGACGGAAACGCCGACGAGGCGGCCGGGCATGGAGCGCTTGATGGCATCCTTGACCGACATATAGGCTGCATGCGGGCCGCCGTAGCCAACCGGGACACCGAAGCGCTGCGAGGAGCCGACAGCGATATCGGCACCCATTTCGCCGGGCGATTTCAGCAGCGTCAGCGCCAGGATATCGGCGGCGACCACGGCAATGGCGCCGGTCTGGTGCAGGCGCGAGATCAGGCCGGTGAAATCATGCACGTGACCGTGCGTGCCGGGATACTGGAAGATCGCGCCGAAGACGTCGACGGGATCGAGATCGGTGAAGGGATTGCCGACGATGACGCTCCAGCCGAGCGGCTCGGCGCGGGTGCGGATGAGGGCGATGGTCTGCGGATGGCAGTCTGCATCGACGAAGAAGGCCTTCGCTTTCGACTTGGCGACGCGCTCGGCGATCGCCATGCCTTCGGCGGCGGCGGTTGCCTCGTCGAGCAGCGAGGCGTTGGCGACGTCCAAGCCGGTCAAGTCGCAGATCATCGTCTGGTAGTTCAGGAGCGCTTCGAGGCGGCCCTGGCTGATCTCCGGCTGATAAGGCGTATAGGCGGTGTACCAGGCGGGGTTTTCCAGGATGTTGCGCTGGATGACCGGCGGCGTGATGGTGCCGTAGTAACCCTGGCCGATCAGCGAGACCAGCACCTTGTTTTTGTTGGCGGTCTCGCGCAGCTTGTCGAGCGCCTCGCGCTCGGTCATCGGCGCGCCCCAGACGAGCGGCTCCTTCTGGCGGATCGAGGGCGGCAACGTCGCGTCGATCAGGCCGTCGAGGCTGTTATAGCCGATCACCTTCAGCATGTCGGTCATCTCGGCCGGCGAGGGGCCGATATGACGGCGATTGGCGAAATCGTAGGGCTGATAGTCGGTGAACTGGAATTCTGTCGGCGTCGTCATTACGCAGTGAGCTCCTTGTAGGCCGCCTCGTCGAGCAGGCCATCGGCGTCGGCAGCATTTGCAAGCTTCAGCTTGAAAAACCAGCCGGCGCCCTGAGGATCGGAATTGACCAGCGACGGATCTGCAACGATGGCCGGATTGACCTCGGTGATCTCGCCATCAAGCGGACAATAGACGTCGGAAGCAGCCTTGACGGATTCAACGGTTGCGGCATTGCCGTTCTTGGAGAAGGTCGCGCCGACTTCCGGCAACTCGACGAAAACCAGGTCGCCGAGTTGATCGACGGCATAGTTGGTGATGCCGACCGTCGCAACGCCGCCTTCGATCTTCAGCCATTCGTGTTCTTCGGTAAATTTCAGCATTGTTCGTCCTCTCTGGAAAAGGTTTAGCGTTTGTAGGTCGGTGTGACGAAGGGCAGGTCGCTGACGGTGATCGGCAGATATTTGCCGCGCACCTCGGCGTAGACGAGCGTGCCTGGCGCAGCGTGGGAGACCGGCACGTATCCCATGGCGACGGGGCCTTCGACGCTGGGACCGAAGCCGCCCGAAGTGACTTCGCCGATTTCGACCTTGCCCTCAGCATCGGCATAGAGCTTGGCATGGCCGCGCACCGGCGCCTTGCCTTCCGGCTTCAGGCCGACGCGGCGGCGCGCGGCGCCGTTTTCGAGTTCGGACAGGATGCGGCCGGAGCCCGGGAAGCCGCCGGCGCGCGCACCGTTGCCGCGCCTTGCCTTCTGCATGGCCCATTCCAGCGCTGCCTCGACCGGCGAGGTGGTCGTATCGATGTCGTTGCCATAGAGGCAGAGACCGGCTTCGAGGCGCAGCGAATCGCGGGCGCCGAGGCCGATCGGCTGGACATCGGGATGTTCGAGCAACCGCATGGTGACATCTTCGGCCTTGTCTGATGGAATCGAGATCTCGAAGCCGTCCTCGCCGCTATAGCCGGAGCGCGAGACCAGACAGGAAACATCGTGCAGGCGGCAGTGGCGCACGTCCATGAATTTCATTGCCGCGACATCGGCCCAGAGTTCGGCAAGAACCTCGACCGCGCGTGGTCCCTGCAGCGCGATCAAGGCGCGGTCGAGGACGGTGACATCGCACTGGTCGCCGATATGGGCCTTGAGATGGGCTATATCGGCTTCCTTGCAGGCGGCATTTACGACGACGAAAAGGTGGTCGTCGAGATGGGTGATCATCAGGTCGTCGAGAATGCAGCCGGTATCGTCGGTGAAGAAGCCGTAGCGCTGGCGGCCTTCGGCAAGGCCAAGGATATCGACCGGCACCAGGCTTTCGAGCGCTAGCGCCGCATCTTCGTAGCTGCCCGATTTCGCCTTCACGATGACCTGGCCCATATGGGAGACATCGAAGAGACCGGCTTCGGCGCGGGTGTGAAGATGTTCCTTCATCACGCCGGCGGGATATTGCACCGGCATGTCATAGCCCGCGAACGGCACCATGCGGGCGCCAAGCGAAAGATGCAGGGCATGCAGCGGGGTTTTCTTCAGGGCAGCAGTATCGTCCAAAAGACGCCTCCGGGGTTTGCGCCTTCCCCAGAAGGCGCGGGCTCAAATCTGAAGGCGCGGTTGCGCACTTCTCTCCTGAGCCCCCTCTGTCCCTGTGCCTGAGATTGTTATCCCTTCGGCGAGCGTTTCGAGAACGCTTCTCTCCAGAGTTCCGTCTGCCCCTTGCTGGTCCTTTTGCCTGAGAGTTTCCGGGGCGGTTGCTCCTTCGGCACCGGCAAAAAACGCACCGGCTTCTCCCAACAAGGTTGGCGCAATTATCCGGTGGGTGCAGCACTTGGCAAGACCAAATGTCGTGACCGGGCAAATTTTTGTCGTCTTATTCCCAGCAAGCGTTGATCTCAGGCAAATCTGCTTTTGCATTCCGTGCTAAAACCGGCTATCGCGGCCGTCTGTTGAAGGGGATCTCATGCGGCAGACCGGACTGAAAGCGACGCTCTTCCTGCGCATGCTTTGCGCATTGAGCCTGCTTTTGCTCGGCCTTGCCCATCAGGCGCCGCAGGCTGTCGCTGCCGAAGGCTACGATGCCGCGGCCTATGTGCTGCCCGACGGCACCTTCGCCTCGCTCTGCGTCACCGTCAAGGATGCCGACGGCAAGACCATCGCCTTCAAGCCGAATTGCGAAGCCTGCCGGCTGTCGGCCTCCACCATCCTGCCGACGCCGGATGCGGACTCTTGGCTCGAGCGCGAACTCGCTGCGCTGATCAACGCGCCGATCGAAACATCGGCCGTTTCAGGCGCAAGCTCCGTCTGGCGGCCGAATTCGCGCGCGCCTCCCGTTCTCGTCTGATCTTCCTCCACCGCCTATGATTCAGCATGCCGGTCCGCCCGAGAAAGTCCGCGGCCGGCGAGGAGATATCCGATGAAGACTATCAAGACTTTTGGCAAGACATTCGGCAAAACGCTAGGGCTTGCCGCCCTTCTTTCCGCAACCGCCATTGCCGGCGCCGAGGCCCATGTGAGCTTCCTCGACAAGCAAGCGACGCAGGACAGCACCATTCTCGCCACGCTGCAGGTGCCGCACGGCTGCGACGGCAAGGCGACCACGGAAGTGCGGGTCAAGCTGCCGGAAGGCTTCGTCTTCGCCAAACCGCAACCGAAAGCCGGCTGGGAGCTCGAGGTGATCAAGGGCGACTATCAGAAGACCTACGACAATCACGGCGACAAGGTGAACAAGGGCGCGATCGAAGTGCGCTGGAAGAACGGCAATCTCGCCGACGATTTCTACGACACTTTCGTCATCCAGGGGAAAGTATCAGGCGTCGAGGCCGGCACTTCGCTCGCCTTTCCGGTGACACAGATGTGCGGCGATATGGTCACGGCCTGGGACCAGGTGGCAAAAGAAGGCGGCGATGCGCATGGGCTGAAAAGCCCGGCACCGCTTTTGAAGGTCGTGGCCGGCGAAGACCACGGTCACGACCATGAGGATATGGCCGGCATGGACATGTCCGGTATGAACATGAGCGGGACGGCGGGCATGGGCGCTGCTACACCGGCTGGCGAAACGGTCAAGGCCGGCGATCTCGAAATCTCCGGCGGGTTCGCCAAGGCAATGCTGCCCGGCCAGCCGGTCGGCGGCGGCTTTTTCACGGTGAAAAACAACGGCAAGACGGACGATCGCTTGCTGTCGGTGACGTCGCCTTTATCAGGCGAGGTTCAGATCCACGAGATGGAGACCAAGGATAACGTCATGCGGATGCGCCAGCTGAAGGACGGTGTCGCCATCGCCGCGGGCGAGACGATCAAGCTTGAGCCCGGCAACCTGCATCTGATGTTCCAGAAGGTGAAGACGCCGTTCAAGCAGGGCGACACGGTGCCTGTGACGCTGACCTTCGAAAAGGCCGGCAAAGTCGATCTGGTCCTGCAGGTGCTCTCCGCCCAGGGCAAGTGAGAGCAGCGATTCAAAGTGCTACAGCGGCGCTGTCGATGAAACAGAACAGCCCGCGACTGTCATCGCGGTCGCGGGCTTTCGTTTGGAAGGCGATCGCCTCAGAAATCTTCGTAGGATCGCAGCGCCTGTTTCAGGCCGGCCTGCGGCTGGCGGTTGCCTTTGGTCATCAGGTCGAGTGCCACTTCGGTCGACTGGATGATGCTGGAGGGCTCGTCTATTTCCTCAGTGCCTTCGGCCTTCAACTGCCGGTCGGCAACGCGCCGTGCGTCGCGCGCCGCAGTGCTCGTCGCGACACGCTGCGGGATTCGCAGCGACTCGAAAGCAATGGCGGCGGTATTGGCCGATACGGACAGGAGCTGGGTCATGCCAGTCACCGTATCGGCATGATCTTGGTGCCTTCATAAGAAAATCATTGGCATTTTACAAAATGGTAAGAATTCATATGAGCTCGATTGGAATCACTTTCACAACGCGGTAAATCCGGCTCATGATCCAGGCTCTCCTTGTCGCCTTCGGCGGCGCTATCGGTTCCGTTCTCAGGTATTATGTCGGCCGGTGGGCGCTGAGACTGATGGGGCCGGCATTCCCCTGGGGCACGCTTGCCGTCAATGTCGTCGGCTGCTTCGTCATCGGCGTCTTCGCCGAGCTGATCGCGCGGAAGTTCAACGCCTCGGTGGAATTGCGCCTCCTGCTGATCACCGGCTTCCTTGGCGGCTTCACTACCTTCTCGGCCTTCTCGCTGGACGCCATCTCGCTGTTCGAGCGCGGCGAGACCGTCGTCGGCGGTATTTATATTGCTGCGAGCGTCGGATTTTCGATGGCGGCCGTCATCGCCGGGCTCGCCACCATGCGTGCTTTGGCCTGATTTCGATTCCGGTTTCCGTTTTGCGTGAAAATGCTCTAAAGGCTGCGGCAAGAACGCGGGCTCGGCCTGCGCTGCAATTTTCCGAAAGATTTCTTATGGCTGGCATAGAACATATCAAGATTGAACCTGACGAAGCGGGCATGCGGCTCGATCGCTGGTTCAAGGTGCACTTTCCGGGGCTCGGCTTCGGTCCGTTGCAGAAGCTATTGCGCTCCGGCCAGGTGCGCGTCGACGGCGGACGTGTCAAATCGGATGCGCGCGTGCAGCCTGGCCAGACGGTGCGCGTGCCGCCGCTCGACGTCGATGCGAAGCTGAAATCCGGACCGATCGCCGGCAAGGATCTCAAGCATTCGACGGATTTCGAGCTGCTCTCGCGTATGGTGCTGCATGAGGACGAAAAGGTAATCGTGCTCAACAAGCCTCCTGGTCTTGCGGTGCAGGGCGGCTCGGGTGTGGCCAGGCATATCGACCAGATGCTCGAAGCCTGGACGAGCCCGAAGGGCGAGAAGCCGCGGCTCGTTCACCGTCTCGACCGCGACACATCGGGTGTTCTCGTCATCGCCCGCACGCGCGGCGCAGCACAGAAACTGACGGCCGCCTTCCGCGAGCGCGATACCAAGAAGACCTACTGGGCGCTGGTCAAGGGTGTGCCGCGCAAACACGAGGACAAGATCTCGACCTGGCTTGTCAAGGAGCCGACGATCGACGGCGACCGCATGCGGATCGCCAAACACGGCGAGGACGGAGCAGATCACGCCGTTTCCTTCTATCGCGTGCTCGAAACCGCCGCCCAGAACCTCGCCTGGTTGGAGATGGAACCCTATACCGGCCGTACCCATCAGCTGCGTGTGCACGCGCTGCATATCGGCCATCCGATCATCGGCGACCCGAAATATTTCGACGACGATCCGAATTGGGATTTTCCAGGCGGCGTTCAGAAGAAGCTGCATCTGCACGCACGTCGCATCGACATCCCGCACCCCTCCGGCGGGCGCCTGCGCGTCACCGCGCCGCTGCCGTCGCATATGGTGCAGACCTGGAACCTTCTCGGCCTCGACCTCGCCGGTGCTGAAAGAGACGCCGAATGAAACTGGCGCTTTTTGATTGCGACGGCACACTGGTCGATAGCGCCGGTCTGATCCACGAAACCATGCTCAGGACCTTCGACAAGTTCGGCAAGCCGGAACCGCGCTTTGAAGATACCAAGGCCATTATCGGCCTGTCCCTCGATATTGCGATTGCCCGCATGCTGGGCAGGCCGCATGTTGTGCAGGAAGACATCGACATGACGGCGCATTACAAATCGCTGTTCTCGATTGTGCGTCAGGATCTCGATTACAAAGAGCCGCTGTTTCCCGGCATCGGCGAGATGATCGGCGCGATCATCGGGCGCGACGACCTGCTGATCGGCGCGGTCACGGGTAAATCCCGCCGCGGGCTCGAGCTCGTGATGGAGACGCATGGTTTCGACAAGCATTTCATCGTCGCACGCACCGCCGACGATTGCCCCTCCAAACCGCATCCGGCCATGGTGACGGAATGCTGCGATGAGACCGGTATGAATGCTGCCGACACCATTGTCATCGGCGATGCGGTTTACGATATGCAGATGGCCAAGGCTGCCGGCGCCAAGGCGATCGGCGTTGCCTGGGGCTATGCCAGCGTGGATGAGCTGATCGCCAACGGCGCTGATGCGATCGCCTACCATCCGAACGAGATATTGCGTCATTTTTCCTGAGGTGAGCCCATGCGCGATTTGCTGAACGACCTTTCCGAAGGCCTGAGCCATCCCGATCCCATCCGCCGCGCGCAGATCCAGATGAAGAAGCCGCTACCGAAGCGTTTCTATACCGATGTCGCCGTCACCGAGCACGAGGGCGGTTTTGCGATTACGCTCGACGGCAAGATGGTGCGCACACCGGCGCGGCAGGTTCTCGCCGTGCCGACCGAGGCGCTGGCGCGGCTTGTCGCTGCCGAATGGCAGGCGCAGGGCGAGGAGATCAATCCTATGAGCATGCCGGTGACGCGGCTCGTCAACACCGCACTCGACGGCGTTGCCGCCAATGCGCAGGCGATCTTCGAAGATATTCTGCGCTTTTCCTCCAGCGACCTCATCTGCTACCGGGCCGAGGAGCCGGAACTGCTGGTCGCGCGCCAGGCCGAGCGCTGGGATCCGGTGATCGACTGGGCGGCGAATGATCTCGGCGCCCGGTTCATCCTCGTCGAAGGGGTGATGCCGCATGAGCAGCCGCGCGAGGCGACGGCCGCCTTCGCCGTCACACTCGCGAGATATGATAACCCGATGGCACTTGCCGCGCTCCACACAGTCACCACGCTGACCGGCTCGGCGATCCTGGCGCTCGCCTTGGCCGAGGGCCGGGTGACGGTGGAGGAGGCCTGGTCGCTGGCCCATCTCGACGAAGACTGGACGATCGAGCATTGGGGCAGCGACGAGGAAGCCGAGCAGCGGCGTGCCAAGCGCTTTGCCGAGTTCAAAGCCGCAGCGGATGTTTTTTTCGCCCTAAGCGCCTGAAACATATTGCCTTCCAATGCATTATGACGAAGTCTGCGACTCCAACGGGGTGGTGCGGGATTTTGCAATGAATTGGCTGAGGTCGTGTTTTTGCCGGGCGACACTCATCTGTGTCGCGCTCACGGCCTGCGGCAGCCTCTCGGCCACCAAGCCGGCGGCGCCGGTCTATGATGTGCGCAGCGCCGTCGTTCTCTCCGGCCCTAACATGCCGGCCGAGCTGCTTTCCGGCATCAACGACCGCGTCAACGCGGCGATCAACGCTACCGTGCGCGACACCGTGCTGCCGCGGGTGGTGCTGACGATCCGCGTGGTTTCCGTCCAGAAGGGCCTCGGCTTCCAGAAGGACCGCAACGTCGCCAAGATCAGCATCGATGCGGCCTCGGTCGAAGACGGCTCGGTCATCGCCGTCAGTGCCTTCGACGTGACCAGCATCGCCGCCGATCCCAAGCTTGCCGACGAGATTCTGGCCGAGGACGTCGCGGCAAGGATACGCTCGGTTTTCTCACTCAGCGGGCGCGGCGCTAAATAATTGGAGCATGATGTTGCCCGAAAACCGCTCACACTCTTCGGCATCATGCTCTAGCGCATAATCTAACCGCCGGATTGCCGCCCGCAGCGGCGAGGGAGATCGCATGAAGGAAATTCTCGAGGAACTGGAACGGCGCCGGGGCATTGCCCGCCTCGGCGGCGGCGAGGCGCGTATCGACGCCCAGCACAAGCGCGGCAAGCTGACGGCGCGCGAGCGCATCGACCTCTTCCTCGACGAAGGCTCGTTTGAGGAGTTCGACATGTTCGTCGAACACCGCTCCACCGATTTCGGCATGGATAAGAGCCGTATTGCCGGCGACGGCGTCGTCACCGGCTGGGGCACGGTCAACGGCCGAACGGTGTTCGTCTTTGCCAAGGACTTCACCGTGTTCGGCGGCTCGCTATCGGAAGCGCATGCCGAGAAGATCATGAAGGTGCAGGACATGGCGCTGAAGAACCGCGCGCCGATCGTCGGTATCTATGATGCGGGCGGCGCCCGTATCCAGGAGGGCGTGGCGGCTCTCGGCGGTTATGCGGAGGTATTCCAGCGCAATGTGCTCGCCTCCGGCGTCATACCGCAGATCTCGGTGATCATGGGTCCCTGCGCCGGCGGCGATGTCTATTCGCCTGCCATGACCGATTTCATCTTCATGGTGCGGGACACCTCCTACATGTTCGTTACCGGTCCCGATGTGGTGAAAACCGTCACCAACGAGACGGTGACGGCGGAAGAACTCGGGGGCGCTATCGTGCATACGGTTCGCTCGTCGATTGCCGACGGCGCCTACGACAATGATGTCGAAACCTTGCTGCAGGTGCGCCGGCTGATCGATTTCCTGCCGCTTTCGAATACCGCGCCGCTGCCCGAGATCGAATGCTATCAGTCGGTGACGGAGGTCGACATGTCACTCGATACGCTGGTGCCGGCGAGCTCCAACAAGCCTTACGACATCAAGGAACTGATCCGGAAGGTGGCGGACGAGGGGGATTTCTTCGAGATCCAGGCGAGCTTTGCCAAAAACATTGTCTGCGGCTTCGGCCGCGTCGAAGGCTCCACCGTCGGTGTCGTCGCCAACCAGCCGATGGTGCTGGCCGGCGTTCTCGACAGCGACGCCTCGCGCAAGGCGGCCCGGTTCGTGCGCTTCTGCGATTGCTTCAACATTCCGATCGTCACCTTCGTCGACGTGCCGGGCTTCCTGCCGGGGACGGCGCAGGAATATGGCGGCCTCATCAAGCACGGCGCCAAGCTGCTCTTTGCCTATGCCGAGGCGACGGTGCCGAAGCTCACCGTCATCACCCGCAAGGCCTTCGGCGGCGCCTATGACGTGATGGCGTCAAAGCATCTTCGCGGCGACCTCAACTATGCCTGGCCGACGGCGCAGATCGCCGTGATGGGCGCCAGGGGTGCTGTCGAGATCATCTTCCGCAAGGATATCGCCGATCCCGAAAAGATCGCCGCGCATACGAAAATGTATGAGGACCGGTTTCTCTCGCCCTTCGTCGCCGCCGAGCGCGGTTATGTCGATGAGGTGATCATGCCGCACTCGACCCGCCGGCGGCTGGCGCGCGGTCTAAAGATGCTGCGCAACAAGGATCTCGCCAATCCGTGGAAGAAACACGACAACATTCCGCTTTGACGGCTGGCCGACGAATAAAACTGTCCGCTCAGGTGTTTAGCTGTCGAAAAAGTGAACGGCCGTCAGCGATCCGTGTGTTCAATCCCTGCGGGGGACAGGCTAACGCTCGACTCTCATTGTTTTAAAGGAGAGGTTTAATGTCAACTTTCGAGCGTCTTTCTGCCTATCGCCCCTATGGGCTGGCCGCTCTCAGAATCATCACCGCGCTGCTGTTCATCGAACACGGCACGATGAAGCTTTTCGCTTTCCCGGCTGCGCAGATGGCCGGCCCGTTGCCGCCGCTGATGCTTTTCGCCGCCCTTCTTGAGCTGATCGGCGGTATCCTCATTCTCGTCGGCCTGCTGACGCGGCCTGTCGCCTTCCTGCTGGCCGGCGAAATGGCGGTCGCCTATTTCATGGCGCATGCCCCGAACAGCTTCTTCCCGGCCGTCAACCAGGGCGACGCCGCGATCCTGTTCTGCTTCGTTTTCCTCTACCTGTTCTTCTCCGGTCCCGGCGCTTTTGCCGTCGATAACCGCAAGGCAGCCTGAACGATACACTGAGGGGCGTCGGCGACGCCCCTCAACCTCACATTAGGCGGTAAGCTTGAGACCGGCGATGCCGGCGACGATCAGCGTGATGCAGGCAAGGCGGGAGACACTTGCCGCATCACCAAGCAGCCAGATGCCGAGACATACGGTGCCGACCGTGCCTATGCCGGTCCAGACCGCATAGGCGGTGCCGATCGGCAGATGCTTCACCGCCAGGCCGAGCAGCACGATGCTGATGACCATCGATATGACGGTGAGCGCCGTCGGCAGCGGCCGGGTGAAGCCATCGGTATATTTAAGGCCGATTGCCCAACCACATTCGAAAAGACCAGCGAGAAATAGCAGAAACCAGGCCATGCGACTCTCCTTGTTGAAGAGCGAGGCCGTCCCCGCGACAGTTGCATCCTGGAGGATGCCGCAGTCGTCTGCGATGAAGCCTATATGCGTGAGGAAGCGGCGGTGTTCAAGATCGGAATCGGCATAGCTGCCATGCCGGCCGCTTCCTGCCGCTTACAGCGCCGCGCGTCTTTCAGACGTGCAAAGGACGCTATCGCACCTTTAGTTGCTGCATCACGGCTGCCCGTCAGCCTCCGCGGCAAGGCTTTTGGCGCGGCGGCAGAGGCGATCGAAGGTTTCGAGGAAGCGTGAGCGGTCTTTCGGGTTGAAGGCGGCGTTGTAGCCCTTGCTCTCGCCGGTTTCGCGCAGGTGCGCGCCGAGATCGCGCATGGCGCTTGCCATGCCGATATTGGTCTCGTCGAAGACGCGCCCTGTGGGTCCGCTGACGAAGGCGCCGGTCGCGACGCAGCGCACGGCGAGCGGCACATCTGCGGTGACAACGACGTCGCCCGTGCCGGCGCGTTCGGCGATCCAGTTGTCGGCGGCATCGAAGGCGTTGGAGACGATGATGTTGCGGATCATCGGATCGCGCGAGGGGCGCAGACCGGAATTGGCAACGAAGGTGACTTCGAGGCCGTGACGTTCGGCCACCTTCAGGATTTCCGGTTTTACCGGGCAGGCATCGGCGTCGACATAGATCAAAGGCTGTCTACCTCACTTCAGAGCATGATGCCGAAAAGTGTGCGCGGTTTTCGGCAGACATCACGCTCTAATTCTTTGATTTAGATCCGGACCTAAAAACTTCCGGATCCAATGCCAACGGCTGATACGCGCGGTTTACTCACGAGTCCAGATTTCGCTCGAAACCTTTTCCGAGCCGCCATAGGTCCAGACACCCTGCCAGCTGCCGTCCGGCTGCTCGAAATACATGGCGATGCCGAAATTCTCCTTGGAGACGTAACCGACGGAGATCGCCGTGTCCTCGTCGCTTGCCGGTCCCATTTCGAAACGATCGCCGCTGAATTTTGCGCCGAGGCCGGTGCCGATCGACTCGTTCTTGCCGATCATCCAGTCGACGATATAGGTCTCGCCGTTGCGAAGCACCTTGACGGTGCCCTGATACTCGCTGCCGTCCTCGCTGGTGCCGGCGACCTTGTAGGAACCTGTGGGGTCCGCAAGTGCGATGGCGGGCAGTAACACAAATGCGCATGCCGAAATAACAGTCCGAAAGATCATAGGGTCCCCTTTGCCAAAGCATGAGTGCCAAGCACCGAAGCGGTAACATGAAAGGGCTTCACACTTGGTGAAGCCCTTTGCAGATCCGGTCCGTTATTTTTGGGGTAGCGAGCAGTTTTACTTCAAGCCCGCAGTCTTTATGGCAGTGTTTAGTACAAGACCACGCAGCGGATGCTCTTGCCCTGGTGCATCAGCTCGATGCTTCTGTTGATGTCTTCAAGCGGCGTCGTTGTGGGTGATTATCGGCTCGGTTTGGCTCTTACCTCGCAAGTACCAGGCGACGATCTTCGGCAGTCGGCCGGTGACAAGATGGAGATCTCCTGGCCGGCGCCGGCCTGCCGATGACCACTGACTTGGCTAAGCCCCGACGCGAAGGTCGACGAACTCGGCTCAAGCGAAAACGGCCAATCGCCCGGTCTCTTCCTCTCAGGCGAATTCCATGATCACGGCATCGACGGCCAGGCTTTCGCCGGCTGCGGCATTGATCTTCGAGACGACGAGATCGCGGTCGGCGCGCAGCACGTTCTCCATCTTCATCGCTTCGACGATCGCAAGCGTCTCACCGGCCTTGACCTCCTGGCCCTCGGCAACTGCGATGGCGACGACGAGGCCGGGCATCGGGCAGAGCAGGAGCTTGGAGGTATCGGGCGGCAGCTTTACCGGCATCAGCCTGTCGAGTTCGGCATGACGCGGCGAAAAGGCCTTGGCAATCACCGAAAGCCCCTGCCAGTCGATACGCAACCCGTTTAGAACGGGGCGAATCTGCGCGGCAATGTCGCGACCTCCGACCTTGCCGCTCCAGACCGGGTCGCCCGGTCTCCAATCGGTGACAACGCTGTTGTTCTCGCCCTCGATCGCGATGTCCATATCGAAGGGGATGGTGACGAGACCGTCGAGCAATCGTGCCGCGACGTACTTGTCGCCGATCTTGACCATCCAATCTTCGCGCAACGCGCCCGATGCGGCGCGCAGGCGATCGGCGAAACGTTCGCGGCGGTTCGTCTCAATCAGCGAAGCGGAGAGGGCAATGCTCGCAAGCACGGCTTCTTCCGCCGGGTCCGGTTTCATTGGCGCAAAACCATCGGGATATTCCTCGGCGATGAAGCCGGTGGACAGCCGGCCTTCGCGCCAGCGCGGATGTTTCATCAGAGCCGACAGGAAAGGAACATTGTGCTCGATGCCATCGACGACGAAGCCGTCGAGCGCCCGGCCCATGGCGTCGATCGCCTCAAGCCGTGTCGGCGCCCAGGTGCAGAGCTTGGCGATCATCGGATCGTAATACATCGAAATCTCGGCACCCTCGAAGACGCCGGTATCGTTGCGGAGGACGACATTGCCGGTCCTGCCTTCCGCCGGCGGGCGGTAGCGCGTCAGGCGGCCGATCGAGGGCAGGAAGTTGCGGTAAGGATCTTCTGCGTAGAGCCGGCTCTCGATCGCCCAGCCATCGAGCCTGATGTCCTCCTGGGCGAGGGGAAGGGGCTCTCCCGCTGCGACCCGGATCATCTGCTCGACAAGATCGATGCCGGTGATGAGTTCGGTTACGGGATGTTCGACCTGCAGGCGGGTGTTCATTTCGAGGAAATAGAAATTGCGGTCGCGGTCGATGATGAATTCGACCGTGCCGGCGCTCTGGTAGTCGACGGCCTTGGCCAGCGCCACCGATTGCTCGCCCATCGCCTTGCGGGTGGTTTCATCGAGGAAGGGCGAGGGCGCCTCTTCCGCCACCTTCTGGTTTCGCCGCTGGATCGAGCATTCACGTTCGCCGAGGTAGACGACGTTGCCATGCGCGTCGGCCAGCACCTGGATCTCGATATGGCGGGGTTCGACGACGAACTTCTCGATGAAGACGCGGTCGTCGCCGAAGGAGCTTTTCGCCTCGGAGCGGGCACGCTCGAAGCCGTCGCGCACTTCTGCCTGGTTCCATGCAATGCGCATGCCCTTGCCGCCGCCACCAGCCGACGCCTTGATCATGACGGGATAACCGATCCCGCCAGCGATCACCTCCGCATGGGCCGCATCCTCGATGATGCCAAGATGGCCAGGCACTGTGGATACACCGGCGGCATTGGCGAATTTCTTCGATTCGATCTTGTCGCCCATCGCCATGATGGCCTTCGGCTTCGGGCCGATGAAGACGACGCCCTGTTTTTCCAGTTCGGCGCAGAAGGAGGCGCGTTCGGACAGGAAGCCGTAACCGGGATGCACCGCCTCGGCGCCCGTCGCCTTGCAGGCCGCGATGATCTTTTCGGCAGCCAGATAACTCTCCGACGCTGCGGCCGGGCCGATATGAACAGCCTCGTCGGCCATCTCGACATGCAGCGCGTCCCGATCCGCATCCGAATAGACCGCGACGGTCAGAATGCCCATGCGGCGTGCAGTCTTGATCACGCGGCAGGCGATTTCGCCGCGATTCGCGATCAGGATTTTCTTGAACATCGAGACTCCACCCAGAAATGCATCCCGGAGTTTTACGCATAAAACACCGGAACGCACAATCAGGCTTGCGGAGCGTCAGCCGACAGCGGCTTCCGAGACGGGTTCCTCGTCGACGATGCGCAGCCAGCGGCTGCGCCGCGGCTCGGCATATTCGCGCAGCTTGACGGCGGCCATGATCCCCGCCCAGTGCGGATGATTGGCGCAGTCCAGCGTTGCTTGCTCGATCTGCTGGAGCACGCCATATTCGACCGACGAGACGGGGATAACGCCGCCTTCGGCGACGCTTCTGAAGATGCGCATCGCGAAATCGATGTCCTGGCGGGTGATGCCCCGGCGATCGACGGCACGCGACAGCTTGTAGCCACCGATATTGTCGGTGATCGCCAGGCGGAGCTGATCGAGGGTGAGCGCTCTCAACTCGCCCGGGACATCGGCCGAGATCTCCATGACGTGAAGAATGAGCTCGAGTTCCAGCGCCGAGTTGACGACACCATCGGTCGTAAACATGCGCATGATCCAGGCGACGTTGATTTCATCAAGCGAGCCTTGCGGATAGGTGTAGTGAACGATGAAGCCGGCGAGCTGCTCCACGAAAAAAGCGTTCCACGCGGCACATTTTTCAGGGCAGGAATTATTGAGTGCCAACATCGCCACGACATCGTCGGATGTCCGGATGCCCTCCGGAAAAGCATGTTTGCGCAGCAGCACTATATCTTCGGCCGTCAGCCGATGCTTGCCGGCCACCACACAGGCCGGAAAAGCGAGACGAAATTCGCTCATGTTTTAACTCCAGGCTTCATCATGAAACCGGAGACAATTTTAGCGCCGGCGAATTGACGATCCCTCAAGAAGAGGAGTTAACCCGACATTCCCGAGGTCAGGAAGATTTTAACGATTGCGCCTGCAGCCGCTCGCGCCAGATGATGAAGAGGCCAGAGGCAACGATGACGAAGATGCCGATCCATTTGGAAAAGCTCGGGAAATCGTTGAACAGCGCATAGCCGAGAACGGTCGCCGAGATGATCTCGAAGTACTGGAACGGCGCAAGCAGCGACAGCGGCGCGAGCCGGAAGGCCCGGACCACCAGCATATGCGCATATCCCGAGATCGAGCCGAGGGCGAGAAGCAGGACAAGGCCGAGCATGGACGAGGGCAGGGAGACGGTAAAATCGGCATTGCCGGAACTGCTGCCGACGAGAAGGGCAGCCGCCATGAAGACCGTTCCGCCGATGCCGGCCATTGTCTGCATGGTCAGCGGCGAATCGGCCTCGCCGATGGCGCGGTTGAGGAAGAGATAGAGCGAGAACAGAAAGGCGCAGGCGACCGGCAGCAGCGCCTTCAAGCCGAAAATTTCGTAGCTTGGCTGAATGACGATCATCGCGCCGGCGAAACCGACGACGATCGCTGTCCAGCGCCGCCAGCCGACCTTGTCGCCGAGAAACAGCGCCGACAGGGCGGTCAGCATGAAGGGCTCGACGAAATAGATGGCGAAGACATCGGCGAGCGGCATGTATTTGACGGCGACGAAGAACAGCAGGCTTGCAGCACCGTGCAGCACACCGCGCAGCAGGTTCATCCATGGCCGTTTGGCCGAGAGCGCCTTCAGCCCGAAAAGGGCGAAAAGAATCGGCAGGGTGCAGGCAATCTGGAAGAAGAATCGGTAGAAGGTCACCTGACCCGGCGACATCGCCTCGAAGGTCGCCATATATTTGGCGATCGCATCCATGGTCGGCAGGATGAGCATGGCGCCGGACATGATGGCCATGCCCTGCAGGGGATTTTGATGGGACGCTGACATGGCCGCTGATTCTTGCGAAGATGACGCCATCAACCATGAGAAGGCCGGGCAATCAAGCCGAGCAATCGCAAATGGCTTCGAGGTGAAAACGAGATCTTCGCTTAGAAGCGTTTCCCCGAAGGGAAATGGTGCGGTCGAGAAGACTCGAACTTCCACGGGTTGCCCCACAGCGACCTCAACGCTGCGCGTCTACCAATTCCGCCACGACCGCATCGTGGTAGGTGCCGATTTGCGTCGGCGGGGCAGCATGTAGCAAAAGCATCTGGGGTGCACAAGGGCGATATGACAGTTTTTTTGAAAACCGGTCACAGCATTTGAATTGGCCCCGAAACGGGTCCATATAGCTGTCCGGCCGCCCCTATTTCACAGGCATTTCGGGGAGAGCGGCAAGGAATGGCCATGCTTCGCACCGATCTCGAATTCTCCATGCTTCCCCAACTCGGCACGCGGCCGGTCCGTTGGCGCATCGCCGATGGCCTCATTCCCTATGAGGAGGCGGTGGAGACGATGGAGCGCGAGGTGGCGGTGATATCAGATGGCGGTGATGAGCTCGTCTGGCTCGTCGAACATCCGCCGCTCTATACTGCCGGCACCAGCGCCAATGCGAGGGATCTCGTCCAGCCGAATCGGTTTCCGGTCTTTGCGACCGGGCGTGGCGGTGAATACACCTATCATGGCCCGGGCCAGCGCGTCGCTTATGTCATGCTCGATCTGAAGAGGCGGCGTCAGGACGTGCGCGCTTTCGTTGCCGCCCTTGAAGATGTCGTCATCCGCACGCTCGACATGATGAATGTGCGCGGTGAGCGACGTGAAGATCGCGTCGGCGTCTGGGTGCGCCGGCCGGAAAAGCCATTGCTGGCCGATGGGACGATGGCCGAGGACAAGATCGCCGCTCTCGGCATAAGGCTGCGGAAATGGGTGACCTTCCACGGACTGTCGCTCAACGTCGATCCCGATCTCGATCATTTCGGCGGCATCGTGCCCTGCGGGATATCGGCCTATGGCGTGACCAGCCTCGTCGATCTTGGCTTGCCGGTGATGATGGCTGATGTCGATATCCGGCTGCGCACCGCCTTCGAAGCGGTTTTCGGCGAAACGGCCGGCGAAACCTGACTGATCGCGATGCTTCGTGGAAGCTTTGGCGGTCGCGTAGCGTTGAGGTCGCTGTCGAGGAACCCTTGGACGTTCGAGTCTTTCTGCCGTCAGGCTCGGCAATCGCTTCACCGTCAGATCTGAGCCAGCGTTTTAACCGATAATTAGCGGCGGAAATATATAGGACATCACAGCAGTGTGAATATGGAAGTCCGAGGACAATGAGAAAAAAAGCAGCGGCAAGCTGGTCGTTCCTCGATGTGTATTTCGTTGTCGATATTATCGAGAAGGTTCTCATCGGTTATTTCTTCGTTGGGATCGTCATGCGTGTCCTGCCGCAGATGCAGGACGATCGCGCGATCATCGACTGCCTGCTGATCGTTTCGGAGGGAGCTGCCGCATTCCTCATCCTGACCCGCCGGCCGACGAGAAATGCGTCGCTACGCTTCTTCGACTGGACGGTTACCGCCATTGGCACGATCTTCCCGCTGCTTGCCGCGCCCTCCGCGACACAGCCGCTAGCGCCGCTCGCATTCTGCGGGACGGTGATGGCGCTCGGTTTCATCTTGCAGATATCGGCAAAGCTGACATTGCGGCGAAGCTTCGGCCTGGTGCCGGCCAATCGCGGCGTCAAGATCGGCGGGCCTTACAAATTTATCCGCCACCCGATGTATGCGGGATATCTGATGACACACATCGGCTTCTTCCTGGCTCATCCGAGCCTTTGGAATTTCGCCATCTATGCGACGGCCCTGGCCGCACAATGTTTCCGCCTCCTGGCGGAAGAAGGTCTGCTCAAGCAGGATCCTGCTTACGAGGCTTTCATGGCCACGACCCGTTACCGGCTCGTTCCATTGGCATTCTAAGACGACATAAAGATGGATTGAAAAGAAAGGGCCGGTTTCCGGCCCTTTCTTTTGTCGGATCCCTTTCTTTTATCGGATCCAGGTCTTCTATCGGTTCAATGCGTCGCGCGGCATGCTTCGGTGCGGGAGGCGCCGCTGTCGGCACCCTTGGTGTGGGAGCCCTTCGGGCCGATCATGCTGTGGCATGGGGGCAGCGGCGTGATGCTGGCCGTTGCGGTCTTGTCGACGGCAGGGGCTGCCATGGCGCTCGGTGCGAAGCCATCGCTGTCATTGGTATAGTCGCTGGAATAGGCCGGGGCCTTGCGGCTGCTGTAATGGACCGGGGCCGGCTTCGACGTCGGGCTCGGCGCGAAGCCGTCGCTGTCGTTCGTGTAGTCATCGGAATAGGTCGGCTGGGCGAAGGCAGCGCCTGCAAGGCTGATGGCGAACAGGGAAGCGGCAAGGGCAAATTTGATGCGCATGGGTCTATCTCCTCAATCTGCTGTTGAATTCCACAACATAAACTAACCCTCGGCAAACACGAGTTCGCGCCCCAATTCAGGCAATTTTGTGATAAAAAGGCGACGCAGCCGCGACCTTTTGTCCAAATGAAATCACAGTGTTATCAACGAAATTGACGTTCGCGTTACAAAAGCTGCCTAAGTAAAACGGCAAAATACGGTGCCTCAAAAGACGTATCCGGCTGCAATCTGAAATTGTTAACTTTTGGTAATGTAACAGGCGGGCGGGAGGCATCGGCGCCTTCCGCCGATTGTCCGTATGCGTGACGTTAGTCCTCGTTCGGGATATGCGCGTCGACACCGGTCAGCTGCAGTTTGTTGCGCACATGATGGACACCGTCGACCGAAAGCGCGGCGAGTTCGACCTTGCGGGCGATGCCGATCGTTTCCACCGACCCTTCCAGGGTGACGACGTGACCGTCTGCATGAACCTCGATGCTGTCGATATCGACATCAGGGATGTTTTCGAGATTGTCGTTCACCCGCGCTTCCAGCTCGTCACTTTCATCGCGGTCGATCGTATCGGCGCGCAGCGAATCCTTCAGGCGGCTCTCGTTGCCGTCCTCATCCGTGCCGTCTATCCGGAAGCCCTTGTTGGGATCGCTGTCGAAATTGGCCGCAGCCTCGCCGTAAGGGCGATTATCCGGGCCGCCGGTGCCGGCGCCGCTGTCATCGGCATAGGGCCAGCCGTCATCGAGGTTGCGTTCTTCGAGGTCGCGATAATCCTCTTCACGGGAAAGCTCAGGCTTTTCCCGCGAAATCGGGGTTTTGTCACCGATCCTTGCCATTGCAGTCGCTCCTTGTTGCTTTTGCTGGAAACGCCGGCGGCGGCGAATGGTTCGGTGCGGACGGCGATTTGTCAGCCGGGATTGTCAGTCGTGATTGTCAGTCGTGATTGTCAACTCTCGGCCTTCTCCCATTTCTTCACGAGACGGTCGCGCTTCAGCCGCGAGAGGCGCTGCAGCCAGAAAATGCCATCGAGTTGGTCGACTTCGTGCTGGATGCAGATGGCAAGGAAATCTTCGGCACCATCCTCGTGCACGGCGCCCTCGGCATCTTGATAGCGGAAGCGGATCGCTCGCGGGCGCGTCACCTCGTCGGTCGCGCCGGGCATGGAGACGCTGCCTTCGGCATGGCTCACCGTCTCCTTCGAAAACCAGGTGATATGAGGATTGACGTAGAGGCGCACGCCGTCGGCCTTGTCGAGTTCCAGCACCATGACACGGTTGAAGACACCGATATGGGCGGCGGTGATGCCGACGCCGGGGGCTGCGCGCATCGTCGCCAGCAGATCGTCGGCAAGTGCTGTGAGCGAGGAATCGAAGGCCGTCACTGGCGCGCAGGCAGTCTTCAGGCCCGGATGTGGATAGCGCAGAATCGGACGGATGGGCATGGGGCAGGCTTCCTCTGCTTGGACGAGCGAGGAAACTATCGCCGGCCGCAGACATTGTCATCACGAAGCACGGTTTGCCGCTTTACGACACGAGTGCTTTTGGGCTAGCAGGAGCCAAGAATTCCGGCTGCGGGAGCCTCGCGCGGGATTCGCTTATCCGCTTGTTGATAATGTGTTTTCGGCCAACATTTGCGAATGCGGCGCGGCAGTCGTTGAAATTCGAACCAGATGCGAGGGCGGCAGATGACGACGACCGATGGGGAAGACCGCATTCGCAGGCGCCCTGATGAAGAGGAAGCCGATATCTACGACGAGGACGGCAATGTCCGCGGCGATTTCCTGGCGCTTGTCGGCGCCGCAATCGCCGATCGTGACACGCTGTTCCTGCGCCAGAACGTCGCCCGCCTGCACGAATCCGAAATAGGCGACCTGCTGGAGGCGATCCAGCCGGATCAGCGCCTGGCGCTGGTGCGCCTGCTCGGCGACGATTTCGACATGACGGCGCTGACCGAAGTCGACGAGGCGATCCGCCGCGAGATCGTCGACCAGATGCCGAACGACCAGATCGCCGCCGCGATCGGCGAGCTCGATTCGGACGACGCCGTCTACATTCTCGAAGACCTCGACAAGGAGGATCGGGAAGAAATCCTCGCCCAGCTGCCGTTCACCGAGCGGGTGCGACTGCGCCGGGCGCTCGATTATCCCGAAAGTTCGGCCGGGCGCCGCATGCAGACGGAATTCGTCGCCGTGCCGCCGTTCTGGACTGTGGGACAGACGATCGACTACATGCGCGACGAGGAGGATCTGCCCTATTCCTTCTCGCAGATCTTCGTCATCGACCCGACCTTCAAGCTGCTCGGCGCCGTTGATCTCGATCAGATCCTGCGCACCAAGCGGCAGACGAAAATCGAGCAGATCATGCGCGAGACGAACCATCCGGTTCCGGCCGAGATGGATCAGGAGGAGGCTGCCCAGCTCTTCGAGCAGTACGACCTTCTCTCGGCCGCCGTCGTTGATGAGAACGGCCGGCTGGTCGGCGTGTTGACCATCGACGACGTCGTCGACGTCATCCACGAGGAGGCGGACGAGGACATCAAGCGCCTCGGCGGCGTCGGCGACGAAGAGCTTTCGGACAATGTGCTCTCGACGGTGCGTTCGCGCTTCCTGTGGCTTTTGATCAACCTTGGCACGGCGATGCTGTCGGCCAGTGTCATCGGGCTGTTTGACGGCTCGATCGAGAAGATGATCGCGCTTGCCGTGCTGATGCCGATCGTCGCCTCGATGGGCGGCAATGCCGGCACGCAGACGATGACGGTGACGGTGCGCGCGCTCGCGACCCGCGATCTCGACATCTACAATGCCGGCCGCATCATCCGCAGGGAGGCGGGCGTCGGCATCCTGAACGGCATCGTCTTCGCGACGATCATGGGCGCCATCGCCGGGATCTGGTTCCAAAGTTACCAGCTCGGTGCGGTGATCGCAGCGGCGATGGTCATCAACCTGATGGCAGCCGCTCTTGCCGGCATCCTTCTGCCGCTGCTGCTCGACAAGATGGGCGCCGACCCGGCGATCGCCTCGTCGGTCTTCGTCACGACGGTGACGGACTGTACCGGCTTCTTCGCCTTTCTCGGCATCGCCACTTGGTGGTTTGGCATCTGAACGGCCAAAAATTGACTATTACGTAAAAGTCAATATTATTGTCTGTCCGACGACGGGGAACACATGCCGGTGAACAAATATTATAGCATAACGGAGTTGACGCGCGAATTCGGGGTCTCGACGCGCACGCTCCGCTTCTATGAGGACGAGGGACTGATCCATCCGGAGCGGCGCGGGCGCACGCGTCTGTTCCGGCAAGCCGACCGGCGCCTCATCGGGGAAATCCTGCGCGGCCGGCGCATCGGTTTCACCATCGCCGAAATCCGCGAGATCATCCAGGTCTACAAGGAGCCGCCGGGCGAACTCGGCCAGCTGAAACTCCTCATGAAGCGCGTCGACGAGAAGCGCGACGACCTGCGCCAGAAGCGCAAGGATATCGACGACACGCTGGCGGAACTTGACGCTATCGAAGAGACCTGCCTCGGCCGCCTCGCCGAAATCGGCGTCACCACTTGAAAAGCGGCTACCGGGCTGCCAACCTCTATTGTGCCTCGACGCTGCATTCGGCGGCGATCGTCTGGACCCGCTCGTCGTTCCGAATATCGATCTCTCCCGCCTGCAGCGGCGTGAACAGGGCTTGAGCCTGCAATTTGTCCAGCGTGCACTGGCAGAAGCCACGGCAAAGCGCTTCGCCTTGCTGCATGACGCAAGAGGCGTTGCATTGCCTTAGGTAAGTCGCGAGCGGATCCGGCGCCTGCGGCGGGACGACGAGGGAAAGCCCGTAGGCGATGCCGATCAACACCGGCTGATGGATGAGATAGAAAGCAAGGCTGTGGCGGCCGAGCCTTGCCGGCCACCAGGAACCGGTGCCAATGGCGGCAAGCCGCTGCGGCAGCCCGGTTTTGATGGCGATCGAGGCAATACTCAATCCAGCGAAGAAGGGCACGGCCCAGGGAAACAGCGGGACGTAGTCGTTAGAGCGTTCCGGCGTCACGGCAAGGCCGATCCAGGCGAGATATCTGGGATCGAAGACGGATGAGCGAAGCAGGCCGGGTGGCCCGAAATTATCGGTGATCCAGGCGGCAAAGAGCGCGAGCGTGGCGATGAGGGCGAAGGCGAGCGGCAGCCTCAAAAAAACGACGCCGATGAGCGTGAGCACCGCGATACAGTGCAGGATGCCGAAATAGATCCACTCGTTCGGCATCGCGATGCGCGTGGCGATCGAGATCAGCGCGGCTGCCGCGGCGATCATGCCGAAGCGCTTCCAGTAGGAGGGCCAGCGAATCCCGGGCGTGCTCGAGAGCACCAGGCTGATGCCGACGATGAAGAGAAAGGTCGTGGCGATCGCCCGGGCATAAATCTTCAGCCAGCCGGTTTCGGCCGTGCCCGGCGCGAGATAGCCCATGAACTCCATGTCCCAGCTGAAATGGTAGCTCGCCATGGCGATCAGCGCGACGCCGCGCGCCGTATCCAATAGACCGATGCGCGGCGGTTTTACCGCCGCATCGGCTTTCGTTGCCGGCAATATCATCAAAGTCCCTCGGGCAAATCATTTCCGCCGCTCGACGGACTATCGCGGCCAATAGCAGAAAGGTGGAGATTTGATGGCGGACCGGCATCCATGATCGCCAGTCGCGCCTGCGAGAAAAATTGCCGGCGTGTCAGCACGAAGATGACGATCGCCGTCGTCATCATGAAGACATAGGGGTTGATGAACCAGCCGAGATAGCCGATCGACAGGAAGATCGCCCTGAGGCCCTCGTTGAAATTGCTGCCGGCAATGACGTTCATGCGGATAACGCGCTCGGCCGCCCGCTCGGCGGCGATGACGTCGCGCTCGCTGTCGCGCATCATCGGGATCGAGCCGAAGAGAATGGTGCAGTAGTTGAACAGTCGATAGGACCAGCCGAACTTGAAGAAGGCGTAGCCGAAAAGCGCTGCCAGCCCACCGACCTTCATCTCGAAGACGGCATGGCCGCCATGGAAGACGAACGGCAGGTCGGCGAAGACGGCATCGACCTTCTCCGTCGCTCCGAGCAAAGCAAAGCAGCTGCCGATCGCGAAGATCGACGTCGAGGCAAAGAAGGCGGTGCCGTTCTGCAGGCCGGCCATGATTTGCGTGTCGATCATCTTCAGGTCGCGGCGCAGCGAATTGTAGATCCACTCCCGGCGCCGTTCGGTCATCGCATGGGTCAGGCTGGTGCGTCCGAAGAAGGTGCGGCCGTGCAGCAGCCAGGAATAGCCCATCCAGACAAAGGCAAAGAAAGTCAGAGCGATATAATCCGCCGTCGTCATCAGTGATTCGGTCTCCGCATGAACGCGACCACTATGCCGCAAGTCGGATTATGCTGCATGGCCGAGTTCGGCGGCTTTACGCGAGTTTGGCCATGCGGCAGTTCGGCATAATCGAGCCGTCGGGAAACGACAAGGCTTGGCGGATAGCCGACCGGCATCTTCTGGGCCTAAATGGAGCAATGCGGTGATCCGTCAGCCTGGGGATTAGGGATGGAACCCAAAGAAGGGGAAAAGGACGGCGCTACCCCTCCCGCGCCTCGATCATCCCCACCCGCGTCGCATGCCGGCCGCCCTCGAAACGAGCGGTCAGGAATGCATCGACGATATCGAGCGCCAGCCCTTCGCCCACGACGCGCACGCCAATCGAAAGCATGTTGGCATCGTTGTGCTGGCGGATCATACGGGCGGAGAATGTGTCTGCGCAGACGCCGCAACGGATGCCCTTTACCTTGTTCGCCGCCATCATGATGCCCTGGCCGGTGCCGCATAGGATGATGCCAAACCGGCAATCGCCGGAGGCGACGAGACGCGCCGCCGCTTGGCCGTGGTGAGGATAGTGTGTGCTCTCCGGCGTTGTCGGTCCGATGTCGACCGCTATCCAGCCTTGCGCCGCGATATGACCGGCAATGGCCTGCCGGAGCTGAATGGCGGCGTGGTCGCTGGAGAGGGCGATGCGGTTGGTGGCTGTCATGGAGAAGTGGTTCCGTTTTCCAAAGCAATTTGCCGTCTTGACGATGCATGCTAGCGCCACACCAGTCTAGAGGTGCGCGAGCAGGGCGCCGTGTTAACCGCTTGTAAAGTCGTGATGGCCAATTGTTCAGGACTGAACCTGAACTCCGAATTCAAAAGTGACCCATGAGTCGGCCGGATTACATCCCGAGTCTCGATGGCCTGCGCGGTGTCGCTGCGCTTCTGGTCGTTCGAGCCCATATTGGCCTTATCTTTCCGATCACAGCTCCGCATCTCGTGACGATGGGCGACGAAGCCGTCGGTCTATTTTTTGCTCTCAGCGGCTTCCTGATGGCTCATCTCTACGGCTCACGGCCGGTCACGAGAGAAAACGTGCTGGATTTTCTGGTGAGCCGCTTTGCCCGCATCTATCCGGTTTACCTGGCGGCCGTCATTCTCGTGGCGATGCTGTCGAGCATGCAAAATCTGGATTTTATTCAGCCGATCGTTAGTGGCACGGACTTTGTACGTCATATCTTTCTTCTCGGCTCGAGTGGTGTTTTCTGGTCGATACCACCCGAGATCCAGTTCTATCTGCTCTTTCCTGTCCTGTGGCTTTGCTTGGCCCAGCCGCACCGCTATAGCGGCATGATTGTGGGCCTGACCGTGGCCGTCGTCGTGGATGGCCTGGTCGAATTGCCAGGCCCGGGAATCCTGCTCGTCTCCAAGCTCCCTTACTTTCTGTTCGGCGCACTTGCCGGAATGATGCATTCCTACTGGAACAGCTGGATTCCATCTGCCCTCACAGGCATTTTAACGCTCGTCGCTCTGGCGGTGTTTTTCACTTATCGGCATATCTTACCCGGCTTTTCCCCGGTATTTTGGAGCCTGCAAAGTGCGGTGGCCGCGGCCGTCATTGTCGGGCTCGTCGCTCGACAGCCTCCCATCGCAGCCCGTGTCCTGGCAGCTGGGCCGGTACGGTTTTTCGGAAAGATCAGCTTTTCACTTTATCTTTTCCATGTCCCCATCATGTTCCTGGCGCGTCTGACTTTTGATGCATTGATGCCGGAACCGGCGCTCATCATGGTGACGCTTTTCGTTGCGGCGGTCGGGGCATGGTTCATCCACGAGACGATCGAGGTTCCAGGCCGACGGTGGCTGATCCAGCTATGGCAGGATAATCGCTCGCGTCTGGTTTGGCGCGAAACTCCAGTTGGCCAAATGAACCGCGCTATCCTCGACCTGCAGGAGATCGAAAAACGCCTGCTGAACGGGGCAACGTCAACCATGGTCGATCAACGACAGATCTCGACGACGTCCACCCCACCGGATGGAGCCGACGGCACGGTCATTCAAGATGATCGCAACGAGAAGCTTCGCGCATAGCGAAGTTTCCGCTCGTCGTCATTGACTTCGTATTGCGCTCAGAGTTCTTGGGCCAGTCCGATGAGAAGCCCTTCAGGCCCGCGGATGTAGCAGAGCCGATACGTGTCTTGATAGTCCACGACTTCGCCTTCGAGCTGCGCGCCGCGCTTACGCAGCCTGTCAAGCGTCTCATTGATGTCATCAACCGTGAACATGACGCGGAGGTAGCCGAGCGCGTTGACCGGGGCGTTGCGGTGATCTGCGACGACAGGCGGCGTGAGGAAGCGGGAGAGCTCGAGCCGGCTATGGCCATCCGGTGTGCGCATCATGGCAATCTCGACATGCTGATTGCCCAGTCCAGTGACACGTCCGGCCCATTCTCCTTCGATCGTGGCTCGCCCTTCGAGCTCGAGGCCGAGCTCGCGAAAGAAATCAATCGTCACTCCGAGGTCTTCGACGACGATTCCTACGTTGTCCATCCGTTTGAGCGCCATGTGTCCAATCTCCCAATCTGCAAGGTTCTAGCATCGACGTCAGCAGGACATTGGGAGTCGGTGCAGACTGTCAAGATAAGGCAACCAGTTCTTCCTCCGCCTAGGCTTCATTGAATGCAGCAGTCATTGGTAAGGCGGACCGCTTGGCTTAACGCATGACCCCGAAAATCGGATTCGATTTTCGGAAGGGATTATGCGCACACTCAAAGTGCCAGCGCGTCTTATGGGACACGCGGCGCTCCAGTGGGCAGCCGGAATGTCGCACCGGCTCCATGCGATGTCGGTGTGCTGCACGGATTCGAAACCGACCTCGCTTAAGCTTGCATCCTCATATACAGAAGGCGCACCCATGTTTCTCTCGGTATTCGATGTCTTCAAGATCGGTGTCGGGCCGTCGAGTTCACACACGATGGGTCCGATGTCGGCCGCCAACCGGTTCTTGGAGCTGATCCTGTCGAACGAATGGCCGCGCCCGTCATCGGGCGCACAGGTCACAGCCATCAAAGTCAGCCTGCACGGCTCGCTCGCCCATACCGGCATCGGCCACGGCACGGGCAGGGCTGTCATTCTCGGGTTGATGGGCGAGGCGCCCGACAGCGTCGATCCCGACCGGATGGACGGCATCGTCGACACGGTGGAGCGCACAGGCCGCATCACGCCGGATGGGCATCCCGCCTATCAGTTCCAGCCGAAAACCGACTTGGTCTTCGACAAGAAACAGCCGCTGCCCGGCCATGCAAACGGCATGGTCTTTTCCGCCTATGACAGAGACGGTCGGCTGCTCGTCAAGCGCATCTATTATTCGGTCGGCGGCGGCTTCGTCGTCACCGACACCGAACTGGAACAGATGCGGGCGAAGAAGAACGCGGCCGGCGGAACGCGCGTACCCTATCCGTTCTCCACCGCCAAGCAGATGCTCGAAATGGCGGAGCGCTCTGGGCTGTCGATCGCGCAGATGAAGCGGGCGAACGAGGAGAGCCAGCGCTCACGCGAGGAGCTCGATCAGGGGCTCGATCGCATCTGGGAGGCGATGCGGTCCTGCATCGAGCGCGGCCTCAAAGTCGAGGGCATCATGCCCGGCGGCCTGAACGTCAAGCGCCGCGCCCGCAGGATTCACGACAAGCTGGAAGAGGAGTGGCGCAGCAACCGCGTCAACCCGCTGCTCGCCAACGATTGGCTGAGCGTCTATGCGATGGCCGTCAACGAGGAGAATGCAGCCGGCGGGCGCGTCGTCACGGCGCCGACCAACGGAGCGGCCGGCGTCATTCCGGCGACGATCCGCTACTATGAGCATTTCCACGAGGACTGGGACCAGAACGGCATCCGCGACTACCTGCTGACGGCTGCTGCCATCGGCGGCATCATCAAACACAATGCCTCAATCTCGGGCGCCGAGGTCGGCTGCCAGGGCGAGGTCGGCTCGGCTGCGGCGATGGCCGCCGCGGGCCTTGCCGCCGTCATGGGGGGCACGCCGGAGCAGATCGAAAACGCTGCCGAGATTGCGCTCGAACATCATCTCGGCATGACCTGCGATCCGGTCGCGGGCCTGGTGCAGGTTCCCTGCATCGAGCGCAACGCGCTCGGCGCGGTCAAGGCGGTCACCGCGGCATCACTTGCCGTCAAGGGCGACGGCCAGCATTTCGTGCCGCTCGATGCCTGTATCGAGACGATGCGCCAGACCGGCCACGACATGAGCGAGAAATACAAGGAGACCTCGACCGGAGGTCTTGCGGTCAACGTCGTTGAATGCTGAGTTTGTGGACGCCTGACGTTACGGCACCATGCGTCCTTTCAGACGCGCAAAGGACGCTTGTAACACTTTGAACTGCTGCATAATTTCATCCTTAGATCGATTCCGGTCTAAGAATAAAATTATGCTGGAGGTGCTTGACGCTCGCTGCCAAAAGGATTTCAACGGCGGCATGGCATTGCATCTCATCAAACTCTGCGTCGGCGCCGACTCGATCGACGATCTGCGCGAATGGGTGGCGGAACGCTCGCTGCGCGCCATTGCCGCCGGCCTCGAGCCGCATTCGGTGCATACGACGCGCATGGCGCCGAAACGCATGGAGGAACTGCTTGACGGCGGCTCGCTCTACTGGGTGATCAAGGGGCAGGTGCAGGCCAGGCAGAAGCTGCTCGGCATCGAGACCTTCACGGACGGCGAGGGCATCTCGCGCTGCCGCCTGATGCTCGGCCCGGAGGTCATCGAGACGGCCGTGCAGCCGAAACGTCCCTTCCAGGGCTGGCGTTATTACACTGAAGACGACGTGCCGC
Source organism: Rhizobium sp. WSM4643 (assembly GCF_025152745.1). Classification (NCBI taxonomy): domain Bacteria; kingdom Pseudomonadati; phylum Pseudomonadota; class Alphaproteobacteria; order Hyphomicrobiales; family Rhizobiaceae; genus Rhizobium; species Rhizobium sp. WSM4643. The sequence goes on along the minus strand of NZ_CP104040.1, from coordinate 2,113,058 downwards.
GCGACCTGACAAGTCTTGGCGCCGGCATTGCCGAAATGCCCGCTGATCTTCGCCGCGAACTCACGGACCTTGGTCTGCTCTAATCCCGGAAATCGAAGCCGACTTCCGGAAAGGTTTATGCGTGGGTTGAAGGTGACGGCGTGCCCCGTTCGGGCACGCGGCACTCCGCAGCTCAGCGCAGGCGCAGCTGCACCGGCGCGCTGCCGCCGGGGGATGTCACATGCAGATGGATGCGGGCTTCGGGTTGGGAATAGCGCCAGGCGCGCGCACCATGGCACAGCAGCAGATTGATAAGATCCCGGGTCTTCGGAGACTTCGCCTTCGGTCGTTGCAGGCCAATCTCGGCGAGGCGCAAAGCCGCCTCGTGCAGCGGATGCAGAGATGAGCGCCCCTTGGCCGCCATGCGGCGGTCTGAAGGCATTCCTGGAAAGTTCTCATTAATCGCCATTGTTTTCCCCGTACGCAATACTGATCGAGTTCAAGAATGGTGGCCGGAAACGCAAACACCGATTCCGGCCGTCACCAATGCCGCCGACCATCTTGCAGGCAGCATCGAATAGCTCATTGGGCAGCCGCCCAGCACTTGATGCCGGCCTTCTTCAAGGCCTTGCAGGCGTTGACGGCATCGCGCTGATCGTCGAAGCCGCCAAAGCGGGCGCGGTAAAGCTGATCACCACCAGCGGCGTAGGCGACCGCGAAGGGCTTCGCCGAGGCCAGCGCTCTGCCGCCCTTGCTCTTGGCGCTCTCCAGGAGATCCATGGCCATCTGCCGGTTCGGCGAGACGCCGACCTGCACGACCCAGCCGCTGGGACCATCGCTGGTTGAAACGGCGCCAGTCGAAGTGGGAGAAGTGGGAGTGGTCGAGGCGGTGGTGACCTCATCGACCGAGGTATCGCCCTGTTCCGGCGGCATATAGGCGGGCGCCGGCGTCGGCCCGGCGACCGATGCCTGCTGCTTGAAGGTCATGGTCTTGACTTTGGTCGGCGCCGGCATCGGCTGGGCTACCAGTGGATTGTCGGATTTCGACTGAGCGGTCTCGGCATAGGCAACCTCGGTCTCGGCGACCTGATAACGCGCATCCGGCAGCGGGCCTTTGTGCGGCAGGCTGAGATCGGCGGCTGCGGCCGAAATCGGCGGCTGCGCTGCGGTGATCGTCTTTGCGACCTGCTGTTGGGCCATTTGCGGCTGAGCTCTCTGCTGGACCTTCTGCGGCTGGACCGGAGCGGGTGTCTCGATCATCGCCGGGGCGGGGGCTGCCTGGGCAATCAGCGCCGACGACCCGCCGCGGCTCGATGCCTTCGGCAGATAGGTGGCGATCAGATTGCGCATCTGGGCATCGCGGGCGGGCGTCGAGGCGCCACCGAGCACGACGCCGACGATCGACTTGCCGTCGACCTGCACCGAGCTCACCAGATTGAAACCGGCAGCGCGCGTGTAACCGGTCTTGATGCCGTCGACGCCGCGCACCGAACCGACCAGGCGGTTGTGGCTGCGGATCGTGCGGCTGCCGAACGTGAAGGCGCGGGTGGAGAAATAGCCGTAATATTGCGGGAAATGCTGGCGAAGGGCGATGCCGAGGCGAGCCTGATCGCGCGCCGTCGTCATCTGCGCCGTATTCGGCAGGCCGTTGGCGTTGCGATAGGTGGTGCGCGTCATGCCAAGCGCATGCGCCTTGGCGGTCATCAGCTGGGCAAAACGATCCTCGCTGCCGCCGCCCAGCATTTCGCCGAGCGCGGTTGCGGCATCATTGGCCGACAGGGTAACGAGACCGAGAATGCCCTGCTCGACGGTGATCGTGCCGCCGGCGCGGACGCCGAGCTTGGTTGGCGCCTGGGCTGCCGCATGAGCGGAGAAGGGGACGGGCGTATCGAGGCGGATGCGGCCCTGCTCCAATGCCTCGAAGGTCATGTAGATGGTCATCATCTTGGTCAGGGAGGCGGGGTATTGCAGCCGGTCGGCATTCTCGCTGTAGAGAACGTTGCCGGTCTTGGCGTCGACGACGATGCCTGCATATTTCGAATTCGCCGCTTCTGCGTCGGCATTTACCGAATCGACCAGGACGATCGTGACGGCCACCGAAAGGATCGCCAGCAGCTTTGCCAGAAAATTGCCGGATCGGGACGATGATACGGAGGAGGCTGACCTTGACACTATTCCACTCTTCTCTTGCATTTCAGATATTTGGCATTTCAGATTTTGGCAGGAACCGCACACCTCCCGCCGCACAGCTCGTCTTCTAAAATTACCGGCTGGGCGTTACCAATCCGTTTATGATGAATCGTTTATTTCGCTGTCCGGGGAGCATTTGAGGGTGTTGTCGCAGAACGGTTCACAAGACGCGTTTCCACAAAGGTGCGGATAGCGGCATCAATATGTTCCCAGTCGTCGAGATGGCTGCTCGAAAAGCGGTAGAGAACGCTGAGATCCCTGCCGACCTTGATATCGCGTTGACAATCTCCGCTCGCCGCCTTGTCCGGGGCTGAAGGCAAAATGCAGCGCACGACGTAATTCGGCCCGCCCTCGACGGGCGCCGTCAGCAGTACCTCGTCGCCATAACCCGCATCGGCGCGAAGACGATGCAGCGTCAGGCGGTTGCGGAAGGGCTCGGCCGGTCCTTCGAGCAGATGCGAATAGATCGGTTCCAGCCGCCCGGACATGTCGCGCGACATGGTGCTCTGGGTAACCTGCAGGAAGATCAGCCCGGAGGATTGGGCGACATCGTCGAATCGAAGGTGGTTTTCCTTGCCGTAACCCTGCATCTCAGGCCAGGCGAGGTAGAGATCGACGCGTTCGGCGGCGCCTTCATGCCTCTGGCTCGGAAAGCGGATGGCGTTCTCGGGGAATTTCACGGTGTCGCGGCCGATGGCCAGCATGATTTCAACCGTGCTGTCGGTGTTGCCGGCAAGCGAGATGTGGCGGCCGAACCAACGGCCGCCGATGCTGATGACAACTGTCAGGACCGCCAGAACAGCGATCGCCGCCATCGTGCGGAGGAGAAATCCCATGGAAAAAAGCGGCTGCTCGTCGGGTGCGCTGTGCGCGGCATGGCTCATGGCGGTTCTTCGCGTTTCGGTCCGCCGCAGGAAGAACATGAGCCGCCGGTGCCGATGATGAATCTCACCGCCATGATCGAGCCGGCAAGGTTAACAATTCGCTAAGATACTGGTGAGGTAAGGCTTTAAAAGAGGGCGAGCCGTTCCCGGGCCAGCGGGAACGGCTCTTGGGCACCGGTCGGGGACGGGATGCGGGGACTGACCGGGCCGCAGGCTGCAGCCGACTAGAACAGGATGATTTAGGCCGCTCGGCCGAAAAATCTGAATCCTGTTCTTGAGCATGATGTCGTCCGAAAACCGCTCACACTTTTCGGCATCATGCTCTGGCCGGCAGGCTGTTCTTACTTGACGCTACCGACCGCGACAGCGCGGCCGTCCTGAAGCTTCGACCAGCGGGCCGGATCGTCGGCGGACTGGCGCTTCAAATAGGTGTATTCGGTATCCGACCACAGCAGCACCTTGTTGCGCATGTTGTCGAGGATGAAGTCGCCGTGATCGGTGCGAACAGTCAGTACGGCATGGCCTTCGCCATTCGGCTGCAGCACGACGGTGATCAGCGTATCGGACGGCGAGAAACCGTCGTCGATCAGCATCTTGCGCTTCAGCAGGGCGTAATCCTCGCAATCGCCGACGGTGCGCGGATACGCCCAGTGCTCTTCGACACCGTAGATCTGCTCGTCCGTCATCGGCTGGATCGTCGAGTTGACGGTGTAGTTGACCTTGAGAATTTCCTTCCAGCGATCCTCGGTGAGGATGGCCGGTCCGGCATCGCCGCCAACTTCGACGCATTCCGTCGGATTCGCCTTGCAGAATTCGTAATGGCCGATCGGCGGGCTGGCATTGCCTGCCAGGGCCATGCTGGCGGGCATCGCCTGTCCCGAACCCGCCATGGCCATCATGATGGCACCAGCCAGAAGGCCGCCTTTCAGGATATTCGCAGTTGTCATTGCCGTCTCCCCGTAAGTTGAGGTGACAATGGCACAGACGTTTTTATCTCACGGAAAATTATGCAATAGAATTAAAGGCTTAGTTGATTCAAATACCAATAAAGCTTGGCTAAAAACAAACTTGAATGCGAGTAAAATTCGATGCGGATTTGTCTCGAATTCGATTAAAACTGTAATGCACGCAACAAGGCTTTCGCCCGCGAAAAGGTTGCGTTGCCGTCCTCATGTTAAGGATTTTCGTTGAGCCGGATAACTTCCGGCGGCCGGCCGGCGACGTGCGGTCGACCGTCGACGCCGCCGGAATCGACCGATTCGACCGGTTCAAAAGCAGAATGTCGCTCAGATCGCCGATTCCGACGGGAAATTATTTTTGAGGAAAATCGCGAAATCGATCGGTGGCGGCGACGATCGCCGCGCTCATATCGGGATTTCCGGTGGAATGGGCAGCATGCGGAAGGATGCTGAGCTCGCTTTGCGGCCAGGCGCGGGCGAGTTCCCAGGCGGTGACGAGCGGCGCCTCGATGTCGAGCCGTCCCTGCAGCAAGATACCGGGAATGCCGGCAAGCCGCGCGGCGTTCATCAAAAGCTGGCTGTCCTTAAGCCAGGCGCCGTTGCTGAAGTAATGGGTGATGATGCGGGCGCGCGTCAGCAAATAGGTGGGGTCGGCCCAGCGGCGCGGCAGGCCTTGGGGATCGGCGAGCAGGATCGAGGCCGCCTCCCAATCATGCCAGTCGCGCGCCGCCTTGAGGCGGATTTCCGGATCCGGATCGTTGAGGAGACGATGATAGACGGCCACCATGTCCTCGTCTCCTCCCTCAATTCCGGGGGCAGCCGCCTGACGGAAACGGTGCCATTCTTCCGGAAAGAGCGGCGCCATGCCCCGATAGAGCCAGTCGATTTCCGAGAGGCGGGTGGTGGTCACGCCTGCGATGACGATCGCCGCGACCCGCTCCGGATGAGTTTCGGCATAGGCGAGCGCCAGCGTCGAGCCCCAGGAATTGCCGAAAAGGAGCCAGGTGTCGATGCCGAGACCGGCGCGCAGCCGTTCGATATCGGCAACGAGATGCCAGGTGGTGTTGAGGGAGAGATCGGTTTGCGGATCGGCAGCGCTCGGCAGGCTGCGGCCGCAATTGCGCTGATCGAACAGAATGATTCGATAGGCATCGGGATCGAAATAGCACCTCGCCATGGTCGAACAGCCGGAGCCAGGGCCGCCGTGCAGCACCAGTGCCGGGCGGCCCGTCGGATTGCCGCAGGCCTCCCAATAGATCAGATTGCCGTCGCCCGTATCAAGCAGGCCGTGATCATAGGTTTCGATTTCGGGATAGAGAGCTGACATGGGCCACCTGCGATCGAGCCGGGCCTTATCCGTCATATCCGTGACGAACGAATGACGAGCGAGGGCGAGGCATTTTCGAACGCAAAATCACTGCACATTTTGGGCAACCTCACCGAGTGCAGATCGGTGTCGCAGCTTGTTCCACTCATAACATTATCTGCCGACTGGGTGGAACGACTTGCGACAGGATTTCGCGCCTGCTTTCCAAAGCCAGATTCGTTGCCGCTTGCAAATCTCTTGCCGTGACGTGCAGGCCTTTCAACACGACCTGACCGAGTGTGCGCCGGACCTGGCAATCGCGTTCGATGAACGTCCGTCGAAAATTGCGCCCCGCCGCGGAACCCCCGGAAAGGCAGCGCCATCTTCCGCAGCTTTTAAAGGAATTCGCGCAGCGTCTCGCGGGACTGGATCGACAGGAATTCGATTGCCACACCTTCGACGAAGTGGCGTACGACGCGACCGCGCATGTTGCCGAGCCGCACCGCCGTTCCGATCGAAGGGCGCATTTCGACGTCGACGGCAGCGCCTGACAGTGAAAGATCCATGATCCGGCAGAAATAACGCGTGCCGTCCTCGAGCGTCAGCTCGGTCTTCGTGTCACGTGGGGTCAGGCGGTCGTGGCGCCGATCTTCCGGCAGGCCGAGTTCATGCTTGTTGGCAAGCCAGGTGAGCTGGGCCGCAAGCTTCTCGCGTTTCCGGTCGGTGGCGTTGATCGACATGGTGAAGCCGCGGCCATCGATGGTCTGGACATAACCTTCGACGCGGCCGAGATGGTCGATATAGGCGACGACGCGTTCGTTGGCGCGCGGCCGGCCGGGGCAGGTGACGTACATGTCGCCAGGCGACATGTCGATCACCATGCATTCGAATTCCTCGTAGTTCGCAAGCATCAGCCGGCCCTGCATATTGATGGGCACGCGCTGGAAAACGCCCTGTTCAGGGCGCGGCGCAGGTCGTTGCGTCTGAGCTGGCTGGAACGAGTGCATCAAAGGGCTTCTTCATGAAAATCGCAGAGACCGATGTTTACCTGCAATCCATTAACAGAAGGTTGTCTCGCCCCCTCCCGACATAACGGAAAACGAGTATATCCGGTGTCCTGAAATGGGACCCTCAGCGCGCCTCCACGCTCAGCAGCTGCGACACCATGCGGCGCATGACCTGGCCGAAATGGATGCTTTTGCCAGCGACGATCTTGTTGATCGGTCGCAGCTCGGTCGGTGCTGCATTGGCGAACTTTCCGGGCAGCAGGCGGCTGCGGTCGAGCGCCAGGAATTCGAGCGGTACGATCTCCAGCCAGCTCGCGGCCGCTGTCGGCGCGATCGCGCCGAGCAGCCGGTCGCAGGTGCCGTCCGGCGAACGCAGCGGCATCATGATAATCTCGAAGGAGGCCTGATGACCGACGGTGCTATAGCCGGTGGCATTGAACAGGGCCGGCATGGCATGGTCCATGACGCCCATCGCGGTGCGTTCGATGTCCGTGTGCTGGCCATTTGCCCAGAGAGACGAAAAACGTTCACTGCGCAGATCACGCCCGAAGAGATCGCAGATGCGGGTGCCGGCCAGCCGGAAACCGATGTCTCCGCCGTCGCGCTTCTCAAGAATGAACAGACTCTGGAGGAGGTGGGGGACGGCGGAGGGTTCGACCTGTGATTTCAGCGGCGCATCGGCAGCGCCGCGGATACGGTTCCAGTAGTCAAAAATTTCGATGGTCGTTTGCACACGCATTTCACACCAACCTGTCTCATTCCGGAGCATTTTCGGGCAGTCATTGCCCGTACAGACTCTACCTTGCGGATTTCATGCCAAATCACGGCGGTTAAGGTTAAGAGATGGTTTCGGTTGAGATGCAGTGCCTGTCGTGACACTGTCCCGCATCGCTTCGACTTTCGAAGTTCAGCACAACCTGCCCGGGCCCAAGTCTTTCCTTGAGCTCCCGGTCCGCCGCCCGGCACTTCGGGCGGCTTTTTTTTTGACAGGCGCTCCTGTATGGCTGTGGCCTCAACGAGGCAAAACACAGATGAATGAGCAGACGGCCGAGCCGCATAAGGCGCCAGAACCTCCCGAGGTCCAGCCGCCGGCACGGCCACCGCGCGAACCGGTCTTTAACCTTCCACCAGCACTGCTCTTCAGCCTTTGCCTGCTTGGTATCATCTATGCGGTGCAGGAGCTCCTGCTGTCCGACGATGCGCTGAACTGGCTGTTCTTCACCTTCGGCTTCGTTCCCGCCCGTTATGTGATTCCGCTGTCGCAGCAGGGACCGGAGCTGTTCTGGACGCCGGTCACCTATTCGCTGCTGCACGGCAGCGTCCAGCATATCCTCTTCAACGCTTTCTGGCTGATGGCCTTCGGCGCGCCGGTCGTGCGCCGCATCGGGACGCTACGCTTCGTGCTCTTCTGGGTCTTTTCCGCCATTGCATCAGCCGCCCTGCACGCGGTCCTGAACTGGGGGGACGTGTCGCTGCTGATCGGCGCGTCGGGCGTGATCTCCGGGCTGATGGGCGCCGCCTGCCGATTCGCCTTTCCGGCCGAACGACGGCCGATGGCACCGGCGCATCTCAATCCCCGGCTTTCCATCGTCGAGGCGCTGAAGAGCCGCACCGTCATCATCTTCATGCTGCTCTGGCTGGTCGGCAATGCGCTGATCGCCGTTGGCATCCCTCTCGTCGGCGATAGCGACCAGCCGATTGCCTGGGACGCACATATCGGCGGCTTCGTCTTCGGCTTCCTGCTGTTTTCGCTGTTCGATCGGGCGCCGCGCCCGCCTGTGATGGAACCCGCCGGAACGGAGAAGGATATGTTGCAATCCTGAGCCGGGCAGTGCACGATCTACCTATCCGCGATGGGGGGAGAAACCGCCGCGGATGCCTGTGACAAGTGTTTCACGGACATAGGAGGTTCGAATGACCAGTTCAGTCAAAGCAATCCTCGACCTGAAGGGCAGGGACGTCGTCACCGCCGGGCCGAACACCACCGTCGCCGAGGCTGCCGCCATCCTCAGCAAGAAGAAGATCGGCGCCATCGTCGTCGTCGGCATGGAGAACCGGATTTCAGGCATGTTCACCGAGCGCGATCTCGTGCATGCGATCGCCAAACACGGCAAGGACGGCTTGGACCAGGCGCTGGCCAAGGTCATGACCGCGAAGGTCTACCGCTGCCATGAGGAGACGACCGTCAACGAGCTTATGGAGCTGATGACCAGCCGCCGTTTCCGTCACGTGCCGGTGGAAAGCAACGGCAAGCTTGCCGGCATCATTTCGATTGGCGACGTGGTGAAATCGCGCATCGCCGAAGTCGAGCGTGAGGCCGAGGAAATCAAGGCCTATATCGCCGGCTGAGGTTTTCGCCGGCCATGCTCGACCGATGTCGTTGTCGCAAAACCGCTGCAGGCTTGTGGACGGCCTGCATCAGGGGTGGCTGGCGTAGACTTCCTGCATGCGCTTGATCTCGGGGAGCCTGGCTCTGGCTTCCTCGTAGCCGCGTTCGATCGCCTCGCCGGCCCGGTGAAATTCGGAAAGGCCGATATAGCTGAGACGCGGCTGCAGCGAAATATCAGGCGGGTCGCCGGCAAGGCGGGCGCGGGCAATCCTGTCCTGGATGATGTTGAAGGCCTGCACCATGACGCCGGTCATGCCGAGGCGCGCATAGGGCGCTTCTTCCTGTTTCTGCACTTCCTGGGCCGACAGGCTGGCATTGTGCCGGACGACGGCCGAGCGGCCGTAGAGATCGTAATTGAGATTGACGGCGACGACGAGCGGCTGCTCGTAGGCGCGGCAGACGGAGACGGGGACGGGATTGACCAGTGCGCCGTCGACCAGCGTGCGGTGATTGCTGCGCACCGGCTCGAAAATGCCAGGCAGGGCATAGGAGGCGCGCAGCGCCGTAATCAGCGAACCATTGGCGATCCAGACCTCGTGACCGGTATTGACCTCGGCCGCGACCGCAACGAACGGCCGATCGAGATCCTCGACGTTCAGGCCTTCGAGATGTTCCTGCATGCGCTTGGTCAGCCGCATGCCGCCGAACAGGCCACTGCCGCCGATGGTGAGATCAAGGAGACTTGCGATGCGGCGCATTGTCAGCGAGCGCGCGAAGCTTTCGAGTTCATCGAGTTTGCCGGCGAGATAACAGCCACCGACCAGCGCGCCGATCGAGGTGCCGGCAATCATGCCGATCTCGACCCTTGCCTCGTCGAGTGCGCGCAGCACACCGATATGGGCCCAGCCGCGGGCAGCGCCGCCGCCGAGTGCCAGCGCGATCTTGATTTTCTTTTGAGGCGCCGGAGGTGGGAGCATCTCGAGCGTCGTCGACATATCGGAACCGGAACCCTCGCCTTCAGAGCTTTGACGATGCAGACTCCAGCTCAGCATGGCGCTCTCCCCTCCCAGCAGAACACTTGGTTCCCGATAGTGTGCCCGATCAGTTTCCAAATGGTATATAGAAGCTGTTTCTGGCGCAATAAGGAGCAAATGCCGGGAAATTCTGGCTATTTTCCGTAGACATCCTGCGGATCGAAATGAAGCTCGTCGTCGACGATATCAAGCATCGGCTTTCCGTCTCGAAGCGTGATCGTCCGGTAGAAGCAGGAGCGGCGGCCGGTGTGACAGGTGGCGTCGTGGCCGGCGACCTCGACCTTCAGCCAGATAGCGTCCTGATCGCAATCTGTGCGGATTTCTTTGACCGTCTGGAGATTGCCCGAGGTCTCGCCCTTCTTCCAGAGCTTGCCGCGCGAACGGCTGAAATAATGCGCCGTGCCGGTCTGGATGGTCAGCGCCAGCGCCTGGGCATTCATATGCGCCACCATCAACAGCTCGCCATCGCCGGCGTCGGTGACGATCGCGGTGATCAGGCCACGGTCGTCGAAACGCGGCGTGAAATCGCCGGCGTCTTCCAGCGCCGACTTGTCCTCGGATGGTTGATTGAAGATCAGTTGACTCATCGCGGCCCTCCTGAGGGAGCCGGTATCAGCGGCTCCGCACCATGGTCATGAAACGGGCCTGATCGGCCGGCTCAGTCTTGAACGTTCCCGTAAACGTCGTCGTCAACGTGGTCGAGCCCTGCTTCTGAACGCCGCGCATCGCCATGCACATATGTTCGGCCTCGATCAGCACTGCGACACCGCGCGGATTAAGCGTATCGTCGATTGCCCGGGCGATCTGGGCGGTCATCGTTTCCTGGGTCTGCAACCGACGGCCATAGATCTCGACGACACGGGCAATCTTCGACAGGCCGAGCACACGCCCGTCAGGCATGTAGGCAACGTGGGCCTTGCCGATGATCGGCACCATGTGGTGTTCGCAATGCGAGTAGAACGGAATATCCTTGACGAGGACCATGTCGTCGTAACCGGCGACCTCCTCGAAGGTGCGGCCGAGCACGTCTTCCGCCGCCATGTCGTAACCGGAAAAAAGCTCGCGGTACGATTTGACGACGCGGGCCGGCGTTTCGAGCAGGCCTTCACGCGTCGGGTCGTCGCCGGCCCAGCGCAACAGAACGCGAACGGCTTCCTCCGCCTCCTGCTGGGAGGGGCGATCCGAGTCGCGGTTCGTCTGGGGAAAGTTTTTTACGATTGCGTCCATGAACAATGGTCTCCTGGTCCGCACCGCGGACCCATCTGTCGGAATCGCCACTGGTCATCCCATGCGGGAATTCATGCACCTTTGGCAGGCTCCGGGGCTTTCAGGGCACATTCAGCCCGTCCGGCACGGTTTCCCAATCAAACTTACACGAGGCCATTGCATTTTCATGGCCTTCGAACGACATACATATAGGAAGACGGCCATTATATGTAAGTATCCTCAGACGACACGGTGTGTTTTTTGTTTTGACGACAATAACACCCCCTGCAGAGGCCGATCCGCAGCGATTTTGGAGCGGAAATCCAGTATGGACGACATCTATAACAGCAAAATCCTCGAATTCGCCGGCAATATTCCGTTGACCGGCACGCTTGATGATGCCGATGCGACCGCCCAGGCCTATTCCAAGCTCTGCGGCTCGAAGGTGCATATCTGGCTGAAGATGGACGGGGATACCGTGACCGGCTTTGCCCATGAGGTGAAGGCCTGCGCGCTAGGACAGGCCTCGTCCTCGATCATGGCCCGCCATGTCGTCGGCGCCACATCGGACGAATTGCGCCAGGCGCGCCAAGACATGCTTGCCATGTTGAAGGCGGACGGGGCGGGGCCTCAGGGACGGTTCGAAGACATGCGCTATCTGCTGCCGGTGCGGGACTACAGGGCCCGCCATGCCTCGACGATGCTGACCTTCGATGCCGTCGTCGACGCGATCGGGCAGATTGAGGCGAAACGGGCAGAAGTTGTCGAGGCATAACCGAGATGTGCGAGTTCTGCGCCCCGCAGGCTGACGATGAGGATGACGGCGGCGCCGCCGGACGCAAAAAGCCGCGTGAAAAGGCCGCACGCACCTCCCGCAACTATGCCGGTCCGTTCCGCAAGACCCCCGACCGTCTGCTCGGCATGGGGCTCATCCGCCTCTACCAGCTGACGCTGTCCGGCTTCATCGGCAATTCCTGCCGCCATATCCCGACCTGCTCCGAATATGGCTACGAGTCGATCGCCCGCCACGGCCTTTGGGCCGGCGGCTGGATGACGCTGTTTCGCGTCGGCCGCTGCGGCCCGGGTGGCACCAGCGGCCTCGATCAGGTGCCGGAGATGCTCGGCGACAGCTTCCGCTGGTGGACGCCGTGGCGTTATCTCGCCCTCGGACGCAAGAGAGGCTGACCGCCATGACGATGCCCGGCCGATACAGGCGTGCATCGGAAGACTTTGACGCTTATCTCGAGGATATCAGAGCCGATACGCTGATCGACAGCCGCAATGTGGTCTACACCATGACCCAAGGGGTCTTTCAGACGTTCCGCTGCCGCCTCGATGTGGCAGACGCGCTCCGGTTCGCCGATGTGCTGCCGCCGGTGCTGCGTGCGATCTTCGTCGCCGACTGGAATCCCGACGAGGCCAAACGGTCCTTCGAGGATCGCGCGGCGATGACGCGGGAGGTGCAGTCACTGCGCGGTGACCATAATTTTGCTCCCGACACAGCCATCCGAGACGTGGCGATGGCTCTGCGAAAACATGTCGACGCCGCCGCATTCGACAGAGTGCTGAAGACCTTGCCCGACGGCGCAGAGGAGTTCTGGCAGCCATGAGCACCTTCATCGCCCTTCTGCACAGCATTGTCCTGGCGCCCGACCGCCGCGTCGTCATGCAGGATTTGCGCGCACTTGCCGAAGAGCTCGGTTATCGCGAGCCGCGCACGCTGGTTTCCACAGGCAATCTCGTCTTCGAGGCCGACGAGATGCGGCCGCACGAACTCGAAGTAGCCCTCGAGGAGGGGTTTGAAGAAAAGTTCGGCAAACATGTCGATATCATCGTGCGCAGCGACTGCACCTGGATGGCGCTTTGCAGCACCAATCCCTTCAAGGACGGCAATGGTGACCAGGTCATCGTCCGGGTGATGCGCCTGCCGGTCGACCCCAAGAAGGTGGAGGCGCTGAAACCGCTGATGACGGAGGGACAGCGCATCGCCGTCGTCGGCGGCGATCTCTGGATCGATTTCGCCGGCAAGCCGAGCCAGTCCAAACTGCTTTCGGCGCTGACGACCAAGCGGCTCGGCGTCGGTACGATGCGCAACTGGAACACCGTGCGCGGGCTGACTGAAATGATCATGTAGCCCGGGCTTCGTCTTTACTCACGCAGCAAATCTGGCTATCAGGCGGCGGCGCATTCAGCTCCGCGGAGGCGCTTTCATGTCAACCACCCGCATTCGTTGGCGGGACTGGACAAGGAGAATTTCGATGTCCCAAGCTATTTCCCTGACATTTCCCGATGGTTCCGTGCGCGGCTACGATGCCGGCGCAACCGGCCGGGATGTCGCCGAATCTATTTCCAAGTCGCTCGCCAAGAAGGCAGTGGCCGTTGCGATCGACGGCACCGTGCGCGACCTTTCCGATCCCGTGACGACGGGCAGAATCGAGATCATCACCCGCAATGACGACCGCGCGCTGGAACTCATCCGCCACGACGCGGCGCATGTCATGGCGGAAGCCGTTCAGGAGCTGTGGCCCGGCACCCAGGTGACGATCGGCCCGGTCATCGAAAACGGTTTCTACTACGACTTCGCCAAGAACGAGCCCTTCACACTCGACGATCTGCCGAAGATCGAAAAGAAGATGAAGGAGATCATCGCCCGCAACGCCGCCTTCACCAAGCAGGTCTGGTCGCGCGAAAAGGCGAAACAGGTCTTCGCCGACAAGGGCGAGCAGTACAAAGTCGAACTCGTCGACGCGATCCCGGAAGGGCAGGATCTCAAGATCTATTACCAGGGCGACTGGTTCGATCTTTGCCGCGGCCCGCACATGGCCTCGACCGGCCAGATCGGCAGCGCCTTCAAGCTCTTGAAGGTGGCCGGCGCCTATTGGCGCGGCGACAGCAACAATCCGATGCTGAGCCGCATCTACGGCACGGCCTTTGCCGAGCAGTCGGAGCTCGACAACTACCTGCATATGCTTGCCGAAGCCGAAAAGCGCGATCACCGCCGCCTCGGCCGCGAGATGGATCTGTTCCATTTCCAGGAAGAGGGCCCGGGCGTCGTGTTCTGGCACGGCAAGGGCTGGCGCATCTTCCAGACGCTGGTCGCCTATATGCGCCGCCGGCTTGCCGGCGATTATCAGGAAGTCAACGCGCCGCAGGTGCTCGACAAGTCGCTGTGGGAAACCTCCGGTCACTGGGGCTGGTATCGCGACAACATGTTCAAGGTGACGGTTGCCGGCGACGATACCGACGACGACCGCGTCTTCGCACTGAAGCCGATGAACTGCCCCGGCCACATCCAGATCTTCAAGCACGGGCTGAAATCCTACCGCGAGCTGCCGATCCGGCTTGCCGAATTCGGCAATGTCCACCGTTACGAACCGTCGGGCGCGTTGCACGGGCTGATGCGCGTGCGCGGCTTCACGCAGGACGATGCCCACATCTTCTGCACCGACGAGCAGATGGCCGCCGAATGCCTGAAGATCAACGATCTCATTCTTTCGGTCTACAAGGATTTCGGCTTCGACGAAGTCACCATCAAGCTCTCGACAAGGCCGGACAAACGCGTCGGTTCGGACGAGCTCTGGGACCGTGCCGAAGACGTGATGATGGGCGTGCTGGAGACGATCCAGCAGCAGTCCAACAACATCAAGACCGGAATCCTGCCGGGCGAGGGCGCCTTCTACGGGCCGAAGTTCGAATATACGCTGAAGGATGCGATCGGCCGTGAATGGCAGTGCGGCACGACGCAGGTCGACTTCAACCTGCCGGAACGTTTTGGCGCCTTCTACATCGACAGCAACTCGGAAAAAACGCAGCCGGTGATGATCCACCGCGCCATCTGTGGCTCGATGGAACGCTTCCTCGGCATCCTGATCGAGAACTTCGCCGGTCACATGCCGCTCTGGGTATCACCGCTTCAGGTGGTGGTCGCAACGATCACCTCGGAAGCCGACGCCTACGGGCTTGAAGTGGCCGAGGCGCTGCGCGAGGCCGGCCTCAACGTCGAGACCGACTTCCGTAACGAGAAGATCAACTACAAGGTCCGCGAGCATTCGGTCACCAAGGTTCCTGTCATCATCGTCTGCGGCAGGAAGGAAGCCGAGGAGCGCACGGTCAACATCCGTCGCCTCGGCAGCCAGGAACAGGTTTCGATGGAGCTTGACGCTGCCGTCGAGAGCCTTGCCCTTGAAGCGACGCCGCCCGACATTCGTCGCAAGGCCGAAGCAAAAAAAGCCAAGGCGGCATGAAATAACCGGAATCTGACAGCGCCGGGCGTGGCGCTGTCAGAAATCCGATATGTAACCGCAATAGAGCCGCCGTGAACGTACGACGCCGTCTTCTTGATGGTGTCGCCGCGCTGCGTCGTCATGAGACGCCGCCGATCAAACGAAACCAGTAAAGTTAAAATCAATCGAGGCTGGTGTCGTCACCGCCCTGCTGCGGCACGAGCTGTTCGTAGGAGGGTAGCGGCGCCACCGGGGCCGGCTGGACGCCTGGCGGGGGCGGCGTGCCGACTGGCACTTGTTGCACCGTGCGGGCAGCATCCACCGGTGGCTGCGGCTGCTGGTCCTTCATCAGAACCTCGACATCAGTGTTCCTGCCGGCAACGACGGTGAAATCACGCTGGTAGATCTTGTCCTTGTTGCGGGCGACGGCGGAATATCCGCCTTCGGCGAGGACCATGGTCGGGAAGGCACTGACACTTTCGCCGACGCTGTCGCCGGCCGCGGTCAGAATCGACCATGCCGTATCGGCGATCGCCTCGCCGCCGGCATCGGAGACCAGCTTGAAGGTGATCTGCGCGGCGCGATGCTGGATCGTCGCTTCGGTCAGCTTGCCGGCCTCGACCTGGATGTCGGCGCGGATCACGGCGTTGACGCTGCCATATTCGGAAACGATGTGATAGGTGCCGGCATTGAGGCGGACGATGGTATTCGGCGAGACATCGGCCATGACGAGGCCGCGCTCGCCATCGTCGCGCACTTCCGAAGAATAGATCGAGAAGCTCAACTGGTCGGGGCGGATGCGGGCGTCGGTGCCGGAGACGGCATTGAGCAGCAGGCCGCCGGCATCGAGCACCATCACCTGCTTGTCGACCTCGCCTTCAGCGGGCACGGTCAATTTCTTGGTGACGCCGGCGCGGCCGAAAGAGACGTTGACGAAATAATCACCGGGGGCGAGCTGGAAGGCGGCAGGTCCGCCCTTGGCGCTGGCGATCAGCGGCAGCTTGCCATCGGCTCCGGCGATCGGGCTGAAGACGTACCAGGAGAGGCCTTCCTCAACCGGCGCGCCGTCCGCCGTCAGCTTGGCCTCCATCGGGACGTCGTGCAGCTTGACCCCTTCGGGCACCGTGCCGGGCGCGATGAAGGCATCGAGCTTCGGCATCTTCGGCGTCGATTCAAGCTGTTTGAATCCCTTGAAGGCATCTTGAGCGCCGGCGCCGAGGGGCATCAATACCATCAGGGCAATGGCAAGGCCGATGCGTGCAAAAGGCAAAATGCCAAACATCTGTTTCGTGAACCGATTGACTTCTGAAATCGCAAAGGCCACTTCAAGACCAACGCGGTGGCAAATTCAAGACCCACCCTTTGCAGCAGCATAAATAATGAGAGCCTCTCCCGCATGAAATCCGATATCAAGCTGATCGACTACCTCGCCGTGCGCCGCTCCATCCCCGCTTTCCAGATGTGCGAACCAGGCCCCGAGAAGGCCGAGATCGAGGAAATCCTGCGTCTTGCCTCGCGTGTTCCCGATCACGGCAAGATCGCCCCCTGGCGCTTCATCGTCTATCGCGGAGAGCAGCGCGTGCGTCTCGGCGAGGAGCTTCTGACGCTGGCACTTCAGACAAAACCTGACCTTTCGGAAGAGATGATCGAGGTCGAGCGCAACCGTTTCACCCGCGCGCCCGTGGTCGTCGCCGTCGTCAGCAAGGCGGGACCGCATATCAAGATCCCGGAATGGGAGCAGTTGATGTCGGCAGGCGCGCTTTGCTTCAATGTCATTCTCGCCGCCAACGCCAACGGTTATGTCGCCAACTGGCTGACGGAGTGGTTCGCCTATGACAAGCGCGCCTATCCGCTGCTTGGCGTCCGGCCTGATGAAAGGGTGGCGGGCTTCATCCATATCGGCTCGACGACATTTCCGGCAATCGAGCGGCCTCGGCCGGAGCTTGGCGACACCGTGACCTGGGTCGGCGGAGACGATTGATGTTCTATACCACCGACAGCAACCGGCATGGGCTTGCGCATGATCCTTTCAAGGCGATCGTGTCGCCGCGCCCGATCGGCTGGATCGGTAGCAAGGGCAGGGACGGCTCGATCAATCTCGCGCCTTATTCTTTTTTCAATGCCGTTGCCGATCGGCCGAAGCTGGTGATGTTTTCTTCCGCCGGACGCAAGCACAGCCAGCGCAATGCGGCCGAGACCGGCGTCTTCACCTGCAATTTCGTCAGCCGCGATCTCGCCGAGAAGATGAACCTTTCCTCGGCGGCGCTGGCTTACGGCGACAGCGAATTCGATTTCGCCGGCCTGACGCCGAAGCAGGCCGAACTGATCGACGCGCCCTATGTCGGCGAGGCTTTCGCGGTGCTCGAATGCAAGGTGACCGAAATCGTCGAGCCGAAGACGCTGTCGGGCGCGCCGTCCGAAAACGTCCTGGTCTTCGGCGAAGTGATCGGCATCCGCATCGACGAAGCGATCGTCAGGAACGGCCGCCTCGACATGTCGATTGCCCGGCCTCTCGCCCGCATGGGCTATATGGATTACAGCGATGGCAGCGATGTTTTCGAGATGGTTCGGCCGCAACTTCCACCAATTGAAGGCTAATCGCAAGGCATACAAAGGCTTAAGAAATATGGTGAACCAATCTTAAACCTTTTGCCGCTACGGTCGCAGTATTGAAAAGAGCGCGAAAGAATCGCGTTGAAGTGCTGGGGCGTCGCGTGATCGTAGAAGCTTTTCTTCGTTGGGTCGAAACGGCCAAGACAGGCGACCGGGCCCGGGCCGCAAGCGCTCTCGGGCGAGCCTATCTGCAGTCCGAAATGTCCGGCGACGAACGGGCGGCGGCCGAGATGGCGATGACCTTTCTTCTCGACGATCCGTCGCCGCGCGTGCGGCTTGCACTTGCCGAGGCGATCGCCTGGTCGCCCGATGCGCCGCGCAGCCTGGTCCTTTCGCTTGCCGAGGACCAGCCCGAGGTCGCCTGCCACGCCGTGACCTGTTCGCCGCTTTTGAGCGATGCCGATCTGGTCGACCTTGCCGCGCGCGGCAACGGCGCCACCCGCATGCTGATCGCGGCGAGGGCGCATGTGACTCGGCCGGTTTCCGCCGCCCTTGCGGAGGTCGGCGACGAAGAAGAACTGCTCTGCCTGCTGGAGAATGACGGCGCGGTAATCTCCAGCCTGTCGCTGAAACGCGTCGCCGAACGGCTCGGCGACTGCTGCGATATCCGCAACCTGCTTCTCGACCGCAGCGACCTTCCGGCCGATGCCCGCCAGTTGCTGACCGAGCATGTCAGCAATGCGCTGGTTGGCCTGCCGCTGGCACAGGCGGCGATCGGCCTGCAGCGGCTCCAGCGCATCAGCCGCGAGGCAACCGAGGCTGCCATCGTTTCGATCGCCGGCGACATTGCCCCACGCGAAATACCCGACCTCGTCCAGCACCTGCGCCTTATCGGCCGACTGACGCCGTCCTTCCTGATGCATGCGCTCTGCGCCGGCAAGGTGGATTTCTTCGCCGGCGCGATCGTCGATCTCACGGGCTGCAGCGAGCGCCGCGTGCGTTCGATCCTGGCAACCGGGCGCATGCATGCCGTGCGTGCGCTTTATGAGTCCGCCGGCCTGCCCAGGGATATCAGCGTCATCTTCGTCGAGGCGACGATGCTGTGGCGCGACGCCGCCAGAAAAGCGCCGGCGAGCGTGCTCGGTAATGTCTGCGGCCGTCTTCTCGAAAAATTCCGCCATCACGACGCGCATGGCGCGATCGGCGAACTGCTCGATATGGTGGAAAAGCTTAGCGTCACCGAGCGGCGACAATCGGCCCGCGTCTATGCGGCGCTTGCGGCGGCCTAATCAGCTAGCCGCGTCGCCACCCAGGAATAGCTGGCGGAGACGAAATGCACCGGCTTGGTAAGTGTGTCTCTGACGCTTCTGCCCGAGGGCAGATGGGCGCGGACCTGCCCGGCGATGCCTTCAGCAAAACCGGCGATCCTTCCTGCGGGTTCCTCGGGCGTTGCGACAGCGACCTCGGGCGCAGCGCCAGGCACGGCCGCCGGCTTCGGCGGCTCGGCGGCGGCGATCGCTTTCGGCGCCTCGCAGACTGCGATCACCGAGGGATAATTGACATTCACATAGGTCTTCAGCCGTCGTTCGGCCTCGGCATCGCAGGCGGAAACGGTTTCCCAGCGTTTATCGACCGTCGCGACATAATTGCATTGGCTGATGGAATCGTCGCAGCCGAGAATGGTCATCGCGATCAGCACCGCTTGCATATTCTGCTTCCTTGATTATTGAGCACTTCATCGTCTTAGAGGGCGCAATTCCAACCGAATGAAGGCAAGGGCATTAACTCTTCGTCATATCGGGGAAATTGTGCCCAGCGCTAGCAGAGGGAGCCAGCATGTCCGTCACCATTGCCCTGGAGCCGCCGCGCCAGCAGGGCGTCATCCGGCTTCTCGATCTTTCCGATGCCTATGCGCAATCGCTCTATCCGGCAGAAAGCAACCATCTGGTCGACCTCTCCTTACTGGAGAAACCTTCGGTGAGCTTCCTCGTTGCGCGCAGCGGCGATGCGATCGTCGGCTGCTGCGCGCTGGTCGAGGCCGGCGATGGCACGGCGGAAATCAAGCGCATGTTCGTCGATCCCGAGGCGAGGGGGCTGAGGATCGCCAGCGGCCTGATGAATGCGCTCGAAGCAATCGCCGGGGAAAAGGGGCTGACGGCGATCCGGCTCGAAACCGGCATCTACCAGCCGGAGGCAATCGCGCTCTACCGCAAATACGGATATCGGGAAATCGAGCCTTTCGGCAGCTATCTGCCGGATCCGCTCAGCCTGTTTTTGGAAAAGCGGCTGGGGTAACCCACCTGCGAAGCGATGTTCAGCCTTCGGCGACGCGCGGCATGGCCTTCGGCGAACCGGGGACTGGCGGCGGGGCCCGATCGTCGATAATGATCTGCGGTCCGCTTTCGCTCTTGTCGGCATTGCGGGCTTCGTGGATCCATTCGCGCCAGATGGCGACGATCAGCGCCATCAGCACCGGACCGATGAAGATGCCGAGAAAACCCATCGTCTTGACGCCGCCGACGAGGCCGAAGAAGGTCGGCAGGAAGGGCAGCTTGATCGGACCGCCGACGAGTTTCGGCCGCAGGGTCTTGTCGACAATGAAGAGCTCGACCGTGCCCCAGACGAAGAGACCGATGCCGGCGACATGCGAGCCGCTCGCCAACAGATAAATGGAGACCAGCGAGAAGGAGAGTGGCGCACCGCCCGGTATCAGCGCCATCACGCCGGTCAGCACACCGAGCGTCACCGGCGAGGGCACGCCGGCAATCCAGTAGGCAAGTCCGAGCACGATGCCTTCGCCGATCGCGATCAGCGTCATGCCCATGACGGTGGAACTGATCGTCGCCGGCACCACGCGGGAAATGCGCTCCCAGCGGTTCGGCAGGATGCGCTCGCCGAGCATATCGATCTGCTTGGAGAAGGAGAAACCGTCGCGATAGACGAAGAACAACGCGATCAGCATGAAGAGCAGCGTCAGCAGCAGGTGGAAGGCGCCGCCGCCCGCCGCCAGCACGGCGCGGTAGATGTTGCCGATATTGGCGCCGCTGACCGCCTGAATGACTTCGCCGAGGGCGCCGGGACTGCCGATATATTTTGTCCAAACTTCATCGAGATAGGCGCCGGCCCAAGGCAATGCGACGATCCAGTCGGGCGTCGGGGCGCCGGCGCGGTTGGCGTGGATTGCCCAGGTGACCCAGGTGCGTACTTCGCCCGTCGTATAGGTCACAGCAAGCCCGATCGGGATGACCAGGAAAGTGATGATCATGATGATGGCGATGGTCGCGGCGATCGTCGTATTACCGCCGACGCGGGCAAGAAGCTTGCGGTAGAGTGGCCAGCTGGCGAAGCCGATGACGAGGGCTGCGAGCACCGGCACGAGGAAGCCGTAGAAGAAATAGACGCCGGCAGCGACGACCAGGACGAGCAGCCAGCGCGCCGCCGAAATGGAGGGAATCAGCGGCGTGCGCGTCTGCGCCGACGATCCGAGCCATCGCGGTTCATGATTGCTTTTCTGACGGTCAAACACACCCACGCGCGCCTCTTCTTTTTCTTGTACTCTGGTTATGGGCCATCAACCCGGCGGTTTCAAGGTCCGCACCATGAAAGCGTATACAAAGCGTCGCTATTCGGCCCTCAGACCCGGGCCTCTTACTACTGCGGGCGGCTGAGAATCTTGAAGGCGTAGAATTGCGTCTTCTGGCTGGTCGAAAAATTATTATCGGAGCCGAGAATGAGAACATCGGTGCCGTCCTTGGCCTTGCCGAGCGACATGGCCTCGATATTGTCGGGAACGAGGCCGATCGCCCTCAAATCGAGGACCTGGCTCTTGCGGACGGGAACGACGCGCTGGTCGTTCTTCGCGAGGGACGCGATGGCGGATACATCGGTGGCATCAGTCAGATCCATCATCATGATCTTGATGCTGTTGCCGAAGCCCTGGGCATAACTGCGCTCGACGGCGAGCAGGTGGTGATCGTCCAGGGCGAGCATCTCCGACATGCCGTTGTCATTGCCGCCGTCGGCCTTGGTAGCGGCCTGCGGGATTGGTGAGACCGGATAGACGTACTCGGCCTTCGGCTCGCCGGTGGCGCCGTCGTAACGGATGATGCGCGACAGGCTGCCTGATGTCAGCGAAGGGTTCGGGCCATCCTGGTAAAGGGCCGCTTCGACACCGACGAAAACATCGCCTGAGGGCGCGACGGCGAGATCTTCGAAGGCGAGGTTGTCGCGGATGCCGGTCGATTTGTCTGCGGTCGGGGCAAAGCCTTCCGGCAGCTTGAACTCACGGACAAAGGAACCGTCCGGCGAAGTGACGCGGACGAAGGGCGGAAGCAGCGCCTTGCCGTCGCCTTCGCTGCCCCAATAGATGCCGTCCTTGCCGAGGCGGATCGATTCCGGATCGACGGCCCGGGCAGCGAAGGGCTCGCCATTCTTGTCCTTCAGCGTCACCTGCTTGACGACCGAAACGCCCTTGAGGCCAGACGCCTCGAGATCGACGTCGAGTTCGTAGAAGCGGGCCGGGCCTCTTTCCGAGCGGTCGTCGCTGATGGCGAGATAGTGGCCGGTGGCGGCATCGAAATCTAGGCCGGAAATGCCGCCGAATTCGACGCCGTTTTCCATGTGGCCGGTGGGGATAACGAATTCACCGAGATAGGAGAGCGAAATGCCGGCGGCACAATCGCCAAAGGGGCAGGCGGTCTCGAAGGTGGCGCCGATATCGGTGGCGCTGACAGTGACGGTGCTGGACAGGAGAACGAAAGCAGCAGTCGCGAGAAAACGCTTGGTCATGACAAATATCCGGCAAGGGGTTGAAAACGGTTCGAACCGGCGCAGGCGTTCCTCCAGGGGAGGACGCACGCCGACCGCTTCATGCGCCGGTTGTTTGACGGAGTTGTTACGGTTCTTCGTCAGTTCCGTGAAATCGTCGATGCTAAAATGCGGCATGCCGAACCCGTGTCTATCCGACCATTCGGCGCGCTCAACGGCATATTCTAGATATCGAGATTTTCGGCGAAAGCCGCGCGGTCCTGGATGAAGCGGAAGCGGGCTTCGGGCTTGGTGCCCATCAGATCGTCGACGGCGGCGCGCGTGCCTTCGAAATCCACCTCGTCGATCAGCACCTTGAGCAGGGTGCGCTTGGACGGATCCATGGTGGTTTCCTTGAGCTGGGCGGGCATCATCTCGCCGAGGCCTTTGAAACGGCTGATCTCGACCTTGGCCTTGCCCTTGAACTCCGTCTGCATCAGTTCGGCGCGATGATTGTCGTCGCGGGCATAGGCGGATTTCGAACCTTGGGTGATCTTGTAGAGCGGCGGCACGGCGAGGAAGAGGTGGCCGCCGCGCACCAGTTCCGGCATCTCCTGATAGAAGAAGGTGATAAGCAGCGAGGCGATGTGGGCGCCGTCGACGTCGGCATCGGTCATGACGATGATGCGCTCGTAGCGCAGGTCTTCGTCGCGGTATTTCGAGCGCGTGCCGCAGCCGAGCGCCTGGACGAGATCGGCGAGCTGCTGGTTGGCGCCGAGTTTTTCGCGGCCAGCGCTGGCAACATTGAGGATCTTGCCGCGCAGCGGCAGAATGGCCTGGTTGGCGCGGTTACGCGCCTGCTTGGCCGAACCGCCTGCCGAATCGCCCTCGACGATGAAGAGTTCGGCACCCTCGGCGGTGTTCTGCGAGCAGTCGGCGAGCTTGCCGGGCAGGCGCAATTTGCGCACCGCCGTCTTGCGGTTGACTTCCTTTTCCTTGCGGCGGCGCAGGCGCTCCTCGGCGCGTTCGATCACCCAGTCGAGCAGCTTGGCCGACTCGTTCGGGTTATCGGCAAGGTAATGGTCGAAGGGATCGCGCAGCGCGTTCTCGACGATACGCTGGGCCTCGACGGTCGCAAGCTTGTCTTTGGTCTGGCCGACGAATTCCGGCTCGCGGATGAAGACCGACAGCATGCCGACGGCCGAGATCATCACGTCGTCGGTGGTGATCTGCGCGGCGCGCTTGTTCTGCGTCAGCTCGGCATAGGCTTTCAGGCCCTTGGTCAGCGCGATGCGCAGGCCGGCCTCATGCGTGCCGCCTTCGGGCGTCGGGATGGTGTTGCAATAGGAATGTACCTGCGGATCGCCGCCATACCAGGTGATCGCCCATTCCATCGAGCCGTGGCCGCTGGTCTTCTCGGTCTTGCCGGCAAAGATCTCGCGGGTAACGGTGAACTCCTTGCCCATCGTCGCCTGGAGATAGTCCTTCAGGCCGCCGGGGAAGTGGAAGACGGCCTTGTCAGGCACCTCGGAACCTTCGGGCAGGACGCCTGCCTCGCAGCTCCACCGGATTTCGACGCCGCCGAACAGATAGGCTTTCGAGCGCGCCATGCGAAAGACGCGGGCGGCATCGAACTTCATGTGATCCCCAAAGATCTGGGGGTCGGGATGGAAGCGCACGCGGGTGCCACGGCGATTGTGGACGTCGCCCAACTCTTCGAGACCGCCCTGCGGCAGGCCGCGGGAGAAGCGCTGGCGGTAGAGCTTGCGGTTTCGCGCCACCTCGACCTCGAGGTCGTCGGAGAGCGCGTTGACGACTGAGACGCCGACGCCGTGCAGGCCGCCTGAAGTCTCATAAGCCTTGCCGTCGAATTTACCGCCGGCATGCAGCTTGGTCATGATGACTTCGAGCGTCGATTTGCCGGGCACCTGCGGATGGTTCTCGACCGGGATGCCGCGGCCGTTGTCGGAGACGGTGAGATAACCCTCGAGGTCAAGATAGACCTCGATGAAATTGGCGTGCCCGGCGACCGCCTCGTCCATCGCATTGTCGATGACTTCGGCAAACAGGTGATGCAGCGCCTTTTCATCGGTGCCGCCGATATACATGCCAGGGCGCATGCGCACCGGCTCGAGGCCTTCGAGGACGCGGATCGACGAGGCGCCGTAATCATCCGAGTTCGAGGCGGCGGGCGCGGGACGTGCTGAGGCTCCGGCAGCAGGGGGTGCTGCGGCGACGGGCGCAGCCGGAGCCGGCGGCCGTTCGGCGGGCGCCGCAGGCTTCTGCGCCTCCTCGCGTTTTTCAGAGAGGGGCATTGCGGAAAAGAGGTCGTTGCTGTCGTCCATCGAGCCGTTCAGATCTTCATCCTGTCTTAGGTCTGGCTTGGGCGGGCATGCGCCGCCGACCCAAAATCACCGCATTTCATGCCACCTTGCGAATCAGGCAGATTTTGCCAGAAAGCACATCTATACGCGACACCGCCTGTTTTGGCGGGCTTTTCCCAAATGATTTGCGTTGCCGGGTGCAGAATGGCAAGCGGCGGCGGGCTTCAGGAACCATCCGAATGCGAATGTCCACAAGTCATTGCACCATCTTCACGGCAATTGCGGCGTTTTTCTTGTCCGCGGCCATTCTGTCCGCTGTTGGCCCGGCGCAGGCAGCCGAAGCTTTGCCGCCTTTCAAGGACGACCTGTTTTCGAAGCAGGCCGTGCTGCAGACGGGCGATGACGGCGCCTTCGAGGTCATCGACTATGACGAGATGCGAGATATCAACGGCCGCGACCAGATCCCGCAAAAGCGGGTGCAGCAGAAATATGTGGCGCTCGCCATCCGCAAGGCCCAAGCGGACGAGACGCTGTCTGTCGACGGCATCGAGCTCGATGTCACCAGGGTGGGACCGGTCGGGAATGCCGCCTTCACGGTGATTTTCATCCATGGGCGCGACGGTGACCGGCGGCTCGGCGCCAACGACTACAGCTTCGGCGGCAATTTCAACCGGCTGAAGAACCTCGTCGCCGGCAATGGCGGCGTTTATTATTCGCCGACGGTCAAGGGCTTCGACAGCAGCGGCGTTGCGGCGATCGCCGGCCTGATCCGCTATGCCAGTGCGCAATCACCCGGTCGGCCGATCATCCTTTCCTGCGCCTCGATGGGCAGCCAGGTCTGCTGGGGCATTGCGCGTGACAGCGACAGCGTCAAGCGGCTGAAGGGCATGCTGATCATGAGCGGCGTGACCGATCCCGATTTCACCAGGAGCGCCCTCTACAAGGCGAAGCTGCCGCTCTGGTTCGCCCATGGCAGCCGCGATCCTGTCTATGCCGCCGCCGCCCAGCAAGCGCTGTTCGAAAGCCTGCACAAGGCAAAATATCCGGCGCGTTTCACGCTGTTTCAGACCGGCAATCACGGGACGCCAATCCGGATGATCGACTGGCGCAGGGTGTTGAACTGGATTCTCGCCGGCTAGAGCGCAGCGGGCCGATGCGTGAATTCAAAATGCTACCTCAGCGTGTCCAATAAGACGCGCGGCGCTATAGCGGACGATTTTCGGCAGAAATATGCGCGGGATCGCAGAGATTCCCCTTACGTCAAGGGCATGATGCTTTTCTTTGCTGCAAGCTTTTGATATTGCCCAAGGCATAAGCAGATTGTGGAAGGCCGGCATGACACCTGATGTGCGCCCGCTTGTGGCGGGAAACTGGAAAATGAATGGCATGCGTGCCTCCCTGGATCAGATCAAAGCGATCGCCGAGGGTGTTCGCCCGCCGCTGGCCGACAAGGTCGAAGCGCTGATCTGCCCGCCGACGACGCTGCTCTATGTGGCGACGGCGCTGTGCACCGACAGCCCGCTGGCGATCGGCGCTCAGGACTGCCATCAGAACCCGTCCGGTGCGCATACCGGCGACATCTCGGCCGAGATGATTGCCGATTGTTTCGGCACCTATGTCATCGTCGGCCATTCCGAGCGGCGCACCGACCATGCCGAAACCGACCATCTGGTCCGCGCCAAGGCGGAGGCCGCCTTCGCTGCCGGGCTGACGGCGATCATCTGCATCGGCGAAACCGCGGATGAACGCCGGACAGGCCAGGCGCTCGACGTCATCAAGCGCCAGCTTTCCGCCTCGGTTCCGGACGGCGCCACCGCTGAGAGGACAGTCATCGCCTACGAGCCGATCTGGGCGATCGGCACCGGTGTGACGCCGACATCAGGTGATGTCGAAAAGGCGCATGCCTTCATGCGCGCAGAACTTGTGGCCCGCTTCGGTGATGACGGCCGCAAGATGCGTCTTCTCTACGGCGGTTCGGTCAAACCGGCCAATGCCCACGAGCTGATGGGCATTGCCAATGTCGACGGGGCGCTGATCGGCGGAGCGAGCTTGAAAGCGGCCGACTTCCTCGCCATCTACCGGGCCTATGAGGCGCTGCTCGCCTGAGACATTTTTTATTCCTGAGTTTATTCCCGAGTTTATTCCTGGCCGAAGGGCTTGGAATAGATGAAAGCCTCATGTAAAGAGCCGCCAGAATTCTTAACTTTGTCCGTCTCGAGGCGGGCAGGACTGGACCCATGCAGACCGTATTGATTGTCATCCATCTCATGATCGTGCTCGCCCTTGTCGGCGTCGTGCTCATCCAGCGCTCGGAAGGCGGCGGCCTCGGCATCGGCGGCGGTTCGGGCTTCATGTCGGCCCGCGGCACGGCCAATGCACTGACGCGCACCACCGCGATTCTCGCGACGCTGTTTTTCCTGACTTCGCTCGGCCTCGGCATACTGACGCGTTACGAGGGCCGTCCGAGCGACATTCTCGATCGCATTCCGGCAACAGGCGGCCAGGGCAACGGTATTCTCGATTCGCTCGGCGGCGGGCAGGCTCCGGCAAACCAGCCGGCCGGCAACGGTGTTCCGAGCAGCGGGGCAGCGACGCCCGCACCGCAGGCTCCCGCAGCTCAAGCTCCAGCAACTGGGGCGCCGGCAACTGGCACTCCGGCAACTCAGGCCCCGGCGGCCACCGCGCCTTCAACAACTGCCCCGGCAACGACCGCCCCGGCAACGCCCGCAGCTCCGGCCGCGCCGGCACCGGCTCAGCCCTCCGGCGTCCCGACGGGACAGTAAGCCGGTCTTCGACATAAACCGCCGGCAGGCCCTCGGGTCTGCCGGTTTTCTTTTGTTCAGATTCCTGCGCCACGCACCGAAAGTTCTGGAAAAGAATTTTTGGGCTGGTGGAATCGTTTTTGAAAAGGTATCCGGTGACTCCCATGGCGCGATACGTATTCATCACTGGCGGCGTGGTTTCCTCTCTCGGAAAAGGAATTGCGGCCGCGGCTCTCGGAGCGTTGCTGCAGGCCCGTGGATATCGGGTCCGGCTTCGCAAGCTCGACCCCTATCTGAACGTGGACCCGGGCACGATGAGCCCGACCCAGCACGGCGAGGTCTTCGTCACCGACGACGGCGCGGAAACCGATCTCGATCTCGGTCATTACGAACGTTTCACGGGGCGTTCGGCGACCAAGACCGACAACATCACCACCGGCCGCATCTACAAGAACATCATCGACAAGGAACGGCGCGGCGATTATCTCGGCGCGACGGTGCAGGTCATCCCGCACGTTACCAACGAGATCAAGGATTTCGTCACCGAGGGTAATGGCGATTACGACTTCGTCATCTGCGAGATCGGCGGCACGGTCGGCGACATCGAGGCGATGCCGTTCATGGAGGCGATCCGCCAACTCGGCAACGACCTGCCGCGCGGCACTGCCGTCTACGTCCACCTGACGCTGATGCCCTACATTCCGGCGGCCGGCGAGCTCAAGACCAAGCCGACGCAGCATTCGGTCAAGGAACTGCAGGCGCTCGGCATTCATCCCGATATCCTGCTGGTGCGCGCCGACCGCGAAATTCCGGAAGCCGAACGCCGCAAGCTCTCGCTATTCTGCAACGTTCGCCCGTCCGCCGTCATCCAGGCGCTCGACGTCGCCAACATCTATGACGTGCCGATCGCCTACCACAAGGAAGGCCTGGACGACGAAGTCCTTGCCGCCTTCGGCATCGAGCCGGCGCCAAAGCCGCGGCTCGACCCTTGGGAAGAGGTCTGCAATCGCATCCGCACGCCGGAGGGCGAGGTGACCATCGCGATCGTCGGCAAATATACCGGCCTCAAGGATGCCTATAAGTCATTGATCGAGGCGCTGCATCACGGCGGCATCGCCAATCGCGTCAAGGTCAACCTCGAATGGATCGAATCCGAGGTCTTCGAAAAGGAAGATCCGGCGCCCTATCTCGAAAAGGTGCACGGCATCCTCGTGCCCGGCGGCTTCGGCGAACGCGGTTCGGAAGGCAAGATCCACGCTGCCCGCTTTGCCCGGGAGCGCAAGGTGCCGTATTTCGGCATCTGCTTCGGCATGCAGATGGCGGTCATCGAGGCGGCGCGCAATCTCGCCGACGTGTCCGGTGCCTCCTCGACCGAATTCGGCGCGACGAAAGAACCGGTGGTCGGCCTGATGACCGAATGGGTCAAGGGCAACGAATTGCAGAAGCGCACGGCAGCCGGGGATCTCGGCGGTACGATGCGCCTCGGCGCCTACAAGGCGGCGCTGAAGAAGGGCACGAAGATCTCGGATATCTACGGTTCCACCGATATTTCCGAGCGTCACCGCCACCGCTACGAGGTGAATATCGACTACAAGGACCGGCTCGAGAACTGCGGCCTCGTCTTCTCCGGCATGTCACCGGACGGCGTGCTGCCGGAGACGATCGAATATCCGGATCATCCGTGGTTCATCGGCGTGCAGTACCATCCGGAACTGAAGAGCCGGCCGCTCGACCCGCATCCGCTGTTTGCCAGCTTCATCGAAGCGGCAACGGAACAGAGCCGCCTCGTCTGATGCATGCAAACCAGATCGCGTTGTTTCAGGCGCGATCTGGATAACATCCGTGCCTGCGCTAACTTGCCGGCATGACCTCTTCACGCAGCACGACCGTCTCACGCTTCATCGCGGCACCACGCGAGTGCATCTACCGCGCCTTCCTCGATGCAGAGGCGGTCGCCATCTGGCTTCCGCCCGGTTCGATGAGGGGCATCGTCCATGCCTTCGAGGGCAGGGAAGGCGGCGCCTTCAGCATGTCGCTCGTCTATCCCGATGACGAGGTGTCGCAGCCGGGCAAGAGCTCTGACAAGATCGACACGTTCCAGGGCCGTTTTGCACGGCTCGTGCCTGACGAGAACATCGTCTGGGCGACGGTCTTCGATTCCGAGGATGAAGATTTTTCCGGCGAGATGACGGTCAGCACGACATTGTCGCCCGCCGATGGAGGCACCGATGTGACGATGGTCTGCGACAACATCCCCTCCGGCATTCGCCTGGAAGACAATGAAGAAGGCTGCCGCTCGACACTCGACAACCTCGCCGCCTTCGTCGGCGGTTGACGATCGCCGGCGAAGACATACCCCAACTGGCGAATTCAGCGCTTACGCAGCGGCCGGCAGCGGCCCGATATAGACCGAACGCGGGCGGATCAGCCTGCCTTCGAGCGCCTGTTCGCGCGCATGCGCCAGCCATCCGACAGTGCGGCCGATCGCGAAGACGCCGGTGAAGGCCTGGCGGGGAAAGCCGAGCGCTTCCAGCAGCAGCGCGGTATAAAACTCGACATTGACGTCGAGCGGCCGGTTCGGCTTGCGCGCCTTCAGGATCGCCAATGCAGCGGTTTCCACGGCTTCCGCCAGGGCGCCGCGGGCGCTGTTCACCTGGCCCGTTGAGATCAACGGCTTCAGCGCGCCCTTCAGCGCATCGGCGCGCGGATCGCGGACGCGATAGATGCGGTGGCCGAAGCCCATCAGCCTTTCGCCGCGGTCGAGCGCTTCCTCGATCCACGGGTAAGCATTCTCCGCCGTTCCGATCGCATCCAGCATGTCGAGCACGGGACCGGGCGCGCCGCCATGCAGCGGCCCTTTCAGCGCGCTCACCGCCGCGAGTACGGAAGAGGTAAGGCCGGCCTGCGTGGAAGCAATAACGCGCGATGCGAAGGTCGAGGCATTGAGGCCATGGTCCGATATCGTTACGAGATAGATGTCGAGTGCCGCTGTCTGCTCCCTGGTCGGCAATTTTCCAGTCAGCATGCGCAGGATATCGGCCGCCTGCGGCAGCGAGGCGTCGGGCGCGATCGGTCTTTTGCCGCGTTGCTTGCGAAGGATCGCCGGCAGGAAAACTGCGGGCGCAGCCAGAAGGCTGAGAGCGGTATCGAAATCCTCGCCGTCGGGAAGGCGGGCGATCAGCGCCCGCATCGCATCGACCGGAGGCAAAGCGAGCAGGGCGGCGTCAGCGGCCTTGATGTGGCCGAAAATCCTCGTTCGCGCCTGCGCCAACCAGTCGCGCAATTCCGCTTCGTCGAAGCTTTTTTCCATCAGCCCATCGAGCAATAGGGCGGCGACGCCTTCATAGGTGCCGTTTGCAACCAGGTGATCCAGCGATACGCCACGGATGATCAGTCGTCCCGCTTCGCCATCGACATCCGAAAGCTGCGTTTCGGCAGCAATGACATCTTCCAAGCCGTTTTTCATGTTGTTTCTCCTTTACGGTCCGGATGATCCGACCTAGTTTCATTGACGTCAATCTTGACGCAATTGATCAATGTGAGGCTCCGATGTCGTGGCTGACCGCCGAGGAGGCGCTGCAGGCACTGAAGACCAAGCCGCAGACGCTCTATGCCAATGTCAGCCGCGGACGCATCCGCGCCAAGCCCGATCCCGCCGACCCGCGTCGCAGCCTCTATCAAGCTACTGACGTACAGCGGCTTGCCGAACGCCATGCCGGCCGCCGCAAGACCGAAACGGTCGCCGCCGAGGCGATCCGCTGGGGCGATCCGGTTCTGTCCTCGGCAATCTCCACCATCATCGGCGGACGGCTTTTCTATCGCGGAAAGGATGCGGCCGGTTTCGCGGAAGCCGCGACGCTCGAGCAGACGGCGGAACTGCTCTGGAACGGCGCGGAAACACTCCCTGGTGGCAACGAGACCCGCCATGCCTCTCCGTCGCTTCAGGCGGCATTCCGGGCGCTGGCAGGGCGGGTGACATCGGATCTGCCATCGCTCGGCCGCTCGCAGGCAGCACTTCGCCGCGAAGCAAGCGGCGTCCTCCGCACCATCGCCGATGCACTGGCGCCGGGGCCTTTCGACCAGCCGCTGCATCTCAGGCTTGCGACAAGCTGGCAGCGGCCGGATGCTGCCGATTGCCTGCGCCGCGCGCTGGTGCTGCTTGCCGATCACGAACTCAACGCCTCGACCTTTGCGGCGCGGGTCACGGCATCGGCGGGGGCGGCCCTTTCGGCCGCCGTGCTGTCCGGTCTGGCGACGCTGACAGGGCCGCTGCATGGTGCCGCCTGGCAAGCCGTCGACGCCTTGATAGAGACCGCTTCCACCCTTGGGGCGGAGCAGGCGATCCGCCGCACGCTTGCCCAGGGCAATCGCCTTTCGGCCTTCGGCCATCCGCTCTATCCGGACGGCGATGCCAGGGCCTTGGCGCTGCTGTCGCACTTCCCCCTGCCGCCGCAATTTGCCGAGGTCCGGAAAGTGGGCGAGGAGATGGTCGGCGAGAAGGTCAACGTCGATTTTGCGCTTGCCGCAATGGCCGCCGCCTTCGATCTCCCGAGGGAGGCGCCGATCATCATCTTTTCGCTCGCCCGTTCCGTGGGTTGGCTGGCGCATGCTATGGAGCAGATCGACAGCGGCGAATTGATCCGGCCGCGGGCGCGTTATGCAGGACCGGCGCCTGAAACGGGCACCAGAACTTAAGAATTCCGCCTCCGATTGCGCTGGTTAGCTTTTTTTGCCTAGGGAAATATCCGAATTCGGCTATCATGCTTCTCATGGAAGAAGACGGTTGGCGGACGCTTTCGACAAGAGCCGTCCGCACGGTCAAGGGGACTTTCCATGAATATGACGTTTCGCAGCCAGCTTGCCGCCATACTCGCTGTCGGCCTCATTCCGCATGGGGCGGCCTTTGCGCAGTCTGCCGGCTGCACGGTATCGCGTGATGCCGGCGCCCGCCAGGTGCTCAGTTGTCCAGGTGGCGTCACTGTGACGGCAGAGGCCGGCGCTGCCTACAGCCTCGTCGACCGCAACCGTGACGGCAGCCCCGATTCGGCATCGCTGCGGCGCAAGGCCATCCTCGTCGATGTCGATAACACCCAGCGCGCCGGTGGTTTCCAGGTCGTGACGCCGCAGGCGATCGCCGCCGTGCGCGGCACGCAATGGGCTGTCGATGTCGCAGGCGGCAAGACCTCTGTGCTGGTCGTCAGGGGCAGCGTCGCAGTCCGCCGGCCGGCCGGCGAGGCAGTGGTGCTGTCGCCCGGCGAGGGCGTCGACGTTACTGCCGGGACGGAACCTCTCGTCGTGCGTCGCTGGCCAGCGCCGCGCGCCGCCGCCCTTCTTGCCCGGCTCGGCCAATAAATCCCATGAACCATCGCCTGCTGACCGTGATCGCGCTGCTGCTCGCCGGTCTTTGGGGAGCTGCGCTCGGCTATACCAATCTCGATGCCGGAAGCGGCCTTCTCGACCGGATGGAGGCCTCGCTTGCCGATATCCGCAGCGCCATTGTCGGGGCGAAGACACCGCCTCCCGTCGTCTCGATCGTCGCGATCGACGACCGCACCGCTGGGGCGCACGGCTATCCGCTCGATCGGGCGACACTCGCGCGCCTCGCCGACGCGATCACCGCGTTGAAGCCGAAGGTCCTGGCGATCGATATTCTGCTGGTCGATCCGGGTCCGGAGGCGGGTGATGCGGCGCTGACATCAGCCCTTCGCCAGGGGCCGAGCGTGATTGCAGCCGCGGCCACTTTTGCGCAAAGCAGCCAGCGGGTCACCGATGTGGCCGAGGATCCGCTTGCCGCGATCCCGGAGGCAAACCAGCTGCTATTGCCGCTTCCCCGCTTTGCCGAGGCTGCCGCGGTCGGGATCGTCAATGTGGCAACCGACCAGACCGGCACACCGCGCTTCATTCCGCTGATCTCGCGTGCCGCAGACCGGCTGGATCCGGCTTTTCCGCTGCGTGCCGCATCGGTGGCGCTCGGCGTCGATCCCACGATCGAACGCGACGCCATCATGCTCGGAAAGCTGCGTATTCCCACCGATATCGGCCAGCGCCTGCCGCTGACCTTCTATGGCGGGCACGGCAGCATCGCCACCTTCAGCGCCGCCGATGCGCTGGACGGCAAGCTTTCGGCCGATGTGGTGGCAGGCCGGATTGTCGTCATCGGTTCGACTGTCACCGGCGGCGGCGACGTCTACCCGACGCCGTTCGATCCCGTCATGCCCGGCGTCGAGGTGATGTCGACGGCGATCACCCATCTCGTCACCGGCGACGGCATGGTGCGTGACCACAGGATGCGGCTGATCGATGCCGCCACCGCCGTCGGATTGCCGATCGTGCTCGTGTCGCTGGTCGCCTGGCGCCGGAGTGCGGCAGGCTATCTCATCATTGTGCTGACGCTGGTCCTCTGGGCGATGCTCAATCTGTCGGCCTATGCACATGGCTACTGGCTGAGCGCAGCGCTGCCGATCGCCGCAGCGCTGCCGCCGGCGCTGATCTTCGGGGCGGCCGAACTCTGGCTCGACCGCGGCCGCGCCCGCCATTTTGCCGAGCAGAGCGCGCTGCTGCAGCGCATCGAGGCACCCGGCCTCGGCGAGTGGTTGGCGCGCGATCCGAATTTCCTCGCCGCGCCTGTGCGCCAGAACGCCGCTGTCATCTTCATCGATCTCTCGGGTTTCACCGGCCTCAGCGAAAATGTCGGGCCAGTAGCGGTGAGCGAGATGCTGAGCGGCTTCTTCGAACTGGTCGACGAGGAGGCGCGCGCCCATGGCGGCGCCATCACCAGCTTCATGGGCGACGGGGCGATGATCCTGTTCGGCCTGCCGGAGCCTGCCGATGATGATGCCGCCCGCGCCGCTGCCTGCGCGGTCAGCCTCTGCGAGCGCACAAGGGCCTGGCTTCAAGCGCATGCGGGTTTTGCCCCGAAGAAGATCGGCTTCAAGGTCGGCGCCCATTGCGGCCCGATCGTCGCCTCGCGTCTCGGTACCGGCGATCGGCAGCAGATCACGGCGGCAGGCGACACCATCAATGTCGGCAGCCGGCTGATGGAGGTGGCCGCCCGCCATGGCGTCGAACTGGCGCTGAGCGCCGAAATCGTCCGCGCCGCCGGTCCCGATAGCGTGCTCACGCAGTCCGGCCGCATGGAGGGACCGTTGGAAACGGCGCTGCGTGGCCGGGCAAGCCGCATCGACGCCTGGCTGTGGCGCAGCCGCACACTTTGACAATCGCCGCGGGAGGGGCTAGGAACGGCGCAAATACCCCGCCGGCTGGCTCCGGCCATGGCGCAGCAACGCGCCTGACAGCTCCGAAAGATCGAACTCATGACAGAATTCAACGGCGTCGTTCCGGCGATCGCCAAGGCGTTGCAGAAGCGCGGTTACGCCGAACTTACCCCGGTGCAGAAGGCGATGCTCGATCCGGCGCTCGCCGCTTCCGACGCGCTGGTCTCGGCCCAGACCGGCTCCGGCAAGACCGTCGCCTTCGGCTTGGCGCTGGCGCCGACGCTGCTCGAAGGCAGGGAGCGCTTCGGCAATGCCGGCGCGCCGCTCGCCCTCGTCATCGCCCCGACGCGCGAACTTGCCCTGCAGGTGAAACGCGAACTCGAGTGGCTCTTTGAGATGACCGGCGCGGTGATCGCCAGCTGCGTCGGCGGCATGGACATCCGCAGCGAGCGCCGCACGCTCGAACGCGGCGCCCATATTGTCGTCGGCACGCCTGGCCGGCTCTGCGACCATATTCGCCGCAGGGCGCTCGACATGTCGGAACTGAAGGCTGCCG
This sequence comes from Rhizobium sp. WSM4643, assembly GCF_025152745.1. Taxonomy (NCBI): domain Bacteria; kingdom Pseudomonadati; phylum Pseudomonadota; class Alphaproteobacteria; order Hyphomicrobiales; family Rhizobiaceae; genus Rhizobium; species Rhizobium sp. WSM4643. Next base: position 2,077,786 of record NZ_CP104040.1, on the reverse strand, counting down.
TGCTCGATGAGGCCGACGAGATGCTCGATCTCGGCTTCCGCGAGGATCTCGAATTCATTCTCGATGCGGCGCCGGACGAACGCCGGACGCTGATGTTTTCGGCAACGGTGCCGGCGGCGATCGCCAAGCTTGCCAAGAGCTACCAGCGCAATGCCGTGCGCATCAGCACCGCGGCCGAGGAAAAACAGCATATCGACATTGAATATCGCGCGCTGATGGTCGCCCCGAGCGACCGCGAGAATGCGATCATCAACGTGCTGCGCTATTACGAGGCGACCAATGCCATCGTCTTCTGCTCGACGCGTGCTGCCGTCAACCATCTGACGGCGCGCTTCAACAACCGCAATTTCGCCGTGGTGGCACTGTCCGGCGAGCTGACGCAGAACGAGCGCACCCACGCGCTGCAGGCGATGCGCGACGGGCGCGCCCGGGTCTGCATCGCGACCGACGTTGCCGCCCGCGGCATCGACCTGCCGGGGCTCGATCTCGTCATCCATGCCGACCTGCCGACGAATCCGGACACGCTGCTGCACCGCAGCGGCCGTACCGGCCGGGCCGGACGCAAGGGCATCAGCGCCATGATCGTGCCGCTGAATGCACGGCGCAAGGCTGAGCGCCTGCTCGAGAATGCCGGTATTTCGGCTGCCTGGGCGCGACCGCCCTCGGCCGAGGAAGTGAGCGAGCGCGACGACGAGCGGCTGCTTGCCGATCCGATCTTCAACGAAACGCCGCAAGAGGAAGAGCAGGGGCTGGTACAGCAGCTTCTCGCCAGCCACGGCGCCGAAAAGCTCGCCGCCGCTTTCTTACGTCTTTACCGCACCAATCATTCGGCGCCGGAGGACCTCATCGAGGTTACCGTACAGGACGAGCGCAGCCGCAAGCGCCGCGACAATGCCGAGCCATACGAGCCGGCGCAGAAGGGACCGCGTGAGGATTTCGGCGCCAGCGTCTGGTTCTCCGTCTCGGTCGGGCGCAAGCAGAATGCCGAGCCGCGCTGGCTGATTCCGATGCTGTGCCGCAACGGCAATGTAACGAAGCGGGAAATCGGCGCGATCAAGATGCAGCCCGAGGAAACCTATGTGGAGATCGCCGCGGCGAGTGCGGAGAGCTTCCTGGCGGCGATCGGACCGAACAAAGCGCTCGAGCGCGGCATCCGCGTGACCAGGCTTCCCGGCACGCCGGATTTCAGCCGGGCGCCTGCGTCAAAACCCTATGCCGGCAAGCCATCCCGTGACGACCGGCCGGACGATTCGTTCCGTGGCGAGCGGCCGAAGAACAAGTTCGGCAAGGGTCCGGGCGGTGGATATGCTGCAGCCGTCAATAGCGGCGGGGACAAACGGGATAGCAAGCCCTGGAGCAAGAAGCCAGGCAAGCCCGCCTTCGATGGCCCGACGTCCGACAAGCCGAAATACGACAAGCCGAAATTCGAAGGCCCCAGATCCGAAGGCCCCAAATATGAGGGCAAGGGCGGCGGCGCACCGAAGAATAAGTTTTCAAAGAAGAAGCCCGGCTGATTTTGCCGGCAGCCCTTCGCTGGTCCGGCGGAGGGCTTTGGGTCTTATCCCTGAGGGAGGCAAGGATGGTGATGGAAACGGCGATTCTCAGCGTTCCGGTTTTCAGTGCGCTCTGCAATGAGGCCTTCCGGCTGCGGCGCGCCGTTTTCGTGCATGAGCAGAAGGTTCCCGAAGCCGAGGAATTCGATGCCGACGATCTCAGCGCCCATCATCTCGTCGCCGTCATCGCGGGCGAAGTATCCGGCACGCTGCGAGTCATCTACGCCGAAGAACATGTGAAGATCGGCCGGGTTGCGGTTGCCGGCCGATGGCGCGGCCAGGGCATTGCAGCCGCAATGATCGGGCGAGCGATGGAACTGCATCGCGGCGCGCGCGACAATCGCTTCTATCTCACAGCGCAGGCAGACAAGCTGCCGCTTTACGAGCGTTTCGGCTTCTTTGCCTATGGCGCGGAATTTCTTGACGGTGGCATGCCGCATCTTGCCATGAAGAACTACTGAGCTTCGTCGGCAGGAGCAGACGACCATGAAACGCCCGGGCACGCCGCAACCCGATCCCGCCGCCTTCATTCAGGCCAACCTGCCGATATCACCCGTTCCATCCATCCCCGAGATCCGGCTCCATACGGCAGGACCTGCGAGCGGGCTCTGGCGGCTTGCCGGTCGTGGAGAGGCCGATCCGCCGCCTTACTGGGCCTATCCCTGGGCCGGCGGCGCGGTGCTTGCCCGCCATCTGCTCGACCGGCCGGAAATTGTGCGCGGCCGCCGGGTGCTCGATCTCGGCGCCGGCTCCGGGCTCGTAGCCATTGCCGTGGCCAAGGCCGGCGCAGCCACGGTGACCGCTCTCGACATCGATGCCAATGCCATTGCCGCGATCTGTCTCAACGCGGCGATCAACGGCGTGGATATCGCGACCGTCGCCGCCGATATCATCGAGGGTCAGCCACCAGCGACTGACCTTCTCGTGGTCGGCGACCTGTTCTACGACCCAGCGCTAGCCTTGCGGGTGATGGGCTTCCTGCGGCGTTGCCAGGCCGCCGGTATCGAGGTGCTGATCGGCGATCCCGAGCGTGCCTACCTGCCGCAGGGCGAACTCAGCCGAATCGCCACCCATGCGGTTGCGGATTTCGGCGGGGGCAGCACAGGCGGCGGTGCCGTGCCGGCGGGCGTCTTTGCTCTCTGTGGCAAAGCTGAAGGCGAGATTATGCCAGGAGGTCGGGCCGCAACAGCATGACCGGGCAGGGCGCTCCGGCTGGCAATTCCGGCGCATGCGGCGGGCGGATGACGAGGCAATCGGCTGCGGCGAAGATCTTCATCATCGAGGAATCCTGCTTGCCGAAGGGTTCGGCGAGCCAATGGCCGGCGGCGGATTTCGAGAGCTTCGCCCTGATATAGTCCTGCCGGTGGTCGTTGGCGCGCAGCGTGACAGCCGCCTCCACCGTTGCCTCGCGCCGCACCGGCGGCAGGGAGGCAAGCTTGCGGATCAGCGGCTCCAGGAAGAGCAGCGAACAGACAAGGCTCGAGACCGGATTGCCGGGCAGGCCGAGCACATGCGTCTCGCCGAAGCTGCCGACCATCAGCGGTTTGCCGGGGCGCATGGCGATGCGCCAGAAATCGAGCTGCATGCCGGCCTCGATCAGCGTCGCCTGCACCAGATCATGGTCGCCGACCGAAGCGCCGCCGAGCGTGACGATCACATCGACCTTGGCGTCCCGCGCCGCGTCGATCGCCGCGCTGATCTTGGCCTTGTCGTCAGGCACGATGCCGAGATCGAGTACATCGGCGCCGGCTTTGCGGGCAAGGGCTGCAATACCAAACGTGTTGGATGCGATGATCTGTGAAGGGCCGGGCGTGCTTCCAGGCGGCAGCAGCTCGTCGCCGGTTGCGAGGATGGCGATCCGCGGGCGCCGCAGCACCTCGGCATCAGGCCGGTTCATGCCGGCGGCGACCGTCAGCCGCGAGAAATCAAGCACGGTGCCGGCCGACAACACGGCTTCGCCTTCGGCGAAATCCTGGCCCCTGGGACGCACATGCTGGCCCTGCCGCACAGGGAAATTGGTTCTGATGCCGCCTTCGATCTTCTCGGCATCCTCCTGCAGCAAGACGCTATCGGCGCCCGGCGGAACAGGCGCGCCGGTGAAGATGCGGACGGCTTCACCCTGGCTGACGCTTCCCTCGAAGCCATGGCCGGCGGAAGACATGCCGATGACCTTCAGCTCGGCGCCCGGCTCCGGCGCGTCTTCGCGGCGCAGCGCATAGCCATCCATGGCGGAGGCATTGAAGGGCGGTTGGGTCAGGCCGGCCGTCAAATCGACGGCCAGGACGCGGCCCTCAGCCTCGGCAAGCGGCAGCGTCTCGGACGCAGCAATGGGCTTCGCGCTGGAGAGCAAGCGGTTCAGGGCCTCGGCAACCGGGAGAAGGTTCATCTTGCCTCCGGATGACGGAAATCGCCGGATTTTCCGCCGGACTTTTCAAGAAGTCTGATGCCGCCGATCTCCATTGCCTTATCGGCCGCCTTGGCCATGTCGTAGATCGTCAGACAAGCGACCGAGACGGCTGTCAGCGCCTCCATCTCCACACCGGTCTTGCCGGTCAACTTGGCGGTTGCCGTAACGCGCAGGCCGGGCAGGGCGGTATCTTCCTCGATCTCGACCGTGACCTTCGTCAGCATCAGCGGATGGCAGAGCGGGATTAGATCGGCGGTGCGTTTTGCCGCCATCATGCCGGCAAGGCGCGCCGTGCCAATGACATCGCCCTTCTTGGCGTTGCCTTGGACGATGAGAGCAAGCGTTTCCGCCGCCATCTTCACATGTCCCTCGGCAGTGGCGATGCGCACCGTCTCGGCCTTCTCGGAGACATCCACCATATGTGCCTCGCCCGAGGCCCCGATATGAGTTAGCCCTAGCTTTTGGCCGCTCATATCATTCGGCCGCGATAGCGGTTTCGCCAAAGAGCAGCGCGCGGGTGGCAGCGGCGACGTCGTCCTTGCGCATCAGGCTCTCGCCGACGAGGAAGGTATTAATGCCGACGGCCTGCAAGCGCTTGCAATCGGCGTGGGTGAAGAGGCCGCTTTCGCCGACCAGCAGGCGGTCTGCCGGCACCATGGGCGCAAGCGCCTCGCTGACCGTCAGGCTGACCTCGAAGGTACGCAGATTGCGGTTGTTGATGCCGATGAGCGGCGAAGAAAGTTTCAGCGCCCGCTCCATCTCCTCGGCGTCGTGGACCTCGACCAGCACGTCCATGCCGAGGCCGAGGGCCTCGTCTTGCAGGCGTTCGGCTTCATCGTCGGACAGCGAGGCCATGATTAGCAGGATGCAGTCTGCGCCCCAGGCGCGGGCCTCGTGCACCTGATAGGTTTCGAACATGAAATCTTTGCGCAGCGCCGGCAGCGCGCAGGCAGCACGGGCGGCTGTCAGAAATTCCGGCGCCCCCTGAAAGCTCGGCGTGTCGGTCAGCACCGAAAGGCAGGCGGCCCCGCCGGCCTCATAGGCGCTCGCCAGCGACGGCGGATCGAAGTCCGGGCGAATGAGACCTTTCGAGGGGCTTGCCTTCTTGATCTCGGCGATCAGGCCGAAGCCGCCGGCATCACGCTTGGAAATGAGCGCCTTGTGGAAGCCGCGCGGGGCGGACTGGCCGGCTTGCATCGCCTTGAGATCGGCAAGCGACACTGTCGCCTTGGCAGCGGCGATCTCCTCGCGCTTGTAGAGTTCGATCTTCTTCAGGATATCGGTCATCGGGCAATCCTAGTCGATATCGTTGGAAACGGCGATGAGTTTGTCGAGGGCGAGCGCCGTGGCACCGCTATCCAGCGAATGCGTGGCCAGCGTCATGCCGTCGCGGATCGTTTCGACCTTACCAGCGATGACGAGCGAGGCGGCGGCATTGGCGAGCGAGATATCGCGATAGGCGTTCTTGGCGCCGCCGAGCACCTCGCGAAGGGCTGCGGCGTTGGCGACACCATCACCGCCCTTGATGTCGGCGAGCACGCAAGGGCTGACGCCGAAATCGGCGGGCGAGAGTTCGAAGGTGCGGATCTTGCCGTCTTCGAGTGCCGCGACTTTTGTAATGCCGGTCGTGGTGATCTCGTCGAGGCCGTCGCCATGGACCACCCAGACGCATTCGGAGCCGAGATCGCGCATGACTTCGGCAAGCGGCACCAGCCATTGCGGCGAGAAGACGCCGAGCAGCTGGCGGCGGACGCCGGCCGGACTGGAAAGTGGCCCGAGCAGATTGAAGATCGTCCGCGTGCCAAGCTCCACCCGCGAGGGGCCGACATGGCGCATGGCGGAATGATGCAGCTGCGCGAACATGAAGCCGACGCCGGCTTCGGCGATACAACGGGAGATGATCTCGGGACCGACATCGAGCTTGACGCCGAGTGCCGCCAGATTGTCGGCCGCGCCCGATTTCGAACTCAGCGCCCGGTTGCCGTGTTTGGCGACGGGAACACCGGCGCCGGCGACGATCAGTGCCGCCAGCGTCGAGATGTTGTAGGTGCCGCTGGCATCGCCGCCGGTGCCGACGATGTCGATCGCATCGGCCGGCGCCTCGACGGTCAGCATCTTCGAGCGCATCGCGGTCACCGCGCCGACGATCTCATCGACCGTTTCGCCGCGCACACGCAGCGCCATCAGGAAGCCGCCGATCTGCGAGGGGGTCGCCTGGCCCGACATCAGGATGTCGAAGGCGGCACGGGCCTCGTCACGCGTCAGCGGCTCGCGGCTTGCGGCCTTGGCCAGGAACGGCTTCAGATCGGTCATAAAGCCTCCTAGCGGACCGTCGCCTTTTCGGCGAGCGTCTGGTTGATCTGAGCGCCATACTGCGTCTGCAGCAGGTTGACCATCTGATCGAGAATATCGTCGCCGGCGGCATTGGCCATGGCGGTGATCTGGGCATCGCGGTTGTTCAGCACATCGCCGGTCGGCTGGGTGTTGACCTCGGTGACCTTCAGCAGGATCTGCGTCGAGGGATCGGCGCCGACAGCACTTGCGACCGTATCGACCGGGCCGGAAAAGGCGGCAGTGGCGCCGGCGCGGCCGAGGACCGCATCATCGGTGGAGCGGGTGATGCCACTCTTGCTTTCGACGGCAATACCGAGCGGCGTTGCGATATCTGCAAGTGCCTTGCCCTTTTGCGCCTCAGCCTTCAATTCAGCGGCCTTTTTGGCGAGTTCGGCCTTCTGCTGCTCCGCCGTCCAGTCCTCAATGGCTTTTTCGCGCACCTCGGCCACCGGGCGCTCGCGATCCGGCGTGATTTCGCGGACATTGAACCAGACATAGCCGTCATTGCCGATCGAAAGCGGCGGCGCATCGACGCCGACCTCGGTCTTGAAGGCTTCGCCGAGCAGTTGCTGCTTGGCGGGGAGATCCTTGACCTCCTTGCCGTCCTTGTCGGCGCCGGTCATATCGACGGCGTCGACGGCCACTGCGGTGAGCTTCAGCTGGCCGGCAATATCCTCGAGCGTGGAACCGCCTGCGCGCAGATCCTCGATGCGATCGTGAACGTTGATCACTTCCTGAGAGGCGTTGGAGAGCGCCAGCTGTTTGCGGATATCTTCCTTCACCTCGTCGAAATTCTTCGTCGTTTCAGGCTTGATGTTGGTGACGCGCAGGATGACGGGTCCGAAGGAGCCGTCGACGACAGGCGTCGTACCGCCGTCGCGCGAAACCGCAAAGGCGGCATCGGCAACGGCCTGGTCGGGAACCTTGTCTTTGGTGAATTCGCCGAGCAGCACGTCGCTTGCCGTCTTGCCCTGGTCGGAGACCAGTTGGTCGAAGCTGGTGCCGCTCTTCAGTGCCGTTTCGGCGGCGGCGGCGAGATCCTTGCTGGCGAAGGTCAGCTGTTCGATGGTGCGGCTTTCCGGCGTGCGATAGGTATCCTTGCTCTTATCGAAGGCTTCGTGGATCTGGTCGTCGGTGACGGTCGCCGCATCGGCGATATCGGCGGGCTGCAGCTTGAGGTAGACGAGCTTGCGGTATTCCGGCGCACGGTAGCGCTGCTTGACACCCTCGAACCACGTCGCCAGTACGTCGTCGGCGGGCGCCTTGATCGGCTCGATATTGGCGTTGGTGAGCAGCAGGTAATCGATACTGCGGCTTTCATCGCCATAGAGCTTCAGCGCGTCGACCAGCGTCTTCGGCGCCGTGAAGCCGTTGGAGATGGCATCGACGACCTGGCTACGGACTGCGACCTTGCTACGCTCCTTGATGTATTCGTCCTGGCGGATGCCGGCATTGCGAAGACGCGAGACGAAGAGTTCGCGGTCGAACTGGCCGTTGACGGCCTTGAAAGCCGGATCGTCGGCGATCAGCTGGGCGAGGCGATCCTGCGACAGGCCGAGGTTCATGTCTTCGGCGAGTTGGTCGAGCGAGGCGCCGGCGACGAGCTGGGCGAGCACCTGCTGCTCGATGCCGAAGGCGCGGGCCTGCTCGGGGGTGAGGCGGGTGCCGAACTGCTGGCTGACGCTTGCCACCTGGCGCTGATAGGCGAGGTGGAATTCGTTGACGTCCACATGCTGATCGCCGACGGTCACGACCGTGGTGCTGTTGCTGCCCGTGATCAGCGACCGGGAGACGCCCCAGATGCCGAAGGACGCGACCAGCAGAAGCATCAGCAGCTTGGCGACCCAGGTCTGAGCGGCTCTTCTCAGGATGTGGAACATAGAAACGCAAACCTCGCAGTATCATTGACCCGCGCGCGGGCGGACATTCGACGTTCCTTAAAACAAACCCGACAGGAAATGAAGGGTTTGTCGCGCGAAAAGCTGCACAAGGCGGCCGCTCCGCCGCCGCGGCGTTGCGGCGAACAAAAGATCGGCTCCGACGGAACCTTTCGGGCCACCATTTCGTTGAAGCGGCATCCCATGAAACAGGAGCAGACCATGGCAGAATTGAAAACCGCTTCCGCCGAATCCACCGCCGCGCGCGTCAAGGCTGACATAGCAGCAGACGATCTGTCGGCGCAGGTCGCAGCCCTTCGCAACGATCTTTCACGCCTGACGGAAAGCGTGGTGGCGCTGGGACAGGGGGCGAAGTCGGCCGTGACCGACGAGGCTTCGCTGATGACGGAACGGCTGCGCGATAAGGTGCGCGAAGAACCGCTCATGGCACTCGCGGTGACGGCAGGCATTGCCTACGTGTTCGGCATGCTCAGCCGCCGCTGAACGGGAATTCAGGATGAAGAAAGGCCGGACGTCATGGACGCCCGGCTTTCAATATTTCCGAGGACAGCAAAAGCCACAGAGGCCAGCTTTTGCGACCGGTTCAACGGCGGATGACGCGCCCGATCGCGATCAGGATGCAAGCACCGACGAAACCGGTGATCAGATAGCCCAGCCAACCGGCAAGCGGCTGGATGTGCAACAGGCCCAGGACCCAGTTGGCGACGATGGCGCCGACGATGCCGAGCAATATGTTCATCAGCAAGCCCATGCTGCTGCTCATGACCTTTTCCGCCAGCCATCCGGCGATGCCACCGATGATGATGGCTGCAATCCAACCCACGCCTGCGTTTTCCATGGTTATCTCCCTCCTGGCAAAAACGAGTCACAGAATGCACGAAACGACAGGAAGTTCCACTCCCAGTTACTGAGACCGCTTGCAGGCTTAGTAACTTATGTGACTCACGGCAGCAGGGTGACCGGAGAGTGCAGCGCGTGGGCGGCAATCTGGAACAGGAGGCCGGCAATGGCCAGCATTGCGAAGCTGAACGGCATAATCAAGCTTTTGCTAAACATCTTTTCTCTCCCGTTTTGCGTAAAGCATAAGCGGAAGCTGACTGAGCGCAACAATATTGTTAACGGATAGTTAAGGCTGGCAATTAATTAATATTCAATACATTCACGGTTGTTGTAATACTTTCGGGTGACGAAACGTTTCTTCTGCAGCCTTGCAGTGTCAGCTGACGATCATCTGCGATCTTTGCGCTCCAGGCCTTCCGGTCTGCGACGGCTCGTCGACATTGACTACAAAAACAGTTGCACCCGAAGATGCAACTGCTTCTGCGGATCGCAGGCAAGCGGGCCGGAAACAGCCGGCGCTGTTCCGGTGATCACACGCCGCCGGCGGGCAATCAGGTTCGGTGAACGATCAGCATGAAGAAGAGGAAAGATGCCGTTGCGACCGTTGCGGCGAAGGCAATCTGATAATCCATGTCATTAACCCCGGCTTGGACAGCTCCCGTTAACGCCTGCGGCGTCGCGGGGTTCCATGCCGCCAGTTCGCGCCTGTTACCTGCGGATTGATTTTGCCGAAGAATGCGTCATCTTCCCTAGAACAGGATGATTTTAGGTCCAGTCAGTCTAAAATCCTGATCTAAATTGAGAGTTAGAGCATGATGTCGTCCGAAACGGCTGACACTTTTGGCATCATGCTCTGAAACGCCATCCAATCCGGGGAAAACATTTGATGTCAAAAGCTGCAATCGCCATCGCCTGCATCTGCCTGCTGACACTTTCGGGCTGCGGCAATACCGCATACGGGCTGAAGAAGGATGGACAGGAAGCGAGCCACGCAATGGACGACGCGACACATCGGGTGCTTTCCGCCGGCGCCAAGAAGTGATGCAGGCGACGGAATAAAAAAGCCCGCCTGGGGTGAGGCGGGCTTAGGATAACAGGGAGAATGGACGGATAGACTCCGCCTCCACTAATAAAGCACTTCCTTAATCGTGTGGCTTTACGTCATTCGACGTAACTGCGACCGGCAACGATCCGATGCGACCATGATTCGGAATCGAATCAGAGATGCCAGGACCGAATCAATGATATTGGATCGGATCAGAAGTTGCCCCAGTTTTGGGCGCGGGCACGGGCGCGGATAATCCGGTATTCGCGACCGCCATAGAGCGAGCCGATTGTCAGCAGAAGTGTCAGGACGTCCCAGAAGATATGCATGGTGCCCTCTTAAGGTTGGACGGTCCCGCCGCCGATCGGTGAAGATACAATAGCAATCTTTCGGATGTGCTTATATGACAAGAAATCGGGATGAGCGGAGAAGCGGGCAGGGCGCTTCCGCAAGGGAGAGGCGGCATCGCCGTCTTGGAGCAGCAAAGTGAACAGATTACCGGACGGCGGCTCATGACGATTTTCACCGTCCGCCACATCACGTCCTATCGTTACGTCAGGGAGGTCGGCTTCGGCGAGCATCGCTTGATGTTCCGACCGCGCGACAGTTTCGACCAGCGGCTGATCGAAGCGTCGTTGACGATCTATCCTGAGGAAAGTCATGTGCGCTGGATCCACGATGTTTTCGGCAATTGCGTGGCGCTCGTCGATATTTCGAGGCCGGCGTCCGAGCTTCGTTTCGAAACCTGGATCACGCTTGATCATACGCCCCAGGTCGCACTGGATCTTAAGGTGGATGACGAGGCGCTGACCTATCCATTCTCATACGACAAGGATGAGATTGCCGATCTGACGCCGGCGATGCAGCGCCATTATCCAGATCCGAACGACGAGGTCGGACGCTGGGCGCGCCAGTTCGTGCGCCTTGGGCGTCCAACCGAGACCGGGCATCTGCTGATGACGCTCTGTTACGCCATTCGGGAAAGCTTCGTCTATGCGCGGCGCCAGGAACATGGGACGCAGACGCCGGTCCAGACCTTGCGGCTTCGTTCCGGCACCTGCCGGGATTTCGCGCTTCTGATGATGGAGGCCGCACGCGTCCTCGGCCTCGCGGCACGGTTCGTCACGGGCTATGTTTATGTTCCCGACCGGGACGGCTCCACCGTGCTCGGCGGCGGCTCCACGCATGCGTGGTGCCAGATTTATCTTCCAGGCGCCGGCTGGACGGAGTTCGATCCGACCAACGGGATCGTCGGCAACCGCGATCTCATTCGTGTCGCCGTTGCCCGCGATCCGCGCCAGGCAGTCCCGTTGAGCGGCAGTTATGACGGGCATGGGAAGGATTTCGACAGCATGACGGTGCAGGTGAACGTCACCACAAGGCCATATGGCTAGCCATGCGGTGACGGTCCCGGGCTTGCGGGAACCGGGGCCGCGCGATCAGCGTTCCCTGCTCACCTCTACCAAAGCAGAGACGCGACAAGGAAGCCACAATGAAGATACGCGCCGGGTTTCATCTGGGCTACGAATGCATGCAGCCAACGCCGATGCTGCTCGTCCTCAATATTCACCCCTCCCGTCGTGCCGATCTTCTCAGCGACCAGATCCTGACATTCGACCGGCCGATCGAGGCCTGGAGCTATACCGATGTGTTCGGCAATGCCTGCAGCCGGATCGTCGCCCCGCCGGGACTGACAACGATCTCTACGGAATTCGAGATCTACGACAGCGGCCAACCCGACATCGTTCCCGACGATGCTGTCCAGCACGCAATCAATGACCTGCCCGACGATGTGCTGGTCTTCCTGCTCGGCAGCCGCTATTGCGACACCGACAGGCTTGCGGATTTCGCCTGGGCCAGGTTCTCGTCAACGCCGCTTGGCTGGGCGCGCGTCCAGGCGATCTGCGATTTCGTCCATGACCATATCACCTTCGATTACCTGAAGGCCGACGTCCTCAGGACCGCGCATGGCGGCTTCACCGACAAGGCGGGCGTCTGCCGCGACTTTGCCCATCTCGCCATCGCGCTTTGCCGATGCATGAATATCCCGGCCCGATATTGCACGGGCTATCTCGGCGATATCGGCGTTCCGATCGATCCCAATCCGATGGATTTCAGCGCATGGTTCGAGGTGTTTCTCGGCGGTCACTGGCATACGGTCGATGCCCGCCACAACACGCCGCGGATCGGCCGGATCCTGATGGCGACCGGCCGCGACGCCACCGACGTCGCCATGTCGACGGCCTTCGGCCCGGCAACCCTCTCCCGTTTCGAGGTGATCACCGAGGAAGTACCGCAGGAGGCGGTGAAGGCCGACTGATCGCGGGATCGCGGGCGAGGGAAATTCTATGCCTTCTTCAAGCAGGCGGGCCGCCGAACCAATTCTGAAGGCGCATGATCGGCGCCCGGTATGAACATGCGAGCACCAGATGCCCGGAAGTCAATTGGACTCGAGCTTGCCGGTCCAGCGGTTTCGCCCCTTCCAATATGAGCATTCCGGGCAGGGCTCGCCGACCGGATAGTCGATTCCCTCCTCGTGGGGGCACCCGATGATTCCTTCCGCCATCACCACCGATTTCACCTCATTCTCGCGCAGGAATGCCGCGATCTCGGCGATAACAGTCTCGTCCATCCTGAGATCGCCGGTTTCGGCAAGCCATCGGCGCAGATCGAGGGGATCCGCATGCAGCGCCGGCATGATGCTGACGGCGGCCTTGCTGGCGCGGCGGTTGTCGGGCCCATAAAAGGCGATCGTGCCCATGGGGTAACCGCGGTTACCGCGCTTGCTCTTTTTCTCGAGCCATTTCCGTGGTTGCCAGCCTAATTTCATCGTCGCTGCTCGCTTTTTCAGTGGTTTGTTATTCTATTATCCATCCTAATTCGCAGGGTAAAGTTCGGTCGCAATGAAAATGGGCCGAGGATATGGCGGGCAAGAGACAATGGATCAGGACACGGAGCGAGAAGCCGGCTCCGGCCGACAATCTTGAGAAGCTGGCGGTTATCGCGGCCTGCGAGGCCTTCATTCGAGCTGTTCTGAAGCCGCGTTTCCTGCCTGAGATCCGGCCAACCGAATGGAACTACGTCGTCGATATCAGAGGCTCGTGGGCGGGAAATCGGTATCGGTTCATGCAGCGCTACAGATCCGGCTTTGAGAACAATCGCGGCGAGGAGTTCGATGCTCCCTTCGCCCGCATCGACCGCATGGGACCCGATCGGTTCGATATCTATTGGATGCGGCACACAGGCAAATGGTGGCGGCTTCATTCCGGCGTAACGCTTGCCGAGGCTCTGCGAATCCTCGAAACTGACGGCGTGCTGCATCCGGTCTGATCAAGACAGAACGGCGCCGCAGACTGGAACCGCCTTCGTCCACGATGAAATCTCGACCACCACGGCCATGAGCGAATATCAATATTACGAATTCCAAACGATCGACCGCCCCCTCAGCGGCGCGGATCGCCACTCTCTCCGGGAGCTATCGACCCGGGCGCGGATCACCTCCACGAGCTTCACCAATTCCTACGAATGGGGCGACTTCAAGGGTGACCCGGCCAACCTCATGGAGCGCTGGTTCGACTTGCACCTCTATCTCGCCAATTGGGGTACGAGGCGCCTGATGATCCGCTTGCCAAAGCGGCTTGTCGACCAGCAACGCCTCGACGGATTTCTCAGCGCGGTCGATGGCGCCGATCTCGCGACCTCAGGCGGAAACCTGATCCTCGACATAATATGCGAGGAAGTGGAATCCGACGCTGATTGGGAAGAGGGGCCGGGCTGGCTCACGGCGCTGGCGCCATTGCGCGCGGCGGTGCTGAGCGGTGATCTCAGGCTTTTCTATCTCTTGTGGCTGATGGCTGTTCAGGCGGGGACGCTCGGGCCGGAGGAGGTGGCGCCACTGCCGGGGCTAGGCCCGATGACCGATGCGCTTGAAGCCTTCGCGCAATTCTTCGGTCTCGATGCCGACCTCGTTGCCGCGGCCGCCGAACGCGCGGCCGAGACGACATTGGCCGGCTCCAAGGCATCGGATGCCGTCCAAAGCTTTGTCGCCGCCTTGCCCGACAAAGAGAAGACGATGATGCTCGTCCGTCTGATCGAGGGCGATCCGTATGTGGCAAGCGAGTTGCAGAAAAGCGCCCGCAGCTTCTTCGCCGCGGCCTCCGCAGCCAAACCGGACGCCGCCCCGCCCACGGTCGCGGAACTGCGAGCCCATGCCGGCGAGATTCGCCATATCCGCGAGCGCAAGGAAAAGGAGCGGCTGGCGGCGGAACGAAAAAAGCGGGAGGCAGAAGAGGCCCGCGCCCGCCGCGCGCGGCTCAACGCGATCATCCAACGGGGCGATGCAGTCTGGCGCGAGATTGAGACCGAGATCGAGCGCCGCAACGCCTCCGGCTATGACAACGCCGCCAGCCTGCTCGCCGACCTGAAGACGATCGCCGAACAAAATGGCGGCACTGCCGATTTCACCCGCCGCCTACATTCGATCCGTGAACGCCACGCTCAGAAGGGGCGCTTCATCGAGCGGCTGAACGCTTTCGGCTAGCCCGCGCGAGCGCAGCTCAGACCAAGGTCCGATCCATCCCGGACTTCATGCCCATAGCGACTCTCGGTTAATGCGATAGCTTCCTGCGCCATGTGCGGAGGTGTTCGGAGTTTTTGCTATGACTAAAATAATCGTTGCGGGGATGATACTGACGCCGCTTATCTTCTGGGGTTCTATTGGCGTCCTGATCTACGCATACTTCTCGTGAGGGCTGCCCGGCGAATCATCGACTGAGGTCGGCCGCGTCCTGCTTATCTGCCTATCTGAGTGACGGCGCTGAGGACGCGCGCTGTTTCCCGCAAGGATAACACCAGACTTCATCCCCGCCAGGAACGACACCGGGACGTCTTCGCGACGCCGACCAGAGGACGGCCACGTGATCTCGTGGCAGCGACGTGACGTCAATCTGCCGCCCGACCCCATTCTTAAGTTAATGGCGGTCGCGTCCTGCTTCAGCCTGTATATCATCTCGTTGTCAACGGAAAGGAGCAGGCGTGAGGTGCGGAGCCGGTTCGCAATACTCAATCAGCAATTCGGTGAGGACCCGTATCTTCCGTGCAGGATGCTGACCTGGCGGGCGGATGACATATGCAGCCGCCGGGGGTGGTGGATAATGCGTCATGACCGGCACAAGCGCGCCGGAGGCTATAAATTCATGGGTAAGGCAATCAGGCAGGTAAGCGATCCCTAGTCCTGCTGCCGCGGCAGCGACCAGAGCAGGGCCGTTGTCGGCCTTAAATCGCCCCTGCGGACGAACCGTGATGATCTTGTCGCCATCCATGAGTTGCCAGGCTTCGGTGCCCTGCATGAGGGCCTCATGAGCGACGAGTTCCTCCGGCGTCTCGGGCGACCCATGCACCTTGATGTAGTCCGGGCTCGCGACGAGCTTCCCATAGATCGGTCCGACGCGTCTTGCGATCAAGTTGGAGTCCTGAAGATAGCCAACCCGGATCGCACAATCATAACCCTCTGTGATGAGATCGACGAAGCGATCACTGTAGCAGGTATGGATGTGGAGCTGGGGGTGGCGGCGCGCCATTTCCGCGAGGATAGGCGCGAAGTGACTCTGGCCGAAGGAAAGTGGCACGGCAACTCGCAAGCGGCCGCGAAGGTCACCGGCGGGTAGGATCGTTTCCCTGGCCACGTCGATCTCGGCGTAGACTCTCGCGGCATAATCTCGGAACGTGGCCCCTGCTTCCGTGAGAGCGGCGCCCCGGGTGGTCCGTGCAAGAAGCTGGACACCAAGTTCCGCTTCAAGCCGGAAGAGCCGCCGACTGACGATTGACTTGGAGACGCCGAGCCGGAGCGCAGCTGGCGAAACACCCCCGGCATCAGCCACTTCGACGAAGGTCTGCAGTTCTTCGATGTCCATATAGCGTTCCCCTTTCCGCGACACAGCTTGCCATAGGAGGGTGCTACCGCATCTCGAATAGGAACGGCAATACTGCTTCCAGGCAACGCCGCCCCCGGCGCATGTCTCCCGCAAAACCAATGCCGCTCGTGGGCGGCAGCAAAGGATGTAATAATGACCTTTCGTAATGGCCTTGCTTCGCTTCTTCGCCCCGAAGATTCGGTACTCGTTCTGATCGACCACCAGCCATACCAGCTCGCGAACCTGAACAGCCACGATCCGCACGCAGTGGTCAACAACTCGACCGCCCTGGCGAAGGCCGCCAAGGCCTTCGGTGTCCCCACCATCCTGACGAGCGTGATCGCCGATCGGGGCGGTCTGATCTTTCCGCAAATCACCGATGTGTTCCCCGGCCGGGAGGTGATCGACCGGACGTTCATCAATACCTGGGAGGATCGGAAGGTCGTGGACGCAGTCAAGGCGACCGGCCGCAAGCAGCTGATCATCGCCGGCCTGTGGACCGAGGTCTGCGTCGCAATGCCGGTGATCCAGGCGCTCGGCGAAGGCTGGGATGTGACTGTTATCGCTGACGCATCGGGAGGGACTTCGGTCGAAGCCCATGAGGTCGCCATCCAGCGCATGACCGCGGCCGGCGCGAACATGATGACCTGGCTGGCGTTGGCGTCCGAATGGCAGCGCGACTGGGCCCGGACCGAGCACGCCGCAGAGTTGACGGAGGTGCTCAAGCAGCATGCCGCTGGTAGCGGTATCGCGTGCCTGTGGGAGCAGCAGCTGCTCAACACGCCTGTGCCTGGCAACGCAGGCTGATCTAAGCGGGGATGCAGAGATTTTCGAGCGACGCGTTGCGAAGGCTGATTGCTTATCGAGCCTCTTCATCCCCTCTCAATCGGAAGGCCGTCCGTCCCTGGATGCTCGCGGCGGGCATGATCGACTCAAGAACTAGGGCTTTGCAGTCCCTTCCAGCCCCTCTTGTGTTTGGAGCAGAACTTGCGAACGCATTCGAAGGTGTCGGGCTTATGAATCCTGAAGGAATGACCACCCGCAACCATACCAGCGGCGCCGGCGGTTATTCTGGAGCGCGCAGATGTTCATCGCAGGTTAATGCGGATTAACCCAGAATCGCAGCCAGAAAGGATGCGCCGATGAAGATGCTTTTTGCCTCACTTGCAGCCACGGTATTGGCTGCATCTTTCGCCCTGCCGCTAAGCGCCGCGCCGATCGTCGTGCCGAACGCAGTACATATACATACCCCGGACGTCGAGCAGATCAAACACCGTCGCCACGATAATGGACATGCGTATGGCCACTGGAAGAAACAGCGATACGCTTACCGCGACTGCCGGTATTACGGCTCGTGCTATCGTCCGCGGTATTACGGCAGCCGCGACTATTACGGCTATCGCGACGATTACCCCTATCGTCGTCGGTCAGGTGTGACCGTGTACTTCGATTTTTAGTCGGCAGTGCCACGGACACCAACGTTGGCGCCCCACAGCGCGCCTTCGGCCTTCACGAGTTCCGCTGCCATGAGATGAACGGGCGTCGGGCAGGGATGGGCATTATCGACAGTAGCCACAGAACGGTCTTGCATAAAAGAAGGGCCGGGCGAATGCTCGCGCCGACCCTTCTTTGATTACGTCAGCACGGTGCCAGTACATCCGTGGTCACCAGCAAAAGCCATCTGATAGATTGAATTTATGCGCCTCGTGAATTTTCGCAAGGATTAGGGGGTGCTGAATTAGGGCTAGATGAGGGAGGCGCAATAACCACGGGACGACGAGGAGTACGACACGCGCTCTGAGGGCTCCAGCTTCAATGCCGATCCGTCCAGTCGATCATCGGGGCGACAGCAAAACGGAAGCCCTACCACATCGCCGCGATGCCACTGAGATGGAACCTGCCGTTATGATAAGCTGTAGTTTCCGGGCAGAAATCGGAAATTACTCAACAACTCAATGTGATGTGGCGGAAGAGGTGGGATTCGAACCCACGGTACGGTTTCCCGCACGCCGGTTTTCAAGACCGGTTCCTTAAACCACTCGGACACTCTTCCATCTGATTGAAAAGGTCGAGACACCAACATTCTGTTGATGTCTGTGAACCGGCCGTTGCTGCCGATTTGCTACCCAATCATTCGATGGCTGGCTTTCTAGCAGCTTTGAAAGCAGCGTCAACTTGCTCTGCAGCATTTGCCGGCATCCCTGGCGCGACGTGCGAACAAATTCGAGCGTGAGCCGAGGCAGGCCTATTCCGCATATTGGAAATGAATCGCGTTCTCCAAGGCTTGAGCGTTAACTGTATCGTTCTGGCGGAGGAAACAAGCCATGGCCATGTATCTCACACGCTTCAGCTACACGCCCGAAATCTGGGCGCGAATGATCGAAAACCCTGAGGATCGCCGAGAGGCGGCACGCAGTTACATGGAATCCGTCGGCGGAAAGCTGCATGGGTTCTGGTACGCCTTCGGCGAGCACGATGGTTGGAATCTGTGGGAGGCGCCTGATAACGTATCGATGGCGGCCGTCGCACTTGCGATCGGCGCAGGAGGCGCGCTCAGTTCTATGGAGACCACCGTCCTCCTCAGCGTCGAGGATACGATCGAAGCCTTGGAAAAGGCGAAGTCGATTCGGTATCGTTCACCGGCGGCATAGGTGGTGTGCCCACCGTTTCCATCCATACTGAAGATGAGCGCTTCGCGCGTATCTCGTTCCCGGCGCAAGCTCTCTGCAAATTGCGCCGGAGACATGAGATCAAACATCTAGCTTCCGTCAGATCCAAGGCCCTTCGGGCCGTTGAGTTGGTTCATATCCTCGCCGAGAGATCGAACCGCCTCCATCGTCACGGCGAGTGCCGACATCAGGATTGCGATGTCGTTGTCTTTATTCGGCTGGGAAAGCGCGCGAGATCGGGCATGCAACTGCTGGCTGACCCTGTCGAGCTGCGTCACGGTTTCATCGTGCATGGTGATCCTCCAAAGGTCTACACCTTCAAAGCCCGCGGCGGACAATTCGTTCCCATACCGAAGGAAGCGTCAAACACGCGATCTGCGTTACATCGCATCCAATCGGCGACGCTGCTTACCCATTCGGCTTGCGCAAGGGCGGAAGCCGCAGGTAGGGATTTTGGGGATCGTAGGATCCCTTCGGCTCACCCTTGCCGGGCTTTACCAGATTGCGCACCAGTTTTCCCTCAGGCCCGAAAATATAGTCGATGCCGGCGCAGAGATGGGCGAGGGAGCGGTAGTTGAAATATTTGAACCAATCGTCGGCGAGGAAGACGGCTTCGTCCCACGTCTTTCCACGAAGGCGGTTATATCCGGCCCGCTGCAGAAAGGCTTCGCCTGTTCTCCTATCGACGGCGGCGCCGAGGCATAGGTTGCCGGCGATCAGTGACAGCCGGACCACCTTGATAGTTTCGGCATTCTTGTTCGGTAAGGGTTTCAGGGCCTCAGCAAGATAAAAATTCGTCTGGGGATCGTTGGTCATCGTCTTGCGCCAATAGGCGGGGAAATCCTCCGCGGCGGCGCCGACGGCCGATGAGCCGGTCATCACCACCAGCAACATCAAGTTTTTGAAAATTCGGCCCATTCCTACGTCCCCCAACCGGCGTCGAGAGTGCATAGCGTCATATCACGGGGATAGGCAAGGTGGTGCCGCGCCGACCCGCTGCCGCTCGTCAAGTACGCACAGGCCTTGTTTCAATATGGAGCTGTTGGGGCGTTCGGAAGCGCCGGGATGTTCACCATATGCCCCGCATCGGCACGTTCATTTCTGGCCCCATTACGGCGATGGAATGGTGGGCAGGGAGGGTTCGCGTTAGCAATTTGTAAACCATAATCATTAGAATTGTCGCTATCGCCGCGAAATTGTTCGTAAAATTGCCACGAACCTAGCAAGATTAAAGCCTCATTAGGCGGGCGGGAATAAGGCGTTGTTGGCCCAAGATAGGGCAAGGTTCCTTAACCATAACGATCTTTGAGCGGCGTGGGGCACATGAAACTGGAATACGGGGCGGCGTCTTTCGCAACGACAGCACGGTGGCTGGCGATCTCGGCGATGTGTGCGACGGTTGCGGCGTGTGGCACGACGCAGGCGGTGCCGAAGAAAAAAGCCCACGGCAAAGAATATTTCTCTGAATCCGAATATGGCGTCAAGGCGAGCCCGCGGGTCGCCACCGGCAACAACATCCCCAAGGGCGGCGGCCGCTACCTCGTCGGCAACCCTTACGAGGTGAAGGGCAAGTGGTATTATCCGAAGGAAGACTTCGCCTATAACAAGGTCGGCGTCGCCTCCTGGTATGGTTCGGCCTTTCACGGGCGCTTGACGGCGAATGGCGAAGTCTACGACCAGATGCATCTTTCCGCTGCCCATCCGACCTTCCCGCTGCCGAGCTATGCGCGCGTTACCAATCTCGAAAGCGGTTCCTCGGTCATCGTGCGTGTCAACGATCGCGGCCCCTATCACGAGGGCCGCATCATCGATCTTTCCAACAAGACGGCCGACATGCTCGACCTGCAGCACAGCGGCACCGGTAAGGTGCGCGTGCAATATGTCGGCCGCGCCCGCATGGACGGCCACGACATGCCCTATCTGATGGCCTCATATTCGCCGAAGGGCAGCCGCATTCCCGGCGTCAATCCGGAAGGGCAGATCGCAACCGGCGTGATGGTCGCCTCCAACAGCCGCAAGATCACCCGCGACCAGTTGCAGAGTTCGGAAGACTACGAGACGCCGGCCAACGTGCCGGTGCCGATGTCGGCGACCTCTTATGCCGGTTCGACGCCGAGCGCACGCTACAATGCGGCACCGGCTGCCCATGTTCTGGTGGCGCCATCAGCGCCGTCGTTCAACAATGGCGCTCAGGCGATGGACCAGTTGGTCGTGCTGCCGGAGATCGGTCCGATGCCCTACGAGCGGCCCGAGAATTCGCTGGCGCTCGGCTATCAGAACGAAGAGGTGAAGACGGTGACCGTCGATCTCGCCTTCGATGCGGTGATGGTGCGCAATGACGGGCTGACGCAAGAGTCCATCCTTGCCGCGGCCAAGCGTCATCAGGCAAAGTTCGCCGCGCGCTGAACTGGCAATTGCATCGGATTTCCTCGCGTTCTAACCTCCTGAAATACGCCGCTCGATCAATGGAAATTGCGATGCTGAAGCCCGTGCTTCGCCTGCTTGCATGCCTGATGCCGTTCGCCACCGGCGCCTTTGCAGCCGATGGCGGTGCCTCCGGCTTCGCCACCAAGGCGGCGCAGGCCTATATGATCGAGGCCGCCACCGGCACGGTGCTTCTCGCCAAGAACGAGGACCAGGGCTTTTCGCCGGCTTCGCTCGCCAAGCTGATGACGATGGATCTGGTTTTCGAGGCGGTGACCAAGGGCCAGATCACGCTCGATACCGAATATCCCGTATCCGAATATGCCTGGCGGACGGGCGGCGCGCCGTCGCGGACGGCAACGATGTTTGCCAGCCTCAAATCACACGTGCGCGTCGAGGACCTGATCAAGGGCGTCGCCATCCAGGGCGCCAATGATAGCTGCATCATCCTCGCCGAGGGCATGGCAGGAAGCGAGCAGCAATTTGCCGCGTCGATGACGCGGCGTGCCCGCGAACTCGGCATGGAGAAGGCCGAGTTCGGCAATTCCACCGGCCTTCCCGATGGCAAGAGCAAGGTGACCGCACGCGAGATGGTGACGCTCGCTGCCGCCCTTCAGCAATCCTATCCGAATCTCTATCCCTATTTTGCGCAACCGGATTTCGAGTGGAACAAGATCTTCCAGCGTAACCGCAACCCGCTGCTCGGGCTTGATCTCGGCGCCGACGGGCTGGCAACCGGTTTTACCGAGGGCGAGGGCTATTCGATCGTCGCTTCGGTCGAGCGCGACGGCAGGCGGCTGTTTCTGGCACTCGCAGGCATCGCCTCCGACAAGGAGCGGACGGAGGAGACCAAGCGGGTGCTCGAGTGGGGACTGACGGCCTTCGAGAACCGGCAGATCTTCGCCGAGAAGGAAGTGATCGGTGCCGCCAGCGTCTATGGTGGCACGTCGCGCACCGTCGATCTCGTCGCCAAGGCGCCGGTCAGCGTCTATATTCCGATCAGCAATCCCGACCGGCTGTCGGCGCGCATCATCTATCACTGGCCGCTGACGGCGCCGGTCATGCCGGATACCCAGGCGGGCACGCTGAGGATTTTCGCCGGCAGCCGGCTACTCAGGGAGGTGCCGCTTTATACGGTGCAGGCAGTCGGCGAGGGCTCGCTCAGCAGCCGGGCGGTCGACGCCATGCTGGAACTCGGCGAATCGCTGTTCTTCTCCTGGCTCTGGGACAAGTCCGCGCCCGGCTGAACATTCGGTTTCCAATGCAATTTGCCGGGAAAGGTGAATATGTCGCCGCGGCGAAAGGTTTTCCTCCATGATATCTTCGGATAGATAGAAGGAGCGGGGCGCGTGCGGCGCCTGGAATGCGGGAAGTTGTCATTGTCATCCGGTACGGGATTGTTCGTTACGTTTGAAGGCGGGGAAGGCGCTGGGAAATCCACGCAAATCCGTCGCCTCGCCGAGGCGCTGAAGGGCGAAGGTCACGACGTGCTGGTGACGCGCGAACCCGGCGGTTCGCCGGGTGCCGAGGCCGTGCGCCACGTGCTGCTGTCGGGCGCTGCCGAGGCCTTCGGCACGCGGATGGAGGCGATCCTCTTTGCGGCGGCACGCAACGACCATGTCGAAGAGGTGATCCGGCCAGCCCTTGCATCAGGCAAGGTCGTGCTCTGCGACCGCTTCATGGATTCCTCCCGCGTTTACCAGGGCATCACCGGCAATCTCGAGCCCGATTTCATCGAGACGCTGCAGCGTATCGCCATCAACGGCGTCATGCCGGATTGTACGGTGATCCTCGACATCCCCGCCAGGGTCGGGCTGGAGCGGGCGCAGAAGCGCGCTGCCGCTGACGGTCCCGATCGCTACGAAAAAGAGCGGCTGGAAACGCACGAGAAACGGCGCGAGGCCTTTCTCGATATCGCCGCCCGCGAGCCCGAGCGCTGCCACGTGGTCAACGCCATGCAGACGGAGGAGGCGATCGCCGCCGAGATCCTGGCGATCGTCAAACAGCTGCTGTCGCCCGCGGGCCGTTTGCGAATGCCGGAAGCCGCCCATCATGAGTGAAGCCCATTATGAGTGAGGAAAGGCCCGGACTGCTCGACGGCGCCATCTGGCCGGGGGAAAATACCAGACTGTTCGGCCATGAAGAGGCGGAGGCGTTCCTTGCCCAGTCCTACCGGTCCGGCAAGGGCCACCACGCCATCCTGATCGAGGGGCCGGAAGGCATCGGCAAGGCGACGCTAGCCTTCCGTTTCGCCAATCACGTGCTCTCGCATCCCGATCCCGAGACAGCGCCGAAGACGATCGGCGATCCCGATCCTGCCTCTCCCATCAGCCGGCAGATCGCCTCCGGTGCCTCGCATAATCTGCTACACCTTGCTCGGCCGGTAGACGAAAAGACCGGCAAGGTGAAATCGGCAATCACCGTCGACGAGGTGCGCCGCGCCGGCAAGTTCTTCTCGCAGACGTCTGGCACCGGCAACTGGCGGATCGTCATCATCGATCCTGCCGACGACATGAACCGCAATGCAGCCAACGCCATCCTGAAGATCCTGGAAGAACCGCCGAAGCGGGCGCTGTTCCTGGTGCTCTCGCACGCGCCGGGACGGCTGCTGCCGACGATCCGCTCGCGGTGCCTGCCGCTGAAACTGGCGCCGCTTACCGACGAAGCACTCGTCGCGGCCCTTGCCCATCTCGGCATATCAGGCGAGGGCGGAACGGTGCTTTCGGCCGCCAAAGGCAGCGTCGGCGAGGCGCTGAAACTGTTGAACTATGGCGGCGGCGACATCATCGCCGCCTATGACGAGATGCTTGCCGCCGAAGGGCCGACGGCTCGCAAGGCGATGCATCGGCTGGCCGACGCACTTTCGGGTCGGGAAAGCGACACGATCTTCGATTTCTTCGTCAGCCATGTCGGCGACGACATCATGAACCGCGCGCGCGCGGCGGCAGGCGCGGGGCAGATCGCCGCGGCAGAGCGGCTGGCGCGGCTCTATTCCGAGATCACCGAGCGGCTCACCATTTCAGATGGCTACAATCTCGACCGCAAGCAGACGATCATCAGCATTCTCGCCGATATCAAGCAGCCGGGCGTTTAAAGCGCGAAGCGCTTTAATTCTCTGATTTATGCATGTCGTTATCCCAAAACCGCTGCACACTTTTTGGGCGACATGCATCGTCAGCCGGTCAGCAGCTTTAATGCGACGACGGCAAGGGTGGCGGCAAGGACGATGCGGATGGTGCGTTCGTGCAGCCTCGGCGCCAGAAGGCTTCCGATGATGATGCCGGGGATAGAGCCGATCAACAGGGCAAGCAGCATCGGCCAGTCGATCTCGCCGATCAGCCAATAGCCCGTGCCGCCGATCAAGGTCAGCGGTACTGCATGGACGATATCGGAACCGACGATCTCGCGCACATCGAGCCTGGGATAAAGGATCAGCAGGATCGTCACCCCCAACGCGCCGGCGCCGACAGAGGTCAAGGTGACGAGGACGCCGAGAACGGATCCGAGAACGACGGTGAGGACGAGGATGGTCGTCGGCTTCGGCGGCGTGCGATCGCCGATGGCGCGGCGCGCCAATTCGAGGATCGGGCCCCGGAAGACCAGCATGATCGCGGTCATGACCAGAAGCCAGCCGAGCGCGGTGGTGATGGTATTGGTTACGCCGATGCTTTTGCGATCGACGCCAGCCAGCAGCCATAGCATCAGCAGGGCGGCCGGCAGGCTGCCGGCTGCGAGGCTGCCGACGATCTTCCAGTTGACGCGCCCATGCATGCCGTGAACGGCGGTGCCGGCCGTCTTGGTGATCGCCGCATAAAGAAGATCGGTGCCGACGGCGGTGGCGGGATGGACGCCGAAGAGCAGCACCAGCAGGGGCGTCATCAGCGAACCGCCACCAACGCCGGTGATGCCGACGAGCGCGCCCACGAACAGACCTGACAGCGAATAGAGCGGCTCGAATGTCAAACAAGCGCCCCTGACGGCGCGCGGCCACCACAAACCCGGCAAATGAAAACTGGCACTTCGTTCTTGTCCCGCCCTCTGTCTTATGACGGGTAGATTGGGTGAGAAGCTGAGTCAAGTTCATGCCCTCGCCGTCCCGGAAAACATCGGCAACTGGAAAGTTGAGGTTTCGCTTGACGGTGACATGCGCTAAGAGCGGCTGACCATTTTTATAGAGTTAGCCGGACATTGGCCGCCATGACAGACAAGACACCCTTCTACATCACCACCGCGATTTCCTACCCTAACGGCAAGCCGCATATCGGTCATGCCTATGAGCTGATCGCGACGGATGCGATGGCACGCTACCAGCGCCTCGACGGCAAGGATGTGTTTTTCCTCACAGGCACCGACGAACACGGCCAGAAGATGCAGCAGACGGCACGCGCCGAGGGCATCAGCGCGCAGGCGCTCGCCGACCGCAACTCTGGCGAATTCCAGGCGATGGCGACGCTGCTCAACGCTTCGAACGATGATTTCATCCGCACCACGCAGGAGCGCCATCACGAGACGTCGCGCAACATCTGGAAGCTGATGGCCGACAATGGCGACATTTACAAGGACAGCTATGCCGGCTGGTATTCGGTGCGCGACGAGGCCTATTACCAGGAAAACGAGACGGAGCAGCGCGCCGACGGCGTGCGCTACGGGCCGCAGGGCACGCCTGTCGAGTGGGTGGAAGAGGCAAGCTATTTCTTCAAGCTCTCCGAATACCAGGAGAAGCTGCTTGCGCATTACGAGGCGAACCCCGATTTCATCGGTCCGGCCGAGCGCCGCAACGAGGTGATCTCCTTCGTCAAGTCGGGCCTCAAGGACCTCTCGGTCTCACGCACGACCTTCGACTGGGGCATCAAGGTGCCGAACGATCCGGCCCATGTCATGTATGTCTGGGTCGACGCGCTGACCAACTACATCACCGCGACCGGCTATATCGAGGACAGGAACGGCCCTCGGGCGAAATACTGGCCGGCCGACGTGCACATCATCGGCAAGGACATCATCCGCTTCCACGCCGTCTACTGGCCGGCTTTCCTGATGTCGGCGAAGCTGCCGCTGCCGAAGCGGGTCTTTGCCCACGGCTTCCTGCTCAACAAGGGCGAGAAGATGTCGAAGTCGCTCGGCAACGTCGTCGATCCGGTCAATCTGGTGAACCATTTCGGCCTCGACCAGGTGCGTTACTTCTTCCTGCGCGAAGTCTCCTTCGGCCAGGACGGCAGCTATAGCGAAGAGGCGATCGGCACCCGCATCAACTCCGACCTCGCCAACGGCATCGGCAATCTCGCCAGCCGGTCGCTGTCGATGATCGTCAAGAATTGCGACAGCAAGATCCCGCAATGCGGCGCGCTCAGCGACGAGGACAGAGCGATGCTGGCTGAGGTCGACGCGCTGCACGCTTCGACCCGCGAAGACATGGGCAAGCAGCAGATCCATCGGGCGCTTGCCTCGATCATTTCGGTCGTTTCCGAGACCGATCGTTATTTCGCCGGCCAGGCGCCGTGGGCGCTGAAGAAGACCGATCCGGAGCGTATGGGCACCGTGCTTTACGTCACCGCCGAAGTCGTGCGCCAGATCGCCATCCTGCTTCAGCCCTTCATGCCTGAATCCTCGGCCAAGCTGCTCGATCTTGTCGCGGCAGCTGCAGACAAGCGCGATTTTGCTGCCCTCGGCGAAGCCGGTCGTCTGGTTGCCGGAACGGCCCTCGAAGCGCCGACGCCGGTCTTCCCGCGCCACGTGGCTCCGGAGGCTTAAGGCCGTGCTGATCGACACGCATTGCCATCTTGATTTCGCCGACTTCGAGGCGGAGCGGGACGAGATCGTCGCGCGCGCCCATTCGGCTGGTGTTGCACAGATGGTGACGATCTCGACGCGGGTGCGAAAGCTCGAGACATTGCTTGCCATCACGGAGAAATATCCCTCGGTATTCTGCTCCGTGGGCACGCATCCGAACAATGCCGACGAAGAGCTGGATATCCAGACGGAAGAGCTGGTGCGTCTCGCCAATGCCCATCAAAAGGTGGTGGCGATCGGCGAGGCCGGTCTCGACTATTTCTATGACACGCAAAAGCCTGAGGACCAGCAGACCGGCTTTCGGCGCCATATTGCGGCGGCGCGCGAGACTCAGCTGCCGCTCGTCATCCACAGCCGCAGCGCCGACGAGGACATGGCTGAGATCCTGACCGAGGAAAGCGGGAAGGGGGCCTTCCCCTTTATCCTGCACTGCTTCTCGGCAGGCCCCGAACTTGCCAAGACCGGAGTCGCGCTCGGCGGATACATCTCCTTCTCCGGCATTTTGACCTTCCCGAAATCGGAAGAGCTGCGAGAGATCGCCAAGACGCTCCCGCATGAGCGGCTGCTTGTGGAAACGGACGCGCCCTATCTGGCGCCGAAGCGCTGGCGCGGCAAGCGCAATGAGCCGTCCTATGTTGTTAACACGGCCGAGGTGCTCGCCGATACGATCGGCCTTTCCCATGAAGAGGTCGCGCGGATTACGACGGAGAACGCTTTCCGCCTGTTCTCGAAGATGCCGAGGATCTAGCGGCGTGCTCTACCGGCGGCGTTTCACCATTCTCGGCTGTTCGTCGTCACCGGGCGTGCCGCGCATCACCGGCGACTGGGGCGCCTGCAATCCCAACAATCCGAAGAACCGGCGCACGCGCGCCGCCTTCATGGTGCAGCAATTCGCACCGGATGGCGAGGTGACGACCGTCGTCATCGATACAGGGCCGGATTTCCGCGAGCAGATGATCAGGGCAGGTGTCGATCATGTCGATGCGGTGCTCTACACCCATCCGCACGCCGACCATATTCATGGCATCGACGATTTGCGCGGTTATTTTCACAATACGCGCCGCCGGGTGCCGATCTTTGCCGACCAATTTACGATGGACAGGCTGCGGGAAGCCTTCGGCTATTGTTTGGAGACGCCGCCGGGCAGCAATTATCCGCCGATCGTGCTGCCGATCGTCATCGAAAATCTCGATGAACCTCTGGAAATCCACGGCCCTGGAGGCACGATCCCGTTTCATCCGCATATCCAGCAGCACGGGGATATCCACTCTCTCGGCTTCCGCATCGGCGATGTGGCTTATTGCAGCGATATCAGTGACTTCCCGCCGCAAACTGTCGAGAAGCTTAAAGATCTCGACGTGCTGATCATCGACGCGCTGCAATATAGCTATCATCCGAGCCATCTGTCGCTGGAACAGTCGCTCGACTGGATCGGCCGGCTGAAGCCGAAACAGGCGATCCTCACCCATATGCACACGCCGCTCGATTACGACGCGGTGATGGTTGAGACGCCGGATCATGTGGTGCCGGCGTATGACCAGATGAGCTTCGAGATCGAGGGCAGAGCCAGGGCCTGAGCCCCGGCACTGAGTGCAGGGTCACTGCATATAAGGCAGAACCTCGACCGCGCCGCGGTGGATCATGTCAAGCGAGACATAGAGGATGATCAGCAGACCGACATAGGCGATCCAGCGATGGTTGTTGAGCAAGCGGGCGATCAGGTTTGCGGCGATACCCATCAGCGCGATCGACAGGGCAAGACCGATGACCAGCACGCTCGGATGTTCGCGTGCAGCACCCGCAACGGCCAGAACGTTGTCGAGCGACATCGAGACATCGGCGATGACGATCTGGGTCGCCGCCTGCAAGAAGGTCTTTCTCGGCGCGCCTTCGGCACCCGCCGCTTCGTGGTTCTCGCCGTGACCGGCGCGAAGTTCGCGCCACATCTTCCAGCAGACCCAGAGCAGCAGCAGGCCGCCGGCCAGCAGCAGACCGACGATCGCCAGCAGATAGACAGCAACGCTGGCAAAGAGAATACGCAGTACGGTCGCGGCCAAAATGCCGACGATGATCGCCTTGCGGCGTTGCGTGGCCTCCAGGCCGGCAGCGGCAAGGCCGATAACCACGGCGTTGTCGCCGGCGAGAACGAGGTCGATAGCGATGACCTGCAGCAAAGCCGTCAGACCGGCTGCCGTAAAGATATCCATATGAATTGTCCCCAATGCGTCAAAGCCGTGCTAGCGTTTCGAAGGTTTGACGTCAACCGCTGAGGGATTTCGCAGCCGGCGCAATTTATGGCTCTGCGCATCTGATGGCAGGCGACGTAATGGAACCGCAGGCGATATGGCAGAGCATCGCAATTCCCGTGGAACATTCACCTCAGCCACCGGTTCTTCAGGTCAGGAAACCAGGCGTCAGCCAGCCTTCGGCCAGATATTGGCCAGACTTCGGATTGGCGGCTGGATCTGCACACCGACAGGAGAGCCAAATGGGCAGCATTTACAACGATACCAATCCGGCCTTCTCAGGCCCGACGGGGGGCAGCAGTCTTGCTGCATTCTTCGACAGCCGATCGGAGGCTGAATCCGCCGTCTCCCGTCTTGAAGACGCGGGCGTGCCGGTTGCGAGAATAAGGCTGATGCCCGGATATGAGGCGGACAGAAAAAATGCCGGCGTCATGAGCGACGACCGCAGCGGCTTCTTCGATGCACTGGCAGACTTCTTCTTCCCCGATGAGGATCGTGCGGTCTATGCAGAAGGGCTGCGGCGCGGCGGCTTCCTCGTCCAGGTCAATGATGTCGATGACGCACTTTATGAAACCGTCCACGATATTCTGGACGACGAAGGCAGCATCGACATGGATGAGCGGGCAGATCTCTGGTCGTTGGAGGACAGACAGCAAGGCGCGTCCAATACCGGCTTTGCCGGATCGGCGCATGGCGGCAAAGCCTCGGAAGACCTCGCCGTGTCCGAGAGCGCATTCGACGATGCGCGCCCGGTGGCAATGCGGGACACCGCGCATGGAAGTGCCAAGGTGCGTGCCTATACCTTCCCCGACCCTGGCACCACGTCAACGGACGAAACCAATCGCCAATCCCAAACTCAATCGCAAGGCGGATCTCACCAGAGCCAGGGTTTCCGGCGCGACCATTGATATCAGGGGCCCGGCTGCAACGCCGGGCCTCATTTCCCTCGCTCACCTATTCGAGGACATGTCGATGCAATCATCCATCAACCGCCACGGCCTTCCGCCTGACCCCGATGAACTGATCGAGGAAGGCGATCCGCCCTTTGCCGATGCCGCGGAGCAGACGGCGCGCGAAAAGGCCGACGAGAGCCTGAACGCCCTGCAGCATGAGGTCAGGCTGCTGAATGCTCGCATCGGCGTGCTGCGCGAGGATGCAGAAGCGGCGCTGAAAGCCAAGGCGGCATCGGTCGATGCAAGCGCCCATGTCCAGCTCGGCGATTATCCCTGGCTGAAACTTGTCGCAGCGATCGGCGCAACCTTCATTGCCGCCAGGCTGGTTCGGCGTCTTCCGCTCGGCGCGCTGCTTGCAGGATTTGCCGGTCATATCCAGGAGGTAAGACGGCAGTGACGGAGGTGAGTGCCTGATTGCCAACGCCGCCCCTTTAACGTGACATGCCTTGAGAGCTACCAGTGCGCCGACGGTATCAATGAACCTGCACGGTTTCCGAAGGCATCGGCTTGGCAAGCTCTTTGAGAATCGCTTCAAGCGCATCGGCTGTCGCCTGCAGGCCGGATGACCGCGCAATTTTCAGTGCCGCCCTGCAGTGAGCAGATAATTCGTCCTGCTGGACGTGATCATTCGTCGGAAATACGATGCCCGCATATTGCGACGGGTTTCCGGCTTCATCCCTGAAGCAGCGGCCGAAGGCAGCCACGGCTACTATTTGCCCGCTTCGATCAAATACACGATAATCACAGCGATACGGATTTCCTGTGATCACCGATTCTGAAATCGCCTTGGCCACAGATGGCTTGTCGTCCGGGTGAATCCGGTCGAGGTATCGTATGACCGGCAGCCCCGTCAGGGTCTGTTCCGGATCAAGCCCAAAGAGGTTTGCCAGCGCCGAATCCGCATAAACCTTGTCGGTCGCCAATTCCCAGGTGAAAATGCCAGGCTCTTCGGCAACGGAAAATTCGGACGTGCCGATGCTGTCGACAAGGTTCATTCCACATCCACATTCTGCGCGCCACTGCTGCTGGTCGATCAAGTCACCTGACTCTTGAGAGAATACGACGTGCTCGACGATTACGCCTCCGATCTTACTGCATAATTCCTCAAATCGGAATCGATTTAAGGATTCCTCGCCTGGCAGTAACCCACGCCTGATGGATTCGATCTGTGCCGGATCAATGGTAAGCTTGCCACCGAAGCCCCGCGCGAAAGACGGCCCGAGACCGCCACATAAGCTCGCCGCGCGCAGTCAGCAGCCGTCGTTTTCTTGACGCGCAGGGCGAAGGTGTGCTCCACCTCGGCTTCGACGCTCCAGAATGCGACGAAGCTGACAAGACCGGCGCGAAGGGTTGACGGAAATCATGACGAAGATCGATCTCAATTCTGATCTGGGGGAGGGATTTGGACCCTGGCGCATGGGCGACGACAAGGCGATCCTTGACGTCGTCACCAGTGCGAACATCGCCTGTGGCGGGCACGCAGGAGATCCGGCAACCATGGTGGAGACGCTTACCCTTGCAAGCGAGCGGGGTGTCGTCGCCGGTGCTCATCCGGGCTTTGCAGATCGCGAAGGTTTCGGACGACGCCTCATCCCCTTGAGCATCCGGGAAGTGGAGCAGCTTGTGGCGACGCAGATAGGGGCGCTGATGGGAGCTGCGGCTCTGGCAGGCGCCCGAGTCCGTTACATCAAGGCGCACGGGGCACTCGCCAATTGGGCGGCCGACGAACGGCCGGTCGCCGACGCCATCATCCGCGCAACCCGAGCGATTTCGCCGGAACTTGCTATACTGGCGATCTCCGGGACAGAGCTTGAGCATGCGGCCCGCGATGCAGGAATGACCGTGTTCAGCGAGATTTTTGCCGACCGCGGCTACCTCTCCACCGGTCGGCTCGTCCCGCGCAACTTGCCGGGAGCGATGATCCATGATCCCGCGGAGGCAGCTTCGAGATTGATCGAGTACCTGTCCAGCGGCCTCATGCCGACGGTCGACGGCGTTCCGATCACTCTCGATGCGCACTCGATCTGCGTTCACGGGGACAGCCCAGGAGCGCTCGCCATGGCCGTCCACGTGCGCAGGGAATTGCAAAAGGCTGGCATCGAGGTGGCACCATTCCTCCAACCGACAAAGGAAAACAGGTGATGGCAAAAGGCTATCTTATTGCCGAGGTTACCGTCACCGATCCGGACGCCTATGGGACCTGCACGCAGGCAGCGGATGCGGATTTCATTCTGATCGAAGGCGCCGGCTGATTTGTCACAGGAGCCGTCCGCATCCCCCTCCAGCGTTCCGAACTATCGTCCTGTGGGCGGCCACGCGGTGCTCGTCGAATTCGGCGCGACCATCGATAAGCGGATCCACGATCAGGTCGTCAAGCTGGATGCCGCCTTGAAGGCGGCACCCTTTGAAGGATTCGTCGAAGCCGTTCCGGCCTATGCCAGCATTCTCGTATGCTTCGATCCGCTCGTGGCCGATCACCGGACGACGGAAGCGGCCATTGCCGAGCTTCTGCCGGCTGAGGTTCCAGAGACGATCGGAGCGATGCGCGAAATCGAAGTCTGCTACGATCCTGATCTTGCGCCCGATCTTGCCGCCGTCGCCGAGGCGAGCGGATTATCGCTGGAAGACGTCATATCCGCCCATCTCTCTGGCGACTACAGCGTCTTCATGTACGGCTTCGCTCCAGGATACGCCTACCTCGCAGGCGTGCCCAAAGCCATTCAGCAGCCGAGGAAGCCTGCGCCTATTCGCGGCATCGCCGCCGGAAGCGTGCTGATCGCCGGTCCGCAATGCCTGGTGAGCACGCTCACCATGCCGACCGGCTGGTGGATCATCGGCCGCTCTCCGACGAAGATTCTCGACGCCGCTTCCGACGACCGTCCGTTCCTTTTCGACGTCGGCGACGCGGTGCGTTTCCGCCGCATATCGAGGGCCGAATTCGACGCGAGGTGCCCCGCATGAGCGAAGCTGTCCTTGCAATCAACTTCGCGGGTCCTCACGTCGCTGTCCAGGACGAAGGACGTCACGGATTGATGCGCTATGGCGTCCCGGCCTCCGGTCCGATGGACAGGACCTCGTTTGCCGCCGCCAACGCCGCCGTCGGCAATCCTGCCGGTCAGCCGGCAATCGAAGTCTCCATGGGCGGCCTGGTTCTCGACTGCCTGTCGGGGGAGGTTACATTCGCCGTCGCCGGAGGAGGCTTCATCGTCGAGCATGCCGGCGACAAGCGCGGCGCATGGATGGTCGCCACCTTGAGGGCAGGGGAGCGGCTGGCGATCCGTCCGGGATACTGGGGAAGCTGGACGTATCTGGCCTTCGCCGGTCATATCGAGGCGAAGACCTGGCTGGGCAGCATGTCGACGCACAGCCTGTCCGGGCTCGGCGGCGGGCGCCTTGCAGCCGGACAGACGCTCACTATAGCCGATCCGGACGTGCGGGATGATCGACATGGTCCGATCACATGTCCGGTCATCGCAAGACCGCGATCCGAGCTGCATGTGGTGGTCGGTCCGCAGGATCGGTTCTTCTCGAAAGAAACCTTGTCGAATTTCCTTTCGTCGCCTTTCCGCCTGAGCGACGCCTATGACCGCATGGGCGTACGCCTCCAAGGTCCGTCGCTTGCGCCAAGTGCGGCGCTGGACATGCCATCGGAAGCGATCGTGCGGGGCTCGGTACAGGTCGCCGGAGACGGTGTTCCCACCGTTCTGCTGGCCGACCACCAGACGACCGGAGGATATCCCAAGATCGCCACGGTGGTGGATTGCGATCTGGACGCCTTCGTTCAGCTGCGCCCACGCGACCATGTCGGTTTCCTGGCCGTGACGCCGCAGCAGGCGATCGAGCACATTCGGCTTCGGGCTTCGACTATGTCCCGTTACCTCGCGGCAATCCACGACGGACCATAGGACGACCGAACATAGGCCTGTCGATCTGACGGGCAGGGCGGCGATAGACACTTGGAGCTGCCGGTGTCCGGTCTTATTATTTCACCATCGCAGCCGCCTTCTGGTTTCTCGGGCCAATCCCCTTCGCTGTTGCCACCATCCTCAGCGTCGGCGTGTTGATCTGGCGTCAATCTTGGTCGGATGCTGCAAAAGGGATCATGGCCATACGGAAGCTGCTTGATTAGAGACCGGTTCGTCGATTGACGTTGGTCGTGCAACGCTTCACAAAGTCCGAAGTTTCGACCAACCCGGCAAAAGCGACGATACCGTCGCGGGGACCACGGCCACATGCGCATCATCGACGACCGTCATCCCCTCCGCAGAGTGTGCGCGTTTCTGACGCTGGTACTTTCAACGCTTCTGCTCGCGAGCGCAAACCCCGCCTCGGCGGCTGAGCCGACCAATTCCTCGGCGCCAATCCGGGTTATTATCGAATTGCCGAATGATGATTCCGGACGAGCGCTGGTCAATCGGATCGTTCCGGGCAATCAGGAACCGGCGCAGTCGGTAGCAGTCTCGCAAGAGGCGGCACCGACGTCGATTGCAACATCGTTACAGGATTTGCGCCAGAGGTTGATCACACTCGTCGATGCCGTTCCGACCCTTCCCGGGCAGATACAGTCGGCGATCCGGGTCTTCCAAACGGATGATCGTATCGAACCTGTCGGCCTGATCTTGGCGGTCATACTCTTCGTCGCGGGCGGGTTCGTAGCCCAGCGCCTTGCCTGGTGGTCAGGGCGAGGGCTGCTCCATTTTGTGCTGAACGCACCCGCCGGCACCGTTCGGCAGCGGATCAAGCTCCACGCCGCCCGGCTTTCAATGGGTCTTCTCGCCTTGGTCGGTTACCTGATCGGAAGCCTCGGCGCGTTTATCCTCTTTCCATGGCCTGCCGTATTTCGCGATATCGCACTGATTCTGCTATCAGCCGCGCTCATGGTGCGCCTTGGCGTGCTTGTGGGCCGCATTGTCATCGCGCCAGGCGCCCGCCTGCCGCATATGCGGCTTCTGACGCTTGTCACCTCGCTTGCCTGGTTCTGGTACTATTGGCTCCTCGGAATCGTCGCAGTGCTGGCGGCTGGCTGGGCCACCATTGAAGTGATCGGGACGATCGGGGCTTCACCGATCTTGGCCGATCTCTTTACCGCAGCTTGGCTTGGTGTCGTTTCAATCGCTTTGATGGTTATGATCTGGCTGCGGCACTTTCGTTCTGACGGGCCGCCCGTCAGCCGGCTGGTCTGTGTCGGCTTCAGCGCGAGCATCCTGCTATCGTGGCTGTTATGGGTATCCGGGCTCCGCGGGGCATTCTGGACAGTGGTCGTCGTCACGCTTCTGCCGCTCACCGTTTCGGTGGCTCATGATATCATTCGTCGCATCATACAATCCGGCGACGAGCAGGCGGTGGAAGATCCGGCCATCGTCGGATGGTCTGCTGTCATCATGCAAACGCTGCGGAACGGCCTCATTGTGGTCGCCGCGCTGCTCATTGCCCGGGCGTGGAATGTCAATCTCAGTGATCTCGCCGCAGCCGAAACGGTGACCACGCGTTTGATCCGAGCCGGAATCCGCATTGTTATCGTGCTGCTGGTGACCGACGTTATCTGGAAGCTCGCAAGCACGCTGATCGACAGCCAGATGGCGGTGGCGTCGCGAAGCGAGCAGGGGGGACATCAGGACGGACCCGACGCGCGCCGGCGTCAGCGGTTGAATACCCTCCTTCCCATTCTTCGCAATGTGCTGTTCCTGGCGATCGGCGCTGTCGGCTTCCTGATGATCCTGGATGCAATTGGCATCCAGATCGGACCACTGCTGGCGGGCGCTGGCGTCGTCGGTATAGCCGTCGGCTTCGGTGCGCAGACACTCGTCAAGGACATCATCTCCGGCGTCTTTTATCTGTTCGACGATGCCTTCCGCATCGGCGAATACATCCAGGCGGCGAAATATAAAGGCACGGTCGAAGGTTTCTCGCTGCGATCGATCCGCTTGCGCCATCACCGCGGTCCGGTCACCATCGTTCCCTTCGGCGAACTCGGAGCGGTGCAAAACCTCAGCCGTGACTGGGTCATCGACATCATCACGCTCACCCTGAATTATGACAGCGACCTTGAGGAGGTCCGCAAGACCATCAAACGCATCGGCGTTGAGCTTCTGGAGGATGCCGAACTCGGCCCCAACATCATCGAGCCCTTGAAAATGCAGGGAATCGAGCAGATGGTGGATTATGGTGTGCAGATACGGCTGAAGTTCATGACGAAACCCGGCGAACAGTTCGGCGTTCGCCGAAAGGCGCTCGCCATGCTCAAGAAGACATTCGCAGAAAAAGGCATCCAGTTTGCAACGCCGACCGTCCATGTTTCCGGCGGTCCCGCCGATGCAGTGGCAACCGCTGCCGCCTCGGAGCTGCAAAGACCATCGAAAGCCATCCCGACACTTGAGGAGTAGCAACGGCGAGCTTTCCGTCGAATCCCGTCAATGCTCAACAGTCTGACCCGGACGTTGTCGCCAAGTGGGCGTCGTCCGAGACACGGGTTGCGAAAGAGTCCGTTGGCTGAAATCAGCTGTTCTATGAGGGCACGTCCGCAGGTGAACTCGTCGATGTGCTGGATTGTCCAGACGCAAATTAGAGCAGGCCGATTTCAAAAGAGTGGGTCCATAAGATGGATGACGAAGGTATGACATTGTAATCATAAGAATGGTTCCATAATCTATCTTATGCGATATATGCATGTAGCCGCAAAGTTGAAGTGTCCTGTTTCTGCAAAGTTGGAATGTCACTCTCCCCTTGTTTGATGACGGTGGAGATTGCGGATGGGACTGATTGCGATGAGCGAGCGCGACCTGCAACGGATCGAGATTCTATCGAAGGTCATCGCCGGCCGGATGACGATGGTGTCGGCGGCACATGTGCTTGATCTGAGTACGCGCCAGGTGCGTCGTCTGCTGGAGCGGATCAACACGGGTGGTGCGGCGTCGATCCGGCACAAGGCGATCGGTCGACCGTCGAACAACCGGATCAGCGACGGTGTTCGGAATTACGCCGTGACGCTGGTTGGCGAACGCTATGCAGACTTCGGACCAACCTTGGCGGCCGAGAAGCTTGCCGAGCGCGATGGGTTGCGGGTGTCGCGCGAGACGTTGCGCAGCTGGATGGTGGATGCGGGCCTGTGGCTCTCGCGCAAGCAGCGGCGGACGTTTCATCAGCCGCGCTTGCGGCGTGAAGC
Source organism: Rhizobium sp. WSM4643 (assembly GCF_025152745.1). Lineage (NCBI taxonomy): Bacteria > Pseudomonadati > Pseudomonadota > Alphaproteobacteria > Hyphomicrobiales > Rhizobiaceae > Rhizobium > Rhizobium sp. WSM4643. Next base: position 2,040,556 of record NZ_CP104040.1, on the reverse strand, counting down.
CTATGGCGAGCTGATACAGATCGACGGGTCCGAACATCGCTGGTTTGAGGACCGCGGTGATCCATGCTCGCTGCTGGTGTTCGTCGATGATGCGACGGGCAAGCTGATGCAGTTGCGGTTCGTGCGCTCGGAAAGCGCCTTCAGCTATTTCGAGGCGCTGGCGCTTTACCTGCGCGATCACGGCGCGCCTGTGGCCTTCTACTCGGACAAGCATTCTGTGTTCCGGGTGGCGAAGAAAGACGCCAAGGGTGGCCAGGGCATGACCCAGTTCGGCCGTGCGCTCTCAGAGCTAAACATCGAGATTCTTTGTGCAAATTCCAGTCAGGCCAAGGGCCGCGTCGAGCGGATGAACCGGACGCTGCAGGATCGGCTGGTCAAGGAATTGCGGCTGGCCGATATCTGCGACATGGAGGCAGGCAATGCGTACCTGCCTGACTTCATAGAGCATTACAATGCGCGGTTTGCGCTCGCCCCTGCCCGATCCGGTGACCTGCACCGGCCGATGAATCTCGCCCCAGATCGGTTGAAGGAGATCCTGTGCAAGCGCGAGCAGCGCTATGTCGGGGCGCAGCTGACGTTTTCGTTTGAACGCAAGCGGATCATGCTCGAGGAGAACGAGGTGACGCGTGGATTGGCTGGCCGCTATGTCGAGACCTATGCCTATGCGGACGGCCGGCTCGATGTGCGGTGGAAGGGATACTCCCTGCCCTACAAGGTGTTCGACAAGGACCAGCGGGTGACGCATGCGGCGATCATCGAGAACAAGCGACTCGGAGACGTGCTGGCCTATATCAAGGAGCGCCAGGAGCGGCAGTCGCAGCCTGATGTAAAGACCAACAGCGAGAAGAACGGCTATGTGCGACGTGCTCGCGGTCCGGGACGGCGGAAGGATTTCATGAACGATCCCGCCGTCATTGCCCGACGGCGACAAGCGCTCTCTGACCTCGATGCGGCGGAATGACTGGCTGCTCCAATTGTCAAAGCTAAAGCCGAAGGGGAGCATCTCACCCGCCCCCGCCCTTCCCTTGCAACCCGGTCCAGCCGGTCCGGTCGGGGGCTTGCCTCAGCGCAAGTGGACATGCCGAGTGTCGCATTTCTAAATAGCTGAAGACGCGTCCGAAGTGACACTTCTACTTTGCACACAAACGGACATTCCAACCCTGCCGCCACAATGCAAACGGACATTCCAACCCTGCCGCCACAAGTATGTAAGACTTGTAGCGGCTATTTAGTAATGCGGCAGTTGGGCCAGTTAGAGATGCGACAGTCTCGCCTCTTCTCGACGCTCTGGTCAATGCCAACGTCGGGAGCAAGGATGACGACCTTCAGCCTGGTCGAGACCATGAGCGGTCGGAGTCGTCATGTCCTTTATGATCACCATGTCGCAGAAAGAACTGCATCGCCTCGAAGTCATCCAAGCGAGGAGTTTCGCAATGCGGCGCTGGATCTCATCCGCGAACGCTATCTGGATTTCGGTCCGGCGCTGGCGCGCGAGAAGCTGATCGAGCCGCATTAGATCTCGGTCGCCAAGGAGACGCTGCGGCAATGGATGACCGAGGCCGGCATCTGAGTCTCGCGACGCGAGCGCAAGAAGCGGGTTTTCCAGCCACTCGGCCGGCGCGATGCCGCGATCCGCCAAACCCGATAGGTCACCGCTCAGATCGAAGAACTGCTGAGCGACCAGATGAACGACGTCGCCTTCTCGTTGAATCTTTCCGTTGATCGCGATCATCGACGAGCCGAGCACAGCGCAGCGTCTCTTTTCCAAAAGCGATGGCCAGACGACGACATTCGCCGGGCCGGTTTCGTCCTCGATCGTCAGGAACATGACGCCCTTGGCGGAGCCGGGCTTCTGGCGGACAAGGACGAGGCCGGCCGTCATGAGCCAGCGGCCGTCGCGGGCGTTCATCGCTTCCTGGCAGGTGACGATGTTCCGTTTCTGCTTTTGCCGTCTGCTTTACGCATCTCTTTCCGACCCCACAATCTGCCGAATTTTGCGTTTAAGAGAACCATGTTCTTTTCCAATCACGGTTCGCCTCGTTAAATATCCGGAAACCTCATCAACTAACAAAGCAAATGAAACATAAAATAATATAACAACAGGCGAAAATACAAGAATGACACACAAATTCGCAAGCACTGGCCCAATTGCGAACTCAGAGGTCAAAGTTGTCGCCACAATTACAAGAGGAATCCACGCAAATAAGGAAATTAAAAGCCCGGATAGAATGGCATAAAATCCATATTTCTTCTCATTTATCATAAGGATTTTTATCAAGCTAAGTAGATATCTTCGCATTTTTTGTCCGTTATCGCTCATAAAAAAAGGCCTTTTCCTTTGCGGCCGATCACGGATTCATGTCCGTGAAAGCGGCAGTGCCCCTCACCCGCTCGATCTGATCTTGCAAATCGGATTATTTCAACGGGGCAAGGTCACGACACGCATGGCCGCCATCCACTGACCTAGTCCTGATTGGCAACCGCTGGCAAACTGCCTTCCTTCGAAAGACGGGATTCGGTCTGTCGGGCGGCGAAGACGAGGCGGCGCTTTGCGCGGATCGCGTGCCATTGTTGGTCGATCAGGACGCCGATGAGGATCACGCCACCCATGACAGCGAAATTCAGCGACGAGGGTATACCAAGGAGATTCACGAGATTCTGCAACTCCTGGAGCAGGACCGTTCCCAGCACGACGCCGACGATCGATCCCTCGCCGCCGCGGAGCGAAAAGCCGCCGAGCACGGCAGCGGCAATCGCGTAGAGTTCGTAGAACTGGCCATGGCTCGCCGGCGAGATCGAGCGCGTGTACATGGCGAAATAAATTGCCGATAGCGCCGTCAGCAGCCCGCAGATGACATAGGCCGACATCACCATGCGGCCGGTACGGATACCGGAATAGCGGGCCGCCTCCTCGTTCTTCCCGATCGCGTAAAGATAACGCCCGAAGACAGAGCGATGCAGCATGACCCACATGACCACGGCAATGATGACGAGTGCGGTGAAGGTGTTGGGAACGCCGTAAAACCGTCCCGCGGTCAGGAATTCGAGGTCAGGGAAATTTTGGCCGAAAGCAAAGCCCGCCGTTCCGTCGGCCGTATAGAAGCGCGCTGCCCCACGATAGATCAGGAGGCCGCAGAGGGTGACGACGAAGGGTTGCAGGTTGAGCCGGGTGATCAGCCAGCCGTGGACGGCACCGATGACGGCGCCGAGCGCGAGAATGAGCGGCAGCGCCAGCATCCATGACATATCCTGGACCGCGATGAAATCGACGAACAGCACGCCGAGAAGTGCGACGAGCGAACCCACGGAAAGCTCGATACCGCCGGTGATGATGACAAAGGCTTGGCCGATCGACAGGATGCCGAACAGGCCGATCAGGTTGGCAGTGTTGGCCAGGTTGATCGGCAGCAGGAAACGCGGGTTGATGATGGCGACGACGATGCCGACGACGACGATCAAAAGCAGCAGTCCTAGATCTTTTTTGATCATTCGAAATCCATCCCCGATACTTATTTCTATTGGCCGCAGCCGCTATTTTACCCTTTTGCCGACGGCAAGCAAAAGGACGCTTTCCTGGCTGATTTCGTCCTCTTCCAAAATGCCGGCGATCTGGCCCTCGTGCATGACGGCGATGCGGTCGGAAACGCCGATCACCTCTTCCATGTCGCTGGAGATCATCAGGACTGCGACGCCGGCATCGGCAAGCGCTCGCATCAGGCCGTAGATCTCATTCTTCGCGCCGATATCGATGCCGCGTGTCGGCTCGTCGAAGATCATCACCTTCGGGCTCATCGACAACCATTTGGCAAGCACCACCTTCTGCTGGTTGCCGCCGGACAGAGTGCCGGTTCGCGACGAAACGGAAGGCGCCTTGATACCGAGGCGAACGCGTTGTTTTTCGGCCGCCGCCCTCTCCCGCTCGGCAGAAAGCATGAAGCGGCTGGAGAGCTTGGGGAGATCGGCAAGGGTTATGTTCTGGGCGATCGGGAAATCAAGAAGAATGCCGTTGCGCTTGCGATCCTCCGGTACCAGGAAAATGCCACGAGCAACGGCGTCCCGGGCAGACCTGATCGCAATTTGCCGCCCGTCCTGCAGAATGGCTCCGCCGTAGCTACGGTCAATGCCGAAGAGTACCCTTGCAAGCTCGGTGCGGCCCGACCCCACGAGCCCTGCAAGTCCCATGATTTCTCCATACCGGATTTCCAGATCAACGGGACGGCCGGGATAGGCCTCGGTGCGCACGCCGCTAGCCTTCAGCGCAACCGAGCCGGGCGAGCGCTGCGGTTTTGCGGTCCGGGCCGCAAGCACCCGGCCGATCATCAGCTTGACCATCTGGTCGTGACCGATGTCTTTCTTGGCAAGCGTGCCCACAAGCGTGCCGTCGCGCAGGACTACGACCCGGTCTGCGACGCGCTCAACCTCGTGGAGGCGATGCGAAATGAAAACCACACTGATGCCATCGGCTTTCAGTGATTTGATAATGCTCAGGAGACGCTCGGTTTCGGCCAGCGGCAGGCTGGACGTGGGTTCATCGAAGATGACGAGCCTGGCGTTGATGGACAGCGCCTTGGCGATTTCCACCATCTGCTGCTCGGCAAGGGAAAGCGATGCCACGGGTGTGTCGGCGGAAAAATGAGCCCCTACCCGCTTCAAGAGCGGCTTCACCATGTCTCGCAGCCGATTGCGATCGACGAGCTTGAAAGGTCCGGCCTTCAGCGGCTCGCGGCCCAGGAAGATATTGGCAGCAACGTCGAGATTCTCAAAGAGATTGAGTTCTTGGTGAACGAAGGCGATGCCGGATGCGATGCTCGATTCCACAGTGAGGAAACGAAGCTCTGCTCCGTCGAGCAGAATCGCGCCTCGGTCGGGTGCTATCACGCCGCCGAGAATCTTCATCAACGTCGATTTTCCAGCTCCGTTCTCGCCGACGAGGCCGATGACCTCGCCCGGTATGATGTCGATCGACAGGCCCTCAAGCGCAACGACGCCCGGATAGGTCTTGCCAACGCCGGAAAGCGAGAGGAACGGCGTTGCAAGCGCGTCCGGTGATGGGAAGTCGGAGCTGTGGTTCATCGCCTGTCCATAGCTGCTAATGCTGTCGGCATGGGACGTCCCTCGCGGCAGCGGCGAGTGCCGCCGCCGCGACGGAGAGTTATTTTCCAGCCATGGCCTTCAGGCTGGCGGCATATTTGTCAACGTCATCCTTGCCGATGATTACCGTCGGTATGATGATCAAGCCGTTGCTAGGAACGCCTGACTTGTCGCCCTTGAGGTAGGCCGCCATCAGCTTCATGCCCTGATAGGCCCATTCGAACGGCTGTTGCACGACGGTCGCTGCGACCGTGCCTTCCTTGACGCCGCCGAGCGTGATCGGATCGTCATCAAAGCCGACGACGGTGATCTGGCCAAGTTTGCCGGCGTCGCGCAACGCCTCATAGATGCGCGGCGTATTGTAGGAGTAGAAACCGACCATGCAGGTGACGTCGGGGCTGGCCACCAGCGCGTCCTCGACGTTCTTCTTTGCGCGGGTCTGGTCGATATCGTCGCCGCGTACATCTGTCAGCTCGATCTTCGTGCCCTTCAGGCCGTCCTTCATGCCCTGGATGCGTTCCTTGGCATTGTCGGCGCCGAGCAGGCCAACGAAGCCGATGCATTTGCCGCCGTCCGGCATCGCTTTCTTGGCGATTTCGGCGGCCTGCATGCCGGCGTCGATATTCGATGAGCCGATATAGGCGACGCGGTTGGTCTGCGGCGCGTCGCTATCTGTGGTGAAGAGAGCAGTCTGCGATCCGATCTTGTTCAAGCCGTCCGTCTGGGTCTTGGGATCGACTGCGGAAACCATGATCCCCTTGACGCCGGCACTGACCAAGTCTTCCATAAGCCGTTGCTGAACGGCGACAGATGCCTGCTCAGGGTACTTCAGCTCCATCTGGTAGTCGGGCATCTCGCCCTGCGCCTTCTTCACGCCCGCCTCTGCGGCTTTCCAGAAGTCGGATGCACCGTTGACGACAAATGCGAGTGTCGGCTTGTCGGCAGCATGCGATACGGCAATCGGCGCCGCGCTCAGCATCAACCCGGCGAAAAACAAGGCTGCATTGCGTTTCAGCTGTTTCATAATACACCTCCCGAGGGGCCGCAGTTGCACGGGCCCGTTTCCGATTTACGGCCGGCCGGATGCGCGCCCCCTCCCAGGGCCGTCGCAAAGCGACGAGTGGCATAGGTTCCGATCGCTCCCTGACGGTATACAAGAAATTTAATTAGTAAATAGTATTATCAATGCAGATCAAAACATTTCATCGGGCAATGGCTGGGATGGTAATTTTGTACTGGCATTGCCAACAATCGATAGTGTTGCAACAATTCATGCAATTGCCAGCGCTTTCAGATAGATGCTAATATTAATTAGCAAAAACGACGATCAACAACCCTGAACGGTTATCCCAAGCAGAGACAGTTTCCACGAATGCAAAAACCCAAGACCGAAAATAGGCCTGTGCGCGTGACGATGATGGACATCGCCGCGGCGGCTGGCTGCTCGCAGGCGGCCGTCTCCTTCGTCCTCAACGACACGCCCGGCACCCGCATCTCACAGCAGACGCGTGATCGCGTATTGGAGGCGGCGCGCGCGCTCGGCTATATGGAGAAGACCTATACGACGAAGGCCTCTTATTCGGGACTGGACAACGTCATCGGATTCGCCGTGGATCAACTCGCCACCAGCCCGGAAGCGATCGTTGCGATCGAAGGCGCGCGGCAAGCCTCCTGGAACGCCGGCAATGTCCTTCTGGTAACCCAAACGCTCAGTGACCCCGTCATGGAGCCGAAGGCAATCGAGGCGTTGACGAACGGAGGCATATCGGCGCTCATATATATGACAATCTATACCCGTCAGGTGGAGCTTCCTTCCTATGTCCGCAAGCTTAATATCCCGACGGTCCTGCTGAACTGTTATACGGCGGACCATGCCTTTCCCGCCGTGGTGCCGAGCGAGATCGCGGGGGGGCAGAGCTCCACCCGCCATCTGATCATGCACGGACACCATCGTATCGCGACGATCACCGGCGAAATCTGGATGCAGGCGGCGCAGGACCGGCTGACGGGATATCGCCGCGCGCTGGCGACCGCCGATATACCTTTCGATCCGGAATTGGTCATTGAAGGCGACTGGTCGGCCGGTGCCGGCTATGCCTCCACGATGAAACTGCTTGCTCTGAAAGAGCCGCCCACCGCGATCTTCTGCCAGAACGACCGCACTGCCATCGGGTGTTACGAAGCGCTCAAGGATGCAGGGCTTCGCATTCCCCAGGACATGTCGGTGGTGGGTTATGACGACGAAGAAATTGCACGACATCTCGTACCCCCTCTGACGACCTCGGTCCTTCCACATCTTGCCATGGGGCAATGGGCGATCGAACATCTCAACCCGGAAAGTGCGCCCGGCAAGCGCTATCCCATTGCGAAGCTCGAATGCTCGCTCGTTAAGCGTAATTCCGTCGCCGCACCGCGGGCCGAGGCGCGGCAGATCCTCGATGGCGCATATACGTCGCCATAGCGTTCGCGCCGGGCCACTCATCCGCTGAGTGGAGCCCAACTCGCTCGGAACCCCTGACCGGCGCACATTGGAGGAAGTGGTCGAAATCACTTCCCGAGCGATAGAACGGGCAGAGCTTGCCCTTTGGTCAAGAGGCTTGCGAACGGATCGCCCTGCCCTTGCGTCGTCACTGACCGAACCACCGATCTCAAATAATCTCAACCACAGATACAATCTACGCAGAGGCGACGTTGACGACGTGTGGATTTGGAGCTAGCTCTATCGCCCATGAAAATCGCAATGGTTCTCGTAGTGGTGATATCGCGCATGGGCAGGACGGTCTGATCGTCCGGCAATAGCCACCCATGCGCCGAAAACAGGTCCCTGACGGGGCCTTTTTTTATGCCCCGTCGCACCTATCACCTCACTCACGACGGAACCCAGATATGCCCGGCGAGACAGCCAACTCTTCCCTCAACAGCCCCTCTGATCGTCGCATGAACGGCGGCGAGATCGTTCTGCAGGCACTGCGCGACAACGGTGTCGAACACATTTTCGGTTATCCCGGCGCAGCGGTGCTGCCGATCTATGACGAAATCTTCCAACAGGAGGACATCAAACATTTCCTGGTACGCCATGAACAAGGCGCCGGACACGCGGCCGAAGGCTATGCCCGCTCGACCGGTAGAGTTGGCGTCATGCTGGTGACATCGGGACCGGGCGTTACAAATGCGGTTACCGCACTGCAGAATGCCCTTATGGACTCCGTTCCCCTCGTCTGCCTCGCCGGCCAGGTACCGACAAGTCTGATCGGCACGGATGCTTTTCAGGAATGCGACACCGTCGGCATCACCCGCCCCTGCACAAAGCACAATTTCCTGGTCAAACACGTCGACGATCTCGCCAAAACGATCCATCTGGCTTTCCGGATCGCGGCGGCCGGTCGGCCCGGCCCTGTTCTCGTCGACATGCCGAAGGACGTGCTGTTTGCCAGCGGAACCTACGTCGCACCTGACAAGGTAGCTCCGCTGCCGAGCTATCAGCCGGCAATGCATGGCGATCAGAACGCGATCCGGGCAGCTGTCGCATTGATGGCTGAAGCCCGACGCCCCATCATCTATACCGGCGGCGGCATCATCAACGCCGGACCGGAGGCGTCCAGATTGTTGCGTGAGTTCGTCAACCTCACCGGCTTTCCGGTAACGTCCACCATCATGGGGCTTGGGGCCTATCCGGCTACCGGGCCGAACTGGCTACGGGTCGCCGGACAGGACGGATCGCACGAAGCGAATATGGCAATTGGCGATTGCGATCTGATGGTCGCCATCGGCGCGCGGTTTGACGATCTTGCGATCTCGCGTGCCCAGGAGTTTTCACCTCGCTCGAAGAAAATCCAGATCGATATCGATGCCTCGTCGATCAACAAACGCGTTCTCGTTGACATCGGCATTCAGGGCGACGCCGCGCATGTGCTGGCGGATATGATCCATGCTTGGCGGTTGCTCTCCACTATGCCCGACCAGAAGCGGTTGCGGGCGTGGTGGTTGCAGATCGATCATTGGCGAACCCACCATTCGTTTCCCTACAAGCGGCTGGACCATGCAATCATGCCGCAACATGCCCTGGAGCGCCTGCATGCACTGACAAAGCCGCACGACCCAATCATCGCCACGGAGATCGGTCAGCAGATGTGGGTGGCGCAGTTCTTCGGTTTCGACAAACCCAATCGCTGGATTACCTCGGGGGGATTGGGGACGATGGGCTTCGGCCTTCCTGCCGCGCTGGGCGCGCAGCTCGCACATCCCGGGCGCCTTGTCATCGACATTGCCGGCGACGCGTCGGTGCAAACGACGATGAAAGAGCTGTCGACGGCCATACAGCATCAAGCGCCGATCAAGATTTTCGTCTTGAGCGATGAGCATCCGGGCATGGCGCAAGAATGGGATCCCATGCCGGATGGCAACAGTCGAGCGCGCTCTTATTCGGCCTCACTGCCCGATTTCACCAAGCTCGCGGAAGCCTATGGCGCCGTCGGCCTTCGTTGCGAGAGCCCGAGCGAACTCGACGCCAGGATCGAGGTGATGATCGACGCGGACCGGCCGGTGCTCCTTCACTGCCGGGTCGCGAGGTTCGTCGGCACCCGCCCGCAGTGATGGTAGCAGCTCCCATCCGTTGAATGTGCTTGATCAGGCCCCTCTGGGGGCCTGAGGATTTGACGGTACACAGGCGGCGCCTGGTCCGTCTCCTTAGAACGGGCGGTTCTGGCATGGCTGAGCGATACCACAGGCATGTCGCCCACGAGTGAAAGCGCGCAGGTGAGCGGGGATTCGGTCTGCTAATTAACCGTCTCGGTTACAAGCTTCGCATTGAAATAAGCTTCCATCGCTTCGCTGCCGCCTTCCGACCCGTAGCCAGAATCTTTTATGCCGCCGAAGGGTAGCTCTGGCAGCGCCAGCCCATGATGATTGATCGACAGCATGCCACTTTCGATGTCACGGGCAAGGTCGGCGCTCGTCTTCGCAGATGTCGTGTAGGCATATGCCGCCAGCCCGTATGGCAGGCGGTTGGCTTCCGCAATGGCAGAACCGTAATCCGAAAATGCACTGACGATCGCCATCGGACCGAAGGGTTCTTCGTTCAGCACGCGCGCATCTTGTGGAACATCGGTCAGAATTGTCGGCTGAAAGAAGTTGCCGAGATTGCCGATTCTTTTGCCGCCGGTTGCGATCTTTGCGCCACGCATCACCGCGTCGGCCGTCAGCGACTCCATGGCTTCGACCCTTCGCGGATTGGCAAGCGGCCCCATGGTTACGCCGTCGCGCAATCCATCGCCGACATCGATTGCCTCGGCCGCTCTCACGAAGCCATCGAGGAACTTTTCGAAGACGCGTTCCTGGATGAGGAACCGCGTCGGAGCCACGCAGACCTGGCCGGCATTTCGAAACTTCGCACCAGCCAACAGTCTGACCGCAAGATCGATATCGGCATCTTCGAAAACGAGAGCTGGCGCATGGCCGCCGAGTTCCATCGTCACCCGCTTCATGTGGGCGCCGGCCAGTGAGGCCAGCTGCTTTCCAACGACAGTCGATCCGGTGAAGGAGATTTTGCGGATAACAGGGTGGGGGATGAGGTGATTTGAAATATCGGCTGGAACTCCGAAAACGAGATTGAGCACTCCCGCCGGCAGGCCTGCGTCAGCAAAGGCGCGAACAAGCTCGGCGCAGCTTGCCGGCGTCTCCTCCGGCCCCTTCAAAATAATCGAACAACCGGCGGCAAGGGCCGCCGAAACTTTCCGTACGGCTTGATTCAACGGGAAATTCCAGGGACTGAAGGCGGCCACCGGACCGACAGGCTCCTTGATAACCATTTGCCTGATGTTGGTCGCCCTGGGTGGAACCAAACGGCCGTAGGCACGGCGAGCCTCCTCGGCAAACCAATCGATGGTGTCGGCAGCCCCCGCCGTTTCCGCTTTGGATTCGGCCAGCGGCTTGCCCTGCTCCAACGTCATTATTCTCGAGATCGCCGCGGAACGGTCGCGCAAGATCTTGGCGGCTTGGCGCATAAGCTTTGACCGGTCGAACGCACTTACGCGCCGCCATTGTTCAAAGCCGGCGGCAGCGGCTGCAAGCGCTTCATCGAGATCACTCTTGCTGGCATTCGAAACGCTACCGATGACCTCGCCCGAAGTAGGATTGACGATGGAGAGACGGGCGTTCGAGCCGTCCCTCCAAAGGCCATTGATGTAAAGTTGGGTATCCGGATATCCCGACACATCGCTCTCCATTGCCGTCAGTAGCCGAGTGCGCAACCATCTTTTCGATGATCAGAAGCGCCCAACAGCGTGTGGTGTTGATCGTCAATCCAGATCGCCTGGGCACCGCCAATCGCCCAGTTCGGAGCGACAACCTTGAAGCCGCGTGCTTCGAGATCATCGCCGATCGAGGTGCGAAGACGTGCTTCGGCTTCGATCGTCGCCGTGCCGGGAAGCGGAAAGAGCCGAGGTAAATCGATTGCGCTCTGAATGTCCAAATTGAAGTCGAACAGCTTGGAGAGGAGGTGGGCGTGGCCCATCGCCTGATAGTGTCCCCCCATGACGCCGAACGACAAAACAGTTTTGCCATGGCGTGTCACCAGCCCTGGGATGATCGTGTGCATGGGCCTCTTGCGCGGCCCTATCGCGTTCGGATGGCCCGGCTTCATAGCGAAGCTTTGCCCCCGATTGTGGAACAGGACGCCGGAGTTTGGCGCCATCAAGCCGCTTCCGTAGGGATGGAAGACCGAGTTGATGAAGCTCGCAACATTTCGGTCCTTGTCGACAACCGAAATATAAACCGTGTCCGAATGCTCGACGCCGTCGAGAACCGCCGTGGCGTTGGCGGCTGTGGTCTTATCGATCTTGGCGGCAAGACTGTCGGCGAGTTCGTCGGACAACAGGAAGTCGACCGGAACATCTGATACTGCCGCGTCGGCGACCCATCGATCACGGGCGGCGTAAGCCAGCCGAGTGGCTTCGATTTCGACGTGCAGATTGTCGACGCCCAGCGGATCGCCTTTGCGTTCGAAACGCTCCAAGATCTTCAGGATCATCAGAGCAATGATCCCCTGCCCGTTTGGCGGGCATTCATGCACCGTCCATCCTCGATATGTCGCGCTGGCGGGCTTCACATATTCGCCGGCGGCAGATGCAAAATCTGCAAGCGTATGGAGACCGCTAAGCGAATTCAGCCGTGTCACCATGTCGTCCGCCACGGGACCGCGATAAAAGGCGTCACGTCCGGAAACCGCGATCGCTTCCAGTGTCTGTGCCAGTTCCGGCTGACGTTGAACCGATCCGACAGGAGGGGCCTGATCGTCGATCAAGAAAATACGGCGTGTCGAAGGATCACGCAGCAACAAATCACGTTGGTTCGAGATATCGGCGGCAACGCGTGGCGTGATCCCATAGCCGTCGCGCGCCAGCGCTATTGCGGGAGCAAGGATTTCAGTCAGCGACATCCTTCCATGATCGGCAACGAGACGCGTCCATGCGTCCACCGCGCCGGGAACGGTCACCGCATGCGGCGACGATCGCTCGATCGAAGTGATGCCGTTTTCCCTGAACCAATCAAAATGCGCCGCCGCCGGCGTGCGTCCCGAGCCATTATACGCAACGACATCGTCATTTCCGTTTGATGTCAGCAGCGCAAAGCAATCGCCGCCTATGCCGGTGGATCCAGCCTCGACCACGCATTGTACGGCACAGGCACTCACCGCAGCATCGATCGCCCTGCCGCCAGCTTTGAGGATCTCGATCGCGGTCAAAGTCGCCATGGGGTGCGATGTTGCTGCCATCCCGTTGCGGCCGACAGCTATCGATCTTCCCGGCATTTCGAAGTTTCGCATATCGTCGGTTCTTTCGCTCAGTAGAGGCCGGTCGCCCTGGCCCAGGTGTAGGTGTCGTCCAATGCCCGGGTGGAGCGGTCGAACAATTCATTGATCTGTGCTTCGGTGATGATAAGCGGCGGGCAAAGCGAGTAGTTGTCGCCAAGAGCGCGCGTGATGACGCCATGGACCTGGGCCTGCTTGCCGGCGTGAATGGCAATGCCGTCCGCTGGCTTGAACTGCTCTTTGGTTTCCTTGTTGCGAACCAGTTCGAGTGTGCCGATGAGGCCACGACCGCGGGCGTTGCCCACAAGCGGATGGTCGCCAAGTTCGTTCAACCGTCGCTGGAACACCGTCGCGACGTCCCTGACATGGCCGACAATGTTGCGCTCCTCATAAATTTTCAGGGTTTCCAAAGCGACGGCGGTCGCAACAGGATGGCCGCTATAGGTGAAACCATGAGCGAATGTTCCGATTTTCTCGCTTTCGGCAACGACCGCGGAATGGACTTTTTCGTTGATCATCAGGGCGGATATCGGTTGATAGGCCGCCGAAAGCTGCTTTGCCATGACGATCATATCCGGCTGAAGCCCGAAGCTTTCGGAGCCGAACATCGTGCCGAGCCTGCCGAAGCCGCAGATGACTTCATCGGCGATCAGCAGCACGTCGTATTTCTTGAGGATTGCCTGGATCTTCTCGTAATAGGTCGGCGGCGGAACGATGCAGCCTCCGGATGCCATCAATGGCTCAGCGAAAAACGCACCGATGGTTTCCGGTCCCTCGGCGAGGATCATCTGTTCAAGCGAATCGGCACAGCGCGTCGCAAATTCTTCCTCAGTTTCGCCCGGGCGGCCGTAGCGATAAAATTCGGGGCAATCCGTATGCAGCACCCGATCAATAGGCAGATCGAAATCGCGGTGGTTGTTCGGAAGCCCCGTCAGGCTCGCCGAAGCGATGGTCACGCCGTGGTAGGCCCGCATCCGCGATATGATTTTCTTCTTTTCCGGCTTGCCGATGGCATTGTGATAATACCAGACAAGCTTCATGGCCGTGTCGTTGGCCTCGGAACCCGAATTGGCAAAGAACACTTTCGACATCGGGACCGGCGAAAGCTGAATGAGCCGGTCGGCAAGCTCGATCGCGGTCTCATGCGTCTTGCCGCCGAAGCTGTGATAGAAGGGCAATTCCTTCATCTGGCGGGTTGCTGCGTCTACCAGCCGTTGTTCGCTGAAACCCAGCGAGGCACAAAACAGCCCGCCAAGACCCTCGATGTATTTATTGCCGTCGCTGTCGATGATGTAGATCCCCTCACCCCTGGCGATGACCAGCGGGCCGTCCTTCAAATGCTGCGAGGCGTTGGTATAGGGATGAAGAACGAACGCGGCGTCGCGGGATTCAAGGGAGTTGAGAAGGATGGTCACAGAGGTTCTCCAAATAATAACTTTGTTTCGATTGCGGCGCTTGGCAAAGCTCCGTCAGTCAGCCGGTGCGACCTCTCGGTGCAACGGCTGCCGATTGCTGCTGGAATAGGAGCCTTATCGCTTAATCAATCAAGAGTTGTTTTTATCCACTTTTCTGCGAGCTTGTTGATCGTGCCGTCGGCTTCGGCCGCGTCGATCGCCGCATCGAACATCGACTTCAAGACCGTATCGTCCTTGCGAAGGCCCGCCGCGATGCCTTGTCCGAAGACCCCGCCTTTGAAGGTCGGACCCGCGATCTTGTAGTCTTTGAAGTCGTCCTTGCCGAGCGTTGCAGTCAATGAGGTTTTCTGGGCAACGACGGCATCGATCCGACCGGCCTGGAGGTCCAGATCATGCTGTTCGACGGTCTTGTATTCCCTGGGATCGACGACGCCCTTGAAATAGGTATCGAGAAACGCAGTGTTGGCCGTCGAAACCTGGGCGCCGACGGCCTTGCCCTTCAGGGCGTCTCGAAGCGGCTGCAATTCCTGCTCGACCTTCGCCTTGTCGCCAGCGAGGTCCACCGTCGTGCCGGTTCCCGGCAGATCTGCGAGAGGACCGGTTTTTTCGACCATGAAAGCGGCCGCTGTCGGGGCATAGGGCTTGCTGAACGAGATGACGGCAAGGCGCTTTTCGGTAACGATCATCGAAGCCATGATGGCGTCGAACTTCTTCGCAGTGAGCGACGGAATCAGTCCATCCCAGTCCTGGGCGACGATGGTGCATTTGACCTTCATGCGAGCGCAAAGGTCGTTGGCAAGATCGATCTCGAACCCTGCAAGCTTGCCGTCAGGACCGGTAAAATTCCAAGGTTCGTATGCGCCCTCGGTCGCAATGGTGATCTCGGTTGGTTTTGTCTCAGCGGCAGCAGCGCCGACAGAGACGACGCCGAGCAGAGCGGACGTCAACAAGAGTTTCGATATTTGCATTTTGCATTCCCCTTTTTTTGGACCCTGCCCTTTTCCCAAGGCAAGGCTGTTGCAGACTCCGCGACATCCAGCCCGTTTGCTAGGATGCGCGAACCTTGATTGCCTCGGCCGTCAGGCAGAGGAGTTCGAATAAGACCTGAGCGGCAATTTGCGCCGTGTTCGACGTTGGGTCGTATTGCGGAGCGATCTCGACGACGTCGCCGCCGACGATGTTCAAACCGGCAAGACCGCGCAGAATTCCGAGTGCCTGGGCAGACGTCAGCCCACCGACCTCAGGCGTCCCCGTGCCAGGCGCAAATGCCGGATCAAGAGAATCGACGTCGAAGCTGATGTAGGTTGGGCCTGATCCGGCGATTTCTCTCGCTTTGGCGATGACGGCCTTTATGCCGAGGTCGCCAACGTCTTCCGCATGGATGACGGTCATGCCGGACGCGTAGGAAAATTCCCACAGATACTCGGAATTCCCTCGAATTCCGATCTGGATCGTCCGCCTGGGATCAAGCACACCGTCCAGAACCGCTTGGCGGAACGGTCCGCCATGATGGAATTTGCACCCCTCGAATGAACCACCCGTGTCGCAATGTGCATCGATGTGGATCATCCCGACGGGCTGATGCTCGCCAAGCGCCTTGAGAATTGGAAGGCTGATCGAATGGTCACCGCCGACTGCCAGCGGCACAACGCCGGCTTCTATCAACCTGCGGACAAATCGTTCGATATCTTCATGGGATGCAGCAAGATCAAAGCGGCTTTTGAACGGAACATCGCCCACGTCGGCAATGCGTGCATGGGCAGTCGGGACGGCTCGCAAGACATGATCGTAGGGACCGACCCGATCGACATTGCGGACGGCCCTCGGCCCGAATCGCGCGCCTGATCGGTTCGTCACCCCGAGATCCATCGGAATTCCGAAAAGCGCTATGTCTATATCCGTAAAATTGGGTGATGCGTCGGGACGATACGGTGCCTTCAGCAATGTCGGAACACCGCAATAGGGCGCCTCACGACTGTCTCCCTCACCGAAGACCAGCTCGGCAACCGTTCGAAACACCGGATCGAATACTTCGCCGCCCGAAGCGTTCGAAAAACGCTTGCGCAAATCGTCCAGGCTGAGAATCTCCGGCATCTGGCCTCCATGTGTTCTGAAGCAATCCAAGCCGCACTCAAAAAGCGAATGAGGAGCCATTGCATGTTGTCGGCAACATTGTATACATAATCGTATTCTTCTTGATCAAGCAAGAGGGAAAAAGTTATGGTGACGCTCGCCGGGCGCGGTGAATGAACCAGAGATGGAAGGGGAATCGATTGGTAGCGACCAAGACGGAACAGCGAGGGTCATTGCGTGAGAGCACATACGCCCAATTGAAGGACCTGATCCTCAGCGGCCAACTTCGCCCCTCGGAGCGCCTTTCGGAAGTTGCGCTTGCCAAGCGCTTCGGCGTCAGCCGCACGCCGTTGCGTGAAGCGCTGATGAAGCTTGAAGAGGAAGGGCTTATCGTTGGGCAGCGCAATTTTGGCTACACTGTGACCGATCTCGACGTCACCAAATTCTGCAATCTGCTGGTTGTTCGCGAAGCGCTCGATGTTTGCGCGGCACAACTCGCCTGCGAGATCGCGACCGAGGAAGACCTCGATCGGCTTCGCGGCGTCATCGCCCAGATGGTGGAACTCAAGGAAACGACCAACGAGACGCCGTCGGACGCGGCGCGGAATCTCGACCTTGGACTGCACATCCATCGCGTCATCGTTGAATCGACCCGAAACGAGGCCCTCGTGAGGGCGACGGATCAAATTTACCAGCAGCTTCGCCTGGCACTATGGCTCGAAGTCCTTTGGGTTGATCTGGAGCACACGGATCTCGACGAGCACCGGGCAATCGCCGATGCCATCTGTGCACGCGACCGGGAAGCGGCCGCCGGTGCAGCGCGGGCGCATGTTCAAAGCTCGCTCAAAAACATGTCGAAGCTCCAGCGCATTTGGGCGCATCGCCGGGCAGCCGACTGACGCAAACCTGATCTTTCACCAAGAGGTCACGCATGGCACCTATCGACAGTTACCTGACACTCGTTGGCTTCGGACCGACGGGTTGGGGTTGGTTACTTCTGACCGCGGCCGCCATGACAATCGGTGTATCCGTCTGCGGTTTTCTGGCTGGAACGGTGATCGGCTCGATTGTCACCTTCATGCAGTTGTCCCGCCACATGGCCGTCCGGTGGCTTGCGGATTGTTACACGACGGTCCTGCGCGGCGTGCCGGACCTTCTCGTCATCTATCTCTTCTATTTTGGCGGCAGCGCGTTCCTTGGATCCGTGGGTGGCTTGTTCGGCTATCAAGAGTTCATTGGAATGCCGGCCTTCTTGACGGGAACGCTGGCGCTCGGCGTGGTTTCGGCAGCCTATCAGGCCGAAGTATTTCGCGGTGCCTACAGATCGGTGGCACGCGGCGAACTCGAAGCCGCCAGCGCCGTCGGCATGCGGCCATGGCCTAAATTCAGGCGCATCGTCGCGCCGCTCGTCCTGCGTTACGCCATTCCCGGTCTCGGAAACACGTGGCAACTTGTGTTGAAGGAATCGGCATTGATCTCCGTCACGGGGCTCGTTGAACTGCTGCGCCAATCGCAGATCGCCGCCGGATCGACACGCCGCCCGTTCGAGTTCTACCTGTCGGCGGTCGTTCTCTATCTCATCGTCACCTGGTTCTCCTCGATTGTATTCAGGCGAATGGAAGCTCGAACGACCCAGGGTGTCAGGAGGGCGTTATGACGAATATCGGTTTCATGTGGGATACGTTTCTCACGCTTCTGAGCGGTGTGCCGCTCACCCTCGAGCTTGCGATCACGTCCATCCTGGCAGGAAGCGCCTTGGCGCTTGCACTCTCGCTGCTGGCCGTGACCGGCGGTGCAATGGGACGGTCCATAGCCGGCGCCTATGTCTTCGTCTTCAGAGGTTCACCTCTCCTCGTCCAAATGTTCCTGATCTATTATGGCCTCGGCCAGTTTCGGCACGGGCTGCAGGACCTCGGGCTCTGGTGGTTTTTTCGCGAGCCCTATTGGTGCGCGGTGCTAGCACTCACTCTCAACACTGCCGCCTACTGCAGCGAAATTTTCCGCGGCGGCCTTCGGGCCGTCTCCAGCCAGGAAATCGAGGCGGCACGCGCTTGCGGCATGTCGGGCGTTCTCCTGTTCAGACGGATCATCCTGCCGATTGCCATCAGACATGCGCTGCCGGCCTACGGCAACGAAATCATCCTGATGCTCAAAGCAACAGCACTTGCGTCTGTCATCACGATCATGGAAGTCACCGGCCTGGCCGGAAAGTTGATCGCCGACAGCTTTCGCGCTTTCGAGATTTTCGTCGTCGCAGGAGCGATCTACCTTGCGATCAATTTCGTCGTTACGCGCATTCTCATGTTGGTCGAATTTTGGCTTTCGCCTCACATGCGCATGCGGCTGCAATCTTAAACGGGAGTATGCATGCCTGGCAGGGGAACAGTTTTGGCTAGCGACAATAGCGACAAAAGCGCTGCCGTTTCGGTTAAGGATCTTCGGAAATGCTTTGGGCCATTGGAGGTCCTGAAGGGAGTCTCGCTGGAAGCACATGAAGGCGATGTGATTTCCATTCTAGGTTCATCGGGCTCCGGTAAATCAACGATGCTCAGATGTCTCAATATGCTCGAAGTCCCCGACAGCGGGGAAATCCGTATCGGCGGGGAGATGTATGCTTTGAAGAAAGCCGGGCGTAGAACCGAGCCGGCTGACCGCCGGCAAGTCGATCGGATGCGCGAGCACGTCGGCATGGTGTTTCAAAGCTTCAACCTCTGGTCGCACATGACGATCCTGGAGAACGTGATCGAAGCGCCGGTGCACGTGCAGAAGCGTAACCGTGCGGAATGCATCGCGGAGGCCGAAGCCCTGCTCGAACGGGTCGGTATTGCCGACAAGCGAAATTTTTATCCCGCGCACTTGTCCGGAGGGCAGCAACAACGGGCTGCGATCGCGCGCGCACTCGCGCAGCGGCCGAAGGTCATGCTGTTTGATGAACCGACCTCTGCGCTCGATCCCGAACTCGTCGGCGAAGTGCTCAAGGTGATGCGTTCCCTCGCTGAGGAAGGCCGGACCATGCTGGTCGTGACGCATGAGATGGCCTTCGCGCGCGATGTATCCAATAAGGTGGTGTTTCTCCACAAGGGTGTCATCGAAGAAACCGGCGCGCCTGCTGAGCTTTTTACGCAGCCGAAGTCTGAACGATTTCGACAGTTTCTTGCGGGAACGAGGTGACGTCGCCTGACGTCCGGAGCGGATCTCGCCGGCAGCGCTTGTTTAGCGCTTGCGGGCCTGGGGCAGCAGGTTCATGCTTGTTCCTGTTTTGAGGCCCGCTGGTTGCGGCTGAAATAGCCGTAACAGTTTGGGCTTTCGTGAGACGCATGCGATGGAGTGCGCCGGCTGCGGTTTCGATATTCAGAGCGGTTTTGCTTTCTGTCCGCGATGCGGCGCAAGGCAGCCGCTTTCCTGCGCCGCCTGCGGCAATCCGTGTCAGCCCGATTTTGCCTTCTGCCCCCAATGTGGCGCACCGATTTCCGGTAAAGTCCAACCCGCAACGAAGCCTAAGATCGAGACGGCACCGTCTAAATCGGATGGCGACGCCGACCGGCGGCCGGTAACCGTTCTCTTCGCCGATCTCTGCGGCTTCACGACGCTGAGCGAGCAGATCGACCCCGAAGTCATGCGGGTGCTGCAGAACGAATTGTTCGAAGAGATGACCCAGGCGGTCGAGGCCTATGGCGGCTTCGTCGACAAGTTCGTCGGCGATGCGCTGCTGGCGCTGTTCGGCGCGCCGGTCGCTCATGAGGACGATCCGGTCCGGGCGCTGGGTGCCGCACTCGATATGATCGGTCGGGCGACGCAGGTCGGCGAGCGCTGGCACGCCCGCGCCGGCGTGCCGCTGCGTCTGCATATCGGCATCAATAGCGGCCCTGTCGTTACCGGCGGCTTCGGTGCGGTCAGCACAAAATCCTATTCGGTGACCGGCGACACGGTAAATACCGCCCAACGCCTGCAATCCATGGCCGGCGAAAACGATATCCTTGTCGGGCCGTTGACCTATCGCCTCACCCGCCATGCCTTTGCCTTCGAGAGTCTCGGTGCGCAGGCGTTGCGCGGCAAAAGCGGAAACGTCCTTGTCCATCGGCTGACAGGGCTGTCGGAAGCGCCGCATACGGCGCGCGGGCTCGAGAGTTTCGGCCTTCAGGCGCCGATGATCGGACGGGATACGGAAATGTCGCGGTTGCTGACATGCCTCGATCTTGCCTGCGGTGGTGCTGCGCAGCTTGTCCGCCTGATCGGCGAAGCGGGCATCGGCAAGTCGCGGCTGGTCAACGAATTCGTCGCGATAGCCAGCAATGCCGCTCGTTTCCAGGGCCTCGCCATCCGCAAAGCGACTTGCTCTCCCCTCGGCGAACAATCCTATGGAACGCTCGGCGCGGTCGTGCGCAGCGCCTATGGCATCGGCGAGCGAGACGATCTCGACAGGGCGCGGCAATTGCTGGCAATGGGGTTCCGCGCGCTCGATCTGACGCAGGAGGAGGTCGAGGGACTTTTGCCGCTCTTTCTGCATGTCCTCGGCCTCGGCGATCCCGATGGCGCGTTGCGGCACATCGAGCCGGAGCAGCTGCGGCGGCAGATCTTCTATGCCGTCCGCACCGTCTTCGAGCGGCGGCTGGCGCAAGGTCCCCTGCTGCTTGTCATCGAGGATCTGCACTGGGCGGACGCTGCCTCGCTGGAAGTGCTTCGCTTCATGATGGACCGGCTTGAGCGCAGCCGGTTGATGCTGCTTGCGATCTACCGGCCGACATCGCAGACCGACCCACTGGACTCCAATCGTGTCAGCGTCACCGTGCAGCGTCTTGCCCCACTCTTTGCGGCCGACGGGCAGAAGCTGCTTGCTGCGTTTTTTGGCGAGAGCTATGCCAAGTTGCCGGCGACGATGCGCAAGCGCATCCTCGACCGCGCCGGCGGCAATCCGCTTTTCATCGAAGAAATCCTTCGGGTGCTGATCGACATGGGCACGTTGCACAATGACGGCCAGCGCTGGCATGTCGCAGCGGAAGACACGGATGTCGATATACCGGTGAACCTGCAAGCCCTGTTGCTTGCCCGCGTCGATCGTCTGCCACAGGAGATCAGACGGCTGGCGCAAGAGGCGGCGGTGGTCGGCCCGAAATTCGATACCGCCCTGCTCCGCACCATCGCCACCGACCCAGCCGCCATCGATGCCGCATTGGATCATCTCTGCGATGCCAATATCATAGAGGAATTGCGTGGGCCGGATGCCGACGGGCCGCCGGGCTATCGCTTCAGCCAGACGCTGATGCATGACGTCATCTATCACAATCTCCTGCTGCAACGGCGCATGGAGCTTCATCAACGGATCGGCCGGGTTCTGGAACGTCAATATGGTGCAGCGCCCGACCGGCCCGAGCATCTGGCGCAGCTCGGCCATCACTTCAGCATGACCACCGAAAAGGCCAAGGGCGCTACCTATCTGATGGCGGCGGGCGATCTGGCGCGCAAGGCCTACGCCAATGACGACGCAATGCGCCTCTACCGTCAGGCCCTTGCGGCCTTCGCAAACGAGGCGGAGGTGACATCGGAGCAATTGGCGCTGTTGGAGCGTCTTGCCGATCTCTGCGGCCCAGCGGGCCTGCGCGACGCCGCCTTGAACCATTATCAGCGAGCGCTGGCGATCCACCGCACCAAAGACGATCCTATCGCCGCGGCGAGGATATTGCGCAAGATCGGCCGTTTGCATCTCGATGCAGGACGCCGCGATCTAGCGGAGACACATTTGGCCGAAGCCGAAGTGATGATCGCAACGATCGATGCGCCGGTCGAACGTGCCCATGTCCTGCAGGAGCGCGGCCATCTGGCTTTCCGCATGGGGGATCAGGCCGCTGCCGCCGAGTGGGCGACGCAGGCGCTGCAATGCCTGCAGACGCTGCCGATCGACGGGACGACCGAGGCCGGACGGGAGACAGCGCGAGCGATGGCGGAGGCGCTGAATACCAAGGGTGCGGCCTTTGCGCGACTCGGACGTCGCCGCGAGGCCGTACAGGAAGTGGAGCGCAGCCTCTCGGTTGCCGAAAAGGCCGATCTGCAAAGTGCCGCCTGTCGCGCCTATTCCAATCTCGGTGTTCTCTACACGATTGTCGATCCCGCCAACGCCATCAGAATCTGCCGGCGCGGTCTGGAGGTTGCGACCCGTATCGGCGATCTCAGCTTCCAGGCGCGCCTTCTCGCCAACCTCGCGGTTGCATGCTGTACCTTCACCGATCGCTGCGCCGCCGAGGGTGTACCGGCGGCGGAGAAGGCCGTCGAAATCGACCGGGCGCTTGATCAACGCGACCATCTCTCCGTGCCGCTGATCGTGCTGGGCCAGATTCATCAGTGCCATGGGCAGCCGAAGCTAGCTCATAAGTATTACGAGGAAGCCCTTGAGGTTGCGAAGGAAATTGATGAACCGCAACTGCTCTTTCCGTGCTATGATGGCTTGGCGACACTCAGCCTTGAGCATGACGATATGGACGAGGCGGAACGGTATTTCACGCTGGCGCAGGATGTGTGCATCCGCCACAACCTCGATCCAGGCACGCTCGTCGTCTTGCCGTTTCTCGACTGACCTGTCCTCGTTGCAGTGATCGCGGAGATCGATTTGGCAAATCGATTCAAAAACATAAAGGGAGGAACGAAACATGCAGGAGAACCACGCCGCAAGACCATTGCAGCCGGGAGATCGCGCGCCGAACGTGGTGCTGGATGCGATCACCCGCCAGGGCAAGGTCGCCATCGACGATTTTCGCGGCCAGAAGCCGGTGCTCGTCGGGTTGTTCCGCGGATTGCATTGCCCCTTCTGCCGCCGGCAAATCGCCGCCATGGCCGAACTCACCGGCGCATTGCAGGAGAAGGGCATCGATAGCCTGACCGTCGTCAACACGCCGATCGAGCGCGCCCGCCTTTATTTCCGCTACCATCCGCTTCCCAATCTGCTGGCGGCCTCGGACCCGGAACGGGTATCGCACAGGGCCTTCGGCCTGCCGAATCTGCAGTTCACCGAAGATGAGAATGAGTGGCCGCGCAAAGTCAGCATGAACACGGTGATGTCGATGCGCATCGACATGCCGGGCGAGCTTCCAGCGCCTATGGACCCGATGGCGGCGTCGGAATTCCTCGACAAGGCGGACGGCTATGAGTTTACCGAGGATGACAAGCAGATGATCGCCACCGGCCACGGCCAACTCGTCGGCGAATTCCTGCTCGATCGAGATGGCGTCGTGCGCTGGTGTTTCACGGAAGTCGAGGAGGATGGCCGCCATATGTTCGGCGGTCCCGCCCCTCGGGAAGTGATGTCGGCAGCGTCGAACATGGCTGTTTGAAGCGAATGAGGCCGTGCTTGAAAGGTCGGGCGCTTGAACAAGGCGAGCCATTCCCGGTCCGCATGATCGCCCTTATTCCATCCTGAACCTGGCGTGGCAGGTCGTGCAGGTCTGAAGCATGAGGTGGAACGCGTGTTCCGCCGGCATTGCCAGCAGTTCCTGCTCGTTGTGAACATGAGTGCCGAAAGGACCGCCGCCCATGGCCTCTCCGGGCTTCATGCGCATGCTGGCAGTCATCGGCCCGGGGTTGTTCTGCGCGGCGGCATCCAGTGCGATGGCGTAGTCGCGCAGATCGTTGGCGATGCGGTCGAACCGGTCGCGCTCTGCGAGGATGTTCGGCCTGGCCTTCGACTGCGGCCCGGTCTTCGACTGCAGATTGGCGGCCTCGGAGGCGAAATGTGCGGAGAGAACGCTCCCGGACTTGTCACGGATGGTGTCGGCCGCCCATTTGAACTCGCTGGCCTTATAGGCCGCCGGATCCTTGAACATGCCGGAGATTGTCTTCGCCGCGGCGGCCATGGCCTTCATGTCCGCCTGTCGACGGGAGACGAGGTCCTCCGCGGCTGGCGACGGAACCCCCGCCATCAGGACTGCTCCCACGATGGAGAGCAGTCCAACCTTCTTCATGTAAGCGGTCTGTTTCATAAACGCTGCGTTCCAAACCGAGCCATGCCAATTGCTTTCGGATATCCGTGGCTTCACCGGATATCCGTTCTCATCTGGGCAGGAAGAGGGCGGACGGAGACCGCCCTCCCCGATCACGCTGCCATCTTGCTGCAGCTATCGGCGCAGCGGCGGCAGGCGTCGACGCAGCTTTGCATGTCGCCCACCCGCTCGCAGTCTTCGGCGCACTGGCCGCAGATTTCTGCGCATTCCCGGCAGACATGCTTGTGGTGCTCCGAGCCGATCAGCATGAAGTGCGCAGAGGTCCGGCAGATCTCCGCGCAGGCCATCATCAGCTTGAAGTGCGAAGGCTTGGTATGTTCGCCGCCCAGTTCCAGGCAGTGGCCCATGGCCATCGACAGGCATTCGCTGTAGCAGGCGAGGCAGTTGTCGATGCAGGCTTTCATCTCGGTCGACATGCGATGCATGGCTCAATCTCCTATTTGGCTTCCTTGTCCACCCACTTGGACATCTCTTCGATCTCCTTTTTCTGGGCTTCGATGACCTTTTGGGCCATCTGCTTGGCCTCTTCATTGTCGCCGTACTTGAGTTCGACCTCCGACATGCTGATGGCGCCCATATGGTGGGCGATCATGCCGCAGACGAAGGAAACGTCGGCGTCCTTCTTCATCATCCCCTGCATCATGTTCATGTGCATGTCCTTCATGCCGTCCATCGACGCCTTCTGGTACTCGGTCATGTCGCCCATCGGCATGCCGCCCGACATGTCCATCTTCGACATGTCGGTCTTCATGCTTTCGGACTTGCATTTCTCCGGATAGGCCATCGTCGACTTGGCGGAAGCGCCCGACGGCAGGATTGCGAAGGAGGCGGCGACTGCCGAGCACAAGGCAAGCTTGGTGAACGTCTTCATGTTTCGATCTCCGAAATCTGGTTGATTGTTTGGTCCGTGTCAGCCCGCCTGAAACCGGGGCGGCGGATCGATCGCACGGATCAGCAGGAGCGGCCTGTCGACGGACTGCGTCGCTTCATGCTTCCCCGGTTCAAAGCGCGGAGCCGCGACCTTGGCAAGTTCCGGAAGGATCGGACAGCAGTGCATCGCCGAACAGCACCCGGCCTGCATGCCGTGGGCGTGCCGCACATGGTGATCACGCTCCCCCACGACGGCACAGTGCTGGCTTGGAACGCTTCGCGCCGTGGCCATGCCGAAAGGATTCGCCGTCACCAGGAGAGCGACGACCAAAAGCTGAGCGTACAGGAAGATGCTTCCAAGTCTCATTCGGCTGGGTTCCCTTCCGGCGCCGAACTGTGCAGCAGCGGCATTGTTCCACAGTACCAGTGATCTGTGGCGGCCTTGCGTTTTGGCAACGGCCGATGAGGAAGCATTAACGATCGCCGGCTAGTCTGCGCCTCGCGCTCGGAAAAATCGATGAAACCTGGTTATTCGCTAGCCCAGATAGGACTTCACTGGCTGATCGCCCTCCTGGTGCCGGTCCAGTATCTGACGGGCGGCAGCATCGAGAGAACCCACCACGCCGTCCACATGGGGATGACGCCATCGCCTTGGGACGTCGTCCAGCACCAGCTCCACAACTACGCGGGAATGGCGATTGGCCTGCTGATGGGCCTGCGGCTGGCTCTTCGTGTCCTTCACCCGCCCGAGACCGGCGCGCCCGGCACATGGACCGGGCGAGCCGCCGCGACGCTTCATCACGCCTTCTACGCCGCAATCATCGGACAGGCCTGCACGGGATTTGTCGCGAGCTACTTCTGGTTCGAGATCGCGCCGTACCACGTCGTCGGGTCGAAGATCATCCTGGCGATGGTGGCGCTGCATCTCGCCGCGGCGATCTGGCACACGCTCGTCGTCCGTGACGAGACAGTCGACCGGATGGTGTTCCCGCGCCGGAAGCGGTCCGCCGAGGATCTGTAACGTGGCGAATATCAGCACGACGCAGCGGCCGCTCATGGCTGAGAACACCAGGACTGAACGGGACGGGCGGTTCCGTGCCACATAAAGGACGCGAACATCGACGACAGATGAGTCGCAATTGAAATCGATCTGCTTTGCATGTAGTTCGAGGAGCATGGGCAGGATGTACCGAATCGCAATGAGCAGGCTGCTCGTGATGATGCGGCTGGTGATCGTCGTATCACTGGCAGGGTACTCGCTGTCGAACACCAGCGCCGCGATGCATGGCTCCTCCTTCCCCGAGGTGGCAGCGGTACTGTCCGAGTCCGATGCAATGCAGCATCACGATGGCCATGACATGACGAAGATGGCTGCTCATGACCATTCGCAGGGCGACGTCGGTGATGATGCAGATGGCGTATCGAAGCTGGTCAAGCAGGAATGCTGCAAGGATTTCTGCGGCGGGCTTGGCATCATTTGTGAAGGTCCCGACGTCGGCGGACCCATCGTGAATTCCATCCGGGAATTTATTGACGACCGGACGACACTTGGGGAACTTCCGACTCTCCACCGTCCCCCCAATATCTGAATAGAGACGCGCCCGCTCAATCGGGTCCAGTCGGTCGCCTGCCCCGCATTCGGGCGGGCGCACCGTAGGTTATCTCTTATTCGGAAATTTCATAATGAAACCCTCGCTCTTCGTGGTGGGGCTGCCGCTTCTTGTCGGCGGCTGCGCATCCACGCTTCCTCCCGACGTGGTGGCGTCCCCCGCAGCGGTCGAACAGCCGTCCGCGCGCCCGGCCGCATACCGGTCGCCGATCTCGGGCTACGTCACCAGGCAGACCGTCGATCCCAAGCCCTGGCGTAGACAGAACGATCTGCATTCTCCAGCGAATGGAGACGCCTCATGATCGAGCCAAGAAGAACAATGGTGGCGCTGATATTCCCGCTGGTGTTGAGCGGCTGCGCCACAGACGCCGAGTATTCCAGCAAGGAAGCGGGCTTCACCGCCGTTTTCAACAAGACCGCCACTGTCACGGCGAAAGAGACCGTCTGGATCCAGAACCAGAACCAAGCCCGGTCGGCGGCCGCGCAGGTCAGAAGTCTGGTCGCGCGAAGGAAGACCCTCGACGTCGAAACGTCCGTCCAGATCGCGCTGCTCAACAACAAGGGTCTGCAGGCCGCCTACGCCGATCTTGGCGACAGCGCCGCCGACGCCTGGCAGTCGACGATGTTCCTCAACCCAACCGTCTCCATCGGCACGACCGGCATGGGGACGCCGGAGCTGGGGGCGTTCAAGACGATCGAGGGAATGATCACGACGAACATCCTGGCGCTCGCCACGAGGAACAGGGATATCGCGATCGCCGACACTCGCTTTCGGCAGTCGCAACTGACCGCGGCCGTGAAGACGCTTCAGGTCGCTGCCGACACCCGGCGGGCCTGGATCGGCGCGGTCGCGGCCTGGGAGAACGTCGCGCAGCTCCAGCGTGCGCAGGCGGCGGCGGACGCCGCTTCCGAGCTCGCGGAGAAGCTGGGCGAGACCGGTGCGATGACCAAGGGCGCCCAGGCCCGCGAACATGTGTTTGTTGCTGAACTCGCCGGAGAGACAGCGAAGGCCCGGCTGGCGGCCCGTCTCGCCAAGGAGGAGTTGACGCGGCTGATGGGCCTCTGGGGCACTGACCTCGACTACCAGGTTCCCAACGGCCTGCCCCCGCTACCCAAGTCCGTCGCCAGGCGAGACACCATCGAGGCGGAAGCACTCCGAAATCGGATAGACCTCCAGGTCGCAAAGCTCGAACTCGAAGCCACTGCCAGGTCGTATGGCCTGACCGAAGCAACGCGCTATGTCACCGACCTCGAAATCCTGACGGGCTTCGAAACGGAACGGGAAATCGAGGACGACGAGAAGAAGACCAGGACGACCGCTCAGGTCGAACTGGAGTTCGCAATCCCGATCTTCGATACGGGCAAGGCCCGGATGCGCAAGGCTGAAGTGGCATATATGCGGGCGGCGAATCTGCTGGCGGAGAAGGCCGTCAATGTCCGGTCGGAGGCGAGATCGGCATACGAAGCCTACCGCTCGAACTACGATATCGCGCGGCACTACCAAAACGACGTCGTACCGCTTCGCACCAAGGTCGAGGAAGAATCCCTGCTGACCTACAACGGCATGATCTCGAACACGTTCGAGCTGCTCACCGACACCCGTGACAAGATCAACTCCATCCTGCTCTCCGTCAACGCGAAGCGCGACTTCTGGCTGGCCGAAGCCAACCTCGCGCCTGCGATCTACGGCGGCGGCGCGACGAAGGTGTCGGCAGAGACCGAGGTCGCCGCTGCTTCCGAAGGCAGCGCTGGCGGCGGTCATTAAGAAGGGACACATCATGTTCAACAGACGACAACTTTTTGGAGCCAGCGCCACTCTGCTCACCGCAGCCGCCTGGACGAAGACGTCGGCGATGGGGCTGCCCGACGCACCGACAATGGAATCGGCGGACATGCAGCCGCCACTCCACCCGGCCTCAGGTCCGGACTATCAGCCGGTGGTCACCCTCAATGGCTGGACCCTGCCCCACAGGATGAACAACGGCGTCAAGGAGTTTCACCTCGTCGCCGAACCAGTCGAGCGCGAGATGGCCGACGGCATGACCGCCTATCTCTGGGGCTACAACGGACAGTCTCCGGGGCCGACCATCGAGGCGGTCGAAGGCGACCGCGTCCGCATCTTCGTGACGAACAAGCTGCCGGAGCACACGACGATCCACTGGCACGGGATGCTCGTGCCATCGGGCATGGACGGCGTCGGCGGGCTGACGCAGCCGCACATTCCGGTCGGCAAGACCTACGTCTACGAGTTCGACCTCGTGAAATCCGGCACCTTCATGTACCACCCGCATTCCGACGAGATGGTGCAGATGGCCATGGGCATGATGGGCTTCTTCGTCGTCCATCCCAAGGATCCGACGTTCATGCGCGTCGATCGCGACTTCGTCTTCCTGCTCAACGCCTACGACATCGATCCCGGCTCCTATGTGCCGCGGATCATGGAGATGACCGACTTCAACATGTGGTGCTGGAACAGCCGCTTGTTTCCGGACATCAGCCCTCTCGTCGTGTCGAAGAACGACAGGGTGCGGGTGCGGGTCGGCAACCTCACCATGACGAACCATCCGATCCACATGCACGGCTACGATTTCGAGGTAACCTGTACCGACGGCGGCTGGGTACGGCCGGAAGCGCGGTGGCCGGAGGTCAGCATCGACATCCCGGTCGGCGCGATGCGTGCTTACGAGTTCGACGCCAAGTATCTCGGCGACTGGGCGATCCATTGCCACAAGTCGCACCACACGATGAACGCCATGGGTCACGACATCCCGACCTTCATCGGTGCGGATAAATCGAAGGTCGCCGAGAAGATCAGGAAGCTGCAGCCGGAATACATGCCCATGGGCACCAAGGGCATGGCCGACATGGGCGAAATGGAAATGCCCATCCCCGAGAACACCGTTCCCATGATGACCGGCTGGGGGCCGCACGGCCCCATCGAAATGGGCGGCATGTTCTCGGTCGTGAAGGTCCGCGAGGGCATCTCGGCGGACGATTACTCAGATCCGGGTTGGTACGAAAATCCACCCGGGACCCAGGCTTGGGAATGGACTGGCGAATTGCCGGACGCGACCAAGGCCAAAGACGCGAAAACGCAAATCACGCCGAAACCGAAAAACGGCTGAGGCCAACCTCCCACATCCAAAAAAAGGATTTACGCATGAAGAATTGTGTATTGGCACTGGCGCTGGTCGCCCTCGCATCGCCTGCCCTCGCCTCCGGCAATCACGCTGGCGGTCACGGTGAAAAAATGGCCATTGGCGAACCTGGCGATAAAGCCAAAGCAACGCAGACGATCCGCGTCACGATGAAGGAAACCGACGACGGGAAAATGCTGTTCACCCCCGCTGTGTTCAACGTCCGCAAAGGGCAGACGGTCAAGATCGCAATCAAGAATGCCGGAACCGTCGACCACGAATTCGTACTCGATCAGGAAGATAAGATTCTGGAGCACAAGAAGGTCATGGAGAAGTTTCCGGAGATGGAACATGCAGACGCCAATTCCATCCGCCTTCCGGCCGGTCAATCCGGCGAGATCGTCTGGAAGTTCACCACCGACGGCGAGTTCAAGTTCGCCTGCCTGATCCCTGGCCACTACGAAGCCGGCATGCACGGCGACGTCACCGTCGCTGGGAAATAATCCGCAAAAAAGGAGCCAAGAACATGAAAACTGCCATGATCAAAATCAGCCTGGCCGCCCTGCTCTCTGCCAGCGCGGCCTTCGGCGCGTTCGCCCAGGAATTCACCAAGGGTGTCGTCAACAAGGTAGACACCAAGGCGAAGAAGGTCACCATCAAGCATGAGGATCTGAAGAACCTCGACATGCCTGCGATGACGATGGTCTTCCGGGTCGAAGACCCGGCCCTGCTGGAAAGACTGAAGGAAGGCTCGAACATCGAGTTCGTCGCCGAACGCGTGAATGGCAAGCTGACCGTCACCGAAGTAAAATAGTGGGCGCCTGCCGCCCGGCCTCGATCCGGGCGGCAGGACATCACGGAGTGGAGACGATGTACAGGAGAAGCTTCATTGCAATGGCGGCATCCGCCCTGGCGTTCTTTGGCAGATGGGCATATGCCGCCGCGCCGGCGACGATGACGGTCTACAAGGATCCCAGCTGCGGCTGCTGCCATGAATGGTCGAAGGCAATGGCGGCAGCGGGATTTTCGGTTGTCGCCCGCGACACCGACGACCTTGCAGCGCTGAAGGCGCAGTTGGGCGTACCGGTCGAGGTGCAGGGGTGCCACACCGCCGTCATCGAGAAATACTACCTCGAGGGACACGTGCCGATCGAGGCCGTCCAACGGCTGTTGCACGAGCGGCCGCCAGTCCGAGGGCTGGCCGTGCCGGGCATGCCACCTGGCTCCTTGGGAATGGGCGACGATCCGCAGGCGTCTTATGCGGTGTATGCGGTCCCCTCGGGAACCGGCGCGCCATACGTGTTCATGGAGGTTCGTCCCCGGAAGGCCTGATGCCCTCGGTCAATCAAGGCCGAGATGCCGCTCAGGAAACTGGAGCGGCGCAGAGCGCTGCCCAGAGATCATGCTTCCAGTCGGTTCCCGACCGCGCCGACACGTCAACCGTATAGTCGGCGGAATTGATCCGCACCATGGCGGGCGAAACGCAGCGCACGCTCGCCTCGTGTCTTCCTCCGTCCCGATAGATCACTGTCCCGCCACCGTCGAATTCCGAGAGTGTGATGACGACGTCGAAATCAAAGGCGGGATCGCGGGCAGGCCCGCCCCCGGCCAGACCGAGACTGACCGAGCGGCTGCTACCGAACGAAGCGGTGTGGAAGACGACAGGCCCAGACGCCGCCGACATCGATGCGGACTGCGCGCAAAGGATCAGAGACAGAAGGACTCGGCGCATTTTCCCCTCCCGTGGTCAACGCATCCCGATCCTATCATATCCGCGGAGGCTCTGCGACGATGCAGAGCCTCGCGGACAGGTCTTTATCGATGACGCGGGAGACGGCCGGCCGGCCGTCTTTGAGACGCGCCGGTGTTACTCGGGAAGACCTGCCTTGCGGTAGCCATTGATGAAATGCGCAAGCGTCCGAGCGTCGCGAAATGGCTCGGTCGCAGCCCAGTGGCGGATTGAAAAACGCGGGTTGGCGACGAGGAACAGTTCGACCTCGGCGCGCGCCTCGTCGAGCCGGCCGAGCTGGGCAAGGCTTGCTGCCAGGAAACGGCGTGAGCTCGTGCGATAGGTCTCGTCGCTGCGCAGCGTCTCGACAGCGGCTTGGTATTGGCCGGCGGCATATTGCGCCTGGCCGAGCGCCAGATAGTACCAACTTGCCGGAAACGGGTTTAGCCGGAAAGCCTTGGCGATATGCTCAAGGCCCTCCCCGACCCGCCCAGCCAGGACCGTGATGTCGGATAATGCCGCAAAGGTGTCGGCCTCGTTCGGGTCGAGTTCGATCGCCTTGGCGAATCCCGCATCAGCCTCGGCAAAGCTGCGCTCATAGGCGAGCAGATAAGCCAGGACCCAGCGACAGCCGGCGTCATTGGGGTCGATCGCGACGGCCTTGCGCGCCAGCTCCAAAGCAAGGCTTCGGGTGGGTTGCGTTGGTCCGGCGGAATGCACCTCTCCCATCCAGTGGTTCATGGCAAGCCAGCGATAGGCCTCGGCATAGTCGGGATCGAGCGAAATCGCGCGCGTCAGCATCAGATGCGCTTCCCGCGCCGCAAGCGGCGTGTCATCCATCAGCCTGCGCGCCCGCACGCAGAGATCGTAAGCCTCGATATTTTTAGGCCGGTTGCGCGGCGGCGGTGCGCGCAGCCGGCCGAGCAGCGCCTCGACGATCTTGGCCGTCACCTCGTCCTGAACGGCAAAGACATCGTCCAGGCTGCGATCGAAGCGTTCCGCCCATAGATGATCGCCACTTGCCGCATCGACCAGCTGAGCATTGATGCGCACGCGCGCCTCGACGCGTCTTGCGCTGCCCTGCAGCAGGTAGCGCACGCCAAGCTCCTCGGCGATCTCGCGCACATCCATCGCCTTTCCCTTGTAGGCGAAGGCCGAGTTACGGGCGATGACGAACAGGCCCGGTATCCTGGAGAGGTCTGTGATCAGGTCTTCGGTCAGCCCATCGGCGAAGGATTCCTGTTCGGGATCGTTGCTGATATTGAGGAAGGGCAGCACTGATATCGATGGTTTGTCGGGCAGCGGCAAAGCTTTTCGCTTCAAGCCGCCGAGCTGATTGATGGCGCCTATGAAGCGGTAGCCGACGCGCGGCACCGTGGAGATCCATTCACCGCCATCGGTAGCCGGACCAAGCAGCTTGCGCAGCTGCGCGATCTGGACCGTGAGGTTGCCTTCCTCGACGATCCTGCCCGGCCAGGCCGCATCCATCAACTCGGCCTTGCCGAGGATTTCGCCGGGCCGCGCGACGAGTGCTGTAAGCAGCTTTACCCCGCGATGGCCAACGGCAACGGGTTCATCGTTCCGAAGGAGCGTTCCAGCCCCCGGATCAAGCACAAACGGACCAAAGGCAAAGCGTGACCCCTGCATAGGGCGCATCCTAGAGTCTTTAAAGCTTGGATGGAACTGTTCGTCCGCTTAGGCCGCGTGGTATCGAGGGTGCGCGCAGTATAAATCGTGTTCCAGTGGCTGATGGCGGTAACGACTAAACAATGACTGCCTGAAAATAGAGCGTCGAGGTGACTCCCATGGTTTTCTGGTTAGCGGGTGCAGTTGGATTGGCGATCGCCTATCTCCTCGGTTCCACACCCACGGGCTATCTGGCAGGCAAGCTGCTCAAGGGCATCGATATCCGGGAGCATGGCTCCAAATCCACCGGAGCAACGAATGTATTGCGAACGCTGGGCAAATGGCCCGCATTGGCGGTTCTGCTGGTCGATGTGCTGAAAGGTGTGGGAGCAGTCATCTTTGCCCGCTGGTTTTATCCCTGGTTCTCGACAGTCTCATCAACCACGCCACCGACGGCGCTTGATCTGCAAAGCTCGGCGCCTTGGGCTGTTTGCCTGGCGGGACTTCCCGTGTTGTTGGGGCATGGCCGTTCGGTCTGGGTCAACTTTACGGGCGGCAAGTCGGTTGCGACGGGGCTCGGCGTGCTGCTGGCGATGTCATGGCCCGTAGGTTTAGGTGCTGTGATGGTTTTCGGCGTTGCGCTGGCTATCTCCAGGATTGTTTCCCTGAGCTCGATGCTGGCGGCGTTGACGGCAATCGCTCTCGTCTGCGGCCTGGAGCAGCCGCTGCCGTATCGGCTGCTGGTGATCGCAGGCGGCATTTACGTGATTGCACGACATCGCGCTAACATTCGCCGACTCCTGTCTGGGACGGAGCCGCGTCTGGGCAAGGTCGCCTAGAGCGGTTCAGCTTTTGATGGAAGCGCAGGGCCGCTCTGGCTTTTTGTTTTTACGCAATTCCGGATGGAAAACCGCTTCGCACTTTTCCTGGAATTGCTCTGGAAGCGAAAATGCACAGCACCATGCACTGCTTGCTGCCAGAGGAAGCAGGGTTTCAATCTTGCCGGACGATGGCGCCGACCGCATTGACGAGAATGCGCGCGGCGGTCAGCGCCGACAGGCCGTCTATGTCGGCGGGAGGATAGAGCTCGACAAGGTCGAATCCTGCAATCCTGGCCCGCCTGCCGAGGCCCGCGATCAGGTCGATCACCTCAGTGTAGGTGAGACCGCCAGGAGTACGCGCCGCCACGCCCGGCATGATGCTGGGATCGATGCTGTCGCAATCGAGGGTGACGACGACCTGGGCTCCTTCCGGAATATGCTGGAGGGCAGCTTCGACGCCCTCAGCGTGAACCTCACGAGCGGTCACGAAGCGGCTGCCATAGTGCCGAGCCGCCTCGACGTCGGTGGCGCGCGCGCTGCCGACACTACGAAGACCGACTTGCACCATGCCGGCGACATGCGGCATCTCGCTCGCCCTACGCATCGGACTTGAATAGCCGTAGCGCTCGCCATGCACCTCATCGAGCCAGTCGATATGGGCGTCGATCTGCAGGACCCAGACCGGGCCTTGATCCGCAAAGCCAGTGAGGAAGGGAAAGGTCACGGAACAGTCGCCGCCGAGCAGGATCGGGATAGCCGGCAATTCCAGCACCTCGCGCGTCTTCGCCTCGATCCGGGCCCGGTTGCCAGCATTATCGTGCACGGTGGTCCGGATGTCGCCGGCGTCGATGCATGAGACCGGCCCACCGTCGAACAGCGGCCCTCCGAGATCGAAATCCCAGTGCTCGACGAGCGGGGCATCGTCCTGGCTCGCAGCGCGGATCGCATGAGCGGCCAGGGCGTAGCCGCTGCTGTCCTTGCCGGGATAGGTGCTGCCGTGAGCGGCTGCGAAGATCACCACACGGGGCAAACGCCCATCGGCAAGGAGATCGGGAAAGCCGAGAAAGGAAGGTGAAGCGATCATTCCAGATGGTCCTGATGATGTCCGGCGGAATTTTGGTGGTGATGGCTTGCGGTCGGGGCAAAATTTGATGCTGACCTGTTTAGTCCCTTTGGACGTTTTTGAGAACTTTTTGGAAAAACTTAAGTACGACGCTCCCCGCCTCCTTGCAGAATTCATCCTCATTGACCTTGAGGCTTACCCGGACCTTCAACCATACGGTCTGACGAGGACATCTGCTTGACTGCCGAAAGCATCACATCACCACGCAGGGATCGGATCCCCTGGGCCGCTATGGCGGGTATCATCGCGACCGTCACGGTGTTCGCCGTGGCACAGGGGCTGACCTATCCGCTGCTGAGTTTCATCCTAGAGCGGCAAGGAACGACATCCGGCCTGATCGGCTTGTCGGCGGCGATGACGCCGCTGGGTTTCATTATATCAGCGTCGTTCATTCCGGCGCTTTCGCGGCGTGCCGGCGGAGGACGGCTTGCGATCCTGTGTTCGATCCTGGCCGCCCTCACCCTGTTTGCAATTGCTTGGATGCAGCACGTATGGGCCTGGATGCTGCTGCGCTTCCTGCTCGGCTTCTTCGCCAATCCGCTTTACGTGATCAGCGAGACTTGGCTGATCTCGCTCACGCCGGCGCCACGCCGGGGCCGTATCATGGGCCTCTATTCATCGATCGTTTCGGCTGGATTCGCCATCGGCCCACTGTCGCTCGGCCTTACCGGCGCCGAGGGTTGGCCACCCTTCATGATTGGTATAACGGCCTTCCTCCTCTGCGGCCTGATCGTGCTTGCGGTCGCCCCTCGTCTGCCCGGCATGCCTGATGAAGGCGAGGCAACATCGGTCGGCGGTTTCTTCCCACTGGCGCCGCTGATGTTGTTTGCGGTTTTCACGGCTGCCGCCTTCGAGCAGATCCTGCTTTCCCTGTTCGCGGTCTATGGCGCAGCGCTCGGCAGCGCCGAAGAGCGCATCGCGTCGCTCATCACCTGCTTCATCGCCGGTAATGCCGTGCTGCAGATTTTGCTCGGGCGCATCGCCGAACGGTTCGGCTCGACGCGGACGATGCTATTCTGCGTCCTGGCTTGTCTCACCGGCTGCCTGCTGCTGCCGCCGGTCTTCACCACCTGGCTGATCTGGCCGCTGGTTTTCGCCTGGGGCGGAGTCTCGTTCGGGATCTACACCCTGTCGCTGATCCAACTCGGCGAGCGGTTCACCGGCCAAGCTCTGATCGCCGGTAACGCGGCCTTCGCCTTGGTATGGGGTATCGGCGGCATCGTCGGCTCGCCGGCAACAGGCCTGGCGATGCAACTGATCGGACATCAGGGCCTGCCATTATCCCTTGGCCTGCTCAGCTGTGTGCTGGTGGTGCTGCTGATGGCTAGGAGATGGCGAGGCTGATCGAGGCACTTGTTCGTGCCGCCCTGCCCCCGGCTTCATATGCCGGCCCCTTCCGCAGAAGAATTGCGATTTAATCCATAACATGTTATATAACATCCCATACAAATGGAGATCGGCATGGTCGAGGATGTGGTCCGAACGCTTGGGTTTCTGTGCATGGGCAGCCGGCTGCGGCGCATCGGTGAGAGGTTGCAGGCCGATACGCAGCAGGTCATCGACGAGGCCGGTCTGAGCATCCAAGCGGGCCAGTATCCGTTCCTTGCGGCGATCGACCGGGCCGGGCCGCTGACGATCGGCGAGCTTGCGCAGGCGGTGGGCATCACCCAGCCCGGCGCAACCCGAACCATCGGCCAGCTTCTGGAACTCGGTTACGTCGACATGCAGCCGGCACCGGATGATCAGCGTCGCAGACTGGTCTCGCTGACCGACAAGGGACAGGACCTCATCGATCATTCAAAGAAGGTGATCTGGCCGCGCATCGCCGCCGCCGTTGCCGATCTCTGCGGCGATCTCGATGGACCGATCCTCGAACAGCTGGCCGCTATCGAGGACGGGCTTGCGGTGGCACCGCTTGCGCGCCGCAGCCCTGTCAAGGAGGAAACATGATGAAACATATTCTCGACCGGCCGATCTGGAGCGCGCTGGAGACCGCCCATACCGATCTTGCCGAAGGCGGCAAGTCCGCGCGGCGCTACCCCCCGTCCATCGTCCCCTTCGCGGCGTCCGCCGACGACACGCCGGAGAGCCTCGACGCCCTGGAGAACCTGCCTTCGCGGGCGGAGAGCATGATCCTCGTCGAATCAGGTCCGATCGCTATTCCACCGGGTCTTGCCGTCGTCACGGAAGCATCGGTGGTCCAGATGGTAGCCGAGCGGCCCCATGAGAGGATTTCAGATCCCCGCATCGAGCCCCTGACGGAGACCGATGCCGCCGACATGCTTGATTTGGCGACACTGACCAAACCCGGGCCGTTCACCCTGCGAGCCCAGAGCCTCGGCAGCTTCTGGGGGATCAGAAGCGAGGGCCGCCTGGTGGCGATGGCCGGGCAGCGGATGCGGCAGACTGGCTTCATCGAGCTCAGCGGGCTTTGCACCCATCCCGATTTCCAGGGGTGCGGCCTCGGCACCCTGCTCTTCCGTTTCGTCGCCAGCGAAATCGCATCCAGCGGCGACACGGCCTATCTGCATGCCTATGCGGCGAACACATCCGCCATTTCGCTTTACAAGACACACGGCTTCGCGCTTCGCTCGGAGATGAACATGCGTGTGGTCAAACGCCGGTCCTGAGCGGTGTTCACCACCTATCGTACAGCCACCGGCAGCACTTCGAATTTCCAGAATTTTTCCGGGCTGAAAAAGGCCGCGGCAAACGCGCGGATATCCCCGGCGGTGACCTTGCCGTAGCCGCTGAGACTATCGCGTATCCGGTCCAAACGACGCGAGTCCGTCTGGGCGTGGTGCAGATATGCGATCCAATATTCGTTGCTCTGCTGCTGATGCTTCAATGTCTCGATGATGGGTTCCCGGGCGCGCGCGAGCTCGTCTTCGGACACATCATGCGACCGCAGATCATTGGCGGTCTCGTCGACAAGTGCATAGAAGCGCGCAACCTTTGCCGGGTCGGTCTCGACGTAGAAATATGCGTAGCCGTAGCCGGGAACTTCTCTTGAAAGTTCAACATCGCCCTGCAGGGCATAGCTTGCCCCTTCCGCAATGCGAAACTGGTCGATCAATCTGTTTTGGAAAATCTGGGTGGCAATATTGGCGGTGAAGGATCGCGGCAGATCGGAGAGCAAATCGCCGATGGAAGCCCCTACGGCGGCGGCGGCATTATCTGCCCTGCCGCTATGGGTCTGTAAAACGGGTTTCTCGGTCGTTGCCGGAAAATGCACGTCGTCCCGAGCGTTGCTCGACCCCGTCTCCGGGCGCGGCGGCAAAGCGCCAAAGGTTTCAGCCGTCAGCCGGATTGCGTCGTCCACCGTCACGTCGCCAACGATGGTGATGTCGATGGGACCATTGGAAACCATAGGCCGGAAGAGCGCCTCGAATTCGTCTGGCTTGGCGGCGGACAACTGCGCGCGGTCGGGGAAGGTCCAGCGCGGGTCGCCGGAATGCACGAGACCTGCGAAATCGCGGCTGAAAACGCCGCCAGGCGACGCGTCATACTGATCGAGGCCGCTCAAATAGGCCTGCTGCACACGCTTGAACGCCTCGGGGCGATAGGCGGGATCGGAGGTATATGCGCTCATCAGCTGCAGCTGCGTCGCAAGATCTTCAGTCCGTGTACGACCGTCGAACCGGAAGGAACTGTCGCCAACCGAGAAGTCGACGCCGACAATGTTGGCCGTCAGCGCTTTCTGTATATCCTGGTAATCCATGGCCTTTACGCCAGACAGCACGACGGCCGGAGATGCCCAGATCGCGGCGGAACGGTCGCGCGGCAGGTCCAGTCGGCCGCGGCCGATATCTTCGCGCACCAGCACTTCGTTGGCACGCAGCCTGGTTGGCTTGACGGTAAGCCGTGCGCCGTTGGAAAAGCGCACCATGGTCAAGCCGAGATCTTCAACCGCACGGCGTTCGACCACAGCGCCCGGTTCGCCGAAATGGGTGTAGGGCCAGGCGACGTCAGTTGCACCGGATGGTGCCGAGACGGCAATGGCATTTGAAGCGTCATAGACTTGCCGAACCGTTTCGGCCCCGCCCTTAGGTGATTGGTCGGTCTGTAGCACGACCTGCGGACCGTTGCCGGAGAAAGCAGGCTGCAAGGCCCGATTGACCTCGTCCGCCGTGACGCCGCTCGTCATGGTCTCGAACATTGAGAGGTCTTCGGCGGGCGAGGTGAAGACTTGATCGTCATCGACGCTGCGAGCCAACATGGAAGCAATGTCGGTGGTCATCCGCGTCGCGGCTCCGGCCGCAGCAGCCTGCAGGGCCGAGCGATATTCGCGGATTTCGCGATCGATCTCCGCCTGCGCAACGCCGAACTCCTGGATTCGGCGCTGTTCCTGGTCAATGGCCGTGAGCGCCGCCTGCCATTTGTCCGGCTCCGAATTCGCCGCGATCAGGACGATATGGGCGGAATCGAGGAGATCCTGGGAGCCGACGTCCGCACTGATGAAAGGGGCATCCGCCTTGCTGGCCACGGCGCTCACCCGACGTTTGAGCACCAGAAAACCGAGATCCTCAATAAGCCCAGCGCGGCGCTTGGCGAAGGTGTCAGGCGCGGCGTCATAGGGACGCGTCCAGGCGATCTGTATGCTGGTCATGCCGCCGGGAACGACGATGACCTCGGCGCTTTCGCCCTTCGTCACCAGCGCGCCAAGATCCGCTTTTGTCGGCGCCGGACCCACGGCCTTCCAGTCGCCGAAGCGCTGCCGGATTTCGACTTCCATGGCAGCGGGGTCGATATCGCCCACCACTATCAGCGTTGCCCGGTCGGGTCGGTAATTGGCCCGGTAATAATCACGGACGAGGTCCACGGGCGCATTGCTGATGATGTCGGCTTTACCGATCGGCGCGCGTATGGTCGCGCGCTGGCCGGCGAGCAGCGAATTCATGATTCCGAGTGACGCGCGATACTGCGGCGTGTCGCGCAGCCGCTCCTCCGACAGAATGACGCCGCGTTCGCGATCAAAAGCGCTGGCATCGAGGGTCAGCTCGCTCGCCGTTTCTCGCATCAGCATCAGGCCCGTCGAAATCGTGTCTGCATCGACCTCGGGCAGATCGAGCGCATAGACGGTCTCGTCATAAGAGGTATGGGCGTTGGTGTCCGGTCCAAAGGCCAAGCCCTTGCGCTGCAAGATACGGATCATCTCCCCTTCGGCGACATGTGTCGAACCCTTGAAGGCCATGTGCTCGAGAACATGCGCCAGGCCCTGCTGGTCTTCGTTTTCGTCGAGCGAACCGGAGCCAATGCGAAAGCGGATAGCTGCCTGTCCGGGCGGCGTGGCATTGCGCGTGATCGCAAACCGCATACCGTTGGCGAGCGTGCCGAAATGCACATCGGACTCGGCTTGGATGTCGCTTTGCGTTTGTGGCCAGGGCACGGACGGGGTGTCCGCATAGGCTGGCAACGCGAAGTTTGCAACGAGCGAGGCCGTCGCAAAAAACCACCACGCCGTGGAGCATTCCATTTTTTTGTGAGACATTCTTGTCCAGGTGATGAGAATGAAGAGGGTAGATAGCGTCAACTTGACTATTCCACAGGTTGCATTCCCCAGCAACTTCCATGTGAATGAATGAATGAAATGAATAAGAAGTAGATAACTCTGCTTAGAACAGGATGATTTTAGGCCCGGTCGGCCTAAAATCTGAATCCTGTTCTCAATTAAAGAGTTAGAGCATGATGTCGTCCGAAAACCGCTCACACTTTTCGGCATCATGCTCTGAGTGTCAGACCAATGTCATCGAACCCGCCTAAAGGATTGCGCCTCGATGCTGTCACCAGGAGGCGCTTTCGATGGCGACGTTGGAGCAGGTCGCATTCCGGGCAGGATGCTCGCTGGCGACCGCAAGCCGTGTTCTCAACCGCAACGGCCCGGCCAGCGATCTGATGGTTCGCAAGGTGCGCCGTGCGGCTGCGGAACTCGGCTATCGCCCGGCCGGCCTGTCCACCGGTCGGCTCGGACGCAGGCCCGTGGTCGGCGTTCTGATCCCCAGCATCACCAATCCGGTCTTCGCCTCCTCGCTGTCGAGTATCCAGAACCGCATGCTGGTGGCCGGCCATGGCGTCTTGATCGCCCAGTCGAATTACGATCCGGCGCGCGAGGCCGATGCCGTCGCCGCATTGTTGAACGACCGGCCGACCGGGCTGATCCTCACGGTCTGCGATCCATCGACCAGCGAGGCGCTGCTTGCGAAGCTGCCGCCGACCGTGCTGCTCAACAACCTGCCGACAGCGCAGTTTCCGGCGGCCGTCACCGCGGATAACCGCGGCGCCGGCCGCGTGATCACGACATTCCTGATCAGCAAGGGCCATCGCCGCATTCTGTTTCTCTCCGGCAATTTCGCCGCCTCCGACCGCGCGCGGCTTCGCCACCGGGGTTATCTCGACGCCATGGCGGAAAGCGGGCTCGCGCCGCTCGATGCCGTGCAGATCCCCTTCGTCAGCGGCTATGACCAGCTCGATCTTGGCGTCACGATGAGCGCGCTTGCACCGACGGCGATCATCGCCTCCAACGATCTGCTAGCACTCGGCGTCATCGGCGCGCTGAAGCGCGAGGGGCTGTCGGTGCCTGGGGATGTCTCGGTCGCCGGCTTCGACGGCATCGCCATCGGCAGGCTGATCGATCCGCCGCTGACGACCATCGAAATGCCGGATGCCAGCATGGGCGCGACCGCTGCCTCGCTGCTTCTCGACATGGCCGAGAACGCCGCCCCCGCCCGCCATCTCGATGTCGCCCATACGTTGCGCCGCGGCGGCACGGTGTGTGCCATCTAAAGCTTGCGAAGCAGGAAGGCCGCCACACGCGCGGCGTGGCGGCCCCTAACCTATTGCCCGATGAGGCGCTTAGCTGCGCGGCAGCATGTCCTCGACGTCAGCGGCTGCGTCATCGAGCGCTTCCTTCGGTTCGGCCGACTGGTCGACGATGCGCGAGAGATTGTCGACGATCGTCTGCGTGACCTTGACGCCGTTCGAGCCGGGGAAGGCATACCACGGGATCATCACCGGCATCTGGCTGAGGCCTGCCTGGAATAGCGGGTTCTGCTTGTAGAAGTCGCCGAGATAATCGGCCGACTTTGCGGCAAGCTCGTTGTTCGGGACATAGCCGGTGCCGGGCACGACGACGGAAGCGCCATAGGGACCGGCGGCGAATTTGGCGAACTTCCAGGCGGCATCCTGCTTGGCGGCGTCATGCGTCAGGATGACGACGGCATTGCCGCCGGTCGGCAGATGTCCGTTCGCCGGATCGATCAGCGGGATCTTGGCGGTGCGCAGATCGAACTTGTTGCCGACATTCTTGATCGTATTGCGCAGCGCGCCTGTCGTCTGGAACTCGAAGCCGACCTTGCCGGCTGCGAAAGCCTGCTCGCCGGCGGCCTTGGTGAACACAGGCATGCCGCCTTCGGTGACCAGGCGATGCAGGACCTCGACGGCCTTCTGGCCTTCCGGACCGTTGAAGGCGACCTTGCTTTCGTCGTCGCTCAGCATCTTGCCGCCGGCGCCGAAGAGCAGTGCCGAAAACATCCAGTCGTCGCCCTGCCAGCGGAAATCGATGCCGTCGACACCGTTGCCGAGCGCCTTGATCTTGCCGCCGAGCGCGATGACCTCGTCCCAGGTCTTCGGCGGATTTTCAGGGTCGCCGCCGGCCGCCTTCACGAGATCGGCGTTGTAATACATGATCGGGTTGGAGGTCGCGAAAGCGAGGCCCACCTGCTTGCCCTTGACCTGGGCGAGCTTGAGGATCGTGTCGGAAAAGCCCTGCTCGGCCATGTTGCCATCCTTCTGGACGAGCGGGCCGAGATCGACGGCGACGTCGCGCTCATCGAGCATGCGCAGGCGGTTGAGGCCGATGAAGGTGATATCGGGCATTTCGCTGGTGCCGACCTGGCGAAGGATCGTCTGGATGCCTTCTTCATAGGTGGCCGACGGGCTGGCAAACTGGATCTTGATGTCAGGATTTTCTTCCATGAACTTCTTCGAGATCGTGTCCATCACGTCCTTGAAGAAGCCCGGCATCGGGTAGTGAACCGTCAACGTCGTCTCGGCGTGCGCGGGAAGCGCGATTGCCATCGAGACGGCCGCTGCGGCGAGAAGCTGGGTGATATGTTTCATCGCTCGTTCTCCTGGGTTGAAACCGGTCAGCCTTTGAGACCGGTCATGGTGATGCCCTCGACGAAGCGCTTCTGCGCAAGCAGGAAGGCGATGACGAGGGGAAGGGTAATGATGAGGGTCGCCGCCATCAGCGCGCCGTAGTCGTCGCCGGCCTCGGCGGCGCGGAAATACATCAGGCCCAGCGGTGGTGTGGCATAGTCCTGCTTGCTGATGACGATCAGCGGCCAGTAGAGATCGTTCCAGTGCGCGACGACCGAGAAGATGGCGAAGGCGGTAACCGCCGGCCAGGCATTCGGCACGATGACGCGGGCGACGATGCCGAGTTCCGACATGCCGTCGAGACGCGCGGCATGGATCAGATCATCAGGCATGGCGCGGAAGAACTGCAGGAACATGAAGATCGCAAAGACCGAAATGGTGAAGGGCGCGACAAGGGCGGCATAGCTGTTGAGCAGCGCGGCGCGGTCGAAGGCAACATAGAGCGGCAGCGCGGTCGCATGGATCGGCACCAGAAGGCCGAGCATGACCAGCACCATCATGGCGCGGGCGGCGCCGAAGCGCAGCTTTGCCATGGCGTAGGCGCAAGGGATCGCCACCAGCACCTGGAAGAAGAAGATCAGCCCGCAGACGACGACGCCGTTCCACAAGAGCCGCGCCATCGGCACCCGGCTCAAGGCCTTGGCGAAATTCTCGGCATAGGTGAGATGCGCCGGGATCAGCGACAGCGACGAGGTGAAAATGTCGCTTTGGGCCTTGCCAGCCGTCGAGATCATGAAAACGTAGGGCGACAGGAAGAT
The DNA here is from genome assembly GCF_025152745.1 of Rhizobium sp. WSM4643. NCBI lineage: Bacteria > Pseudomonadati > Pseudomonadota > Alphaproteobacteria > Hyphomicrobiales > Rhizobiaceae > Rhizobium > Rhizobium sp. WSM4643. Next base: position 1,996,352 of record NZ_CP104040.1, on the reverse strand, counting down.
GATCGCGCCGAGCGAAAGCAGGGTCAGGCGGATGATCCTGCCGAGGGAAAAAGCGCTCGTCATCATGTGTAATGCACCCGGCGATCGAGAATGCGGTACTGCAGGAACATCAGCACCACCAGGATCAGCAAAAAGACCACCGTCATCGCCGAGGCATAACCGACGCGCAGATAGACGAAGCCTTCCTGGTAGATCGTGAAGAGCAGCACCTCCGACGCCTTGTTCGGGCCGCCCTCAGTCAGCGTCTTCACAGTCTCGAAGACCTTGACTGAATTGGTGATGCTGATGGTGATGACGAAGAGCGTCGTCGGTCCGAGCATCGGCCAGGTCACCAGCAGAAAACGGTCGAGGGCGGATCTGGCGCCGTCCACCTCGGCGGCCGCATAGAGCTCGCGCGGGATCGCCGTCAGCCCGGCCAGGAACAGCACCATGTTGAAGCCGGCCGATTGCCAGACGCCGATGATCGACAGGCTGTAAAGCACCGTGCCGGAGCTGCCGAGCCAGTTCGGGCCGGGAATCCCGACGAGGGCGAGCAGTGCGTTGAGCGGCCCGATTGTGGGGTGGAACATGTATTGCCAGACGGTCGCCATGGCGACGATCAGCGAGGCGACCGGGAGGAAATAGGCAGTGCGGAAGAAGCTGCGCGCCTTCGTCTCGCTCTCGATCAGCATGGCGATGGCAAGGCCGAGAAGGATCGAAATTGGTGCGACGATCGCCGTATAGACCGTCGTATTCCACAGCGACTTGCGAAACGTGCGGTCGGTGATCAAGTGCGCGTAATTCTCGAAGCCGACGAAACGAAACTTGCTGTAGCCGAGTTCGAAATCGGTAAAGCCGAGCACGATGACTGATACAACCGGCAAAAGCACGAAGAGAGACAGCAGGATCATCGCCGGCATCACCAGCATCCAGGCGATACGGGCCTCGCTGCGCCGATGCGCAACGGCGGCATCGTACCCCACGGCCATGGAGACGATACTAGCCATGCGCCCTCTCCCGTTGAGAGTCGCCCGCAATCAGCCCGGCATCGCCTGTTGCAACGCTGCCGGCCAGCCGGCTGCCGTCCTCGGCAAAGATCAGCGTGCGACCGGGCGAAAGCCGCAGCCCGACCGGATCGCCGGCCGCGAGGCCCGAGGCTTCGGAGGGCTGAACCTTGGCGACGATAGTCTCGCCGATCGCGTCGAGCCGGCAATGGAGAATGACCTCGGAGCCCAGGAATTCGACGCGTTCAATCCGGGCGGCAAGGCCGTCATGCCGGCTCTTGGAGAGAAAAACGAATTCCGGGCGAATAGCGAGCGTGACCGGCGTCTTCCCGTCGGCTGCGTTTTCAAGCATCAGGCGCAGGCCGCCGCAGAAAATGACGCCGCCTTCGGCAAAGGCCGGCAGCAGATTGATGCGCGGCTGGCCGATGAAGCGAGCGACCTCGATATGGGCGGGGTCATCGTAGATGACCTCGGGGCTGGCGATCTGCAGCAGCTTTCCGCCCATCATCACGGCGACACGATCGGCCATGGAAAGCGCTTCCGCCTGGTCGTGGGTGACATAGAGCGTCGGCACGCCGGCGCGGCGATGCAGGTCGACGATCTCGCCGCGGGCGTGAACGCGCAGATTGGCATCGAGATTGGAGAGCGGTTCGTCCATCAGGAAGATGCTCGGCTGGCGCACCATGGCGCGGGCCAGCGCCACGCGCTGACGCTGGCCGCCCGACATCTGACCGGGCTTGCGGTCAAGCAGGTGGTCGATCTTCAGCGATGCCGCCATATCCTTGACGTCGCGGGCAATCGCCGCGCGGGTGGCGCGTTGACCCGGCATCAGCGACCCGATGAAGGGCAGCCGCTGCATCCTCGACAGCCGGCGCATCGCCAGCGGCACGGCGATATTTTCAGAGGCCGTCAGGTGCGGATAAAGCGCGTAGGACTGAAAGACCATGGCGATGTTGCGGTCGGCAGCCGCAACGCCGGACATACCCAGCCCGCCGATCAGGATTTCGCCCTGGTCGGCATGGTCGAGGCCGGCAAGGACGCGCAGCAGCGTGCTCTTGCCGCAGCCGGAGGGGCCGACCAGCGCGATGAATTCGCCGGCGCCGACATCCAGGCTGACGCCATCAAGGATCTGGTTGCTGCCGAAAGCCTTGCTGATGCCGCGAAGCGAGAGCGCGCTCATTCGGCGGGTTCCCGCTGCTTGAGCGCCTGGGGATAGACCTCGTGCACGACATCGTCGAGTACATGCGCAGTCATGCCGGGAACGGCGATGATCGTGCTTTCGACAGCAGTATCGAACTCGTGGACAACGGCACCGATCAGGCGCTCGCCCGGCATTTCGCGCTCCATCTTGTCGATGATGAAGGCGGCCGACGGACCCCATGTCAGCTGGGTATTGTCGAAGCGACCCTGCCAGGCCCAGTGGAGATGGCCGCTTGCAAACAGCGCCACGTCATGGGCAGCGATCAGATCGTAGAGCCGCCGGCGCTCAGACGGGCGAACACTCCAATATCCGGTATCGCCTTCATCTGGCGCGTCTACGAATAGCGGCTTGTGCGCAAAAAGCGCAACGCGTCGCCCTTCCCTGTCGGAAAGCGCCTGGCAGAGCCATTCGAACTGGGCGTCCTCCTCGTCATCCTCATGACCGAGAAGCAGCGAATTCAACCCGATGAAGCGCCAGCCGGCCGCATCCTCCAGCCAGCGGTCGTCGCCGGCAAGGCTGCGCCAGCGGGACAGCCTCTCGGCATTGACGGGCTGATCCGATCCCTTGAGGTGGCCGACATCGTGATTGCCGGGGACGATCAGCATCGGGATCGACACCTGGCGCATCAGATCCATCGAAAAGGTGATGTCTGCATCTTTGTCGGCGCCGTCGACGGTGAGATCGCCGGTATGAACGATCAGGTCTGCGCCGGTCTCTTCGATCCAGGTCAGAAGCGGTGCCCAGTTGCCGTTGAAATGCGGCTTGCCGGGACTGAAATGGGTGTCGGTGATCTGAATGATTTTCATGGGGCGCGCGTCTCCGAGACCTCGGCAGCGCGTCACGGGCGCTCCCTTCTCGTGCCCTCTCTAGAAGGCTCCCATGTCAATCACACAGCTGAGGTTTTCAGCTGTTTCTCAGTTTTGACATCAATCTGTCATGCAGACCAAGACAGCTCGTGAAAACCGGAGCAGCCTTGGCCGTGTTTGGAATTAAGAACATGCGGGCGCTTGCAACATTGCGTTGCAATCAGTGCCGTGGCGCGTTTGCGGGAATGGACGATACCGTTGCCGATACAGGGTCGCTTGCGGGAAAACTGTCCTCGAGGCCTTCATCGAGTTCCTCTTCCAGCGTTTGCCTGTCGCCGGCCGAACGCGCGCTCGGCTGGCCGATCAGGCCCTTGCTGCCTTCGTCGAAATTGCCGTTGCTCAAGGCATCGTAACGGTTGATGCTGCCGTCTGCTTCGCCGCCGGCAAAGGCGGTCAGCTGAACCATCATGACCTTGGCGTGGTCGACCGCCGTCGTGTCGTCGAGCTCGCCATGGGAGTTGTCGATTTTGACAGAAATCGATTCTCCTCCCTCGCCCAGGAATTCGACGGTGAAGATGTCGCCGGCTTGTGTCACCCGAGTATCGATCAGCTGCATGGAAACCTCCTGTGTTCATGCACCTCAACGGCCACCCAGGTCCGGAGTTCCATTTCAATGCAAGCGGCCGGCCCTCGCGACGATTGACCGGCTCGGGAAGAAATAATGCGGATGCGAGCTCGTTCTGTCGCCTGCTGAATAACGCTCGTTCTGCGATATTCCGGCAGATCGGAAACCCGCATTGATATCGAGCTATTCGGAGGCGTTGCGCAAACTCGCCAGATCGGCCGAAGCGATCGGACGGGCCGACATGCTGCCAGCGCTGATTGAGGTGGCGGACGGATTGGAGAGCATGGCAACCACGATTGCCGAGACAGAGGCCGGCGCCGAAGTGCTGGCGCACACAGCGCGGCTGTTCCGCGCGACCGAGGAATGCTGGCGTCGATGTCCTCGTCGTCAAACGTCCATTGAATGGTCCTGAGAACGATCGCGGCTGTCCGGATAGGCGAATGGCGATCTCCTTTGCCGAAGACCGGCATTTATGGTTAATTTATTAATAATTGCGGGATTATGAATGGAACCAGACAATCTTTCCAACTGTTGATGCTGCGCCGTGGAGGAACCCCGATGATCCTGAAAATCCTTGCACCCAAGATCGAGGCCGATTACCATGACACCGGCACCTATCCAGATGGGATCTTTGCCGAAAACCGGATCGATCTTTCCGCTCGCCGCGACGGCCGCAGTCGCTCGCCGCATGAGCGCGACTACGGCAATGACAGGAAAGTGGAAAACCTGCCGCTCGGCTTTGCCTGACCATACCGGACGTCGGAAGCGTCAGAGCCTGCGAAAGACCAGAACACCCGATGCCGGCAGCACGGCATTCAGCACTCCGGCCGTGGCTCTGATTCTTCCGCCGCCGTTACCGATGTTCCAGCCGCCATATTTGCGGGAATCGCTGTTGAAGATCTCCTCCCAGAGGTCGTCCCCCAGCCGTTCGCTGTGCAACCGATAGCCGTGTTCGAAGGGAGCGTCGTTCAGCGACCCCACGACAAGGAAATCCTCGCCGTCATTCCATCGATGAAACGCGATCACGCGATTTTCATCATGAACCAGGGGAATGGAGATGTTGCGGGAGCGAATGGCATTCTGGCGGATGCTGAGCGCGATCAGATCGCGATAACAGCTGAGCATCCCTGCCCCACTGCCATCAGCTTCGCCGAGAATATTCTCCCGGTTCTCGAGGAAATCATTGTAGCGATAGGGCTTCTGGGCTCCGATTTCCTCGCCCATGAAAAACATCGGCGTCCCCGGTGATAGCAGCGTCATCGCAGCCGCGAAACGGGATCTCGCCTCTGCCCACGCCCTGGTCTCGCCGACAACAGGCGCGAAATTGACGGCGATAACAGCGGTCCGTGCCGATCCTTCACGATTGCCGCAATCGTCATGCGACTGATTGTAGACCACCTTGGATCGCGCGCTCGTCTGCAATGCGCCGGCAAGAGACGACATGGTCAGCGCCCGCTTGTCCCCGAAACCGGCATTCTTCAACAGCTGCGCCTGTGCGCCGCCGTGATATTCGACGAGGTTGTGATGAAAATCACCGTACCAGGTCGCATCGAAGCCGAGCCCGTTGCCGGTCAGGCTTGGCTCCGTCATCGCCGACCAGTCCGAATAATCCTCGGCCGTCAGGAAAAGCTGCGGCTTGATCAGCCGAATCGTGCGGGTCCACTGCTTCAGAAACTTGGCCCCGAAGGCAGCGGCGCGATCGGCGCGCCGGCCATCGGCATGCAGCACCGGATATTGATGGATCGAACTTGTCTGATCGAGCCGGAAACCATCGATATGGCAGACGGAGACGAGAAATGCCGCGCTCGAAATGAGAAGCTGGCGCACGGCTTCCTCGTCGAAGCGGGGCGCCCATCCCGTGGAGATGTTGTCGATATAGCCGCCTGTCGGGTCGGCGTAATCGCCGGGGCGTCCCTCGTACCAATAATAGATATTGCGGGTGTGATCGTTGGAATCGTAGGCCCATTGCGCCCGCTCGCCATCCGGATCGAAGTGGTTGTAGCAGACATCGAGGATGACGGCGATGCCGCGCTGGTGGCAGACCTTGACGAACATCTTCAGCCGATCGGTACCGCCAGCCCCCTGATCGGCGGCAAAGAAATGCGACGTGCCGTAACCCCAGTTGGCCCGCGTCTCGAATTCCGCAATCGGCAGCAGTTCCACGGCGTTGACGCCGAGCGCTGAGAGATGCTCGACAAAAGCGATGGCATCATCAAGCGTGCCGGGCGCAGCCTTGCCGAAACCGAGGGCACCGACGTGCAGTTCATAGATCACCAGATCCTCGAGCCGATCCGGAAGCTTTCGACCGCCGGCGAATTCGTCGGCCCAGAACGCCTCGGCGGCAAGCTCCTCCCCTGACGGGAGCACCACCCGCTTCGGGTCGCAGACCACCGAACAGCTTTGCGGTCCGTCCAATGCCGCCGGCGATCCGTGATAGATCGCTCCATCGGGATCGAAGTCTCCCGCGCCGATCTGCATGAGGGACCAGATATCGGTGCGGTAGGCGAGCGATCCATCATCCCGCGTGACGCGGTACATATAGGGCGTGCCGACCATGCTGTCGAAATCGGAAAGACCGTGGTCCTCGCCGGTTTCAACGCTCCAGAAGCCGTCGACGGTCCTTCGCATCCTGATGGTTGCGACCGTTCCGGTGCCGTCATCGGCGATGTAACCGACGGCGGGATCGGCAAGCACGAGCGAAACGGCCCTGGCGTTCGGCGCCCAGACCGAAAAACGAATGCCGTCTGCACCGTCGCGCCTTTTAACCCGATTCGCCCCCAGACGGCCGATCCATGTCAGATAATAGGTCTGCGGCGCCATCGCCTGCTGGAGATCGAAGCAGCGTTCGCGACCCGTCGAGGCCTCGTCGTCCATTTCGGCGGCGATCGCCCAAAGACTTGAAGCGCCGGGTCGATCCAACTCGATCCCCCAGCGAAAATGCGTGCCGATCTCGTCATCGGGAAAGGGAACCCGGATGACAAAGACATCATAGCCATCCTCGTCACGAGAGCGTTGCATTGGAACAGATGTCCACTCGTTCGAGGGGCGGCCTTGTTCGTCCCAACTGCCCCGGAGACGGACATTGTCGAACGCCATCGAGGGCAAGCCGCTACGAAACCGGAATTGAACATTGACGGTCATCGGACCCTCCAAAACCATGCCGGATTTCGCCGGACTCTGCCTATGAGCCGTCCCATTTGGGCATGATCAACCGGCCGGACGAAAAAATGCAAGCGCAGATTTCATAATAAATGCAATCCGAAACGGGCCACATTCGGAACAATATACCATGGTTAACGAGGCAGCTCCGCACGATCCTCCTCGTGTATTAAATCGAATTGGTGGCAACAAATGGGGATTCATTCCCATTGCCAATTCCCTCGTAAACCGGGAGAAAAACTTATGGCTCAAGCCGTTAGAATAAACGATATTATTCGTTCCTTTGGAATTGACACGCATATCGACTACACCGACGGAAAATATTCCAACGTCGGAGAAGTTGTTAAGGCTCTCGACTATCTTGGCCTTGATACAGTTCGCGATCACGCCCCCAACTCCGCCTCCGATCCTAACGGCCAAACGCATCTCGGCGATGCCGCCGAAGCCGGCGTGCAATTCGTCTTCAGCGCCCAGCGGGAAGTCGACCCCGCTACCGTCACCCAGCGGCTGCACGATTTCGTGCAGGCCCATCCCGGATCGGTCGTCGGCATCGAAGGCCCGAACGAAGTCAACAACTGGCCGGTCAGCTATCAGGGCCTGAGCGGCCAGGCCGCAGCGGTCGCCTATCAGAAGGACCTGTCTGCCGCGGTCAACGCCGATCCCTTGCTGAAGAATATCCCCGTTCTCGGCTTTACCGGATATACGGTCGCGTCGGCCTCCGACTACACGACGATCCACACCTATGCGAAGGATGGCGACCAGCCATATTCATGGCTTTCCCGGGAATCCGGCGTTCAGCGCGCTGCCGATCCGGGCAAGCCGCTGGCGATCACCGAGACCGGTTACCACACCTCGCTCACCGCCGATACCAATGGCGGCTGGGAAGGCGTCAGTGAAGCGACGCAGGCAAAACTCCTGCTCAATACGCTGATGGACGGCGCCGCCCTCGGCTCGAAGCAGACATTCATCTACGAGCTGCTGGACGCCTATTCCGATCCGCAGGGCACCAATCAGGAAAAGCATTTCGGCCTTTTTCATCTCGACTATTCCGCCAAGCCGGCTGCGACGGCGGTCCACAATCTGACCGAAATCCTTGCGGACGAAGGCGCTGCGAAGGCGAGCTTCAGCACGGGGACCCTCAATTATTCGATCGACGGTCTGCCGTCCTCGGCCCGCAGCCTGCTGACGGAAAAATCGGACGGAAGCTACCAGATCACCATCTGGAATGAGCCCGATATCTGGAACCAGTCCACTGATACCGCCATTCAGGCTGCGGACACGGCCGTCAAAGTCAATCTCGGCGCCTCGTTCGGCTCCGTGAAGGTCTTCGACCCGCTGACCGGAACGACGGCGATCAAAAGCCTCAGCAACGTCTCATCGCTGACGCTCGATGTCGTCGACCATCCCGTTATCGTCGAGGTAGCAGGCACCGGCGCCAGCACACCGCCGCCGGCCACCAACCATCTTTACGGCGGCACCGGCAACGACACCTTCACCGTGACCAATGCGAATCAAATCGTCGACGAAAGCCGGGGCGGCGGAACGGATACCGTCATGTCGTCGATCAGCTTCAGCCTCAAGGATACGGCACATACGATCGGAAACGTCGAGAATCTGACGTTGACCGGCACCGCCAATCTTAACGGCACCGGAAATGGCCTGGTGAATGTTCTCGTCGGCAATTCCGGCAACAATATCCTCGATGGAAGCACCGGCGCCGACCACATGGCGGGGCGCGCCGGCAACGATACCTACGTGGTCGACAATGCCGGCGATTTTGCCGATGAAACAGCCGGATCCGGCAAGGACACCGTCAAGGCTTCGACTTCCTTCAGCCTGGCCGATCTGAAGCGCACGGCCGGAACGATCGAGAACCTTGCCTTGACCGGAACGGCCAATCTCAGCGCGACGGGCAACAACACGTCCAACGTGCTGACCGGCAACGACGGCAGCAACAGTCTCAATGGCGGCAAGGGCGCCGACCAGTTGAGCGGCGGGCTCGGCAACGACAAGCTGATCGGCAAAGCCGGCGCCGACATCCTGACCGGCGGCGGAGGGGCCGATTCCTTCGTTTTCGACGTTAAGCCCGACAATGTGAGCATCGACAAGATCCGGGATTTCTCCTCGGCGGCCGGCGACAAGATGCTGCTCGACCATTCGATTTTCGCCGCACTCAGCCTATCCGGATTTTCGGATGAGAATTTCGTTGTCGGTACGAAAGCGCTCGAAGCTGACGATAGACTGATCTACGACCAGGCCAGCGGCATTCTATCCTTTGATGCGGATGGAAGTGCCGCGGGTGCGGCAATCCATGTCGCCGATCTCGACAATTCTCCGGCGCTTCACTTCAAGGATTTCGTGCTGATCTGACCCGGCCAGGCCCGTCGCTATTCAGCAGCGGGCTGCCGCACCACGTGCGTTTCTAAAGCGCGTCACGATCTTTCAGATTCGCTCCTTTCGCTTTAACTCTTTGTTTTTACGCATATCGTTGCCGCAAAACCGCTGCACGCTTTTGCGCGACATGCTTTAGCCTCCTCTTGCCGGCATGAAAATCCCGGCCACATTCTCCGTTGACGCCACTCGTGCCGCAACGGAGAAGCCTTTGCCCTGGATCGCCTATATCGCCCATTTTATCGCCGCCGCGTTTCTGACCAACGGCATCCCGCATTTCGTCAACGGAGTGAGCGGCCGGCGCTTCCGCATCCCATTCGCGCAAGGGGCAAAGCTTGGCTCGCCGACAGCCAATGTCGTTTGGGGCTGGGCGAATTTCGTCATCGCCTTCCTGCTGTTTGCCAATGTCGGGCCGCTCTATATCGGCACGCCGGGCGATACGATCTTCATGGCAATCGGCATGCTCGTCACCGGCATTCTGCTCGCCCGGATTTTCGAGAGCGACGCCGTTTAGCGCATTTCTTGATACGCATTCCGGACGCAAAGCCGCTGCGCATTTTTGCTACACTGCCAGAAGTAACTTGCATGATGATAGTCACTACTATAGTGACATCAGCCATGCAACGGACGAGCTTCAGTGACTTCAAATGCCCGGCGGCGCGCGCGCTCGACAGCGTCGGCGACTGGTGGAGCATGCTGATCCTGCGCGACGCCTTCCAGGGGCTTTCGCGCTTCGACGAATTCCAGAAAAGCCTCGGCGTGGCGCCGAATATCCTGACACGGCGGCTGAAACACCTGACGGAAAAGGGGCTGTTCGAACGGCGGCTCTACCATCAGCGCCCTGCCCGCTACGAATATATGCTGACGGACAAGGGCCGTGATTTCTTTCCTGTTCTGATGACCCTGTTTTCCTGGGGAAACCGGCACATTCCTGAGGAAGACCTTGCCTTTCTCTTGGGCGATGCCGCCTCCGGTAAAGAGCGTCGGACGGTGCTGGTCGATGCGCGGACCGGCGAACAGGTGACACCCGAAAACACCAGCCTGCTTGCAGGCCCTGCCGCCGACGATGAGGTGCATGAGCGGATCGCCCGCATGCGCGCCTGGTATCTCGGCATCGACGCATAGAAAGGAAAAGGAAATGGATCGTATCGTTGTCACCGGAATGGGACTTGTCTCGCCACTCGGCACCGGCGTCGATCCCGCCTGGAAGCGCCTTCTCGACGGCGGTTCGGGGCTGAGGGTGCTGGCGGAGGATATCGTCGGCGAGCTCTCGGCCAAGGTCGGCGGCATCGTTCCCGGTATCGCGGAAGATGCTGAGGCCGGCTTCGATCCCGATCGTTACATCCCGCCGAAAGACCAAAAGAAGATGGACCGTTTCATCCACTTCGCCATGGCGGCGACGGAGGAAGCAGTAAAACAGGCCGGCTGGATGCCGACCGGCGAAGGAGAGCGCCAGCGCACGGCAACGATAATCGCGTCGGGGGTTGGCGGCTTTCCGGCGATCGCCGAAGCGGTGCGGATCGGCGAAACGCGCGGCGTGCGGCGGCTGTCGCCCTTCACCGTGCCCGCCTTCCTCGTCAACCTCGCCGCCGGCCAGGTCAGCATCCGCTACGGCTTCAAGGGGCCGCTCGGGGCCCCGGTGACGGCGTGTGCGGCCAGCGTCCAGGCAATCGGCGACGCGGCGCGGCTGATCCGCTCCGGCGAAGCGGATGTGGCGATCTGCGGCGGTGCCGAGGCCTGCATCGACAAGGTGAGCCTCGGCGGCTTTGCCGCTGCACGTGCCCTTTCCACCGGCTTCAACGAGACGCCGGAGCTGGCGTCACGGCCCTTCGACACGGCCCGCGACGGTTTCGTCATGGGCGAAGGCGCCGGCATCCTGGTCATCGAGACGCTCGAGCACGCGCTTGCCCGCGGCGCCACACCACTCGCCGAGCTCGTCGGCTACGGCACGGCGGCAGACGCCTACCACATGACCTCAGGACCTGAAGATGGCGACGGCGCCCGCCGGGCGATTGACGCGGCACTGCGGCAGGCAAAGATCCCCGCCTCCGAGGTCAAGCATCTCAACGCGCATGCGACCTCGACGCCGGTCGGTGACAGAGGCGAGATCGCGGCGATCGGCACAATCTTCGGCCGCAATGGCGGCATTGCCGTCAGCGCGACCAAATCGGCGACGGGGCATCTGCTCGGTGCCGCCGGCGGGCTGGAGGCGATCTTCACCATCCTTGCGCTGCGCGACCAGATCGCGCCGCCGACCCGCAACCTGGATCAGGCCGATCCGGCCGCCGACGGCATCGATATCGTCGGCAAGACGGCGCGGCCGCTGGCAATGGACTATGCGATCACCAACGGTTTCGGCTTCGGCGGGGTGAATGCCAGTGCCCTCTTCCGGCGCTGGTCGTAAAGTCCGCTTTTCTTGCGCCAGAAATCGCCTACACTTCTGCCTGTCGGGGGATCGTTTCCCTGACAGAGCCGGAGATCAATCCATGCGCGCCTTCTTCGCAGTTCTCATCCTGTGTGCCGCATCCGCCCTCTCCTTCGTATCGGCCCGCGCCGAAGATCCGATCGACACGACGCGGACGATGATCGAGGAACAGATCAAGGCCTTCCTCAAGGACGATGCCGAGACCGCCTATTCCTTCGCCGCGCCCGGCATCAGGGCGATGTATCCCGATAAGAACCTGTTCTTCGCCATGGTGAAGAAGAGCTACGAGCCGGTCTATCACCCAGGCAATTATGCCTTCGGGCGCAGCCGCTCGATCGACAACGGCGCGCTGATCTATCACGAGGTGCTGATTTCTGGCCGCGACGGCAAGGACTGGACGGCGATCTACCAGATCATGCGCCAGCCGGACGGCAGCTACAGGATCAATGGCGTGCAGATCATGCCGGACTCGGACAGCAAGGGTATCTGACGCGCTGTCTCCTCTCTTCGATGGAACCCAATTGATTACACGGCCTCGTTGCGCTAACGATTTAGAAATCCCTCCTGGAGTAACAAATTACTAACGGAGGGTTGTTATATTGAACGCTGGCAAACAATTTTTCACAGCTCTTGAGGCGTTGCGAGGAATTGCGGCCGTCGTGGTCATGTTCCTTCATACCGGTGGCACGCTGGGTCCGATGCCGGCGAATATCGGTTACCTTGCCGTTGACCTCTTCTTTCTATTGAGCGGCGTCGTTCTTGCAAATTCATATGAGAGGCAGCTGACAGCGGGACAGATTTCGCCCGCCGGATTTCTGCTGCAGCGTATCATTCGGCTTTATCCCCTTTATCTTCTTTCGCTTCCGATTGGCCTTTTCAACTATGCACTTCAAAACGGGTTGGACTACTTCACCCTGGCAGGCCTTCTGCTGAAGGCGATCCTGTTCGTTCCAAGCACAAATCTTGAAAGTCTCTTTCCTTTCAATGGGCCTAGCTGGTCGCTCTTCTTCGAGCTCTGGGCGGGGATGTTGTTCTCCGTCCTTCTGACACGACTATCACTTAGTAGCTTGCTCGCCATCGCCCTGGGGACTGCGGGCATCACCATGTGCGGGGCATTGGTCGGAGGCAACCTCGACATCGGCCACCAGCCTGGCTACTTCATATTTGGCTTTTCAAGGGTGCTGTTCTCGTTCTCGCTCGGGATCTGCCTCTACAGGCTCTATGATATCCAGAACCCGACTACGGCCAATAACGGCAACATTGTCGGCCTTTGTCTGTGTGGATGTCTGATCTTCATCACAGGCATATCGGCCAGCACGTTCTTCGGTTTCCCGTATTTTGATTTCTCAATATGCCTCGTGGTCTTTCCGGCCATTGTCTGGCTCGCGATGCGCACAAGGCAGACCGGTTTGGTCGAGCTGCTATTCCGTTGGCTGGGGAGGCTTTCCTATCCGATTTATATTCTACACGGGCCAATCTTCAGCCTGCTGCAGTCACTGCGGCAAAAGGGCTTTGACCTTCCGGCCTCTCCGGCATCAGGTATGGTCGTCGTGATAGCGATTTTCATTGCGGCTGGGATCGTTGCCATTCGCTTCGACGAGCCAGCGCGCAAAAAGCTCAAGACGATGGTTGCACCAAACCCGGCGTCTGCGGTCCCCTCGGCAAGCAACGCGGGAGCGGAGTAACCTTACACCGGTTCGAGATCACCCCTCGCCCATTCCTCCTGTGTTTCCGCCATGAAATCGGTGAAGCGGCCTTCGGCGATCGCCTTGCGGATGCCCTGCATCAGTTCCTGGTAATAAGCGAGATTGTGCCAGGAGAGCAGCATGCCGCCGAGCGCCTCGTTGGAGCGGACGAGATGGTGCAGATAGGCACGCGAATAATCGTGCGAGGCCGGGCAGTTCGACTGTTCGTCGAGCGGGCGCATATCTTCGGCATGGCGGGCATTGCGGATATTGACCTTGCCGCGGCGGGTAAAAGCCAGACCGTGACGGCCGGAGCGGGTCGGCATGACGCAGTCGAACATGTCGATGCCGCGAGCGACCGATTTCAGGATATCGTCCGGCGTGCCGACACCCATGAGGTAACGCGGCTTTTCCAGAGGAAGTACCGGCAGTGTCGTTTCCAGCATCTCCAGCATGACGTCCTGCGGTTCGCCGACCGCCAGGCCGCCGATCGCATAACCCTTGAGGTCAAGCTGGCTCAACGCCTCGGCCGAGCGGATGCGCAGCGCCGGGATATCGCCGCCCTGGACGATGCCGAACATCGCCTTGCCGGGCTGCTCGCCGAAGGCGACCCGGCAGCGCTCGGCCCAGCGCAGCGACATTTCCATGGCGCGCTCGATCTCCTTCGGCTCGGCCGGCAGCGCCACGCATTCATCGAGCTGCATCTGGATGTCGGAGCCGAGCAGCCCCTGGATTTCGATGGAGCGCTCCGGCGACATATGGTACAGGCTGCCGTCGACATGCGACTTGAAGGTGACGCCCTGCTCGTCGAGCTTGCGCAAGCCGGATAGCGACATCACCTGGAAACCGCCCGAATCTGTCAGGATCGGATGCTCCCAGCGAATGAGCTTATGCAGGCCGCCGAGACGGGCGACACGCTCGGCCGTCGGGCGCAGCATCAGGTGATAGGTATTGCCGAGGATGATATCGGCGCCGGTCTCGCGCACCTGGTCGAGATACATGGCCTTAACCGTGCCGACGGTGCCGACCGGCATGAAGGCCGGCGTGCGGATCTCGCCGCGTGGCATGGAGATCTGGCCGAGGCGTGCGCCGGCATCGGTCTTGTCAAGCGTGAATTGGAAGGTGTCGGTCATCTAGTCTTTCCGGAAGAGAAGGCTGGCATCGCCATAGGAATAGAAGCGGTAGCCCGTCTGAATGGCGTGGTCATAGGCGGCACGCATCGTATCGAGGCCCGAAAAGGCCGAGACCAGCATGAAGAGCGTCGAGCGCGGCAGGTGGAAATTGGTCATCAGCATGTCGACCGCCTTGAAGCGGTAACCCGGCGTGATGAAGATGCCGGTAGCGCCGGCCCAGGGCATGATCTCTCCGCTTTCCTCGGCGGCACTCTCGATGAGCCGCAATGAGGTCGTGCCGACACAGACGACGCGCCCGCCTCTTTCCCGCACAGCATTCAGCCGGGCAGCGATCTCGGCGCTGACATAGCCGCTTTCGAGATGCATCCTATGATCGGCGGTATCGTCGGCCTTGACGGGCAGGAAGGTGCCTGCGCCGACATGCAGCGTGACGAAATGGCGTTCGATACCGGCGCTATCGAGCGCATCGAACAGCCTGGGCGTGAAATGCAGGCCGGCCGTCGGCGCGGCGACGGCGCCTTCCTCACGGGCATAGATCGTCTGGTAGTCCTCGCGGTCACGCTCGTCCTCGGGGCGCTTGGCGGCGATATAGGGCGGCAGCGGAATGTGGCCGACGGCGGCGATCGCCTCGTCGAGCGCCGGGCCTGAGAGGTCGAACAGCAGCGTCACCTCGCCGGCCTCACCCTTTTCCTCGACGGTGGCATCCAGCGAACCCAGGAAACAGCTTTCGCCGGAATGGCCGAAGGAGATGCGATCACCCTCCTTGATGCGCTTGCCCGGCCTCGCGAAGGCCTTCCAGCGGCTGGTGCCCACCCGCATGTGCAGCGTGGCAGACATCTGCTGGCCGCCCGCGCCGTCGCGATGGCGGATGCCCTCGAGTTGGGCGGGGATGACCTTGGTATCGTTGAAGACCAGCGCGTCGCCAGCCCGCAGGAATGACGTGAGATCGCCGACGCGATGATCCGACAGGCGGCTTTCTGCATTCGGATCAACGACGAGCAGGCGCGCGCTGTCGCGCGGCTCAGCGGGCCTCAACGCGATGCGTTCATCGGGCAGGTCGAAATCGAAAAGGTCTACGCGCATCACGGCACTTTCAGGCAAAGCGAAACCCGCCCCCGCGCAGCAATGCGCAAGGGCGGGTTTCAGCAGAAATCACAATCAGACGTCGGCGGCAACCCGCATGGAGACGATCGAGTCCGGATCGGAAACCGGCTCGCCGCGCTTGATCTTGTCGACGTTGTCCATACCTTCGATGACCTGGCCCCAGACCGAATACTGCTTGTTCAGCCAGGGCGCGTCGGTGAAGCAGATGAAGAACTGCGAATTGGCCGAGTTCGGGTTCTGCGAACGGGCCATCGAGCAGGTGCCGCGCGTATGCGTGGTCGCCGAGAATTCAGCCTTCAGGTCCGGCTTCGAAGAGCCGCCCATGCCGGCGCGGCCGGGATTGAAGGTTTCCGAGCCCTTTTTGCCGAATTCGACATCTCCCGTCTGGGCCATGAAATCCTGGATGACGCGGTGGAAGACGACGCCGTCATAGGCCTTCTCGCGGGCGAGTTCCTTGATGCGGGCGACATGTTCCGGGGCGACCTGTGGCAAAAGCTGAATGACAACCTTGCCCTTGGTGGTTTCCAGAATGACGGTGTTTTCGGGATCCTTGATCTCGGCCATTTGCCTTCTCCTCTTGTTTCTCTCGTAACTTACTTCTTGCCCAGAGTGACCTTGATCATCCGGTCTGGGCTTTTGACTTCGCCGTTCTGGCCTTCGCCCTTCTTGATCTTGTCGACGTTTTCCATGCCGGAGACGACCTTGCCGACGACGGTGTACTGGCCGTTCAGGAAGGAACCGTCGGCGAACATGATGAAGAACTGCGAATTGGCGGAATTCGGATCCTGCGAGCGGGCCATGCCGACCGTGCCGCGCACGAACGGGGTCTTGGAGAATTCGGCCGGGATATCGGGCATATCCGAGGAGCCGGTGCCGGCGAGGCTCGCATCGAAGCCCTTTTCCATATTGCCGTATTTGACGTCGCCTGTCTGAGCCATGAAGCCGTCGATGACGCGGTGGAAGGCGACGTTGTCATATTCGCCCTTCTTGGCCAGCGCCTCGATCTGGGCGACATGCTTCGGCGCCACCTCAGGCATGAGCTGGATGACGACAGGGCCGTTCTTCAGCTGGATGGTGAGATAGTGATCGGTCGACTGGGCAAAAGCATCCCCCGCGAAGGAGGCGAGATACAACACGCCGGCAAATGCGAGATAAAAGAGTTTCATGTGAGCTCCATTGCGGCGGGTTCCGCCTAGTCTTTGCTTTGTTCTTACTAGTTTGAGCGCTTGGATGTGAGGGCCTGCAAGACGGCGGCCGGAACGAAAGCGCTGACATCGCCGCCCATGGCGGCGATCTGGCGGACCAATGTGGCGGTAATGGGCCGCGAGGCCGTGCCCGCCGGCAAAAAGATGGTCTGGATATCGGGCGCCATCGTCCGGTTCATGCCGGCCATCTGCATTTCATAATCAAGATCGGTGCCGTCGCGAAGGCCGCGGATCAACAGCGTCGCGCCATGGGCGCGGGCGGCATCGACGACCAGATTGTCGAAGGCGACGACGGCGATGTCGCCGGTCTTGCGAGGCAGCGCTTCGGCCAGCGAACGCCGGATCAGCTCGGCTCTCTCTTCGAAGGAGAAGAGCGGCGCCTTGCCGGGATGGATGCCAATCGCGACGATCACCTTTTCGGCGACGTTCAGCGCCTGGACCAGAACATCCACATGCCCATTGGTGATCGGGTCGAAGGACCCCGGATAAAAAGCTGTCGTCATTTGGTCCGGCCGTTGGTTTGACGCCTTTTGTCACGGATGCCGGCTTGCCGCAAGTGATTTGGCCAGTCGTTCCGGGCGGCTGAACGGCGGATGAATGTGCCGTTCAAGGCGGTTTCAGACGGGATCTGCCAACTTGGATCATCAAGGCAGCCGCTGCCATTCCGGCATCCGGCACTCCCCGAAAGACCAAGTCCATGCTCATCGTGCTCGTTGCACTTACCGTCGTCTTCTCTCTCGCCGCCGAGATGGCCTATGGCTATTTCGCCGATCGCTACGAGGTGAGCTGGGTACGGCCGGAGCTCGCCGAGCATGCGGCGATCGTGCGCGCCCAGGGCCGGCTGCGCGGAGCTTCGAATCTGAACGCCAGATGAACGAGACATTCAAGGTCGCTTCAGATCGCCATTGGTAAACACCCGATCAACATCCGGCGGAACCATTTACAGACGGATGCGTTCATTCAACCGATACATAGATGCGGCGCGGAAGGAATAAAAATGCCCGGCAAGATTACGATGATTAACGTGCTCTGGATGGTAATGGTCACGGGCATGTTGACCGCAACTGTCGCTCTCTATGATCAGAAGGTTGATACGTCCAAGGTTTATGGTCCCTATGCTTCGGCCCGTACGGCTGTGCTGGGCCAGTACTGAGGGGCGAGAACGCAACTCCCCAGGAAAGGAATGCCTATGTTCACGATCTTGACAATGCTCACGGCCCTTATCAGCGTCATGTTTATCGTGTCTGTGGCCTCGACGATTTCAGCGCTCCAGCGCGAAGGCGAAGAGGTGAAGGCTCTGAACGAAAAACATAAAGCGTTCTGACGTTCCTTTCTCTCCTTCTTCCACCCTTGAGCGCACCCTTCCGTCGCCAGGGCCATTCAAAGCCGGATGCCACCCAGCGTCCGGCTTTTTCTTGGGGCGTAGTCCTGAACCACTATCCGACTTGAAAAGAAGATGGGCCGCGTGAAAAGAAAAGGGCGGCTCGAAGCCGCCCCGTTCACTTGATCATTCCTCGGCAGGCCCGGCCGGATCGCCATCGGCAATCGGCGCCTCGCCGCCGCCACTTTCGGCAGCACCTTCGTCGGTAGCAGGGGCGCCTTCGGCGACCTCGACAGCCTCCTCCGTCTCCTCCTCCTCCGGCTCGCTGATGCGCTCGACCGAGACGACCTTCTCGTCCTTGGCCGTCGAGAAGATGGTGACGCCCTTGGTGGCGCGGCTGGCGATGCGGATGCCGCCGACCGGCACACGGATCAGCTGGCCGCCATCGGAGACCAGCATGATCTGGTCGCCGTCATCGACCGGGAAGGCCGCGACCAGCTCGCCGATCTCGGCGGTCTTGGACGTATCGGTGGCGCGGATGCCCTTGCCGCCGCGGCCGGAGATACGGAAGTCGTAGGAGGACGAACGCTTGCCGAAGCCCTTTTCGGAGACGGTGAGCACGAATTGTTCGCGTGCTCTCAGCTCTTCATAGCGCTCGTCGGAGAGCTGTCCCTCCTCGGTGACTTCTTCACCGACCAGCGCAATATCCTCTTCATCCACGCCCGTCGCCCGGCGTTCAGTGGCGGAACGCTTGAGATAGGCAGCGCGCTCCCACGGCTCGGCATCGACATGACCAACGATCGTCATGGAGATGATGCGGTCGCGATCGCCGAGATTGATGCCGCGCACGCCGATCGAGTTGCGGCCGGCAAAGACCCGGACATCGTCGACGGAGAAGCGGATACACTGACCGAGTGCGGTCGTCAGCAGCACGTCGTCATGTTCGGTGCAGGTCTCGACGGAGAGGATTTCGTCGCCCTCCTCCTCGAGCTTCATGGCGATCTTGCCGTTGCGGTTGACCTGGACGAAGTCCGACAGCTTGTTGCGGCGGACCGTGCCGCGCGTCGTCGAGAACATGACGTCGAGATTGTCCCAGCTCGCCTCGTCCTCGGGCAATGGCAGAATGGTGGTAATGCGTTCGCCGGGTGCGAGCGGCAGCATGTTGATCAGCGCCTTGCCGCGTGAGGTCGGCGTGCCGATCGGCAGGCGCCAGACCTTCTCCTTGTAGACGATGCCACGCGACGAGAAGAACAGCACCGGCGTATGGGTGTTGACGACGAATAGCCGGCTAACAAAATCCTCGTCGCGGGTCGTCATGCCGGAGCGGCCCTTGCCGCCGCGGCGCTGGGCGCGGTAGGTGGTCAGCGGCACGCGCTTGATGTAACCGAGATGCGAGACGGTGACGACCATGTCTTCGCGGGCGATCAGATCCTCGTCGTCCATTTCGAGACCGCCATCGACGATCTCGGTGCGGCGCGGTGTGCCGAACTCGTCGCGGACGGCGATGAGTTCATCCTTGACGATAGTCTGGATACGGACGCGCGAGGAGAGGATATCGAGGTAATCCTTGATTTCCTCGCCGATCTTGTTGAGTTCGTCGCCGATTTCGTCGCGGCCAAGGGCCGTCAGGCGGGCAAGGCGCAGTTCGAGGATGGCCCGGGCCTGCTCTTCCGAGAGGTTGTAGGTGAGATCCTCGTTAATGCGATGGCGCGGATCGTCGATCAGACGGATCAGGCTTTCGACATCTTCCGCCGGCCAGCGGCGGGTCATCAGCTCTTCACGAGCCGACTGCGGATCGGGCGCCTGGCGGATGACGCGGATGACCTCGTCGATATTGGCGACCGCAATGGCGAGACCAACCAACACATGGGCGCGGTCACGCGCCTTGCGCAGCAGGAATTTCGTTCTCCGGCTAACGACTTCTTCGCGGAAGGAGACGAAGGCGCGCAGCATGTCGAGCAGGGTCAACTGTTCGGGCTTGCCGCCGTTCAGCGCCACCATGTTGCAGCCGAAGGACGTCTGCAGCGGCGTATAACGATAAAGCTGGTTGAGGATGACCTCGGCATTGGCATCGCGCTTCAGCTCGACGACGACGCGATAACCCTGGCGGTCGGATTCGTCACGCAGGTCGGAGATGCCTTCGATGCGCTTGTCGCGCACCAGCTCGGCCATCTTCTCGATCATCGTTGCCTTGTTCACCTGATAGGGAATCTCGGTGATGATGATTTGCTCGCGGTCACCGCGCATCGGCTCGATAGCGGCGACGCCGCGCATGATGACGGATCCGCGGCCGGTCTCATAGGCAGAGCGGATGCCGGCACGGCCGAGGATCTTCGCACCTGTGGGGAAATCGGGGCCGGGAATGATCTGCATCAGTTCCGGCAGTTCGATGGCCGGATCGTCGATCAGCGCGACGCAGCCGTCGATGACCTCGGAGAGATTGTGCGGCGGGATGTTGGTCGCCATGCCGACGGCGATGCCGCCGGCGCCGTTGACGAGCAGGTTCGGGAACTTGGCAGGGACCACGACCGGTTCGGACAGCGTGCCGTCGTAGTTGTCGCGGAAATCGACGGTTTCCTTGTCGAGATCGTCGAGCAGCGAATGAGCAGCCTTTTCGAGGCGGCATTCGGTGTAACGTTCGGCCGCTGGCGGATCACCATCGACCGAGCCGAAATTGCCCTGACCGTCGATCAGCGGCAGCCGCAGCGACCAGGGCTGCGCCATGCGGGCGAGCGCATCATAGATCGCGGAGTTGCCGTGCGGATGGAATTTACCCATCACGTCACCGGTGACGCGGGCGCATTTGACGTATTTCTTGTTCCAGTCGATGCCGAGCTCGGACATGCCGTAGAGGATGCGCCGGTGCACGGGCTTCAGGCCGTCGCGCACGTCGGGCAACGCGCGGCTAACGATGACGCTCATGGCGTAATCGAGATACGACCGCTGCATTTCCTCCATGATGGAGATGGGCTCGATGCCTGGCGGGAGCTTCCCGCCGCCGGGGGGTGTTTGCTCAGTCAAAACAGATCACGATCTCTTCTAGAATCACTGGAAGATTTATAGCGGAAAGCCTGTTGCCGCGCCAATTTCACAGCGCGTTTTGAACAGGCTTTTGCGGCTTAAAGAGGGTAAAACATGCAAGTTTCGCGGCCGGACCGGACAAATCCGCCGCGGGCCGCCGCGGGATATTTGCCAAATCGAAATCCCCGCTTCACAATCATTAGAACCACGCACCCATATGGGGTTCCGGAGAGCCGATGGCAAGCGCCGACCAATTGATCAACGCCTTCACGACGCTGCTCGTCACCATCGATCCGCCGGGGCTTGCGCCGATCTTTCTGGGCCTGACGACAGGCATGAGCCGAACCGAGCGCAAGCAGGTGGCGCTGCGCGGCTCGGTCATCGCCTTCATCATCCTTGCCGTCTTCGCGCTGTTTGGCGCCGGCGTGCTCGGCGTGCTCGGGATTTCGATCGGCGCCTTCCGCATCGCCGGCGGCCTGCTGCTGTTCTGGATCGCCTTCGAGATGGTGTTCGAGAGGCGGCAGGAGCGCAAGGAGAAGGCGACCGAAGCGGCGATCACCAAGGATCATATCGAGAATATCGCCGTCTTCCCCCTCGCCTTGCCGCTGATATCAGGCCCGGGCGCGATCTCGGCGACGATCCTGCTTGCCGGCACGCTGGCCACCTCGATCGGGAAAGCGCAACTGATCGGCGTCATTGCCGCCAATCTGCTGCTGACTTTCGTCACGCTGCTCATTGCCGAAAGGCTGGACCGTTTTCTCGGCGTCACCGGCCGGGCGATCCTGACACGGCTCCTCGGCGTCATCCTCGCAGCGCTCGCCGCACAATTCGTCGTCGACGGGGCTAAGTCGGCGTTCAATCTGATCAGCGCGACGCCGCACTGAAAGCGGCCGTAGACGATTGAGGCCGCGGTCTGAACGATCTGCCGCGAGAACAAAGAAGAGCATGACGCCGTTATGGACGCCATGCTCTCCAGTCTTTCACAAAACTGCGAAAGCCTAACGATCAGAACGGGATGTCGTCGTCGAGATCCCGCGAGAAGTTGCCGCCGCCGCCACCGCCGCGGCTGGGTGATGAGGAGGGAGCCGGGGCGCCGTAGTCGTCGCCATAATCGTTGCCGCCACCGGCGCTGCCACGGCCGCCGCTCGCACCGCCGCCTTCGCCGCGGCCGTCGAGCATCGTCAGCGTCGAACCGAAACCCTGCAGCACCACTTCCGTGCTGTAACGGTCCTGGCCCTGCTGGTCCTGCCATTTGCGGGTCTGCAGCTGGCCTTCGATATAGAGCTTGGCGCCCTTCTTCACATATTGCTCGACGACCTTGCAGAGGCCTTCGTTGAAGACGACGATCGTGTGCCATTCGGTCTTTTCGCGGCGCTCGCCGGAATTGCGGTCGCGCCAGGTCTCCGAGGTTGCAAGACGGATATTGGCGATCGGCCGGCCATCCTGAGTGCGGCGGATTTCCGGGTCCGCGCCGACGTTTCCAATCAGAATTACCTTATTCACACTACCAGCCATGCTTCTCACCCTGCCTGCCGCCCTGCCCGGCGGCGTTTAATCGATCGGCGCACCTTAAACCATCACGGACCGCCGATGCGCATGGGCGGCATTTAATCCACATGTTTATCCATCAGAACGCCGCATGCATCCATCAGGAATTTTGTTCTTTATTTGTTCTAGGTTATCCGTATGATCCTGTCAACAGAATCGAAAACCTTGAGCCCTTGCGGATATTCAGCCTCGACTCGCCCGTCGGCATCACTAAATAAGGGCTGTTATCCAGAAAACCAAAGCAGAGACGATGAGCGAACTGAAGACGATCTCCATCCGCGGCGCGCGCGAGCATAATCTCAAGAGCATCGATCTCGATCTGCCGCGTAACAAGCTGATCGTCATGACAGGGCTTTCGGGTTCCGGCAAATCCTCGCTTGCTTTCGACACGATCTATGCCGAGGGCCAACGGCGCTATGTCGAGAGCCTGTCGGCCTATGCCCGGCAGTTCCTCGAGATGATGCAGAAGCCCGATGTCGACCAGATCGACGGGCTGTCGCCGGCGATCTCGATCGAGCAGAAGACCACCTCGCGCAACCCGCGCTCGACGGTCGGGACCGTCACCGAGATCTACGACTATATGCGCCTGCTCTTTGCCCGCGTCGGCGTTCCCTATTCGCCGGCAACCGGCCTGCCGATCGAGAGCCAGACCGTCAGCCAGATGGTCGACCGCATCCTCGATTTCGGCGAGGGTACCCGTCTTTATATCCTTGCGCCGCTCGTGCGCGGGCGCAAGGGCGAATACAAGAAGGAACTGGCGGAGTTGATGAAGAAAGGCTTCCAGCGCGTTAAGGTCGACGGCCAGTTCTACGAGATCGCCGAAGCGCCGGTGCTCGACAAGAAATACAAACACGACATCGACGTGGTGGTCGACCGCATCGTCGTGCGCTCGGATGTCTCGGCACGCCTGGCGGACAGTCTGGAGACCTGCCTGAAGCTCGCCGACGGGCTGGCGGTTGCCGAATTCGCCGACAAGCCGCTGCCGCCGGAAGAGACGTCGGCCGGCGGTTCGGCCAACAAGTCGCTGAACGAGACGCATGAGCGCGTGCTGTTTTCGGAGAAGTTCGCCTGCCCGGTCTCCGGCTTCACGATTCCCGAGATCGAACCCAGGCTCTTCTCCTTCAACAACCCGTTCGGCGCCTGCCCGACCTGCGACGGCCTCGGCGCCCAGCAGAAGATCGATGCGGATCTGATCGTGCCCGAGCCCGAACGGACGCTGCGCGACGGGGCGATCGCGCCCTGGGCCAAGTCGACCTCGCCCTATTACAACCAGACGCTGGAAGCACTTGGCAAACATTACGGCTTCAAGCTCGGCACCCGCTGGAACGATCTCTCCGACGAGGCCAAGGACGTCATCCTCAACGGCACCAACGACAAGATCGAATTCCATTATGCCGATGGCGCCCGCTCCTATACGACGCAGAAGAATTTCGAAGGCATCATCACCAACCTCGAGCGCCGCTGGAAGGAGACCGATTCCGCCTGGGCGCGCGAGG
The DNA here is from genome assembly GCF_025152745.1 of Rhizobium sp. WSM4643. Classification (NCBI taxonomy): domain Bacteria; kingdom Pseudomonadati; phylum Pseudomonadota; class Alphaproteobacteria; order Hyphomicrobiales; family Rhizobiaceae; genus Rhizobium; species Rhizobium sp. WSM4643. The sequence goes on along the minus strand of NZ_CP104040.1, from coordinate 1,972,249 downwards.
ATATCGAACGCTTCATGTCGGCCGCCCCCTGCCCTTCCTGCAACGGATTCCGCCTGAAGCCGGAGGCGTTGGCGGTGAAGATCGACACGCTGCATATCGGCGAAGTGACCGCGATGTCGATCCGCGTCGCCCGTGACTGGTTCGAGACGCTGCCGGCAAGCTTCAACGCCAAGCAGAACGAGATCGCCGTGCGCATCCTCAAGGAAATCCGCGACCGGCTGCGCTTCCTCAATGACGTCGGCCTGGAATATCTCAGCCTGTCGCGCAATTCCGGCACGCTGTCGGGCGGCGAAAGCCAGCGCATCCGGCTTGCCTCGCAGATCGGCTCGGGACTGACAGGCGTGCTTTACGTGCTCGACGAGCCGTCGATCGGCCTGCATCAGCGCGACAACGCCCGGCTGCTCGACACGCTGAAGCACCTGCGCGACATCGGCAATACCGTCATCGTCGTCGAACATGACGAGGATGCGATCCTGTCGGCCGACGACGTGGTCGATATCGGCCCGGCAGCCGGCATTCACGGCGGCCAGGTGATCGCCCACGGCACGCCGCAGGATATCATGGACAATCCAAACTCGCTGACCGGCAAATATCTGTCGGGCGAGCTCGGCGTTCCGGTTCCCAATGAGCGCCGCAAGCCGAAGAAGGGCCGCGAGATCAAGGTAGTCGGGGCGCGTGGCAACAATCTCAAGAACGTCACGGCGTCGATCCCGCTCGGGGTGTTTACGGCGGTAACCGGCGTTTCCGGCGGCGGCAAATCCACCTTCCTGGTCGAAACGCTCTATAAATCGGCGGCAAGGCGCGTCATGGGCGCGCGTGAAAACCCAGCCGATCACGACCGCATCGACGGTTTCGAGCATATCGACAAGGTGATCGATATCGACCAATCGCCGATCGGCCGCACCCCGCGCTCGAACCCGGCGACCTATACCGGCGCCTTCACGCCGATCCGAGATTGGTTCGCCGGTCTGCCGGAGGCAAAGGCCCGCGGCTACCAGCCGGGCCGCTTCTCCTTCAACGTCAAGGGCGGACGCTGCGAGGCCTGCCAGGGAGACGGCGTCATCAAGATCGAGATGCACTTCCTGCCCGATGTCTACGTCACCTGCGACGTCTGCCACGGCAAGCGCTACAATCGCGAGACACTCGACGTCACATTCAAACAGAGGTCTATCGCCGACGTGCTCGACATGACGGTGGAGGAAGGCGTCGATTTCTTCGCAGCGGTGCCTGCCGTGCGCGACAAGCTGCAATCGCTGAAGGATGTCGGCCTCGGTTATATCAAGGTCGGCCAGCAAGCGAATACGCTTTCGGGCGGCGAGGCGCAGCGCGTCAAGCTTGCCAAGGAACTGTCGAAACGCTCGACGGGTCGCACGCTCTACATTCTCGACGAACCGACAACCGGCCTGCATTTCCACGACGTCGCCAAGCTGCTCGAAATGCTGCACGAACTGGTCAACCAGGGCAATTCGGTGGTGGTGATCGAACACAATCTCGAAGTCATCAAGACGGCCGACTGGGTGCTCGATTTCGGCCCCGAAGGCGGCGATGGTGGCGGTGAGATCGTCGCGACCGGCACGCCGGAAGCAATCGTCAAGGAAAAGCGGTCCTATACCGGACAGTTCCTGAAGGAATTGCTGGAACGGCGCCCGGTGAAGAAGGCGGTTGCGGCGGAATGACGATGAGGCCAGCGTCGCCCGATGATCTGGAAACGATCGTGACGCTGACAACAGCCGCCTATCGGCCCTATACCGAACTCTTCGGTGCTCCGCCGATCCCGGTGACGGAGGATTACGCGCCGCGGATCGAATGCGGCGAGGTCTGGCTCTGCGAGATCGGCGGGCAAACGGCCGGCCTGGTGGTCGTCGAACGGCATTCCGATCACCTCATGCTGTTCAGCATCGCGGTCTCGCCGGCCTTTCAGGGTGCCGGACACGGGCTGGCGATGCTGCATTGGCTGGAGGGCAAGGCGCGGGAATTGGCCGTGCCGGAGATCCGGCTCTACACGAATGCGCGGATGGAGCCGAATATCGCGCTCTACAGCGCCTTCGGATTTCAGGAAACGGGTCGCCGACCGAACCCTTATCGGCCAGGATGGACGCTCGTCTACATGACGAAAGAGATCAATGCGGCCTGAGCGGCTGCGAATGGGGAGGACGACATGACGAAATCCGGCACTATCCGCACCGGCATCGGCGGCTGGACCTTCGAGCCCTGGCGCGGGCATTTCTTTCCCGAGAGCCTGAAGCAGAAGGACGAGCTGAATTATGCCAGCCGCCAGCTGAAGGTTATCGAGGTCAACGGCACCTATTACAGCACGCAGAAGCCCGCGGTCTTTGCCAAATGGGCGGCTGACGTGCCCGACGGTTTCATCTTTTCGCTGAAGGCGACACGTTTCGTCACCAATCGGCGGGTGCTTGCCGAAGCCGGTGAATCGATGGAGCGGTTTCTGTCATCGGGCATCAGCGAACTCGGCGATCATCTCGGGCCGCTGCTCTGGCAGTTCGCGCCGACGAAGAGGTTCGATGCAGACGATTTCGAAGCCTTCCTGAAGCTGCTGCCGGCAAAACAGGACGGGCTGACGCTCCGCCACGTGGTCGAGGTGCGGCACGATTCCTTCAAGGTGCCGGAGTTCGTCGCGCTGCTGGCGAAATACGGCGTGGCGCCTGTTTGCGCCGAACATTTCGAATATCCGATGATCGCCGACGTCACGGCCGATTTCGTCTATGCCAGGCTGCAGAAGGGATCGGACGATATCCCGACCTGCTATCCGGAAAAGGACCTGAAGGCCTGGGCAGACCGGCTGGAGACCTGGGCCGAGGGCAAGATTCCTGATGACCTGCCGCTGATCGATAGAGATCGCGAGGTGAAGGTCGAGCCGCGCGACGTCTTCGCCTTCATGATCCATGAGGGCAAGGTCAATGCGCCACATGGAGCAATCGCCCTGCAGCAGGCGCTGGCGAAATAAGCAGGGCTTGCCCGCCGATAGCCGCAAGCTTCATTTCTTCCCGTTCGCCAGCGCCTCTTTCCGCCGGCGCGGCAGGAGCGATTTGAGGTACCGCCATATCGGCGAGACGGCGTAGCCTGTGACCGGAATTGCGATCAAGCCGGCGACGCTACCGACGATACCCGCGCCTGCGGCCTCGACGACCCAGCGCAGCACCGATGCCAGAACGGGAACCGCATGCGCAGTCGCCTCGCCGGCCTCGTGGATCAGATGCGCAAGGCCACTGATGCCATAGGCTTCGAGGCCATGAACGATGATGCCGCCGCCGACCCAGATCATGGCGGCCGTTCCGACGATGCCGAGCACTTTCAGAAAATAAGGCATGCCTGTGACAAGCCCCTCCCCGATCGAACGCAAGGCGGCACCCATCGGAGATGCCGTCCGCACACGCGCCAGCATCAGACCCAGATCATCGGCTTTCACGATAAGCGCCACGCCGCCATAGACCATGATCGTGATACCCAGTCCAACAACGGCAAGGATGACGGCTTGCGTGAACATGCTGCCTGAGGGCACCGCGGCGAGCGTAATCGCCATGATTTCGGCCGACAGGATGAAATCCGTCTTGATTGCGCCAGCAACCTTCTCGTCTTCTAGCGATTTGGCATCGAGGCTTGTCGTCTCGAGTGCCGATTCATGGGCATGGGCTGCATGCGGCAGCACCAGTTCGTAGACTTTTTCCACACCCTCGTAGCAGAGATAAAGCCCGCCAATCATCAGCAGCGGCGTGATCGCCTGCGGTGCGACAAGGCTCAGGATCAGTGCTGCCGGAAGCAGGATCAGAAGCTTGTTCTTCAGCGAGCCGAGCGTGATCTTGCCGATGATCGGCAATTCGCGTGCTGCCGAAAATCCGGTGACGTAGCGGGGTGTGACGGCCGCATCATCAATGACGACGCCAGCCGCTTTCGCGCCCGCCTTGGCAGCCTGGCCGGCAATATCGTCGAGCGACGCCGCAGCCACCTTGGCCAATGCCGCGATATCATCAAGTAGGGCGATCAGGCCAATACTCATTCGAGCCTCCGTCGAAAGACAGACTTACGCAAAAAAATGGAAAGCCCGTCAACGAGACGCGGAATCCCGGCCGGAAGATGCCATGCAAGGAGCGCGACGACAATGGCCGTCATTCAGCCGGCCTTCAGACTGCGCCACAGTCAGACATGTCGGATGACGGTCCAGATTCTGCGTTCAAGGTGCAGAAGACCAGCAGCGGGCAGATCCGCCGCCGGATGGCGGCATCCGCCCTCCCAAAGGACGCGCAGCGACGCTTTAAAACGGCAATACTTCGGCAGCAAGCTCCTCTGCCGTCAGCCCTTTGCCGGCGCGTTGACCTGCCTCTCCATGCAGCCAGACGCCGGCAGCCGCGGCCTCGAAGGCCGGCAGGCCCTGGGCGAGCAATCCGCCGATGATGCCGGCAAGTACGTCGCCGGAACCGGCGGTGGCAAGCCAGACGGGAGCGTTGGTGTTGATGAGCGCACGGCCGTCTGGCGCGGCGATGACGGTATCGGCGCCTTTGTAGATAATCGCGGCATTGGCGCGGCGGGCAGCGGCCAAGGCCTTGTCCACCTTGCCGAGCGCTTCGTCGCCGCCGATATCGGGAAAGAGCCGCGCGAATTCGCCTTCGTGCGGCGTCAGCACCAGCCGCGGCTCACCCTCGAAAAGATCAAACAGCTGTTGCGGATCGTCCTTGAACGAAGAGATGCCGTCGGCATCAAGCACCAGATGGCGATCGGCAAGGGCCGAGACGAAGCCGCGCGCCCTGGCGCCGATGCCGAAACCGGGGCCGAGGACGAAGGTCTGCAGCCGCTTGTCGGAGAGCCAGTCGCCGAGGTCGGCCTCGTCGTCGATGGCATGCAGCATGACGGCGGTGAGATGCGCCGCATTGGCGGCCATCGCCGCGCGGGGGGCGGCGATCGTCACCAGGCCGGCGCCGGCCTTCAGACCCGAGATCGCCGACATGCGCGCGGCACCCGTCTTGTCGGCCTCGCCTGAGAAGACGACCAGATGACCGCGCTTGTATTTGTGGGTTTCCAACTGCTCGGCCGGCAACACGCGCTTCCAGGCATCCGGCGTGTTCTCGGCGATGGCACCCCCCGCTTCAGCCCTGACGATACGAGCGGGGATACCGATGTCGAAGACCTCCAATTCACCGCAAAGCTCCCTGCCCGGCATCAGCAGATGGCCGGGCTTGCGGGTCATGAAGGTGATGGTGTTGCAGGCCCGGAAGGCAGCACCCAGCACCTTGCCGGTGCGGCCATCGAGGCCGGAGGGCAGATCGATGGCGAGCACGGGAATAGCGGCCTGCGTGACGCGGCCGATCAGCGCGCGCACATCGGCCGACACCGCGCGACCAAGCCCCGCCCCGAACAGGCCATCGATGACGACGTCGCCGGTTTCGGGCCGATAGAGGTCGAGTCCTTGTCCCTCCAATGCGCAGCTCCTGCGGGCGCGGGCGGCGTCGCCCTTCAGCCTCACGGGATCACCGAGGTGGAAGAGCGCCACCCTCGCCCCGCTCTGCTGCAGATGACGTGCTGCGACATAGGCGTCGCCGCCATTGTTGCCGGGCCCGCAAAGCGCGACGAAGCGCAGCGCTCCGGGATGAAGGCACAGAGCCGCGGCGGCAACCGCGGCGCCTGCCCTTTCCATCAGGGCGAAGGAATCGATGCCGGATGCGGCTGCGGCCGTATCGACGGCGGCCATTTCGGCCGGCGTGAGAAGAAGGTCGGACAGGTTTTTGATCATCACCCTATTCAATCAAAAAACGCCTAAAAAACAACCGCCTGAAATACCAAAGAGAAGACCGACATTTAAGCATTTGCCTATCTTTTCATCATCTCGAGAGGTGTATTCGCAGTTGCGAAAATACCTGACTTTTTCCGTTTCGGATGTGATTTTGATCGGAGACAATGTTTTTTCATCCGTTCTGCCACCAAAACCACATAGAATTCCCCGCAAACGCGCCGGTTTTGACAGAATCGACGTCTTTTTTCGATAAGATGGATTTCAAACTGGCACGATATCTGCATCATATTCGGCGAGCGGGAAAATTCCTGCCATAACAGGAGAAGCGGAGAGACATTTTCTCATGAAAAAGATCGAAGCGATCATTAAGCCTTTCAAGCTGGACGAAGTGAAGGAAGCCCTTCAGGAAGTTGGCCTGCAGGGTATCACGGTCACGGAAGCCAAGGGTTTCGGCCGTCAGAAGGGCCACACGGAACTCTACCGCGGAGCCGAGTACGTCGTCGATTTCCTGCCGAAGGTAAAAGTCGAGGTTGTACTGGCCGACGAGAACGCGGAAGCTGTCATCGAAGCGATCCGCAAGGCGGCGCAGACCGGCCGCATCGGCGACGGAAAGATCTTCGTTTCCAACGTCGAAGAGGTTATCCGCATCCGCACCGGCGAGACCGGCATTGATGCCATCTGACCACTTTGCCAATCGCGCAAAGTCCGTTACCGTCATCGCCGAGCCACACCGTCATCGCAAATCGGAGGAAACTACTTAATGGCGACCGCAAGCGAAATTCTGAAGCAGATCAAGGAGAACGACGTTAAGTTCGTCGATCTGCGTTTCACCGACCCGAAGGGCAAGCTGCAGCATGTGACGATGGACGTCGTCTGCGTCGATGAAGACATGTTCGCTGACGGCGTGATGTTCGACGGCTCCTCGATCGGCGGCTGGAAGGCCATCAACGAGTCCGACATGGTGCTGATGCCCGACACCGAAACGGTGCATATGGACCCTTTCTTCGCCCAGTCGACCATGGTCATCGTCTGCGACATCCTCGATCCGGTCTCCGGCGAGGCCTATAACCGCGATCCGCGCGGCACCGCCAAGAAGGCCGAAGCCTACCTCAAGGCATCCGGCATCGGCGATACGGTTTTTGTCGGCCCGGAAGCCGAATTCTTCGTCTTCGACGACGTCAAGTACAAGGCCGATCCTTACAATACCGGCTTCAAGCTCGATTCAACCGAACTGCCGTCGAACGACGACACCGATTACGAGACCGGCAACCTCGGCCATCGCCCGCGCATCAAGGGCGGTTATTTCCCGGTTCCCCCCGTCGACAGCGCCCAGGACATGCGTTCGGAAATGCTGACTGTGCTCTCCGAGATGGGCGTCGTCGTCGAAAAGCATCACCATGAAGTCGCCGCCGCCCAGCACGAACTCGGTATCAAGTTCGATACGCTGGTGCGCAACGCCGACAAGATGCAGATCTACAAATATGTCGTCCACCAGGTGGCCAACGCCTACGGCAAGACGGCGACCTTCATGCCGAAGCCGATCTTCGGCGACAACGGCTCGGGCATGCACGTGCACCAATCGATCTGGAAGGGCGGCAAGCCGACCTTTGCCGGCGACGAATATGCCGGCCTTTCCGAGAGCTGCCTGTTTTATATCGGCGGCATCATCAAGCATGCCAAGGCGATCAACGCCTTCACCAATCCGTCGACGAACTCTTACAAGCGTCTCGTCCCGGGTTACGAAGCCCCTGTGTTGCTTGCCTACTCGGCCCGCAACCGCTCGGCTTCCTGCCGCATTCCGTTCGGATCCAACCCGAAGGCCAAACGCGTCGAAGTCCGCTTCCCGGATCCGACCGCCAACCCCTATCTCGCCTTCGCCGCCATGCTGATGGCCGGCCTCGACGGCATCAAGAACAAGATCCATCCCGGCAAGGCCATGGACAAGGATCTTTACGACCTGCCGCCGAAGGAATTGAAGAAGATCCCGACCGTCTGCGGCAGCCTGCGCGAAGCGCTTGAAAGCCTCGACAAGGACCGCAAGTTCCTGACGGCCGGCGGCGTCTTCGACGACGATCAGATCGATGCCTTCATCGAGCTGAAGATGGCTGAGGTGATGCGTTTCGAAATGACGCCGCATCCGGTCGAATACGACATGTACTATTCGGCCTGATCGGCCGCGAAGACCGAAAGCCCCGGTTCGCCGGGGCTTTCACCTCCCCGGGTCATGGACGCCAGTAGGAGGATATGACGTTCATGTGACGAACACGCGCAAAAATCTTGATTTGCGCGGCACCAATCACCAAATTTGGTGATGAAAGGAAGTCGTACCATGAAAGAAAGAATAGCAAAGTTCAGTATCGGCGAAGTGGTTCGGCACAAGGTTTTTCCGTTTCGTGGCGTCATCTTCGACGTTGATCCTGAGTTCGCGAATACGGAGGAATGGTGGAATTCCATTCCCGCCGAGGTGCGCCCGAGCAGGGACCAGCCGTTCTATCACCTGCTTGCCGAGAATGACGAAAGCGAATATGTCGCTTATGTCTCCGAGCAAAACCTGATGAACGACGAAAGCGGCACGCCGCTTCGCAACCCGCAGATCTACCAGATTTTCGATCAGGCCCCGTCAGGGCAGTTCAAACCCAAGATGAGCTTCGCCCACTAAGTCAGGCTGACCGACCGCATGAAACAAGGCCTCGCAATCCCGGCGAGGCCTTGTTCTTTTGGTACGATACCCCGCATGTCGGCGTAAGCTGCTGACCGGAATGCCCCTCATCCGCCTGCCGGCGCCGACCGGGGTCGAGCCACGGGTCTCGACCCGTCCTTCGGACCCCCGCGCGCGGGGCGAAGGGGACATGCCGCGACCTCTCCGTTCCCATCTCTCTCGCAGGGCACGTCCCCTCTCCCCGTTTTTACGGGGAGAGGGTGAGGGGCAGCCATTGGCACGAACCGGACCACGGTGGCACAAGCTGCAGAGATCGAAATCTACCAACAAAAAACCCGGCGTGAAGCCGGGTTTCTGTTTCAAAGAAGGTGACAGGATTACTGCGCCTTAGCTGCCTTCTGCGCGTCTTCCAGCTTCTTGCGGGCTTCTTCGGCCTTCTTCTGCATGCTGTCCTGCAGGCTGCGCTGGCTTTCAGCGAGCTTGGATTCGGAAACCGGTTCGCCGTCATAAGCACCGGTGAAGCCTTCAAGCGAAATCTTGATCGGGTTCGGGGCGCGGCGGAAGTTGATCGAGGTGAAGATCACGTCGCTGCCCTTCTTGAGGCTGGCGATCATCGCGTCGGTCAGCGGGATTTCAGCGGTGCACTTGTCCGGCAGGCAGACGGCGTAGTCGAGCTTTTGGCCTTTGCCGCCGTCGATCTGCATGAGAACGCCGGGAGGGACGAGGCGTGCAGTGGGAACCGAGACCTGCAGGAGCTTGCGGTTGATCTTGCCGGAAACCGAGATCAGGCCGACGGCCGTGACGAGCTGGCCGCCATTGGCGAGGATCAGGTTCTGGACAACACAGATGTCGTTGTCTTCCTGCTTGCTGCAGGTCTTGTACCAGCCGAGCTTCGGCGCTCCTGCGGCCTGTGCCGGGGCATCGGCCGGAGCCTGTGTCGCCGCATCCTGTGCGAAGGAGGAGACCGGAGCCGAAGCGCCGAACACCACTGCCAGAACGGACAGTGCTGCCCGCATTTTCTTTTCAGACTTGAACATCATAACGAATTCCGTCTCCTGATATCCGTTCGGGGCAACGTCTTGCCGCCCCAACCATCGGGTCGTTCGGCACTCCACCTCTTAAAAAAATAAGGCAAATGCATGACCCCTAAACTTCGGGTTCACCTGTTACATCGCAGCGTGCAAGATATCCAGCACTTCTTTGGCAATTTGACGCGCATTTCGTCGCGATGCCAAAGAAATCGCCGCTCCGTGTTGGAATCGGTCGACCCCATGATAATCTTGGCGTGAATCATGCCCCGTTTTCACGGATCAAGGATTGCCGAATGCTCCGTATCGTCGTCCCCCTCGTCCTCTCGCTGCTGTGCGGCACGGTCGCCGCCGAGCCGCTGCACGGCATCGCGATGCACGGCGAGCCTGCCCTGCCGGCTGATTACAAGCACTTCCCTTACGTCAATCCCGACGTCAAAAAGGGTGGCAAGATCACCTATGGCGTGGTCGGCACCTTCGACAGCCTCAACCCGTTCATCCTGAAGAGCATGCGCACGACGGCGCGCGGCATGTGGGATCCGGACTATGGCAATCTCGTCTACGAATCGCTGATGCAGCGCTCCAGGGACGAGCCTTTCACCCTCTACGGCCTGCTTGCCGAGACGGTCGAATGGGACGACGATCGGAGCTTCATTCAGTTCAACCTCAATCCGAAGGCGAGATGGGCCGATGGCCAGCCGGTGACGCCGGAAGACGTGATGTTCACCTTCGAGCTGATGCGCGACAAGGGCCGCGTGCCCTTCGCCAACCGCCTCAACGTCGTCGCCAAGATGGAGAAGGTCGGCGAGCACAGCGTGCGCTTCACCTTCAACGACAAGGCCGACCGCGAGACGCCGTTGATTTTCGGTCTGTTTCCGGTGCTGCCGAAACATGCGATCGATCCGGCAACCTTCGACCGTTCATCGCTGACGCCGCCGGTCGGGTCCGGTCCCTACAAGGTGAAGACGGTGAAGCCCGGCGAGAGCATCACCTATGAGCGCGACCCCAACTACTGGGGCAAGGACATTCCCGCCAAGGTCGGCACCGACAATTACGACCAGATCACCGTCCAGTATTTCCTGCAGGATACGACGCTGTTCGAGGCCTTCAAGAAGGGCGATGTCGACATCTATCCGGATGGCAATCCCGGCCATTGGGCCAATGCCTATAATTTCCCCGCCGCCACCTCGGGGGCCGTGGTCAAGGACGTGTTCACGCCGAAATTGCCGAGCGGCATGCTCGGCTTCGTGTTCAATACGCGCCGACCGATCTTTGCCGATCTCAAGGTGCGCGAAGGCCTGTCGCTGGTGTTCGATTTCGAATGGGCGAACAAGAACCTCTATTCCGGCGCCTACAAGCGCACGCAGAGTTTCTGGCAGAATTCCGAGCTGTCGAGTTTTGGCGTCCCCGCCAATGCGGCCGAGCTTGCCCTGCTCGGGCCGATCAAGGACAAAATTGCCCCGGAGATTCTCGACGGCACCTACAAGCTGCCAGTCACCGACGGCTCCGGCCGCGACCGCAATGTGCTGAAACAGGGCGTCGAGTTGCTGAAACAGGGCGGCTATACGATTCAGGGCGGCAAGATGCTCGATGCCTCCGGCCGCCAGCTCGCCTTCGAGATCATGACGCAGAATGCCGACCAGGAGAAGCTCGCCGTCGCCTACCAGCGTTCGCTGCAGACCATCGGCATCGCCGCTTCGATTCGCACGGTCGATGATTCGCAGTATCAGAGCCGGACGAACAGTTTTGACTACGACATGATCATGAAGTCCTACACGTCCTCCCTTTCCCCCGGAAACGAACAGCTCGGCCGCTGGTCTTCGGCAGCGAAGACCCGCGAGGGCAGCGACAGTTTCGCAGGCGCTGACGACCCCGACCTCGATGCGTTGATCGATCACCTGCTCCGGGCGCGCTCGGCCGAGGATTTCACCGCAGCGGTGCGCTCATACGACCGGCTGCTGCTGTCCAGCCATTACGTGCTGCCGCTTTATCATATGGATCAGCAATGGGTGGCGCGCAGCAAACGCATCGGCCATCCCAACACGGTGCCACTCTATGGCTACCAGCTGCCGCTCTGGTGGGATACGAGCGCCCAATAAGAAACGGCCGGACCGCCCCGGCTTGAATGTCTCTCTTGGGAGACGCACAGAATAAGGAAAATCATCATGGAGCGTATCACCATCGACGTCGTCTCGGATGTCGTCTGCCCCTGGTGCTATCTCGGCAAGGCGCGGCTGGAGCTCGCCATCGCCGAGGTGCAGGACCAAATCGGCGTTGACATCAACTGGCGGCCGTACCGGCTCAATCCCGACTATCCCAAGGAAGGCGTCGACCAGAAGAAGGCGCTGGCCGAGAAGCTCGGCGGTGAGGAGCGCGTCGCCCAGGCTCACAAGATGCTCACCGATTATGGCCGCGAGGTCGGCATTGCCTTTAATTTCGAGGCGATCAAGATCGGCCCGAACACGCTCGATGCGCATCGACTGATCCACTGGGCGATGATCGAAGGCCGGGAGAAGCAGGACAAGGTCGTTGACGCGCTGTTCAAGGCGAATTTCGAGGAAGGCCGCAATGTCGGCGACCATGCGGTGCTGCTCGATATCGCCGAAAAGTCCGGCCTCGACCGCTCGGTCATCGCCTCGCTGCTTGCCTCCGATGCCGACCGCGATCTGATCGTCGCCGAGATCAAGGCGGCCCAGGAGATGGGCGTCAACGGCGTGCCGTTCTTCATCTTCGACCAGCAATATGCCGTCAGCGGCGCCCAGACGCCTGATGTGCTCGCGAATGCATTGCGCGATATCGCCAAGGCGAAAGCCGAGGCGCGATCCGGCCTCAACTGACGCTACCGGTCATGCGGATCGAAATTGAGGAGCCACGGCAAAGCTGGGTCGAGGATTTTGCGACCCTCAAATCCGCAATCATGAGCGCAGCACCCGCCGGGGCATATCTGCATCATATCGGCTCGACCGCCGTTCCCGGGCTTCCCGCCAAGAATATCATCGATATTCAACTAACGGTGCACGATCTCGCCGACGTCGATGCTGACGCATTCGAAGAGGCAGGCTTCGAGCGCAGACCAATCGTCATCGATCACTGCCCTCCGGGAGTTGATCTGGCGGAAGGCGAACTGCGCAAGGCCTTCTATCGCAGCAACGGGCGTCCGGCGAATTTGCACATCCGCGAGAAAGGCCGTTTCAATCAACGCTACTCTCTCCTTTGCCGCGACTTCCTGCGCGCCCATCCGATAGCGGGAAACGCCTACGCTCTGATCAAGCAGCGGCTTGCCCAACGGTTTCCCGACGACGTCGATTTCTACTACGACATTAAGGATCCGGTGTTCGACATCATCATGGACGGCGCCAATGACTGGGCAAAGCTGATCGGCTGGTCAGAACCGCCGGGCGATTGAAGCCGCCAAATCTGGTGCGCGTAATTATTGCGGCAGCTCAGCCCAGAACCGGAAAGCAGCGCACCTCGGTCTTCACCGAATTGGCGATGAAGCATTCGTCGTGGGCGCGATGGTGCAGGGCTTCGAACTCGCTTAACGAGGGCTGCTTCTCGCCGCTGAAGACGACATGCGGACGGAGCGTCACGACGGTCATGGCAAGGCGGCCCTCGGCATTCTTTTCCATCACGCCTTCGGCGGCATCGGTGTAGCTGTCGACGCAGAATCGCTGTTTGGCGGCGAGCGACAGGAACCAGAGCATGTGGCAGCTGGAGAGCGAAGCGACGAAAGCCTCTTCCGGATCGACGGCATCCTCGGCGGAATAGGGCAGCGGGACGACATGCGCCGACGAGGACGCCCTCACCTCGATGCCGCCATCGAAACTCCAGCGGTGGGCGCGGCTGTAGCGGTTGTCGGTGAAGGTCTCGCCGTTCCGCTGCCAGGCGATCGTTGCGCCGTATGTCGCCATTCTCAATCTCCCTTTTCCACGCAGTTCCGGACGCTTTTACTCGAATTGCTCTATTTCGCGAGTTCGGCCAGTTGCGTCATGATGACCGCTGCCCCCTGCAGGCGTTTTTCCGGCGTCGGCAGGTCTCGGGTCAGGAACAGGCTGTGGTCGGGACGGATCTTCGCCATCGTGCCCTGTTTGCCGATATAACCGACGAGGTTGGCCGGATTGGCGAATTCCTTGTTGCGGAACTGCACGACGACACCCTTCGGGCCGGCATCGAGTTTTTCGACATTGGCGGTGCGGCAGAGCGACTTGATGTAGACGATCTTCAGCAGATGCTGGACTTCGATCGGCATCGGGCCGAAGCGGTCGATCATCTCGGCGCCGAAGCCGTCGATCTCCTTGAGTTCGGTGATTTCGCCGAGACGGCGGTAGAGCGCCATGCGCAGATGCAGGTCGGGCACGTATCCTTCCGGGATCATTACCGTCGTGCCGACGGAGATCTGCGGCGACCAGCCGGTGTCGTGGATCTCGTCGACACCCTTCACCTCGGCGACCGCCTCTTCCAGCATCTGCTGGTAAAGCTCGAAACCGACCTCCTTGATGTGGCCGGACTGCTCCTCGCCGAGCAGGTTGCCGGCGCCGCGGATATCGAGGTCGTGGCTTGCCAGCTGGAAGCCGGCACCGAGCGTATCCAGCGACTGCAGCACCTTCAACCGGCGTTCGGCGGTGGCCGTCAGCACCTTGTTGACCGGCAGGGTGAAGAGCGCGAAAGCGCGCACCTTCGAGCGGCCGACGCGGCCACGCAGCTGATAGAGCTGGGCAAGGCCGAACATGTCGGCGCGGTGGACGATCAGCGTGTTGGCTGTAGGCACGTCGAGGCCGGATTCGACGATGGTTGTGGACAACAGCACGTCGTAGCGGCCTTCATAAAAGGCGTTCATGATGTCTTCGAGTTCGCCGGCCGGCATCTGGCCATGGGCGACGGCGACCTTCAGCTCCGGCACATCCGACTGCAGGAAGGCATGCACATCCTCGAGGTCGGCAAGCCTGGGGCAAACATAGAAGCTCTGGCCGCCGCGATAATGCTCGCGCATCAGCGTCTCGCGGATGACCAGGCTGTCGAAGGGCGAGATGAAGGTGCGCACCGCCATGCGGTCGACCGGCGGCGTGGTGATCAGCGACAGTTCGCGCACGCCGGTCATGGCAAGCTGCAGCGTGCGCGGGATCGGCGTTGCCGACAGCGTCAGCACGTGCACGTCGCTCTTCAGCTCCTTCAGCCGCTCCTTGTGCTTGACGCCGAAATGCTGCTCCTCGTCGATGACGAGCAGGCCGAGATTGGCGAATTTAATGCCGGCGCCGAGCAGCGCATGGGTGCCGACGACGATATCGGTCTTGCCTTCCGCCACCTCCTTCTTGGTCAGCGCCAGTTCCTTGGCGCCGACGAGGCGCGAGGCCTGCTGGATGCGCACCGGCAGACCGCGGAAACGATCGGAAAAGGTTTTGAAATGCTGGCGGGACAGCAGCGTCGTCGGCACGACGATGGCGACCTGGGCGCCGTTCATCGCTGCGACGAAGGCGGCGCGCAACGCCACTTCGGTCTTGCCGAAGCCGACGTCGCCGCAGACGAGGCGATCCATCGGCCGGCCGGCGCCGAGATCGGAGCGCACCGCCTCGATGGCGTTTTCCTGGTCCTCGGTCTCGTCATAGGGGAAGCGGGCGGCGAATTCGTCGTAAAGGCCTTCCGGCGTCGTCAGCATCGGCGCATGGCGCGTCAGGCGCTCGGCGGCGATGCGGATCAGCGCATCGGCCATATCGAGCAGGCGCTTCTTGAGCTTGGCCTTGCGCATCTGCCAGGCGCCGCCGCCGAGCTTGTCGAGCTGGGCTTCGGTGCCCTCGCCGCCGTAACGGGAGAGAAGATCGATGTTTTCGACCGGCAGGAAGAGCTTGGCCTCGTCGGCATACTGCAGCTCGAGGCAGGCATGCGGCGCGCCTGCGGCCTCGATGGTCCTGAGCCCGATGAAGCGGCCGATACCATGTTCGGCATGGACGACGATCGAGCCTTCGTCGAGGCCCGCGACTTCCGAGATGAAATCGGCGGCGCGCTTGCGGCGCTTGGAGCGGCGCACCATGCGGTCGCCTAATATATCCTGCTCGCCGATGACGACGAGGTCGCCGGCCTCGAAGCCGGCTTCGAGGCTGAGCACGGCAGCAGCCGCCTCACCTCTCGCCAGCGAGCCGACATCCTTCAGCGCCTCGATCGACTTGACCTTTTCCAGGCCATGTTCGTTCAGCACCTGCAGCAGGCGTTCCAGCGAGCCTTCGGTCCAGGCGGTGACGAGCACTTTCGCGCCGGCGGCGCGGCGATCGGCAATATGCTTGACGACGACGTCGAAGATATTGATGCGTTCGGCATCGCCGCCGCCTTCGGCATTCGAACGAGCCCAGCGCTGGCCCTGGCGGGCGTCGATGTTGACGACCCGCCGCGCCTCGCCCTCGTGCTCGTTAAAGGGGCTGATGCGGATCGCGCCGAGCGCATCGAGGGTTTTGACGAAAAGCTTGCTGTCGAGATAGAGCTGGCCCGGCGTCACCGGCTTGTAAGGCGTGCCCTGCGTCATCCCCTTGACCGGCTGGCCGGAATTCAGGCGGGCGTCGTAATAGTCAAAAACGAGCTTGGAGCGCTCTTCGGCTGCTTCGCGGACCGTATGATCGATGACGAACCGGAAGCCGCTCAAATAATCAAAGACGGTATCGAGCTTCTCGTAGAAAAGCGGCAGCCAGTGCTCCATGCCGGGGTAACGGCGGCCTTCGGAGACGGCGAGATACAGCGCGTCGTCACGCGTGGTCGCACCGAAAGCAGAGAGGTAATTCTTGCGAAAACGGCTGATCGTATCCGGGGTCAGCGTCACCTCGCTCATCGGGTTGAGATCGAGGGAGCGCACCTGCCCGATCGTGCGCTGGCTGGCCGGATCGAAGCTGCGGATGCTTTCCAGCGTGTCGCCGAAGAAATCGAGGCGGACCGGCTCTTCGGAACCCGGCACGAAGACGTCGAGAATGCCGCCGCGCACGGCATATTCGCCGACTTCGCGAACGGTGGCGACGCGCTCGAAGCCGTTGCGCTCCAGGCGGCCGGCGAGATCGTCCATGCGCAGCTGGTTACCGGGTCGGGCCGAAAAACTCAGGCTTTCGATGACATCCTGCGGCGCCACCTTCTGCAGCATGGCATTGGCGGTGACGAGCACGATTGCCGCATGCGGCTTCTTGCGATGGGCGATGAGGCCGCCGAGTGCGGCCAGCCGGCGAGCCGAGGTATCGGCGCTCGGCGAGACGCGGTCATATGGCAGACAGTCCCAGGCCGGCAAGGTGAGAACCGGAATGTCGGGGGCGACGAAGCCCAGCATCTGTTCGAGATCGGCCATGCGGTGGCCGTCGGACATGACATAGGCGACCGGCTCTCCCGTTCGCGCGAGCTCGGCGAGCAGCAGCGTTTCAAGGCCTGCCGGCACATTGCCGATCGTCAGCGGCTCGGCAATGGCCGCAAGCTTCTTCGCATCGAAACCAGGGATCATTCCGGCGTCCTGAGGGGCTTGTCAAAATCGGGCTTGTAGGCGGCGATGCGGGCAAACATCGGGGTCTGGAAACGCTCAGGCACCGGCCATGTTCCCATGATCCAGCGGACGAGATCATTGTCCTCTTCCGCCATGATCGTCTCGAACTCGTCGAGCTCGGCTTCCGACAGTCTGGCGACCTCGGCTTCGGCGAATTGGCCGAAGACCAGATCCATCTCGCGGATGCCGCGATGCCAGCAGCGGAAAAGGATCCGGCGGCGGCGCGGGTCGAGACCGGCACTGGTGAGCGTGACACCTGTCATGGCATTACCTTCCTGTTGATGCGCCTCTATAGACCCTGGAAAGCGGCTTGTCAGCCTTGCCAAGGCCGCATTGTTCATCGCATTTTGGCCGCATGCGCCCCGCCATTCTCGATCCGCTGTTCTCCCCTATTTCGGGCCTTCCGGGCGTCGGACCGAAGATCGCCGACCTGCTGGTCAAGCTGCTCGGGCGCGAGACGCTGGAGGATTGCCGGGTCATCGATCTGCTTTTCCACGCGCCCTTCTCGCTGATCGACCGGCGCAACCAGCCGGGCATCGCCCGCGCGCCACAGGGTGCGATCGTAACGATCACGGCGCGCGTCGACCGGCACCAAGTGCCGCCGCGCGGCAAAAGCAATATCCCTTACCGCGTCTTCCTGCATGATGAGACCGGCGAGCTGACGCTGGTGTTTTTCCGCGGACAGGCGGCCTGGCTGGAAAAGCAGCTGCCCGTTGACGCGGAGGTGACCGTCAGCGGCAAGATCGACTGGTTCAACGGCCGCGCCTCGATGGTGCATCCCGACTATATCGTCAGGGCCGACGAGACGGAGAGCCTGCCGCTGGTCGAGCCGATCTATCCGCTGACGGCAGGACTTTCACCGAAGACGCTGCGCAAGATCATCGACGCCGGCCTGCCGCGTTTTCCCGAGCTGCCGGAATGGATCGACCTGGCGTTGACAGAGAGACAGGGCCTGCCGTCGATCCGCGACAGCTTCCACATGCTGCACGAGCCGCGCGATCCCACCGATATCGACCCGCAGGCCCCTGCCCGGCGGCGGCTTGCCTATGACGAATTCCTCGCCGGCCAGCTGTCGCTGAGCCTGGTGCGGCAGAGGCTGCGCAAGGTGGCGGGCCAGCCGGTGCATGCCACCGGCGCCATCAGCAGCAAGATCCTGAAGACTTTGCCCTTCTCGCTCACATCAAGCCAGAACGAGGCAATCACCGAGGTTTTGAAGGATATGGCCGGCAACGAGCGCATGCTGCGGCTGCTGCAGGGCGATGTCGGTTCCGGCAAGACGCTGGTGGCGCTGATGGCGATGGCAGCGGTGATCGAGAGCGGCGGCCAGGCCGTGCTGATGGCGCCGACCGAAATCCTGGCGCGGCAACATCACGCGACGATCTCGAAATTCACCGCAGGCGCCGGGCTCGGCATCGAGGTGCTGACCGGGCGCACCAAGGGACGCGAAAGGGAGGAAATCCTGGAGCGCATCGGCTCGGGTGCTGCCCAGATCATCATCGGCACGCATGCGCTGTTCCAGGATAGCGTCGCCTACGCCAATCTGATGCTTGCCGTCGTCGACGAGCAGCACCGTTTCGGCGTGCATCAGCGCCTGCGGCTGACCGCCAAGGGCCTCTCGCCGCACATGCTTGTCATGACGGCGACGCCGATCCCGCGCACGCTGGTGCTCGCCGCCTTCGGCGACATGGACGTCTCCAAGCTCACCGAAAAACCGGCCGGTCGCAAGCCGATCCAGACGATCACCGTGCCGATGGAGCGGACCGGCGAAATCGTCGGGCGGCTGCAAAGCGCGATTGCCGAGGGCAAGAAGGCCTACTGGATCTGCCCGCTGGTCGAGGAGTCCGAAGAGCTCGACCTGATGTCGGCCGAGGAGCGGCATGCGACGCTGGTCTCAGCGCTTGGCCCTGATGTCGGCCTGATCCACGGCCGCATGAGCGGACCGGAGAAGGACGCGGCGATGATGGCGTTCAAGAACGGCGAGACCCGGCTGCTCGTCGCCACCACCGTCGTCGAGGTCGGTGTCGACGTGCCGGATGCGACGATCATGGTGATCGAGCATGCCGAGCGTTTCGGCCTGGCGCAATTGCATCAGCTGCGCGGCCGCGTCGGGCGCGGCGACGAGGCCTCAACCTGCATCCTGCTCTACAAGGGACCGCTCGGCGAGACCGGCCATGCCAGGCTTTCGATCATGCGGGAGACGGAGGACGGCTTCCGCATTGCCGAGGAGGACCTGAAGCTGCGCGGTGAAGGCGAATTGCTCGGCACAAGGCAATCCGGCACGCCGGGTTTCCGCATCGCCAGCCTCGAGGCGCATGCCGACCTGCTGGAGATTGCCCGCAAGGATGCGGCTTACCTCATCGAGCGCGATCCGGAATTGACCACCGAGAGAGGCACGGCGATTCGCACGCTGCTCTATCTTTTCCGCCGCGACGAGGCGATCCGTTTTCTTAGAGCGGGATAAAGCGCGCCGCGGCGCGCTTTAAGTCGTCCTTCCATGCATGTCGTTATCCCAAAACCGCTGAACACTTTTGGGCGACATGCATCATTCGGCCTTGGAAACTGCCACCGGCTTCGGCCGCGGCAAGTGCTTCTGCTTCGGCTCCGGCTGGGGGATCTCAGGAGCCACGAGACCGCCCGAAATCAGGAACTTGGCGGCATCCTCCGGCGACATGTCGAGCACGACGATCTTCTCACGCGGTACGAAGACGAGGAAACCGGCCGTCGGCACCGGCGTCGGCGGCAGGAAGACCGCGACCATATCCTGGCCCATCGCATTGAACTTCGAAGCGATTTCGCCTTTGGCGTCGGTGGCGACGAAAACCAGCGCCCAGAGACCGGGACTTGGATATTCGATGAGGCCGACTTTCTTGAAGGAGTTCGACTGCTCCTTCAGCACGGTTTCGAAAATCTGCTTCACGCTTCTGTAGATCGTCCGTACGAGCGGCATGCGCTGGACGACGGATTCGCCGAAACCGACGATGCTCTGGCCGATGAGGTTCTTGCCGAGAAAGCCGACGACGGTGATCAGGATAACGGCTGTCAGCAGACCGAAACCGGGAATAGCGAAATTGAGATAGCTTTCCGGATTCCAACGTGCCGGAATATAGGGCCGGACCCAACTGTCCGACCAGTGGATGAAGGTCCAGGTCAGCCAGATGGTGATCGCGATCGGGGCGCAGATGATCAAACCTGCGAGAAAATTATTCCTCAGCCGGGTCGCGACCGGCATTCTGGGGGCGTTGTCGGCCATCGTTTCCAGATGAACTCCATCTCAGTCCTGGACAGGCCGGAACGCCGGCCCTTCCCCCTTGTCCGCAGACCAAAACTGCCAGAATTCTGGGCGTCGCACAATATGTTTCGGCGGCACGGTCGCGGCGTTACAGGCTTATTCCACAGTCACCGATTTCGCCAGGTTGCGCGGCTGATCGACATCGGTGCCCATGAAGACGGCGGTGTGATAGGCGAGCAGCTGGATCGGCAGCGAGAAGATCATCGGCGCGATGATTTCGTCGACGACAGGCAGGGCGATCGTCGCCATGGTCGGCAGTTTCGAGGCAGCCGCACCGGCCTCGTCGGTGATGAAGATGATGCGGCCGCCGCGGGCTGCGACCTCCTGCATGTTCGAGACGGTCTTTTCGAAAAAACGGTCGTAGGGGGCGATGACGATGACGGGCATGTTCTCGTCGATCAGCGCGATCGGTCCGTGCTTCAATTCGCCGGCGGCGTAACCTTCGGCGTGGATATAGGAAATTTCCTTGAGCTTCAGCGCGCCTTCCATGGCGAGGGGGAAGCTGGTGCCGCGGCCGAGATAGAGCACGTCCTTGCACTTCGACAATTCGCGCGACAGACTTTCCATTTGCGGCTGGATGAGGTTCAGCACGCGGCTCATGATGCGCGGCATTTCGGCGAGATGGCGCACCAGCGCCCTCTCCTCGTCGGCACTCACCGTGCCGCGCGCCTTGCCGGCGCCGATCGCCAGCGCTGCCAGCACGGCAAGCTGGCAGGTGAATGCCTTGGTCGAGGCGACGCCGATTTCGGGGCCGGCCATGATCGGGAAGACGGCGTCGGATTCACGCGCGATCGTCGATTCGCGGACATTGACGACGGCGCCGATCTTCAAGCCGTTTTCGCGGCAATAGCGCAAGCATGCCAGCGTATCGGCGGTCTCGCCGGACTGCGAGATGAAGAGCGCAGCCTGCGACGGCGACAGCGGCATTTCGCGGTAGCGGAATTCGGAAGCGACGTCGATCTCGACCGGCAGGCGGGCATAACGCTCGAACCAGTATTTGCCGACGAGGCCGGCGAGATAGGCAGTACCGCAGGCAGAGATGGCAAGGCCGGTCGCCGCCTTGAAGTCGATCGCGGCGGCGTTGGCGCCGATGGTGTTCTCGGCGAAATCGACATAGTGACTGAGCGCGTGAGAGATCACCTCCGGCTGCTCGTAGATTTCCTTTTCCATGAAGTGGCGGTGGTTGCCCTTGTCGACGACATAGGCGGTCGCCTGCGAGGTCTGCCGGGCGCGGTTGACCGGCTTGCCGGCAAAATCGAGCACCGAGACACCATCGCGGGTGAGGACAGCGCAATCGCCGTCGACCAGATAGGTGATCTCGTTGGTGAAGGGCGAGAGCGCGATCGCATCCGAGCCGAGGAACATCTCGCCGCGGCCATAGCCGACGGCAAGCGGCGGACCGGAACGGGCGGCCATGATCGTACCGGGATCGGCCTTGAGCATGATGGCCAATGCATAGGCGCCGGTTACCCGGTTCAGCATCTTCAGCATGGCGGCGCGCGGCTCCAGGCCTTCGCGCAGGTATTTCGCCATCAGATGGGCGACCACTTCGGTATCGGTCTGGGTTTCGAAGACCGAGCCCTCTTCCGTCAGTTCGTCGCGAAGCTCGGAGAAGTTCTCGATGATGCCGTTATGGACGACCGCGACGCCCTCGACGAAATGCGGATGGGCATTGGTCTCGTTCGGAACGCCATGGGTCGCCCAGCGCGTGTGGGCGATGCCGACGGTGCCGGGCAGCGGTTCGCTGTCGAGGCGCTTTTCCAGATTGAACAGCTTGCCCTCGGCGCGGCGGCGATCCATCACGCCGTCATGGATGGTGGCGACACCGGCGGAATCGTAACCACGATATTCGAGACGCTTCAGCGCATCGACCAGGCGCCCGGCAACAGGCGCAGTTCCGACGATCCCCACAATGCCGCACATATAGTATCCCCATGAAGGCTTCGATGACGAGGCCAGTCCTAACGATTCCTGCTTATTTCTCAATCACCTCGGCGGTCACTTTCAATTTCCGCCGGTTACGCAAGGCCGGTCAGGCTTTCGCCTTCTTCGCCGCCTTGATGGCAAGCGCACGCTCGCGCAGCAGCGTCGCACGGCCGGGCTTGATCTCTTGCCGAGCGCGGCCGAGCGCCAGCGCGTCGGCCGGAACATCGACGGTGATGACGCTGCCGGAGGCGATATAGGCGCCGTCGCCGATCGTCACCGGCGCGACCAGCGAGGAATTGGAACCGATGAAGGCGTTTTCGCCGATCACCGTCTCGCTCTTGTTGACGCCGTCATAATTGCAGGTGATCGTGCCGGCGCCGATATTGCTGCCGGCGCCGATGACGGCATCGCCGATATAAGTCAGGTGGTTGACCTTGGCGCCCTCGCCGAGCCTGCCGTTCTTGACCTCGCAGAAATTGCCGACCTTCGAACCGGTACCGAGATCGGCGCCCGGCCGCAGCCGCGCGAAGGGACCGACGGTCGCGCCCTGGCTGACATGAGCGCCTTCGATATGTGAGAAAGCATGAATGACGGCGCCGCTGTCGATCACAGCACCAGGCCCGAAGACGACGTTCGGCTCGATCAGCGCATCCTGGCCGATGGCGGTATCGTAGGCGAGAAAAACCGTTTCCGGTGCGATCATGGTGACGCCTGAAAGCATCATCTGGTGGCGGCGGCGCTCCTGCCAGAAACGCTCGATGACGGCGAGTTCGGCACGGGTGTTGCAGCCGGTCATCTCGATCTCAGGAGCATCGACCGCGGTGACGCGTCCGCCGAGCGAACGGGCAATCTCGACGAGGTCGGTCAGATAGAATTCACCCTTGGCATTGGCATTGCCGATGCGCGAGAGAAGATCGAGCGCCTTGCTACCGCTAATCGCCATCAGCCCGCTGTTACACCAGGTGACGGTGCGCTCGGCATCGGTCGCGTCCTTTTCCTCGCGGATGGCAATGAGTTCGCCGTCCTTGACGAGCAGGCGGCCGTAGCCGGTCGGGCGGTCGGTGTGGAAGCCGATGACGACGACGTCGCTGCCGTCGGCAAGGCCCTGGCGGGCGGCCTTGAGCGGTGCGTCGGTCTGCAGCGGCACGTCGCCATAGGTGACGAGGATATCGTCATAGCCCTTGGCGATCGCTTCGCGCGCCGCCAGCACCGCGTGGCCGGTACCGAGGCGTTCCTTCTGCAGACAGGATTCGATGCTGATGCCGGCGATGCTTGCCGCCTTTGCCACGTCCTCGGCGTCACGGCCGACGACAAGGGCGACGGACGAGATGCCGGCAGAGGCGACCGCCTCGACCACGTGGGCGATCATCGGCCGTCCGGCGACCGGATGCAGCACCTTTGATTTCGAGGATTTCATCCGCGTGCTGTCACCGGCGGCAAGGATGACGGCAAGACAAGTGCGTTCCATGATTTGCTCCGCGAATCCGCGCCACGAGGCGGCTTTATCGCCTCATACTGCATAATTCCCTAAATCGGAATCGATTTAAGGATAAATTATGCAGCCATTCGAAGCGCTGCAGCGTCCTTTGCGCCTCTCGAAAAGATGCGCGGCGCTGCAGACAAGAACAGCCTTCACAAAGGTGAAATTGCGCTCGAAATCGACCCTGTGACGGCGTCGGAACCGCGGGCCGCGAAGGCTTCATGCACATGATGGCGGCCGTCCAGGATGACGTCTTCCATCGCGCGGCGCGCAGCACTGCTATCGCCGGACACGATCGCATCTACGATGCGCATATGAGTGTCGGCGATATTGGCGAAGCCGTTTTCGGTTGGTGGCGTGCTCATCCGGAACATGCCGACGAGGGCTGCTTCGATGAGGCTGCCCAGTGTCCGCATGAAGGGATTATGCGAGGCTTCGGCGATCGCCAGGTGAAAACGAAGGTCGGCGAGTGCCAGGCTGTCGGCCGTATGACCAGCCGCCGCCATCTCGAGCGCCAGCCCGCGCAGCATCTCGATATCCTCGGCATTCGCCCGCTCGGCGACGAGACCGGCGGCGAAGGGTTCGAAGGCGAGACGAATATCGTAGAGCTGCAGCAGAAACTCTTCCGTCACGCCGTTGTCGAAGTGCCAGGCGATGATCTCGCTGTCGAACATGTTCCAGAGGTTCTTCTCGGTCACACGCGTGCCGACCCGCGCCTTGGCGACGACCATGCCCTTGGCGGCAAGCGTCTTCATCGTCTCACGCAAGACGGTGCGCGACACTTTAAAACGCTGCGCCAGTTCCGTATCGCCCGGCAGAATCGAGCCAATGGGATAGGTGCCGGCGACGATCGCCTTGCCGAGTTCGTCGACGACCTGGGCGTGGCTCGTCCGGGTTCTGCGCCCCGTCTTGCGTGTCTCGTCCAATTTGTAGCGCAAGCGATCCGTCTCCCCCTCAGGCGTACCTCTTGTTCAGACTGGAAACGAACAGGATGGCTTTCTGCATCAGGATGAATGCAAACAGCAGAAGGCCAATCAGGATCTTGGTCCACCAGCTCGACAGCGTGCCGTCAAAGGTGATGTAGGTCTGAATGAGCCCTTGGATCAGGATACCGATCAAGGTTCCCGCCACGAATCCCGCTCCTCCGGTCAGCAGCGTCCCTCCGATGACCACCGCCGCGATAGCATCGAGTTCGACGCCGACTGCTGCAAGAGAATATCCAGCAGAGGTGTACAGCGAAAAAACGATCCCGGATAGGCCTGCAAGAAATCCCGACAGCGCATAGATCTGGATTGTCGTGCGGCCGACCGGCACACCCATCAGCCGCGCCGTCTGCGCGCCGCCGCCGAGTGCATAGACGTTGGTGCCGAAGCGGGTGCGCTGGGCGATGAAGATGCCGACCGCAAAGACCAGAAGCATGATGCCGCCGATCAGCGTCAGCCGCCCGCCGCCGGGCAGACGCCAATAGAGGCTCGTCAACGTCGAATAATATTCGTGATCGATCGGGATGCTGTCGATCGAGAGCACGAAGGCCATGCCGCGCGCCAGGAACATGCCGGCGAGTGTGACGATGAAGGCCGGCATTTCGAGATAGTGGATGATTGCGCCCATGACCGCGCCGAAGGCGGTGGTGATGACGAGCACAATCGTAAAGGCAAGCAGCGGATGGATCGAGGTCTTCTGCAGGATGACCGCGAGGAAGACGCCGGTGAAGGCAATGACCGATCCGATCGACAGATCGATACCGCCGGAGATGATGACGAAGGTCATGCCGACGGCGGCAATGCCGAGAAAGGCATTGTCGGTCAGAAGATTGCCGATGACGCGGGTCGACAGCATGTTCGGATATTGCAGCGTGCAGCCGGCATAGGCGAGCACGAAGATGACGACGGTCGCCAGCAGCGGCAGGTATTTGGAGTTCATTTCGGCTACTCCCTTCCGCCCTGCCGGCGGCTGGCGAAGATGGCCAGCGATTGCACCGCCGGCGACTGGATGACGAGGATGACGATAATGATGACCGCCTTGATGATCAGGTTGAATTCAGGCGGGAAACCGGAAGACAGGATGCCGGTATTCACAGCCTGGATGATCATTGCGCCGATCAGCGATCCGAGAATGCTGAAGCGGCCGCCGAGCAGCGAATTGCCGCCAACGACGACGGCGAGGATCGCGTCGAGTTCCAGCCAGAGACCGGCATTGTTGGCATCGGCGCCCTTGATGTCGGCGGCGACGATGATGCCCGCGATCGCGGCACACAGCCCGCTCAGCATATAGACGGCCATCAGCAGCACCGGCGTTTGAATTCCGGACAGCGTGCTGGCGCGGCGATTGATGCCGACGGCTTCGATCAGCATGCCGAGTGCGGTGCGGCGGACGAGCAGGATGACGAGCAGGCCGACGAGAAACCAGATGACGACAGGCATCGGCAGCAGGGCCATGGAACCGCTGCCGAAGAAGGTCAGCCCATCATCGTTGAAGGTCAGGATAGCGCCCTCGGTGATCAGCTGGGCGATGCCGCGGCCGGCGACCATCAGCACCAGCGTGGCGATGATCGGCTGGATATTGAGGACTGCCACCAGGAAGCCGTTCCAGACGCCGCAGGCAAGCCCAATCGCAAGTGTCAGGATAATGGTGTAGGCCACTGAATTTCCTGAAACAATCGACGATGCAGCGACGGCGCCGCAGATAGCCACGACCGCCCCGACGGACAGGTCGATGCCCTTGGTGGCAATGACCAGCGTCATGCCGATCGCCAGCAGCGCCACCGGCGCGCCGCGATTCAGCACGTCGATGAGGCTGCCATAGAGGCGCCCGTTTTGAACCACGACATTAAAAAACTGCGGCGACGTTATGAAATTCAACAAGAGAATGACAACGAGCGCGATCAATTGCGGCGCCAGGCGATAGGCCAGCGCATTCCGGGAGGACCTCATGCTTCCTCCGTCTTGTGCTCGGCGGCAGCGATGGCATCGACGATGCCGGCGGCGGTGATACGTTCGCCCGTCAATTCGGCGATATGCTGCCGGTCGCGAAGCACGATGACACGTGAGCTATAGGCGACAAGCTCTTCAAGTTCCGATGAAATTACGATCAATGACATGCCTTCGGCGCAGAGCTGTTCGATGAGCCGGATGATCTCTGCATGGGCGCCGACATCGATGCCACGGGTCGGCTCGTCGAGGATCAGAAACTTGGGATTGGTCGCCAGCCAGCGGGCAAGGATCGCCTTCTGCTGGTTGCCGCCGGAGAGCAGCCGGATCGGCTTTTCGCGGTCGGTGGTGCGGATATCGAGCGCCTTGATGTAGCGGTCGGCGAGCGCATTCTGCTCGGCGCGCGAGAGCGGCCGGGTCCAGCCGCGGCGCGCCTGCAGGGCAAGGGCGATGTTTTCCCTGATCGACAGGTCGCCGATGATGCCATCGGTCTTGCGGTCCTCGGGGCAGAAGCCGAAGCCCTTTCCAATCGCGGCGCGCGGGCTGGAGAGCGTCACCGGCCGGCCGTCGATCGTGGCGCTGCCGCTGTCGGCGTGTTCAACGCCGAAGAGCAGTTCGGCGGTTTCGGTACGGCCGGAGCCGAGCAGTCCGGCAATGCCGACTACCTCGCCGGCGCGTACATCGAGATCGAAGGGCTTGACCTTGCCACGCTTACCGTAGCCTGCGAAGCGGTACCGGACCTCACCGGCGGCAAGGCTATGCTCGCGCACAGTCTCCTCGACATGCGCGAGTTCCCGGCCGAGCATCATGGCGATCAGGCCCTGGCGCGGCAGATCGGCGGCATCACGGGTGCCGACGAGCTTGCCGTTGCGCAGCACGGTAATGCGGTCGCTGATCGCATAGACCTGCTCAAGAAAATGGGTGATGAAGACGATGCCCAGGCCGCGCTTCTTCAGGTCTTCGATGATGCGGAAGAGCAGCGCGACCTCCTGGTTGTCGAGACTTGCCGTGGGCTCGTCGAGGATCAGCACCTTGCCTGAGAGATCGACGGCGCGGGCGATGGCAACCACCTGCTGGACGGCGACGGAAAAACGGCCAAGTTCGGCGGTAACGTCGATATCGATGCCGTAACCGGTGAGCAGATCGCGCGCCTGGCGGTTCATCGCGCGCATGTCGGTCATGCCGAACCGTCTTGGCTGGCGTCCGAGAAAGAGATTTTCGGCGACGCTTAAATTGGCCAGCAGGTTGACCTCCTGGTAGACGGTGCCGATGCCGAGCTTCTGGGCGGCGAGCGTATTGGCCGGATTGATTTCCTGGCCGTCGAGCGCCAGGCTGCCCTCGTCACGATGATAGGCGCCGGTGATGCACTTGATCAGCGTCGACTTGCCGGCGCCGTTCTCGCCCAGCAATGCGTGCACCTCGCCTCTGCGGAGCGTGAAATCGACCTTATCCAGCGCCACCGCGCCGGGAAAGAATTTCGATATTCCGGAGGCCGCGAGAACGTTCTCGAAATCGTGAGTCATAAGGGTCAGTTTTCCTGATATTGACGGCAAAAGCCGCGCCGCGGCCGGACATGATGTCCCAAGGCGGCGAGGCAGTTCCGCACCGGTCCATGACGGGCCGGTGCGGTTCTACAGCGCCCCTCGTCTTTTCAGACACCGACGCTGTAGCGCTTTGAATTGCTGCATGATCTATCCTGAAATCGATTCAGACCTCAGGAATTATGCAGTGTCAAATCAGATCAGTAGCCCTGGCCCTTCTTCTCTTCGTAGACCTTCATCGGGTCGTCGGCAGGCGTGTAGAGCTTCGACTCGGTCTGGATCCACTTGGCCGGAGCCTTCTTGTCCTTCAGATAGGCTTCGAGCGCATCGAAGGCCGGACCTGCCATATTCGGCGTCAGCTCGACCGTGGCATTGGACTCGCCTTCGGACATGGCTTTGAAGATATCGGGCACGGCGTCGATGGAGACGACGAGGATATCCTTGCCGGGCTTCAGGCCGGCTTCCTTGATCGCCTGGATGGCGCCGACGGCCATGTCGTCGTTATGGGCGTAGAGAGCGCAGATATCCTTGCCGCCATTCTCGGCCTTTAGGAAGCTTTCCATGACTTCCTTGCCCTTGGTGCGGGTGAAGTCACCGGTCTGGCTGCGAACGATCTTGAGGTTGTCGTGGCCGGCAAGGGCCTCTTCGAAGCCCTTCTTGCGGGCGATGGCCGGCGATGAACCGGTGGTGCCCTGAAGTTCAACGACATTGCACTTCTTGTCGCCGACGGTCTTGACCAGGAAGTCGCCTGCGACCTTGCCTTCATGGACCAGATCCGACGTAACAGCCGTCAGGTAGAGATCGTCGGGAGCCTTGATGGTACGGTCGAGAAGGATGACCGGAATCTTGGCTTCCTTGGCTTCCTTGAGAACGTCGTCCCAGCCGGTTTCGACGACCGGAGCAATGAGAATGGCATCGACGCCCTGAGCAATGAAGGAGCGCAAAGCCTTGATCTGGTTTTCCTGCTTCTGCTGCGCATCGGCAAACTTCAGATCGATGCCGCGCTTCTTGGCCTGCTCCTTGGTCACGGTCGTTTCAGCCGCACGCCAGCCCGATTCCGAGCCGATCTGCGAGAAGCCGACAGTCAAACCACCGGCCGAAGCCGAACCGAACATGCAGGCAGCCAGAATCGTGGCACTCAAAAGTGCAGTCTTCAATTTCATGATTTCCTCCCAATGCCGCATCTCGCGGCGCAGGGTCAAAAAATCATATAGTATTACTTTTGTAAATCGGAATCTTGGGATGCATTGCAGCAAAAAAAAGAGCGCCCACGAGGGCGCTCTTCGCATTTGCGAGATGGCTACGGGACTATTTACCCGGCAGCTTATCGTCGACGCCTTCGACATAAAAGTTCATGCCGAGCAGGGTGCCGTCATCGGCCTTCTCGCCGGCCTTCAGCCAGGGCGTTCCGTCCTGCTTGTTGATCGGTCCGGTGAAGGGATGCAGTTCGCCTGATTTGATCTTGGCTTCGGTTTCCTCGGCCATCTTCTTCACGTCATCGGGCATGTTGGTATAGGGCGCCATCT
Organism: Rhizobium sp. WSM4643; assembly: GCF_025152745.1. Taxonomy (NCBI): domain Bacteria; kingdom Pseudomonadati; phylum Pseudomonadota; class Alphaproteobacteria; order Hyphomicrobiales; family Rhizobiaceae; genus Rhizobium; species Rhizobium sp. WSM4643. The sequence continues at coordinate 1,942,626 of NZ_CP104040.1, read as the reverse complement.
TCAGGATGCCGTCCTTCAGGCCGTCCCAGCTCTGCTCGGACTTCCAGGTGCCATCCAGAAGAGCGTGAACGCGCTTGGAGTAGTAGGCCCCCCAAGTGTCGACGATTGCCGTCAGCTGAGCCTTCGGGCCTGCTGCGATCATGTCGGACGCCTGGCCGAAGGCGTGGATGCCGCGTTCTTCGGCAACCTGCATCGGCGCGGTCGTGTCGGTGTGCTGCGTCAAGACGTCGACGCCCTGGTCGACCATCGCTTTGGCGGCGTCGGCTTCCTTGCCGGGGTCGAACCAGGTGTTGACCCAGATGACCTTCAGCTTGAAGTTCGGATCGACCGACTTGGCGCCCTGCTCGAAGGAGTTGATGCCCATGACGACTTCGGGAATCGGGAAGGACGCGATATAGGCTGCGCCGTGATTCTTCGAGGTTTTCGCGGCGATCTGGCCGAGGATGTAGCGACCTTCATAGAAGCGCGAATTATAGGTCGCGAGGTTAGGGCCGGTCTTGTAACCGGTGCCATGTTCGAACTTGACCTTCGGGAACTTGGCGGCGACCTTCACCGTCGCATCCATGAAGCCGAAGGACGTCGTGAAGATCAGCTTGCAGCCGGAACGGGCAAGGCGCTCGATGGCGCGCTCGGCATCCGGGCCTTCCGGCACGTTTTCGAGATAAGGCGTATCGATCTTGTCGCCGAACTCGGCCTGGACCTGCTGGCGGCCGAGATCGTGCGCCTGCGAATAACCGCCGTCAGTATGCGAACCGACATAGACGAAGCAGACCTTCGTCTTGTCCGCGGCGTGAGCGGCGGAAGAGATGCCGATCACGGCGGCGGCCGAGGCGGCAAGTGTGAATGCTAACTTCTTCATGGGAACCCCTGTTGGTTTGAAGTTATTGCGGAAACCCGTCTTTGTTGTTGCTTTATCGCTCCGGCACGAAGGCTTTTCCGAGCGACGCTGGCGTATTGATCAACGTCGTGCGGCGATTATGGGAAATGATGATGAGAACCACAATAGTCGCGGCGTAGGGCAGCATCGAAAGAAACTGCGAGGGAATGCCGAGACCGAAGGCCTGCGCGTGAAGCTGCAGGATGGTGACTGCGCCGAAGAGATAGCCGCCGGCAAAGACCCGCCACGGCCGCCAGGAGGCGAAGACCACCAGCGCCAGCGTGATCCAGCCGCGGCCGGCTGACATGTTCTCGGCCCATTGCGGGGTGTAGACGAGCGAAAGCTGCGCGCCGGCAAGACCGGCGCAGGCGCCGCCGAACATCACCGCCAGATATCGCGTGCGGATGACATGAATGCCGAGTGCGTGGGCCGAACCGTGATTGTCGCCGATCGCCCTGAGCTTCAGCCCGGTCCGGCTGCGAAACAGAAACCAACTGACGCCGACCACGAGCGCGATCGACAGGTAGAAGATCAGGTCCTGCCTGAAGAGAACATGGCCAACGACCGGAAGATCCGACAGGACCGGAATGACGATCTCTCCCAGCCGGATACCGGGCATGCCGACATAGGCTTCGCCAAGCATGCCTGAGGCGCCGAGGCCGAGAAGGGTGAGCGCCAGACCGGTCGCCACCTGGTTCGCCACCAGGGTCAGCGTCAGGAAGGCAAACAGAAGAGAGAAAAGCGCGCCTGCCGCAATGCCGCAGACGATGCCTACATAGGGCGAGCCCGAGATCTGCGCGCCGGCAAAGGCGGCAACCGCGCCCATGATCATCATGCCCTCGACACCTAGATTGAGAACGCCGGAACGCTCGGCCACGAGTTCACCGAGTGCGGCGATGACGAGCGGCGTCGAGGCGGTGATGACAGTCAGCAGAATGGCTTCGAAGATGCTCATGCCACCCTGCCCCTTAGCCGCGACCAGACAATGCGGATTTTGTAATAGATCAGCGTATCGCAGGAGAGCACGAAGAAGAGCAGCAGGCCCTGGAAGACGCGGGTGACCTTGTCGGAAACGCCGAGCGAAAGCTGGGCCGCTTCGCCACCGAGATAGGTCAGCGCCAGCACCAGGCCTGATGCGATGATGCCGAGCGGATTGAGGCGGCCGAGGAAGGCGACGATGATGGCGGTGAAGCCGTAGCCCGGCGAGATCGCCGGCTGCAAATGGCCGATCGAGCCGGAGACCTCGGCTATCCCGGCAAAACCGGCAAGAGCGCCCGAGAAGAGAAAGCTGAACCAGATCATCTTCTTCGACGAAAAGCCGGCAAAGCGCCCTGCCCGCTCCGATTGACCGAGCACGACGATCTCGAAGCCTTTCAGCGTATAGCGCATCATGAACCAGACACCGATTGCGGCGATAATGGCGAAGATGAAGGCCCAATGGGCGCGGCCGGACTCTTCCCAGATCGCCGGCAGCACGGCCTCCGGTGCGAAATCACGGGAAACCGGAAAGTTGAAGCCCTTCGGATCGCGCCAGGCGCCGCGAATCAGCCAGTCGAGGAAGAGCTGGGCGATATAGACCAGCATCAGGGACGTCAGGATCTCGTTGGTGTTGAAATGCGCCTTCAGCAGCGCCGGAATGGCGGCGAAAAGTGCACCGCCAAGCGCGCCCAGTATCAGCATCAGCGGCAGCACGAGCGGCGAATGCCAGTCGTAGAAGACGATCGGCAGATAGGAGCCGGTGATGGCGCCGATGGTGAACTGGCCTTCGGCGCCGATATTCCAATTGTTCGAGCGATAACAGATGGCCAGGCCGACGGCGATCAGGATCAGCGGAGCGGCCTTGATCGCCAGTTCGTGCAGCGACCAGACCTCGAGCAGCGGCTCGACGAAGAAGGCGTCGAGTGCGGCGATCGGGTCCTTGCCGAGCATGGCGAACATGATGGCGCCGAACACCAGCGTCAGGACAAGGGCCAAGAGCGGCGAGACGAAAGCGAAGAGCTTCGAGACGTCGGGGCGTTTTTCGAGTTCAATGCGCATGGGGCGCCTCCGGAGCAGAGCTGCTCTCGTGCAGGCCGCCCATCAGTAGGCCGATCCTTTCCCGTGTCAGTTCGCCCGCCGGGAACGGGCGGGAAAGACGGCCTTCGCAGATGACGGCAATATCGGTCGCCACCTCGAAGATCTCGTCGAGATCCTGGCTGATGACGACGACGGCCGAACCGGCTCTTGCGAGATCGACAAGCGCCTGGCGGATGCGGCTTGCCGCCCCGGCATCGACGCCCCAGGTCGGCTGGTTGACGACGAGCACCGCCGGCTGGCGATCGAGCTCGCGGCCGACGATGAACTTCTGCAGGTTGCCGCCGGACAAGGAGCCGGCGGCCGGGTCATCGCCGCTCTTGCGGACATCCATGGCCTCGGAAATGCGCCTTGCGGCGGATTTCACCGCAGCGTGGCGGATGATGCCGAGCAGGCCCAGAAATGCCTTGCGGTCCGACTGGTTGCGGGCAAGGACGAGATTGTCCGACAGTTTCATGGTAGAGACGGCGGCATGGCCATGGCGCTCCTCCGGCACGAAGCCGGCGCCGAGAAGACGGCGGGCGGTAATGCCCTGATTGCCCACGTGCTTCTTGCGGATGACGATCGCCTCGGCCGAGGCGACCGGATATTCGCCGGACAATGCGTCGAAAAGCTCGCTCTGCCCGTTGCCGGCGACACCTGCTATGGCGAGGATTTCGCCGGAGCGGACCGCCATCGACACATCGCGCAGCGGCATGGCGAAGGGGGTGCGCGGCGCGACGGAAAGGTTGGCGACGGCAAGCTGCACCTCGCCTTTGTCGCTGCGCTCCGGATGCGTGACGGTCGCCACCTCGCTGCCGACCATCATGCGAGCGAGCGAGGCCGGCGTTTCATGTTTGGGATCGCAGGCGCCGGTCACGCGGCCATGGCGCAGCACGGTGGCGCGATCGCAGATACGCTGCACTTCTTCCAAGCGGTGGCTGATATAAAGAACCGAACGCCCCTCGGCGCGCAGCTTGAACAGCGTCTCGAACAGCTTGTCGGCCTCCTGCGGCGTCAGCACCGAGGTCGGCTCGTCGAGGATGATGAGCTTCGGGTTCTGCAGCAGTGCACGGACGATCTCGATACGCTGGCGCTCGCCGACCGAGAGATCGGCGACATGGGCATGCGGATCGAGAGGCAGGCCGTAGGCGACCGACAGCGCCCTCGCCTCCTCGGCGATTTTGTCGATCGGGATGGCGTCATCGAGCGATAGGGCGATGTTTTCGGCAACCGTCAGCGCCTCAAACAGCGAGAAATGCTGGAAGACCATGCCGATGCCGAGCTTGCGGGCTTCCCCAGGCGACGTGATCGCCACCGATTGGCCCTGCCAGAGGATATGCCCGTCCGTCGGCTCGAGAACGCCGAACAGCATCTTCACCAGGGTGGATTTGCCCGCACCATTTTCGCCGAGAAGCGCATGAATTTCGCCCGGCGCGATATCGAGATCGATTTCATTGCAGGCGGCAAAGCCACCGAAGAACTTCGTCAGCTTCTGAACCGATAATAACGCACCGGAATCCGGCACATTCAATGGCGACACGTTCCCCTCATTTCTTCTGCCAACCGGTCCGTTCGGATCTCATGGAATCAGCAGCGTCGTTCCTGTTGTTTTTCTTGTTTCCAGATCCGCGTGAGCCTGCCCAACGTCACGCAGCGGATAGGTTTGATTGATATTGATACGCACTTTGTTGCTTTGCACAATATCAAATAGCGCTTTCGCACTGTCGATCAGCTCCCTGCGCGCGGCGATGTAGGTAAAGAGTGTCGGCCGCGTCGCAAAGAGCGAACCCCTCTGCGCCAACATCGCCAGGGTGAAATTCTCGATCGGGCCGGAGGATTGGCCGAAGGAGGCAAAAAGGCCGCGCGGCTTCAGACAATCGAGCGACTGTGGAAAAGTATCCCGGCCGATCGAATCGTAGACGACATCGACGCCCTTGCCGCCGGTGATCTCACGAACACGGTCGACGAAGCTGTCGCTCTTGTAGTTGATCACATGGTCGTAGCCATGGGCGAGCGCCAGCTCGATCTTGTCTTCAGAGCCTGCCGTGCCGATGACGGTGGCGCCGAGCGCCTTTGCCCACTGGCCGGCGATCAAGCCGACCCCGCCGGCAGCCGCATGGAACAGCAGGACCGTCTCAGGGCCGACCTTGAAAGTGCGGTTCAGAAGATATTCGGCGGTCATGCCCTTCAGCATCATCGCCGCCGCCGTTTCGATTTCTATGCCGTCAGGCACATGCACCAGATGACGCGCCTCGATATTGCGTTCAGCGCTGTAGGCACCGTCGGCGCTGGCATAGGCGACACGGTCGCCAACCTTGAAATCCTCGACGCCGGGGCCGACCGATGTCACGGTGCCGGCGCCCTCCTTGCCGGTGACGAAGGGCAGATGCGGGGTATTGTAGGTGCCGTTGCGGAAATAGACGTCGATGAAATTAAGCCCGACCGCCGCCTGTCTGATCTGCACTTCGCCCGCCGACGGCGGCGGAAGGTCGATCTCGACATAGTCGAAAACCTCCGGCCCGCCCGTCTTCGAAAATGAAACAGCCTGCGTTTTGGTCATCTTGCCTGTCCTATGCTTCGCGTCCAAGGGCGGGGAAGAATTGCAGCACCGCGCCGATGACGTAAAGATAGGCTCCGGTCACGATAAAGAGAATGAGCGCCCATTCGGGCGTGTCGAAATGCATCAGCAGCGAAAAAATGCCGAGCGCAGACCACAGGAAAAAGACGCCAAGATTGAGCGGGCGCAGCCTTTTGACCCGGACCGGGTGAAGGAAATTGATCGGCAGGAAGGTCAGCACCACCGAGACGATGACAACGGTGAGCGCCGTGGTGGCGCTGGCATCGATGACGAACAGCGTGAAGACGATCATGTTCCAGACGACGGGGAAGCCGGAGAAGAAATACTCATCCGTCTTCATGCCCATATCGGCATAGTAGATGGCGCTGGAGACGACGATCATGCCGGCGGCGGCGAAGGACCAGGGCTCGCCGATCATGCCGCTCTGATAGAGCGCGAAGGCCGGCAGAAGCACATAGGTGACGTAATCGATGATATTGTCGAGCGTATCGCCCGACCAGTTCGGCAGCACTTCCTTGACACGCACCTTGCGGGCGATCGGCCCGTCTATGCCGTCGACGAGAAGGGCGAGACCCAACCACCAGAACATGTCGATGAAGCGGTGCTCGGCGGCGGCAACGACGCCGAGAAAGGCAAGGAAGGAGCCGGAGGCCGTCAGAATATGGACGGAAAAGGCGCGCATCTCCGCATAAGGAACACGCTTGTAGTTGAAAATCTTCATATTCCCCGACCGCCCTATCGCGCTCGCCCCGGCAAGCATCTTTTTTCACCACCATCGCCGGACCCTGTTGCTGAATCGGGTTCGACGTCGTAGGTCTTTGTTGTCGCACCATTTTTGCCGAAAACCGGCATCCGTTTCCGGCGTGCTGCTCTAATATGCATCCTTTGCCGGGCTTCGCCAGCGGGAAATACGACATTCTCCGCCCGCCTCCGGTCGGCCATTGAATCCTGACCATGACATGCATATTTCCCTTTAGAAGCGTCGCGTGGAATGGAATGCCTTTAATTCCGGCCGGATTTGTAATATCTCGCTCGCATTCGAAAGTTCATCCGACGAAACGGGATCCGCTACCGAAATGAACGCGCCTGCAAAGACCGAAGACTTCGCCTCGTCCATCCCCGCCGGCGTCTATGCCGAGACGGTGCTCGATGTCACGCACTATACCGACCGGCTCTTCCGCTTCACGATGACCCGGCCGCAGGGCTTCCGTTTCCGTTCCGGCGAATTCGCGATGATCGGCCTGATGGTCGAAGGCAAGCCGGTGTTCCGCGCCTATTCGATCGCCAGCCCCGCCTGGGCCGAAGAGCTTGAATTCTTCTCGATCAAGGTGCCGGACGGTCCGCTCACCTCCCATCTGCAGGCGATCAAGCCGGGCGACCAGGTGCTGATGCGCAAGAAGCCGACGGGCACGCTGGTGCTCGATGCGCTAACGCCTGGCCGTCGTCTCTACATGTTCTCGACGGGAACGGGCATTGCGCCTTTCGCCAGTCTGATCCGCGATCCCGAGACCTATGAGAAGTTCGAGGAAGTGATCTTAACCCATACGACGCGTGATGTCGCCGAGCTGAAATACGGCTTTGACCTTGTGCACGAGATCCAGAACGACGAGTTGCTGAAGGAAGTCGTCGGCGACAAGCTGCGCCACTATGCGACCGTCACGCGCGAGGATTTCGAATATCGCGGCCGCATCACCGATCTGATCTCTTCCGGCAAGCTGTTCACCGATCTCGGCGTGCCGCCGCTCGACCCGGCGATCGACCGCGGCATGATCTGCGGCTCCTCGGCCATGCTGAAGGACACCAAGGAGCTGCTCGAGAAGGCCGGCCTCAATGAAGGCGCCAACAGCAAGCCCGCCGAATTCGTCATCGAGCGCGCTTTCGTCGGCTAAAGCATTTCTAACAATCTGATCTGTCAACGGCTCCGGAAACGGAGCCGTTTCTACGCGTGGCTGAGATAATCGATCAGCAGCGCCGTGGTAGCGCGCGCCTCATCCGGCCTGCCCTGATGGATGGCGCGAATGACGGCGACATGCAGCGCGATGGCACGATCCATGCGCTCCGGGCTTGCCTTGGAGTACCAGAGGCGACGCGAATGCGTCTGCACCGGGCCGAGCGCTGCCGTGATGAAGCCGTTCGGGCAGGCATCTTCGAGGACTTCGTCGAAGGCCTTGTCGGCGGCAAAGAAGCCGGCGAGATCGGCGCTGACAGCGCATTCCTCCATCGCGCGGGCGCAGTCGAGGAGGCGCGCGCGCTGCTCGTTGCTCGCATGTTCGGCGACGAGTCTTGCCGCGATCGGCTCCAACTCGCGGCGCACCTGCATGACATTGCGATGATCCTCAGGCGCGATCTCGGCCACCTGCAGCCCGACGCGCGGCTTGACCAGGATCAGCCCCTGCCAAGCGAGCTTTTGGATCGCCTCGCGCACCGGCGTACGCCCATGGCCCGCCATATCGATCAGCTGCTTCTCAGTGACCAGCGCGCCGGGCTTCAACGCCAGCGTCACGATCAGATGCTCCAGCGCCAGATAGGCAAGATGGCTCTGTGACGTCTGCATGCAAACAACCGCTCCCCCACTGATATATCAAATCCTGGCATGCTGGAAACCGCACGGCAAGCCGTACTGATAAATGAATGGAGGGTCTCAAGATTGAGTGCTCCGAGGAAGAGGTGTTCTTCGTGGCAGAGCGGACCGGCGGTCCGCGCCATTGAATCTCGAACAGAATTTGACCCCTTGTCACCTTACGGTTGTCATGCGCCTGGCGAAATGCTTCGATGCTCCTCATGAACCGGTTTCATGGAGCTCGCAATGTCTCCCGACAACGTTGACCTTAATCTCCTGCGCGTCTTGGATGTGCTGATGCGGGAAAGGAGCGTTACGCGCGCTGCCGATCAATTGGGCCGGACCCAATCCGCGGTCAGTCACTCGCTCTCGAAGTTGCGCATCATATTTAAGGACGAGCTGTTCACACGCGACGGCGGATTGATGAGGCCCACGCCTCGCGCATTGGAGCTTATCGGGGACCTATCTGACTCTCTCGGAAAAATTCGCGGTGTGATTGGGCGGTACAATGTCTTCGACCCTGCAACGACAGAACGAAAGTTTCGCGTGGGGCTCACTGACTATCATGCGATGATCTTCGTCCCGGGTCTTATTCGAGAATTCTCCAGACAGGCGCCATATGCGACGCTGAATGTCATACCCGCCAACCGGGCTGAAGCTGAAAGCGCAGACTACTTCCGCCAAGTCGACTGCACTTTGACGGGCGCGAGTCTGAAGGACGACCCCAACCTGACTAAAACCGAGCTCGGACAGGACAGAATCCTGTGCGCTGTTTGGAGTGGTAGCCAGATCGCCAGGTCTCCATTAGGTTTGGAGCAGTATCTTTCGGCATCTCACCTTCAAATTTCCGCCGATGGTCTATCTGAGGGTTTGGCAGATGGTGCACTTAAAGAGCGTGGGCTTAGGCGAAAGGTCGTCGCAACCATTTCAAACTACTTAGTGATGCCGTTGGCGCTCAGGGGGACGGACCTGATCACGCATTGTGGCGACGGCATTTTTCAGATTCTTGACGAAGCAAACCAGATTACACTTCTCTCGCCGCCCATACCCATTCCTTCCGTCAGCGCAAGTCTCGTGGTTCACCGGCAGATGGCTGCCGATCAGGGAATCCTTTGGTTGCGTCGCCTTATAACTGAACTGTATCACGCGGCTCAAATCAGCAAAAATGAAGCCATATTGGCAACCAACGTAGTCGCGTGACGAGGAATGCCAACTAGGCGATCAGTTTTGACGCATTCATCCGGGTTCAGTGCTCTGATATTGTATGAATTTCATTCATAAATGGGATGTCGACAATCAATTTGACAGATTGGCCTTCAGCCAGTCACCCTCTTTGGCAGAATTCAAAAAAGGGGATCCTCCAATGCGAAATTTAATCGCCGGTATTCTCGGCGCGGCAATTGCCGCTTCTGCATATCCCGTTTGGGCGGGAACCTTGGACGATGTCAAAGCAAAGGGCTTCCTCACATGCGGAACGAATCCGGCAACGGCGGGTTTCAGCGTTCCTGACAACGATGGGAAGTGGACAGGCTTCGTCGTCGACTACTGCCGCGCCGTGGCCGCTGGCGTTCTCGGCGATGCAACGAAGGTCAAGTTTATCCCGCTCAACGCCAAGGATCGGTTTACCGCGCTCCAATCCGGTGAGATCGACATCCTGGCCCATAATGCGACGTGGACGTCCTCGCGAGACACTTCCCTCGGCATCATCTTCGCTGGCACTTATTTTTATGATGGCCAGGGCTTCATGGTTCGCAAGTCGGAGAATATTCAGTCCGCTAAGGGTCTGGACGGCGCATCAATTTGCGTCTCGCAGGGGACTACCGCCGAATTGAATCTGGCCGACTATTTCCGCATCAACGGCATGACCTATAGTGCCGTCGGTTTTGCTGATGAAGAGGCTGTCATCAAGGCTTATGAGGAAGGACGTTGTGACGTTTTCTCCGCAGACACTTCGAGCCTGAACGCTGCGCGTATCCGTATGGCGAAGCCCGACGAGAACGTCGTGCTCCCGGAAATCATTTCGAAGGAGCCGCTGGGGCCCGCCGTCCGCCAAGGTGACGACCAGTGGCTGAACATCGCCAAGTGGACTCTCAATGTCATGCTTGCCGCAGAAGAGTTCGGCATCACCTCGAAAAACGTCGACGAGAAGAAAAATTCCGCCGATCCGAATATTCGCCGCCTCCTGGGCGTCGAAGGAAGCTTCGGCAAAGACGTCGGGCTCGGAGAGACCTGGTCTCAGGACATCATCAAGCAGGTTGGCAATTATTCCGACGTTTTCGAGCGTTCGATCGGCAAGGAATCTCCCTTGAAGATAGAACGTGGTGTGAATGCGCTCTGGAATGCCGGCGGCCTTCAATACGCACCTCCCATCCGTTGATACGAGGCCGCCAGGAGAATCGGCGGCCTCTTCCTAGTTGGGAGGAACCAATGGTTGACATTTCTCTGTCTATGCATGTGCGTAGCACCTTCTCGATCTATGACAAAAAGGTTCGCGGAATCGTCTATCAAGCTGCCTTGGCTGTAAGCTTGGCGGTGGTCCTCGCGGCGATTACAACCCAAACTGTTTCGAACATGAAACGGCGCGGCATTCCTCTTAGCTTCGACTTCTGGAAACAGACTGCAGGCTTCCAGATCAATCAGACGCTGATCCCCTACGACACCCTGTCCACCTATGGACAGGCCTTTTGGGTTGGCGTGGCAAACACACTCCTGGTCAGCGTAGTGGGAATCGTACTTGCCACAATCATTGGTTTCCTGATCGGCATTTCACGCCTTTCCAGAAACTGGATAGCAGCCAAGGTCGCGACCTCCTATGTCGAAGTCATTCGAAATATCCCGCTGCTGCTTCAGCTTCTGTTCTGGTACAACGCAGTCTTGAAGCCGCTGCCTGCGCCAAAGGCATCGATCTCCCTTCCCGGGGGAATCTACCTCAACAATCGTGGGATCATAATGCCCACGGTTGAGCTTCAGGCGGGCGCCGGCTGGGTAGGTGTGGCAATCGTCGCCGGGGTGGCTGTCGCGATTGCGTTCGGAGCCTACGCGCTGACGTTCCAGAAGCGAACAGGCAAGCAGCTTCCGGTCCTCCTTGTCACGATACTCGCTCTCGTCGGGCCGCCACTGCTTGCTTGTGTAGCCGCGGGCAGCCCCTGGACCTTCACCTATCCGGAGCTGAGGGGTTTCAACTTCCGTGGGGGCCAGCAGATCTACCCTGAGTTCGCGGCCCTGCTCATCGGCCTTTCTGTCTACACGGCGTCATTTATCGCGGAAATCGTTCGCGGTGGCATTCAAGCCGTTTCCAAAGGACAGACAGAAGCGGCCCACGCGCTCGGTCTCCCACAGGGCAAAACATTGCGACTGATTGTCATCCCGCAGGCTTTGCGGATCATCATCCCGCCTTTGACCAGTCAATATCTGAACTTGATCAAAAACTCGTCGCTTGCCGTTTTCATTGGTTATCCCGATCTCGTTCAGGTCTTTGCCGGCTCCGTACTCAACCAAACGGGGGCGGCGGTGCAGGTGATGGCCATAACGCTCGGGGTCTATCTCGTCATCTCCTTGAGCACATCGGCCGCCATGAACGGCTTCAACCAACGTTTTGCGCTCGTGGAGCGATAAGATGAATGAAACTCTTCATGTGCCGGCTGCATATCGATATGAATACATTCCTGCTGTCGCTCCGCCGCCCGGAATCCAGCCCGGCCCTATGACTTGGGCACAGAAGAACCTGTTCTCCAGTCCCTTCTCATGCCTTTTAACCGTGTGTTTCACCGGGCTGGCGGTTTGGCTCGTTTGGCAATTCCTGAGCTTTGCCTTGATAAATGCCGTGTGGAGCGGTGACAGCGAAACCTGCCGTGCCAATCCAGACGGCGCATGCTGGTCGTTTGTCGCCGCTAAACTGAACTATCTACGGTACGGCGCATATCCGGCAACCGAGCGCTGGCGGGTCGACGTAACGCAGCTGATTGGTGCTGCCTTGGTCGGGTGGCTCCTATGGCGGAGCGCCCCATGTCGCAACATCGCAGCACTGCTGTTCTTCGGAATTTATCCCATTGTGGCGTTTGCGCTGCTTCGTGGTGTGGAAACGATTGGTCTGCCGGTCATAGACACAACGCTATGGGGCGGAATGATGATCACGCTCTTGATGTCCGTTGTAGGGATCGTGTTTTCGCTGCCGCTTGGGATCATCCTCGCACTCGGCAGACGTTCTGAGCTTCCAATCGTCAAGGCCGTCTGTGTCTTCTATATCGAGATTGTCCGAGGCGTACCCTTTATCACCGTGCTCTTCATGGCGAACTTCATGATGCCTCTGTTTGTGCCTGAGGCACTAACGCCCGATAGACTTTTGCGCCCAATGATTGGCACTGCCCTCTTCTCGGCGGCTTACATGGCGGAAGTAATTCGTGCCGGGCTGCAGGCTATCCCCAACGGCCAATATGAAGGGGCTCAGGCCCTGGGCGTCGGGTACTTCACGAGCATGAGGCTCGTCATCCTGCCTCAAGCGCTCGCGATCGTCATTCCCGGCATTGTTTCGACGTTCATTGGACTTTTCAAGGACACGACGCTCGTCGCGATCGTCGGCATAGCAGACTTTCTGCGAGCAGTCGAAACCGCCCGTATCGATCCGAACTGGGCGGGACCGACTATCTCGTCAACCGGTTATCTTTTTGCGGCGGTTATCTACTGGATCTTCTGTTTCGGGATGTCTCGCTATTCCATGTCCGTGGAAAGTCATCTCGCGCGCGCTCACAAATCATAGGAAGTGCGGATGTTGAACAATCCGAAGTAAACGCCGCTGGCGACATCACAGCCGCCGCCGGGCAGTTCCTGCGACAAATCCTGAGGTGATTGTCCCGCTCTTTCAATGCGCGGCTTGCGCACACAAATACTAGGACTCAAACGATGACACAGTCCCATGCACCGGCGACCAGGAAACTGGGCGCCGAGGAGACGAATTTTGACGTTGTTCATGACCGCAGCCAATTCGGTTCGGCGAAATGGGCCAATCAGTGGGACGAATTCTCTCCCCGCGTCCAGGGCGACGGATTGATATCGCTCTGGACGGCCGACATGGATTTTCGTGCGCCGGAACCGGTGATTGCACGCCTGCGCGAGGCCGTTGATCACGGCATCTATGGCTATACCAAGCGCGATCCGCACCATTACGAAATCATAAAGTCCTGGTTCAAGCGCCGCCACGGCTGGAATGTGGATGTCGAGACGCTGCTTCCTGCTCCGGCAATCATGCCCTCCGTCGCAGCTATCTTGCGGACCTTTACCCAAGCCGGTGACGGCGTCATCGTCCAGGCACCAGTCTATTCTCCATATTTCCAAGTCGTCCGCGAGAATGGCAGGAAGCTCCTGATCAACCGCCTGAGACTTGCGAACGGTGCCTACGAGCTCGATCTGGAGGATTTCGAACGGCAAGCTGCGAACGGCGCCCGCGCGTTTTTATTGTGCAATCCGCACAACCCTGCCGGAAAGGCCTGGACACGTGAGGAGCTGAAGAGCCTTGACGCCATATGTGAGCACTACGGCATCCTGGTCATCTCCGACGACATTCACTGCGACATTCGACTAAGCGATCGCCCTCATATCGTATTCTCCTCTCTCGGTGACGCCGCGGCGGCAAAATCCTTCATCTGCACAGCACCGACCAAGACATTTAATTTGGCCGGTGTACCTGCGGCTACAGTTTCCGTCGCTGACCGGAAACGTCGCGAGGAGCTGTTCCAGGTCATGCAAGCATCGTTCATGCTGAACGCTCATTATTTCGGACGGCTGGCTCTTGAAGTCGCATATAGCTCGGGCGATCAATGGCTCGACAGCCTTACACCTTATGTTCGCGAGAACGTCGATCTCGTCTCGGGCGTAGCGGGCAACAATCTTCCGGGTATCACACCGATGCGACCCGACGCGTCATATCTGGTCTGGCTCGACGCGCGAGAGTTGGACGAAAAGGTGGAAGGAATCCATCGATTCTTCGTCGAACGGGCCGGGGTCAACCTCTACGATGGGCGCGTCTATGGGCCGGGTGGAGAAGGATTCATCCGCCTAAACGTCGGTTGTCCGCGCTCAGTCCTCAAGGAAGCGCTCGGGCGCATGGCACGCGCCCTCGCAGCGCTATAGCGCTTGCGGCGTCTCTTACTCGTGCCGCAGCGCCTCGATGGGGTTCAACTGCGCTGCCCTTCTCGCCGGGAAATAGCCGAAGATCATGCCGATCGCCGCGGAGAAGAGGAAGGCGACGGCGACCATCAGGGGGCTGAAGACGAAGGGTACTTTCAGCAGCGTCACGGCGCCGAAGCCGAGGCTCAAGCCAAGCACGATGCCGGTGATGCCGCCGAACAGCGACAGTGCCACCGCCTCGACCAGGAACTGGGTGAGCACCTGGTTTTCGAGCGCGCCGATTGCCAGGCGGATGCCGATTTCGCGGGTCCGCTCGGTGACGGAAACCAGCATGATGTTCATGATGCCGATGCCGCCGACGAGCAGGCTGATCGCGGCGACGGCGCCGAGCAGGCCGGTCAGCAGCGTCGTCGTGCCGGTCATCGCCTCGGCGATCTGGGTCATGTCGTTGACGTTGAAATCGTCCTGGCGGCCGGGCACGATCTTGCGGCGCTCGCGCAGGAGATTTTCGACATCGGACTGCACCTTGGCTGTGGAGACGCCGTCGCGCGCCGAGATGATGATCTGCGGCACGTTGCTGTTGCCGCTGATACGCCGCTGAAACACCTTGACCGGCATGATGACGACATCATCCTGGTCGTTGCCCATGCCGGACTGGCCGCGCTTGGCCAGCACGCCGATGACGGGGCATGAGACCTTGCCGACGCGGATCTGCTGGCCGGTGGGGTCGGCGCTGCCGAAGAGCTGCGACCGCACCGTTTCGCCGATGATGCAGCGCGCCTGCCCGCGTTCCTCGGCAGGGGTGAAATTGCGTCCGAGCGCGAGGTTCCAGTCCTGCGCGATGAAATAATCATTGGTGGTGCCGGAGACGCTTGTGGAATGATTCTGGCCGCCGAAGATCACCGTCGCCGTCGACTGGTTGAGCGGCGCCACCGCCCTGAGGCCGGTGATCTGGTCGCGGATCGCCGCGACGTCCTTGATGCTGAAGCGCTTGGCCTCGGAGCTTGCCCGGCCGGGGCCGAACTGGCCGGGACGGACGAACAGCATGTTGGTGCCGAGTCGCGACAGTTCGGTCGAAACCTGTGCGGTTGTGCCGTTGCCGATCGTCACCAGCGCGATGACGGCGGCAACGCCGATGACGACGCCGAGCACGGTCAGGAACGAGCGCAGCATGTTGCGGCTGATGGCCCGCAGCGCCAGCTTCAGCGTCTCAAGGAACATGATCCGCCCTCCTCCGATGCTCGACCTCAGTCTCCAGCTTGCCGTCGACGAAGCGCAACAGCCGCTGCGCATAGGCGGCAATATCGGGCTCGTGGGTGACCATGACGATGGTGATGCCTTGCTCGCGGTTCAGCCGCGTCATCAGATCCATTATTTCGACGCTGGTTTTCGTGTCGAGATTGCCGGTGGGCTCATCGGCCAAGAGTAGTGCCGGCTCGGTGACGATGGCGCGGGCAATGGCGACGCGCTGCTGCTGGCCGCCTGACAGCTCCTGCGTCTTGTGATGTTCGCGACCGGACAGCCCGACCAGCGCCAGGGCTTCGCGGGCCCTTTCGCGCCGCTCGCGCACCGCCATGCCGCGATAGATCAGCGGCAGTTCGACATTCTCGACGGCCGAGGTGCGCGACAGGAGGTTGAAGCCTTGGAAAACGAAGCCGAGCATGTGGCGGCGCAGCAGCGTCAGCTGGCTGCGGTCGAAGCCGCTGGTCGGAATGCCCTCGAAGATATAGTCGCCGGCGCTCGGCACGTCGAGACAGCCGAGAATGTTCATCGCCGTCGACTTGCCGGAGCCTGATGGGCCCATGATCGCGACGAATTCATGGGCGTTGATCGCGAGATCGACGTGGTCGAGCGCGCGGATCGCCGCCTCGCCCTCGCCATAGACTTTCGAGACCTGTCTGAATTCGATGAGCGGCGGGCTTGCCATCCGTCTCTCCGGCTAGTTCGCACGCGCCGTGGCGTCGATCACCAAAGCGTCGTCTTGCTTGATGTCGCCGGAGACGACCTGAGTGAACTGGCCGTCGGATGAGCCGACCTGGATGACAACAGGCACCGGGCGGCCGTTGCGCAGCACCCAGACGCGGCGCTGCGTGCCCGTCAGCGCCGAACCGGCATTGTTGTTCCGCTGGCGCGGCGGGCCGAAGATACCGAAAATGCCGCGGCCGCGCCTTTCCGCCTGCGCAGGCGCATAGCGTAGCGCGGCGTTCGGCACCATCAGAGTATCCTTGACAGCCTCGACGGTGACGTCGGCCGTCGCCGTCATGCCGGGACGCAGCAGCAGATCGGCATTGTCGACCGACAGGACCGCCTTATAGGTCACGACATTGTTGACCACTTCGGAGGCGAAGCGGATCTGCTCGATCTCGGCGGGAAATGTCCGGTCGGGATAGGCGTCGACCGTGAACTTCGCCTTCTGGCCGACGGCGATCTGGCCGACATCGGCCTCGTCGACATCCACCTGCAGTTCCATCTTCTTCAGGTCGCCGGCGATGGTGAAAAGGATCGGTGCCGAAAGCGAGGCTGCGACCGTGGCGCCCGGATTGACGGAGCGGGTGAGGATGACGCCGTCGATCGGCGAGATGATCTTCGCCTTGGCGAGATTGACTTCGGCAAGCTGCAGGTCGGCCTCCGAGGCGAGGACCTCGGCCTCGTTGATCTGTTTGGCGGCGACGGCGGAATCATATTTGTAGCTGGCATCATCGAGGCTCTGCTGGGTGGAGACGTTGCTCCTGACCAGGCTCTTCAACCGCTCGAGCGAGGTGCTTGCCGATTGCATATCGGCATCGGCCTTGACGACGTTCGCCTTGGCCGAATTGAGCTTGGCGCGCGAGCTCTTCACATCTGCCTCGAGCTTGTTCGTATCGAGAAGGGCGAGCACTTCGCCTGACTTGACCGTGCTGTTGTAATCGACGTTGACGTCGCGGACCGTGCCGGACAGCTCGCTCGATATATCCACCTGCTCGGTCGGCTGCACGGAACCGGTGGCGGTGACAAGCACCGTCAGATCGCCGCGTCTTGCCGGCTGGGTAGCATAGTTCACTTCGCTTTGCCCGCGGCCCACATAGAAATAGGCAGCAACCGCTGCGGCAGCGATGAGGATCAGCAGGATGATCAGGCGTCCGCGCCAGCGGCTGCGCCTGCCCTGCCGTCCCGATGCGGCAAGGACCGCGGCGAGATCGGACGCTGCGCCTGTCTTTGCTCCGGTCTCGCTGCCGCTTACGATTTTGTTCATGTCGTCCTCGATCCGTCAGTGACCGCTTGCGGCCTCTGCGGCGAAATAATCATAGCGCAGATGAACCGGCGATTAGCGTTGCCGCCGAACTGGCACGGAATTGCAGATGGGTGAAATGAAATATTGGTAAGGAAAGTCAAGTTTCGGTGCGTTTGATCTCGATGGCGACGCGCTTTAGCGCCCGTCAGTTCGCATCCTCGGCAAATTGGCCCGCGCCGGGCAAGGGATGCAGCCACAGTTCGCGCCGCTTGATCCAGACTTCATAGCCAGGCGCAAGATCCGTCGGCGGGCTGTCAAGCGAGCCCAGACGGATTTCCGCCTCGTCATCCCTAAGGCAGAAAAGCCTGCTGCCGCAGACGGGGCAGAAGCTGCGGCCGGAGAAAGTGGCGATCTCGCCGCTGTGGGAGAAAGCCTGGCGCGGCCAGACCGCGAAGAAGGTGAAGGCGGAGCCACTCGATTTGCGGCAATCGGCGCAGTGGCAAAGGCCCGTGCGAAGCGGTTCGCCTTCCACCCTGTAGGCCACCGCCCCGCAAAGGCAGCTTCCGGTTCGGATCTTCATGTCGGACCGTCAGGCGTCGAGATTGGTCGGCAGGCCCGGCGGGCGCCGCTTTGCCGCCATCAACAGGTCGAGTTCGGTAGCCGACGGGCCGAACTTGTCGTAGAGGCGCCTTGCCTCCTTGTCATCCAACCGGTATTTCCTGGCAAATTCGCCGATGCTGTAGGGGCGGCCACGCAACACTCTTCGCGCCGGGGTCGCCGTATTCGGTGCGTCGGTCATGGTTTTCTCCTTTCGTCACGTCCCTTTTAAGGTAGAGCGAGCTGTCGATTTGAAAAGAGCCGGCGAGCCGCATCGAAGCTTCCGGCGCGGGTGGATGCGGTTGTTTTCCTGGAACCTTTTCGTCGATATGCGCATTTTCAAATCGAGGTTGCGGGCCGCGCCAAGCGGACGCGGCGGTGCTGGAGAACATCGGGATTTTTCCGCTTTCTCCCGATGGCCAACGAAATGGCAGGCGAGCTCCCTGCCCGCCCGGCCTGCTTCCTCGCTCCTCGGCTCGAGCTGCGATCACGAAATGTTAAAATGCGGAACGCATGTACCAGAGCGAGGTTGTCCACCCGAGGTCGACGTGGCCTCAGTTCAAAATCCAAGGAGAAACCAAATGGCAAACCAAGGTGGAACCCACGAACAGCACGTCAAGGCTGGACAGCAGAGTCACAAGAATGACTCCAATACCCGCAGCGCCTCTTCAAGCGGCCGCGACGCGCAGTCCAGCGGAACCCGCGGCGGCAGCCATGAGCAGCATGTAAAGGCTGGTCAACAAAGCCATAAGAACAGCCAATAACGTTGTGCTGATATGAAATTCGGCCCGCGCTGCGGCGCGGGCCTTTGTTTGTCCGGCTCATTGTTCCACGCATGTCGTTATCGCATAACCGCTGCACACTTTTGCGCGCCATGCTTTAGGACAAACGCCTGCCGTCCTCGCCGAAGAGGTGGAGTACCTCGGGGTCGAGATGCAGCGGCAGGCTGTCGCCCGATTTCATCCGCTGCTGGCCGGCAAAGACCGCAATCAACTTTTTCCCGCCTGCGTCGGCATGGACGACGGTCTCCGAGCCCAGTTCCTCGACAAGAGTGACGCTTGTATCCAGCCTGCTTGCTGAGGCCGCATCGGCAAGGGTGATATGCTGCGGGCGGATGCCGATGCTGACCCTTTCGCCCGCCGGGCGTGCCTCCTTGGCAACGACGGAAAGTCGATGGCCGCCGACGGTTTCGACCTCGGCCAAACCGTCCTCGTGACCGACAACCGCGCCTTCGAGGAAATTCATGTGCGGCGCGCCGATGAAGCCGGCGACGAAGCGGTTGGCCGGCCTATTGTACAGTTCCAGCGGTGTTCCTACCTGCTCGATCTTGCCGCTTCTCAACACGACGATGCGGTCGGCCAGCGTCATTGCCTCGACCTGATCATGGGTGACGTAGATCATCGTCGCCTTCAGGCGGGCGTGAAGGGCGGCCAGCTCAGCGCGCATGCTGACCCTGAGTTCGGCGTCGAGATTGGACAACGGCTCGTCGAGCAGGAAGGCATCCGGCCGCCGCACGATGGCACGGCCGATGGCGACGCGCTGGCGCTGGCCGCCGGAGAGCTGGCCCGGGCGGCGCTGCAGGAAAGGCTCGATCTCCAGCATGCGCGCGGCGTCGGTAATACGCGCTTCGATCTCGGCTTTCGCCACCTTGGTGTTTTCGAGACCGAAGGCGAGGTTTTCCCTGACGCTCATATGCGGATAGAGCGCATAGGACTGGAAGACCATGGCCAAGCCGCGATCGGCGGCGCTGATAGCGGTAACATCCTTGCCGTCAATGGCGATGCTGCCGCCTGTGGGCTTGTCGAGGCCGGCTATCAGGCGCAGCAGCGTCGATTTCCCGCAGCCGGAAGGGCCGACGAAAGCGACGAACTCGCCGTCGTTGACCTCAAGCGAGACATCGCGAATGACCTCGACGGCGCCGAAATTCTTGACGATGTTCCTGAGCTCGAGCCCGCTCATGCATTCTCCTGTTTCATATGGAAGCTGGCCTCTTTCAAATTATAGCTGGCCTATTTGAGCCCCGAGCCGGCAATGCCCGTGGTGATGAAGCGCTGCAGGAAGACGAAGATCAGCACGACCGGGATCATCGAGACGACGGTCATGGCGAGGATATAGTGCCATTGGACGTTGAGTTCGCCGGCATAGACGTTGAGGCCGACCTGCAGCGTATAGAGTTCCTTGCGCGAGAGCACGATCAGCGGCCAGAGGAAGTCGTTCCAGCGCCAGACGACGGAGAAGATCGCCAGCACGGCGAGAGCCGGCGCGGACAGTGGCAGGATGATGCGCCAGTAGATCTGCCATTCGCTGGCCTTGTCCATGCGCGCAGCGTCGAGCAATTCGTCGGGGATGGTCAGCATGTATTGCCTGAGCAGGAAGACGCCCGTCGGGGTGGCGACTGTCGGCAGGATGACGCCCCAGAGGCTGTCGAAGAGGTTCAGCGTGCCGATGACGGAATAGAGCGGTACGACGATGACCGAGAGTGGCACCATCAGCGTTGCCAGGATCATCAGCATGACGGCGGTGCGGCCGGGGAACTGATATTTCGACAGCGCGAAGGCGGCCATGGAATTGACGAGCAGCGTAATCGCCGTCGCCATGACGGTGACGAAGACGGAGTTGCGCAGGAACAGGAAGAAATCGAAGCGCTGGAAAGGTTCGGTGTAGTTGCCGCCGGCGAATTCGACCTGTCGCACCGGCGTGCGGTCCTTGATATTGACCTTGACGATTTCGCCCGGCTGTTTCGGATCGACCATCTGGCCGATGATGCCGATGCGGCGCACTTCGGCGAGCACACGCGTGCTGCCATCCGGCATTGCGACATTGTAGAGCGGCAACGGCTTGTCGTGGCCCGGCACCACCGCCTGTTCGGTGACGTAGGGCAGGAAGGACGGCGGGAACTCGGCAAGGGCGGCCGGCGTCTTGAAGGAAGAGAAGACCAGCCAAACGGCGGGCCCGAACATCAGGAAGACGCCTGAGACCAGCCAGATCCAGGTGACGACATCGGTCCAATGCCAGCCTCGGCCGCGGCGGCGGAGCAGAAATGCAGAGACAGCGCTCATTGGCGTGCTCCCTTCTTCTCGTTGCGGCTACTGACGCCGAGCTGAACCAGCGTCAGGATGACGAGCACGATGCCCATCAGGATCGAGGCGGCAGAAGCCAGTCCCGGATTGCGCAGCGAACTCGCAAAGCCGGTCTCGTAGATATATTGGGTGATGTACATGGTGCTGGTGCCCGGCCCGCCGCCGGTCAACACGAAGACCTCGTCGAAGATCTGCACGGCGCGGATCAGCGCCAGCACCAGGACGACGATGAGGTTCGGCATCAGCAGCGGCAGGGTGATCCGCCGGAAGATGCGGGTGGGGCTCGCCTTGTCCATTGCCGCCGCTTCGTAGAGGTCCCGCGGAATTGCCTGCAGGCCGGCGAGCAGGATCAGCGCATAAAAACCCATATGCGCCCAGACCGAGACGAAGACGGCGAAGAAGAAGGCCCAGAAACGATCGCTGAGCCAGGAGATGGGTTCGAAGCCGAAGGGGCTCAACGCATAGTTCAACAGGCCCTCGCGCTGCAGGATCCATTTCCAGATCAGGCCGACGACGACGGGCGACAGCAGCACCGGGAAGAAGAAGACGGCGCGCCAGAAGCCGCGATTGGAAAGCTCGCGGTTGAGAATCAAAGCTGTGGCGAGCGCCGCAATCAGCATCGCTGTCACCTGGAAAACGACGAAGACGGCGGTGTTGCGCACGGCCGCCCAGAAAGTGTCGGCCGCGCAGGTCGAGGGATCGAGATACGAACGGCAATCGAAGAGAATGCGGTACTGGTCGGCGCCGACATAGGTCCTGTTCGGCAGGAAGATGGCGCTGCCGCTCGTCGTCGAATAGATGAAGTTGATGACCAGCGGCAAGAGCACGAAAACAGAAAAGATCAGCATGTTGGGCGCCAAAAAGACGCCCGCCATGCCATTCGGCCCCGTCAGCTTCTGCCAGGCGCGCATGGGAATGTCGATGAGCCCCATGACAAGCCGGACAGACGCCGAGAGTGCCTGCTGTAGACCGGTTTTCACCGGTGGTTCGGAAGAAACCGTCTTCGCCGTCATCTGCTTTTCCGTCAGTTGCCGGCGACCTTGGCCTTGATGTCTTCGTCGATGCGGGCATAGGCGTCGTCGAGCTTCATTTCACCGGCGATCACCTGGCTGATGCGTGCGACGATGGCGCTGTAATAGGCATCCGACCACTTCCAGCCCGGCAGCTTCATGGCCGGTGCCGCCGTCTGGCCGGCAGATTCCACGAAGGCCTTCAGCGCCGCCTGCACATGCGGATTGTCGGTCTTGAAGTCCAACTGGCCGGCGGCGACGCCTTTGTGCGCCGGGATGAACAGGCTGCGCTCGGCAAATTCCTTCTGCACATCGGCGCTTGCCAGGTAATCCATCACCTTGGCGACATCTTTCGGGTTCTTCGTGTACTTGACGGCCACCAGACCCGCACCACCCTGCATGCCGGAGCATGCCACCGGGCCGCAGGGGCTTCCCGTCACGACCCAGTCGAAATTATCGCCGATCTTCTGGGCGAAGCCCGAAACCTGCCAGCTGCCGGAATAAAGATAGGCGAGGCCACCGTTGATGAAGTCCTCGGCAGCAGAGCGGTAGGTTGAGCCGGCAGCACTCACCCAGACGTCCTTGTTGATGGTGCCCTCCTCGTTCCACTTGACGAAGCGGCTGAGGAAGTCCTTGGCGCCCTGATCGAGCGGCGCGGGCTTGCCGTCGGCGGCGATGTAGTTGGCGCCGTAGGAGATGTTCGGGCCGGAGACGCGGTGGCCGGAGCGGTCGATCGCCATGGCGAAGACCTTCTGGCTGTCGGCGACCTTCTTGGCTGCTGCCGCCCAGTCGTCCCAGGTGGCCTTCGGACCGGGAATTTCGACGCCGGCCTGCTCGAACAGTGTCTTGTTGGCGAAGCCCCCGGTCAGCGTCAGCTGTGTCATGAAGCCGGTAATGGCATTTGAGCCATCGGGACGCATCCAGTCAGCTTGGGCGCCGAAATTATCGTCCCAATATTTCGCGTCGGTGAGGTAGGGGCGCAGATCGAGCCAGTGCTGCGCCGGCGCCTTCAGGTTGGTGACACGGGCGATATCCGGCCCCTGCCCGGCTTCAAGCTGCACCGGCAGCTGTTCCTTGACGACATTGTAGGAGACCTCGTCGAGGATGACGTTGACGTCGGGGTTGGCCTTCGAGAAGCGCGAAAGCAGATCCTTGATCACCTCGCCTTCGCCGCCGTCGGAATACCACATGATGCGCACGTCGCCGGCATGGGCGGCAACGGAACTCAAGAGAATTGCAGCAAAAGCCGCGCCGATCGATTTCATTCTGGTCATTTTCTCCTCCACTTGACCGATGAATTCCAGTGTCCGGCCGGTCCTCCACCTGCCGGACACGTCGTCTACGAGGCCGCGCGCCGAGGCTGCCTGCCCGGTATCTTCAGATGTACCGCTTCTCCCCGCACCGACCAGTCCGTCGGGCGAAGAATGCGGCCTTCGGCGCGCACGGTGCCGTTCTCTTCGAAGACGACCCGGCCATAATCCGGATCGTCGACGATCAAGGCGCCCTCGTCGTCGCGCCGGGTCGAAAGCGTGGCGAAACGCGCCTGCATGCCGTCAAGATCAGCCTCGCGCCCGAGATCGGAGAGACGGACGATCCAGCGGCCCTTGCGGCCGGCCAGCCGCAGCTCGATATCCGTCGTCGGCCCTTGCCTTACCGGCTCCAGCGCGCCGTTGCCGATCAGCATCGCGATCCCGTTGCCGGAGCGCGCAAGCGCCAGATTGCCGTCGACCACCGTGTCGTCGAAAGCCTCGAGCGGGAACCAGGCATGGGTGAAATCCGGCTGGCCCTCATGGATCTCGAAATCGAGGATCGCCAGATCGCGATACTGATGCACGCGCGGCAGCGTTCCACAGCCGCCCCAGAAGCTCGGCCGGCCATAACCGAACTGGATGGTTTCGCCGGGATGATTAATCCAGATCTGCGCTTCCGGCCGGGTTCCCAGACGCAGATGCAGCACCGTCTCCTGGTAGCCCCAGGCGCCGGGACGATAATGGGCGATGGTGCCGAGCGCGGTGTCACGGGTCTTATAATGGTAGAGGGCGGCGAAACGGTTCTCGCCCTGGGAAAAGGTCCATTCCTGCGCATCGTCCGACTGGTGCGCGGCGATTTCGGCCAGCGCTTCTGGAAAGCGCAGGCCATGATCGCGAATGCAGACGGCCAGCTGCGGCAAAGCGTGGACACGCCGGCCGTACCAGCCGCGACCCCAGAGCAGCCGGGCGATGGCGGAGAGTTCGACCGATCGGCCGGGGCGCAGCGTATGTTCGTAGGAACGGCCCTGGCTGCCGGTCAGCATGCCGTGATGGGCCGAGCGGGCAACGATCTCCATCAGGCGGACGATGCTGGCACTCGCCCGGCTGCGGATCTCCTCATCCGGCGCGCAGGCGGCGAGCGCCGTCAGCCCCTTGAGGTCGATCGGGAAATAGGGAACGGAATTCCACTCGGCCATTTCCCAGCGCTCGAAATGATCGAGCCAGGCGCGGACACGCTCTTCGCCGACCCGCATCTGCTCGGTGCCGGTGCGGCCGGAGCGGACGAAAACGGCATCGGGGAACAGCCTGCCGCCGAGATAGGCGGCGGTATGGAAGAGAAGCGCGTGGTTTTCCGAGAAATACCACTGAACGTCGTTGCCGGGCTCGTCCACCCAGTAGCGGTAATTGAGGACGGCGTGCTCGATCCTGTCGCGCAGCGCCGGTGATAGCAGATCGCTCCAGCGCGTATAGGCAAAGAGCAGCGGCACCAGCACGAAATCGGCGCAGTCGTGGCAATCCTCGATGACCGGCAACATCGCCGAGATCATCGCCTCGGTTTCCTCGCCGCCCTGCCCCAGCGCGAGACGCGCGAAAGCACAGACCGTGTCGGGTTCGGAATGGGCGGCGACTTCGGCCAGCGCCTCGGCGACGCGATCCTCAAGGGCGGCGGGTGCCTCCCCCTGTCGCTGGGGATGACAGATCTCGACCCCGAGCGTACGGCTGAGCGAAAGCGCGCCTGTTGTGAAGGTGATGCGGAAATGGCGGAAATCGGCGGGCATATCAGCCGAGGTGCCGAGCACCAGTTTCGTCGCTCCCGCTTCCAGCTCGAAATCATAATCGAACCGCTCGATCGACATGAAATCGCCTTCGATCTCGACATGGCAGCTCAGCGCCACCGGCAGCGGCGCTGGAAAAAGGATGGTCACGTCTTCGCCGAGATAGGCGGTGCGGTCGAAGCGCATGCCTTCGAGGATCGCCTCCAGCGCATCCGCATTACTTGCGGCGATGGGAACAGGCAGGGCAGTTTCAACTTCCGGCCCTTCGACATAATCCAGCTGGAAATAGAAACGGGCGTCGCGCTCGGCGAGATCGTCGAAATAGACGCGGATCTCGTTCAGGCCGGCCGTGAGTTCGACCTCGAAGTCTTGCTGGGTTTCGAGATTGCGCTGGTAAGGTGCCATGAAGCCTTGCTCGCGGCCATTGACGAAGAGGATCGCGCCGCCGCAGGTCGACAGGCGAAGCGTGGCAGACCCCGCCGAGCGGGCATCGAGGAAGGTGCGCGCCCAGCAGCCGATGCGTGTCGGGCGAAACCAGAAGCCGGAAAGATCGACGCGCGGGGAGGCAAAAGGAAGCCACCAGCGGACGGCCTCGAATTCGGCAGTCGGCTGCGGCCGTCGGCCGGAGAAGGATTTTTTGAATTCGGTGCGGCAGGGATATTCATGCGGGATGAAATTCTTCGTCTTGGTGACGAAGAAGAACGGATCCATGCTGCCTTCCATCGGACGATCGGCGACGTCGTAGCGCTGCTGCCACAGATGGGCGAGCTGCCAGTAGACGATCGGGCTGGCCTTCGCCGTTGAACGGCGGAGATGGGATTGCTGCTCAGCGGTCATGCTTCAGCCCGCTCAAGCCTTGGAACGCCGGGTAAAACACCGACGCTTGGACTGGCCGTCTAGCCACATTTCAAAGCCTCCCTGCTCTGCCGCTTGTCGCGGACTCCTCAAGGACAATTGTGCATAGGCATTCCATTTGCGCAATCTGAAAGATTTTTGCATAGTAGCTGGGAGCGAGGAGACGACATGGCGGCGGAAGAGAAAAAAGGCAGGCGGACACGCCTCGACGACATTGCTGCCAGATGCGGCGTCTCGATCAGCACGGTGTCTCGTGCGCTGGCCGGCGAAAAGGGCGTCAGGCCGGAGATCCGCAAGCTGGTGCTGGAAACGGCAAGCGCCGTCAGCTACGCGCTGCCGGCGAGCGTTGCCGGCAAGAAGGTCATGCTCGTCGCCTCCGGCGCGGCAATGATCGACTATGTCCGCAACCAGTTCACGCTCTATGTGCTCGAAGGATTGAACGCGCGTGCCGCCGTCCTCGGCGTCGAACTGGCGATACGGCCGGTCGCCGACAACGGGGATGAGGTCCGCGTCCTCGCCGAGATGCGGGATGATCCCAGCTTCGGCGGCATGCTGATCCTGACCGTCGACGAAGAGGACATGCTGGCGGCGGCCGCTGATCTCGGAAAGCCCGTCGTGCTAGTCAACAGCGACGATCCCTATATGCGGCTTTCGAGTGTGACGCCCTGCAATCGCTCGGCCGCCTTCATCGCCGCCGAGCGGCTGATCAAGGCCGGGCATGAACGCATCCTGTTCATGCTGAGGCCGGGACGGCGGACGATCGAGCGGCGCCTCGAAGGCTGGCGCGATGCCCTGCAGCATCATGGGCTGGCCGCCGATGCCGATCTGGTGCTCGAGGTTGAAGACTGGCTGCCGGAACTCGGCGCCGAAGCGGTCACCCGTCTTATCCGCGAGAAAGGCCTCTCCTTCACCGCCATCCTGACGGCTGGCGACAGTCTGGCCAACGGCGCGGTGCGCGGATTGCAGGCGATGGGTTATGCCGTGCCGCAGGACATCTCGGTGATGGGCATAGACGACCTGCCACAGTCGGCCTTTCTCAATCCGCCGCTATCGACGGTGCATATTCCGATGCGCGAACTCGGCGCCACCGCGCTCGATCTGCTGCGCGACATGATGCTCGGCCTTGCGGCCCCACGGCGGCGGGTCGAGCTTGCCTGCCATCTTGTCGAAAGGGGCAGCGTCGCGTCTGTCAGGCGTGTCGGTGCCGTGACGGAAGAGCGCTGAGGATTCTATGCCGGAGGATAGTCTGCTCTGGAGATTGTCGATGTCAGCCCCTCATCCGGCTGCCGCCACCTTCTCCCCGTAAACGGGGCGAAGGGACCATGCCGCGACCTCTCCGCTCCCTCCTCGCTCTCGCAGGGCACGTCCCCTCGCCCCGTTTTTACGGGGGTCCGCAGGACGGGTCGAGACCAGTGGCTCGACCCCGCTAAGGTTAGGGTGAGGGGCAACCATTAGCGCAAAGCGGGCAATTCCACGCCACCGCGATCGAGGATATCAAGCCTCGATAAAGCTCGCTTCGAACAGTTCGCGCGCATAGGCATCATGCGTGGTGCCGGCCTGCAGATCCGCTTTGGTGAGCTCATCCACAAAGCAACCGTTCTTCATGATCAGCACCCGGTCGCACATATGGGCGATGACTGCGAGGTCGTGGCTGACAAGCAGATAGGTCAGGCCCTTTTCCTCGCGTTGATCGGCCAGCAGGTTGAGGATTTCGGCCTGGACCGAGACATCGAGCGCCGATGTCGGCTCGTCGAGCAACAGGATGGGCGGCGACAGGATCAGGGCCCGGGCGATTGCCACCCGCTGCCGCTGGCCGCCGGAAAGCTCGTGCGGAAAACGGTTTGCGAAGCTCGCCGGCAAACCGACCTGGATCAATGCCTTTTCGACCTTGGACCAGATCTCGGAATGGCGCATGGCGCGCAGCGGTTCCGCCAGGGCGGTGCCGATACGATGGCGCGGATGCAGGGATCCGTAAGGGTCCTGAAACACCATCTGCGCGAATTTCAGCTCCTCGCGGGAGCGCTTCTTGCCGATCGGTTTGCCGCCAAGCTCGATGTGACCGGTCCAACCGGCCTCCATGCCGGCAAGGCAACGCAGCACCGTCGATTTGCCGCATCCGGATTCACCGACAATGCCAAGGGTCTCCCCCTGGCCAACCTGAAAAGTGATGCCCCTGACGACATGGTTGCTTGATTTGCCGGAGGCAAAGACGACATCGAGGTCACGCACATTGATCATTGCGCCATCTCCAGATCGAGTTTCGTCCTGTCGAGGACCGCGAGCCGGCGAACCGGATTCCTTGGGTCGGGCAGCGCAGCGATCAGCCCACGGGTATAGGGATGACTGGCGTCCTCGAGACTGGTCAGCGTTTCCACGATCCGGCCGGCATACATGACGATGATGCGCTCGCAAAAGGCTGCCACCATGCGTATGTCATGGCTGATCAACAGCAGCCCGGAATTGTTCTCGCGGACCAGTTCATCGAGCAACAGCAGCACGTCCTTGCGGACGCTGACATCAAGCGCCGAGGTCGGCTCGTCGGCGATGACAAGCTTCGGCCGCGCCAGCAGCATCATGGCGATCATCACGCGCTGGCCCATGCCGCCCGAGATCTGATGCGGATAAAGCGCCATGACCCGATCCGGATCGCTGATGCGCACGCGCTCCAGCATGGCGCGGGCCGCCTCATGCGCCTGTTTCTTGTGAAGACCGAGGTGAAGGCGGGCGGCTTCGGCGATCTGCTTACCGATCGAGAGCACCGGATTCAGCGAATAGCGCGGATCCTGCATGATCAGCGCGATGTCCTTGCCGCGAAGCGCTCCCATCTGACGCTCGCTCTTTGCAAGCAACGAACTGCCGGCGAGATCCAGACGCTCGGCCGAGACCACTGCAGCCGGCGGCAGAAGGCGCATGATGGCGCGACCGGTCGTCGATTTGCCGGAACCGGATTCTCCGACGATCCCGACACGTTCGCGCCCGACGTCGAAACTGACATTGGAGACGGCGGGCACGGCGCCTCGGCCGAAACGGACGCTCAAACCTTCGACGGAAAGAACGGGCTGCAGATCACGATCTTGCATGGCGAGGATCCAGAATGTCGCGCAGAGCATCTCCGGCGATGTTGAAGGCAAGGCTGGTGAGGAGGATGGCGATACCCGGCATCACGGCAACCCACCAATAATCGAGCATGAACTTGCGGCCGCTGGAGATCATCGCGCCCCATTCCGGCGCCGGCGGCTGGGCGCCAAGCCCGAGAAAGCCAAGCGAAGCGGCCGTCAGAATGATACCCGCCATGTTGAGCGTCAGGCGAACGATGACGGACGGGACGCACATCGGGGCGATATAGAGGAGAAGAATGCGCATCGGCGAGGCGCCATAAAGGCGGGCGGCGACCACATAATCGGCGTTTCTGACGACAAGCGCCTCGGCGCGCGCGAGTCTGGCAATCGGCGGCCATGCGGTCAGCGAGATCGCGATGATTGCGGTGGTCAATCCGGCGCCGAGTGCCGCAGCAAAAGCCAGAGCCAGGATCAGTGACGGGAACGACAGAACGATATCGGTGGCGCGCATCAGCAGCGCATCGGTGCGCCCGCCGAAGAAGCCGGCGACAACGCCGATCAACAGGCCGATCGGCCCAACGATCAACGAGATCGACAGCACGGTCTGGATGGTGATGCGCGTGCCGAAGATGAGCCGGCTCAAGATGTCGCGGCCGAATTCGTCCGTGCCTGCCAAGTGCGCGAGGCTCGGCGGCTGCAACGCATCGCCAAGCGCCTGTATCGCCGGATCGTAAGGCGCCAGCAGCGGCGCGAAGATCGCGATCAAGCAAAGCAGACCGAGGATGACAAACCCTCCAAGACCAAGCGGCTCGGCCGCCAATTTGCGGCCGGCGCGCGCAAACGACGCCGCGACACGGGTCGACATACTTGGAGGGCGGATCTGAATTTCGCTGCGGATAACATCGCTCATCGGGCGGCCTCCCGCATGCGCGGATCAAAGACGGCGTAAGCGACGTCGGCCAGGAAGTTCAACAACATGAAAATGAATCCCACAATGATGGTGCCGGCGACGATGGCGTTCATGTCGCCGATCATCAGCGCGTTGGTCATGTACTGGCCAATGCCCGGCCAGGAGAAAACGATCTCGGTCACGACAGCGCCTTCGAGCAGACCGCCATAGGAAATGGCGAGAATGGTGATCAGCTGCACCGCAATGTTCGGTAGCACATGGCGCCAGATCGTGCCGAGCGGGCTCACACCCTTGGCTCGGGCCGCGATGACATAATCCTGGCTCAACTGCTCCAGGGTGAAGCTGCGCGTCATGCGGGTGATGTAGGCCATCGCCGCATAGGCAAGGATGACGGCTGGCAGAATGATATGGCCGAGCGCATTCCAGAAGATTTCCGTCTCGCCCTGCAGCAGGCTGTCGATCAACAACAGCCCGGTTTGTGGCGTGACGAGGCCTTCGTAAAAGACATCGATCCGACCCGGCCCACCGACCCAATTGAGGCCGGCGTAGAAGATGACGAGGCCGACGATGCCGAACCAGAAAACCGGGATCGAATGACCGACGAGCGCGACCACGCGCGCCGTCTTGTCGATGAAGCTGTCGCGAAAGAGTGCTGCGACCAGCCCCAGCGGGACACCGACGAAGGTCGAAATGATCACCGCCAGCGTTGCCAGTTCGAATGTCGCCGGAAACGCCTGGGCAAGATCCGAAGAGACGGGATTGCCGGTGAGGACGGCCGTGCCGAAATCGCCATGCGCCAAGCCGTTCAAGTAGAGGAAAAACTGCTGATAGATCGGCAGATCGAGCCCCAGGCGCGCCCGCATCGCCGCATAGGCAGCGGGATCGGCGAGCTCGCCGACGATTGCGCCGACCGGATCGGTGGGCAAGACGCGGCCGATCACGAAGGTCACACATAAGAGGATGAACAGGCTGACCAGCAAATGCGCCAGGCGTCGGCCAAATTCGGCTACGGAGAGTTCCTTCATGATCGGCTGTCCTGGGAGTATTACTGGGTTTCGACCTTGGTCACGTTCTCGAGACGCGTCAGCTGAGACGGATGCCCCACATATCCCTCGACCTTGCCGTTGAGGACGATCGGCTCAAAGCGCTCGAAGAGCGGAAGCACCGCCGGCTTCTGTTCGACGAACATCTTCTGCATCTGAACATAGAGTTCGCCACGCTTCTTGGCGTCCGGCTCCATCGATGCTTTGGCCGTCAGGGCCGTGAGTTCCGGGATGTCCCAGGCCGAGCGCCAGACAAAATTGCCGGCATTGTTGGCTTCCTTCGAGTTGTCGGGATTGGAGGAAAACTGCTCCATCGAGCCGAGCACGTTCGGCATGTAGGCGCTGGTCTGCGGAATCAGCAGATCGAAATCCCTGGCGCGATGGGCGGCGATGATTTCCGAACCGTTGCCCTGCTGGATGTCGATCTTGATGCCGATCTGGGCCAGCGATGCCTGGATGGCGGTAGCCAGATCGATGCGCGGCGTTTGCGCGATGGTCTTCAGCGTCAGCGAAAAGCCGTCCTTGAAGCCTGCCTCGCTCAGCAGCTGCTTGGACTTTTCGACATCGAGATGCCAATCGGGGTTGGGGATGGCATATTCGAAATTCTCCGGAACGGGAACGTTTCTCGCCCGGCCGTAAGGGCCCATGATGGTCTTTTCGATGCCCTTGTAGTCGATGCCGTAGGCGATGGCTTCGCGAACCTTCGGATTGGCGAGGTATTTGTTGCCGGCATTCATCGACAGAACGTAGAAACCGCCCGTCGGAATACGCTGGATGGCAAAGCCCTTCTTGTTCTGGAACGTCGCGAGATCCGAGGCGGTCAAGGCGCTGGCAATATCGATATCGCCGCGTTCGAGCATCAGCCGCTCGACCTGGCTTTCAGGCACATGCCGGACGATGACGCGGCGCATCTTCGGCACGCCGGCCATATAGTCCTTGTTGGCGTCGAGGATCACCAGTTCGTTCGGAGACCAGCGATTGAGGGTGAACGGACCGGAGCCGGCAGAATGCGTTCGCATCCAGGCATTTCCGTAGTCGTTGTCGACGGCATGGCTCTCGACCTCGACGCTGTCGACCACGCTGGTGGTCGTCGTCGTCAGCCGGTAGAGCAGAAGCTCCGCCGTCACCTGGTCGGAGAGATCGATCCGCACCGTCTGGTCGTCGACGGCCTTGACGAGCTTTTCGACATTGTCCTTGTCGTAGCCGACGCGCTTGAGGTTAGCGGCGGCCGCCTGGTCCATCTTCAGGAGCCGCGCCAGCGAGTAGACGACATCCTTCGAGGTGACCGGGTTGCCGGAGGCGAAATTGGCCTTGCGCAGCGTAAAGGTGATGCCCTTGTCGTCCACCTTCCAGCTTTCCGCCAGCTGCGGAAGGATCTTACCATCAGCCGTACTGGCGACCAGCCGATCGTACAGATTCGACATGATCTCGACCGCCTTGCCTTCAGTCGCCTGCTGCGGATCGAGCGACAGAACCTGCGCCAGCGAAGTGCCAATCACCAGCTGGTCCTGCGGCGTGGCGGCCTGCATCTGCGGTGCAGCGATCGTCAGGGCGCCGATGACGGCACCGACGAACAAGCTCTTAGAAAAATGCTTCATTGTCACTCCTCCCTGGATTACTATAGGAAACATATTATGTCGCCCGTATGTCGTATTATGATTTAACGAAGTCTGATAGGATTGACAAGACCCGGGCGGCAGAGACTTGGTGCGAAGGGATTGGGGAAGCCGAAATGACGACACTCAGCCGTGGCCGGCAAAGACTGGCGCAACAGGTTATCGATCAGCTGCGGGCGCAAATCGAAACGGGGAAGCTGCGCGTCGGCGACCAGCTGCCGACCGAGCCGCAGCTTGAAGCGACATTCGGCGTCAGCCGCACCGTGGTGCGCGAGGCCATTGCCGATCTGAGATCGGCAGGCTTCGTCAAGCCGATCCAGGGCAAAGGCGTCTTTGTCGCGGATCCGAAGGCGCATTCGGTCCTGTCGCTGACGCCGGTGGAAATCAAAAGCATTCCGGAAACCCTGGAATTGCTGGAGTTTCGGATGGCCGCCGAGGGTGAAGCGGCGGCGATCGCCGCTTATCGCCGCACCGCCGAGCAAGAGGCGGCAATCCGCGACGCCAACCGCAGGATGGCGAACCTGATCGAAACCGGACAGCAAACGGTGGAAGCGGATTACGCCTTCCACATGGCGATTGCCGCCGCCACGAACAACCGTTTCTATGTCGATGTCCTGCGCCATTTCGGCCCCAGAGCCATCCCCCGCGGCCAATTTCCGACGCTGCCGGAAGCCAATGACCGCGACTATCTTCAGAAGGTTTATGCCGAACATGTCGAAATCCTCTCGGCAATCGCCGATCAGGATCCCGAACGCGCCCGCCAGGCGATGCGCGCCCATATGCTGGCCAGCCAACGCCGCTACCGCATGCTCGCCGAGCAGCAATAGGGCTCGACACCCTTCAAAATTCATATTATGTCATATGACATTGTGTAATTTCGAAAGAGACTCAAATGTATCTGGGAACACAGGTCGCAGCGCGGGATGACGACGATTATCGTATCTTCGCGCAACTGGGTGTGAAGCATATCAACGCCGACCCGCCGGGAAAGCCGAGCAGCTGGACGCTGTCCGATCTCGAGCGCCATCGCGACAAGGTCGAAAGCTTCGGCCTGATCCTCGACATGATTCAATTGCCGCTGCCCTCGCAGCCGATCGAGAAGGCTTCCTATCCCGATATCCTGCTTGCCGGCGCCGAGCGCGACAGACAGATCGACGCCGTCTGCAAGCTGATCGAGAACGTTGCGGCCGCCGGCATTCCTGCGGTGAAGTACAATCTCAACCTGATCGGCATTCCCCGCACGCCGGATGAACCCGGACGCGGCGGATCGCTGAATGCGAGTTTCCGCTGGGACAAAACGGATCAGCAGGCCGAGCCCGGCCTTGCCGGCGTGCTTTCCGAGGACGAGAACTGGGAACGGATCGACTATTTCCTGGAGCGCGTCGTTCCTGTTGCTGCAAGCAACCGCGTCCGGCTCGCCTGCCATCCGCACGATCCTTATACGCCGCCGGGTTATCGCGGCGTCACGCGGGTGCTGGGTACGGTGGAAGGTCTGAAGAAATTCGTGCTGATGCGTGAAAACCCGTATCACGGCCTCAATTTCTGCCAGGGTTCGATCGGCGAGATGCTGGAAAATCCCGGCAAGGAAATCGACGATGTCATCCGCTGGTTCGGCCAGCGCGGCAAGATCTTCAATGTTCACTTCCGCAATATTCGCGGCGGCAAGCTGTCCTTCATGGAGACCTTCCCCGAAGAAGGCGACATGGACATGGTCCGCTCGGCCAGGATCTACAAGGAGGTGGGCTTCAAATACATGCTGATGCCCGACCATGTGCCGACAGTCAGCGGCAAGGACCCAACCGCCACCGCATTTGCCTTCTGCTACGGCTATATCGCGGCACTTCTGCAAGTGCTCGACAGCGAGTGAGCCGGTTTTCAACACGTCAAGAATAGGACTTCATGATGAACCCGATTGAATTGAAGAAGGCCGTCGGTAGTGGTCTCCTGTCGTTCCCCGTTACGCATTTCGACGACCAACTGAAATTTGACGAAGCGAAGTACCGCCGTCATGTCGAGTGGCTTTCCGGTTATGACGCTGCTGCACTGTTTGCCGCCGGCGGCACCGGTGAATTCTTCTCGCTTAATCCGGCCGAGATTCCGCAGGTGATCCGGGCGGCCAAGGCGTCGGCGGGCAAGACGCCGATCATTTCGGGAACCGGCTACGGCACGTCGCTCGCCATCGAGATCGCAGTCGCGGCCGAGAAGGCCGGCGCGGACGGGCTGCTGCTGCTGCCGCCCTATCTGATGTTTGCCGAGCAGGCGGGTCTCATCGCCCATGTCAAGGCGGTCTGCCAATCGGTCGGCATCGGCGTCATCGTCTATAATCGCGACAACGCCATTCTGACCGCCGACAGCATCGCGCGCCTGGCAGAGGAATGCCCGAACCTGATCGGCTTCAAGGACGGCGTCGGCGATGTCGACAAGGTGATCGAGATCACCACCCTGCTCGGCGACCGTCTCGTCTATGTCGGCGGCATGCCGACCCATGAGGTTTATGCCCAGGCCTATTTCGCGGCAGGCGTGACGACCTATTCATCGGCCGTCTTCAACTTCGTGCCCGCGCTTGCCCAGCGCTTTTACGGCGCCTTGCGCACCGGCGACCAGGCAACCGTCGACGAGATCCTCAAAGGCTTCTTCTTCCCCTTCGTCGCCTTGCGCAACCGCAAGAAGGGATACGCCGTCTCGATCATCAAGGCCGGCCTTCGCGTCCTCGGGCAGAATCCCGGCCCCGTACGCCCGCCTTTGACGGATCTTTCCCAGGACGAGCTGGCGCTGCTGGAAAAGATCGTCCAGGCCAACGGCGTCACACGGATCGCGGCGGAATAATATATCGCGGCAGTCGGCCGCCGGGATGGCCCGGCGGCGGTCCCGTTCGCACGAACAACGGACATCGGCTCGGCTTGGATAGACGACCGCTATGGGGCCGGAAGCGGCGCGTCTGTTGCGCTGTCGCCTTACGCGAAATCAACGAGCTGGTCCGGACCCGCTTACTACGCAGACTGAGAACACCCTGGCGCTGTGGCGTTTCATGTAAGGGCGGCGATGGCTGGATGGGTTTGCCGATCGTAAAACGCCAATTCCTCGGCGGTTGGCGGCTCGAACAGTTTCGACCACCTAAGCAAGTCCGCCCGCGAGATGTCGAACGTGCCGACTGGAAGCTCGGCATTTCGCCGGGAGACCCGGTCCCAAAGCTCATCAAAGGGAACGTCGAGGAAGCAGAGGACGACGCGGGCACCAGCTGCGCGAGCTTCCTCCCGGCAGGTGTTGCGTTCTGCCCGTGACCACACTCCCCAATCCACGACAACGTTGCACTGAAGCCCGATGGCACGCAGCGCGATCTGCCATTGTAGGCTCTCGACTCTACCTCGGCACGGACCAGTTTCGGCTTCCAGGGTAGAGATGCCGGGGTAAAGCTTGTGCATCCACTCGTCTCCAGTCAAACGGAGGGCAGATGCTTCATGTTCGATTGTCTTGGCGAGCGACGTCTTCCCCGAACCGGGAAGACCGCAAGTGAGGTAGAGCGTGGGCATTGGAAAATCTCTGATTTTGGCTTGGCAAGTGGAAGTGGCCCCGCGGTGTCGTGCAGGACTGCGCTTCGCTCAAAGCCGCAAGGCGCGGCCAATCAGAGGTGTGTTGCCATAGCTATCTTGTAGGACCGCTCTGCTCGGGGGTCAAGACGGAGCGGGAGCCGGGCCGGAAGCTGACGGGCTGCTCGGAAATAGCGGCAACGGACAGCGCCGCACCGGAAACCGCCGGAATAGGACTCAGCCGTCACGCCCCCTCACCGCCCATGAGGTGGTGTCGTGATCGGGGTGCTGGTTGCTGCTCTCCTTGATCGCCGCGGCCCAGTCGGCGCCGTTGTTTTCGGTCGCACCGGTATTTTCTATGCCCGTGATCGTATCGAACCATGCCACCATATTCTCGGTGCAGGTATTGGCAAGCGGCGAGAAGGCGTGCGGATCGTCAAGCGAACCGATCATCAGATTGGTGCGACCGTTTTCGAGGTGGTGGAAGAACAATGGTGTGCCGCAATTGGCGCAGAAGCCGCGCTCGACAAGCTCCGAGCTCTTCCAGACGCTCGGCTTGCCGCGCGTCCAGGTGAGCGCATCATCGGGCGCGGCGACGAGCGCGGCAAAGACGTTGCCCGAGGCTTTCTGGCACATGCGGCAATGGCAGAGATGCGAATTGTCAAGCATAGCGGTTGCGTGGTAGCGCACGGCACCGCACTGGCAGCCGCCGCTCACCTCCATCTCGATGCGTTTCATTTTTTCTCCTCCTTCAAGAGGCGGGTTTGGGCTTTATCTCTTTTATGTTTTCGTCTTTTGAGCAAGTGGGAGCCGGTTATCCTCCCTATTCATTGGCCACCGAGTAGGCAGCAGCGAGTTCCTTCACCAAAGCTTCAAGGGCTTCCGGGTAAGCTACGTCAACACACTGAAGTTTGGCGTCTCGCGCTGTCTCTAACATTTCCCTCTTGTCGCGGATCGAAGCTCGACAAATTTCTCGATGATCAAAGCCGCCGATTGAGTGGCGTCCTTGTAGCCGGCTTCTTCCATCATGCGGGCACGTAAGAAGTCGTCTTCTGCGTACAGAAACACGGTTCTGACGAGGTTTGGATCGAGTTTCGTCATATACTCTGGCCGCAGTGCCGACCCTTCAAGTATGAAGGGCTTCAAAAGCCGCCTCTGGTTTTCGATGATCTGACATATGTACGGCCACATATTCTCGTGATGAACCTTCAAAAACCAATGCACTGTATCGTCAGAGAGACGTGAATAATATTCAGCTACCTGGGGACGGAGCGTCGGCCACGGTCTACCGGGGTGGCGGCCCAGTTTGTCGGTGGAAATGAGTTCCCTACCAAGCGAGACAGCCAAGCTCTTCGCCAGTGTGGATTTTCCAACATGCGAACTGCCTCCGATCAAAATCCCCAAGTGGTGTTGCTGCATTCTCTGACCTCCAATATCGCGATCAATTGGCAACTAATATTCGCAGTGAATGACCAATCTCGACTAGCTGCCATAGCGCTCCACGGCCGGTGGCGTTTGCCATGCATGCGGAGCCAACTGACAGTCTTCGGTGTGCGTCTGGGGATGGCCGCGTCGTCAAACAAGAACAGCCTCCAACATGCGGCGATTGCGGAGTATCCAGGCCGCACTCTTTGTTCTCCACGTTATTGCCCAGAGTGGCTCAGGGTTCGTACTTTCCGCCGTGACGCTGGATTCGATTGCCTGTGCCGCTGCATCGAGCACTGCGAATTCGATCAACTGGTCGATGAACCCGCTTCGAGCATTCCGTGCCAGGCCATATCCGTCGAGCAGCATGCGGACTTGTCGTGCCCTCGCTGTTGCCGAACCGAGGCCCACCTTTTCCGCGATGTCATCATCATAGAGCTGAGCGTTCAACCAGCATGCCTGCACCAGTTCGATATCCTGGCGCACTGGACCGGCAACTTCCCAATCAAGCCAAACCACGGTCGCCAAACGGCATCCTTCGGAACTGAAAATGAACTGGTGGCGTCGTGCAGTCGTCTGAGCATATCCCCCAACCGGGGAAGTGCGTCGTCGGCCCAAGGCCCGGGATGAAGAATTTCACCCTCAATGAATGATAAAGTTTCGCGTCCTTGCTCGTCGAAACCTCGGCCTATCACCCGCGGTGCTTCAGAAAAACCGGAGCGCTCAAGATGCTGCAGAAGACTGATGACCGTATGAGACCATGGACCTGATGCGCGAAAGACCACGCTGCTGCGTCGCGAAACGCGGGTACGCCCGCCGCCGTCCAATGAAGTCTCTTCTTCCATGCGGAACGTATACCTTAGAGAGCGCCTAGCGGCGAAATCGCCGGATCATTCAGGTAATTTCGGCCGCCACAGTTCATGCTGACGATCTCGAACCACTCCAGGCGATCGTCGCTGATGCATGCAATGAGCTGAAGATTTCCGGAGTTATGTGGCAAATACCACCAATGGCAGTTTATGGTCTAGGGAGCAGAGACCTTAGTCTCGCCGCCGGAACGCGTGAATAGCTGTCCTTCACCCTAACCTTACCGGGGTAGAGCCACAGGTCTCGCCCCGGCAAAGGTGCCGGCAGCCGGATGAGCGGCTGGTTTCGGCAATCTCCGGGGCCGAGGATTCGCATGCCCCAAGGCTGCCGCTCCTAGAGCGCCACGCCAGTACCTCGGTCGAAGACGTGCACCTGATCACTCGTAATACTTGCCTCGAAGACGGCGCCGTAGCGGGCGGGGTATTCGCCGTCGACGATGGCGGTCACCTGCTGTCCGGCGAGGTCGAAGACGACATGGGTCTGGGCGCCTGTCGGTTCCACCAGCATCGTCCGGCCGGCGAGCGGCGTGCCGGCGGCAACACCTGGAATGAGATGTTCGGGGCGCAGGCCGATGGTGACGGCCTGGCCGGCCTTGACCTTTCGGTCGGGCGCGATGCGGATCGCCGTGCCGTCGCTGAGGCGGGCGGCGGGTTCACCGTTTTCGCCGTCGACCGTGCCTTCGAGCATATTCATCGCCGGCGATCCGATGAAGGCGGCGACGAAGAGATTGGCAGGCTTCCTGTAGAGTTCGAGCGGTGTCCCCTGCTGTTCCACCCTGCCCTGATTGAGCACGACGATGCGGTCGGCAAGCGTCATCGCTTCGATCTGGTCGTGAGTGACATAGATCGAGGTTGTCCTGACCTTCTGGTGCAGCGTCTTGATCTCCGAGCGCATCTGCACGCGCAGCTTGGCATCGAGGTTGGACAGCGGCTCGTCGAACAGGAAGACGGCGGGATTGCGCACGACGGCACGGCCCATGGCGACGCGCTGGCGCTGGCCGCCGGAAAGCTGGGCCGGCTTGCGGTCGAGCAGATTGCCGAGATCCAGCATGCGGGCGGCTTCGGCCACCCGGGCTTCGATCTGCGGTTTGGCAACGCCGGCGAGCTTCAGATTGAAGCCCATGTTTTCAGCAACCGTCATGTGCGGATAGAGTGCGTAGGATTGGAAGACCATGGCGATGTTGCGTTCGCGCGGCGTCATGGCGTTGACGACCTTGCCGCCGATGGCGATCTCACCATCGGTGATCTCCTCGAGGCCGGCGATCATCCGCAGCAGCGTCGATTTTCCGCAACCGGACGGCCCGACGAGGGCGACGAATTCGCCATCCTCAATATGAAGCGAGATGCCGTGAATAACGTCGATGGCGCCATAGGTCTTGCTGATATCGGTGAGTTCAACGGATGCCATGATTGCACTCCAACGGTTCGGCTCAGGACTTCACGGCGCCGGCGGTCAGACCGGCGATGATGTGTCTCTGGGCGACGAAAAAGACGATGATGGTGGGAAGGATGGTCAGCGTGATGAAGGCCAGCACCAGCTGCCATTCCGTGCCGTACTCGCCGCGATAGACCATGATGCCGAGCGGCCAGGGATATTTCGATTCCGAGTTCAGCATGATCAGCGGCAGGATGTAGCTGTTCCAGCTGCCGACGAAGGAAATGATGCTGACGGTGGCGACGATCGGGCGGGAGAGCGGCAGCGAGATATGCCAGAAGAAGCGGAGATAACCGCAGCCGTCGACGAAGGCCGCCTGAAACAATTCTTCCGGAAGATTGCGGAAATAGTTTCGAAACAGCAGGATGCTCATGCCGAGACCGAAAGCCACCTGCGGCAGCACCACGCCCCAATAGGTATCGAGCAGGCCGAGATCGCGGATGCGAATGAACAGCGGCAGGATCGCGGTCGCCGCCGGAAACATCAGGCCGAGTAGGAAATAATTCAGCAGGAAGGACGATCCGAAAAAGCGGACATGGGCAAAGGCGAAAGCCGCCATCGACGAGACGATCAGCGTCAGGAGGACGGTGAGCGACGCGATCACCAGCGAATTGCCGATCTGCAGCCAGTAGCGTTCACCGAAGAGGATATCGGTGTAATTCGCCCATTGCCACTCCGTCGGCAGGCCGAAGGGATTGGTGCGCAGGTCGCCCAGCGTCTTGAAGCCGCCGAGCGCCGTCGTCAGCAGCGGCACGAGCACGATCGCGGCAATCAGGCTCAGCGACACGTAGAGATAGACGCGCGTGGACGTGCTCATGCGGATGGAGGAGCTCATATCAGTCATGGCGCATGAATATCCTTTTGTAACCGAAAGCGAGCGTCACGCAGATGATGAAGAGCACCACGCCGACGGCGCTGCCGAGGCCGACCTGCATGCGCATGACGCCGTAGGTGTAGAGGAAGGTGACCATCGTCTGGGTGGAGTTGGACGGCCCGCCGCCGGTCAGCGGCATGATCATGTCGAAGAGCTGCAGCGAGCCGACGACGGCAAAGAAGATGGAAAGACGCAAGGTCGAGCCGAGCAGCGGCAGCGTCACGTAACGGAACTTCTGCCAGCCGGTGGCGCCGTCGATTTCGGCTGCCTCCAGCACGCTCTTGTCGACGGATTGCAGGCCGGCGATGAACAGCATCATGTGGAAGCCGAAATATTTCCAGACGATCACCCCGAGCACGGCATAGATCGCCACGTCCTTGTCGGCGAGCACGTAAGGATTGGCGAAGCCGAAGAAATTGGAAACGGCGGCAAACAGGCCATAGTCGCCATCATAGACGAAGCGCCAGATGAGGCCCGCGGCAACGTCCGCCAACACATAGGGCAGGAAGAAGATGAGGCGGTAGCCGACGACACCCGGAATGCGGTGCGCCAACATGGTGGCCAGCCAGATGGCGAGCGGCACCTGAATGCTGATCGAGATGACGATGATCAGGCCGTTATTGACCAGCGCCTGCGTGAAGGCCGCATTTCGAAACAGAACCTGGAAATTGCGCAGCGCGATGAACTCGGTCGGCGTGCCATAGCCGTTCCACTTGTAGAGGCTGTACCAGGCCGCCTCGCCCATCGGCATTATGACGAAGAGCGTGAAGAGCAGCAGCGCCGGCGGCAGAAAGATGAGCAGCACCGTCAGCCGGTCGTGGGCGACCGAGCTTTTCCGGTTTGCGGCCCGTCTTGCCGGCCTTGCGGCCGATGTCATCGAGGGTACTGAAATATTGGCCATGGGTCCTGCTTTCGTTCGTCGGCAGCAATGCCGGCGCTCCACTTGATCGCGAGCGCCGGGAAGGCTCTGCGGGCGCTGGTTATTGTTCCAGCTCGAAAGCGTCCTGGATCATCTGGGCACCGTCCTTGGAATTCATCTGGCCGGAGACGATTTCCACGGAGACGTCGTTGACGACACGGCCGACGGCCGCGCCGAGATCCTGGTCGAAGAAGTTCTGATGCCAGGTCGAACCGGCAAGCTGTTTTGCCGATTCGGCGAGCAGCGGATTGACGACGCCGTCATCGGCGCCGACGGCAACGGGAAGCAACATGCCGGCCTTGGCCATCGCCCGCTCGTTTTCCGCATTGGTGAGGAAGGCGAGGAAATCGAGCGCTTCCTTGGAGGCCTTCTTGGTGACGGCCCAGCCGTTCAGGCCGCCAAGCGTATCGGTCGGTTTACCGGCGCCGCCTTCGACCGTCGGGAAGACGAAACGGCCGATATTGTCTGATGAAAGCCCCTTGCCGTCGCCGGCATTCTTGCGCTGGTTGGCCTCGGTCGCTTCAAAGCCGAGGATCATCGCAGCCTTGCCGTCGCCGAAAACGCCGAGCGTCTGCGGCCAGGTCGCACCGAGATAGCCGGGCTGGAACGGCTCGAGCTTGCCGAGTTCGGCGAGGTCGTCGCCGGCCTTGATGATAGCGGGATCAAGGAAACCTTCGCCCTCGCCGTTCTTGGCCGCTTCGAACACCTTCTGGCCGCCCTCGCGCATGACGAGATAGCTCCAGTAGAAATGGATAGGCCATTTCTCACCACCGCCGCCGGCGATCGGCACGATGCCGGCCGCCTTGATCTTCTGAACCGTGGCGAGAAAATCGCTCCAGGTCTTGATGTCTTCGGCTTTGACGCCCGCCTTGGCAAACAGCGTCTTGTTGTAGAAGAAGCTGACGAGACCGACCTTGTAGGGAATGGCCCAGGTCTTGCCGTCGAAAGTCAGGCCATCGACCGAAGCCGGGGTATAGGCGCTGCGCAGCTTGCCGCCATCGCCATCAAGCGCTGCCGTCACATCCTGGAGCGCGCCGGTTTCGGACTGCTGCTTCAACACGCCGCCGCCCCAGCTGAAAAAGAAATCCGGCACGTCGTCGGACTGGAGCAATGTCGGAAGCTTGGCCTTGAAGGCCTCGTTTTCGAGGAACTGCATCTGGATGTCGACGTCGGGATGCTGGGCTTCGTATTTCTTGACGATGTCTTCCCAGGCCGCGACGTTTTTCGGGTCGAGCTCGAGATGCAGCCATTTCACCACCGTCGTCGCCGAGGCGGCGCCCGCTCCCGCCAACAACAGGCCGGCTGCCGCAGCCATGGATACAATGCGCCTGCCGCCGAAAGCGGCGTTCTTCAGCATAAAATTCATTGATTTTCCTCCCAGGGGTCTATCCTCACAATTTTTCCCCTATGCGGATTAATTCAACGGAGCTTTGCCCGGATGTCAACCCAATCGCTGCTATTTTTACCAAACACGCTTGACAGGCCCACGGGATTGCCTGCTATTTATTTCGTAACCCGTTAAAAATATTGGGTTCCGCCCAACAAACGATGCCGGCTATTTTTTATGAAGACCGCAGATCCAGAATTGATGCGCGCGATCAATCGCTTGAACGTGCTCGATACCATCCGGCGCCATGGTCCGATCTCGCGCATCGAGATCAGCGAACGCACCGAGCTTTCCACCACCACCGTTTCCGCCATCACCGC
Organism: Rhizobium sp. WSM4643; assembly: GCF_025152745.1. Taxonomy (NCBI): domain Bacteria; kingdom Pseudomonadati; phylum Pseudomonadota; class Alphaproteobacteria; order Hyphomicrobiales; family Rhizobiaceae; genus Rhizobium; species Rhizobium sp. WSM4643. Next base: position 1,899,274 of record NZ_CP104040.1, on the reverse strand, counting down.
GTCGCTGCTCGACGACGGGCTGATCCTGCCGCGCCATGAAGGCGACATCCGCAACGAGGCGGTGCGCGGCAGGCCGCGCGTGGCGCTGGAGCTCAATCCGGATGCCGCCCGCGTGGTGGGCGCCAAGATCGCCGCCAACAGGATGGTCTTCATCGTCACCAATTTCCGCGGCGACGTGCTGTCGAAGCTCGCCTTGCCGATCCGCATCGACCGGCAGCCGATCGGCGTCATCGCCGATCTCGTCGAGGACGGCGTCAGGCGTTGCGTCGTCGATGCCGGGCTGTCGCTCGAGGATGTCGACAGCGTCTGCCTCGGCTTTCCCGGCGTCATCGAGCACCGCACCGGCTATATCAGAAGCAGCCCGATCTTTCGCGACACCAACGTCGATTTCGCCGCCGAGATGTCGACGCGGCTGGCAACGCCGACCATCGTCGAAAGTGATGCGCACGCCATCACGCTTGGCCATCACTGGTTCGGAAAGGCGCGTGATCTCGAGGATATGGTATTGATTTCGCTGGAACAAACGTTGGGGCTCGGCGTGCTGCACGGCAACAGCCTGTTTCGCGGCGCCGGCGGCCTCAGCCACAATCTCGGCGACCTCGTGCTCGGCATGGGGCCGAACGGCGTCATCCGGCTTTTCAGCCAGGCCGGCGAAAGCGCCATCCTCGGCGAACAACCAGCCGACGGGCGTTTTGCCGAAGCGATCCGGCTCGGCCGCGGCATGAACCATGCGCAGGCGCTGATCAAGGCCGATGACGACCGGCTGATAAGCGCCGCCATCCGCGCCGGCGAAGCGGTGGGATTGACCATCGCCAACATCGTCACGCTGTTTGCGCCGCCCCGCGTCATCCTTGTGGGCTCGAGCCTGGCGCTTGGCGAACCCTTTCTGAACAGCCTGCGCGATGCCTATGCGCTCGCCATTCCGCCCTCGCTGAAGGGGGTGAGCGAACTCGTCTTCGACGATTCGAGCGATGATTTCTGGGCGCAGGGCGCGGCTGCCGTGGCGCTCTACGAGCTTTACGAATCGCCCTGGAGCACGACCGGGCCGGCGCTCTGACGGGCGCCACAATCACAATCAATGGAGGAATTCATGGAGAGAGTCGGTATCGGCATCATCGGATGCGGCAATATTTCAGGCGCCTATCTCACGGCGATGGCATCCTTTCCCATTCTCGACATTCGCGGCGTTGCCGATCTCAATCGGGAGTTGGCCGAGGCGAAGGCTAAGGAATTCAACGTTCCCGCCCGATCGATCGAAGAGCTTTTCGCCGATCCGAAGGTCGAGATCATCGTCAATCTGACGATCCCGAAAGCCCATGTCGCGGTCGCGCTGCAGGCGCTCGAGGCCGGCAAACATACCTATTCGGAAAAGCCGCTCGGGATTAATTTCGCGGAAGGGAAAAAATTGGCGGATGCCGCCAAGGCGAGGAATCTGCGCATTGGTGCTGCCCCCGACACCTTCCTCGGCGGTGGCCACCAGACGGCCCGCGCGCTGATCGACCAGGGCGTCATCGGCCAGCCGGTCGGCGGCTCGGCGAGCTTCATGTGCCCGGGCCATGAGCGCTGGCATCCGAACCCGGACTTCTATTACGAAGTCGGCGGCGGGCCGATGCTCGACATGGGTCCCTATTACATCACCGATCTCGTCAATCTTCTCGGACCGGTTTCGCAAGTTGCGGGTTTTGCGACGACGCCGCGCGCCGAACGGCTGATCACCAGCGAACCGCGCAATGGCGAGCGCATTCCCGTGCATGTGCCGACCCATGTCACCGGCATGATGGCCTTTGCCAACGGCGCCGTCGTCCAGATCGCCATGAGCTTCGATGTCGCCGGCCACAAGCATGTGCCGCTTGAGGTCTACGGCACCGAAGGCACGCTGATCGTTCCCGATCCCAACAAGTTCGCCGGCCCGGTGGAATATCTGAAGAAGGGTGGGCCGTTCGAGGACCAACCGGTCACCGCGCCCTATGCCGACGGCAACTACCGCTCGCTCGGCGTTGCCGACATGGCGCATGCGATCCGCTCCAACCGGCCGCACCGCGCCAATGGCGACCTGGCGCTGCATGTGCTCGAAGTCATGGAAGCCTTCCACACCGCCGCTGCGACCGGCCGGACAGTGGCGATATCAACGGCAGTGGAGCGCCCTGCCCCCTTGTCCCAATCCATCGTCGACGGACGGCTGGCGAAATAAGTTTCAGGAGGAAAGACTATGCGTGAAGCACTGATCGTCTGGGGCGGCTGGAGCGGGCATGAGCCGCAGGAGTGCGCCGAAATCATCAAGACCATGCTCGAGGAAGACGGTTTCAAGGTCTATCTCGAACACGGCACCGAGGCGCTTGCCGACCCTTCCGTCCATGATCTCAGCCTCGTCGTGCCGATCATGACGATGTCGAAGATCGAGAAGGAGGAGGTCAAGAACCTCGCCACGGCGATCGAAAGCGGCGTCGGCATCGCCGGCTATCACGGCGGCGCGGGCGATGCCTTCCGCGATTCCGTCGACTACCAGTTCATCATCGGCGGCCAGTGGGTGGCTCACCCCGGCAACATCATCGACTATACCGTCAACATCACACGGCCTGACGATCCGCTGATGGAGGGCATCGCCGATTTCCCCTATACGTCAGAGCAATATTACATGCATGTCGACCCCTCGAACGAGGTTCTGGCGACGACGAAGTTCACCGGCGAACACGCCTACTGGATCGACGGCGTCGTCATGCCCGTCGTCTGGAAACGGAAATACGGCAAGGGCCGGGTCTTCTATTCCTCGCTCGGCCATCAGGCCAAGGAATTCGACGTTCCCCAGATGAAGACCATCTTCCGCCGCGGCGCCAACTGGGCGGCGCGGTGAGGCGAGGCTGTTCGGTTCGTGGGTATCCAAGAAAGGCCCCTCCCCAACCCCTCCCCACAAGGGGGAGGGACTAACCCGGAGCGCCCACCTCGTTCTTCTTGAAACGTCGCAGATCTAGAGCGTATCCGGATTTAGTTGAATCGGAAGGGATTGAACGAAGCCGCTTTCGCGGCACTTGGAGTGCGGGATTTGCATGATGCGCTTCTGATTTGAAGGATTGGGCTGTTTTAGCCAACCTTTGAACAGGAGATGACGATGACAGAGATAAGCCCGCTGCGCCGGCGCATGATCGATGACATGACGATCCGCAATCTTTCGCCAGCGACGCAACGATCGTATTTGCATGCGGTGACCAAGTTCTCGCGTTATTTCGGGCGATCGCCAGACCGTCTTGGACTGGAAGACGTGCGCGCGTTTCAGGTGCATCTGGTATCATCGGGCCTATCGTGGCCGGCCTTGAACCAGACAGTTTGTGCCCTGCGGTTCTTCTTTGGCGTCACGCTCGGTCATGGCGAGATACCGGAGCGCATTGCCTATGCCCGGACACCCGCCAAGCTTCCGACGATCCTAAACGGCGACGAGATCGTGCGGTTTCTGGAAGCAGTTCCGAGCCTGAGAACCCGCACCGCACTGACGACAGCTTATGCAGCGGGGCTGCGCGCCTCGGAAGCTGTCCATCTCAAGGTCCGCGACATTGATGGCGAACGCGGCATCATCCGTGTCGAGCATGGCAAGGGCGGAAAGGATCGCAACGTCATGCTGTCAGCGCAGTTGCTCGCGATCCTGCGGGTCTATTGGCGGCTGGCGAGACCCGAGGTCTGGCTGTTTCCAGGCCGGGACGAGACCAAGCCCATAGACGTCCAGGTTCTGTATTCTGCCTGCCGTTCGGCGTGCACTGCTGCCGGCATCGATAAAAGGGTGACGGTCCATACGCTGCGTCACAGCTTTGCCACCCATCTTCTGGAAAGCGGAACCGACATCCGCATCATCCAGGTCTTGCTCGGCCACAACAATCTGTCCACCACGGCACGCTACACGAAGGTTTCCAATACCCTGATCCGCAGCACGACCAGCCCGCTCGACCGGCTGACGTTGGAGGTGGTGCCGCCAGGCTGAGTATAGCTTCGCCATGGCGGCGGGACTGGAGGTGGCGGACATTTTTCGCCGCCACGGGGAAAGATATCGTCAAACACACGACGCTCATCTCGGGCGTGTCGAACGCCGGGTCATGAGTGCGGTCGAGATGTGCCGGACCGCTCGCCTGGGCGGGCATGTCCAGCAATGTCAGGACTGCGCGACGCTCCGCATCGCCTACAATTCCTGCCGCAACCGGCATTGCCCGAAGTGCCAGGGACAGGCGAGCCGTGACTGGCTTGCCGCGCGGCAGGCCGACCTTCTGCCGGTCGGCTATTTCCACGTCGTCTTCACCCTACCGCAGCAGATCGCCGCAATCGCCTTCCAGAACAAGAATGCCGTTTACACGATCCTGTTTCGCGCCGTCGCCGAAACGCTGCGCAAGCTTGCTGCGGATCCCAGACATCTGGGTGCGGAGATCGGCTTCATCGCGGTGCTGCACTCCTGGGGACAGAACCTCCATTATCACCCGCATATCCATTGCATCGTGCCGGGCGGTGGGTTGTCATTCGACCAGTCCCGCTGGGTTGCTTGCCGGGCAAGCTTCTTCCTGCCCGTGCGGGTTCTGTCACGCCTGTTCCGGCGGCTGTTTCTCGACGAGCTGAAGCAGGCCTACGAGAACTGGGCCAACTTCGGTTCTTCGGCGACATCGCCAAGCTTGGCCGATCCAGCCGCATTCAATCGCACTGTCAAAGAAGCGCGGCGTGTCAACTGGATCGTCTACGCCAAGCCGCCCTTTGCCGGGCCCGAACAGGTGCTGGCCTATCTCGGCCGTTACACCCATCGCATTGCTATCTCCAATTCCCGCCTCGTCAGCATCGATGGAAACAAGGTCACCTTCCGATGGAAGGATTATCGAACGGGCGGCAAGCAGAAGGTGATGACGCTCGATGCTCACGAGTTCATCCGCCGTTTCCTGCTTCACACGGTTCCGGACGGCTTTCATCGCATTCGTCATTATGGTCTGCTTGCCAATGGCCATCGGCAATTGAAGCTGGACTTGTGCCGCAGCCTGCTCAACGTCCCAACGCAGGAGCAGCCGCTCGAACAGCCGGACGCAAAGCCACCACCTGTGGCGCACCGCTGCCCCTGTTGTGGCGGAAGGATGAGCATCCTCGGCACCTGGAAGCCGCATCAACCAACCTGCCGGTCAGCATGGAACGACAGTTCATGATCATATCAGACGCAGCATCATTGCAACGATCAGCGTCGGCATGTCGAAGGACCGCGAGGGGAGTGCTTTGGCTAAATGTGCCGACGCGACATGAGACGCAACGGCCCCAAGGGTTCGGTCGATGCAAACCGACCAACAGGCTCGTCAACGACACCGCAATGACCGCTAACAATCTCCTTCCAGACCTGTCCACGCGTTCCGGCAGGACTCGATCCTGCCAAATGCCATCCACCGCTTCGGCTAAATCCCCATAGTGCCAAACAACCCGCGCCTTCGCTCAATCCGGCTTCAATGAGGTCCGATCAGTGAATGCCGCATGCCCAGCGCCCGGACCTCACAGAACCCTCCAGATTCCGTTTTTGTGTGTTTTGTGATTCAAGATGCTGGCTGGAGTGGAGGCCAGCATCGAATGACGCGACCTCTTTCCAATGATCTTCGTGAGCGTGTTGTTGCTGCAATCGAAGCCGGTGAGAGCTGCCGGTCGGTTGCGGCGCGGTTCGGTATTGCCGTGTCTTCAGCGGTAAAGTGGTCGCAGCGTTATCGTTCGAGCGGATCTGTCGCGCCTGGGAAGATGGGCGGCCACCGCAAGCGGGTTCTGGAGCCGCATCGGGCGTTTATCGTGGAGCGGATCAACCAGACGCCGCATGTGTCACTGCACAGGTTGAAGGAAGAGCTGGCCGCGCGAGGGGTGAAGGTATCCCACGATACGGTATGGCAGTTCCTGCGGCGTGAGGGATTGCGGTTCAAAAAAAACACTGTTCGCCCTTGAGCAGGCGCGCGCTGACGTCGCGCGACGGCGACAGCGCTGGCGATCCTGGCAGGCTGGCCTCGATCCAAGACGGCTGGTCTTCATCGATGAAACCTGGATCAAGACCAACATGGCGCCGCTTCGAGGGTGGGGGCCGAAGGGCAAACGCCTGCGCAGCTTCGCGCCGCACGGACATTGGCGCACCCTGACTTTCCTCGGCGCGTTGCGCTGCGATCGGCTTACCGCACCCTGTGTCTTCGATGGACCGATCAACGGTGAGTGCTTTCGCGCCTATGTCGAGCAGCAACTCGTACCGGTGCTCAAACCCGGCGACATCGTCGTGATGGATAATCTCGGCTCCCACAAGTCGGTCGCCATCCGTCAGATGATCCGCAACGCTGGTGCTCGGCTCTGGTACTTGCCGCCATACTCCCCCGACCTCAATCCGATCGAACAGGCTTTCGCCAAAATCAAGCACTGGATGCGCCTGGCTCAGAAGCGAACCATCGATGACACCTGGCGCCACATCGGACACCTCGTCACAACCATCGAGCCCAGCGAATGCAGCAACTACTTCGACAATGCCGGATACGCTTCCGTCAAAACCTGAAACGCTCTAGAAAGCGGGTGCGGCATCTTAGCCCCTCCCCCTTGTGGGGAGCTAGGGCATATACATATCTCGCAAAGCCCATCCATCGGCGACGGCTCGAAAGTATTTGAGGCCGTTGAAGAAGGTGATTGGGCCCGGCGGCTTGGCCGAGGCGTAGCCGTTCCAGCCGCCGAGCTTGGCGATGATCCAGGCGGCCCAAGCCAGCGAGGCCTTAGAGTGGGGATTGGACTGCAGCTTGGTTGTGCCCTTGAAACGGCTTTCGAGGGCGGCGAGGGTATCGATCTCGGCTGCCGTGAAGGTCAGGCTTGCCGGCTGGTGATCGCCGCCGCTGCGGGCTTGGACGAGCTGGAGGACGATTGCTGCGGCCTTGGCGGCGATGGCGACGAGCTTTTCCAGCCGTGCCGCCAGATGCAACTGGCTGTCCTCGATCTTGAAGCCTTGGTTCTTCATCACCCGAAAGAACTGCTCGATCATCCAGCGCTGCTTGTACCAGGCGACGATCTGCCAGGCATCGGCCGGGCTGCTGAGCCAATGGGTGGTCAGGAGCAGCCAGTGCAAGGGCTCGACACCGTCGGGGGCGGCCGGTTCAACGATCTCGACCCAGCTCAGCCTGACGCCATCGGGCAGGCCGGCCTCGCGCAGGTTTTGCGGCCGCCGGATCGTCGCTTCGCCGAAGCGCAGGCACACCGTCGCCTGCCGCGCCGGACGGTCGGCGCGCTCGCGCAGATCAATCGTCTGAGTATCGCAAAACGCCACCGTTTCGACCGCGCGGCGCAGTTTGGAACCGTCGATGAGCGCATGGTCATGCATGACGCGCGACAAAAGATCGAAGCGCCGATCGGGCAGGCGCGCCCACATGATGAAGAAGTCACCCTCCCGGTCGGCGATCGCCGTGACCCGGGCCGCACGCGAAAGCACCAGTTTGGCCGCCTCTGCCGTCTCCACCCAGCGCCGCGATTCCTTTTCGTTCAACGGCCGCTCGGCATGCGGCGTAAGCTCTTTGCTACCCCGCGTCCAGACCCGGCCGCCCACCAGGCCAAGGCAGCTGCCGGTGTCGGCATCGAGCGCCAGCATCGGATGCAGCAAAAGGCCAAAGCAATTGCCTTTTTTGATCTTGCCCAATTCCCGCCGGCTGTCCGGCGTCGTCGCAAACTTGATCTCGCTGGTGTCCTGCAGCGCCAGCACGTGGCGACCCTCAACCGCAGACCGGGTCTCCTGGCTCCAGCCGGCAATGATCTCTTCCACGCTCACCGCACTGTTGTTGAGAAAACGCCCGAACCGGATCTCCTGCGAATGGTTGCCCTCGGCCAACTGGCGAAGGCAAACCGTCTCGCGCAGCACAATGCGACGGAGCAGCACCGCCCCCCTTTATCGAGACGACGATCTCCAAACCGGCCCAACGAAAAATCATGCCCTACATCCATCGGCGACGCTCCCAAATCAAAACGTCGCCAAAACAATCATACAGCCCGCAGTAAAGGAATCCGACCCCCGCAAACCGAGTCAATCCGTCGCACCGACTTATGTATATGCCCTAGCTTGTGGGGAGGGGTTGGGGAGGGGTTTTGGCTGATCTCAGCCGATGATCAACGCCGTCCCATAAAGCCCCAGCGCGAAAACAGTGTGAGCCAGCAGATTGAAGCACCGGACCTTGTTCGGGGTCGGATGTTTGGAAGCGGCCCAGCCGATGCCGAGGCCCGGCTGCAATAGGAACCACCCTGCCCCGACGGTGATGATGCCGAAGATCCAGGCGGGTAGAAATGCCGGAGTCGCCAGCCAGGCCGAGCCCATGATGATGGCGAAGATCACCCCATAGAGGATGCCGACGGCGTAGTGGCCGGTCCAGCCGAGCGCCAATTCACTGCCATAGGGCTCGGCATCGGCAATGCTCTCGTGAAAGACCTTGCCGCGGCCAAGGTGCCAGAACCAGCGTCCCACAGGTGCCCAGTTGGGCGCCGCCTGGCCGAACCGGGTGAGCAGGATCGCCCAGAGGTCCATCAGGATGGTTGCGCCGGCGCCGATCACCAGGCCGCGCCACAGAATGTCGAACATTGGGAATCACCGGAAAACGTTGCGATTGCACGACGCTACAAGATCATCGCCGACGCGCCGGCGCAATGGCTCCGATGAATTCAAAGGCCACATTCCGGAGTGATTCAGAGGCTAATCCGCCTGCGGTTCGCCCTCGCCCATCCGCTCGCGGGCGATATCGATGCGATCGGTCATTGCCTTGCCCTTCGGGCTGATGACCGCCTCGCGCACGCGGCGGTCGGCGGACAGGGCCTGAATACCAGCGTTCAGGACGCCTATAATCTCGGATGGAAACTGGCGGCGGTTGCTGCCAGCCCCCCTGACGCGCTGCTCGACAGCTATGAGGAAGAGCGCCGCCGCCGTGCTCGGTCTGGCGACCAATCTTCTCGACGCCATGAAGCGCGGCAATATGCGGGCGCGGCCGTGATGTGCATCAACTCGATATCGGCTATCCCAATTCCTCCCTCGCGCTGGAAAAGCCGGAGCGGAACGCCGGCCTGCTTGCGGGCGACCGTGCGCCCGATGCGCCGCTCAAAGCTGTCGCCGGCCAGCCGACGCGTCCGTTCGAAAGCGTTGCGGCAGATCCTTCGAGGCTCCGCCCGATGGGCAACGTATAAGGATGAGGAGCATTAGAGGTGCCGCGCTATAAACGGGGCACACGGATCTTTAGAGGGCATCCCGCTCGTATCGCGGCGCCCATCCGCGGGCCATCCCGCGGCTCATCACGCTTTCCGCCAGCGCCAATTGCTGGCGGAGATGTTTGCAGTCATCGAGCAGCGAGCGTATCGCCGCCTTGGCATTGTCGTCATGCCAGGCAAGCACGGCTTCGACTTCCCAAGCTTGATCTGGCCAGGCTTGATCGGGCCAGGTTTGATCAGGTCCAGTTTGTTCGGGTCGAGGCCGATTGGGTTCCAAGACTTTTGCCGGCTGCATCAGTTCAGCGCCAACGGCAATTGCACAGGGCGCGGCAATGGCGGCAGCGGCCGGCTGAGTTCGACCTTTCTCTGCCAGGCGGCGCGCCGCTGTTGATCCCGCTCGCGGGCTGCGCGGGACGCTTCGACGAGCGCGAGGGCGTTGGCGATCACCTGTTCCGTGTGCGTCATGATCATCTCCAATGTTCCTGTTTTGTTCTACGTTAGAACTTCGGCAGGAAAAGTCAAGCGTTTGGATGATATGGCTTTGAGGACGGGTGTGGTCAGGCGGAGGCTGGGGTCGAGGCGAGCCAGATACTCAGTCGGCCGCTTCTATGACGGCGATGCCGGCCTCCTGTGCTGCCCTGATGAAGGCCGCCCGCACGTGTTCCGGTGGGAGATCGCCGATGATCGCATCCAGGCACGACTTGACGGCCTCGAAATACTCTTCACCGTCGTCTACCGGCCAGTCGCGCAGCAGCGTGCGCGCGGCGTCCCACACGGAGTTAATAACGGCATAATGGCCGATCCCCATTGAGGCCAAGCCAACCGGTCGAAAATGTGCCGTCTGTCTCACTTTGCTACAGCTTTTCCCAATTTCAGTGGAGCTCATGGGTACGATGCAAGTTGCGTGCCGTTGGTAGGCCGCGTCACCAGCCGAAGGGTGGCTTCACGGGATTTGATCTTGGTCAGCGATGCTCGCAGTGTAGGCGTTCCTTTCGTCCCCTCCAGATCCCCTGCAGCCGCTGCTTTCGAGAACATGGAGCCTGAACTGGGATCCTGCGATCAGTCATTAAGCGACTGATTATGGTAAATATCGGGCTTCCCCTCCCAGGCCTGCTGATTAAAACTCAGTCTTTCCTTTTATACTCTACAAGGATTACAGCAACTCATATGCATTGCCGGAAGCAAAAACCCCTATAATCATTCATGGATTGTCCCAGAGGTGGACGGAGTTTCATCCGGGTCGTACAATGCCATCTATCCTGCACGCGGCGGATCTGGGAGGAGCGCGCGATGCCTATCTTCATGGACCGGCACTTTCTTGAAGGAACGTCAGCCGCCGACGTTGCCAGGGCGCATCGCATGGATCTCGATATCCAGGACAAGTACGGCGTCAAATTCCTGACCTACTGGTTCGATCAGCGGCGCGGGACCGCCTTTTGCCTCGTGGATGCACCGGATGCCGAAACCGCGCAATGTGTGCATCGCGAAGCGCACGGCTTCGTCGCCGCCGAGATCGTCGAGGTTGCCTTGTCGGCGGTCGAGGCTTTTCTCGGCCGAATTCACGATCCTGAGCCGGCACCCGGTCAGTCGTCCAGCGACGTCGATCCCGGCCACCGAGCAATCCTCTTTACCGACATCGTCGGATCGACAGCGATGACATCGCGCCTCGGCGACCGGATTGCGACCGAAATGGTCAGAGCCCATGATGCCATCGTGCGCCGATGCCTCAGCCAGAATTCGGGCCGCGAAGTGAAACACACCGGCGACGGCATCATGGCGGCCTTCGCCGCGACAACAGCAGCCGTCGAATGCGCAATGGCGATCCAGCGGGAATTCAAGCGTTACAACGGCGGTAACACCGAACCGATCCACATCCGCATTGGACTGGACTGCGGCGAACCGGTCGAGGACAGCAACGACCTCTTCGGCTCGACCGTGCAACTTGCCGCGCGTCTCTGTGCGGCAGCCTCCAGCGACCAGATCCTCGTCTCGGAGAACATTTTTCGCGAATACGGCGCCGCCGATCTCTTCGCTCACGTAGCGCGCCGACGGTTCAAGGGGTTTTCGAAGCCCATGCTGGTCTTCCGATGCGATTGGGCCAGCGCCGGCCTTGGCTAAGATTTGTCGAGATCCAACACCCGAACAGGCATCTGCCTCTTGGCAGGGCTTGCCGCGCCGCGCGCTTGGTGGCGAAGAAATAGGCGATCATCAAAGCATAGGGCGCAAAACTGTGCCGCGATTTTGCGACAGCGACATGCGTGAAAACAAAGAGCTGAAGACGAAGAGCGAATCTGGAGTTTGCGACCACTTCAGGCCAGCAGACGTTGAGACGAGAACGCACCGCAAAGTGGCGGCGCGTTCTCGTCTGCTATCGGATAGCCTCGTCAAAAGCCTGTCTTGCTAAGCATTGCCCATATGCTCGTTCATCAGCCGCTCGAATTTTGGGCCACCCTCGACCTTCGCCAGCACGCCCGACATCTTGAGGAACCGACGGAAATTCTCGCGTGCAGCGCTCAGCGGGAAACGCCCGTTGGCGGTATCTCTGCACGCCTTCAACAGCGTTTCATATGCCAAACCCCGTTTGTCCTCCGGCCACTCCTCCAGAACATCGAAGATTTCATCGAGGCACGTGACCTCATCGATGAAATGTTGACGATGCAGCAGAATCGGATCAAACCGAGTTGACGACATAGTATCCTCCCATTTATATTACTATTTTATGGCGTAATTCTACTGAAGAACCCCGATTTATTCAAGTCAAAATCAAATTCGCCTGACTATTAACGGCCATGCAACTACTTCCATAACGGCAGAATAGCCCGATCAGACTAGACTGAAGCGAAGTTGATCATCGGCTGAGGTTCGACGCATCACGATTTGAGATTGGTTGATCAATCATACGAATGTTTCGGCTCAGCTGAGCGTGCGTCTAGCGCCTCAGAAGTTTTCGCATAGGCTCGTGTTGGCATGGTAGATTGCCACCATGACAACCTTGCAAGGAGACGTTCAGATGAACCAATTTTTTACGTTGGTAGCGGGAGTGCTGATCGGCGTATCCGCGATCACGTCTTCCTGTACGTCGCCTGCAAGGCAGGATCACCAGGATTATCAATATCAGCGGAATACATCGGTAAACCCGGCATGCGCGGATGGGTTCAGACCCGGCAATGCTCGCTCGTGCAGCTATTGAAAGATTTAGAACCGAAATTGGTTTTGCACCAGGGGCGGCACGCGACAGCAATGGGCCGTTCGGGAACTCCTAACCTGCTTCACCGTTATGTGATCGGGCCACAGTTGGCCCGATCTCAAACAGGAGAACGGTTTCCCATGAACAATTTGATCTGGCTCGTCGGCGCTGTCGTTATCGTGCTCGCGATTTTGAGTTTCTTCGGATTCCGCTGATTGCAGACGTGCTGATGGAATGTGGCGACTGAACCGCGCCTTCCCTTCCCGGCGATCGGATGGAGGACGAATTCCTCCGCGCCGATGATCGATAGGGAGTGGGAGCGCCTCAAACCGCGGAAGCCTTGAGCGGCGTCAAAGCCGTCAATCACCTCTCGCAAAGCTTCGCGAGGTTCTTCTCGAGGCTTCGCCGCAGCGCCTCGGAAATCTCGGTCTGGAGTCCATTGACAACATCGCCGAAGCGACCGCCAGTCTGCACGATCTCGATCGAACTCTCGGCGGTCTTGCAAGTCGCAAGGTCGACCCGCAGATGGACTTCCGCGGTCGCCGAGAACCCGCCTTTGACGAGAGCTTCGTCCGATGTCTTGCAGGCCAGCGTGCCTCGGGCACTGGCCTCCGCAGCGTCGCCATTCACCGACACCTGGAGGTTTTCGATCTTCACGGAATCGAGCTTGTCGACGCCGACCTGCACGGTAATCCCAAAACTCGAGACCTTCGCCTTGAGCGACCTGCAAGGTTGCGCGTCTGCGATGGCCCGCTCCAGCGCATTCGCTGCTTGCGCTTGTGAGAAGGTGAGCGGTTGCAAGACAAGAGCACCTGCCGCAAGCAGGCCCAGCCAATTACGCATCTCTTTCTCCGTTCCGTATAGTCCGATGAGCAGTCCGCGGACGCCCGGCATCATAAGCGTGGAACAAGCTGTCGGCAAAGCAATGCCGGTCGCCGCGACACACCCGACAGACTTGGCAAATTGACCGACACGGCCGGCACCAGCCGCGATGAACCGCCATGTCGAAAATCCACAGAATGACGTGCAAACAGCGCCAAAAGTAGATGATCACCCCCTCGGCCTTCCTTTATCATTAGTGGTTTCGGCCTCCCAAGGCAGATCGTGAAGGAAAATCGATGGATCGCCTTGTTGGCACTGATGAAGCGACGCAATCGGAGAAGCGGGCTGAGAAAGCGGATCGGCCGGAGGGCTTGGCGCGGGATGTTGCGGCCATCAAGATCGGCGACTGTCTGCTGGGTTACAAGGCCGTCCAGCGCCGCATGCGGGCCAGCCGTTGGAACCATTTCCGCGGCCGGATGCGCGAGATCGAAAAACTGATCAGGCATCGTCACGGAGACATTGTGCCCGAGGCCGACGACGCATTGATCTATGTCGAGGTGATCGCCAGCCTCGCCCTGGTCGAATTCAAGAAAGAGTTCGTCGAAGTGGTGCTCGGCTGGGCGGCGCGATGGCTTCCCTGGGCTGGGAAAGGCGACATTGAGGAGGTCATCTACGAGCGGACAAAGGTGCGCTTTTCCCCGTTGTCCGCCGACGCTCTCGGTCATGCTCTGCACCTAAGCTACGTAGAACGGAGCGCCCTCAATATCCGCACCATCGGTGCCTTCGATGTGCCGAAGCGGAAGCGAGAAAAATTGCAAAAGGAAAAGCGGCGGCAGCGAGACCGAAGCCGGAAAGAGGAGCAGCGCCGTGCCGTCGGCGCGCGTTCCAGAGCCGATTATCTCGCCCATTCTTTGAGTGCAGCGCGCCCCTGGGAGGCTTTCGGCATCAGCCGCCGGACGTGGGAACGTCGCGGCAAACCGATGCCGGATCCCGCGACGATATCGGATTGCGGTTCGATCTCGCTCGCCGCCTAGGTCGGAGCTTCTCGGCCTTTAGCAGGGTGGTCCGAACCAGCTATTCACAGCCTCTTGCAAACCATCCTGCATCCCGTTACCCGCCCACGCCACATATCCATCGGGCCGGATCAACACTGCGGTGGGCGCGGAGACCGCACCCAGCGCAGGCAGCTCCCATGCACCGTCATATCCGGCGTCGACCAGCGTGATGCGGTCAGACCACGGCGCGATGTCGAAGCTGCCGGGCGCGTCGAGGTTCAAGAACACAGGCCGCGCATCTTGGAGCAGCGTAAAGAGACGCAGAGGACCATCAGGTGTGGTGAGGTCAAGGTCAGGCATGCGGCGGCCGAGCAGCGGATGCCCCTCACCGAGGTCGTAATGGATACCAAGTCCCGACATTTCGGCCGCGATCCGTTTGCGCGGTTCCTCCATGCCAAGCAGCTCCGTCACGATGTCTCGCAAGGCTTCGGTGCGATCGTCGGTCCGCTGCAACGCGACCTGCGCCATCGTGGTGCGCAACACGCGGGCGGCAACCGGATGCCGCTCGGCGTGATAGGTGTCGAGCAAGGCTTCGGGCGACGTGCCTTTTACCACCTGGGCCAACTTCCAACCGAGATTGACGGCATCCTGCACACCGGTATTCAGGCCTTGTCCGCCGACCGGAGAATGCACATGGGCGGCATCGCCGGCGAGGAGTACCCGGCCCTTGCGGTAGGCCGTTGCCTGCCTGGACATGTCGGTGAACCTGGAAATCCAGTTGACGCGATGGAGTCCGTAATCCGTTCCGAAGGCGGCGATAAGTGCGTCCCTGAGATCCCCGAGGGTCGGCTCGGTCCTGGCGCCGGCATTCTTCTCCGGCACCATTACGCCGACCGGACCTTCCTTGGCAAAGACGATCTTGCCGTCGTGGATTTCATACTCCTCCCTGCCAAAGGCATAAATGCCAAGGGCCGTGCGATGGATGCCCAATGGCGGCTCCTCTTCCATCTCCACTTCGGCGAGAATGTTGCTGGTCGTCGGATCCCATCCTTCAAACGCAATGCCTGCAGCCTTGCGAACCAGACTGCGGCCGCCATCGCAGCCGACGAGATAGCGTGCCTTGAGCGAAGCGCCATTGGATAGCTCAATGGTGACGCTGGTGTCGTGCTGCGCAAAACCCGTTACCTCAAGGCCGCGATGGATCGGCACCTCGAGCTCGCCGACCCAGCCGGCCAGAATGCGCTCGATATGCTTCTGCCTCAACGCCAGCCCGTAATTGTGCCGGGTCGGAAAATCGCTGATGTCCAGACGTGTGACCGCGAACCCCGTGACCTGGGCTATCTGCCCTTCCGCAAGGAACCGGTCGACAACGCCACGCTGATCGAGAACCTCGAGCGTGCGCGCACTCAGACCGCCGGCACGCGTACCGGCAAGCTCCTGGTTGGGTCGGCGCTCGACAATGGCGACGTCGACGCCTGCCAAGGCAAGCTCGCCTGCCAGCATCAGGCCCGTCGGCCCTGCCCCTGATACCACGACTGCATGTTCCCTCATCCGCAGACTCCCTTATTTCAATTGTTCCAATGCGATCTCTCAGGGTCTAATGAGACCTCGTCTCACTGCACCGCCCCGATCTCATCGGTCCTGCGCAGCTGGCCATTTTCTCTGTCGCAGGTTGTTCTACCTATAATTATAAACCTCATACTGGTTGGAAGGACTTGCGACAGGATTCCTGGCTTGCTCTCTAAAGCCATGTTCTTTGCCACTTGCAGGTCTCTTGCTGTGGAGCTTGAGCTTTTCAATACGACCTGACCGGGTGGGCGCCGGATCTGGCAGGCGCCCACCCGGGGTCGTTCCTCTCGAAGGGGATCAATCAATTGCGGAACGACGTATCTTACTGCGGAGCCGGAGCTTTTTGCGGAATCGTATCGGCCGCTGGTCGCTCAGACGGATCAGCGGGATGGCCATAGATTGTGTACACGGCCCCCGCCAGCACCCCCAAAAGGAGGAGCGCGGCTACGTACAACATCATGCTACGGATTGCCGTCTTTGGTGTCTCGTCCATTGGGGATCTCCAGGATTACTCAACGGTCAAATTCAATGCGGGCGCTGTTGGTTCCGAGGTGGAGGTTGTTCAGGTGAGTAGCCACTCACGGAACGATCAGGTCCGGATCTGGTTTAACCAATATGCTCATCGCTAGCGGAGGCCATCATGTGGGCAATCCTGACCGGAGCCGCACTCATCATCGGCGGACTTCTTTTTCTCTTTACGTCGGCGCTTGGTCGAAGACCGAGTAATCCGCATCAAATGCCGCAAGGCGGCACCACGCTGGAACCACGACGCCAGGGCCTCAGATTCCTCGGCGTGTCGCAAAACTGGCCAGCGCTGGCCATAATCGCGATCGGCGCACTTCTTCTGGCTTTTGGCGGATATTCATGACATCCGACAACCCTTGACGGCACTAGCTCCTTCCACAGCAAAAACCCGGCTTTCACCGGGTTTTTGTTCAGGCACTACCAAGTCTGGCGACTGGTCCAGTCATCGATGTCGCGTCTGACACGATCCTTTTGGAGGCCATACCGCTCCTGGATCTTGCCTTCCAGCTGCTCGCGCTTGCCCGCGATCTGGTCGAGATCATCGTCAGTGAGTTTGCCCCACTGCTCCTTGATCTTGCCCTTCGCCTGCTTCCAGTTTCCCTCGACACGATTCCAATCCATGGTCGATTTCTCCTGTCTGTTGATGAGGAGAAAACGGAGCGCAGCGGAATTTGGTTCCTGTGTCATAGTCGATTTCATAAACCATCGCGCTATCTGCATCGACGCTCGTAGACGACATCCAAGGCCATGCTCGCCAACAGTTGATCGCCATCGGCCTCAATCTATTCCGAGAGCCTCCCGAAGCAGCGGGACGACTGCCTAACTGATTATAGATCCTTCACTTGCCGCCGCCCTGCGACGCCTTTTAGCCTGTTGCATTTCGGCGTTTGAGCAAATGGGACCTATCGTGCCGACTCTAATGCGGAGATCATCTTTTGACCGCGGCGGCGAAAGCCGTAGCAGGCAAGAAAGTCCCTCGGCTCAGGCTGTCGCTTTGACCCGCCATTGGGCAATCCAGGGGCCCAGCGCAGGAGCCCTCCGATTCGCGTTTTCTAGCCATCGCGGTGCCAGTGAGTGCATCTATAATCATCATCTTATATGGAATTCTCTTTAAAGATAATTTGGCCAAGCCGATTGCGAAATTCGTTTCTGCCGTTAACTTGGAAAACGTAGCATACGTTTTCCAGGTACTATTGAATTTCATGGCGCATTGGGAAAAAGTCCGCCGCGAGTGCGACTTCTGCTGGTGCAATACGCACACTACGCTTTCGTGCAGACGCAGAGATGTGATGACTTGAAGGGCAAAATGGCGCTTGTTCTGAAGACCTTCGGTAGGTTGCAGCTCGTTGACGAGGACGGGAATGGGGTCGCGTTTCCGGAGAAAGGCCTGCTGCTTCTCGCCTATTTGCTCACGACCGACCAAGGTTCGGCGGATCGAACAACATTGGTGAGCTTTCTGTGGGGCGACGCCGACAGGGACGATACGCTTGCGACTTTGCGTAAGTTGATTTCGAGAATGAAGGCCCGTCAAATTGAACTCGGGATAAATATCCTTTCATCCCAGGGCAACATGGTCACCCTCGACCGGGAGTCTCTGTCTTCCGACATTCTGCTATCCGGGACAGAGGAAGAGGTTGAACCGTTCTCCCGGCTTAAGCATCTCGTGAAGCTCATGAACCAGCCTTTTCTGGGGCCGGTTCACAGTCATAGCCGTCAGTTTCAACGGTGGCTCGCCGAGCGAGAAATTTGCCATATCGAGCTTCTCGGTAATACATTGAGAACGGCGTTCCGACTGCCGCGGTCGCAGAAGGAATCCGAACTCCTGAGGAAGGCTGCAGTTATCCTCTTTCGGACGGAGCCGAAGGATCCCGATACGCTGCAAATGCTCATACAGATATTCCAGGCGGAAGAGGAAGTTGCGTCCCTTCGGAATCATTTTGAACAGCGGCGGAGTTCGATTTTGCGGGGAATCGCCGCGCGCGCCAGATCCGATGACGATGACGCAAAATCCCTCCGTCCGACATCAGCGCCTGCAAAGCCGAAACTCGAGGCCGCTCTTCCCGTTGAGCCCGAAGATATCCGGATTGCAATTCCCCGCCTGGTGCTGCTTCCGCCCAAGAACCAATCCGCGCGACCCCAAGCCGGTTTTTTAGCCGCATCTTTGGTGGAAGATATCACAATCGGATTTTGCGCCTTCAACAGCCTGGAGGTCATAGCCCCCTATTCGGCGGTTCAAATCGGCCACCACATGGAGACGCAGAAAGCCTTCTTTGAACGGCATCGCGTCAATTATATTCTCGATACCCGGATCAGCAACACGGACGATGACGTCACCCTGTTCGCCCAACTGATCTTTTTCGACCAAAATCAAATAGTTTGGGCGGAAAGATTCAGCCTTGATCATATGGATCTCGTCAAAGATCGGAGAACTGTCGCCCGACGGATCGCTCTCTCGGTGTCCAGTGAAATCGAGCGCCATGAGACGTTGCGCGAAGATCTGAACCCGATCGCTTACCATCGATATCTTGTCGGCAGGCGGCACCTGGCGCGATTGACGCTTCCGAATCTGCGGCGTGCGCGCAAGGAAATGAAAGCCGCACTCAGCGTCAGCCCCGATTTCGCGCCGGCGCTGAGTTCGATGGCCCGGACCTACTCGAAGGAATGGTTGTTGACGGCCAGGGGTGATGCCGATCTTTTGCAATCGGCGGAGATTTTGGCAAAGCAGGCCACCGAGACGCGTCCGGACTTCGCCGATGGATATCGCGAGTTCGGGGTCGCCAAACTGTTACAGGGGGCATTTGACGAAAGCGCCGAGGCAATGGAAGTGGCCGAGAGCCTTGCTCCACACTACGCCGACGTGATTGCCGACTATGCAGACACCTTGGTTCATTGTTCGCTCCCCGCGATGGCCTTGCGAAAGATCGAGCGGGCAATCGAGCTGAACCCGCTTGCTCCCGACACTTATTTTTGGACCGCCGCGGGAGCGAACTACGCCCTCGGAGCTTTTGAAGAGTCCCTGGATTACATCGGGCAGATGGCCGATCCGAGTCTCGCGGATAGGCTATCTGCCGCAAGCTGGGCTATGCTGGGCCGTCAGGACAAAGCGCGGGTCTTCGTCAGGAGGTTTCGCGAAGGCAACCCGGCCTTCGATGTGGACAAGTGGTTGTCTGCTGTTCCAAGTAAAGAGCAGTGGCATAAAGATCTTTATCGTGAAGGCCTGAAGAAAGCTGGATTTTAAACATCAATCGTTGGAGGGAAAACCATGGCTACAGTTGTTATTATTAGTGTTGACGGCCGAGACGAACTCTGGATCGCTGATCTGGACAACGGCACCGTCGTGCCGCTCCCGGAGCCCAAATCAGGCGGCCTGAAAGTGGTGACCGATCTTCGCGCGACCGGGACAACCTTGACGAAGGGCGTGAATATCGCCGTGGTTGTCAAATCTGCGGAGGCAGCACTTTCGGGCCATTATGATGGCTGAACGCCGATAACCTTAGCGGCGTGAGGCTGGAAGGCGGCAGCACGCTGGAACGAGGCTTCAAGTGGTCGATATTCATGGCATCCGACGGCGCTTGGCCGTACCAGGAGCACCCGAGGTGGCTGGAAGCGCCTTAGTTTCTTCGACAACAAAAACCCGGCTTTCACCGGGTTTTTGTTCAGGCATTGCCACGTGGAAGTTGGTTCCTGTGTCTTAGCCGACTTCATCAAGCGTCGCGTTATCCTGCACCGACGCACGTAAACGACATTCCAGGCCACGCTCGCAAGCGCTCGCCAGCGGCTGATCGCCGGCGGCTTCAATCTCTTCCGAGGGCCTTCCGAAGCAGCGGGACAACTGGTGTGACTGATCATCGATCCTTCACTGGTCTTCCCCTGAGATGCCTTTCAGCCTCCTCCACTTCAGTGTTTGAGCAAATGGGTACCTATGGTGCCGACCATAATGCGGAGATCATCTTTTGATCGTACTCCATGTTCGAACATGGAGATCAACTGTTGAGCTGCTTTGATCGCACTTAGGCTATCCTTGGGGCAGCAGCGTGCGGCGCACCATTCGTCATAGATGTCCTCGATTATTGCGAGGTCTTCTGGACCCAGCGCCGACTTGGAGCCGTGCATACCTTGAAACATCGCAATCCTCCCAGATGCTGACGTGACACGTAACAACGAACTGATTTTATGCCAACTTCCGGAGACTTCAATGTGCGGTATAGGACAGAGGGAAGCTCAATTGCTGCGGCAAAGACGCAAGGCCGCTGCCCACGTCAAAAATACCCACGGCCTGGACCCGCTCAACGTTTCTCTGCGGAGCCTGTCAGATGAAGAAGGCCTTGGCGCGTTACTCTCGCTTGAAATGATGGATACGAAGTGATCTGGAATGCCTGGAGAAAGCCGGCTTCTGCATATGTGTGGAGCGGCCCGAACGAACACTGGTTGTCGGATGGGAACAAAGACCTATCCGGAAAATAGAGATGAGACCTCACGAGCTTGTGTCTCCCTTCATGCCCTTTAAAAGGAGATGTTCCATCCCATTATCGTTCCGAAAGAAGTGAGAGCGATCATGATCCGATCCCAGATAGCCGACGCACAAACCGTGTTGAGCGACGAAGAAGTAGCCCTCTGCCAGAGAGTATTTGACCACATCAGCTCGGTGCGACAAATCACAACGGATACCGAGCGCGAAGATCTGGCTCGGCGGGTGATCCATTCGTACCAGCATGGGGTGAAGGACGAGGGCGCGTTGCTACGACTGTTAATCTGAGATTGCGGCAACTATCTTGATGACTAGAAAAGGTGGAAGCGTCGGGGTTCGAACCCCAAAAAATTTCCTAGATGTTTAGTGTCCCGGCATTTGATGGCGCGGATCGAAGGTGAAGCGCTGGAGTCGTGAAGCCCGTGCTTTGCAAATGAACTCGTAGGGGTGAGGCCTTGATGGTTCGGTTCATACTCTCGACTTGACCGCGGATGCCTCGGCTTGGTCGTGGGGTGCTCGATATCGCCAGTGGCAGGTGTATTCAAGGTGATGCGTTCGCCATTGGCGATTGCTTCAATCGAGGTGTGCAGTCCCACCAGGCACATCGCCTGAGCGACGTATTCCTCGTGCGATGCTGCGCATGTAGGTCGCCTTTGTTGGTCGCGCGAGCAGCGACTTTCGTCATTCCCACCAAAGTGCTTGCAGGATAAACGAGATCTGTTCACCAAGGCCCTCTTCAGCATTCCCGGCGTTTCGAACCCGCTCCTCGACGAGGACCGGGTGGTAAAAAGGCACGAACGCATTCATCGCACTTCGGGCAGCTATGGCTGCATCGATGACATTAAAATTGCCGGCGTCTGCCCCTTCTTCGATAATATTTTCGATGATCGCCACAAGACGAGCGCTATGGGCGCTAATAACTGGCCAGTTCTCCACCGTTGCAGCGACGATCAAGTCATGGACCGGCTTCTCTTCAACGAAGTTCTTTCTTCTCTCCTCATGGAGCAGCTTGAAAAGACTTTCGAGCTTCTCGTGAGCCGGCGCCTCTTGCCGGGCGACTGCATCCGCCAACCGAGCAGCTTTCTCGATGAACCGGCCGCAGATCGACTTGTTGATCGCTGCCCTCGACGGGAAGAACCGGTAGATGTTGGCACTGCTCATCCCGAGGCAAGATGAGATATCTGCGACAGATGTCTTCTGGTAACCGATGCGGCGAAAATGCTCTTCCGCCACATCGAGGATACGCTCGCGCCACATTTCGACTTCAGTGCCCGAGCGGCCCTGTGGGATCACGATACGTGGCACGGACGCCCCTATTCTGCCGCCAGCGCTATCGGCCGCGCCTGATGTTCGGCCGCTTCCTCTTTCTCAACTGCTTTGGGTGGTTTGATCCGAAACCACACAGCATAGAGGGCCGGAAGGAAGAGCAGGATCATCACGGTGCCTGCCGCCGTTCCGCCGATCAGGGTATAGGCCATCGACCCCCAGAACACTGAGTGGGTTAGAGGTATGAATGCCAGGATCGCCGCGAGTGCAGTCAGGATAACAGGTCTTGTTCGCTGGACGGTCGCTTCGATCACGGCATGGTAGTCGTCGAGCCCTGCAGCCTGGTTCTCCTTGATCTGCTCTGTCAGGATAAGCGTGTTTCGCATCAGTATGCCTGCGAGCCCGATCAAGCCGAGGATGGCGTTGAAACCGAAGGGTTGATTGAACAGCAGCAAGGTCGGAACCACCCCGGCAAGACCAAGCGGTGCGGTCAGCATCACCATTGTCATTGTCGAGAGACTGCGAACCTGCAGGATGATGATGATCAACATGGCAGCAATCATCAGCGGGAAAACCTGCGCAAGCGCAACATTGGCTTTCAATGACTCCTCGATGTTGCCGCCCATCTCGATACGGTATCCAACGGGAAGCGATGCGATCAGCGGCTGGAGGGCCTTCATTACCTGTTGCGACACCTCCGGTGGCTGCGTCGCCTCGTTGATATCAGACCTTATAGTGATGACCGGGGTCCGGTCACGACGCTTCAAGATCGGCTCTTCGAACCTGATCTCGGAATGCCCGATTTGATCGAGGGGAACCTGGCGGCCATCCCGGCTCATCAGCGAAAAGTCGGCAAGTCGTGACGGGTCGAGGCGGTTTTCGCCAGCACTTCGAGCAACGACAGGCACGTTGCGGATGTTGTCGCGCACCTGCGTGACAGGGATGCCGGTGAGCAGCATCTGCATCTGCTGGGCAGCCTCCGACGGAGAAAGACCAATCAAATTGAGCCTCTCCTGGTCGGGGACAAATCGCAGAACAGGTGTTCGGTTGCCCCAGTCACGGTTGGCTTGGCGGACATCGGGAACGGTCTTCATGATCGCCAGAGCCTGCTCGGAAATCTTATAGAGTTCATCCTGATCAGGCCCCATGATCCGGAA
Organism: Rhizobium sp. WSM4643; assembly: GCF_025152745.1. Taxonomy (NCBI): domain Bacteria; kingdom Pseudomonadati; phylum Pseudomonadota; class Alphaproteobacteria; order Hyphomicrobiales; family Rhizobiaceae; genus Rhizobium; species Rhizobium sp. WSM4643. The sequence continues at coordinate 1,876,099 of NZ_CP104040.1, read as the reverse complement.
CTCGACCGGGAACGGCGTGTACGGACCAAACACGAGTTGAGTGACGCGCACAGAAGCTTCGGGAACAAGACCCTCCGAAATAGCGGCACGAAGGCGGTGTTTCAGTTCTTCGCGCGCATGGGCGTCGGGCGTGAGAACGACGACCTTGGCGAAGGCGGGATCCGGCAATTCCGGTGCCATAGCAAAGAAGAACCGGGGTGCGCCCTGCCCTACGTAACTTGTGACGATATTGGTCTCGGGCTGGGTCTGTAGCCAGTCTTCAACCTTCTTCACCGCGGATGTCGTCGCCTCGATGCTGGTGCCCTCGGGCATGCGCACTTCAACCAGGACCTCCGGGCGATCCGATGTCGGGAAGAATTGCTGCTTCACGCCGCCCATCCCAACAACCGAAACGGCCATGGTGATGCCTACCACGGCGCAGACCATGAACTTATGGCGGACAGCGAACTCGATGCCGGAACGCAGACGACGGTAGTTCGGCGTGTCGTAGATGGCGTGATGACCGCCCTCGACCGGCTTGATGTTCGGCAGCATCTTGATGCCAAGGTAGGGCGTGAAGGTAACAGCCACGATCCAGGATACGATCAGGGCAAAACCGACGACCCAGAAGATGTTACCGGCATACTCGCCGGCCGTTGATTTTGCGAACCCCACGGGCATCAGCCCGATGATCGTCACCAGCGTGCCCGACAGCATTGGCGCCGCAGTATGGCTCCAGGCATAGGCGGCCGCCTTGATGCGGTCCATGCCCTCTTCCATCTTCACGACCATCACCTCAATGGCGATGATGGCATCGTCCACAAGAAGGCCCAGCGCAAGGATCAAAGCGCCGAGCGTGATGCGGTCGAAGAAGCGCCCGGTTTCCAGCATGATGAGAAAGACCACGGCAAGTGTGAGCGGCACGGCAAGCGCGACGACAATGCCAACGCGCCAGCCGAGTGCGACTAGACTTACGAACAGCACGACGCCAAGCGCCATGGCGAACTTGAGCATGAACTCGCCGACGGCCTCCTCGATGTTGACAGCCTGATCGCTGACCTTGGTGAGCGTCATCCCCAGCGGCAGTGTCTCCGCGATCGTGGCGGATCGAGCCTCAAGCGCTTTTCCGAGATCGAGTCCGTTCCATCCCGCCTGCATTACGGCACCCAACATGATTGTCGGCTCGCCTTCATGGCGGATAAGGTAGGTGGCAGGATCTTGATAACCGCGCCGTACATCCGCGATATCGGAGAGTTTCAAAGTACGGCCAGCGGCCACGATCGGCGTGTCGGCAACGGCCTGCACACTGTTGTAAGCTCCGTCGAACCGGATGAATACCTGTGGCCCCCTGGTGTCGATCGACCCGGCGGGTGTGACCGTGTTCTGTCGCTGCAAAGCAGCAGCGATGTCTTGCGCCGATATGCCGAGTGTCGCGAGCTTCGCGTAGGAGAACTCGACGAAAATCTGTTCGGGACGTTCCCCGACGATGTTGATTTTCTTGATACCAGGAACATGCAGCAGGTCCTGCCGGATGACCTCTGCCTGCCGCACGAGATCGCGCATTGGCAGTCCCTTTGCCTTCAATGCATAGAGACCGAAACTCACATCGGAGTATTCATCGTTGACAAATGGCCCGATGACGCCCGGAGGGAGATTGCGGGCTTCGTCACTAAGCTTCTTGCGCGCCTGATAGAATTCTTCTGCCACGGCACTTGCCGGGGTGTTATCCTTGAGGGTGACCGTCAGGAAAGCGTAGCCCGGTCGAGTTGTCGTCTCGACGCGGTCGTACCATGTGAGTTCCTGAATGCGCTTTTCAAGCGGCTCGGCGACAAGGTCCTGCATTTCACGGGCAGTGGCACCTGGCCAGACCGAAGTAACAGTTAGGGTCTTGATTGTGAAAGACGGATCTTCGGCGCGCCCCAGCTTGACGAAGGCGTAGGCGCCAGCGGCGGCCAGCAGCACAATAAAGAACAGGGTGATGGCACGTTCGCGAACGGCGATGGCCGACAGATTGAAGTTCATTACTTTTTTACCTCTTGCTGCGCGGCAATCCTGATAACCGCGCCGTCGGCGAGGAGATGCGCGCCCAGTGCGACAACTTGCTCTCCAGTTCCAATTCCCCTGACGAATGCCATCTCCTCGCCAATCTGCTGAACTTTGACCGGAGTGAACTTCACCGTTGATGTTGTGCCGTTGACGACCCACACTCCAGTGCGACTACCGTCATCCAGAATTGCGCCCACTGGTATAGCAACCTCCGACTGGCGGTCAGCATCGAGAATTCCAATCGTCACTGTCGAGCCAAGCGGGGCGGAAGCCGCATCGCCTTCGAGAACATAACGCGCCTCGTAGGTACGGGTTTGCGGATCGGCGGAATCCGAGATCTGCCGAAGTTTGGCCTTTCCGCTTAAACTTCCGCCTGCATAGACGCTGGTCTGCGCTTCGGAGCCAATCTTGGGCCGCAGGGTCTCCGGAAGCCAGATAACAGCCTCGCGCGGGCCCGCCTGCGCCAGTTGGACGACCGTCTGGCCCGCTGCCACGACTTGTCCCGGATCTCCAAGGGTCAGGGTTATGGTTCCATCAGCGTCGGCAACAAGAAGCGTGTATGCAGTCCCATTTTCGGCCACCTTGGCGTCGGCTTCTGCCGCAGCAAGCTGAGCAGAGGCTGTGTCGAGTGCTGCTTTTGCCTGTTCATAACGCTGCGGAGTAGCTGCCAAGCCATTTTTTACCAACGCCGCATAGCGCTTTTCGTCTGCTTGCGCCTGAACCAAGACAGCACGTGCTGCGGTAACGGTATTACGCTTTGCTGTCAGCGCGAGTTGGAGATCGGTCTCGTCAATGCGCATCAGCGCCTGGCCTTGCCTCACCTGCTGCCCGACGTCGACCATCCGCTCGACGATTTTGCCGGGAACACGAAAACCAAGGTTGCTTTGCACCCGGGAAGCGACAGTGCCTGTGAAAGAGCGCTCAGCCGCACCGGTGGTCGTTGCCTCCACCACTCTTACGAGTGGTGACGCTGTTCTCGGATCAGCGGCCACCGCTTCCTGCTTGCTGGGTTCAAAAACCACGAAAAAGGCCCCGGCTGCGCCGGCCGCTGCCACGAGACCTACGAAAGTCAGGACAAGTTTGCGTTTCATTTTGAGTTTCTCTTCTTGACGGGCGACATGGATAATTTAGATTGCGACCTAAATCTATTTTTGTTATAGATGTCAAACAAAATCTAATCGGAGGTCGATATGAGAGTGAGCCGGGCACAGGCTGAGGAGAACCGCGAAACGGTGATCAACGTCGCAAGCCGTCTGTTCCGAGAACATGGCTTCGATGGAATTGGGCTAAAGGATCTGATGAAAGGGGCCGGCCTTACCCAGGGAGGTTTCTACAAGCAGTTCGCGTCGAAGGACGACCTCGCCGCACTAGCATCGCGGCGTGCGATGGAAAGCGCCACACGGAGATGGTCTGCAGCGGCGGCAAGTAGCTCCGATCCCCTTGAGGCAGTCATGGCGTTCTATCTTTCATCGGACCACAGAGGTGAAAAGTCAGAAGGCTGCCCACTTGTGGCGCTGGGATCGGACGCGGCTCGCCAGAGCAAAGAGGTCAGGCGCCCATTTGAAGACGGGATCCGGGCTCACTTCGAGGTTCTGGATGAACTGATGGCCAGCGACACGAGCTCTAGTCCCAGCGGCGGGGCGATGGCCATACTGTCTCTCATGGTGGGCGCCGTTACGCTGTCGCGGATCATGGAAGACGAGGACCTTTCACGAGGCATCCTTAACGCAGCGGCTGGCGAAGTCAGGCGCATTGCGCGCGGCGGCGACGTCGCTGAAGGCTAAGCCGGGTTCAATGACCTGGCGCCGAAAAGTGCCGAAGTTTAGCTCCCGCCCGGCAAGGTGAGTGTGTCCTAAGGCTCCTGCATAAGCCGCATATTTAGGGAACAGGCCAAAGCGGTATCCGTCGACTGCCTGACGACATCGTCGGAGACCTCCCTTTTTGCTTGTAAGTCGCAGAAAGCCTACCCGAGTTTTAGAAGCAGCAGCTCATCACACAGAAAGAAGTGATTTCCATGAACAAGAACAATCTTGGCGTAGCCTTGGTGACTGGGGCATCCACCGGCATCGGGTATGCAACGGCCGCAGCCCTGCAGAACGCGGGCTTTCGCGTGTTCGGAACCAGCCGCCGCCCCGCAACCCAGAGGAGCGACGGTGTATCCATGCTGACATGCGACGTGACCGACGACGCGTCGGTGGCGAAACTGGTTGATGACGTGCTAGCAGAGGCCGGCCGCATCGATCTTCTTGTCAATAATGCTGGCATGGGGCTGCTTGGTGGCGCGGAGGAGTCCTCAATGGCCCAGGCCAAGTCGTTGTTCGACGTGAACGTCTTCGGCGTTTTCCGTGTGACCAACGCGGTGTTGCCGGTTATGCGACGCCAAGGGAAGGGCAGAATCGTGAATTTGAGCTCGGTACAGGGGTTCATCCCCGCTCCCTATTTCGCGCTCTACTCGTCGACCAAACATGCCATCGAGGGTTATTCCGAATCGCTCGATCACGAATTGCGCGCCTTCGGCATTCGCGTTTCGCTGGTCGAGCCAGCCTACACCCGGACGTCGTTCGAAGACAATCTCGCCAAGCCGGATCAGGTGCTCGATATATATGACTCTGCGCGCGCTGGCATGAATGTAGTCGTGCAGAAAGCAATGGAAATAGGCGACGCGCCCGACGTGGTGGCAAAGGCAATTATTGCCGCTGCGACTGATCCCGCTCCAAAGAGGCGTTATACGGCCGGAAAAATGGCACGACAGGTCAGTTTTCTGCGCCGCTTCGTCCCTGCATTCGCATTCGACAAGAGCCTCCGAAAACAACTCGGGCTGCCGGTCTGAAACCGACGACATCCTGTTCCGCTTGATGAACAGGCGTCTGGGCGCATTTCAGAAGATGACAATGGCAGCATCGACGCAGGAAACATGCCGCCCTGTTGGCGCGAACGCTTGCCGCGGCGCCATCGGCGGGGCAAGGGCGACGTCTGTCCAGTGAACTTCTTCAAGTATCCGTCGCGCGGATGCCTACAAACCTACGCCTGCCTCCCGGATGACACTTGGTGAGAGCGTCGGGGTTCGAACCCGAGACCTACTGATTAAAAGTAGGCAGGTACGGGAGCCGGTGGCGTTAGCCTGGAGCTGGCGTACGCTGGTATTTAATTGAAGATACTAGCTTTTCTGGAAAACTCACGTTAGTTTAGAGCTGGAGTGCGCGGGCTAACGCCGGAGAGCGCGTTAGCTGCAAGATAGCCCGGAGGCTAGCCGTGAGCAAGCAGACAGAGCCGAAGAAGAAAATCACCCGCGCCGTGTTGGAGAACGCCCAGCCCCACGAGGATGGAAAAACTACCCGAGTAATCTGGGACAGCCGCCTAACGGGTTTCGGTCTGCGTATCCGACCGAGCGGCGCTAAGACGTTTGTCTACGTCTACCGCGCCAACGGCAAGCCAAAGTGGGCGACCATTAAGGCGACAACCGCCGACGATGCCTTCGCGCAAGCGCAGGAGATGGCCAATCAGTACCACCGGGGGAAGGACCCGGTTGCTGAGCGAGAGGAGGCGCAGCGTGAGGCCAACCGGAAGAGCAATGCCGCCACGGTAGGCTCCATGCTCGACCTGTTCGTCGCCGAGCACGCGAAGGGCCAGTTGGCTGAGAAGACTGCGGACGAGTACGAGCGGACGGCGAACAAGATCCTCAAACCTGAGATTGGCAAGATCAAGCTGGCGGCGCTGACGATGGAGGACGTACATTCGCTCTTCGACAGGCTCAGCAAGCGCCCGCGCCAGCGTCGCAGCAAAAAGCCCAGTCCGAATGCCAAGCCCCTGCCCCCGGCCAAGGCTCAAGCCGAGGGCGCTATGCGAATGCTTCGGGCCGCGCTCAACTGGTCCCGCAGCAAGAAGAAGGCCACGCTCTACGGCAACGCACTGCCGCCGCCGCTGGATTTCAAGGAGCTTGGGCTGAAGGGGACGAACCGGCGGACGAGGCTCTTCACGGAGAACGAGGTTGCGCGCCTTATGGCGGCGACGGACACGATGGCGGCGGAGGGTCGCCTACAGCCTTCGACGGCGCTAGCCATCCGGCTCATCTTCGCGCTCGGGGCGCGGGCGGGCGAAGTGTGCAAATTGCAGTGGAGCTACATCGATCGCGAGGCCGGGCTAATAATTTGGCCCAAGACCAAGACCGGACAGTTGGAGAAACCCGTCACGCCCGAAGTGGAGCGGTTGCTGAAGGCTGCCCCCCGGTTCGTCGGTTCGCCGTGGGTCTGCCCGGCCACGGACCCGGAGCTGCCGCTGCGCGTGGACGTTTTGGGCTCTGCTTTCAAGCGCGTTATGAAGGAGGCGGAAGTGACCGGGGGTTACGGGATTAGCTCGCACACCATTCGACATTGGTTCAGCACAAAAACCTACACGGACTCCGACCTGCCTATGGCGGTGGGAATGGCGGTCGTTGGGCACAAGTCGGTCGCTACGGCTATGCGCTACACCCACGTCAGCCGTGAGGTGCTGGCCGAGGCGGGGCGGTCGGCGGCGGCGCGGCGCGAGCGCACCGTAGAAGCGGCAGCGGCGAAGGGCAAGGTGGTGCCGATCAGAGGAGAGAAAGAGTGAGCGAGGAAAAGCCGCCAGAGTGGCCTCATGGACGGCAGGACTATACGCGCCTCAGTTTGCTGGCGAATTGGGTGGAAAACCACCTCGCAGAGGAGGGTCAGAAGCTCTCGGAGTTGCGCGAAGAGCGCAACCCGATTCCCGAGGGGGCGGCGGATGACGAGATATGGCTGACGAAGCATGAGAGGCAGATGCTGCTCGATGCTTTCGAGAAGAAGGATAACTGCGGACGACGCTGGAGCGCCGTCGCTGCGCACCTGCTGTCGCCAGAAAAATCACCTCGGTTCGTCGTGATCGTCGCCGGGTTGATCGAATACAATGGCTTTCACACTCGTCCGGAGCTGGGTCAGGAATTTCGCAGGAGGGTACGCGTATTCGAGCTGTATCAGTCCGTGCGCAGCATTCTGCAACGAGACTATTCCAACGCGAAATCCTTCGACAACCACGCGAAATGGCTGACCGTCGTGCTTTCCGATAAGGCCGAGTGGGGCACACTGGACAGCAAGCTTCACACCCAGCGCTACAAGGAGGTGAAAAAGCTGATCACTGATTTCAACCGGAGACACAATAATCGCGAGAAGGATGAGTTGTACGAGATCGTCTATTCAGTCTGGTACGACCACGCGCGATGACCGAGTTGTCGCTCCCGACAAGTTTGTAGGCGCTTTTAAAAACGCCGCTACGTCCACGCGCCAACCAGCCCTATAGTTAGGCCGTTACTACGACCGGTAACGGTCTTACTATAGGAGAACGCAATGACAGCAGAAAATGAACTATTCCCGCCAAATAAAGCTGGAGAATACCTTGGAGGCGTGCCGTACGATACTTTGAGATGGTGGCGCTATAAGAGGGTTGGCCCCCGGTTCGTTCGGATCGGGACGCGGAAGGTGGCTTACCGCAAGAGTGATCTCGACGCCTTCATCGCGCAGGGCCTCACCGAGACGCAGGAGGCTGCCAATGCCAGATAATAATAAGGGCGGGGTTGCCGCCCCGCCCAGTAACCACCTTACTCACAATGGTTCGAATAATAGCGTGCCGCGCGATGCCGGTAAACCCGACCCCGCCCTGTTCGATCCACGGATCGAGGAGATACTGGACAAACGCTTCGATAGCGACATAGCGGAGGTGTGGTTCATGTGCCCTCCGTGCATGGAAGAAGCCGACCAGAAGATGGAGCGCGCCACCAGCGAAGGTTGCCAGTTGAACCCGGAGGACGAACACTGGCTGCTCAACAGTGCGTTGGCCGTCGAGCCAACGTTGCGTGTGCGCCGGTTCACGAGAGAGAAGGAGGGCGAATTGGGGCTGTACGACTGTTGCCGTTGCAACTGGTCCGGGGCGCACTTACGCTACCTCAAGCGCCAGTACGAAGCGGCTCTGCTGCTAGAGGCACAGGCAAAAGAGGGTGATGAATGACCCTCCAGCCGATCGACAACTTCAAGGGGCGCTCCGCTGCGGAGCGCCTTCACTTCCTATTCGCCGGTGCCATTGCCCATCATGGCACGTATCGGCACGAGCCCACGTTGGTCGAGCCCGGCGAGAAGATAAGTATAAGGGGCTCGGCAAGAACAATCCGCAAGGAGCCAACGCTGGAATTGTATGGCCGTCATCTGGAAGGAGCAGCGCCGCTTGGCATCTGCCCGCTCAGACCTGACGACACCTGCCTCTGGGGCTGTATCGATGATGACGACCGGAAGGTAGATCATGCCGCTCTGGTTAGGCGGGTCAGGGCTGCAGGGCTTTCTGCGATCGTGTGTCGCAGTAAGTCAGGCGGTGCCCATCTATACTTCTTCCTCTCATCTCCGATGCCCGCCGCCGATCTTCAAGGGAAGCTGCGCGAGATCGCCACCAGCCTTGGTTATCCGCCCGAGACTGAGGTCTTCCCGAAGCAGACGCGCAATGCCGACATCGACAAGACCGGCGGATGGCTGAACCTACCGTATTTTGGCGGCGACGGGACGGATAGACATGCGGTCAAGGAGACGGGGCTGGCCCTGTCTGTCGCCGAGTTCCTCGATCTGGCCGAACGTTCGGCCATGACGCCCGAGCAGTTCATGACGCTCAAGGCATCCCCGGATCGGCCGAGCTCGGCTCATGCCGGGGGTGATGTAACGTCAGATGAGTTCGAAAAGATGTTGGCGCGATGGCTGCGCGAGCTTGCAGGAGCGCCCCACGGCAAACGCGACGATATTCTGATGCAGGTCGCGCGCGACGTCGGCAGATGCTCAAGCGTCATCGCCATCGACAAGCCAGCGGCGGAGTGGCAGGCGCGCGTGGTCTGGCGTAAGCTCGGCAAAAACGATCAGGAATTCGACCAGCAATGGAAGCACAACGTCGAATGGGGCGAGAAGAAAGGCAATCCGCCGCGCCTGTGCGATGGCGACGGTGGCGGAGGTCGATTTCCTGACATCGACGGGATCGTCGTTCTGGTCGGCGGCGAGGAGGACGAATGGCGGCTGACGCTTAGGGGCTGGGGCGACATCACGCTACCTGTCCGGGAAGTCATGCACTTCTATACCTTCAATGTGAAATGCGCGGCCCGGCTGGGCGCGATCTTCGACCAGATGAAGCAGGACGCGTGGTATCAAAAACTGCGCGATGCACGGGATCAGGCAACATTCGAGCAGATACCGGAGGCCGAAACGCCTGAATACGAGATGCGCGAGCTGTTGCGGGTTTTCTTGACCGACAAGTACAGGGCCGACACCTTAGACGAGATCTTACTTGGCAAGCCGTACCTAGATGAGGACGAAGGACGGCGGTACTTCCAATTCAAATTTCAGAAGTTTCTGCTGCGCATGGATTCCAGCTTCGGCAAGCTGAAACCAAATGTCGCCGGTCGTTGGGTGAGAAGAGCAATCGGTAAGGAAAATCTGATCGAGACCAAGAAGATGATCAAGGGCAAGGCCATTAAGGTCTATTACGTGCCGGCTGAAATCGTTGATCCTACGCCAGAGCTTCCGCTGCCGAAGGTGGAGAAGCCGCCAATTTGACGGAACCCCGTTTGTATAAGGGTAATGACGGTGCGGTATGGATCATGAATCTGGCCGCATCATCGACTTTTTATGATGATGGCCGGTGCGATTTAGAGAACTCCGTAGGAGGCCGCTGGAGAGCGCCCGCTTCCGGCCGACCCTACCCTAGTGGCCGACCCCGCCGCGAGAACGGGCGGTCGTGCCAGGGTGGGCGGCGGTCGTGCCGCGTGGTAACGGGCGCGGTTAAGGCGGCGTGGAAAGTGGGCCGAGGACTATTAATGCCGGGGGGTCACTAAACCTATAGCCCCACCTTATCACGTGCATGCCCGTATATAAGCGCGCCCGCGTCGTGAGAGGTTAATAAGGGTAATACGGGTACATGCGCACTTTAAGGAGCTTTTTCCGGTGGTTAGCGTACCCTTATGATCTTAATCTGATGCGGGTAGGTGCGGGTAGGTGTTGGCGCTGTGGAATCCCCGGTAACGGGCTCAGCCTCGTCGCACCGAACCGTTATAACCTTTCGCCGTCCCTCTTCCCGCGTCGTCGCCCTTTGCGCTAGGCGCTTTCACTCTCCGCGAATGCGACCTCCCTATCAAGGGTTAGTAGGTCAGCCCATAATAAAAGCCTTTAAATCAGAGCCTTAGCACGCTAATATACAACCTAGGGTTGCTTCAGCTAACGTGCAGCTAATCAAAAGTAACCCGCCGACCCTTTTAGCGAGTTCCGCCGCCCATGGCCAAACGAGGCCCAGAATGTTCAGTTTGCAGGCACCGTGAGCGGGCGGCCATCGACCTTGCACTGGCTCGCAATGTGCCGTTCGCCGTGCTCGCCAAGCGATACAAGCTCGGCTCGGATAGCATCCGTCGCCACGCCAAGAACCACATGCCGCCTCAACTCCGCGCTCAGCTTCTGGCCGGGCCTGAGATGCCTATGGACATCGACCGGCTGCGAGAGACAGAGTCCCAGTCGCTGCTGTCCAACATCGTGGCACTTCGACACCGGCTCTTTGCCATGATGGACGCCGCCGAAGAGGTCATGGACACAGCGGCGGCGCAGCGGGTCGCGGGCCAACTGCACCGCAACTTCGAACTGACGGGCAAGCTACTCGGTGACCTGAACACCGGCACCACCATCAACAACAACGTTCTCGTATCCCCGGTCTACATCGAGATGCGCACGGAACTGGTCAAGGCGCTACGGGGCTTTCCCGACGCGCGGCAGGCCGTGGCACTGGTGCTCCAGGGGCTGGAAACGCGGTTCGCCGAGGGGATGGTGATCGACCACTCCTACGCCAGCGGCCCCGTACCGAGCAACGAGGGTCGTGGCTCATGAAGAACCTCGGAAGGCTCCACTTCCGAGTACCAGCGCAGCCCCGCCGCTCGCTGGGTGCAGGCAGACCGGCAGCGCCGACGCCCAGGTTGACGGCTGGTTTCCCTGAGCGTCGTTTCGGGCCTCCTCCTTTGTGTTTGCCCGACGCGCGCCGGTCTGCCTTCTTTCCCCGCTCGCGGGGGCCGCGCCAATGTTAGCCCGCGACCTTGCCCGCGCACTGGACCCCGTCATCACGGCCAATGAATGCGGCATAGAACCCGACCCATGGCAGGCGAGCCTACTCCGCGCCAATCCCCGGCGCTCCCTGCTGCTCTGTTCGCGCCAATCAGGCAAGTCAACCGTCGCGGCCATCCTCGTCATCCAGACCGCCCTCTTTGTCCCTTCCGCGCAGATCGTCGTCGTCAGCCCGACGCAGCGCCAGTCCAACGAGCTGTTCCGCACCATCATCGGCTTCCTTGGAAGGCTGCCGGGTGCGCCCCGCCCCACCGCCGAAAGTAAGCAGGGGACGGAGCTTTCGAACGGTGCGCGCATTCTCTCGCTACCCGGCACCGAAAAGACCATCCGCGGAATTGCCGGGGTGGACCTCGTCGTCATGGACGAGGCCGCGCGCGTGGAGGACGAACTGCTAACGGCGGTGCGCCCAATGCTTGCTACGAAGCCAGACGCCCGCCTAGTCGCCCTAACGACACCAGCGGGCAAGCGCGGGTGGTTCTACGAGGCGTGGGTCGGTGACGATCCCTCATGGGAGCGCGTGAGGGTTCCGGCGAGCGCCTGCCCCCGGATCACGCAGGAGTTTCTGGACGAGGAACTGAAAGCCCTCGGCGCAATCAAGTTCAGTGAGGAGTACGGGCTGGAATTCCACGATCCCCTCGAAGCCGTTTTTCCGCTTGCCATCATAGAGGCCGCATTCACGCAGGAGGTTAGAGCGCTATGGTAGCACACTCCAGACACCCGATAGGCCGGGGCGGCAGAGGACCATGGCAGCGCATACCTGTCGTGCCGGTTAGCCGCTTCATCATGGGAGTGGACCTCGGTCAATCGAACGATCCAACCGCCATATCCGTCGTCCATCATACAGTGTCACCGACCGGGGACTGGATCATCAGCTATGGCGACCACGTCAGGCCCAACGTGACCCGCGAACGCAGTGAGACCCGGTTCGCTGTACGCGCCCTGGAGCGCGTGCCGCTGGGCACTCCCTATCCGCAGGTGGTGGCGCGCGTCGGCGAACTGCTTGACCGCCCGCCGCTGCGCGAGGGCTGCGACCTTGTCGTTGATGAGACGGGTGTCGGCCGGGCCGTATCCGACATATTCGAGTCAGCGGGCATGCGACCGCAGCGGGTCGCCATCACCGCCGGCAACGAGATCACCAATCCCGAGAACCGCCGCTGGCACGTGCCCAAGGCGCATCTCATCAGCACCGTGGATGCCCGGCTGCACGTTGGCGAGCTTCGCTTTGCCGCTGAACTGACCGACGCCGGGGCACTGGCCGAAGAGCTGAAGGATTTCCGCCGCACGGTCAGCGCCGCAGGCCGCGCTAGCTTCAACGCCCGCGAAGGCAAGCACGACGACCTCATTCTCAGTATCGCCATCGCTCTCTGGTGGGCCTCACGCCCCCGGACAGGTGGAGGCCAAGCTGCCATTTCTGGCTTTTTCTGAAGGAGAAGACGATGAAGCTCAGACCACCGCAAGAAATTCACGAGGCCGCCGTCGAGCAGCACTATGCCCGCGCGCCCAGCGGCGAGGTGGAGAAAGACGCGGCGATTGCCTCGCTCGCTACCGCCGTGCGCACCACGCGGATCAATAGCGAGTCCCTTGCAGGCTATGCCGATACCATTGCCAAAGACCGGTTGTTATCATCGGATGCCGCCCGGCTCAAGTTGAGGGAGAATGCCCTTAAGCTGGCCGAAGCCACCGCGAAGAAGCTGGACGAAGCCAAGGCGCTGGTGCAGCAAGAAATTGCGGAGATCAGCGCTCGCACCAGCACACCCCCTGCCCCGCGCGATCAACTCTCCGCTGGGCTGGAAGCCGAGATTCGGGCGCGGCTGGCCGGCATGCAGGAAAAGGCCCGCGATGAGGCTATCGGCAAGGCATTTGCCGAAATGGACACGAACATTATCGCCGCCATCCTACGCGGCCCGGCGCTGCTGGTCGGTATGAGCCAAACCCGCCATGACATCGTCCGCCGCCGCTACCGGATCACATTCCACCCCGACGAGGAGGCGCGGCTCAAGCGGCTCACTGCCGCGCTCGAAGCCACGGAGCGCAGCGGGCGCTCTTTCATCGATTACATCGCCACCGCGACGACCGGCTCGGCCACCCAAATCGCCGAGGCAGCCGCCAACGCACAGGCAGCCGAGCAAGCCATCGCAGCCGCAATCGCACAAGAGTAGGAGCAGAGCAATGAAGGTTGACATCGATCTTGAAGGCGTGCTGACGAGCGCGCAGGAAATGCCAGAGGAAATTACCTCGATCGAAGACGTTCCCGAGGGTCTGCGGGACTTCTATAGGCAGAACGGTGACCGCCTAAAGCTGGACCACGCCCAGCGTGACGCGCTGGTGGCCAACGTCTCCAGGGCGGTGGAGGATAACAAGCTGCGCGGCGAAAACGCTCATCTGAAGGACGAGAGCAACCGGCGGCGGGTGGTCGAGACGGTGCGGGAGCAGCTAGCCCGGTTCGTCAAACCAGAGCTTATGCCAGGTGCTGTGGCTCTGTTTATCTCGCAGCACAAGTTCGGCATTAAGGATGGCAAGATCGTCATCGTAGGGCGGCGCGGACGCGAGGAAGCCGAGATGGCGGCCATCAACTGGATTGCCGAGGACGGCGAAGCCTACGCCGCACCGCAGCGCCCCGAGGCCGGGGGCTTCGCCGCCGAGGTTGCCCGCCTGAAGCATCTGAACTGACCGATGGTCACGCAGAGGGCTCGCCCTCCAAGTCGCATAAGGGCGGACCGCGACCCCGACCGCCCACCTAGAGCCGCGCCTGACGATCCACTCCGCCGCACAGACAAGGCGCTGCGGCTGGTCTACGGCGTCGTCCTCCCCCGGATGCACAGCGAGCGCATTGTCGGTCCCGGAATGGCGCGGGCAAGCTGGCAGAGGCAGTTCGTCTTGAACCATGCGGTATTTCAGCAACTCGCGGCCGAACTCGGTGAGGCCTGGATGGACCTAGTTCGCGATGCTGACAAGACCGACGCAAACGCCCGCCGGGTGGAGCGCCGCCACATGGAAGATGCCGCTGAGGAGATTGTCGCCGTGGTGAATGCGCTATTGCCGCCGCTTAAGGAGGTAGTCGTGCGCCGGGCGGCAGGCATGAACTGGAAGGCTATCGCTGAGGCGCTACCCCACCGTGCCTTCTTCTCCATGCAGGATGACCACGCCGCCGCGCTGCGCCGCGTGTGGGACAAGGCTGGGGATGTCGTCAGGCGGCTGATCTAAATGTGACCGGATCAGATTTCCTTGTTTGCCGATTCCCAGAGCCTATCGCTCACGGCTTTTTCAATCTTCAAAAACAGAGTTTCACCTTCATTCTCGAAGGTCTTAGAGGCATCACGTACACGAGGACGAACATTCTCCTGCTCGTTCACGTTATGCTCAATGAGGGCATGATGGATGATGTCCAGCATCTTACGCATCATGCCTTTGAGTTCTGATTGGAGAAAAATTCCGTTTTTGGTAAAGCTTAGATCGAAGTCTCTCAGCTTGCCTAGGACCTCGGCAGATCTGTATCGGTTGTGTGTTTTTACGTACTGATCTTGTTTGTTGCGGGCTTCCATGATTTCCCGCTTCTGCCATTCAGCGAAGCTGGTCCCATCTAGGAACTGGCGCAGTGCATCGTCACCAAGGTACTCCACGTGAGCATAGCTTTGCATCGAAGAGGTGTATGCGTTAGCCCACAGTTTGGCTTCGACAAGCTTGCCCCAGAGGTCAGGCAAGACATCAAATTCTCGATTATGGAGACGGGTGATACGGTCAAAAGCTGAATTTATTTTGTGTTTCAGCTTTTCGAGTTCTTGGGCTTGTCCAGCTTTGTATTCCTCGAGACCTTTAGCGAATTTGTTCTCGATCCACTTCTGGCCGAACCATTGAAAAGCGGCCCACGCAGCCGCGACAACGGTTGCCAAAGTCAGCCCGAACGTAGCAATGAAGGCCGCGACAGGCTTGACCCAGTCCCAAGCCCAAAACACCCAGACCCAAACCTGATCCACCCGCCGCTCCGTTCGAATCGTTAGCTTCGCGTTAGCCCGACTCGGAAGCCAGCTAACATAATATTAGTATGCTCCGTAACTAGCTTATTTTAAAGGGAAATATGGTGAGAGCGTCGGGGTTCGAACCCGAGACCTACTGATTAAAAGTCAGTTGCTCTACCAGCTGAGCTACGCTCTCCCTCTCCGCGGGTGTGCCCACCCCGGCTGGAAGTGGGCGGAACATAGGCAGGCGACTCATTGCGGTCAACCGAAAAATTTGCCTTTTTCCAGCGGCCGGCACATTTCTTGCCAAGCGCAAGCAGATGTCTCGCGTGCAAAGACAGATTTCCTGCGCGCGCAAAAAGGTGATTGGCAATCGCTTGCCTGCAAAGCTAGGAACATCACGCAAATTGCAGCCGGAGAGAATGCGTGTCGATTGCCGATATTTCCCTGTGGAGCGCGCTGATTGCCGGAGCGCTTTCGTTTCTGTCGCCCTGCGTGCTTCCCCTCGTCCCGCCCTACCTCTGCTATATGGCCGGAATCTCAGTCGAGCAGTTCCGCGGCGGCGGTGCGATTGCGGTCGCGCCCGGTATCAGGCGCGGCGTCTTCCTCTCTGCCCTCTTCTTCACGCTCGGCTTTGCCACCGTCTTTGTGGCGCTCGGCGCCGGTGCTTCCAGCATCGGCATGGCGCTTCGCCAGCATCTCGACCTCCTGTCGAAGATCGGCGGGCTGATCATCATCGTCATGGGGCTGAATTTCCTCGGCCTCTTCCGAATCGGACTGCTGACCCGCGAGGCTCGCTTCCAGGACGGCGGCAAGCCGGGGACGCTGACGGGCGCCTATGTCATGGGGCTTGCCTTCGCCTTCGGCTGGACGCCCTGCATCGGTCCCGTGCTCGGCGCCATCCTCGGCGTTGCCGCCTCGCGCGAGACGGTCGGCTCCGGCGCCGAACTGCTCGCCGTCTATTCGCTTGGCCTTGCCATCCCCTTCTGGATCGCCGCCGGCTTTTCCGGCGCCTTCATGCGCTTCCTGTCGCGCTTCCGCCGCCATCTCGGCACGGTTGAAAAGGTGATGGGTCTCTTCCTCGTGCTGACCGGCCTCGCCTTCCTGTTCGGATGGGTCAGCAATGTGGCGATCTGGTTCCAGCAGACCTTTCCGATCCTGATGCAGATCGGCTAGATTCCCCACCCAACTACCGGTCGCAGATTTTCGAGGCGATGGCAGCGGCTCGCCGCATGCGCTGCATCTGATCGATTGCTCGATCATCCGCTCATCAGCATGCCGCCAGCGGTAGATGCGCAACGGCCAACAATCGGCGCTGGCAGTCGATGCCATCAAACTGATGGACTCTCTGAACATCGAGCAAACCACTGTCGCGGCTTTCGACTGGCGCGCGGACCGCTGACATTGTCGCCGCGCTCTGGCCGGAACGATGCAAGGGCTTGGTCTCCGTCTACGATTATCTCATCGGCTCGGACTGACGGAGGGCAAGCGAACTCCCCTATCGGATATTTGGATAGTATCCATCAGAATATGACGGGTAGTAGGGCGCCTGTCATCGTGTGATGAAGCGGGAGGCGCTTCTGCCAGATAGACGTGTCCGCTCCATCCGGGGCGAGTCATGAGAAGCTGGAAGCGCCGAAACAGCGACCACCGTGGTTGGGTGGCAACAGCGCCTCGAAAGGATCCTTCGTTGGAAATCGGTATCGATAGTTTTGCGATGCTGCTGAACGACCCCGCTACGGGACGACTGCAGTCAGCCATCGATCGCATGGAGAGCGTACTTGCAGAGGTCGAACTGGCCGATCAAGTCGGCCTCGATGTCTTTGGCATGGGCGAACATCATCGAGAGAACGCGCTTGATTCAGCGCCAGCCGTTATCCTTGCGGCCGCTGCGGCGCGCACGAAGTCGATCAGGCTGACAAGCGCTGTCGCTGTCCTCAGCGCCGCCGACCCCGTGCGGCTCTTTCAGGAATTCGCCACATTGGATCTGATATCGCGCGGACGAGCGGAAATCGTAGTTGGCCGCGGCTCGTCCGTTGAGGCCTATCCCCTGTTCGGATTCGACCTTCGGGACTACGATGCCCTCTTCGCGGAGAAGCTGGACCTGTTGCTGAAGATCAGGGAAAAGCCCAGGATCGAGTGGCAAGGGCGCTTTCGACCGCCCATCGGCGGCCAGGGTGTCTTTCCCCGTCCGCACCAGCCAACCTTGCCAATCTGGCTGGGTGTCGGCGGGACGCCCGAATCCTTCATCCGCGCCGGAACGCTTGGCTTGCCTTTGATGGTCGCGATCATCGGCGGCAGTTTCGAGCGTTTTCTGCCGTTGGTCGAACTCTATCGACGTGCATGGCTTGCCGCGGGCCATCCCAGAGAGGAGCAGAGGGTCGGCGTGCACGCTCTCGGCTTTGTCGGGGAGACTGACAAAGCAGCCAGGGAAGCGTTCTTCCCCGGCTGGTTCCAGATGTTCACGGACGCTGGACGGGAACGGGGCTGGCCACCGCCAACGCAGGCGCAATTCGACTTCATGTGCGGCCCGAACGGGGCGTTTCTGGTTGGCAGCCCGCAGACAGTTGCGGCAAAGATTGAGCATGTTAACAGGACATTGGGTGGAGTTTCTCGCCTCACCTTCCAGATGAGCACCGCCGCCTTGGAGACCGAAGCAATGCGCCGGTCGATCGAACTCCTTGGCACCGATGTCGCACCGATCATTCGCGGACACCGTCTCGACTAGCTCACGAGTCAGCGTTTCCTCGCCGGTCCTCGAAGCGAATTTCACGGCCCGTCCCGGCCGCAGGTTCGTGAAATCGTCGCGCGAAGCCGCCTCCGCCCTCGCTCTGATAGGAGCGAGTTGGAAATGCAGGAACGCCTTCCGAGATGGGCCCGAACTCGCGCACGAGCCGAGCCAACGCATCAATCGGAAACCGAAGGGAGCGCGCGCCGCAAGGCGAACAAGGGCTACCCGCCTAAACGGAGGCAGGCATGAGCGTGCTCAAAACCGTGATCAAGGATCATCAGCATCCGGCGGTCGCAATGGGCGCGCCGCATCTAGCACGGCTTGAAAAGTAATACTTTTGATGAGCGAAGGCTTGGCATACCGGCCGTGGATGCCTATGTGAGTTCGACAGCCATACTCAGACGGTTACGCAAAGCCTCCATTCAGAATGCGAGGGCGGCCATGGCTTCTCATTTTGAAAGGATCCACGATGACACTCTCCGGCGACCTGATTATCGGCGGCGCAAACGTGCGCGGCGCGGCCGCGGCATTCTCCGCAATCAATCCCGCCAACGGCAACCCGATGGAACCGCGCTTCGCCGGCGCGACGAAGGAGCAGGTGGAAGCGGCCACGAGTTTGGCGTGGGACGCCTTCCCGATCTACAAGGAGACGTCGCTCGACGATCGAGCTCGGTTCCTGGAAGCAATCGCCGAAGGCATCGTCGCAATCGGCGACGATCTCGTCCTGCGAGCGATTGACGAGACTGGCCTGCCACGCGGTCGTATCGAGGGAGAGCGCGCCAGGACCGTCGGCCAGCTTCGCCTGTTCGCCAAGGAGATTCGCGACGGCAGGTTTCAGGAACTTCGCTTTGATCCGGCTGATACGGAGCGCAGGCCAGTTGCAAAGCCGGACCTTCGCCTGCGAAACGTTGCTCTCGGCCCTGTCGCGGTGTTCGGGGCATCGAATTTTCCCCTCGCCTTCTCTGTCGCTGGCGGTGACACCGCCTCCGCCCTCGCCGCCGGCTGCCCGGTTATCGTCAAGGCGCACTCCGCCCATCCCGGCACGTCCGAGCTGGTCGGCAGAGCCGTCGCGGACGCGGTCGCAGCATGCGGCCTTCCGCGGGGGACGTTTGGGCTTTTGTTCGACGCGGGATTCGAGGTGGGCCAGGCTCTGGTCGCCGACCACCGCATACGCGCCGTCGGCTTCACGGGCTCGCGCCGTGGCGGCACCGCGCTGATGAAGATTGCCTCGGAGCGGAAGCAGCCGATACCTGTCTACGCCGAAATGAGCAGCATCAACCCTGTCATCCTCTATCCCAATGCACTTCGCAGCAGAGGAGCGGAGATCGGAAAATCGTTCGTCTCCTCTCTGATCCTCGGCGCTGGCCAGTTCTGCACCAATCCTGGCCTGATCATCGCCGTCGAGGGTGCGGGCCTCGATGCCTTCATCGGGAGTGCCGCCGCAGCGCTTTCGGAATCGCAGGCTCAAACAATGCTCACTGGTGGCATCTGTGATGCATATCGCAATGGCGTCGCAAGGCTGTCGTCATCGTCTTCCGTTTCGCAAGTGGCCGTTGGGAAGGAGGGGACGCCCCATCAGGCCGCGGCGGCGCTCTTCGAGACGACCGCGGCTGCGTTCCTCGCGAATCCGGAACTTCAACAAGAGGTTTTCGGCGCCTCAGGACTGATCGTCCGCTGCCGTGACGATGAGGAGTTGCGAAGGGTCGTGGGATCCCTGGAAGGTCAGTTGACCATCGCCCTGCACGCGGACGCCGGAGACATCGGGGCCGCCTCGCCGATGATCTCGCAGTTGGAGCTTCTGGCCGGCCGACTTCTCGTCAACGGCTTCGGAACCGGGGTCGAGGTATCCCCGGCGATGGTCCATGGCGGACCCTATCCAGCCACATCGGACGGACGATCGACCTCGGTCGGGACCTTGGCGATCCATCGCTTCCTACGCCCGGTCTCCTATCAGGACTTTCCGATAGATCTGCTTCCCGAGCCGCTCAAACCATTCTAAGCGCGTCTAGCCTCGGGCAACAGAACGTCGTGGATGCGATCGATGCATCCACGACGCAGGTCAGAATACCGCTGTTCTGGCGACCATCGTAGCTTTTTGCCCGCCACCACCCGCGATGATCTGCGCGATGTTTGTGACCAGGGGTTGGCTGGCATTCCCGTCGTGAAGCGCCAAAAAAGCCCGCCGTAGTGAAGAAGGTGCGATCATTGTCTTCCAGGCGGGCCGGATCGGCGACTTCGATAAACCTGGCGAGAGCTACTTCGGTTCTAGGCCCCGGCCGCCCCAATGGAAGGGAAAGGATTATCCGCATCATAGGCTGTTGCGCGATCGGTCGCCAGTTCATACGTTCTCTCATCCAACCTCACAGGAGCAGAAGATGCAGATCGACCTCACAGCCAAGACCGCTCTGGTTACCGGATCCACTGAAGGCATTGGATACGCAATCGCCCGCCAGCTCGCGAGGGCGGGCGCGGACGTGGTGGTCAACGGCCGGTCCGAGGAAAAGACCGCGAAGGCCGCCGGTCGCCTGAAAGGCGAAGGCGCCAAGGGAAGCGTGACCGCGGCGGCAGCGGATCTCGCCACCGCTGCCGGATGTGACGCTCTTGTCGCCCAAGTTCCTCACGTCGACATCCTCATCAACAACGCGGGCATCTTCCAGCCGCTAGACTTCTTCGATGCGGACGACGAGGTATGGGACCGCCACTGGCAGGTGAACGTCATGTCCGCCGTCAGGCTTTCGCGCGCATATCTTCCGGGCATGCAGAAGCTCGATTGGGGCCGCGTCATCTTCATCGCGTCTGAATCCGGCTTTAACATACCGGTCGAAATGATCCACTACGGTGTCAGCAAGACCGCGGACATCGCGGTCGCCCGCGGCCTTGCCAAGCGCATGGCTGGCACCGGCGTCACCGTGAACTCAGTCCTTCCCGGCCCCACGCTGTCGGAGGGCGTCGAGGCGATGCTCGCAGAGGAACGTGCGAAGACGGGGAAACCGATCGAGGAGGTGGCAGCGGACTTCGTCAAGAAGCACCGCGCCGGTTCGATCATCCAACGCGCCGCGAGCGTCGAGGAAATTGCCAATCTCGTCACCTATCTGGCCTCCCCTTTGGCGTCCGCAACGACTGGAGCTTCGATGCGCGTGGACGGAGGCCTGATCGACACGCTCTGACGGACGCCACCGACTGGCCACTGCACCGTCTTCGCCGGAAGTTGTCTCCGCGATGCGCTGCGGTGGCGGGCTGGCGGCCCTTCCAAAGCCTTCCAATTCTGACCCTTTCGCAGACCGGTAACTTGTCGAAAAGACGGCACGTCAAGGAACCGCTGGCCACCGCCAAGGTTTAGCCACGAGAACATCAGCGCAGATGATTCAATGGAGAACGCGGCGAAAGACTTGGGCGAACAACGTCGACGGCTCGATGGCCGTTGCGTCGAGGCAATCGACGACTAGCTTGGGAATTCAGCATGAACACCGAGACGATCATTTTCGGGCCGAGCGACTGGGTCCCAAACAACCCGCATTTTCCTGTATTGCTTTACAGAGGGCTGTTTGCCGACGGCGGACCGATCGATTTCGAGCGTCGCTTCGCGGCAAACGGTTGGACAGGCATCTGGACAAACGGTGTCTTCGATTACCAGCACTACCATTCCGGTGCCCATGAAGTGCTGGGAATTGCACGTGGTAGCGCCACGCTGCTGATTGGTGGTCCCGGCGGTCAAGCAATAGCGGTGGCGGCCGGAGACTGTCTGGTGCTTCCAGCCGGGACAGGGCACCGAAATCTCGATTGCACGTCGGACTTCCAGGTCATCGGCGCTTATCCTAAGGGACAGCATGCCGACATTCAGACTTCGGCTGCTTCAAGCGAGACGCTGACGAAAATCTCGTCAGTTCCCCTACCCCACACCGATCCCGTTCAAGGACCATCGGGATTTCTCATTGAGAAATGGCGGTAGCAGGCTCGCCGCGTTCGCCGATCTGATCGACGCCGCCCCATCAGCACGCCGCCGGCAGCAAAAAGCGAGGCCTGCACCTATGCCGTGGTATGGCTTGCCCTGTCCCTCGGCCCCACTCGTCCTTATCCCTCGACCAATCGATCGCAAACTCAGCTCCATATAGCGTCGTCGATGCCGTGTTTAAGGCGGCGGTCAGAAGGAGACGAACATGAACCTTGAGACAAAGATGAGCCTGGAAAACACCGCACACCCCGGCAGACCTCGGCTCGACGAATTGGTTCCGTCGCGCTACGCGGTGCAGATCGGCGAGATTGAGGTGCTGGTGGTCAGCGATGGAGTGCTACCGCTCCCAACCGCGATGCTGGGACACAACGCCGATCCCACCGTCCGAGCGGCTTGGCTGAAAGAGATGTTCCTGCCAGCGGATGCTTTCGACTGGGCGCTGAACGTGGTCGTGGTGCGCAGCGGCGACCAGACCATACTCCTCGACGCCGGGCTGGGGATCGACCCGGACTTGCATCTGCCGCGGGCCGGGCAGTTGATGAAGCGACTGGAAGCCGCCGGCATCGATCTTGCGTCGGTGACCGACGTGGTGCTGACCCACATGCACATGGACCATATTGGCGGGCTGCTCGTCGATGGGGTGAAGGACCAGTTGCGTCCTGACCTGCGGATCCACGTGGCGGCCGCCGAGGTCAAGTTCTGGGAGGCACCCGATTTCTCCCGGGTCTCCATGCCGCCGGGCTTTCCAGACGCGCTTCGGGCGACCGCCAAGCGGTTCGCCGAAGAGTATCGCAGCCATTTCAGGCTGTTCGATGACGAGTACGAGGTGGCGCCGGGCGTGGTCGTCCATCGCACCGGCGGCCACACCCCGGGGCACAGCGTGATCCGCCTGACATCCGGCGGCGACCGGCTGATGTTTGCCGGCGACGCCGTATTCGCGGTCGGGTTCGAACACCCCGACTGGTTCAACGGCTTCGAACACGACCCCGAGGAGGCGGCGCGCGTTCGCCTCCGTCTGTTGCGGGAACTGGCGGATACCGGCGAGCAACTGGTGGCCACTCACCTGCCGTTCCCGTCAGTCGGCCGGGTAGCGGTCGACGGCGACGCCTTTCGCTGGGTAGCGGCCTTCTGGGACTACTGATCGATCGTTGGGTTGGGATCTTAGAGCGTGTACTCATCGCGTGAATGAGTCCACGCTCTACTGGTTTGTTTTTTGAGCAATTCCGAACGCAAAAACCGCTACACACTTTTGCTGGAATTGCTCTTGTTTCTGCGCAATTCCGGACGCAAAACCGCGACACACTTTTGCTGGAATTGCTTAAGTCAGATCCTGACCCACCGATCATCCTCGCTTCCTGGAAGATCTCTTGGCCGAAATCGTCAGCGACTAATGTCTTCGTCATCGGCCAGCAATACGGCGTCTGGCAGGAGCGCGCCTCAGCGACGATCCTGATCACGATGCTGCTTTCGGTGGTGACGGTTCCGCTCTGGCTGATCGTGATCCGATCAGGCCTTCTTCCGCTTCAGCTTTTCCCGTAGCGCATCCGGAATATCGCGGAAGCCGCGGCCGGGCTCGATGCCCTCGCGCATGACGATGTTGCGCAGCGGCGGTATCGCCGAGAGGATATGCAGGCCGGCAGCGCGCAGCATCTGCACGGGCAGGAAATCCGAGAGCAGCGAGCGGTTGAGAAGATCGACACTGGCCGTGCGCGTCATGATATCGGCGCGGCGCCTGCGGTCGAAGCTTTCGCCGGCATCGGCCGGCACCGGCAATTCCGCCCTGTCGCAAAGGATATCGGCAAGCGCCATGATATCGCGCAGGCTGAGGTTCAGCCCCTGCGCGCCGATCGGCGGGAAGACATGGGCGGCCTCGCCGATCAGCGCGACGCGCCCCTTGCCGAAACGATGCGCCATCATGCCGGACAACGCCCAGACCTGGACACCCTCCTCGACATCAACCTTACCGAGCATGGACTGCATGCGTGCCTCGACAAGAGCGCCGAGCTCGGCAAGCGGCAATTCCATCCGGCTCGTCGCCTCAGCGGGATCCTGCACCCAGACGAGGCTGGAGCGGCTTCCCGGCAGCGGCACCTGGGTGAAGGGACCGTGTTTGGTGTGAAACTCGGTCGAGATGTTCTGGTGCGGCAGCGAATGGGCGAAATTCAGCACCATGGCCGATTGCGGATAGGACCAGTTGCGCACGGTAATGCCTGATGTTTCGCGCAGCTTCGAGCCGCGGCCATCGGCGCCGACGGCAAAATCGGCCGACAGCATCTCGCCGCCGGCAAGCGTGATCGAGACCACTTCGGCTGATATGTCGATCGATTCGGCCATATCGGTGAAACGGGTGATATTGCCCTCGCCGGCAGCGGCCTCTTCGAGGATATCGATCAGCGCCCTGTTGGGGAAATTGTAGCCGAAGGCATCCAGGCCGACATCGGCCGCGCGGAAGGTGGTGGTCGGCGCGCGCAGCAGCCTGTCGGTGCCGTCGACGATGCGCATGCTGGAGAGAGGGGCGGCTGCGGGGCGGAGCTTTTCCCAGAGCGCCAGGCGGTCGAGGAAGCGGATCGACTGATCCATCAGCGCCGTGGTGCGCCGGTCTTCTTTCGAAGCGAGAGGCGCTACCAACGCGACGTTGCGACCGCCGCGCGCCAGCGCGATTGCGGCGATCATGCCGCTGAGACCGCCACCGATCACAGCCACTTCGAATGTCTTCATGCTATCGTTCCGCCATCGTAATAAGGACGGAGCGACCGCTTATGCGGCCGGCTTCGCCTGTCGGCGCCAACTATAGCCCTTGCCGGCTTCGGCGTCACGCACCGCCGGCTGATAATGATGGGGAATGGCGGGAAGACGGTTTTCGCTCAGCCGCTTCAGCGCCGTGGCGTTGCTGACGGAAAAGCTGTCGATGCCGACGCGCAGCATAAGCGGCACCTGATCGATCAGCACGTCGCCGACGGCGCGCAGCTCGTTGGTGTAGCCGAGCCGCTGGCGCAGCAGCGAAGCATGGCTGAAGGCGCGGCCGTCGTTGAAAGCCGGAAAGGCGACAGCGACGATTTCCAGGCGATCGAGATAGGGCGCCAGCCGGCGCACATCGTCGGCCGGCCTGATCAGCACGCCGAGGCCGACATCGTTGCTTTCGTCGGCCTTGGCGATCAGTTCGTCGAGACTAAGCAGCGGCTTCTGCTCCTCGGTCGCCTTCACCTCCTCGGTTTCGATCACCCAGGGATCGTTTTCGACAAAACCGGTTTCTCTCCAGATCTTCGTCATCATCCCCTCCTTATGCCGCTTCGGCGGCCGAGCCGTAGAGCGCAGTCTTGAAAGGCTGCGGTCCGACACGGCGATAGGCGGCAAGGAAGTTCTCGGATTGATCGAGGCGCAGGCCGAGATAGGTGTCGACGATCGTCTCGATCGCATCCGTCACCCGGTCCGGCTCGAAGCCGCGGCCGATGATTTCGCCGATCGAGGTATGTTCGTCGCCCGAGCCGCCGAGCGTGATCTGGTAGAGTTCGGCGCCCTTCTTTTCCACACCGAGCAGGCCGATATGGCCGACATGGTGATGGCCGCAGGCATTGATGCAGCCGGAGATCTTGATCTTCAGCTCGCCGATCTCTGCCTGGCGTTCGGCATTGCCGAAACGCCGGGAGATTTCCTGCGCCAGCGGAATCGAGCGCGCATTGGCGAGCGCGCAGTAGTCGAGGCCGGGACAGGCAATGATATCGGTGATCAGGCCGGCATTGGCTTCCGCCAGCTTGATGGCGACGAGGCCGCGATAGACGGCTTCGAGATCGGCAAGCGCCACATGCGGCAGGATCAGGTTCTGCTCATGGCTGACGCGGATTTCGTCGAAGGCATATTCCTCGGCGAGATCGGCGATCGCATCCATCTGCGCATCCGAGGCATCGCCCGGAATGCCGCCGATCGGCTTCAGCGAGATCGTCACCATGCCGTAGTCGGGGTTCTTGTGCGGCTGCACGTTCTGCTGCACCCAGCGGGAGAAACCTGAATCGGCCTTCTTCCAGCGGGCGAGGTTTTCCCAGCCTTCGGCGCGCTCGGGCAGCTCAGGCGGCGCGAAATAGGCAGCGATCGCCTGGACGTCCTTTTCCGGCAGCTTGAGCTCGGTATCCTTCAGCGCAGCGAATTCGGCCTCCACCTGGCGCGTCAGCTCCTCGGTGCCAGTTTCGTGCACCAGGATCTTGATGCGAGCCTTGTATTTGTTGTCGCGGCGGCCGTGCAGATTGTACACACGCACAATGGCCGTGGTGTAGGAAAGCAGGTCTTCCTCGGGCAGGAAGTCGCGGATCAGCTTGGCGATCATCGGCGTACGGCCCTGGCCGCCGCCGACATAGACGGCAAAGCCGATTTCGCCCTTGTCGTTCTTCTTCACGTGCAGGCCGATATCATGGACCTGGATTGCGGCGCGGTCACGCTCGGCGCCGGTGACGGCGATCTTGAACTTGCGCGGCAGGAAGGAGAATTCCGGGTGGACCGACGACCACTGGCGCAGGATTTCGGCGTAAGGCCTGGGATCGGCGATCTCATCGGCGGCGGCACCGGCGAAGTGATCGGCGGTGACGTTTCTGATGCAGTTGCCCGAGGTCTGCAGCGCATGCATCTCGACGCTGGCCAGGTCGGCCAGCGCATCGGGAATGTCGGACAGTTTCGGCCAGTTGAACTGCAGGTTCTGGCGCGTGGTGAAGTGGCCATAGCCGCGGTCATAGGTGCGGGCGATATGGGCGAGCATGCGCAGCTGGCGCGCGCTCAGCGTGCCATAGGGAATGGCGATGCGCAGCATGTAGGCGTGGAGCTGCAGGTAGACGCCGTTCATCAGGCGCAGCGGCTTGAACGCGTCCTCGGCGAGCTCGCCGGAAAGGCGGCGCTGAACCTGGTCGCGAAACTGCTCGACGCGCTCGGTAACAAAGGCATGGTCAAATTCGTCGTAACGGTACATCGTCTTCCTCAGACTGCAATGAATTCGGGATCGGCAGGAGCGTAGCCCGGGGCATATTCCATGGTCGGGCCTTGTGCGCGGATGCGCTCGCGAAGGCGAAGCGGCCAGAGAATGCCGTTGGTTTCCTGAACGTCAACGACGGCGACGTCAACGACCTCGTTGTCGGCGTAGGATTTCTTGCCGATCGCCTCAAGCGCCGCAACGGCCTCGGCATGACGGGCAACGAGCGCCTCCTGCAGCGAGGTCGACCACTTCCCATTCGCATCCAGCCAGACGGCAATGCCGTCCGTCAGCCGGTTGGCGGTCAGAACCCTGTCACCCATATTCAGCTCCTTGCAAGTTCCTCGAGCCGGGCGTTTGCGCGCACCAGGGGCTCGGACAGTTCGAAATTGGCGCCGGCGACCGCATCGCCGATGATGACCATGACAGGCCCGGTCAATTCGTCGCGGTGCTGCAGATCGGGCAGATCGGCAAGCGTGCCATGCAGCAGGCGGCGTTCGGCGCGGCTGGCATTTTCGATGACGGCGACGGTGGTCTCAGACGGAATGCCCGCCTGCATCAGCCGCTCGGCGACGGAGGCGGCAACAGTGCGGCCCATATAGACGGCGATCGTCGCGCCGGAGACGGCAAGGCTTGCCCAATCGGGCAGCACGTCGCCGGTGAGATCATGGCCTGTCGTGAAGACCAGCGAGGAGGCGACGCCGCGCAGCGTCAGCGGCAGCTCGAAATCGGCAGCGGCGGCGAAAGCCGAGGTGATACCGGGCACGACCTCATAGGTGATGCCGGCAGCGCGCAGTGCCGCCATCTCTTCCCCTGCCCGGCCATAGACCAGCGGATCGCCGGATTTCAGGCGGACGACACGCTTGCCCTGGCGGCCGAGATCGACCAGCAGTTCGTTGATCTCTTCCTGGGATTTCGAATGGCAGCCCTTGCGTTTGCCGACGGAAAGCCGCTCGGCATCGCGGCGGCCAATATCGACGATCGCCTGCGGCACGAGCGCGTCATAGACGATGACGTCGGCTTCCATCATCACGCGCTGGGCGCGCAACGTCAGCAGATCCTCGGCACCCGGACCGGCGCCGACCAGCCAGACGTGGCCGGCGACCTTGTCCATCGCGTGCAGCAGCCGATCGGCGGCTTGGCGAGCCTGCGGCAGGTTGCCGTTGGCGACCGCACCGGCAACGGCACCGGAGAAGAAGCGGCGCCAGAAGACCCGGCGGGAGACGCCTCTCGGAATCAGTTGTTCGACGGCCTTGCGGTAGCTCGTCGCCAGCCCGGCAAGGCGGCCGAGCGAGGGCGAAAGAAGCTGATCGATCTGCGCGCGGATCATCTGCGCCAGAACCGGCCCTGCCCCTTCGGTGCCGATCGCAACGGCGACGGGCGCGCGGTTGACCAGCGCCGGCGTAAAGAAATCGCAGTAATCGGGCTGATCGACGGCATTGGCCGGAATTCTGGCCGCACGGGCGGCATCGACGATGCTGCGGTCGTCGGCTTCATTGCCGGTTGCGGCGAAGACGAGCGCCGAACCCTCGACCTGTTCGGCTGAGAAGGCAGCGCGCACGGTCTCGATCCGGCTGGCGATCAGGAAGGCGTGGTAATCGGCTTCCGGCCGATCGGCATAGGCGACAATCCGCGCCTTCGTGTTCAGCAGCAGCCGCACCTTGGCGAACGCTTCGTCGCCATTGCCGAAGACAGCCGTCTTCTGGCCTTCCACGCGAAAGAAGGCGGGAAATACCGAAAGCTGTTCTGTCTTGGAAGGCATCATCAATCCACTTCGAAGTTGCCGGAATATGCCCTTGATCGACAAGGGATTGAAGGAACAGAAATTCGAAAGCCCAGGCAAGCGGGTATTCTTTTGCTCGTGCCGTCAGTGATTTGAGAAAAGTCACCCGTGCTGCCAAAAAGCCGCATATTTCTCAGCCCGCTTGGTGCAGCGCAGTATAAAGCCTGTGGCAAAAGACGTCCACCGGCGCCTGACGCATTTCATCCGCGCCGCCAAGGCGATAGACTGAAGAAAACTGGAGGGCCGTCATGCCTGATAAGACTATTGCCTCCCGCCTGCTTTCGGTCCTGGAGGAGGATATCCTGCCGCTGACGGAGCGTGGCGTTTCGCTTGGCAACAAGGTGTTCGGTGCAGCGATCTTAAGGAAAACCGATCTTTCGCTCGTCGTCGCCGAGACCAATAACGAGCTGGAGAATCCGCTCTGGCACGGTGAGGTACATACGCTGAAGCGCTTCTACGAGCTTGGCGACAAGCCGCCGACCAAGGATCTGATCTTCCTGTCGACGCACGAGCCCTGCACCATGTGCATGTCGGCGATCACCTGGGCGGGCTTCGACAATTTCTACTATTTCTTCAGCCATGAGGATTCCCGCGACGCCTTCGCCATTCCGCATGATTTGAAGATCCTCAAGGAAGTCTTCGGGCTTGAACCCGGCGGCTACCGCAGGCAAAACGCCTTCTGGAACAGCTTTGCTATCGCCGATATCATCGAGACCGAAGAGGCTACGCTGAAAAACGCGCTGAAGGCGCAGACCGCCCGCATCAAGGCGCGCTACGACGCCCTGTCGACCAGCTACCAGTCGTCGAAGAGCGCCAACGACATTCCATTGAACTGAGGGCCCCTGAACTGAGGGCCTCTGAACTGAAGTCTGCTGAACCGAGGCAACATGGAACCTTCCAAAGACATTTCGCGGCTGATCGAGATCATGGCGGCGCTGCGCCATCCCGAAACGGGCTGCCCCTGGGACATCGTGCAGAACTTCGAGACGATCAAGCCCTATACCATCGAGGAGGCCTATGAGGTCTCCGACGCGATCGAGCGCGGCGATATGGACGATCTCTGCGACGAGTTGGGCGACCTGCTGCTGCAGGTGGTCTTCCACGCCCGCATGGCCGAGGAGGCCGGCGAATTTTCCTTCGGCGACGTGGTCAACGCCATCACCGCCAAGATGATCCGCCGCCATCCGCACGTCTTTGCCCGCTCGCCGGCAGATACGCCGGACGCGGTGAAGAGACAATGGGACGAGATCAAGCAGGCGGAGAAACGCGAGCGCACTGAGCGACGGTCACGGCGCGGCATCACCGACGATTTCAACAGCGGCTTCCTCGGCTCCGTGCAGCGCAGCTTTCCAGCTTTGACGGAAGCCCTGAAGCTGCAGGAACGCGCCGCCAAGGTCGGCTTCGACTGGGCGGCACCCGAGCCGATCCTCGACAAGATCGAGGAAGAGATCGGTGAATTGCGGGCAGCCCTTCGGGAGGGCGATCAGGCAAAGGTCAGCGACGAACTCGGCGACCTGATCTTCGCGGTCGTCAATATCGGCCGGCATGTCAAGGCCGATCCGGAGCAGGCCGTGCGCGGAACGAATACGAAATTCCGGCGTCGTTTCCGTCATATAGAACAAGTTCTTGAAGCAGAAGGCGAGACGCTGGAAGACGCGACGCTGGAGCGGATGGAGGAAATCTGGCAGGCGGCGAAGGCGATTGAAAGAGCGATCGTGGCGGAGTGAGTTATCGCCGGCGATTTCTATTGATCGTCGAAGCCAGCCCCTCATCCGGCTGCCGCCACCTTCTCCCCGCCTGCGGGAAGAAGGGGATATGCCGCAGCCTCACCGTGCCCCACCAACCTTTCGCAGGGCACGTCCCCTCGCCCCGTTTTTGCGCTAGGGCATATACATAAGTCGGTGCGACGGATTGACTCGGTTTGCGGGGGTCGGATTCCTTTACTGCGGGCTGTATGATTGTTTTGGCGACGTTTTGATTTGGGAGCGTCGCCGATGGATGTAGGGCATGATTTTTCGTTGGGCCGGTTTGGAGATCGTCGTCTCGATAAAGGGGGGCGGTGCTGCTCCGTCGCATTGTGCTGCGCGAGACGGTTTGCCTTCGCCAGTTGGCCGAGGGCAACCATTCGCAGGAGATCCGGTTCGGGCGTTTTCTCAACAACAGTGCGGTGAGCGTGGAAGAGATCATTGCCGGCTGGAGCCAGGAGACCCGGTCTGCGGTTGAGGGTCGCCACGTGCTGGCGCTGCAGGACACCAGCGAGATCAAGTTTGCGACGACGCCGGACAGCCGGCGGGAATTGGGCAAGATCAAAAAAGGCAATTGCTTTGGCCTTTTGCTGCATCCGATGCTGGCGCTCGATGCCGACACCGGCAGCTGCCTTGGCCTGGTGGGCGGCCGGGTCTGGACGCGGGGTAGCGAAGAGCTTACGCCGCATGCCGAGCGGCCGTTGAACGAAAAGGAATCGCGGCGCTGGGTGGAGACGGCAGAGGCGGCCAAACTGGTGCTTTCGCGTGCGGCCCGGGTCACGGCGATCGCCGACCGGGAGGGTGACTTCTTCATCATGTGGGCGCGCCTGCCCGATCGGCGCTTCGATCTTTTGTCGCGCGTCATGCATGACCATGCGCTCATCGACGGTTCCAAACTGCGCCGCGCGGTCGAAACGGTGGCGTTTTGCGATACTCAGACGATTGATCTGCGCGAGCGCGCCGACCGTCCGGCGCGGCAGGCGACGGTGTGCCTGCGCTTCGGCGAAGCGACGATCCGGCGGCCGCAAAACCTGCGCGAGGCCGGCCTGCCCGATGGCGTCAGGCTGAGCTGGGTCGAGATCGTTGAACCGGCCGCCCCCGACGGTGTCGAGCCCTTGCACTGGCTGCTCCTGACCACCCATTGGCTCAGCAGCCCGGCCGATGCCTGGCAGATCGTCGCCTGGTACAAGCAGCGCTGGATGATCGAGCAGTTCTTTCGGGTGATGAAGAACCAAGGCTTCAAGATCGAGGACAGCCAGTTGCATCTGGCGGCACGGCTGGAAAAGCTCGTCGCCATCGCCGCCAAGGCCGCAGCAATCGTCCTCCAGCTCGTCCAAGCCCGCAGCGGCGGCGATCACCAGCCGGCAAGCCTGACCTTCACGGCAGCCGAGATCGATACCCTCGCCGCCCTCGAAAGCCGTTTCAAGGGCACAACCAAGCTGCAGTCCAATCCCCACTCTAAGGCCTCGCTGGCTTGGGCCGCCTGGATCATCGCCAAGCTCGGCGGCTGGAACGGCTACGCCTCGGCCAAGCCGCCGGGCCCAATCACCTTCTTCAACGGCCTCAAATACTTTCGAGCCGTCGCCGATGGATGGGCTTTGCGAGATATGTATATGCCCTAGCGTTTTTGCGGGGAGAGGGTTAGGGTGAGGGGCAGCCATTAGCGCGAACCCGACTGCGCCAGGCGCGCGCCTTACCGCTCCCAATCTTCCTTTGAAGACTTCGGTCCGTTGCCGATGCGGCGCTCGAGTTCGGTGGCTTCGGTTTCGGAGAGGCGCAGATCGAGCGTGATCGAGCCGTCTTCATTGTCCTCGCGGCCGTCGACGATCGCGTGGTCGTAAAGCCAGGGTAGCAGTGCCAGCTTGTCGACCGGAAGGCGGATCGTCGCCACAGTCATCACGCCGGACAGTCTGCGGCTGATCTCTTCCATCAGCGTGTCGACGCCCTCGCCGCTGACGGCCGAAACAGCCACCACGTTGCTGGCGCCGGCCGATTTCTGCACCATAGCATCGTGCACTTCGGGCTCCAGCCGGTCGATCTTGTTCCATACTTCGATCAAACGCTTGTCGGCTTCGGCCTCGTCGATGCCGAGATCGTTCAAGATGCGCATCACGTCGGAACTCTGCGCCTGGTTGTCGGCATCGGACATGTCGCGGACATGCAGGATGAGATCGGCTTCCAGCACCTCTTCCAGCGTCGCCCGGAAGGCGGCGACCAGATGGGTCGGCAGGTCGGAGATGAAGCCGACGGTGTCGGACAGGATGACGGTGCGGCCGTGCGGCAGCTTCATGCGCCGAAGGGTCGGGTCGAGCGTGGCAAACAGCATGTCTTCGGCCAGCACACCGGCGCCGGTGATACGGTTGAACAGCGTCGATTTGCCGGCATTGGTGTAGCCGACGAGTGCTACGATCGGGTGCGGCACCTTGCGGCGCTTGGCGCGGTGGAGCTGGCGGGTGCGCACGACCTGCTCCAACTCGCGCTCGAGCTTGATGATGCGGTCCTGCAGCATCCGCCGGTCGGCTTCGATCTGGGTTTCGCCGGGGCCGCCCATGAAGCCGCCGCCGCCGCGCTGGCGTTCAAGGTGGGTCCAGCTTCGGACCAGTCGGCCCTTCTGATAATTCAGATGGGCGAGATCGACCTGCAGCGTGCCTTCCTTGGTGGAGGCGCGGCGGCCGAAGATTTCGAGGATGAGGCCCGTCCGGTCGATGACCTTGGCGTTCCATTCCTTTTCGAGATTGCGCTGCTGCACCGGCGTCAACGGATGATCGACGATGACGAGACCGGAATCGCGCTCATCGAGCAGCGCCTTGATCTCCTCGATCTTGCCGGTGCCGAGCAGTGTGGCCGGTCTCGGATCATTGACCGGGACGATCGAGCCGTTGACGACATCGAGATCGATCGCCTGGGCAAGACCGGTCGCCTCTTCGAGCCGGCTTTCCGGCGTGCGGGTCGATGCCGATTCGCTCTGGCCGCCGCGACTGCGCGATTTCAGAACCGGCACGACGACAGTCGCGCGCATGTCGTCCCTGTGCTTGGCGGCCTCAGGGATGATCGAATCGTTCTTGGTATCGCGTGTCGAAATGACGGCTGATCCTGTTAGGACGCGGCTTCTTCGCTCTCGAACATCTGCATGGGCTGGCCCGGCATGATCGTCGATATCGCATGCTTATACACGAGCTGCGAGTGGCCGTCACGGCGAAGAAGAACACAGAAATTGTCAAAAGACGTAACAACGCCCGTGAGTTTCACGCCGTTGATCAGAAAGATTGTCAGGGAAATCTTTTGCTTGCGAACAGTATTGAGAAATAAGTCCTGAAGATTCTGAGAACGTTCCGCCATCGCGCCGCTTCTTTCTTTATTGCCGACCTGATCTGGCCGGTAGAATATCAATCAACCTCACCATACGAAGACCCGGCGGCATCCTCATTCCGCCTGTCCAGCAAATCTTGGTATCAAATCGCAATCTTTTCCGCAACGTCGAAAAAGGCCTCGCGGACTTTCTGCGAAACGCTGCCTGGATGACCGTTGGCAATGGCCTGGCCATCGACGGAAACGACCGGAAAACAAATGCTTGTGGCAGCAGTGAGGAAGACCTCGCGGGCTGCGAGCATCTCCGAAACGGAGAAGTTCCGCTCAGTGATCGTCAACCCCAGCTTGGCACCGACATCCATCAAGGTGGTGCGGGTAATGCCGCGCAGGATTCCGTGTTCGGCCGGGCGCGTCACCAGCGTTCCGTCCGGATCGACGATCCAGACATTGGTCGCCGCCCCTTCCTTCACCATGCCGTCGCCGTCGACATAGATCGCTTCCTGGGCGCCGGCCTCCTTGGCCTGCTGGCGGGCCATGGCATTCGGCAGCAGGCCGACGGACTTGATGTCGACACGGTCCCAGCGGTTGTCGATAAGGGTGATCGCCTTGATGCCGTTGGCGTTCTTGGCGGCGATGGTCTTGGCATCGGTGCTCTTGGCGGTGATGACAAGCGATGGCGGCGTTCCCTCGGCCGGAAAAACATGATCGCGGCGGGCGACGCCGCGTGTCACCTGCATGTAGAAAAGCCCGTTGCGGACATGGTTGCGGCGCAGCGTCTCGCGAATGACCTGCGTCAGCGCCGCCCGGCCCATCGGCCAGGCGATGCGCAACTCACCGAGCGAACGGTCGAGACGGTTCAGATGGCGTGTGAGATCGACGATATAGCCGTGGCGCACTTCGCAGACCTCGTAGACGCCATCGGCGAACTGGTAGCCGCGATCCTCGATATGCACGCTGGCATCGGAATGCTTGACGTAACGGCCATTCACATAGGCAATTCTCGGCATGGGAAACCTGGTCTTCCGGAAAGCAATATGAGCGCGGCGCAGCGTCGGCCGCGCCGGAAAGGATCAGACGCCGAGCGACTTCAGCTTGCGATGCAGCGCCGAACGCTCCATGCCGACGAATTCCGCGGTGCGCGAGATATTGCCGCCGAAGCGGTTGATCTGGGCGATCAGGTAATCCTTCTCGAACATCTCGCGGGCTTCGCGCAGCGGCAGCGTCATGATGTGATAGTCGTTCTTGGCGGAAACCTTCGGCAGCATGTCGCCGAGATCGGTCGGCAGCATGTCGGCGGTGATCGGCGCATCCGGGCCGTCGGTGCGGGCAAGGATCATCAGCCGCTCGATGTTGTTGCGCAGCTGGCGGATGTTGCCGGGCCAATCATGCGCCTGCAGCACGGCCATGGCGTCATCACCGATGCGGCGCGGACGGATGCCGGCCTGCTCGGATATCTGGCGCATCAGCTGGTCGACGAGGAAGGGAATGTCCTCGCGTCGCTCGGCAAGGGCCGGCACACGCACCGGCACGACAGCGAGGCGATGATAGAGATCCTCGCGGAACCATCCTTCAGCGATGCGGCTCTCAAGATTATAGGCGGTCGAGGAGATGATGCGGACATCGACCTTGACTCGCTTGGAACCACCAACCCGCTCGAACTGCTGATCGACCAGCACGCGCAGGATCTTGTTCTGCGTCTCGCGCGGCATTTCGCCGACTTCGTCGAGATAGAGGATGCCACGATGGGCTTCTTCGAGCGCGCCGATCTTTCGCGCCTGGCCGGGCGTGCCCTCGGTGCCGAACAGCGCCACTTCCATGCGTTCGGGCGTGATGTTGGCGGCGTTGATCGCGACGAAGGGGCCGTTGGCGCGGGCCGACTTCTTGTGGATCATCCGCGCCACCAATTCCTTGCCGGAGCCGGAGGCGCCGAGGATCATGATGCGGCTGTTGGTCGGTGCAACCTTCTCGATCGTCTGGCGCAGCTGCGAAACGGCAACCGAGGTGCCGATCAACTCCAGCGCATCGCCGGTGCGGCGCTTAAGGTCGGAAACCTCGCGCTTCAGTTTGGAATTCTCCAGCGCCCGTTCGGCGATCAGGATCAGCCGGTCGGCCTTGAAAGGTTTCTCGATGAAATCGAAGGCGCCGCGCTTGATCGCCGAGACAGCGGTCTCGATGTTGCCGTGGCCGGAGATCATCACAATCGGCAGTTCCGGGTGGCGCGTCTTGATCTCGTCAAGCAGCGACAGGCCATCGAGCTTGCTGCCCTGCATCCATATATCGAGGAAGATCAGCCGCGGTACGCGATCGGAAATCGCCGCCAGCGCGCTGTCGCTGTCATGGGCCGTGCGCGTCTCGTGTCCCTCGTCGGAGAGAATGCCGGAAACGATCTCGCGAATATCGTGCTCATCGTCGACGACGAGAATATCAGAGGCCATAAACGCTTTCCTTGTCATTGGCTGCGGGAGCAGGCGTCGGATCCAGGCGTGGCAGATGCACGCGGATCATGGCCCCTCTTCCCCGGTCAAAATCGGCGGGCGCATCATGCAGTTCCAGCTGCCCGCCATGTTCCTCGATGATCTTCTTGACGATGGCGAGGCCGAGGCCGGTGCCCTTCTCACGCATCGTCATATAAGGTTCCAGAATGCTATGGCGGTTCTCCACCGGCAGGCCGCGGCCATTGTCGATCACGTCGACGGTGAAGCGGTCGCGGCCGGTATCGAGGGCGGCGCGGACGAGAACCTTGCGTTCGTCCCGCTCGTCGCTCGGAACGGCCTCGATCGATTCGACGGCATTCTTGATGAGATTTCCAAAAGCCTGGCCGAGCATGCGACTGTCGAACAGGCCCTCCAGAGGCTGGTCGCCGAAATCCTGCTCGAAGGTGACGTGATGGTTGCCCATCTCACGCAGGAAGATCGCGTCGCGCAGGATATTGCGCAGATCGCTCGGCTCCTTGGTCGGCTTCGGCATGCGGGCAAAGGCGGAGAATTCGTCGACCATGCGACCGATATCGCCGACCTGGCGGATGATCGTATCCGTGCACTGGTCGAAGACGGTTCGGTCGCCCTGGTCGATCTGCTTGCCGTAGCGGCGCTGGATGCGCTCGGCGGACAGCTGGATCGGCGTCAGCGGGTTCTTGATCTCATGGGCGATGCGCCTGGCCACGTCGCCCCAGGCGGTCGAGCGCTGGGCGATGACGAGGTCGGTGATGTCGTCGAGCGTAATCACGTAGGATTCGCTCATGTCGCGCACTTCTTCGCGAGTGACCTGCACACTCAATGTCCTCACGGTGCCGCCGCGTACCAGCGCGATCTGCTTGCGGAAATCGCCGCGATAACGCACCGCCGCCTCGGTCAGCACGTGATCGACCTCCGGCGCAATGTCGACCAGCTGCTTTCCGAGCATCTCGCCCGCCGATAGCGACATCAGCGTCTCGGCCGAACTGTTGACGATGGCGATGCGGCGGTCCTGCTCTACGCCGATGACGGCGGCGGTGACGCCCGACAGCACCGCTTCGATGAAGCGGCGGCGGTCGTCGACCTCGTCCTTGGCCTCAAGGATCTCGTCGCGCTGGGTGCGGATTTCCGAGATCATCTTGTTGAAGGTGCGCGAGAGATTGGCGACATCGCCGTCAACGGCATGCACCGGCACGACGATGTCCATATTGCCCGATGCAACACTGTCGGCCGCCGTGATCAGCAGGCGGATCGGCCGGACGATGCGGTCGGCGACCGCGATCGCGGTCCAGATCGCCGCCAAGAGCACGATCAGCGCGAAGCCAATATAGAGCACGGCGAAGGCGACCTGCAGCGAGAAGCGGTTGGCCTCCATCGAGCGGTATTCGGTGGCGTTCTCCTCCATCATGCGCATGGCGCCCATGACCTTGGGATCGACGGCGCGCACCGTGTAAAGGAAGGTGCCCTGGATGGCATCGAGCTTGATAATGGCGCCGACGAGATTGGTGACGCCGGGCGGGATCAGTGTCGGCTGGCCGGCAGCCGCCTTTTCCAGCGCGTCCTGTGGAATGGCCGGCAGCGGCTTTTCAGTGGCGATATCGGCCTGGACGATCACCGAGCCGTCGCGCTCGACGAGGAAGGCGCCGAGCAGGCCGCGGCCCCTCGCCTGGCGGGTCATCAGGTCGGCAAAACCCGTCCTGTCGAGACTGTAGAGCGCGCGGTTGCGCTCCAGGTCGTTGGCCATGGAGACCGTCTGCCCCTGCAGATAGCTGGCATTCTCCATCATGTAGGCCTGACCGATATTCCGCGACGAGCTGACGATCGACTGGGTGCGCAGGGCAAACCAGCGATCGAGACCGGCATTCAGCGTGATGCTGGCGAAGATGGCGACGAGGATCGCCGGCGTAATGGCGACGATCGAAAAAAGCACGACGATGCGGATATGCAGGCGGGCTGCCGCACGGCCGCGGGTGCGGGCTTTCAGCAGCCTTGCCACCTCGCGAGCGATCAAGGCCAGCAGCGTCAGCACAAAGAAGGAATTGACGATCACCGAGGTGATGACGACATGTGACGTCGGCGCGATCGGCGTCAGACCGAGCAGCACGAAAAGTGTGGCCGTGGCGCAGAGAAGCGCGCCGCCGGCGAGCACGAGGCCGGGCACGGCAAAAAGGGCGCGGCGATCGGTCACCGTCGTCACCGTCTCGCCCGCCGCCGCCGGCGATACCCCATCCTGCGTCATTCGGCCTCTCTTCAGACGGCACTTGCCGCCTCGCCATCCGATCGAAACCAAGGAAACGCCGGCTTAAAGAAGCCAGCGTTGCAACGACTCGATCGGGAGCGAATGTCTAAACCCTTGCGTGACCTTTAAGCAACGCATTGTGGCGAAAATGCAACGCATCTCGGACATTGTCAAGCTGCGCTGACCTCGTCCGCCACAATGAGCGCCTTCAGTTCGAAGGCCGGTTCGGCAAGCACTGGTCCGGCGATGAAGCTGGCAGGATCGGCTGTTCATCGCACTCCCGGAACGCCAGCAACGCAGACTATTTCGGGCTGCCTTCCGGGCGAGTGGTGCAACTCGGCTTGCAGACTACCATCTAGCCGTCGCCTCCAAGCAGACGTCAATACCGCGCGTCGATTTCGTCGCGCTCCGATCGTAAGTCGCGGTCGTGGGCGCTTTGGGGGTGATCTTCGGGCGAATTTGGCGTTAGAAAGGATAACGCCCTGCCCTTAAGCTTTGAGTCCGATGCCCATCCTCTATCGCAATTTCAAGCTTCTTCGGCGTTCCCGCGGCGGGTATTTCATTTGGCAGACGCCGGCTTGTTCCTGATCGGGGGGCGAGCTTGGCAGTGCAAATCTCAACGCTGCAATCGACTGCTGGATACGGTCCGATGAGGTTCTCGAATTCTCTGGGATATCCGCCTCTCGGCTTGCCTGGACGCATACATAAGACATGCGAATATAACGAGAGCAGGTATCTTACCGTAACCTATGGGCAAAACCGCCCATAGCGTGAAAGGCGACATCCGTGCTGACGCGATATCATCTCCGCGACTTCTATTTCGCTCGATAGACTTCGGCGGGGTCGCGTATTTTACTGTAACCTACTTCAAGAACGCGGCTCTGAGGGATAGTCATCTTGATGGCAGATCGGGAACATGCACTGTTGGATAAACAGCGATAAGCTGCGAGGGTGATGAAAATGATGCCTGACCGGCGCGCGGTGGACGACGCGGGATTTCAGGGTCTGGTCCGGGTAGCCGGCCGTACCTTCACCATGGGATCGAACGAGCATTATGTGGAGGAGGCCCCTGCCCATCCTGTGACGGTCGACGGCTTCTGGATCGACGCCACCCCTGTCACCAACCGGCAGTTCGCCTCATTCGTCAACGCCACCGGACATGTGACCATCGCCGAAATGGCTCCCCGTGCCGAGGACTATCCTGGAGCGCTTCCCAAAATGCTGCGAGCCGGATCTCTGGTGTTCGCGCCGCCGAAAGCCGTCGTCGGCCCCGACATTGCCCAGTGGTGGTCGTTCAAGTTCGGCGCGGACTGGCGACACCCTTACGGCGGTCGCACCGACATCCGCGGCAAGCTCGATCATCCCGTCGTTCATATCGCCTATAGCGACGCCAAGGCCTATGCGGCTTGGGCGGGAAAAGATCTGCCGACCGAGGCCGAGTGGGAGCTGGCTGCGCGCGGCGGCCTTGATGAAGCGGAATTTGCCTGGGGCGACGCGTTGAACCCGGAAGGAAAGCTCATGGCCAATATCTGGCAGGGTACCTTCCCTACGCTGAGCACAAAACCAGCCGGTGCGGACAGAACGTCGCCGGTCGGATCCTTTCCATCAAACGGCTACGGCATCTATGACATGATCGGCAATGTCTGGGAATGGACCTCCGACTTCTGGTCGACACGCCATCCCGAGCCCGCCAGCCATTCATGCTGCATCCCCAGCAATCCACGCGGAGGCGACGCCGACGCCAGCTACGATCCGCGGCTGCCTGACATCAGGATCCCGCGGCGCGTCCTCAAGGGCGGGTCCCACCTTTGCGCGCCGAACTACTGCAGGCGCTATCGTCCGGCCGCCAGACATGCCGAGCCTGAGGACACGTCCACGAGTCATGTCGGCTTCAGATGTGTCAAGCGCGCGTGAGGCGACGTCATGGCCACATGTCGCGTCGGCGGAATAAGCCACCGATGGTGACAAGACCTTTCATCACGTGTCCTTCGTGGTCCGCAGGTTATGGGCGTACTCCCGTGGATTGCGGTTTCCGATTTCGTTCCCGTTCCTTACTGTAAACTACGTTGCTTCCACCCTATTCCGGATCATAATGCACAACTTATAATCCGATGCGGCAGCCGCACTTGCAGAGGCCGCCTGGAGGTAGGATGGGTGGATTACGACACACGGTTCGCCAAGCGCGTCTTTCCAGCCAGCGCCAAAACCATCGATTCACTGGCCGCCCGTGACGATAACTTCCGCGAACTCTGTGCCGACAATAGTCCACGCGTGAGCCTGTGCTTCGTCCAAGCCCTGGTCGAGCTGGCCGATGCTGAACTTCCTTCATAAGCAAATTCGCGCTCGGCTTCGGTGTGACCAGCGCCCGTCCGCAACAATATTCGCTCGAAGAGAGGTTTGCCCGTATCATACGGTAGTATCTGTCAATCGGCGCAGTTGCAGCGGGACGATCACTCCTTCGGCCGTTGCCCGGAAATAAGGTCCGCAACGTGTTCTCGCGTGTGACTGTCGGAGCGAACGCGGATCAACAGCGCATACTGTATGTTACTGGCGCGCTCGCGGTACTCGCCATACCCTCCCCGAATAAAACGGTCCACATCACGCGGGATCGATTGCCGGGGGGAATCGAGATGAAAAGCAGTATCCTGACTTTGGCTGCCCTATTAGGCGGCACTGCGCTTACATTTTTTTCCATTGGCGGGACGAGTGCGTCAGCTCAAGTCATCAATGGAACACCCGGCACGCCGAGCGCAACGATCACAATCGACGGCCGACAGATCCCGCCACCGCCAGGGCAGTTTGGCGGCACGACAAATCTCGACGCGCTTCAGTCGACGCCATATTGGCAGCCGCAGGTTGTGCCGCCCAAGAGTGCGCCCAACGTCTTGCTGATCTTGACAGATGACGTCGGATTTGCGGCCCCGAGCACCTTCGGCGGGGTCATTCCGACGCCAACGCTCGACCGGATTGCCAACATAGGCCTGCGCTACACGAACTTCCAAACGACATCGCTGTGTTCACCGACACGCGCCGCTCTGATCACGGGCCGCAATCATCATTCAGTCGGCTTCGGTGTGATCAGCGAGGCGTCGACCGGTTATCCGGGCTACGACAGCGTCATTACCGCGGACAAGGATACGATCGGCACGATCCTCAAGGCGAATGGTTATGCAACATCGTGGTTCGGCAAGAATCACAACACGCCATCTTTCCAAACCAGCCAGGCGGGTCCCTTCGATCAATGGCCCATCGGAATGGGATTTGAATATTTCTATGGCTTTGTCAGCGGCGAGACCAACCAGTGGCAACCGGACCTCTACCGCAATACCACGCGTGTCTATCCCTATCTGAACAATCCTACCTACAACCTGACGACAGATATGGCGGACGACGCCATCAACTATCTCAACCAACTCAATCAGCTCGATCCCAAGAAGCCATTCTTCCTTTACTATGCACCGGGCGGGACTCACGCGCCTCATCACCCGACCCCCGATTGGATCAAAAAGATCAGCGACTTGCATCTGTTCGACAAGGGATGGAATGCGCTGCGCGACCAAATCTTCGCCAACCAGAAGAGGCTGGGTGTTATCCCTCAGGATGCGCAACTGACACCCTGGCCGGATAAGCTCATCAAGCCGTGGGACGTCCTTTCGGCTGACGAGAAGAAGCTCTTCATCCACCAGGCCGACGTCTACGGAGCCTACCTCGCCTATACCGACAATGAAATCGGCCGGGTCGTCAAAGCGGTCGAGGACATGGGCAAGCTCGAT
This sequence comes from Rhizobium sp. WSM4643, assembly GCF_025152745.1. Taxonomy (NCBI): domain Bacteria; kingdom Pseudomonadati; phylum Pseudomonadota; class Alphaproteobacteria; order Hyphomicrobiales; family Rhizobiaceae; genus Rhizobium; species Rhizobium sp. WSM4643. The sequence goes on along the minus strand of NZ_CP104040.1, from coordinate 1,834,060 downwards.
GACACGCTGATTATCTTTATCAGCGGCGACAATGGCGCGAGCGCGGAAGGCTCCCCGGCTGGAACGCCAAACGAGATGACGTTCTTCAACGGCGTCGACGTGCCCGTCCAGGACCAGCTCAAATTCTACGACGCCTGGGGGTCGGCGTTGACCTATCCGCATTATTCGGTCGGCTGGGCTTGGGCTTTCGATACGCCCTTCAAGTGGACCAAGCAGGTCGCTTCCTATTTTGGGGGTATTCGTAACGGTATGGCCATTGCGTGGCCGGGCCACATCAAAGATCCGGGTGGGGTGCGCAACCAGTTCCACCATGTCATCGACATCGTCCCGACGATCTTGGAAGTGACGGGCATCCGTGCTCCTGATGCAGTCAATGGGATCACCCAGACGCCGATCGAAGGCGTGAGCCTGGCCTACACATTCGACAAGGCAAACGCCGATGCGCCATCGAAACATTCGACCCAATATTTCGAGATGTTCGGCAATCGCGCGATCTATCACGATGGGTGGATTGCCTCCACGTTGCCCTATCGGGAACCTTGGAACGGAACGGCTCCGATCCCGAAGGACATCGTCAACGGCGTGACCTGGGAGTTGTTCGACCTGTCCAAGGACTGGACGCAAAACAACGATCTGGCGGCCACCAATCCCGGCAAGCTGAAGGAGTTGCAGGATTTGTTCTGGATCGAGGCCGCGAAGTACCAGGTTCTGCCGTTGGACGCCTCGGCCTTGACGCGCTTCATTCTACCACGACCGAGCATCGTCGCCGGACGTAATGACTTCATCTACACGAAACCCATCGTCGGCGTGCCCCTTGGGACGGCACCGAGCATCCTCAACAAGTCCTTCACGATCACGGCCGATATCGATGTCCCCGCGGGCGGCGGCAACGGCATGCTTGTGACTGCAGGCGGGCGCTTCGGGGGATGGGGCTTCTACCTGCTCAAAGGGAAGCCAATCTTTGTCTATGACCTATTGGATCTCGCCCGGCCGAGGGTGGAGGGCGCGGCGGCATTGACGCCTGGAAAGCACAATCTCGGCTTCTCCTTTACGTCCGATGGGCCCGGCCTCGGCAAGGGTGGCAAGGGGACAATCACGATCGACGGCGCCGAGGCGGCAAGCGGGATCTTCCCAAACACCATTCCCTTTGCTCTCGAGGCGAGTGAAACCTTTGATATCGGCTCCGACACGGGAACCGGTGTCGACGATAACGACTACCAGGCACCGTTCGCCTTCGACGGCAAGCTGAGCAGCTTGAGGATAGAACTTCAGCCGCAACCTTGATGCAAGAGGTTCTGCGCAGAGCGCCCGTCGCCAAGGCGGCCCGTGCCGAACGTGACGTTGACCTGGGCACGGGGATTCTGCGCCATGAACACAGCTCATCGACACACGCTTCTGACCCTGTTCGCTATCGCCGAAGGTGCGACGGGACTGGGGCTTGTCGTGGCGCCATCGATCCTCTTTGTTCTGCTGTTTGAGGCAAGGCCGGTCGCTTCGGAGGCACCACTGATCGCGCGGATCTGCGGTGCGGCGCTGCTCGCTCTTGCCGCAGCAAGCTGGGGTGGGCGTGACGCCGAAGACAGGCGAGGCACGCTGGGGCTCCTCGTCGGCGTGGCGCTCTATAATTTCCTGACCACGGCGGTCCTGACCTATTCCGCTCTCGTTCCGGAGATGATCGGCATCCTGTTGTGGCCCGCGATCCTCTATCACGCGGCGACGTCCCTGTGGTGCTTGCTCGCTATCTGGCGGGCGCGTTAGACTGAGTCGTCGTGGCTCCTTGGGTGGTCATTTACGGCTTTGGCCGCTTCGGGTCGCGAACTGCTACGAGGCGGCGAAGACGCGATGTCCGCTTCCGCGGTTCACGCGCCCGGAGTCCCCTTCCCTCGATCTGCGTAGTCGTCGAACGGGCTCGATGCGCCGCCTTTGATGGACGAGGATCGGTTTCTGCGGTAGGTTACAAAAGGGATAGTTAATAAAATCTCTGGTAGTCGCGTCCCTCAAGAGCGGGTGAGGAGCAAGTCGTGCAGGATTCATTGCCATCAAGGCGCGATCTCGCGCCGGTTTCGACGCGACCACTACCGACCCACGATGATGTTCGGGCTCAGCTTGAGCGAATCATCACCAGCCCGCAATTTCCGCATGTCGGCCGGAGTGCGGCATTTCTCACCTATGCCGTGGAGGAGACGCTTGCAGGCCGCGCAGACCGGATCAAGGGTTACTCCATCGCCGTCGAAGTCTTCAAGCGCTCCAACGGCTTCACACAGGATGATCCGGTTGTGCGGATCGAGGCCGGAAGGCTCAGGCGGGTGCTCGAGCGCTATTATTTTACAGCAGGTCAACACGATCCGATCCGAATAGACATTCCGAAAGGCGGTTACGTGCCGACCTTTGCCCGGACTTGCCCGAGCGATGACAATCCCGATGCTGAAGACCAAAGTCTGCCACCGGAGCGCGCCTATTCCCTCTTTCCCGGCTTACGAGGATATAGATGGGCAGTGGTCGTTGGATTGATCGTGATCGCGGGCTGCGCTGCAGCCCTGGCTGGCTTGACCTCCATTCGATTTGGCTCGATCTGGCCGTTTGCGACTGCTCACATAACGGGATCTGACGGACCGACATTGGTGATCGCTCCATTTGCCAATCTCGGTGATGGTCCTCAGGCGGAACTCTACACCACGGGCCTGACCGAGGAACTCCTCACTGCCCTTCCCCGCTTCAAGGAGATCAAGGTCTTCGGTCGCGAGACGTCCAAATCGTTGCCGCCAGAAGTGGAGACATCGCGGATTCGCGGGGAACTTGGCGCACGCTTCCTGCTGGCAGGCGGTGTTCGCGTCTCCGGAAGCCGATTGCGTGTGACGGCACGTCTGCTCGACACGCAGACCGATGAGATCCTCTGGTCGCAGACCTACGACGACGACATCGGCGTCCGCGACCTGTTCACCATCCAGTCCGACGTTGCAAACAAGGTTGCGACCGCTGTGGCGCAGCCCTATGGCATCATGGCCCAGGCCGATGTTTCCAATCCGCCGCCCGATGATCTCGGCATCTACGGCTGCACGCTTAGCTTTTATGCTTACCGTGCCGAGTTAAGCAGCGAGCGGCACGGAGAGGTTCGAAACTGCCTCGAAAGTGCTGTCGCCCGCTATCCATCCTTTGCGACCGCCTGGGCGATGTTGTCGATAATCTATCTTGACGAGGATCGTTTCAGGTTCAACCGGAAGCCCATTTCGTCCACGCCGATAGATCGCAGCTTTCAAGCCGCCCGCCGTGCCGTGCAACTGGATCCCGGCAACACCCGCGCCCTTCAGGCGCTGATGACGGCGTTGTTTTTCAGCCAGCGGGTTTCGGAGGCACTTCAGATCGGCGAACGGGCACTGGCGACCAATCCGAACGACACCGAATTGCTGGCAGAATTTGGTACCCGGGTGGCGATGAGCGGGGAGTGGCAGCGCGGGGCAGCGCTGCTGGATCGTGCCATTGATCTCAACCCTGCCGGCGGCGGCTACTATCGCGGAACGCGCGCACTCGCAGCCTACATGTTGCACGACGATAAGACCGCAGTCACCGAGATCAGGCAGGCGGACCTGCAGAAGTTCCCGCTATTCCATGCGGTGGCTGCCGTCATCTACGTCGACGCTGGAATGATCGAGGACGCCCGCAGAGAGGCCGCGCGGTTCAAAGAAATGAGACCCGACTTCATTCCGAACATCGTGGCCGAACTCAAGGTGCGCAATTTCCAGCCACAGGACCGGTCACGGATGATTGCCGATCTGCAAACGGCCGGGCTGCTTGTGAGGGACGAGGTGCTGGCGACCATGTCGCTGCCGATCGACGGCTCCAAGGCCCTTCAGCCGCGGTAGCGCTACCGTCAGGACAACTGCCACAGAAACCCGACGAACGCATTCGACAAACGTCGGTGCCGGCGGCGCGGATCTCGACTGGGATGTGGCGCTCGCGGTCGGGTACAAGTTCACCGATACGATCTCGGCCGTTGCAGGATACCGCGCACTCGGCGTCGACTACGACAATGACGGCTTTGTCTTCGACGTCGTCCAGCAGGGGTCCGATCCTCGGCGTCGTTATCCACTTCTGAGTACGACGTCTGGAATAGCAGACTGGGTTTGAACGATGAAGTCGTCCATGAAACCCACGACTTCTCGACTCATACAGCCCGCCGCGGCGCCAACTCTGGCATCAGGCCGCATGCCGGCCCGATGCGAGCGCGAACACACTCAGGCAGTGCGGGAACTCCTGTAGACCGAAACGCCAAGTTCCCTGATCTTTTTGCGCAAGGTGTTGCGGTTGAGACCGAGAAGATCGGCGGCCTTGATCTGGTTGCCGCGCGTCGCCGTCAGGGCGGCAAGGATCAGCGGATATTCCATTTCGGTCAACACGCGATCATAGAGGCCGGGCGGCGGCAGATTGTCCCCGAAGCCTGCGAAGTAGCTGCGCATGTTCTCCTCGACCGCCTGTGCGATCGTCATCGAGCCGCTGCGGATCGGCCCCTTGTCGATCGGGCTGTCAGGCACGTCGGAACGAAGTTCGGCGTCGATGATCTCGCGGGTGATGACATCCTGCGGATAGAGCGCCATCAGACGGCGGATGAGGTTTTCCAGTTCGCGGACGTTGCCCGGCCAGGCATAGGCCTTCATCAGTTCGAGCGCTTCCTGATCGAAGCGCTTGGAGCCGAGGCCTTCCTTTTCGGCCTGCTGGATGAAATGGCGCACCAGATCGGGAATGTCCTCGGCGCGATCGCGCAGCGGCGGCAGGCGCAGCGGCACGACATTGAGGCGGTAATAGAGGTCCTCGCGGAAGAGACCTTGGTTGATCGCCTGCTTCAGGTCCTTGTTGGTGGCGGCAACGATGCGCACGTCGGTGCGGATCGGCGTGCGGCCGCCGACGGTGGTGTATTCGCCCTGCTGCAGGACGCGTAAGAGCCGTGTCTGGGCGTCCATCGGCATGTCGCCGATCTCGTCGAGGAAGAGCGTGCCGCCTTCGGCCTGTTCGAAACGGCCGGTCGAGCGGGTCTGCGCGCCGGTAAAGGCGCCCTTCTCATGGCCGAAAAGTTCGGATTCGATCAGGTCGCGCGGGATCGCCGCCATGTTGATTGCAACAAACGGGCCGTTGCGGCGCTTGCCGTAGTCGTGCAGCGCGCGGGCGACGAGTTCCTTGCCGGTGCCGGATTCGCCGGTGATCATCAGCGTCAGGTCCGTCTGCATCAGCCGGGCGAGCACGCGGTAGATTTCCTGCATTGCCGCCGACCGGCCGACGAGCGGCATGCCGTCCTGCATGTCGTCTTCGAGCTTGGCGGGCTTGCGCTTCGGTTCCGCCAGCGCCCGGCCGATGATGCCGATCAGCTCGGTGAGGTCGAAGGGCTTCGGCAGATAGTCGTAGGCGCCTTTTTCCGAGGCCTTGATGGCGGTCATGAAGGTGTTCTGGGCGCTCATGACCAGGACGGGCAGGTCGGGCCGCGCCTTCTTGATGCGCGGCAGCAGGTCGAAGGCGTTTTCGTCGGGCATCACCACATCGGTGACGACCAGATCGCCCTCGCCCGCGGAAATCCAGCGCCAGAGGGTAGCGGCGTTGGAGGTGATGCGAACGTCATAGCCGGCGCGGCTCAAAGCCTGGTTGAGCACGGTCCGGATGGCCGCATCATCATCTGCAACGAGGATCGTGGCTGTCATCGAGAAGGTCCTGTCGAGCTTGCTATAGAAGCGTCTTCAAGCGAGGCGTCCTTCGACGCCGGCATGAGAACGCGGAATGTCGTGCGGCTGTTCTGGCTGTCGCATTCGATGATGCCGCCGTGATCACCGATGATCTTGGCGACCAGCGCCAGGCCGAGGCCGCTGCCGTTCGGCTTGGTGGTGATGAAGGGATCGAAGAGATGCGGCAACAGATCGAGGGGAACGCCGGGGCCGTTGTCGTGGACGCAGAATTCCAGCGGCAGCGAGATCTTCTCGCGCGTGCCGGCGACCGAAAGACGGATGCCCGGGCGATAGGCGGTCGTCAGCATGATCTCGCCGTCCGGCCGATCGCCGACCGCTTCGGCGGCGTTCTTCACCAGATTGAGGAAGACCTGGACGAGCTGGTCGCGATTGGCATAGACGGCCGGCAGCGACGGGTCGTAACTCTCGGTGACCCGGATGTTGCGGGCAAAACCTGCCTTGGCGACCGCCTTCACATGATCGAGCACGGAATGGATATTGACCGGCATGCGGTCGACAGGACGTTCGTCGGAAAAGACTTCCATACGGTCGACCAGCGACACAATGCGATCGGTCTCGTCGCAGATCAGCCGGGTCAGCGCCCGATCCTCGTCGACCGCAGACTGTTCGAGCAGCTGGGCAGCGCCGCGTATACCAGAGAGCGGGTTCTTGATCTCATGCGCCAGCATCGAGGCAAGGCCGGTCACCGAGCGGGCGGCGGCGCGATGCGTCAGCTGCCGGTCGATCTTGTCGGCCATCGAGCGTTCCTGAAAGACGATGACGACGGCGCCGGGCTCGCTGAGCACCGGGGCGACGTAGAGATCGACGAGCTTGTCCTGTCCGAGGCGGGGCGAACTCAGGTCGACGCGATATTCGTTGACCGGCGCCTTGCGCTCGCGCACCTGGTCGATGAGGGCAAGCAGCGGGCTGCCGAAAGGGATGAAGGTCGAGATGCGGTAACGCGCCAGATGCGAGGCGCTGGCACCGAAGAAGGCCTCCGCCTCCCAATTGGCGAAAACGACGAACCCGGATTCGTCGACCATGATGACCGGGTTCTGGATGGCGTTCAGTACGGCCATGGCGACGGTCCCGCCGGCGTGATCGGACGGAGATATCATATCCTTCGTCATGCCGCCTCCCGGCTGTCGACAATATTCACAGCCAGCGCATCATAAAGGCGCGCGGCCACCTCGCGCGGATCGCGCGAGGTCATGATCTCCGCCTTTTCAGCGCCTGACAGAGCCGGGGCGAAACGCTGGAGATACCAGCCAAGGTGCTTGCGGGCGTGGCGGATCGCCACCGCTTCGCCGTAGAAATCCAGCATCATCCGGTAATGTTCGACGGCGATATCGGCGATCTCCTGGCGTCGCGGCTCGGGCGCACCGGCAAGGACGCCGGCATGCCACGGTCTGCCCTGACAGCCCCTGCCAATCATCACGGCATCGGCGCCGGAGCGACGCAATATTTCCTGCGCGTCGCCAGCAGTTTCGACATCGCCATTGGCGATCAGCGGAATGGAGATCACCTCGCGTACGGCGCGGATAGCATCCCAATCGGCGCGACCTTCATAGAATTGCATGCGGGTGCGCCCATGAATGGTCACAAGCTGGATGCCGGCGGCTTCGGCGCGACGGGCGATATCAGGCGCGTTGATGGAATTCTCATCCCAGCCGAGGCGCATCTTCAGCGTTACCGGAATGTCGACAGCCTTGACCGTCGCCTCGATGAGGCCGAGCGCGTGATCGGGGTCGCGCATCAGCGCCGAGCCGGAATAACCGCCGATCACCTTCTTTGCCGGGCAACCCATGTTGATGTCGATGATATCGGCGCCGTGATCGGCGGCGATCTTGGCCGCCTCCGCCATCCAGTGCGCCTCGCGCCCGGCAAGCTGCACCATATGCGGCCGGAAGCCGGCAGCGCTGAGCCGCGACCAGGATTCGGCGGTGTCGTTGACCAGTTCACGGCTCGCCACCATTTCTGTGACGACGAGGCCGGCGCCGAAGCGCCAGGCAAGCTCTCGATAGGGCATGTCGGTGACGCCGGACATCGGCGCCAGCACAACGCGGTTCCGCACAGACACGGGTCCGATTCGGAAAGGCGCTGCGAGGTCCTGGGAAATCAAATGATTATCTTTCGGGCATACAATAGAACTGCATTATTTTTAGCCACTATTCCCTGGCTTGCCAAGGGGGCTGGCACCGGAATTGATATTTTTCGGGCAGATGCTGGAAAAGGCCCAAGCAAGACGTTAGAGCACTCCGGTCAATTCCGCATAATTTAGGGGATTTATGCTGCAAATGCCTTCTAAGCAACCGATATCGGCTGGAATTGTCATCGTTGCCGCCGGCCGCGGCGAGCGCGCAGGATCCTCCAAGGAAGGCCCCAAGCAGTATCGCATGATCGGCGGCAAACCGGTTATCGTGCATACGCTTGAAAACTTCATGACATGGGAAGCGGCAACTGAGATCGTCGTGGTCATTCATCCAGATGACGAGGCGCTGTTTGCGAGAGCCTTCCGCCACATCATCTCGGCAACGCCCATCGAAACGGTGCATGGGGGTGCAACGAGGCAACAATCCGTCCTGGCAGGCCTCAGATACCTCAAGGACAAGCACATCAGTCACGTGCTGATCCATGATGCCGTGCGACCTTTCTTCGACCATGTGCTGCTCGATCGCATTGCCGCGAGCCTTCGCGCCGGAGCCCAGGCGGTCCTGCCGGCGATCCCGGTCACCGACACGCTGAAACGCGCCGATAATGCCGGCACCGTGCTGACCACGGTGTCCCGCGAGCATCTCTACGCGGCGCAGACGCCGCAATCCTTCGCCTTCGAAACGATCCTCGAGGCGCATGAGAAGGCAGCCGCGAGCGGTCGAGGCGATTTCACCGACGACGCCTCGATCGCCGAATGGCTGGGCATTCCGGTGACAATCGTCGAGGGCACGGCCGACAACGTCAAGCTGACGGTCAAGAACGATATTGCCATGGCCGACGACAAGCTGTCGACGTCGCTGCTTCCGGACGTGCGCACCGGCAACGGCTACGACGTGCACCAGCTCGTCGCCGGCGATGGCGTGACGCTCTGCGGCGTGTTCATTCCGCATGACCAGAAGCTGAAAGGACACTCCGATGCCGACGTTGCGCTGCATGCGCTGACGGACGCGCTGCTCGCCACCTGCGGCGCCGGCGATATCGGCGATCATTTTCCGCCGTCCGACCCGCAATGGAAGGGGGCAGCCTCGCGGATATTCATCGAATATGCCGCCCGGATCGTGCGCGAGCGCGGCGGCACGATCATGAGTGCCGACGTCTCGCTGATCGCCGAGGCGCCGAAAGTCGGCCCGCATCGAGACGCCATGCGGGCGAAACTGTCGGACTATCTCGGAATCGATATCGAGCGCTGCTCGGTCAAGGCGACGACCAACGAGACGATCGGCTTCGTCGGCCGACGCGAAGGCATCGCGGCGATCGCGACTGCCACCGTCGTCTATCGCGGGAGGAAAGGATGAGCCTTTTTCCTCAAGATATAATTTCCACGGCGGAGGCGATCATCCGTGACTTCACGGCTGCAGGGCTGATGGTCTCGACCGCCGAATCCTGCACCGGCGGCCTGATCGCCGGGGCGCTGACGGAGATTTCGGGTTCGTCCGCCGTCGTCGACCGCGGCTTCGTCACCTATACGAATAGCGCAAAGATCGAGATGCTCGGCGTGCAGGCGGAAACGCTCTCGCGCTTCGGCGCGGTCTCGGAGGAAACGGCGCGACAGATGGTGCATGGCGCCCTCTTCCGCTCACGCGCCGAGATCGCCGTCGCCGTCACAGGCATTGCCGGCCCCGGCGGCGGATCCGCCGAAAAGCCGGTCGGCCTCGTGCACCTCGCCGCCAAATCGCGCGCCGGCGCGCTCATCCATCGGAAAATGCACTATGGCGATATCGGCCGCAGCGAGGTTCGGCTAGCGACGATCAGGACGGCGCTGGAGATGGTGCGCTCGCTTCTTGCTGCCTGAGGCCGGTTCGCTCATCAAGCCGGTGTGTAGATCCTGTTTGCCCTGGTCTCGAAGGCTTCGGTGAACATGCGGAAGGCGCGGTCGAACATCGAGCCCATCAACGCGCCGAGAATACGGCTCTTGAACTCGTAATCGATGAAGAAATCGACGGTGCAGCCGCCGGACGGCGTCTCGGCGAAATGCCAGCGATTGTCGAGATATTTGAACGGGCCATCGATATATTTGACCTCAATGACGTGCTCGGCCCGGTTCAGCAGCACCTGGGTCGTGAAGGTCTCGCGGATCGCCTTATAGCCGACCGTCATGTCGGCGACGAGCAGGATCTTGCCGTCGCGCTCCTTGCGGCTCCTGATGGCGAGCGCTTCGCAAAGCGGCAGGAATTCCGGATAGCGCTCGACGTCGGCGACGAGGTCGAACATCTGCTCGGGCGAATGCGGGACGGGACGGTGTGTTTCGAATTGCGGCATAGTCGGCAATTAAGCGGGCCGGCCGAGAAGATCAAGAAGCTCGCGCATCTGGCGGCGGGATTTTAGCTGAAGAACCGGCACGTCAGAGCCGTGCTCGGCGATGCCGGCGACATGATCCCGAAGTGCTGCTTCGATCAAGGGGGCGGCCTCGCGCTCGAAATTCCAGATATAGGCAAGCGCGCCCAGCGACAGATGTTCAGGGCAGCCGGCAGGCAGTTCCGGGCGGTTGCGCCCGAAATAACGGAACGCTCGCGATATGGCGCCGTAAAGGCATGCATATCTCGGCAGCCGAAGCCAAATGACGGCGTCGGCGCGGGGCAGGCGAAGATCGAAGGAGTTCAGCCCGGTTCCATCCATGATCCAGCGCTCTTCCGCCACGGCCTTGGCGATCAGGCGGTCGATCTCGTCGCGCGGCCTCTTTCTCCAGCCCGGCAGCCAGTAAAAGTCGCGGTCCATGGAGATATAGCCAAGGCCGAGCGCTCGCGAAAGCCGCTTTGCGAGCGTGCTCTTGCCGCTACCGGGGCAGCCAATCACCAGGATGCGGTCGGCTTCGATCAGCGTCGACTTCAAACCGAATTTGACCTTCATCGTCGCCCTCAAGATACGACACCTCGGCCGAGGAGAACGGCGAGGCCGGCCCCTCATCCGCCTGCCGGCACCTTCTCCCCGCTTGCGGGGCGAAGGGAATATGCCGCGACCTCTCCGTCCCCCGCCCACTTCTCGCAGGCCACGTCCCCTCGCCCCGTTTACGGGGAGAGGGTTGGGGTGAGGGGCAGCCATTGGCGCGAACAGGGCAACCGTGGCACCAGCTCGATCAGCCGAAGCATGGTTGGTCGACTTTATCAGCAGTCTGATAAAGCAAGTGCCGGATCTTACTCGGCGGCGATCAGCAGCTTCTTTTCGCGCGCCGCCCGCAGCCGGGCGAAGTCGTCGCCGGCATGGTGGGAAGAGCGGGTCAGCGGGCTGGAGGCGACCATCAGGAAGCCCTTGCTGTAGGCAACGGTCTCGTAGGACTTGAACTCGTCGGGGGTGACGAAGCTTTCGACCTTGTGGTGCTTGCGGGTCGGCTGCAGGTACTGGCCGATCGTCAGGAAATCGACATCGGCTGTGCGTAGATCATCCATCAGCTGGAGGACTTCGTTTCGCTCTTCGCCGAGACCAACCATGATGCCCGATTTGGTGAACATGGTGGGATCGAGTTCCTTCACCCGCTGCAGCAGGCGAACGGAATGGAAGTAACGGGCGCCAGGGCGAACCGTCAGATAGTTGCCGGGCACCGTTTCCATATTGTGGTTGAAGACGTCGGGCTTGGCGGCGACGACGCGCTCCAGCGCACCCGGCTTCTTCAGGAAATCGGGCGTCAGGATCTCGATCGTCGTCATCGGCGAGGCGGCACGGATTGCCCAGATCACTTTTTCGAAGTGCTCGGCGCCGCCGTCCTCCAGGTCGTCACGGTCGACCGAGGTGATGACGACGTGGCTGAGGCCCATCTGCTTGACCGCCTTGGCGACATTCTCGGGCTCAGCCATGTCGAGCGCATTCGGCTTGCCGGTGGCGACGTTGCAGAAGGCACAGGCGCGGGTACAGATCTCGCCCATGATCATGAACGTCGCATGCTTCTTGTCCCAGCACTCGCCGATATTCGGGCAGCCGGCCTCCTCGCAGACGGTGACGAGCTTGTGCTCCTTCACGATCGCGCGCGTCTCGGCATAACCCTTGGAGGTCGGCGCCTTGACGCGAATCCAGTCCGGCTTGCGCATGACTTCCGTGTCCGGCCGATGCGCCTTCTCCGGATGCCGCACGCGCTTGGCGTCGGGATTGATCGTATCGAGGATGGTCACCATTGCAGTTTCAGCTTTCTATCGCCCCTATGCGGCAAATCTCACTCGGATCTAGCGCCGCACCAGCCGCGCAAGGAATATCAACAAGCAGGCGCCGAGGAAACCCGTCACGAAATAGCCGAGCCGCCCGCCGACCACCTCGAGATGAAACTGCGCGAGGATGGCGCTTGCGATGACCGAGCCGACGATGCCGAGCACGATATTCAGGAAAATCCCGTATCGCGCTTCCATCAGCTTGCCGGCGAGCCAGCCCGCAAGCCCGCCGATGATGATTGCCGAAATCCAGCCGACGCTTTCCATTCCTGCCCCGCCCTCTTTTGACCCTTAAGCGACCGCTCTTGCGATCAGAACCACTATAATGGCACCGACCGTGGCGTGGATGATCTGCACCACCAGTGCGTTTTCAATGCCCAGCGAAATGCCGAGTGCGCTGAACAGATAGCCGCCGACGAAGGCGCCGATGATGCCGCTCAGCAGGCATCTTATCAGCCCACCGCCACCGACGACCAGGCTTGCGAGGAAGCCTGCAACCAGGCCGATCAGCAAAAATACCAGCAACGCCTGCGTCTCCATAGACATGATGATTTCCTTTCGTTTTTTCCACCCTCGGAGTGGCTTTCCCCTCCGGACATAGAGGGCGGGATCGGAAATTATCAAGCGTTCAGGACGCGGCCGTAAGCATCGAGCACCGCTTCCTTCATCGATTCCGACACGGTCGGATGCGGGAAGATCGTGTGCATCAGTTCTTCCTCGGTGGTCTCGAGATTCATCGCAACGACGAAGCCTTGGATGAGCTCGGTGACTTCGGCGCCGACCATGTGGGCGCCGAGCAGCTCGCCGGTCTTCTTGTCGAAGATCACCTTGCAGAGGCCCTGATCCTCGCCCAGCGCGATCGCCTTGCCGTTTGCAGAGAAGGGGAAGCGGCCGACGCGGATGTCGCGGCCCAGTTCCTTGGCTTTTGCTTCGGTGACACCGACGGAGGCGACCTGCGGCTGGCAATAGGTGCAGCCCGGCACCTTGTCCTTGTCTGTGGGATGAACGTTCGGGAGGCCGGCGATCTTTTCGACGCAGACGACGCCCTCATGCTCTGCCTTGTGGGCCAGCATCGGTGGGCCGGCGACATCGCCGATCGCATAAATGCCGGCGACATTGGTCTTGCCGTAGCCATCGATGACGACGCAGCCGCGGTCTGTCTTGACGCCGAGCGCCTCGAGACCGAGATTTTCGATATTGCCCTGAACGCCGACGGCCGAAATCAACCGGTCCGCGGTGATCTGTTGCACCTTGCCATCAGCGTTCTCGACGTGAGCGGTAACGCTGTCGGCCGCCTTCTCGACCTTGGTGACCTTGGAGCTGGTGAAGATCTTGAGCCCGCGCTTTTCAAGCTGCTTACGGGCGATCGCGGTGATCTCGGCATCCTCGACCGGCATGATGGTCGGCATGACTTCGACGACCGTCACCTCGACGCCCATCGAGCGATAGAAGCTGGCGAATTCGATGCCGATCGCGCCAGAGCCCATGACGATCAGCGACTTCGGCAGCACATCCGGCTTCAGCGCCTCGAAATAGGTCCAGACCAGCTTGCCATCCGCCTCGATGCCGGGCAGCGCACGTGGGCGGGCGCCGGTGGCGATGATGATGTGCTTTGCGCTATAGGTGCCCTCGCCGCTCTTGACGTTCTTCGGCAGCGGATGCTGTGGCTCGACGACCGGCTTCGACGGCTTGCCGACGACGATCTCACCTGGCTTGGTGATCTTCGCCTCGCCCCAGATGATGTCGATCTTGTTCTTCTTCATCAGGAAGCCGACACCGGCATTCAGACGGGCGGAAACGGCGCGCGAGCGGCCGACGACGGCCTTGGCATCCGGCTTGACCGTGCCTTCGAGAACGAGGCCGTAATCCTTGAAATGATTGGCATGGTCGAGCACCTCGGCCGAGCGCAGCAGCGCCTTTGTGGGTATGCAGCCCCAGTTCAGGCAGATGCCGCCCATATGCTCGCGCTCGACGATCGCGGTCTTGAGTCCGAGCTGGCTGGCACGGATGGCGGCGACATAGCCGCCGGGACCCGAGCCGATGATGATGACGTCGTAGGATTCAGCCATGTGTTTCCTGCCCTTTGTTACGCTGCGCTGCGGGTCATGAGCACCCACGCGTGTCTCTTGCTGTTTTCGAAGAGCGGCACGGCATCGGCGCGCGCAGCCTCCAGGAATCCGTTTCTTGCATAAAGCGACAAAGCCGCTTCGTTATCACTTGCGGTAATGAGACTGACCGGCCGCCGATCCGCCCTTACGATCTGATCGTCCAGCAGCCTGCGTCCGATGCCGATGCCACGCAGATGGCGATAGACGCCGAGACTGCCGATGAACCAGCTTCCCACAACTGTTTTCTGCAAGGCGAGCATTGGTGCGCTCGCCGGAATCGTCGCCTCGATATCGCCTATCCCCTCATCCAGCGCTTGGCCGATCGCCACACCCGCGACCTCGCCAATGACAGCATTCCGCCAGCTGCCGACGGCTTCGTCCTCGCTCATGAAGGAGGTCATGCTCAGATCCCCAGCATCATCCGCACGATTGATTCCAGCCCGCGGCCGAGCGCACGCGTATTCTCCGCATCGAGATGGATGCCATCGATCGGTGTGGTCTTGGCGACGGAATTGCCGTCGAAGAAGCCACAACCGAGTTCGTCGGCAAGATCACGATAAAGCGTTGCAAGCTTTGCCGATTCCTCGATGCCGCCGGGAAACGACGCGGCGAAGGGCACATTGCCCGTCGCACGGATCGCCGGCGGCGCCACGATCAGAATCTCCGGCCCATCGAATTCGAAGGGCCAGGCGTGATTGCGGATCAGCCGCACGAGCCGGCTGATGCCCTGGCATGCGGCAAAGGCCGAACCCGCCACAACCGGCTTCATATCGTTGGTGCCGAGCAGAAGGACAACGAGGTCGAGCGGCGCATGCGTCTGCAGGACCGTCGGCAGGATGCGCGCACCGTTGCGGTCGCAATCGGCCAGGTGGTCGTCGAAAGCGGTCGTGCGACCGTTCAGGCCTTCGGCGATGACGCGCGCCTCACTGCCGAGCGCGGCTTGAAGCACGCTCGGCCAGCGATTCTTGTAATCATGACGGCCGATCGTCTCGGCGTCATAACCCCAGGTCAGCGAGTCGCCATAGCAAAGAACGGTCTTGGTCATTTCCGCCTCCGCGCCGCTATCAGACAAGCATGCCCATCGGGTTCTCGATGTAGCCCTTGAAGGCCTGGAGCAGTTCGGCGCCGAGCGCGCCGTCGACGCAGCGATGGTCGGTCGAGAGCGTGACTGACATCACGGTGGCGATCGCCATTTCGCCGTTCTTGACGACGACCCGCTGTTCGCCGGCACCGACCGCGAGGATCGTCGCATGCGGCGGGTTGACGACGGCCGCGAAGTTCTTCACGCCCATCATGCCCATGTTGGAGACCGAGCTGGTGCCGCCCTGATATTCCTCAGGCTTCAGCTTGCGGTCCTTGGCCCGCTTGCCGAGATCGCGCATCTCGTTGGAGATCGTCGACAGGGTCTTTTCCTCGGCCTTGCGAATGATCGGCGTGATCAGGCCGCCGGGGATCGAGACCGCGACGCCGACATCGGCATGCTTGTGCTTGACCATGTTGCTGTCGGTCCAGGAAACATTGGCATCCGGAACGTCGCGCAACGCCAGCGCCATGGCCTTGATCACCATGTCGTTGACCGAGAGCTTGTAGGCCGGAGCGTTGTCCTTGCGCGGGGCCGCATCGTTCAGCTGGGCGCGTAGCGCCAGCAGTGCATCGAGCTCGCAATCGAGGCTGACGTAGAAATGCGGGATCGTCTGCTTGGATTCGACCAGGCGCCTGGCGATCGTCTTGCGCATGCCGTCATGCGGCACGAGCTCGTAGGAGCCAGGTTCGAAGAGCTTGAGCACGGCCTCTTCGGAGGCGCCCTTCGGTGCAGCGGCGGCCGGAGCCGGCGCGGCGGTCGCGGATACAGGCGCGGCAGCGGCCTTGGCGCCACCACCGGCAACGGCGGTTTCGATGTCGCTCTTGACCACGCGGCCGTGCGGGCCGGAGCCTGCGACCGCCGAAAGGTCGATACCCGCTTCCTTGGCCAGCCTGCGAGCGAGCGGCGAAGAGAAGGTGCGGTTGCCATGAGACGAAACCGAGGCGGGCGCGGCGGTGGTTACAGGTGCAGCAGCCGGAGCAGACTGGGCCGGAGCCGGTGCAGCCTCGGCTTTCGGCGCGGCTGCACCGTCGGTTTTCGGTGCCGGAGCGGCGGAACCCGCACTGCTTGCGGCAGCGGAGACATCCTCGCCATCGGCGGCGAGAACCGCGATCAGCGCATTGACCTTGACGCCTTCGGTGCCGGCGGCAACGACGAGCTTGGCGACCGTGCCTTCATCGACGGCTTCGACTTCCATCGTCGCCTTGTCGGTCTCGATCTCGGCGATCACATCGCCAGACTTGACCTTGTCGCCTTCCTTGACCAGCCATTTGGAAAGATTGCCTTCCTCCATGGTCGGAGAGAGGGCGGGCATCGTGATATTGATCGGCATCGAAACACCCTCCCCTTATTTGTAGCAAACAGCCTTCACCGCATCGACCACTTCGCCGACGTTCGGAAGGGCGAGTTTTTCGAGATTGGCGGCGTAAGGCATCGGAACGTCCTTGCCTGCGATCGTCAGGATCGGCGCATCGAGATAGTCGAAGGCCTGCTGCATGACGCGGGTGGCGATTTCGGTGCCGACGGAGGACTGGGGATAACCCTCCTCGACGGTGACCAGACGGCCGGTCTTCTTCACCGATTCGATGACAGTCGGCAGGTCCATCGGGCGGATGGTGCGAAGGTCGATCAGTTCGACGTCGATGCCGATCTTCTCGAGTTCGGCGACAGCCTTGGTGGCATAGCTCATGCCGATGCCGAAGGAGACGACCGTGACGTCCTTGCCCGGACGATGGATGCGGGCCTTGCCGATCGGCAGCACGAAATTGTCGAGCTTCGGCACGTCGAAGTGCTGACCGTAGAGAATTTCATTTTCGAGGAAGATGACCGGGTTCGGATCGCGGATTGCAGCCTTCAGCAGGCCCTTGGCGTCGGATGCCGTATAGGGCATGACGACTTTCAGGCCGGGAATGGCGCTATACCAGGCAGCATAATCCTGGCTGTGCTGGGCGCCGACGCGAGCGGCTGCACCATTCGGGCCGCGGAAGACGATCGGAGCGCCCATCTGGCCGCCGGACATATAAAGCGTCTTGGCGGCGGAGTTGATGATCTGGTCGATCGCCTGCATGGCGAAGTTGAAGGTCATGAACTCGACGATCGGCCGAAGGCCGGCCATGGCTGCACCGACGCCGACGCCGGCAAAGCCATGCTCGGTAATCGGCGTATCGACGACGCGGCGGGGGCCAAATTCCTGCAGCAGCCCTTGCGTGACCTTGTAGGCGCCCTGGTATTCGGCGACTTCTTCGCCCATGACGAAGACGTTTTCGTCGGCGCGCATTTCCTCGGCCATGGCGTCGCGCAGCGCTTCGCGCACGGTCGTCGACACCATTTCGGTGCCGGCCGGGATTTCCGGATCGTTCTGCACCTGGGCTTTCGGCTCGGCCGGAACGGGTGCGGATGCCGGAGTTGCGGCAGCCGGCTTTTCCTCTTGCGCGGCCTGCGGTGCAGCAGCAGGAGCCGGCGCTGCTGCCGGAGCGGACGCAGACATGTCGGATGCGGATTCACCGTCCTGCAGGAGAACGGCGATCTTGGCGTTCACCTTGACGCCTTCGGTTCCGGCAGGAACCAGAAGCTTGCCGATGACGCCTTCGTCGACGGCTTCGACTTCCATCGTCGCCTTGTCGGTTTCGATTTCGGCGATCACGTCGCCTGAGGTGACCTTGTCACCTTCCTGCTTCAGCCATTTGGACAGTGTGCCTTCTTCCATGGTCGGAGAGAGGGCGGGCATGAGGATATCGATAGGCATGGGTTCCCTCCCCGATTAGAGCAGAATGTCGGTATAGAGCTCGGATACATCCGGCTCCGGATCGGCCTGGGCGAAGTCGGCGCTGTCGGCGACGATGTCGCGGACATCCTTGTCGATCGCCTTCAGATCGTCTTCGGAAGCCCAGCCCTTTTCGACGAGGCGTGCCTTCACCTGTTCGATCGGGTCATGCTCGGAGCGCATCTTCTGCACCTCGTCCTTGGAGCGATACTTCGCCGGGTCGGACATGGAGTGACCGCGATAACGATAGGTCAGCATTTCGAGAATGATCGGGCCCTTGCCGGAACGGCAATGTTCGAGCGCTTCGTCGGCGGCCGCCTTGACGGCGCGGACGTCCATGCCGTCGACCTGAATGCCGGGGATGCCGAAGCCGGATCCGCGAAGCGAATAGTTCGACTGCGCGGTGGCGCGGGCGGTCGAGGTGCCCATGGCGTAACGGTTGTTCTCGACGATATAGACGATCGGCAGCTTCCAGAGAGCCGCCATGTTGAAGCTCTCGTAGACCTGGCCCTGGTTGGCAGCGCCGTCGCCGAAATAGGCAATGGAAACATTGTCGTTGCCGCGGTAGCGGTTTGCGAAGGCAAGACCCGTTCCGAGCGAGACCTGGGCGCCGACGATGCCGTGACCGCCGTAGAAATGCTTCTCTTTCGAGAACATGTGCATCGAGCCGCCCTTGCCGTGGGAATAGCCGCTGCGACGCCCGGTCAGTTCCGCCATGACGCCGCGCGCTTCCATGCCGGTTGCCAGCATATGGCCGTGGTCGCGATAGGCGGTGATGACCTGGTCGCCTTCCTTCTGCGCCATCTGCATGCCGACGACGACAGCTTCCTGACCGATGTAGAGGTGACAAAAGCCGCCGATGAAGCCCATGCCGTAAAGCTGACCGGCCTTCTCCTCGAAGCGGCGGATCAGCAGCATCTCGCGATAGGCCTTCAGCTCTTCATTGCGATCGAAGTCGGCTACCGGGCCGCCATTCGATGCTTTGGCTGCCGGTTTTGCTGCAGTTTTGCGGCTGGAAACGGTCGCGGTCTTTCGCGGCGCCATTCAACCCTCCCTATGGGTTTGTCGTTTCTTGGTGGCGCGTACCATAGGGAAGAAACATGACCACAGCAATGCCATAATTGCATGGCTCATATTCCGCTCTAAATTATTGGAAAAACAACGGAAATTCCAATTAACCTGTTTTCGGTTAATTGGAGTAATGGTTGAAGACGACGATCTCGTCCGCACGCGACATGTTGAGCTGATAACGCGCTTTTTCGTCCAGCATATCCTTGTCGAGCGAACCGTCACTCAGCAGCGCGACCTGATTTTCCAGATGTTCGCGCTTCGCCTTCAAGACTGCAAGCTCTTTTTCACGCGCGACACGCTGATGCTCGAACGTCTCCGTCGCGCGCAGGCCGTAATCGCCATGGATGCAATGATAACCGAAATAGGAAAGGAAGGCGACCGTCATGGCCGGAATGACGAAGCGACCGATCTTTCTCTTCTTATGATGCTTTGTCCACATACACGCATGCTCTTGAACGCATTACCAATTCGTTCAATCTAACGCGCAGAGATTAACCGTTCGTTGACTCTAAAAACCGCGCAATAAAAAACCCGCGCCGGTGAACTGACCCCCGAAAGTTGGACATCCAACCTTCGGGGGTCAGTTCACGGGAAGGCGCGGGTCAAGCCATTGGAAATCAGATCCGATCAGCCGCGAATGATCGAGCGGCCGGCATACTGGGCCTGCGGGCCGAGGCCCTCTTCGATGCGGATCAGCTGGTTGTACTTGGCAAGGCGGTCGGAGCGCGACAGCGAGCCGGTCTTGATCTGACCGCAGTTGGTGGCGACCGCGAGATCGGCGATGGTCGAATCTTCGGTTTCGCCGGAGCGGTGCGACATGACGGCGGTATAGGCCGCCTTGTGCGCCGTGTTGACGGCGTCGAGCGTCTCCGTCAGCGTGCCGATCTGGTTGACCTTGACGAGGATCGAGTTGGCGACGCCCATGCGGATGCCGTCGCGAAGACGGGCGGAGTTGGTGACGAAGAGATCGTCGCCGACGAGCTGGGTCTTTTTGCCAGCCAGGTCGGTCAGCGTCTTCCAGCCGTCCCAAT
Organism: Rhizobium sp. WSM4643; assembly: GCF_025152745.1. Taxonomy (NCBI): domain Bacteria; kingdom Pseudomonadati; phylum Pseudomonadota; class Alphaproteobacteria; order Hyphomicrobiales; family Rhizobiaceae; genus Rhizobium; species Rhizobium sp. WSM4643. The sequence continues at coordinate 1,813,953 of NZ_CP104040.1, read as the reverse complement.
CGTCTTCGGCCATGCCGTCCTCGATCGAGATGATCGGATACTTGCCGGCGAGCTCGGCCAGATATTCGGCCATGGCGCCCGATTCCAGCGTGCGGCCTTCACCTTCGAGAACGTATTTGCCGTCCTTGAAGAATTCGGTCGAGGCGCAGTCGAGGCCGAGGCACATGTCGTCGCCCGGCTTGTAGCCGGCTTTCTCGATCGACTTCATGATGAAGTCGAGGGCTTCCGGCGCGCTCTTCAGACCCGGTGCGAAACCGCCTTCGTCGCCAACATTGGTGTTGTGGCCCTGGCTAGCAAGCTCCTTGCGCAGCGTATGGAAGACTTCCGAACCCATGCGCACGGCTTCGGCGATCGAATCGGCGCCGACCGGCAGGATCATGAACTCCTGGAAATCGATCGGGTTGTCCGCGTGGGCGCCGCCGTTGATGATGTTCATCATCGGCACCGGCAGCAGGCTGGCGGAAGCACCGCCGACGTAGCGGTAGAGCGGCAGGCCGGACGCCTGGGCGGCAGCCTTGGCGACGGCGAGCGACACGCCGAGGATGGCGTTGGCGCCCAGGCGCGACTTGTTCGGCGTGCCGTCCAGCTCGATCATGATGTTGTCGATCTGGATCTGGTTTTCGGCGTCGATGCCGCCGATCGCGTCGAAGATCTCGGTGTTGGCGGCTTCGACCGCCTTTTCGACGCCCTTGCCCAGGTAGCGCTTGCCGCCGTCGCGCAGTTCGACCGCCTCATGCGCGCCCGTCGAGGCACCCGAGGGAACGGCCGCGCGGCCCATGCTGCCATCTTCGAGATAGACATCGACTTCGACGGTGGGGTTGCCACGGCTATCGAGAATCTCGCGGGCGATGATATCGGTGATTGCAGTCATGGGTTCTTCCTGCTCGGTGGGTGATAAGTCGGTTCGAAACCTGTCTTAGTCGAAGGCGTGCAAATTACAATGCTGCAATTTCCAGCCCTTCGGACCGTGTTCGGATCTCGCCTATAGCACGATCATGTCAGGCTGTTGAACGTCAAGCCTTGGCGACCGCATCGAAGGCGAGTAGCTTTTCAAGCAGCCGCGGCATGTCCTTGAGATAGACCATGTTGGGGCCGTCGGAAGGTGCATTGTCGGGGTCCTGGTGGGTTTCGACGAACACGCCGGCGATACCGGTAGCCACCGCTGCGCGCGCCAGCGTTTCCACGAATTCCCGCTGACCGCCGGAGGATTCGCCCTGCCCGCCCGGCTGCGCCACGGAATGGGTCGCATCGAAGATAACGGGGGCGCCCATCGCCGCCATGATCGGCAGCGAACGCATGTCGGAAACCAGCGTGTTGTAACCGAAAGAGGCGCCGCGCTCGCACAGCAGCACGTTCGGATTGCCACTGGCATTGAGCTTCTTCAGGACGTTCTTCATATCCCAGGGAGCGAGGAACTGGCCCTTCTTGACGTTGACGACGCGGCCGGTCTTGGCCGCGGCAATAAGAAGGTCGGTCTGGCGGCAAAGGAAGGCCGGGATCTGCAGGACGTCGACGATCTTTGCCACCTCGGCGCATTGTTCGGCGGTATGAACGTCGGCCAGGACGGGAAAGCCGAATTCCTTCTTGAGGTCGGCAAAGACCTCCATGCCCTTTTCGATCCCGATACCGCGTTCGGCCGAGAGCGAGGTCCGGTTCGCCTTGTCGAAGGAACTCTTGTAGACGAGGCCGATGCCGAGCCTTCCGCAAAGCTCCTTCAGCGTGCCGGCAACCATGAAGGCGTGGTCGCGGCTCTCCATCTGGCAGGGACCGGCAATCAGCGACAGGCGGCCGGTATTGGAAAAGGTGACCTGGCCTTGGCCTTCGCCGACCCTGACGTCGGAATTCGTATCAGTGCTCATCGTGTTTCCTCGAAGGCGAAGAGCGTGCCCTGCCCGGGCGCGGGCTTCACCAGAATGCGATTGTTCTTGCGCGTGTATGTCACCCCGTTAGCAGCCAAATGCGCTTCTGTCACGGCAAGATCGGCAACAGCAAAGAGGATTGCCCGGCCGCGCAGGCCGCGATCTGCGGATGAGCCGGCGATGTCGAAATAGGCCTCCAGCCCTTCTGGCGTCATCAGACCGATTTTCGCATTCGACGCCGCGACATTGACGCCGAAACCGGTTTTCTCGACTGCCGATTGCGCCGCTGCAAGGCCGACGAAGGCAGCGAATGCGGCCGGTTCCGGCGCGCAAAGCGCGATCTCCGTTATGCCGGTCACGCCATTGGCATGCGTCTCCAGCGCGGCGCGGTCGGCCGGCAGCGGATTGATACGCTCGACGGTGAAGAGCAAGAGATCAGGCGCGCGCAGGTCGCCGGCAAAAGCCAGCTTGAAGCCGGCAATCGTCTCGGAGCCGTCCGGCATCGTCATCGGCCGGGTGAACTGCAGCATCTCCCCGGCGCTCGACCCGTTGCCGACGAAATCCTGATGATCGATGCCGGCATCCTTGCTGCCGAAGGCCACCGCCGAAAGCCCCTCCGCGCCGCAACGGAAGCGGAAAGCCCGGTTGCGAGCGGTGAAGACATTGCCTCGTCGCGCCGATGCCTCGCTCTCCTCGACGCTCGCGATCCCGAGCGGCTCCAGATAGGTCTTGTCGGCAAAGAAGACGCAGGCATTCTCCGTCCCGAAGGGGTGGCGCGCATCGGCGGCAACGGTGAAGCCGAGCTTGCCGAGCCTTTCGCGCGCCAGATCGATGTCGACGACCGGCAGCACGACATGATCCAGCGGGTACGGTTTGGTGGAATGCGTGTTCATCATATCCCTCCTCAAATCGGCAAGAGATGTGCGACAGCGCCACCCTCAATGCAAGACATGTGTCCAATCCGGCGAATGAAAATAAGAATCTCGACGAGTTGGTGCCAAGTTTTACGGAAATTTAGCTACTTGCGGAACACATATGGAACATATAGTGTCTGTTCTGGATTTGTTTCAATCACGAGGTCACAACGTCGATGCTCACGCGCAAACAACAGGAGCTTCTCCTTTTCATTCATGAGCGCATGAAGGAATCCGGCGTTCCGCCATCTTTCGACGAAATGAAGGATGCCCTGGACCTCGCTTCGAAGTCCGGGATTCATCGCTTGATTACAGCGCTCGAGGAACGTGGCTTCATTCGCCGCCTACCGAACCGGGCCCGCGCGATCGAGGTCATCAAGCTTCCGGAGGCCTACAGCCCCAGCATCCAACCGCGGCGTGGCTTTTCGCCGAGCGTCATCGAGGGCAGCCTCGGCAAGCCACAGCCGGTCGCCGCTCCTGCCCCTGCAAAACCCGTCGCCGACAACGGCAACTCAGTCTCCGTGCCGGTCATGGGCCGCATCGCCGCCGGTGTTCCGATCTCGGCGATCCAGAACAACACCCACGACATCGTCGTTCCGGCCGACATGCTCGGTTCCGGTGAACATTATGCGCTGGAGGTCAAGGGCGATTCGATGATCGATGCCGGCATCTTTGACGGTGACACCGTGATCATCCGCAACGGCAGCACCGCAAGTCCTGGCGACATCGTCGTTGCTCTCGTCGACGACGAGGAAGCGACACTCAAACGCTTCCGCCGCAAGGGCGCCTCGATCGCGCTCGAAGCCGCCAACCCGGCTTACGAGACCCGGATTTTCGGGCCGGACCGTGTCAAGGTTCAGGGCAAGCTCGTCGGTCTTATTCGCCGCTATCACTGACCTTGGCTAGACCGGGCTCGGTAAAACTATTGCTGCGCCAGTCATAGGCGCGATGGCGCATCCATGGCCGCGACAATGCATCGAATGCGGTTGCGACCTCCAGGCCGGCGCCCGTGAAACGCAACTCGACGGAACCGGTCCTGCGCAGCGTTTCACCGGTGAAGAGCGTCGCACCTGAGCGGCAGCTGTTGAAGCGCAGGCGGACCGACGTCACGACGATATCGGCGGCGTCGCATGCCGGGCCGAGATAGGCGGCATTGTCGATGACGGCCACGACATGGCCATTGCCAAGCCTTGATGCGCACCAGGCCTTCTTGACGCAGGAAAAGCGGTTTGTGTCGCCGGCCGCTGCGGCCGCTCGCATCGCGGTCCTCGCCTCGTTCTGCTGATCGCGGGAAAGCCTGACGCGGCGGTCTTCTCCCTCCGGCGGGATAGCAGGACCATCCAGCATCTTCGGCGGATCATGCGTCGGCAGGACCAGCGCTCTCTGCCATTGGTCGAAGATGAAATCCGGCGGTCGTTCACGGTTGGACGCCATTGCTGCCGCCTCGACGACCGCGACGAGATTGCCATCCTCCGAAATCACCAGATCCGGCGGCCGGGGAACCGGTAGAAGCAACAGGATGAGCGTCGAGACTGCGATGATCGATGTGCCGGAATGGCGCAGTCGCGTCCGGAGCAGCGTCAGCAGAAGAAAGCCTGCCACGGCGACCGCGAAATACCAGCCGGGCAAGCGGCCAACGTCGATATTGCCGCCCCAGCCGGATACCGTCTTTGCGACCGCGATCACCAGATCGAGGCCGAATCCGACGACCTTCCAGGCCCAAACATCCAGACCGAAAGGCATGAGCAGCATCGCCAGCAGCCCGGCCGGCATGACGATAAAGGAGATGATCGGCATCGTCGCGAGGTTTGCCGGCAGGCCATAGGCGGTCAGGCGATGAAAATGCTCGATCGAAAACAGCGCGGTTGAAAAGCCGCCGATCAGCGACGTCAGGAAGACGCCGCCGAAGAAACCCGCAACCGTAACGACCGGCCTGATGATCGGCAGCTTGAAGAAGGCGTTTTCGCGGACGCGCCGGTCCTTCCACAGCTGATAGCCCGAGACCAGCGCCAATGTCGCGGCAAAGGACATCTGGAAGCTCGGACCCAAGACCTCGGACGGCGAAATGGCGATGATGACGAGCGCGGAGAGCGCGACATTGCGCAGGCTGATCGACGGCCGGTCGAAGAAGACGGCAATCAACATGATGGCCATCATGATGAAGGCGCGTTCGGCAGAGACCCCAAAGCCCGAGATCAGGAAATAGGCGGTCACGGCGATGAGCGCGCCGGCGGCAGCGATCTTCTTCGTCGGATAGGCCTCAGCGACGCCGGGAAAGAGGCTGAGCAACATCCGGAACCCAACGAAGAAGATACCGGCCGACAGCGCCATGTTGAGGCCGGAGATGGCGACGATATGAGCCAAGCCGGACTGGCGCAGCGCTTCCGTCGTCTCATTCGAGATGGCGCGCCGCTCGTCCGTCACCAGAGCAGCGGCGAAAGCGCCGGTGTCGCCGGGCAAGATCGACCTTATGCGGTCGCCAATGCCGCTGCGCAGCCGGTAGAGCCCTTCGAGCAGAGCTTCCCACGTCGATCTTGCCGCCTGCGGACCTGCCTGCCAGTCGACCTTCGACGGCGCGCCGTAGAAGAAGCCGTTCGCGCCGATGCCATCGAAATAGGCACCGAAGGAGAAGTCGTTGAGCTCAGGAAGTGCTGGACCTGCCGGCGGCGTCAGCCGCGCCCTGCCGGTTATGATATCACCGATCTCGAAGGGCGCGTCTGCGCCGCGGGTGATCGCGGTTATGCGTTCGGGCGACCGCTTCACTTCCGGCGCCTCCGTACCGGTGACGGCAAGAATGTAGCGCCACCGGCCGCGACCGTCGCCTTCGCGCCGTTCCACACGGCCGGTCACCGTCGTCGTGACGGCGGAATCGAGGATCACGGTCGAAGCCCGCCAGCTCTCGAGCTGCGCGGAGGCCATGCCGCAGGCCACAAGTGCAAGCGCCAGCAGGGTTGCCCGCAATGCCGCCCGGCTGCGGCTGGCGATGAGAACGGCGACGATCAGCAGCAACAGGCAGAGCAGCGATGCAACGAGCGGAAAGTCCGATGCCGCAAGAAACCAGAAGGCTGACCCGGCACCGAGGAAGACAGGCGAGACCAGCAGCAGACGGCCGTGGTCCGCCTCTTCGCTCAGCATGCGCATGCCGATACGCAGCGATTGCGAGGCTGCTGCCGGCAGCCGGTGCCGCAAGGGGCTCGTCGACTGCGTTCTTGTCGGGCGCGTCACCATGACAGGTGGAGAAAAACCGGCGGAGTCAGCGAGGCCTTCGCCTGCTTCCGGCCGCAATTCGACTGTGGTCAACTCCTGCATGTGCCGCCCAAGCCCAGCTGCGAAGGCGGCCAGAATGCAACCTCCGATCAAATCCGGCAAGCATAATCGATTGAAATACGAGGGAAAATCGCAAGCGCCAAAAGACGAGTTGAATCATCGGCTTCCGATATGCGTGCGGCTCATCGCTGCAGTGCCTAAAAGGTGATACCGCAATGCACAAAATGCCGTCACGGTAACTTGGCATTAGCTTCGCGATCATATAGCTATCGGTGAGGACGCTTAACCCCTATGGCGCTTTTATGGCGCCACCGCCATTTCGGAGGATCAGCATGACGGATCAAAGCGCTACAATAAAAATCGGTGACAAGTCTGTCGACCTTGCTGTCAAAAGCGGCACGATCGGCCCGAGCGTCATCGATATCGGTGCCCTCTACAAGAATACGGCTTCCTTCACCTACGATCCGGGTTTCACCTCGACGGCATCCTGTGAATCGAAAATCACTTACATCGACGGCGACGAAGGTGTCCTGTTGCACCGCGGCTATCCGATCGAGCAGCTCGCCGAGCATGGCGACTTCCTCGAGGTCTGCTACCTGCTGCTTTACGGCGAACTGCCGACCACCGTGCAGAAGAAGGATTTCGATTATCGCGTCACGCACCACACCATGGTGCACGAGCAGATGAGCCGCTTCTTCACCGGCTTCCGCCGCGATGCGCATCCGATGGCCGTCATGTGCGGCTGCGTCGGCGCGCTGTCGGCCTTCTATCACGACTCCACCGACATCACCGATCCGCACCAGCGCATGGTCGCCAGCCTGCGGATGATCGCCAAGATGCCGACGCTTGCCGCCATGGCCTACAAGTACCATATCGGCCAGCCCTTCGTTTATCCGAAGAACGACCTCGACTATGCCTCGAACTTCCTGCGCATGTGCTTTGCCGTGCCTTGCGAGGAATATGTGGTCAATCCGGTGCTTGCCCGCGCCATGGACCGCATCTTCATCCTGCATGCCGATCACGAGCAAAACGCCTCGACCTCGACCGTCCGTCTCGCCGGTTCGTCGGGCGCCAACCCGTTCGCCTGCATCGCCGCCGGCATCGCCTGCCTCTGGGGCCCCGCCCACGGCGGCGCCAACGAAGCAGCGCTCAACATGCTGACGGAAATCGGCACGGTCGACCACATTCCGGAATATGTCGCTCGCGCCAAGGACAAGAACGATCCGTTCCGCCTGATGGGCTTCGGTCACCGTGTCTACAAGAACTATGATCCGCGCGCCAAGATCATGCAGAAAACGACGCATGAAGTGCTCGGCGAACTCGGCATCAAGGACGATCCATTGCTCGAAGTGGCCATGGAGTTGGAGCGCATCGCGCTCACCGACGAATATTTCATCGAGAAGAAGCTCTATCCGAACATCGACTTCTATTCCGGAATCACGCTGAAGGCGCTGGGCTTCCCCACGACCATGTTCACCGTGCTCTTCGCGCTCGCCCGCACCGTCGGCTGGATTGCGCAGTGGAACGAGATGATCGAGGATCCGGAACAGCGCATCGGCCGTCCGCGCCAGCTCTATGTCGGCGAACCGAAGCGCGATTACATCCCGGTTTCAAAGCGCTGATCGCTTCAAAGGATCCCAAAAGAAAACCCGGTCAGTTCAGAAACGATCGGGTTTTTTCTTTTTCAAGACGTCGAGAAGGATCTCGGCAGCGTGCTCGCCGGGTGGCTTTTCGGTCTGCATGCGTTGCCAGACGAGATCATAACCCTCGTTCATCGCCTTCAGTTGGAACGTGTCGGCCGACAGCCGCTCCATCCAGCGCGCCAGGCTGGCGCCGCGAACGATCTCGTTCAGATATTCCGGCACGACGGCATAATCGGCGATGATATTCGGCAATGCGCCCGTCCACACCTTGATGCGCGGGGCGAGCAGGCGGATGATCCAATCCGTCTTGTAGACGGACACCGTCGGCACGCCGGCAAGGGCGAGTTCGAGGATCACCGTGCCGGAGGCTGCCATCGCCGCATCCGCTTCGGCAAAGGCCTTCCATTTCTGCGCCGGCCCGACCGCCACCTCCGGCGGCGTGGCCCAGCCGGCAACCAGACCCTTCACCAGCGCTTCGTTGTGCGGCACGGTCGGCAGCAGGAATCGCATCGGGCCGTTGCGGGCGACGAGTTCATTGGCCGCATCCTCGAAGAACGGCAGGAGTTTGGCGATTTCGGAGGATCTTGACCCCGGAAGCATCAGGATGGTCTTGCCCGCTTCCCCGACAGATGCGCTGCCGGCGCGCAGCCGCCGCGCTTCGAGCAGCGCCGGATCAGCGATCAGGCGATGGCCGACATAGGTGGTCTCAGGCCCGCCGAGCGCACGCATCGTCGCCGGCTCGAAGGGCAGGACGGCGAGCACATGATCGACATAGGGCAGCATGCGCGTGGCGCGATATTCCTTCCAGGCCCAGACGCTCGGACAGACATAATTGACGACCGGCAGATCGGGCAGTGCGATCCGGACACGCTTAGCGACTCGGTGGGTGAAGTCTGGGCTATCGATAATGAGAAGTATGTCCGGCCTGGCGGCGACGATGGCAGCCGTTGTCTTCCGGATCAGGGTATAGAGCCTTGGCAGCCGGCTCAGCACCTGGGTGATGCCCATGATCGACAGCTCGGAAAAATCGAACAGCGATTTCAAACCTTGGGCCTGAAGCCCCTCGCCGCCGACACCGACGAGTTCGATCGGTCCGGCATGGATCCGCTTCAGGGCCGCAACCAGATCGGCGCCGAGCAGGTCGCCCGACACCTCGCCGGCGATGACGGCGATCTTCAGCGGCGCCCCGGTCATTCGAGCCCCCATGCCGGCAGCTCGCGATCGATGCCGCAGACGAAAAGCCCGGCCTCATCGGCGGCCTTGAGGACGGCGCCGCGATCGAGCACCAGCGAACGGCCTGCCTCGACCGCCACGCCGGCAAGCCCCGCCTTCTTTGCATTCAGGACCGTGGAAACGCCGATTGCCGGCAGGTCTGCGCGAATATCCTGCTGAGGCTTGCAGAGCTTGACGAGCGCGCCGCGACGGCGTGGAGAGATGCGTCCGGCGGCTCTCAGACCGGCGACACGCTCCAGCATCTCGTCCGTGCCTTCCAGCCCCTCCAGCGCGACGATGCGCCCGCCGATGGCGACGGCGCCTTGGCCGACATCGAGCCGGCCGAGCATCTCGGCGGCTTCCGCTGCACGGTTGATATCGCGCCGGTCTTCTTCGCCCGGTATCGCCGTGCCGAGCGGGCCGACGGCGGCAAGAAGGTCGGGGGCGATCTCATGGGCACCGACGACACGCCTGCCGTTTCCCTCGATCAGCCGGATCACCATCTGCAGCACCTTATCGTCGCCGCCAGAAAGCAAGGTGCGGATCACGGCCGGCATCTTCATCAGAGTGCGCAGCGTCGGGCGCACCTCGCGCCATTCCGGCCGGCGCCGCACGCTGCCGGACATGACGACACGGCCGATGCCGTAGCGGTTCAAGAGGCCCTCGAGAGCTGCAAAATCGCCGATGCCGATGACGGCATGGTCATACGCTTCCCAACGCCGGTCGCTTTCATCCTTCAGCGCGACGATGACGGGATTTTCGCCCGCCGCGCGCGCGGCTTCGGCGACATAGGAAGGCAGAAGGCCGCCGCCGGCGATGATCGCCAGCCGGCCCGCAGCGGTGTCGCCTGATAAAGCCACGGACTAACCCTTCTGCCCCCGGGTCGGCGAGGATAAGGCACGGTCGCTGTCGGCGGCGATGAAGTCGAGGATGTGGACCACCGGCTCGCAATCGGCATATTCTTCGCGGATGGCGGCGGCGTTTTCACGGACGGAGCCCGTTCCTTCGAAGATCGACTTGTAGGCGCGACGTACCCTGTGAATGACGGCGCGGTCGACGCCGGCGCGCGTCATGCCGACGACGTTGAGGCCGCTCAGCAGCCCGGGATTGCCGTTCAGCATGCCATAGGGAATGACGTCGTAACTCACTGCCGAGAGCCCGCCGACGAAGGCCTGACGGCCGACGCGGGTGAACTGGTGAACGGCCGAACCGCCGCCCAGGATGACGCGATCCTCGATGACGACATGGCCGGCGAGCATGACGTTGTTCGACATGATCACATGATTGCCGACCCGGCAGTCGTGCGCGACATGCGAATTGGCAAGGAAGAGGTTATTGTCGCCGACGATTGTCTGGCCACCAAAATCGGCCGTGCCGGTATTCATCGTCACGCCTTCGCGGATCGTGCAGTTGGCGCCCACCGTCAGCGTCGTCTCCTCGCCGCCATGATGCACGCTCTGCGGATCGCCGCCGACGACCGCCATCGGGAAGATGCGCGTGCCCTTGCCGATCACGGTGCGGCCGGTCACGACCGCATGCGACAAAAGCTCGACGTTCGCATGCAGGATGACGTGCGAGCCGACATGGCAGAAGGGACCGATCTTGACGCCCTCACCGATGGTCGCGCCGTCTTCAACGACAGCCATCGGATGGATGCGGGCGCTTTCGGCGATAGTGCTCATGCCTGATCCTTACGAACGATCATCGCGCCGATATCGGCCTCGGCAACAAGCGCGCCGTCGACCTTGGCATCGCAATGGAATTTCCAGATATTGCCACGCTGCTTCTGCTTCCTGACATGGAATTCAACACGATCGCCGGGCACGACGGGCTTGCGGAAGCGCGCATTCTCGATGGTCATGAAATAGACGAGGTTGCCCGGCTGGCCATCCTTCTTGGCACAGATCGCACCCGCGGTCTGAGCCATGCCCTCGATCAAGAGCACGCCGGGCATGATTGGAGATTCCGGAAAATGGCCGGTGAAATGCGGTTCATTCACTGTGACGTTCTTGATGCCGATCGCCGTGTTATCGCCGTCGATCTCGATGATCTTGTCGACCATGAGAAACGGGTAACGATGCGGCAGCAGCTTCATGATCTCGATGATGTCAGCCGAAGAAAGCGTTGTCGTGGCTTCCTCAGTCATTTTTCTCGCCTCCAGGTTTCTTTCCGCGCACCCTGGTCTTGGACATCAGTTGTGCAACATCTCTCAGATAGTCATTCAGCGGACGCGCAGGTGTACCACCATATTGTCCGCCGGCGGCAAGATCGGTCATGATACCGCTTTGGGCGGCGATCTGCACGCCGTCGCCGATCGTCACATGCCCCTTGATGCCGACCTGGCCGCCGATCTGCACGCCATTGCCGATCTTCGCGCTGCCGGCAATGCCGACCTGCGCGACAATGGCGCAATGGCGGCCGATCTGAACGTTGTGGCCGATCTGTACCTGGTTGTCGATCTTGGTGCCTTCACCGATCACCGTATCGTCCATGGCGCCACGGTCGATCGTGGTGTTGGCGCCGATCTCGACATTATCCTGGATGATCACCCGGCCAATCTGGACGATCTTGATCATGCCGCGCGGACCCGGCGCATAACCGAAACCATCCTGGCCGATGCGGACGCCGTTGTGGATAATGACGCCGTTGCCGAGCAGAGCGCAGAGAATGCTCGCGCCGGCCGCAATCGAACAATCCCGGCCAATCTTGACATTCGGGCCGATCACACTGTGCGCGCCGATACGCGTCCCTTCGCCGATCTCGGCATGCGCCCCGATGACGGCCATCGGCTCGACGATCACGCCCTTTTCAAGCTTGGCGCTCGGATTGATCACCGCGCTTGGCGCGATCTCGCTTTCACCGGAAAAGGCGACCGGGCGCAATGCCGTGGGATAGAACAGGCCGCCTGCCATCGCGAAGGCCGCATGCGGATTGGACGACAGCATGACAGGGAGATGTTGAGGGACGAGATCGGCGAGCGCCTTGTCGCAGATCACCGCCGAGGCTTCGCATGTCGCCAGTTCATCGCGGCTGCGGCGCGACAGGATATAACAGATATCGCCTGCCCGTGCCCGGCTGATGGGGGCAACGGACCTGACGATAACATCGGCATGGTCGGAATTGACAAGCTCCGCCCCAAGAAACTCTGCCAGCTCAGCGAGCCTCAGACCTTCATGGGGCAGAAAAAAAACGTTTTGCTCCATCGGCAATGCTCCAGAACGGAATTGAGTCTTACAGTTCCGGACTGCCGATATCAGAATTGGTTGTTGATGCCAAACTTGAAGTTCTGCGTCTTGTCGAAGTCTTCCTTGAGGACCGGGATCGCGTAATCCAGACGCAATGCACCGAAGGGAGACTGCCAGACGACACCGACACCGACGGAAGCACGCAGCGAAGCGCTGGTGCCCTCGGCCTGGTCGGCCCCGAGAAGCTCGACATCATTGCCAAACAGCGTGCCGGCATCGGCAAAGACTGCGCCGCGCAGATTGAAGTCACGCGGGAAGCCCGGCATTGGGAAGGTCGCTTCAGCAGACGCCGTGAAATAGGTCGTGCCACCGAGCGGGTCATCGTGGTCCCCGGTGATGCGCGGGCCGATACCCTTGTTCTCGAAGCCGCGAATATCGCCGTTGGTCAGCGTGAACTGATCGAAGACGTTCAGATGGTCGCCGAAGGGGACGACATAACCAGCCGAACCCGAGACCGAGCCGATGATATCGGCATCGTCGGCAAGCAGATGGTAGTAGCGGGCCTTGCCGTAGATCTTGTAGAACTGCGAGTCACCGCCGAGGCCGGCAATTTCCTGCGTCGCCGTCGCATAGATGCCTTCACGCGGCAGGACGGTGTCGTCAAGCGTGTTGTAGGTCAGCGTCTGCGAGACGGAAGAGCGTGTCCACGGGCTCTCATCGACCAGATTGGCGTAGGTCGCCGACAGGTCGGAGGTATCGCCGTCGTACTTCATCTGCTTGTAGTTATAGCGGAAGGTCGTCGCCAGATCTTCGGTAATCGGCGCAGTGACGCGCAGGACAACGCTGGTTTCCTCGTAATCGTAGTTGCTGTTGCTCGACGTTTCGCTGCGATTGACGTCGAAGCCTGCCGCCAGACGGTAGCCGAGGAAATAGGGTTCGGTGAAGCTGACGCCGTAAGCGCGCGAGCCTTCCTGGCCGCCACCGGCCGAGATGCGGATGTACTGGCCGCGGCCGAGGAAGTTCTTTTCCTCGATCGATGCTTCGAGCAGCAAGCCGTCGCCGCCGGCGGCATAACCCGCGCCGACACCGAACGAACCGGTCGACTGATCCTGCACATCGACGACCACCACGACACGGTCCGGGGAACTGCCCGGTTGGGTGGAGATGTTGACCGAGGAGAAATAACCGAGCGCTTCGAGACGACGCTTGGCCTTGGTGATCATCTGCTGATTGAAGGCGTCGCCTTCGCTCATGTCGAATTCGCGGCGGATGACGTAGTCGCGCGTACGGCTGTTGCCGCGAATCTCGATGCGCTCGACATAGGCGCGCTCGCCCTGGTCGACCAGATATTCAACACCGATCGTGTTGTTGTTAAGGTCGCGGTTACCGCGCGGCGTGACACGCGCAAAGGGATAACCGGCAGACGCCACCTGATCGGAGATCGCCTCGATCGACTTCTGCACTTCCTTGGCGCTGTAGACCTGGCCTTCGCGAGTGCGCACGAGCGGCTGCAGCTGGTCGGAGCCGACGCCTTCGACAGTCGACTGAACGGTCACCGGTCCGAAGTCGTAACGCTGGCCTTCCTCGATGTTGAAGGTGAGCGTGTATTTGTTGGTCGCATCGTCGAACGTGGCATCGGAAGAGACGATGCGCATGTCGGCGTAGCCGCGATTGTAATAGAACTGGCGCAGCGCTTCTTCGTCGGCGTGGAGCTTGTCTTCGTTGTAGACGTCCTTGCGGGTCAGGAACGACAGGAAGTTCGAACGCTTGGTGGCGATGACGGCAGCCAGGCGGCCGGCGCTGTAGGCATTGTTGCCGACGAAGTTGATCGAATCGATCTTGGTGCGGTCCCCCTCGTTGATGACGAAGGCAAGGTTAACGCGGCCTTCGCCGAGCGGCACCACCTGCGTCGTAACTTCGACCTCGCTGCGGCCGGTGGCGGCATAGGCGTCCTTGATCGACTGGATGTCAGCCTGAATCTGGGTGTCGCTATAAGGGCCGGCAGCATGGGTCTGGACGACGGTCGCGAGCTTGTCGTCCTTGATCTTGCGGTTGCCGTTGAAGACAACCTGATTGACGAGCTGGGCTTCCTGGACGTTGACGACGAGCGTGCTTCCGGAGACCGAGATCTTGACGTCGGAGAAGTAGCCCGTCCCGTAGAGCTGCTTGACCGAGGCATCGATATCGCTGTTGGAAAAACTCTTGCCGGGAGCGATGGTAAGGTTCGACCGGACGGCTTCCGCGCCGACACGGCTTGCGCCGCGCACATCGATACGCTGGATGACCGCGGCCTCAGCGGCCGTAGCGGAAACGAACGTCAAAGCACCTGCGCCCGAAGCAACAACACTAGCAGACAGCGCAACCGCCGATACTGCGTTCAAAAACTTTGAACCAGCCTTCATTTCACCTATTACCTTTGTTTCCCTCGTCCCCGGTTCCGGGAGAACCCGATTCCGGTCACGTGTGTCGTTTTACCCGCTTTTGACATACAAGCAAGGCAGGTCGTTAATTTCTGTTTACTTCATTTGCAAGCGTGACCCATTCGCCACTACAGCCTTGAAACATCGTAAATAAATAGTAATTGGCCCCGCTTGCGCGTTTACCCTCTCAACGAGCCAATGTCGTTCCAGGTCGTGAAAACCATCAATGTCAGGATCATCGCCAAGCCGATGCGAAATGCAATTTCCTGGGCCGAAGAGCCGAGCGGCTTTCCCCTCACCGCTTCCACCGCATAGAACATCAAGTGGCCGCCATCAAGTACCGGAACCGGCATCAGGTTAAGCAATCCTATCGAAACAGAAAGCACCGCCGCAAGCTGCAACACTGCGCCTATCCCAAGCGACGCCATCTGGCCCGAGGCTTGCGCGACGCGGATCGGCCCGCCCAATTGGTCGGCGCGCATCGTTCCGCTGAAGATGTTACCGATATATTTGAAGGTGCCGGTGACGATATCCCGGGTCTGGAGCACAGACTCACGCAGCGCCTGGAGCGGCGTATAGGTCTGCAGGCGGAAATTGCCGGCCTGCTGGTTGGTGACGATGCCGATCTGGCCGACCTCAGCCTTGTTACCGAACTGGTCAGTCGTGTCGGTGCGTTGCGGCACCATCGGCACGTCGAGCTTCTGGCCGGCGCGCTCGATCGTCACGACGATCTGCTGGCTCGGCCGGATGCTGACATAGCGGCGCACGTCGTCGAAGGTCTCGACCTTACCGCCATCGATGGCGACCAATAGATCGCCTGGAAGGATGCCGGCGGCGGCGGCAGCGCCATCAGGCTTGACTTCGGCAACGACAGGATCGGCGATCATGCGGCCATAGACTGAGAAAAGAATGGTGAAGATGGCGATCGCCAGCAGAAAATTGGCAATCGGGCCAGCCGCGACGGTTACAGCTCGTTTCCATAGCTTGGCGCCGGCAAAGGAGCGCGCCCTGTCCTCTTCGGACATGGCGGCGATCTTGTCGGTGTCGGGCTTGCTCGAGGCATCCTCGTCGCCAAAGAACCGGACGTAGCCGCCAAGTGGGATCACAGAGATCTTCCAGCGCGTTCCATGGCGGTCGGTGAAGCCGAATATCTCCGGACCGAAACCGACGGAAAAGGCAAGGATGCGAATGCCGCTCCAACGCCCGACAAGGTAATGGCCCATCTCATGCACGAAGACGAGCAGTGACAGCACGAGGATGAAGGTGACGATATTCCCCATCAAAAATGCGTATATGCCGCTCAGGGTTTCCATGGGTGCCTTCCGTCAGACGCGTTGTCAGAGTCCGAACAATGCCGCGCCGAGCGACGTCATTCCGGTCCCCTTTATCAGGGAAAAAAGCCCTCCAAGCAAGAACGCCGAAAAACAGGCAAAAATCAGTCCGTCGACACGGTCCATGACGCCGCCATGGCCCGGAATGAGACGGCTGGAATCCTTGACGCCGAATTTCCGCTTGATGAACGATTCGAAAAGATCGCCGGACTGGCTGCAAACCGACAGCACGAGCGCCACGAAGGCGGCGATGATTTCAGCGCCCGGAAGGAGAAAATGGACGAGAACGACGCCGGCGGCGACTGCCGAGGCGGCACCGCCGATTGCGCCAGACCAGGTCTTTCCAGGCGAGATCGAAGGGGCAAGCTTCGGTCCGCCGAGCGCCCTGCCGACGAAATAGGCAAGGATATCGGTTGCCCAGACGACGGCAAAGACGAAGAGCATGGCGTAAAGGCCGGGCCGGTCATCGCTTCTGATCGCGGCAAGCGCCAGGCCGGTAGCGCCGGAATAAAACAGGCCAGTCGGAAACCAGCGGCTCGTGCCCTGCAAGATGATCAGGGCGATGCCGACGGCGGTGACGCCGGCCAGCATGCCGGCGGCGAATTCGAAATTGCCGACAAGCACGAGGAAGGCTATCGCCGCCTCGCCGATCCAGCCGACGGCATTGGCAACCCAATCGCGGGCGATACCTGTGATCTTCGACCATTCATAGTAGATCAGCAGGCCAATGACGACTGCCAGGATGCGGAAGGCAAGCCCGCCATACCAGGTGGCGGCGAGAACGATGACCGCAAGAATCAGCCCTGAAACAATGCGGAGCTTCAATTCCCTCTGCATCAGGTGCCGACCGCGGCTGCCTGCGACGAGAGGCCGCCGAAGCGCCGGTCGCGAGAGGCGAATGTCTCGAGCGCCGAACGGAAGATCTCGGCGGTGAAATCCGGCCAGTATTCCGGAAGGAAGATGAATTCCGAATAGGCCGCCTGCCAGAGGAGGAAGTTGGAAAGCCGCTCCTCGCCGCTGGTGCGGATGATGAGATCCGGATCGGGGATACCTGCTGTATCAAGACGGGCGTTGATCAGCGCCGGGGTGATGTCCTGCGCCCTCAAGCGGCCAGCCTCGACATCCCTGGCAAGGCTCACTGCGGCGCGGGCGATCTCGTCGCGAGAACCATAATTGAAGGCGATGACCAGCGTCAGCGCCGTGTTGTCCTTAGTCGTTTCCTCGGCTTCGAGCAGCAGGCCGAGAATGTCGCTGCGCAGGCTGTGGCGGTCGCCGATCACCTTGATCCGCACGTTCTGGCGATGGAGCTCGGCGAGGTCGCGGCGGATGAAAGCCTTGAGGAGACCGAGCAGATCGGAGACCTCGGCTTCGGGCCGACGCCAGTTCTCCGAGGAGAAGGCAAAGAGGGTCAGATATTTTATCCCGACGGCGCCAGCGGCGCGTACTGTCTCGCGTACCGCCTCCACACCCTTGCGATGGCCCATCGTGCGCGGCAGACCACGCTGCTTGGCCCAACGGCCATTGCCGTCCATGATGATGGCAACATGCTCTGGCACAGTTACAAATACAGATTCCGACATTTCCCGTCCGGTCTTTCCAGGCAAAGGCACAGATCCACTAGACCTGCATGATTTCCTTTTCCTTCTCGCCAAGCAAGCGGTCGACTTCGGAAATCGTCTCGTCCGTCATCTTCTGTACACGTTCCGACTGCGCCCGGCTCTCGTCCTGGCCGATGACGCCGTCCTTTTCGGCCTTCTTGAGGCCGTCCATGCCGTCGCGGCGGACATGGCGAATCGCCACCTTGCTCTTTTCGGCATAGTCGTGCGCCACCTTGACGAGCGACTTGCGGCGCTCCTCGTTCAGTTCCGGCAGCGGAATGCGCAGGTTCTGGCCGTCGATGATCGGGTTGAGGCCGAGATTGGATTCGCGGATGCCGCGCTCGACGGCGCTGACCATCGACTTGTCCCAGACGGAGACCGACAGCATGCGCGGCTCAGGCACGGTGATGTTGGCGACCTGGTTCAGCGGCATGCGCGAACCATAGGCCTCGACCGTGACCGGGTCGAGGATGTTGGCCGAAGCACGGCCGGTGCGCAGCGATGCGATGTCGCCCTTGAATGCGGAAATCGCGCCATCCATGCGGCGCTTCAGTTCCTTGATATCTATACCTTCACTCATGTCGATGCTCCCGTCCAGAGCATGATGCCGAAAAGTGTCAGCGGTTTTCGGGCGACATCATGCTTTAACTATCTAATGTAGAACATGATTCAGATTTAGGCCCATCGGGCCTAAAATCATCATGTTCTAGCGAGGGCTGCGCCGAAACCGCGGCGCAGCTTATATCAGTTGTCGGAGACGATGGTCTTGAGGCCACCGCCCGTCAAGATTTCAGCAAAACCGCCTTTTTCGTGGATCGAAAAGACGATGATCGGAATGGAATTTTCTCTGGCGAGCGCCACGGCGGCAACGTCCATCACCGCCAGCCCTCTGTCCAGCACTTCCTGGTGCGTCAGCCGGTCGAGGCGGGTCGCATCGGGATATTTTTTGGGGTCGGCGGTGTAGATGCCGTCGACCTGCGTGCCCTTGAAGATCGCTTCCGCACCCATTTCGGCGGCGCGCAGTGCCGCAGCGGAATCGGTGGTGAAGAAGGGATTGCCGGTGCCGCCGGCAAAGATCACCACGCGTCCCATCGACAGATGGTAGAGGGTCGCGCGCTGCGAGAAACTTTCACAAATCTCCGGCATGGAGATGGCCGAGAGCACCACCGTATCGATGTTCAGCTTGCGCAACGACGTCGCCAGCGCCAGCGCGTTGATGATGGTGCCGAGCATGCCCATATGGTCGCCGGTGACCCGGTCGCCGCCCTTGGACGCTACCGCGACACCGCGGAAGATATTGCCGCCACCGACGACAACGCCGACTTCCACGCCCATATGCCTTGCCTCGGCGATGTCGGATGCAATGCGGTCCGCCACCGTCACATCGATCCCGAAACCCTGGCCACCCATCAGCGCTTCGCCGGAAGCCTTGAGTAGAACACGTTTATAGACAGGCTCTAAAGACATCTTGGCTCCTCGTAAATTGCCGTGAATGCCCGATACACGAAGGGCACCGCGTTGTCACGCGATGCCCTTCGTGTTTTCCCAAATATGGCTGGAAGATCAACCCTTGACGGCAGCAGCGACTTCGGCTGCGAAGTCGGTTTCTTCCTTCTCGACGCCTTCGCCGAGGAGCAGACGGGCCATGCCGGCAACCTCGATCGGCGCGCCGACGGCCTTTTCAGCTTCCTTGATGGCAGCGGCGACGGTCAGATCCGGATTGATGACGAAAGCCTGCGAGAGAAGGGCGACTTCCTCGAAGAACTTGCGCATGCGGCCTTCGACCATCTTTTCGATGATGTTGTCAGGCTTGCCGGAAGCGCGCGACTGCTCGATGAAGACGTTGCGCTCGCGCTCGGCGACGGCGGCATCGACTTCTTCCGGGCGGATCGCCAGCGGCGCGGTCGCGGCGATGTGCATGGCGACCTGACGGCCGATGGCGTTCAGGGCTTCCTTGTCGCCGGTCGACTTCAGCGCAACCAGAACGCCGAGCTTGCCGAGGCCGTCGGAAACAGCATTGTGGATATAGGTGGCGACGACGCCGTCCTCGACGGAGAGAGCGGTTGAACGACGCAGGTTCATGTTCTCGCCGATCGTTGCGATCGCGTCCTTGATCGTGTCGGAAACCGACTTGCCGGATGCCGGGTAGGCCGCAGCGGCAACAGCCTCGACAGTGCCGTCGGTCGAGACAGCGACCTTGGCGATGCCGCGGACGAGTTCCTGGAAGGCATCGTTACGGGCAACGAAGTCGGTTTCGGAATTGACTTCGACGACGACGGCCTTGGTGCCCTGGCTCGCAACGCCGATGAGGCCTTCGGCAGCGGTGCGGCCGGACTTCTTGTCGGCCTTGGCGATGCCCTTGGCGCGCAGCCAATCGATCGCCGCTTCCATGTCGCCACCGGTTTCAGCAAGAGCCTTCTTGCAGTCCATCATGCCTGCGCCGGTCTTTTCGCGCAGTTCCTTCACCATTGCAGCCGTAATCTCGCTCATTAGCTTCCTCTTGTCGGTTCATACGGTGGACCGCAAAGCGCGGCTCGGCACCGGATTGAGGCACGAAATGTACCTGTGTGTATGACAGCGTGATGAAGACGCGTCATAACGAAACTTATCGGGCGGAGAGCCTGATGCCCTCCCCTTGAAACAGGCAAGGCCGCCGAACTTCGATGAGTCGCGAGCGGCCTTTCCCAGTCTCTGCAAGCCCAGTCTCTGCAAGCATCGGCGGACCTTTTCGATCCGCCTGCTTTCATCAGCCTTCGGCTGATTCCTCGAGAGCCGGCTCGACCGGAACTTCGAAGGATGCGCCGAGATCGCGGCCGGAAGAGCCCTGCTGACGCGCGATGCCGTCGATGGCGGCGCGGGAGATCAGCTCGCAGTAAAGGGCGATCGCGCGCGATGCGTCGTCGTTACCCGGGATCGGATAGTCGATCAGGTCCGGATCGCAGTTCGAATCGATGATGGCGACAACCGGAATGCCGAGGCGCTTGGCTTCGTCGATCGCGATCTTTTCCTTGTTGGTGTCGATGATGAACATCAGGTCGGGCGTGCCGCCCATATCGCGGATACCGCCGAGAGCCTTGTCGAGCTTTTCACGCTCGCGCTCGAGGTTCAGGCGTTCCTTCTTTGTGAAGCCCTGGGCTTCGCCGTTCAGGATCTCGTCGAGCTTGCGCAGGCGCTGGATCGAGTTGGAGATCGTCTTCCAGTTCGTCATCATGCCGCCGAGCCAGCGCGAGTTGACGTAGTACTGGGCCGAGCGCTTGGCGCTGTCGGCGATGATCTCAGACGCCTGGCGCTTGGTGCCGACGAAGAGAACACGGCCGCCGCGGGCAACGGTGTCGCTGACGACCTGAAGGGCGCGCGACAGCATCGGAACGGTCTGAGCCAGGTCGATGATGTGGATGTTATTGCGATCGCCGAAGATGTGCGGCTTCATCTTCGGGTTCCAGCGATGCGTCTGGTGGCCGAAGTGGACGCCTGCCTCAAGAAGCTGGCGCATAGAAAAATCAGGCAATGCCATGCCTTGTTACTCCTTTTCCGGTTGAACCTCCGCAAGGCGAACAGCATCCTCTTCGAGAATGCCACCGGGCGGAACAGCCCGGATTTCTCCCGGACGATCCCATGCCTTACGTGTGGAATGCCGGTGCCCATACATTCGATTTGGCGCAAAAGCAAGGCTTATGCGGAAAAAACCTGGCCGCTTAGCTTAGCAGTGTCGGCAGCAGCGACAGCATGACGCCCGCATCCGGCGTCGGCAGGATGGCATCGACCTCGGCCGGCAGCAGAGAGCCGATCGTGCTGTCGGCATTACCGGTGGCAGTTCCCAGCGGACCACGGAAGCCGTGTCTCGTCCAGGCAAGTTCCTGGAGCTTCGCGCTCACCAGCGCTTCGATCAGCCGGTTGGCGCTCTCGTCGACGACGATCAGCGGATGTGCCGAATAAACGGTCGGGCGCGGATAGAGCACCACGGGCTTTGCGCCGGCGCTCGCCTTGATGCGTTCCCATCGCGCGGGATCGGCGAGGATCCATTCGACCAGCTGGTTCTCATAGCCGACGATCATCGGCTCGCCGCCGAGGCCGCCTGCCAGATACTGGTCGAAAAGCTTGCCTGAGGATGGTGACTTGAAGCCCATATTGCGGAAGATCGCCTGCACTTTGCCGCCAAAGGTAGCAAGGTCACCTGATGTCGCGACATTGCCGCTGAAAAGGCTGAGCGCGAGGCCGGCGAACATGAAGCCGGAATTCGAGCGGTTCGGATCGGTCGAGACGATGCGGGCGCGGCCGTAGAGCGAATTGACGCCGAGCTTCGACCAGTCGGATCCGGCAAGAATCGCATCAAGCAACGCCTTGAGGTCGAGCTGATGATGACCTTCGTTCGTCACCGTCACCAATCCCGCTTTCATCAGTCCGTCGACGACGGGCTGCCAGGAATAGACGACGATCGGTGTGTTCAGCACGACGCGGTCGTCGCGGATATTGATGCCGTTTTGCCTGGCGATATCGACCATGATCGAGGAGGACGGCCAGAGGAATTGCGGACGCTGCGACAGCAGCGCCTGTTCGCGGACCATCTCCACGGAGCCCGCGACGCGGCTGTCCACCGTCAACCCGTATCCGCCGAGCGCCCTGATGACGTCAGGATCGGCCAGGAAGGCCTCCTTCTCGCCGCCGATGAAGCCGAACAACGTCTTGCGGCTGCCGAGCAGGCCCTGCAATTCCGGCCGATCCCGGACGGCGAAATAACCGCCGGTGCCCGCGACGCCGGCTCCGAGCAGTCCCACTCCAAAGGCGCGACGAGAAAGGGCCATCAGCGTCCGATATCCTCTTTGAGCGATGCCTGGATGAGGCGCAGATCGGTGTCGAGCGTGCCGAGTTCCTCATCAACCAGACTGTCGGCATAATGGACGAAGGCCTCTTCGAGCTTCACCAGCACGCCGCGCACTTCCTCCAGCTGCTTGAGGTCGGGAACGCGCTTGGCCTCGATGACGGCAAACCCTTCCGCCAGCTCGGCAGAACGCGGCAGATAATAGGAGAGGAACCGCCGCACGGCATTGGCACTTTCGGGCTTGGCTTCGACCTTTCGAAAGACATCGGCGGCGATTTCAGCGAGATGCCGGACTGCGGCCGCCATCTGTTTGTCGCCGATCACATCCGCGGCAGTCTCCAGGCGTTCGGCAAAGGGAACGGCGGCCTCCAGCAGGTCGCGGGCAAAGGCGACGCGTCCACTGCCGATGCGCTTGATATCGAGGCCTTCGAACAGCCGGCGCGGTGCAAGCAGAATGACAAGGCCGGCAAAGACCAGGAGGGCGATGATGGCAGCGATCCAGAACGGCATGCCGGCGGCAAAGCTCAAGAACGGCACGGTGATTGCCGCCGCCAGTCCCGCTACGATCCAGTTGCCGTCATTGCCGAGCCAGTTGCGCATGCCTGTCCTAATTATAGCCCCGCGCCGTACGAAAGGCGGTGGCGAGGTCCGAGCCGCCGTCGAACACGCGCGCTGAGCTCAGCTTGGCGAGGCTGTCGAGCTGCGTCTTGTCGGCATCGCCGAATGTGATGCCGAAGATCGGCACATGTGGCTCCATCGCGTTCCATGAACGCATGAAAGCCTGGCTTTGATCATCGGACTTGCCGTCGGTCATGATGACGATGGCAGGCAGATAAGTCGAGAGCCTGTCGGTTCGGGCAATCTGCTGCAGAGCTCGTTCGGCGCAGGCATACATGTTCGTGCCGCCATCGGCCTTCTGGCGGGAAATCTCGTTCAGCAGCCCTTCCTGCTCCAGCGGGTTTCCACTCGCCACGAACGTGCTGCGCACGTTGCCGTCGAAGGGAATGACGATAATCTGATCGGCGGGCGACCATTGCACCAGCACCTTGCTCGCTTCGTCGGGCGTCAACAGGAAACGCATCGCCTTCTGCAACTGGTCCTCGCCGTCACCTTGCATCGAGCCGGAAAAATCGAGGCAGAGCGCGGTCAACGACGGTTTGCGCAGCGCCGCCTGATAAAGGTTGAGCGCCTGGCGGATGACGCTCGCCTCCGGCATGCGGATCGCCGTCACCAGCCGGGCGGGATCGAAATTCCAGCTCGGCTCCGGTTTTGCGGCAACGCCGGTCAGCGGAATGCGCCGGCCGCTATCGGCGATGCGCTGCTGCACGGGGGCAGAGCTCAGATAGGCGAGCAGATCGTTGAAGAAGGTCTGGACTTCTGGCCCGCGGCCATGATCGACGAAACCGATCGGCGAATCCGCCATGGCCACACCATCAGCCGGATAGATGGCGTAAAGCGGTTCCTGCGACAGGGCAGCGAGCTTGTCGTTGGTTTCCTTCAGCACCGCTTCGTAATTCCACATCGCGTCATAGACGGTGCCCTTGCCGGCGGATTCGACATAGAGATCGGCGAGCCAGCCCGAAGAACCGGAAGAGCGCACGACACCTGACAGCAGCGACCGGACGCTTTCCTGGACGTGTCTGTCGTCGAGATCGCCGGGTTCGATTACCGGTTTGTTGCCGAGTGCGCTCGACAGCATGGCAAGATAGGCGCTGGCGCCCGAATTGGATTGCGTCGCCGAGGTCATCAGGAACTTCAGTGATCCGCTCTCGACAGCAGCGAGAATGTCTTTCATGAATACATCCTTGCCGATCCAGCCAAGCTGCTGCGCCTTCGATCTGCGCACACCCAAGACCACCGGCGTCTGAGCGATCGAGGTCAAGCTCTTGACGCGGCGCTTGGTGTCGAACATGTCGACCCAGACGCTGGAAGCCGGCCAGACCGCATCCTGCGCGACGCCCTCGTCGCTCTGCAACGCCAGGCCGATATCGAGCGTGCCTTCATATTTGAAGGTGCAGGTGGCGTTCTTCTGCTTGCAGAATTCCTCAACGATCGGCTGCAGAATGGTATTCTCCGATCCCGATACGATCGAGAAATCCGGCCCCTGGCCGAAGGGATTGCAGCCGGCAAGGGGCAGAGCTGCAAGAAGTGCCAAGCCTGAAAGCAGTGCTCGCATCGCCATCTTGCCGATCACGCCTGGGTCATCGCCTTCTTGAGTTCGATCGTCATCTGCTCCATCTGCTGCTCGGCGAGCGCCCGCTTTCGCCGACCCTCCTCCTGAACCTGCAGCACGCCGGATATCGTATCGATCAGATCCCTGTTCGCCTTGGCAAGCGTGTCGATATCGACGATGCCGCGCTGCGACTGCTGCTCGATTGATATCGCCTGATCCTTCATCATCTCGGATGCCTGGCGGATCATGTCGTTGGTGGCGTCGGTCACCGCCTTCTGCAGGTCGAGCGCCGATTTCTGCCGCGTCAGGCCGAGCAGGATCACCATCTTCTGCTTCCAGGCCGGCACCGTCAGCGCCGAAGTCGCCTGCAGGTTCTCGATCAGCGTTTCGTCGCCCGCCTGAACGATGCGGATCTGCGGTAATTGCTGGATACCGAGCTGGCGGGCCTGCTGCAGGTAGAAGACCCGCTTTTCCAGCCGGTCGAGCGCCTGCAGGCTGTCCTGATAGGTCTGCGCCTCCAGCATGCCGCCGCCGGGGCCTGTCGCTGCCGCCTCGGCTTGCGCCTTCAGCCTCGGCAGCTCGACGCTGCGAAAACGCTCGGCGAAAGTCTTGCCGGCCTGGACATAGGCCTCGAGCCGCATGATCGATTGCCGGGTTTCCTCATGCAGGTCGTCGAGCAGCGCAATGTCGCGCCTCAGCGTATCCTTGTGACGGTCGAGTTCCAGGCCGATCCGGTCGATCTGGCCGGCCACGTCCTCGAATTCCGCCTTGAAGCGTTCGAGGCGGGCCTTGGCCGAGAAAAACATGCGGCTGAGGAAACCCTTATCCTTCAATGACGCCGGATCGAGGCTCTTCGATTTGAGGATGATGTCGGTCAGCAGGCGGCCGACATCGCCGAGGTCCTTGTTGCGAACTTCGCGCAGGATCCTGTCGGCATAATCGCTGACCGCCTGCTGGGCGCGGTCACCATAGACCGAGATGCCGGCGCGGTCGGTGATGTCGATGCTATCGGAAATGCGGGCAATTTCCGCCGGATCGCCGACGACAACCGGCAGGGCGGCATTTTGAACAGTCGCGAGATCCGTGTCGGCCATGGTTCGGGCTTTCAAGCTTGCGATGCGTAATGGTCTACGCGGTCTGACAGATAGACGTCATCGCAATGGCTTGGCCGCTCGGATCGCACCGACCCGAAAAGCAGGACGACAGACGGCGACTCAGTCATCGCTGATCGCCGAACCATAGTGAATTTTATGATACAGTTTTATGACAGGCGAGATCTCGTCGCCTATTTGCAAACCTCGGCCTTGCGGTCGAGCAGCTCCAGCTTGGCGAGCTTGCCGGTCAGGACGAAGTCGCCATAATCCATCGTCAGGTCGCGGGTGATGCCGTTCTCATAAAGCTTGAACGACATGCGGTAGACCGGCAAAGCATCGGATTTCGCACTCTCGTTGAAATAGGCGATCGTTACCGGCCAGAAGGCCGTCTTGGAGAAAGCGCCGGCGTTACCGGCATCGGTTTCCTCGGCGATCGGCGTCTCCTGCTTGCCGACGATCGTCGTCGTCACCAGCGACTTGTCGCCGTCGTCCGAACCGTCGAAGACTCGCGCCTCGAAGAAGCGCTTGCCGTCCTTGGCGTGCTGGATCACGTCGAGCATATGTTCTGTGGGAAAACGGCTTTCTAAAAGCTGCAGCTCGCGGCTCGCCGGCTGCGTCAGATCGACCTTGACACCATCCGGCTGATCCTGAGCCGCACCGTTGACCTCCTTGTCGAGCTGGTCGTCAGTGAAGGACTTAGTGTCGAAGGTGAACTTGCCGTCCTTCAGGTTCTCAAAGGTCTTCGTCTGCTGGTCGCTGACGCGAACGTTGTCGCCGGTGTCGATCTGCGTCACGAAGCGGAAATTGGTGGTGAAGCCCTGGCAATAGCTGCCATCGAACTCATAGACCATGCGACCATACATGGCGGCGATGCCAGAGCGGTCCGAGGCGTCCTTCAATTCCAGATCGTAGACCGCACGATGTGCGACGAGGCCGGTCGCGATCGCAGCGCTTACCGCGGGCGCAGCCGCCCATGCATTGGCGGAAACGCTGGCAAGAAGCAGAGCGACAAGACTCGATCGGAACATTCACTAACTCCTGTTGGACTCGCTCGCGATGTTATAAGAACGCTTTCGGCCAAATCGAGGCTCGAAACTGTCATATTAAAGATTCTAGTCTTGATGCATAATTTTAGAAGAATTGACAACAAAAGCGGAGGCGAAAATGTCCGATGAAATAGCAGCGCGCCTGATTGAGATGGGGATAACCCTGCCCGAAGCCGCAGCACCTGCTGCAAATTACGTTCCCTATGTCATCAGCGGCAATCTCCTCTACATCTCCGGCCAGCTACCGCTCGAAGGCGGCAAGGTCGCCGTATCGGGCCATCTCGGCAAGACCGTCGACGTCGCAACGGGCCAGCGCGGCGCCGAACTTTGCGCCATCAACATCCTTGCCCAGGCGAAGGCGGCACTTGGCGGTGAACTCAGCCGTATCCGGCGCGTCGTCAAGCTGAACGGCTTCGTCGCCTCGGCGCCCGACTTCATTGAGCAGCATCTCGTTATCAATGGCGCTTCGAACCTGATTGTCGGCGTGCTCGGCCAAGCCGGCAAACATGCGCGTGCTGCTGTCGGCATGGCCGCCCTGCCGTTGAACGCCGCCGTCGAGATAGACGCTATCATGGAAATCGCCGAATGACCAATGCTGCCTGGATCAGGGACCTGCCGGTCGCCCATCGCGGCTATCACGATCTCAACACCCATATCTGGGAAAATACGCTTTCGGCATTCTCGCGTGCCGTCGAAGCGGGCTTTGCGATCGAATGCGACCTGCATTACGCCTCCGACGGCGTGCCGGTCATCTTTCACGACGAGGACTTGCAGCGCCTGTGCAATCTCAGCGGCGACATCCGCGAGCGCACCTCCAGGGAACTCGGACTGATCGCCGTCGGCGGCACCAGCGACAAGGTGCCGACGCTGCGCCAGCTCCTCGACCTCGTCAAGGGCAAGGTGCCGCTGGTGCTGGAGCTCAAGGGCCGCGAGGCCGATGACGAAGGTTTCGCGGAATCCGTCCTCGAAGTGCTTCAGGGCTATGAGGGCAAGGTGGCGCTGATGAGCTTCGACCACTGGCTGCTTCGCGATCTGAAGGCGCTTGACTCACCCTACCCGCTCGGCCTGACCGCCAACGGCAACACGCCGGAAGAGTTCAACACGCATGCGAAGGCGATGGCGATCGGTCTCGATTTCATCTCCTATTATTATGACGACCTGCCGAATGCCTTCATCACGGGCGAACGCGAAAAGGGCATTCCCGTCATCACCTGGACGGTGCGTGACGACGAGGGGCGCCGACGCACATTCGCCAATGCAGACCAGATGACCTTCGAGGGCTTTGATCCGCGCGTGGCTGCTTGACGCTCGCTTTTTGGCCAAGATCATGCGCAGACTGCTGCATAATTCCTTAAATCGGATCGAATTGGGGATAAAATTATGCAGCAACTCAAAGTGTTACAGCGTCCTTTGCGCGTGTGAAAGACGTGCGGCGCCGTAAGGCAGAGCTGAGACTATCCTCCCACAGGCTTCCATTTGCCCCATGAATGAAGAACTATCCATTCGCGTAGAACGCTCCTTCACCGCGATTCCCCCGGAGAGTTGGTCCAGGCTTTCCGGGGCATCCAAAACCTGCAGTACGCTTACCTACAACCCCTTCGTTTCGCACGCCTTTTTATCGTCGCTGGAGGAATCCGGTTCGGCCGACGCCGAGACCGGCTGGCTCGGCCACCACCTGCTGCTCGAGACCGATCGCGGCGAACTGGTCGGCGCCCTGCCCGGCTATCTCAAGAACCACAGCCAGGGCGAATATGTCTTCGACCATGGCTGGGCCGACGCCTTCGAGCGGGCCGGCGGGCGTTATTATCCCAAACTTCAGTGCTCGATCCCGTTCACCCCGGCGACAGGCCCGCGTCTTCTTGTCGCCGAGGGGCTGCGGCGGCTTCCGATCCAGAGCGCTATCGCCGAAAGCCTGAAGGAGGTCGTGCGCCGGCTCGGCATCTCCTCGGCCCATATCACCTTCGTGCCAGATGATGAGATCGGCGTCTTCGAGATGGACGGCTATCTGCACCGCACCGACCAGCAGTTCCATTTCATCAATGACGGCTATGCCAATCACGAGGAATTCCTCGAAACGCTTGCCTCGCGCAAACGCAAGGCGTTGCGCAAGGAGCGTCGCGCCGCACTCGAAAACGGTATCAGCATCGACTGGCTGACCGGCAGCGACCTGACAGAACGCATCTGGGATCAATTCTTCAAGTTCTACATGGATACCGGCGGGCGCAAGTGGGGTCGGCCCTACCTCACCCGTAAGTTCTATTCGCTGATCGGCGAACGCATGGCCGACGACGTCCTGCTCGTCATGGCCAAGCGCGACGGGCGCTATGTCGCCGGCGCGATCAACTTCATCGGCGGCGATACGCTCTACGGCCGTCACTGGGGCTGCGTCGAGGATCACCCCTTCCTGCATTTCGAGGTCTGCTATCACCAGGCGATCGACTTCGCTCTTTCGAAAGGGTTAAAACGGGTCGAGGCCGGCGCGCAGGGCGAACACAAGCTCGCCCGCGGTTACCTGCCGGTGACAACGCATTCCGCCCATTATGTCGCCCATGCCGGCCTTCGCCGGGCGATCGGCGACTATCTCGCCCGCGAGCGCACCGACGTCGAACAGATGAGCGAGCTGCTGAGCGAGCATAGCCCGTTCCGCAAGGGCGAGCGTCAGCAGGAGGATTGACGCCGCCGCAATGGTCGCGCTACCCGAATAATCTGGAAACGAGGAGATTTTCGTGATGACCAGCCCAGCCGCCTATGACGACAGCAACATCTTCGCCAAGATCCTCCGCGGCGAAATCCCTTCGCACCGGGTTTATGAAGACGAGCATACCGTCGCGATCATGGATGTGATGCCGCAGGCGCCGGGCC
The DNA here is from genome assembly GCF_025152745.1 of Rhizobium sp. WSM4643. Taxonomy (NCBI): domain Bacteria; kingdom Pseudomonadati; phylum Pseudomonadota; class Alphaproteobacteria; order Hyphomicrobiales; family Rhizobiaceae; genus Rhizobium; species Rhizobium sp. WSM4643. Next base: position 1,784,530 of record NZ_CP104040.1, on the reverse strand, counting down.
ACGTGCTCGTCGTTCCGAAGGCGGCGTCGCGCAATATCTTCGATGCCGATCCCGCCACCCTTACCCGTGCGATTACCGTCGTCCAGAAGGTCGCCAATGCGGTCAAGGATGTTTTCGACGCCGACGGCGTTTTCATCGCCCAGTTCAACGAACCGGCCGCCGGGCAAACGGTGTTCCATCTGCATTTCCACGTCATCCCGCGGCTTGAGGGCACCGCCCTGAAGCCGCATTCCGGCAAGATGGAGGACGGTGCCGTGCTGGCCGCCAATGCCGAAAAGATCAGGGCAGCGCTGGCGTAAGGTCGATATCAGCCAAAGCGATGGAACGAGCCGAAAACCAAAAAAGGCCGCGGTGACGCGGCCTTTTTCCAATTCGGTGACACTATCTTACTTCTTGCGTGGAACCTTCGGAACCGCGCTTCCCTTCTTCGGAGCGTCGCGAACCTCAGGCTCGGCCCGCGGGGCTGTCTTGGCGCGCGCCTTGCGGGCCGCCTTCGTCTTCAGCTCACCGTCATCCTCGCCGTCGACTTCGGGGTGGGCGACCTCGGCTTCGGGCTTCGGCTTGATCGGCGCCGTTTCCGAAATGGCTTCGAGCACGATGCCGGGCTTGCCGTCTTCCTTGGGGCCGACGCTGACATTGACGACGCCGCCCTTCTTCAGCTTGCCGAAGAGGATTTCGTTGGCGAGCGGCTTCTTGATCGTATCCTGGATGACGCGCGCAAGCGGGCGGGCGCCCATCTTCTCGTCGTAACCCTTTTCCGCCAGCCAGGCGATCGCATCCTCGTGCAGGTCGAAGGTGACGTTCCTTTCGGAAAGCTGGGCCTCCAGCTGCATGATGAACTTCTGCACGACCTTGTGGATGACCGCCGTCGGCAACGCCGCGAAGGGAATGATCGCGTCGAGACGGTTGCGGAATTCCGGCGTGAAGAGACGGGTCAGCGCCTCCTCGTCTTCGCCGGTGCGCTTGGACGAACCGAAGCCGATTGCAGCCTTGGCCATTTCGGATGCGCCCGCATTGGTCGTCATGATCAGGATGACGTTGCGGAAGTCGATCTTCTTGCCGTTATGGTCGGTCAGCGTGCCGTGGTCCATGACCTGCAACAGGATATTGTAGATGTCGGGATGCGCCTTCTCGATTTCGTCGAGCAGGACCACGCAATGCGGGTGCTGGTCGACGCCATCTGTGAGGAGGCCGCCCTGGTCGAAGCCGACATAGCCGGGAGGTGCACCGAGCAGACGCGAAACCGTGTGCCGCTCCATATATTCCGACATGTCGAAGCGCAGGAGTTCGACGCCGAGCGACGATGCCAGCTGTTTTGCCACCTCGGTCTTGCCGACGCCGGTCGGACCGGAGAAGACATAGGCGCCGATCGGTTTGTTCGGCTCGCGAAGACCGGCACGCGCCAGCTTGATCGAGGTCGAAAGAGCTTCGATCGCGATATCCTGGCCGTAGACCACCGAACGCAGTTCCTGCTCGAGATTGGCGAGCACGGCTTCATCGTCCTTGGAGACGGTCTTCGGCGGAATGCGCGCCATCGTGGCGACCGTCGCCTCGATCTCCTTTTCGGTGATCAGCTTGCGGCGCTTCGACGGCGGCAGCAGCATCTGGGCCGCACCGGTTTCGTCGATCACGTCGATCGCCTTGTCGGGCAGCTTGCGGTCGGAGATGTAGCGGGCCGACAATTCGACGGCCGACTTGATGGCATCGTTCGAATAACGCAGGTGGTGATACTCTTCGAAATAGGGCTTCAGGCCCTTCATGATCTCGATCGCATCATCGATCGACGGCTCGCTGACGTCGATCTTCTGGAAACGACGGACCAGCGCCCTGTCCTTCTCGAAGAACTGGCGGTATTCCTTGTACGTTGTCGAACCGATGCAGCGAATCGCGCCCGATGACAGGGCCGGCTTCAGGAGGTTCGATGCATCCATCGCGCCGCCCGAGGTGGCGCCGGCGCCGATCACCGTGTGGATCTCGTCGATGAAGAGCACGGCGCCCGGATATTCTTCCAGTTCCTTGACGACCTGCTTCAGGCGCTCCTCGAAATCGCCGCGGTAGCGCGTGCCGGCCAAGAGCGTGCCCATGTCGAGCGAGAAGATCGTCGCATCGGCGAGCGCTTCCGGCACCTTGCCTTCGACGATGCGCTTGGCAAGGCCTTCGGCGATCGCCGTCTTGCCGACGCCGGGATCACCGACGTAGAGCGGATTGTTCTTCGAACGGCGGCACAGGATCTGGATCGTGCGGCTCACCTCAGCGTGACGGCCGATCAGCGGATCGATCTTGCCGCCCTTGGCCTTCTCGTTGAGATTGACGCAGTAGGCCTTGAGCGCGTCCTGCTGCTTTTTGGGGCCGCCCTCTTCCTCGCCGCCGCGCGCCGTCGGCTTGCTGCTTTCCGCTTCGTCTTCGGCGCCGCGCGGGGGGCGCCCTTCCGAAACGCCGGGGCGCTTGCCGATGCCATGGGAGATGTAGTTGACGGCATCGTAGCGGGTCATCTCCTGCTCCTGCAGGAAATAGGCGGCATGGCTTTCGCGCTCGGCGAAGATCGCGACGAGCACATTGGCGCCGGTCACCTCTTCGCGGCCGGACGACTGCACGTGGATGACCGCACGCTGAATGACGCGCTGGAAGCCGGAGGTCGGCTTCGAATCCTCGTCATAACCGGTGATCAGGTTGGAAAGTTCGTTATCGACATATTCGACGAGCGTCTTGCGCAGCGCGTCGAGATCGACATTGCAGGCACCCATGACCGCGGCCGCATCGGCATCGTCGATCAGGGCAAGCAGCAAATGCTCGAGCGTCGCGTATTCGTGGTGCCGCTCGTTGGCAAAGGTCAGTGCCTGATGGAGCGCCTTCTCTAAACTAGGCGAAAATGTTGGCACGTTCAGATCCTCACTTCTTTTCCATGACGCATTGCAGCGGATGCTGGTGCTGCCGGGCGAAGTCCATCACCTGGCTGACCTTCGTTTCCGCTACCTCGTATGTGAATATTCCGCATTCGCCAACGCCGTGGTTATGGACATGGAGCATGATGCGGGTGGCACTTTCACGATCCTTCTGAAAAAAACGCTCCAGAATATGGATGACGAATTCCATGGGAGTGTAGTCGTCATTCAAAAGCAGCACACGATAAAGATTGGGCTTCTTGGTCTTCGGCTTGGTGCGCGTGATGACCGAGGTTCGATTTGCGTTGTCCCCGTTCCTTTCGCTGTCGTTCTGCATCCGGATCGGCTTTGCGATCATTGTCATTCATTCCTCAAGCAATCCAGCGGAGCATGGGAGGGTGCTTTTCCCGCCGAATATCTGAAACACTAACTTAGTTCATAATAGGCTGATTTTAAGCCCCCTGTCAGACACTGCAATCAAGAAATGGCCGCATGCACGGGAAAGACCAAAAAAGTCCCCGGTCGATCCCATGCGGGCGCTGCAGCGAAAGTGGAAACAAAAAGACCGGCTACAGATGCGTAGCCGGTCCTCATTTTTCAATATGTAGCGCAGGTTGCGCGTCAAAATCAGTTCATGCAGCAGCAGGCGTCGCCGCCGACGGCGCCGACTTGGCGCTCTTGACGACGGCAGCGGCGATCGGTGCTTCATAGGGCTTGTAGGCTGATTTGGCGAGATCGGCATACATCTCACTGAGCTTCGTCGTCTCGGAGACAAAGCCTTCGAAATACGCCTTGACGTAGCTCGTCTGCAACTCGAAGGCCGCCTCGAAGCTCTTGACGCCGGCCAGCGTTTCGAAATGCGTCACTGCGTCCTGGAAGGATTTCTTCGAATATTCAGTGGCTTCGGCGGCGATCGCCTGAAAGCCCTTGGTCGTGTCGGAATAGGTTTTCAGGGCCGTGTCGACGGCTTCCTTGCTCTTTTTGTTAGCATCGTCAAAGTTGAACATGAGCCATCCTCCGTTGGGCTGTTGATGGCCGCAGGGTAGCTGCAATGCACAAATAGTCAAGTAGTCTTGTGCGATGCAACACCTCTTTGGGTTGCATGACAATAATAAAACAAAGCCGATGTCCCGGGGCACGTACGTCTTTAACGGATTTCGCTAATATATGGGCCGACGTTGCAACTATAAGCTTTAAAAAGAATTTTACTCGTGAGCACAAAAGACAAAAAAACCGGGCGGATCGTGCCGCCCGGCTCAGCTAAATTAGTCGAACGCGATCAGAGATCGACGTCGAGGATCGCCATCGAAAAGTTGTAGGAGCGGTCACCGTCCTCGTCATCGATATAGACGACGCCCAGAAATTCTTCGCCGAGATAGACTTCCGCAGAATCATCCTTGCGCGGACGCGCCTTGACGATCATCTGCGGATTGAACATGCGCTTGAAATAGGCGTCGAGCTTCTTGATTTCTTCTGGCTTCACTCTGTCATCTCCGTAAGCGGTCTTGATTGGCCGCTTCTTGCACAGGAAATGCAGCGGTGTAAAGGCAAGGTTGCCGTCTGCTCATGGCCCTCCTCGCTCGGATCCCGCCGATTTCTCCTATCCCTGTTTCCAACGGGCGCTCAGATATCGGCGCCGATCACCTGGTCCATGTTGCGCGACGGCTCGGAACAACCGGCCTCGCCGACGACCTTAGCCGGAACGCCCGCCACCGTCTTCTTGGGAGGCACCGCCTTCAAGACAACGGAGCCGGCTGCGACACGTGAGCAGTAGCCGATCTCGATATTGCCAAGGATCTTGGCGCCGGCGCCGATCATGACGCCGGAGCCGATCTTCGGATGACGGTCGGCGCCCTCCTTGCCGGTGCCGCCGAGTGTGACGCCGTGCAGGATCGAGACGTTGTCGCCGATGACAGCCGTCTCGCCGACGACGAGGCCGGTGGCGTGATCGAGGAAGATGCCCTTGCCGATCCGGGCGGCCGGATTGATGTCGGTCTGGAAGACGCTGGAAGAGCGGCTCTGCAGATAGAGGGCGAAATCACGCCGGCCGCGGTTCAGCAGCCAATGGGCGAGACGGTGTGTCTGCAGCGCATGGAAGCCCTTGAAATAAAGCACCGCCTCCATGAAGCGCAGGCATGCGGGATCGCGGTCATAGATCGCCTGGATATCGACGCGCAGGATGGAACTCCAGTCAGGCCAGTCGAGAAGCATTTCCTCGAAGGTCTGGCGCAGGAGGTTCGCCTGCATGTCGGGATGATCGAGACGTTCGCAGATGCGGTGGATGACGCATTCCTCGAGCGAATGGTAGTTGATCACCGTAGAATAGAGGAAGGCGGCGAGAACCGGATCCCGTTCGGCGGCGAGCCGGGCTTCCTCGCGCAGGCTGTCCCAGATGGGGTCCATCACCTTCAGCGGATGGCCTGTCTCAAAAGCACGGATGTCAGTCTTTGCGACCATCGCCGCTCTCCTCGTTGCCGGAAGGAATGCCGTTTTCGGAATGCCAATATATAAAGGAAAACGCCAATAACATAAATGGGTGCCGTCGCCATGGTTTTTTAGCATGGTTTTTCGGCATCACGATGTTGTCAGCGATGGGCGACCCTTGCATAGAAGGCCAGCACCGCCTGCTTGAAAACCCTGTCGCCGACGGCGAGCATATGATCGCGGCCCGGAATATCCAGCGCCTCGGCATTTTGCATCAGCTCCGCCAATTCCTGCGGCGAGCCGGCAATATCATCCTTGGTGCCGACGCCGATCAGCGTCGGCATGTCGAGCTTGGCCATATCGGAGCGGGCAACGAGATCGCGCGAGCCGCGGATACAGTCGGCAAGGGCGACGCGGTCACTCTTCGTCTGCTCGGCGAAGGCGCGGAACACGCGGCCGCGGGCATGCGTCACCGCCTCGAGCGAGGGCGCCAGCAGCGCATCGGCGATCGGGTCCCAATCGCCGACGCCGTCGGTCATGCCGATGCCGAGGCCGCCGAGCACCAGCGAACGGACCCGATGGGGATTGGCAAGTGCGGCAAAGACGGAAATACGCGCGCCCATCGAATAGCCCATGACATTGGCTTCCGGGATGCCAAGATGGTCGAGCAGCGCGACCGCATCGCCGGCCATGATCCATGGACGATAGGCTTCGGCATCGTGCGGCTTGTCGCTTGCGCCGTGGCCGCGATTGTCCATGGCGATCACCCGGTAGCCGGCATCGCCCAGCGTCTTCAGCCAGCCCGGATGCACCCAGTTGACGTTAGCGGTCGAGGCAAAGCCGTGGATCAACAACACGGGCATACCGGCCGGATCGCCCTCATCGAAGAAGGCGAGCTGCAATCCATCATGGGTGAAGCTTGAAAATGCGGGTGTATTCAGATTCATCGGGCCTTCCTTTTGGCGCGACCATAGTCGAGCGGCCTTTCATCGTGAAGCCAAAAACTGTGGCTAAAAACTGTGCCTGGCGCGGCGGTTTGGCTCTACACATTTGCGGCGAAGGCTTATAAGGTTCGCGCACATTTCAAAGCATTCGGAGAGCGACATGGCCGGCCACAACATTCCCCACTTCCAGAACGACGGCGGTCACAGCGTTATCGAAGTTGGCGTCAAGGAATTCATGTGCACCGGCGCTTCGGCTCCCTTCGATCATCCGCATATCTTCATCGACATGGGCGACGACAACGAGAAGGTCTGTTCCTATTGCTCGACGCTCTATCGTTTCGATTCCGCGCTCAAGCCCAGCCAGACCAATCCGGCCGGTTGCGTTTTCCACGTGAAGGCGGCCTGACCCGTCCAGATCCGGATCGGACGGACAATGCCGATCGAACATGCCGCCATCATCGGCGCCGGCATATCAGGGCTGACCGCTGCGCTTGCGCTTTCGCGCCGGGGTATCAGTTCGGAGATCTTCGAGCAGGCGGGCGAACTCACCGACATTGGCGCCGGATTGCAGGTTTCGCCGAACGCCTCCCGCATCCTTGCCGAATTCGGTATCCTTGAGGGACTGTCAAAGGTCTGGCTCGAGCCGGACGCGATCCGGCTGATATCAGGCAGTTCGCTTCGCCAGCTCGCGACGGTGCCGGCCGGCAAATTCGCGCGGGAACGCTGGGGCGCTCCCTATGGCGTCCTGCACCGCACCACATTGCAAAAAGCCCTTCTGGATGCGGTTACGGCCGATCCGCTCTGCCGGCTTCACCTCGGCGTGCGGATGGACTCGACCCTACCGCCTTTCGAGCGGGCGGCCGATGTCATCATCGGCGCCGACGGCGTCTGGTCGAAGCTTCGGCAATTCGTTCCGGGCAGCCCCTCGCCGCGCTTTTCCGGCAATATCGCCTACCGCTTTACCATTCCCGAAAATGAGGCGCCTGGTTTCCTCGACCGGGCAAGCGTTTCGGCTTTTCTCGGCGGCTCGGCACATCTCGTCTGCTATCCGCTCAGGGAGACCGGCAGCTTCAACATGGTGGCGATCACCGCCAGCAATATCGCGCCGCAGGCCTGGCAAAGCGAGCCGACGGCCGAGCAGCGGGTGCAGCTGCGGGCGCGCCTTTCCGGCTGGAACGCCTCGATCGTCTCGCTACTCAGCCGAAATAGGAAGCTGACGTTCTGGCCACTGTTCGAAACCACATCAGGCGCATGGCAGGACGGCCGAAAGACGGTTCTGATCGGCGACGCCGCACATGCGATGATGCCGTTTGCCGCCCAGGGAGCGGCGATGGCGATCGAAGACGCCTATGAACTGGCCGCATTTCTTTCGAACCGTCCCGTGGCGGAAGCACTGGCGCTCTTCGAACGACATCGCGCGCCGCGCATCGCGAAGCTTCGCCAGCGCGGCGCCTTCAACCGGTTTGCCTATCATGCGAAAGGGCCGATCCGGATCGGCCGCGATCTCGTGCTCGGCCTCAAGCCGCCGCTAAGCCTGGCGGCAGATCTCGACTGGATCTACGGCTATCGGGCTGCAGATCTGCCGTGAGCCGCTGCCAGCGACTTCAAATCGTGTCCGATCAGATGGCGCTTGCGGCGGCAAAACCCCTCTCGATATCGGCCTTGAGGTCGGCCACGTCCTCGATGCCGATCTGCAGGCGGATGACCGGACCGTCCGTCGGAGCCTTGGCGACCGTGCGATCGTTGAGATAGGCGTGCAAGGCGAGGCTTTCATAGCCGCCCCAGGAATAGCCGAGACCGAAAATCCTGAGCGCGTCGAGGAAGGCATGCGCCTTTGCTCTGGACTTCTCGGGACCATCGGCGGCAAGCACGAAGGAAAAGATGCCGCTGGCACCTTTGAAATCGCGCTTCCAGATATGGTGGGAGGGGAAACTCGGCAGGGCCGGATGCAGCACGCGGGCGACATCCTCCCTGCCCTCCAGCCATTCCGCGATATCGAGCGCGCTTTCATAATGCCGCTCGAGACGCAGGCCCATGGTGCGCAATCCGCGCAGGATCTGGTAGGCATCATCGGGTGCGCCGCAGATGCCGAGCACACCGTTTGCCTCCTTCAGCCGCTCCCAATGCTCGGCATTGGCCGAAACCGTTCCGAGCAGAATATCGGAATGGCCGGACGGATATTTCGTCGATGCGTGGATCGAGATGTCGACGCCGTGATCGAGCGGCCTGAAATAGAGCGGCGTTGCCCAGGTATTGTCCATCATGACGACGGCGCCATGGCGGTGCGCAACCGCCGAGATCGCCGGAATATCCTGCATTTCGAAGGTATTGGAGCCCGGGGCCTCGGTATGGACGAGCTTCGTGTTCGACCGGAACAACGTCTCGATGCCGGCGCCGATCTCCGGATCGTAATATTCCACCTCGACGCCGAGGCGCTTCAGCATCGTGTCGCAGAAATGGCGCGTCGGACCATAGACCGAATCGACCACCAGCGCATGATCGCCGGCAGCGACGAAACCCAGGAACGGAATGGTGACGGCCGCAAGGCCCGAGGGGACGAGGATCGTGCCGGCCGAGCCTTCGAGCGCGTCGATCGCCTCGCAGAGCGCATCCGTCGTCGGTGTGCCGCGCGTTCCGTAGGTGTATTTCTGCGTGCGCGTCTCCATCGCCCGTGCATTCGGAAACAACACAGTCGAGGCATGCACGACCGGCGGATTGATGAAGCCGTGATAGTCGAACGGGTCGTTGCCGATATGGGTCAGGCGGGTGTTGATGCCGGCATTCTGCAGCAAGCTGTCTTTGTCTTTCATGTCGGGAATAGCCTTTGGCGAAGGGTCGCGAAACCAGACTTTTGGACGCCCCGCCGTTTCGGGTCAACCCCTTGAAGATCGGTTGCAGGCGACGATCCGAAATGATGGAAATTTCGATTTTCGCGTTATTTTTCCGCAACCGGACGCCTATTTCATAGCCAGCCGCCCACGAATGCAGCGCAATCTACCAAAATTCTGAATTTTGCGGCAATTATTGGGCGCGACACTTGACCATAGTGACATTTGCGACTGTGATAGGGTCACTCGCGCCGGGAGGGTGTCGAGACAATGGGGAGGCGGCACGGATTGTTCGCACGCACTCTCCACAAGAAAAGATAAGACAACGGAAAAGGTTGGGAAAATGAAAAATAAGCTCCTGTCGGCCGCCATCGGCGCAGCAGTTTTGGCAGCTGGCGCCTCGGCCGCCTCCGCCACCACTCTCTCAGACGTCAAGGCAAAGGGTTTCGTTCAGTGCGGCGTCAATACCGGCCTTACCGGCTTTGCCGCACCTGACGCTTCCGGCAATTGGGCCGGCTTCGACGTCGACTTCTGCAAGGCCGTCGCTTCGGCCGTGTTCGGCGACCCCACCAAGGTCAAATACACGCCGACAAATGCGAAGGAACGCTTCACCGCTCTGCAGTCCGGCGAAATCGACGTTCTCTCGCGCAATACGACCTGGACGATCAATCGCGACACCGCACTCGGCTTCAACTTCCGTCCTGTCACCTATTACGACGGCCAGGGCTTCATGGTGCGCAAGGGCCTGAACGTGAAGTCGGCTCTCGAACTCTCCGGCGCCGCAGTGTGCGTACAGTCAGGCACGACTACCGAACTGAACCTCGCCGATTACTTCAAGACGAACAATCTGCAGTACAATCCGGTCGTCTTCGAAAATCTTCCTGAGGTCAACGCCGCCTATGACGCCGGTCGTTGCGACGTTTACACGACCGACCAATCCGGTCTCTATTCGTTGCGTCTGACGCTGAAGAATCCCGACGAACACGTCATCCTTCCTGAGATCATCTCGAAGGAGCCACTTGGCCCGGCCGTCCGTCAGGGTGACGACCAGTGGTTCGACATCGTTTCCTGGACGGCTTATGCGCTGATCAATGCCGAAGAGTTCGGCATTACCCAGGCAAATGTCGACGAGATGAAGAACTCGCCGAACCCGGATATCAAGCGCTTCCTCGGCAGCGAGGCCGATACCAAGATCGGCACCGACCTCGGCCTGACCAATGATTGGGCCGCCAATGTCATCAAGGGCGTCGGCAATTATGGCGAAATCTTCGAACGCAACATCGGTCAGGGTAGCCCCCTCAAGATCGCACGCGGCTTGAATGCCCTGTGGAACAAGGGCGGCATCCAGTACGCACCGCCGGTTCGTTAATCGAGCCCTGGCATGAAATACCGGGAAGGCGGCCAAGCCGCCTTCCCGCTTCCAAAAAGCTAAAAAGAAAGCCCGAAAACGGGCACAAGGGGATTGGCGCGGCATGACGCATGAGGCTGTGGATACGACACCTTTGCATGGCACCGGCTGGAGTTTCCGGTCGGCAATGTACGACCCGAAATACCGGAGCATATTTTACCAGGTTCTAACAATCGTTGTTCTCGTGGGCTTTGTGTGGTGGGTGGCCCACAACACCGCCGTGAACCTTGCCCGCAGCAATACGGCATCGGGTTTCGGCTTTCTTCGCGGTCGCGCCGGTTTCGAAATCGGCCAGTCGCTGATCAGCTTTTCGAGTGACTCGACTTATGCGCGCGCGCTTCTCGTCGGCATTCTGAATACCTTGCTGGTGGCGGTGACCGGGATATTCACGGCGACCATCATCGGCTTCCTGATCGGGATCGGCCGGCTGTCGCGCAATTGGCTGATTGCCAAGCTCTGCACGGTCTATGTCGAGGTTTTCCGCAACATTCCGCCGCTGCTTGTCATCTTTTTCTGGTATCTCGGCGTTCTCTCCGTCTTGCCGCAGCCGCGCGAGTCGGTGGGTCTGCCGTTCAACATGTTCCTCAACAACAGAGGACTAGCCTTCCCGAAGCCGATCTTTGAGACAGGCATGATAGCGGTCGGCATCGCCCTGCTGATTGCGATTGTCGCCACCATCATCATCGTGCGCTGGGCCCACAAGCGCCAAGCCGCAACCGGCCAGCCGTTCCACACTGTATGGACGTCGATCGCGCTGATCGTCGGCATGCCATTGCTGGTCTTTGTTGTCTCCGGCTTTCCGCTCACCTTCGACGTTCCGATTGCCGGAAAATTCAATCTCACGGGCGGCTCCGTCGTCGGCCCCGAATTCATGTCGCTGTTTCTCGCCCTGTCCTTCTATACAGCCTCGTTCATCGCCGAGATCGTTCGCGGCGGCATTCGCGGCGTCGCAAAGGGACAATCCGAAGCAGCCGGTGCGCTGGGACTGCATCCATCGAGCGTGACGAGACTTGTCGTGGTGCCGCAGGCGCTGCGCATCATCATCCCGCCGCTGACGAGCCAGTACCTGAACCTGACCAAGAACTCCTCACTCGCCATCGCGATCGGTTTCTCGGATCTCGTTGCCGTCGGCGGCACGATCCTCAATCAGAGCGGTCAAGCGATCGAGATCGTCTGCATCTGGGGTATCGTCTATCTCAGCTTGAGCATTCTCACGTCGCTGTTCATGAATTGGTTCAATGCCAAGATGGCACTGGTGGAGAGATAAGATGTCGGTCGCCGATAAACCCTTTGTCAGAACGTCCATCCTTGCCGCCGAACCGCCGCCCCCCGGCGAGACGGGGGCCGTCGCCTGGATACGCCGCAATCTCCTGGCAACTCCGAAGGACGTGATCCTGACGATCCTGGCTCTTGCGCTCATCGCATGGGCCGTGCCGCATCTCGTCAACTGGCTGTTCATCCAGGCCGTATGGTCAGGCCCGGACCGCACATTCTGCGCGACGACGATCCAGGGCGGCATCCAGCCTGACGGCTGGAGCGGTGCATGCTGGGCCTTCATCAGCGCCAAGTACGATCAGTTTATTTTCGGCCGCTATCCGCTCGGTGAGCGTTGGAGGCCGGCGATCGTCGGGATCCTGTTCATTCTGCTGCTGGTCCCGATGTTGATCCCGTCGGCGCCGCGCAAGGGCATGAACGCCATTCTTCTGTTCGCCGTCCTGCCGGTCCTCGCCTTCTGGCTTCTTCACGGCGGCTTCGGCCTCGAAGTGGTGGATACTCCGCTCTGGGGCGGGTTGATGGTGACGCTCGTTCTATCCTTTGTCGGTATTGCCGTCTCTTTACCCTGCGGCATTCTGCTCGCGCTGGGACGCCGCTCGAAGATGCCCGTCATCCGGATGCTTTGCGTTACCTTCATCGAGGTCATTCGAGGCGTTCCGCTGATCACCGTTCTGTTCATGGCAAGTGTCATGCTGCCGCTCTTCCTTCCCACAGGCTGGAACGTGGACAAACTGCTTCGGGCGCTGATCGGTGTGTCGATCTTCACGTCGGCCTATATGGCGGAAGTGATCCGCGGCGGCCTTCAGGCGATCCCGAAGGGACAGTTCGAAGGCGCCGATTCACTTGGCCTCGGCTATTGGCAGAAGACCCGGCTGATCATCATGCCGCAGGCCATCAAGCTGGTGATCCCGAGCATCGTGAACACCTTCATCGGAACGTTCAAGGACACGTCGCTGGTCACCATTATCGGCATGTTCGATCTGCTTGGCATCGTCAAGCTGAACTTCTCAGATGCCAACTGGGCAAGCGCTGTCACGCCGATCACGGGTCTGATCTTCGCGGGCTTCATCTTCTGGCTGTTCTGCTTCGGCATGTCGCGCTATTCAGGTTTCATGGAACGCCATCTCGATACCGGCCACAAACGATAAGAACGCTAAAACGATAAAAATGAGGGAAAATAGTCATGGCTGAAGCTCCAGCGAAAAAGCTCACCGTTTCCGCGACGGAAGTGGCGGTAGAGATCGTCAACATGAACAAGTGGTACGGCGATTTCCACGTGCTACGCGACATCAACCTGAAGGTCATGCGTGGCGAGCGTATCGTCATCGCCGGTCCGTCGGGCTCGGGCAAGTCGACGATGATCCGCTGCATCAATCGCCTGGAAGAGCATCAGAAGGGCAAAATCATCGTCGATGGCACCGAGCTCACCAACGACCTGAAGAAGATCGACGAAGTGCGGCGCGAAGTCGGCATGGTGTTCCAGCACTTCAACCTCTTCCCGCACCTGACGATCCTCGAAAACTGCACGCTGGCGCCGATCTGGGTCCGCAAGATGCCGAAGAAGCAAGCCGAAGAAGTGGCCATGCACTTCCTCAAGCGGGTCAAGATTCCGGAGCAAGCCAACAAATATCCGGGCCAGCTCTCCGGCGGCCAGCAGCAGCGCGTGGCGATCGCCCGGTCGCTGTGTATGAACCCGAAGATCATGCTGTTCGACGAGCCGACCTCGGCGCTCGATCCCGAAATGATCAAGGAAGTGCTCGACACCATGGTGGGTCTTGCCGAGGAAGGCATGACCATGCTCTGCGTCACGCATGAAATGGGCTTTGCCCGCCAGGTCGCCAACCGCGTCATCTTCATGGACCAGGGCCAGATCGTCGAGCAGAATTCACCGGCCGAGTTCTTCGACAATCCGCAGCACGAACGCACCAAGCTGTTCCTCAGCCAGATCCTGCACTAAAGCGGGTCACGATCTTTCGGATTCTCTCCCCGCGCTTTAGGCCCTTGTTTTTACGCATGTTGTCGCAAACCGCTGCTCACTTTTGCATGTTTTAGATCGAAGCATCCTTTGAAAAGACCCGCCGAGCCGCTGGCTCGGCGGGTTTTGCATGTTCAGCGGGAGGCGGCGAATAATCCGATCGGAGTTCTTCCTCGAGATCGATCACACGCGGCATTGGCTTTTCCACCAAGGATTGAACCTGTTAAAAATAACTCCCCTCCCGCCTGGATATATCAGGCGGGAAGTCCATGTTTCAGCATGTTCTCATCTGATGGAACTGGAGGTTTAGAATGGGCATTTTCGACAAAATCAAACATGCAATCTTCGGAGAGGCGAAAGCAGCCGAACCCGTTGCTGCCGGCGCGCCGAAGATGGAGCCGGCGCAAGCGCCTGCCTCACCGTCGGCAGCGCCCAGTCCAACGCCTGCTGCCCCTGCCCCGCAAAGCAAGCCGGCCACCGCCACAGTCGATATCGTCCCGATCCTTGACGCGGCTGTGAAGAAGAGCGGCCAGAAACTCGATTGGCGCCACTCGATCGTGGACTTGATGAAAGCCGTTGGGATGGATGCAAGCCTAACCGAGCGCAAGGAACTTGCCGCTGAACTCGGCTATACCGGCGACGCCAACGATTCCGCAAAAATGAATGTGTGGCTGCACAAGGCGCTGATGAAGCGGCTTTCGGAAAATGGCGGCAAGGTTCCCGCCGATCTCTTGGATTGATCGGTACAAAATTGCTGCCGCCATCCGTGGCGGCAGCTCTCAAGCCGCCGGTGCGCTTCGCGAGATGATCTCGCTCATTTCTCACGGTCGGCCATCCGGAAGATCACGCCGCCGATGTAGAGGCCGCAACAAGCGGGCCTTGCCCGCAGGCACTGGAACTAATAACGTTCTGCCCGATACTTCGATAATCGATCAGGGGGAATAAATTCAATGAGATTGATGGCAGTCGTTGGTCTTGCACTTAGCCTGGGCTGTATATCGGCCGCAGAATCTCCTTCAAACTATCAGTCCTACGGCGGCATTCGGGTCGATACCGACCCGGCGCTCCTGGCTCGATACGATAAAGTGCTTCAACGGTGCGTGCCGGAGGCTGGCTCATGGCGACGCGGCTCAACGGACCCGCATAGCCTCTATTACAACGCAGCTCTCAGAAGTTGCCTCTATAGGTACAGTTTCGTCGACAGGGGCGTCTACGCCTACCCCATCCCCCAGGTCTACTTCGATCATTTCCTGGATCGCTGAGAAGAGCCGAGCAGATCCAATCCGCCGTAGGCCTTCAGAGGCGCATCAAACAAAACCCCGCCATTATGGCGGGGTTGTCTTCGATCGCGATGCAGCCCTTCAAAATGCTACAGCGTCCTTTGCGCGCCTTAAAAGACGCGCGGCGCTGTCGTCAGCGTTTGCCGCCACTTGGCGGCCTGCCCTTGCCTGCCGGTCGATTGCCGCTTCCGGACGAGGTCTTGGCGTCATTGCCCTGACCGAAGTTGGTGCCGCCGAGATGGCCACCGCCACTGGTATTGGCGACCTGGCGCTGCATTTTACGCAACAGTGCTTCTGCATTGGTCTTGCTCATGAAATTCTCCTCAATGGCTGGAAAACCCAGCCTGAATGGCGCCGCTGACATCCGCGGGCAAAGACCGAAGGCATATCAGGCAGCGACGATGGGTGTTTGGCGGAGGCTTGCGTCGATCAAAGAATTGCCTGCGTTCATGACGATCCCCCTCAACCGGCATGACAATCACCCTCCGGCGGCTGCCGGACGGCGCAGAAATCGATTTTGAAAGGAAAGATCAGCTGGGACGCCAAGGGCGCAAACCAAGCTCGACAAGCAATTTCGATAGAAGAATCAATAGGACGGCAATGTGTTTAAAACAAGTTCCCGGCCACTTGGTTGTCTAGGCATTGCCTCGAATTTCTGCCCAATCGGACAAGGGCAATAGCCCTAAGCACTTTAACAATCCAGATAATCCGATCGAAAGCTGCGCCCGACAAAACAACAACTTACGATTTCAACGGTAAAACGACATGTCACGGTTTTTGATGGGATCGGTGGCCTTCATCGCGGAGTGAGAACCTCGTGTTCTCGGTGTACTCCGGTGCGGTGGTAACGGCAGCCCTCATTGGAGACTGTCATCCGTCCGAGAAGCATCCCAAGACCAGTTCGGATCTGCTCGGCCGCGCTTTGACCCAGATCGGTTTGATCGGTTTGACCGCTCTGCGACTGCATCGATCTCCCCGTTCCGTTGCCGGCCGTTGTTGCGGAACCATCCGCGGATGATCATGCAGCAGCTCCCGTTGGAACGCTTTTTGCAGGGTTACTAATATGTTGATGATGCAAGGACCAAATGTCATGAATCGGTACACATCGCATCAGTTTCCCGCCCTGAGGATGCTCATGAGCGGCCAAGATAAATACAGCGTCGTCAGAACCCTCGGCGACGCAGCCATCATGCTCATCTCCGAATGGCCTGGGGATGATGGCGAGGAGTATATCGTGGCGGTGAAGACATGCCTCGACGCGATCCGCGGCACCACGCCCGCAAACGCCGCGCGGGAAGCGCTGATGAGAGCGGCTGATGAAGCCGGCATCCGCTACCTCTCGGTCGTTCACTGAGATCACCGCCTGGATCGGGCAGAAACGGCGCGCAGCCACGCTGATCGCCGAGGCCGAATTCTGCGGCTAGGTAGGATGGATGGCGGAGAGCTGCAGCCTGCCTGCTATGCTGAGGAAATGCGGGATAGCACTGGTCCTGTGAGCCCTCCCAGATCGAGCTGCGGGCGTGAGTGGATCATATCGGGCGAAACGACATCCCACCTGTAGTGACTAGCTGCAATACGCTACCCGTTGGACCTCGTCAAAGGCATGAAATACGTGAAAGCCGCCGCATGGTCTTTCGCGTCACGCGAATCGAAATAGAAATCAGACGCCGATCATTGGTAGCAACAACACCGTTGTGGCCGCGACAAACCGACAAACGGCGTCCGACAGACCTTCAATTCTGCGCAGCGGGCAGTTCCGGCACCACTGGCGCGCGTCTTTGATATTGCATCGGCATCGGAAACTGCGGGGCTCTACACTGACAGCGCGTGGATCGGAGCTGGCGTGCATGCGACGCAGCCGGCAATCTGCCGATAGTGAGCAGCGGCGTCATTGATCCTGCGCTGATCGTGCGCTTGCCCCTGATCCCGGACCAATACTTACCAGTTGATTCACCCTTGTTTAAATGCAAGAGGAGTAAGGATTTCGCGAGTATCACAACAATGATCGCGCCGTCCGAAATTCGATAAGTTAATAGGGCCTTCGCATGGATATTGACGGTATGCTTAAGGAGATTGCCGACAAGGGCGGGGCGATGGAAGTCGTAGAAGACCACTATTATCCCTTGGACGTGGAAGCCGAGTTGCTCGGCCTCATTTCCAAAGAGTATCATGGCGGGGACCTAGGCTTTACGGAAACGCTGGCATTGACGAATAAGGGACGCCAGCATCTTGGAATAGATGTAGTCACTCCACACACATGGACTTCAGCTGCCAGCACATTCGCTCGTATTATTGCCAAGTTTACACGACCAATTCTCTACCGGTGACTTTGTATTACTTAGGTTTATCAAATTTCCATGGTCGCGTGGCTATTTTTGGCCTCGCTCCATTGTTCAAGGCGCGGCTGGCGGTTTGGAAGCGGAGGCACAAAGACCGCGCGCTTGCTGGGTGTGGATCGCATTTGACGCTATTTTTTCGGTGGCTGCCGAAGCGGGTGGGTGTCCAACTTGTCGACCACGCCTGTTATCTGGCTCTTATTGATTGCGCCGGGCGGCAGTGGCAGTCTCGATGCTGCATATTCAGTCGGATAATCCTCATAGATTACGTCGCGCGCGCATTCCATGATATCTCCACCGATATAATTAAGTGCACTACGAGGATATTGGTAGGCATAACGCAGCCTAATGAATGCGTTGGCTGACAAACGCAGTGTTTCGTCAAAATCCGGGTGAGGCTTCCTTGTCGCGGCGGCTATGGGATTGCGTATTATCAAAACGCCTGCAACAGGGCTTTCCCATTTCGTTTTGATCCTTTTTTGAATATCGCGTCGCAGCATTCTGAAGAGTTTTCTCAGATCGTGCTCGTTTGGGGCGTCTTTTCCCTTATCTCTAAGGAAGAGGAACTTGAAGTAAAGTTCCGTCGCAAAGGCAACATAGGTCATGCCTGGAACAAGCGATCGAGGGTCCAGATGAGCCGCAGTTCCTGGCACCCCTTCAAGAATAATTGAGGCCCGCCGATATTCCTCGGCGGTCAACAGCACCAATGCAGGGTCACTCGCCATATTGACCTCCTCGGGCAGGAAGGGTGATCTTGACCATATTTGCATCCAGAAGTCGAGCCGGACCGGTCCGACAGCAACCAGTCGATAACCGTCACGCCCTTACCCTCCAGCGGCGGAACTCCAGTGACTGAGTCGAGAGATATTTGAAATGGTGAAACTGCGGTCGATCGAACTCGCCAATCCTGCCACCTCGTATATCGGTAGGTAGTGTGCGGAAGGTTCTGCAAATTCACTGAGAGGGGCGGTCATGGCAGGCTGGTGATGTTCAACGTCACCTGATTCCCTGGAAGGAACGCCACCATGACCAAGACTGAAGATAAGACTGCTGTTGCTACCGTCAAAGACATTCTGCTTTCGAACCCCGATGGGCTGCACGAGGTGCTGCGCGCGGTGATGCAGGAGGTCCTTGAAGCCGAGATGGACGAGGCTTTAGGAGCCGCGAAAGGCGAACGCACGCCCGAACGGCTCGGCTACCGCTCCGGCCATTACGGCCGCACGCTGATGACGCGGGTGGGTAAATTGGAGCTCAGGGTGCCGCAGGACCGCTCGGGGCACTTCTCCACCGAGCTGTTCGAACGCTACCAGCGCTCGGAGCGGGCGCTGGTCGCCACGCTGGCCGAGATGTATGTGCAGGGGGTGTCGACGCGCAAGGTCAAGGCGATCACCGAAGAACTGTGTGGGCATGCGTTCTCGGCCTCATCGATCTCGGCGATCAACAAGCGGCTCGATGAAAGCCTGAAGGCCTTTGCCTGCCGCCCGCTTCAAGAGCCCTTTCCCTACCTCATCCTCGATGCCCGTTATGAGAAGGTCAGAGAGGCCGGCGTCGTCAGGAGCCAGGCGGTGCTGATCGCCGTCGGCATCGATTGGGATGGCCGGCGGCAAATCCTGTCCGTCGAGATGGCCAGCCGCGAGAGCCGCTCGGCCTGGAAGGACTTCCTGCTGGGATTGAAAGCCCGCGGCCTCAAGGGTGTCGAATTCGTCGTCTCCGACGATCATGCCGGCCTCGTCGCGGCCATCGGCGAGGTCATTCCGGAAGCCGCCTGGCAGCGCTGCTATGTGCACTTCCTGCGCAATGCGCTCGACCATCTGCCGCGCAAGCACGGCGACGATTGCCTGCAGGAACTGCGATGGATCTACGACCGGCGCGACCTCGCCGAGGCGAAGGCCGATCTGTCCGCCTGGCTTGGTAAATGGTCGGGAAAATATCCACGGCTGACCGGCTGGCTCGAGGAAGCCATCGAGCAGACGCTGACCTTCTTCCGCCTGCCGCGCACCCACCACAAGCATCTCAAGAGCACCAACATGCTCGAGCGCTTCAACGAGGAGATTCGCCGCTGGAACGAGACATCGATACGACGCTCGGCACGCAGATTCTCGATATGACGCAGGCGCAGCGGAAACCGAAAGTACAGTCGTACCGCATGCCCAATGATCTCGGCGGGGAATCGGCGGCGCTTGAAATGCTGAACAATGGGTTTGGCCGAATCTGCTGCGGTCATGCCCTCCCATCACCCTCTCGATTTGTCCCAATCGGTAAAGCGGCGCTGCCTAAAATCGCTAAATACAGAAAAAATGTCGATTCCGCCCTTCGCGGGAGGAATCCGCTCACGCCCGTCAGGTTTTTCCAATGTTTTCAAGGGGCGTATATCGCGGTAGTTGCAGAAAGAATAATTCGCGGAAAGCGAGACCTTTATACTGCCTCAATTTGGGCGACTCAAATTTCACTAAATATTTCAAAACGTAACTTCGGATCGATTTTGATAATGTGGCAGCAATATGGCTATGTTTGTCAAGCACTTACTATCGCTCTACTGTTGCGCCCTCCAGGATGTCACCCTATAACCCCTCGCCGTAACGCCTGATTAACCAAAAATAGTACCGGCAAAGACAACGCTAAGGTTGAGGAACAAGAACATGACGACATACTATGTAGCGACGACCGGCAGCGGCGGTGGTAACGGAAGTGCCTCCACTCCCTTTCGCACGATTGGCGAGGCAATGTCGGCGAACCTTAAGCCCGGCGACGAGGTGGTGGTGAAGCCAGGAACCTACAACGAGAGCATCAACATCGACAAGGACGGCTCGGCGGCAGGCGACATCACGCTACGCTCGGAAGTGCCTGGCGCAGCGCTGATCCGGCCGCCCGCGGGCTCGTACACCGGGATCAGTGTCAACGCCAACTACGTGACAATCGACGGCTTCGACATCAAGGGCGGCAACGGTGACGGCATCGAAGCGAACAACGTCCATCACGTCTCAATTCTCAACAACAAGGTCCACGACAGCGGCGAGTCGGGCATTCAGTTCAACTATTCTGACTTCGTCAAGATCGTCGGGAACGAGACCTACCATAACGCGTCCACGGGCTGGTTCTCGGGCATCTCGATCTACGAGAACCGGAACATCACCGGCGATACCTCGACGACCGGCTACCGGAATATCGTACAAAACAACATCTCGCACGACAACGTCACGAAGACGGGTGCGCACACCGATGGCAACGGCATCATCATCGACGATTTTCAGAGCACACAGGCGGATGGTCATCCGAACTATACGTTTAAGACCCTCGTCGACAACAACCTGGTCTACGAGAACGGCGGCAAAGGCGTCCAGGTTGCCTGGAGCGACTCCGTCACGGTGCAGAACAACACAGCATATCACAACAACCAGGACCCGCTGAACGACGGCACCTGGCGCGGCGAACTCAGCAACGCGCAGTCGAGCAACAACACCTGGGTCAACAACGTCGCCGTAGCCGACCCATCGGTGAACAAGAACAACACCGCTGTCGATAACACGTCGTACGGTGGCTACACCAACGCCAACACCGTCTGGGCCAACAACATCACTTACAACGGCACGGCCGGCCAGGACTCGGTCAGGACCGACGGCGGCAACGCGATGCCGAGTGCGACGAACGGCAACAAGCTCGGTGTCGACCCGCATTTCGCGGGGGCAGCGACCGACAACTTCCACCTCGGCTCCGGCTCGTCGGCGATCGACGGTGGAACCACCAAGTACGGCGTCGGCTCGACCGATCTGGACGGCCACGCTCGCGTCGTTGGAACTGTCGATATGGGTGCCTACGAATCGGGCTCCAGCGCGGCACCGGGAACGCCAACCACGCCGACGCAACCGACAACGCCGACCACGCCGACAGAGCCAACCACGCCGACGCAGCCGAGCTCCGGCTCGGGAACGCCGACCACGCCGACGCAACCGACAGAGCCGACAACGCCGACCACATCGACGAAGGTATATACCGGCACCGAGGGTAACGACTACCTGCCACACACCGGTCAGTCCAACGGCGGCAACGAAACCTACAAGGGTCTCGGCGGCAATGACGTGTTGAAGGGCGGCGCCGGCTCGGACGTCCTCATTGGTGGTGCCGGAAAGGACATCATGAGCGGTGGTATCGGCTCGGATACGTTTACCTTCAAGACAGCGACGGAGACCGGGTCCGGCTGGAACCGCGACGTCATCACCGACTTCCAGCATGGCGTCGACAAGATAGACCTCTCGGCGATCGATGCGAATGGCTCTGCGCAGGGCGATGCAGCCTTCCATTTCCAGGCGCAAGAGAATGCCTTGTTCGATAAGAAGGCTGGCGCGCTCGCTTGGCACTATCAAGACAATGCTGGATCCGATCACGATATTACCGTTGTCCAGGCCGACCTGAACGGCGACGGCGTTCATGACTTCGAGATTCAGCTGCAGGGCCTCGTCCACCTGGGGGCAGGCGATTTGATCCTGTAACTATACCTGTTGCGGCGGTCGTCCGATCGCCGCAACAATCGTGCTAACAAAATGTGTCGACGGCGGAGTAAAACCCGCCACGCGGCGCGCAAAATTCGACTACTTCAGCGCGTGGATGAGCAAGCTGGGAGGGCGTAGCCCGAACGGCGATCCCATCCGCGCGCTGCGATTTTTTTGACGGCTGTCAGCCGGCCTTTCGAGTGCGGACTTGCGCGAGGCGATAACTGTCGCCGTTCATCTCGCGGATGTCGACGTGGCGGGTGACGCGGTCCAGCAGAGCGCCGGTCAGGCACTCGGATCCCAGGATTCCTCGAACGCAAGGTTGCTGGTGATCAGATGGCACTCGTCGACGTCTTGCGAGATCAGTTCAAACAATAATTCCGCACCGGTCTGGGACGCCCGTCCGGCCGCCGTACGCGGGATTCGCCGGGCGCGGTCCAAATGTGAGCGCCCGGTGACCAGGCTCCTTCGGGCTGGTCACGGGCGGCTTCAAGTCATTGAATTTGTGGCGACCCCTGCAGGAATCGAACCTGCGACAACCTGCTTAGAAGGCAGGTGCTCTATCCAGCTGAGCTAAGGGGCCGTCCGGCGGCCGCGTCTCACGAGCGCGACCGGATGCGGCATATCTGGACCAGAAATCTCAATGCGTCCAGGGCTGCGTGCGGGTATAGCGGAAATTGTCCGGATAGGCGACAACCTGGCGTGTCGGGTCCTTCGGCGCGATGACGCGGTAGTCGATACCGTTGCGTTGGGCATAGGCTTCGGCGAGTTCCTGCGTTTCGAAGGTGAGCTTCACCTGCTGGCGCATGTCACCCGAAGAGGTGTAGCCCATGATCGGATCGATCTTAAGCGGAGACTCCTGATCGAACTCAAGCACCCAGAGATTGGTCTTGGCCTTGCCGGACTGCATTGCGGTCTTGGCTGGACGATAGATCTTGGCAGACATGACTGCAGCGTCTCCGACTATGCGGGACAATGCCCGCCATTTATGGTCTCAATCCCGTTGCCGGCCCGTGCCGGGCCTTTTGCATCATCGCTGAGGATAACGCAAAGAGATGAATTTTGCTTAGCGGCGAATCCCCGCTTTTTCAAGGAAAAAGGCGGTGCACGACGACGCTGCCGACTCCATCCCATGACAAGCCGATGCGTTAGGGAAACAAAGAATGTCGGAGGACAAGCGGCTGTGCGCATTCTTCCCCTCGGGTCGAGCCAGCCATCTCTTGAAGGCCAAGCGACTCTGGGGCGGGTTGCGCAATGTTACCGATTGTCGCATGTTGTGATTGCAACCTGATTGCCGCAGCCAGCCCTCGGCATTATTTCTACGGCTCGGTTGGTTTCAGTGGATTCGCACTCATGATGAGACGTTCGGCGGAGTTCAATGCCATTGTGATCGGGGCTGGTATCACGGCGTTCTTCTACCTTGCGATCAGCTACGCTCAATATATCGGCCTGATCGCTCACGGCTAAGGTAGAATTGCCCTGACGCCAATTGTGCCGGGCAAACGGATTAGTGCGCTGGTAAGCAGACTGACCGCCCATCAAGATTTTTCTATCTTGCATCCACAGGTCCGGCGAGGAATATTCGGCCAGAGCTGGATTTATGGGTTGCGACGGCGAAGTGAACCGTGTATCTCCCCTGCCATTCACGGCACGGAGTGTAGCGCAGCCTGGTAGCGCATCTGGTTTGGGACCAGAGGGTCGGGAGTTCGAATCTCTCCACTCCGACCACCGTGTTTCCCCCTGATAACAATGTGAATTTGATGTTTCCGCTGCAGCTCCCGCAGATGGCCTTGTGAGAGCGCCGTGAGAGCACTTGTCGCCGCGGGCGCAAATTCTTAGTCACTGCTTCCTAATGATGCCCATCGTCTATCCCTTCATCCCTGATTTCGCGCCATATAAAAAACGTCAACAAGGGATTCTTGCGCACGAATTCTCTATTGGCTTTATCCTTGCGAAACTCCGGCCACGCCCGCGAAAATAAATAACTCATCAGGCCCGGCAGAAATAGTAATACAAGAATCGCCCAAAGAATATTGTATGTATATCTGACGAACACACCCATATATTCCACACCCCCACTGAAAATTCCTAGGGCAAACACGCCAAGCAAACAGATGATGAAACCGACTAGACAGATAATACTTACGCGCTTGGTCACCCTACCCTCCTAAGAAACCCGTGCTCAGCATGCGGGCCATACGCGAGGGTCAACATATCATCGAGCTTGCGAGCTTGTTCTTTCATTTCCTTCGAAGCGTCAGTTAAAGTCACCATTGGTCCCCCGCTACGACTCTACGGTATCATATGGCGAAAAAGAAGAAGGTTCTGCTATCCAACGCAGACGCAATTGCCCGGCTCGATATGATGATTCCGGTTCTCTACCGCAACATCGTCAACGCGATCCGGATAGAGGCGACGATGGAAGCGGGTAATGCCCTCATCCCGAACCTACCTAACGCCCTTCCGGGCGCCGTTGCTTTCAACGCCATCATGCAGAGCTTGGCCTTTGATCTCGCCATGCACCTCGCGAGACTTTACGACGTGGGAAATAGAAACCGGCATGTCAACAGCCGCGATATTGCTTCGATCCCGCTGACGATCCGGCTACTTCGACAGAAGCGATGCCAGAGGGAACTTAAGGCCCGCGCCCGCAACTGGATTCCCGGTTCACGAAGCTACGCTGACCAATTCGAGCGAGATTGCGCGAACGCGCTTGAGCGCGTGTCAGCAAGCTACTCCGAAACATTCAAAGGACAGTTTGGACGTGGCGGACTGAAGACGCTAAAGGCATTTCGAGATACTTTCATGGCTCACTCGCTGATGACCGACGTGGACGTGAAGCCGATCTACAATCAACTTTTCCGTCTTACCGATTGCGCGAAGGCTTTCGTTGAAAACGCCCGAATCGCCGTCAGCGGGGACAACTCCAGCTTGGACGAACAAGAGCGGATCTTTCTCGATCAAGCTAATGAATTCTGGCGTATGGCATTGCTCGGCGAGCGCCATGGCGCGTAAGGCGATGAATGAATGATCTCTTGTGCTTCCCGGTGACACGACATAACGATCATTGGGTATGACAGAAGTTAGGTCGTAACAGCGTTACAAAGAGTGTAAATAGTCATTGTTTTTCAATAGTCTATACGAGTTCGAATCTCTCCACTCCGATCATTCAATATCCCGATATTTTTGAATTCCTTGGCAGGTGCACCGCGGCACGCGCCGTCACTTCGCCTTCTTCGTCGTCGTGGCGCTGACGATCCTGTCGCCAGGCTTGATTCCGAGTTTGGCAACAATGCCGGCGTTGAGTTCGACGACGTATTTCACCGCAACCATCGAATCGATGATGTCGCGCGAATAGGGCACTGCCTTTTCCTTGATGTGGCGAATCGTACCGGCGTCGTCGGCAAAGAGCATGTCGAGCGGCAGGATGGTGTTTTCCATCCACATGGTGACGCGCCTTGGCTCGTCGAAATCGAAGATCATGCCGGCATCATCGGCCATCACCTTGCGAAACATCAGGCCGCGGGCGCGCTGATCCGGGGTCGCGGCGATCTCGACAGTAAAATGCAACACCTTGCCCGCAGCAGTCTGGATGAGCAGCGGCTCCTTGTCGAACCGCATCTGCTCGTCAGCGAAGGCCGGCAGCCCAACCATGAAAAAAAGCGCCAGGATGGCGCTTCTGATAGCATCAAATAGGATTAGGCCGCGCATGTTCAGTGCGACCGGCTTGCCGGGCTCGGAACGTCGGGATGGATCTCTGCGGCCATCAAGCCCTTTTCTCCGTCGCCGAAGCGGACGAGCACCACCTGGCCGGGGCGCAGTTCCGTCAGGCCGAAGCGGCGGAGCGTTTCCATGTGCACGAAGATGTCTTCGGTGCCCTCGCCGCGCGTCAGGAAGCCGAAGCCCTTGGTGCGGTTGAACCATTTGACAAGTGCACGCTCGAGTCCGCTCGTTGCGGTGACCTGCACATGGGTGCGCACCGGCGGCAGCTGCGAGGGATGAACCGCGGTCGACTGGTCCATCGAGAGGATCTTGAAAGCCTGATAGCCGCGCTCGCGGCGCTGGATGAGGGCGACGATGCGCGTTCCCTCGAGGATCGTCTGGTAGCCGTCGCGGCGCAGGCAGGTCACGTGCAGGAGTACATCCTGCATGCCGTTGTCTGGCACGATGAAGCCGAAACCCTTGGCAACGTCGAACCACTTGACGACGCCGGTGATTTCAACAAGATCGACCGCCTCTCCCGATAGCTCGTCGAGGTCGGAGTATTCGTTCGATGAAATCCTGTCAGCCATTGTCGCCAGCCCCTCGAATACGCGTCACACTGTTACGGTTAACTGATTCTTGAAATCAAGATTAACATCTTGGTAACGGATAAGCGCAAGTCCTAGTTTTCGGTTATTCCCAGGTGCACATTTTATAAAGATGACTTGCCCGAAGCTGACCTCGGCTCGCCGAAAAAAGCTAGCCCCAATAAAGGAGTAAATAGAATGCGTTATCTTCATACAATGGTGCGCGTCAAAGACCTGGACGCCTCGCTTGCCTTTTACACCACGCTTTTCGGGCTGGAGGAGATTCGCCGCCACGAAAACGAGAAGGGCCGCTTCACCCTGGTTTTCCTGGCTGCTCGCGACGATCTCGACCGTGCGCGCAGCGAAAAGGCCCCCTGCCTCGAGCTTACCTACAATTGGGACACGGAAGATTATAGCGGAGGTCGCAATTTCGGCCACCTCGCTTATGAGGTCGACGATATTTACGCGACCTGCCAGAATCTGATGGACAACGGCGTCACCATCAACCGGCCGCCGCGCGACGGGAACATGGCGTTCGTGCGCTCGCCCGACGGTATCTCGATCGAAATCCTGCAAAAGGGCAGCCCGCTTCCGGCCACTGAGCCCTGGCTCTCGATGGGCAATACCGGCGCCTGGTAAGGCTTTTCGGCGCAAGGCTTTTGCGAGGCTTGCGGCTTTTCCGATTTCGGGTCCGGCCGACGCTTCGGCGCTTGCCGCGATCCGGCCCCGCAGGCAATCTCCTAACGACTCGAAGCGGAAGAGAAGCGGTTTTCGCTTATTTTCCGGATCAACTGGAGACTGTCGCTTGCGTAAGATGCAGATGCGGATGCCCGTGACGGGCGCTTTGCTGATCGCCACCTCGGTGCTGGCGCTGTCCAGTTGCGCGTCGGACAAGAAGGCGCTCGATTCCGCCGCAGTTGTTCCAGCACAAGCCGCAGCACCGCAGCTTGCCACCGCAGCGCCTGGGGGCCCTGCCCCACGTTCGGTCTATACGGACCCACGGCTCGTCAACGTCTCCGGCGTCCAGGGCGCGCCTCAGGTCGTGGCACAAGATCCAAATGCCGCCGCTCCGCCCGCCGGCTCGGCAACGGCGGCGCCTGCCAATATCGGCGGGTTGGTCCTGCAGTCGACCAGGATCAACGCGCAGTCGATGAGCATCTTTTCAGATCGCCAGCCGGCGCCGCAGAACAATAGCACCTCCACCGTCATTCAGCCGCAGGCCTATGTGCCGGTGGAAGGTGCAGCACCGGCGCGGAGCAGCGTCTATAGCCAGTCGCCCGTGCCTACACAGCCGGCAGAGCCGGTGCTGCCGCAGCAATCCTCGCAGAATAACAGCACGCAGCTTGCGCCTGTGCAGACTGCGTCGCTGGCGACGGGCAGCATTCCGACCTCGACGATGAATGCGCTCTACAGCGCGCCGAAGCAGAACCTGCTCGGCAGCCTCTCGGGCCTCCTGCACAAGGCGGCCCTGCCCGGCATGACGCGCATCGCGCCGAACGGGCTGCATCTCCAGAACGACAAGGTCGAGGTCGGTTGCTTCAAGCCCGACCTGCTGAAAGTGATCAAGACGGTCGAAAACCATTTCGGGCGACCGGTCATCGTCACCTCCGGCTATCGAGACGAAGAGCACAACCGCCTGGCCGGCGGGGCTGACGAATCGATGCACAAGAGCTGCGAGGCGGCCGACATCCAGATCGACGGTGTTACGAAATGGGATATCGCCGCCTATATCCGCTCGTTGCCGGACCGCGGCGGCGTCGGCACCTATTGCCATACGGATTCGGTCCACCTCGATACCGGCAAAAGTCGTGACTGGAACTGGGGCTGCGGCGGCAAACGCGCGCCGATGACGACCGCACGAGCGATCTGACGGCCGCGCGATTTTCGCATTACGTTACGGCAGCATCAGCTAGTCTCAATAAAGAAACAACCGGCAGCCTGTTGATTCGGCTTCAATAATCGGCTTCTCGAACGCGCTCGGATTTCCTGTCATTTTTTTGAAAGAAACCGCAATTGCCGCTTGCGGGATTCAATACGCCTGACTATAAGGGCGCCACCACGAAGGAAGCGCCCTTCGTCTATCGGTTAGGACACCAGATTTTCATTCTGGGAAGAGGGGTTCGACTCCCCTAGGGCGTACCACTTTCTCCCTATATAGAAGCCATCACTTCCGCTTGCAGAAGCCGGCGCACGCTCCTATTTTAACGAGGCTGCCTGCGCCCTTCGTCTATCGGTTAGGACGACAGATTCTCATTCTGTAAAGAGGGGTTCGACTCCCCTAGGGCGTACCAATTCCTGATGATAGGCCACCGGCCCTATGAGTCCCCTCGTGTAGAACCCTCTGGGTTCGCGCGCCGCTGCTCATCCCAGCCCGCCGGCTTGACCTCCATTCCGCGTAGACTGTGCCGCGATTTTCCACAGCCGAAATAAATCGGCGAAAACGATGATTTTTTCGCGCCTTGGCGCTTGCGGCCTTCGAAGGCGCTGACTATAAGGGCGCCACCACGAAGGAAGCGCCCTTCGTCTATCGGTTAGGACACCAGATTTTCATTCTGGGAAGAGGGGTTCGACTCCCCTAGGGCGTACCACTTTCTCTCCCTTGATTTCACATCGTCAGCGCTCTTGCGCGACCGTTCTATTTCGCCGGTGCAGCATCGCAGACGCGCAGCTGGATGCGGCGTGCGCCCTGGTAGTGGTCGGCACCGAGCGAACCCGCGACATGCAGGCTGGCACCGCGTGAATTGATGAGAAGATTGCCAAGCGGCGTGTCGGCGGCGCGGAAGGCGATGCCGTCGAGCCGCGATCCGTCCATAGCCTCCAGCGTCACCTTCACATGTTTCTCGCCGACCAGGCGGGCGTCGCGCAGACGATGCGCCGGTATGGCAAAGAGCGGCAGTGCGTGGCCGGAGCCGTAGGGGCCGGCGGCCTCCAGGCGGTCGATGAGTTCGAGGGTGGCGCCACTTGCGCCGATCGCACCGTCGATCTTCAGCGTTTCGTTGGCGACGAGGCTAGCCACCGTCCTCTCGGCCTTCTCCGTGAAGAAGGTCCTCAGCCTGCCGAGATCAGCGCGCTCGACCGTCAGCCCCGCGGCCATTGCGTGGCCGCCGCCTTTGACGAGCAGCCCCTCGTCGACTGCGGCCCGGACCATCCTGCCCATGTCGAAGCCGTTGATGGAGCGGCCCGAGCCGGTGCCGCGGCCGGAGGGATCGAAGGCGATCGCAAAGGCCGGCCGTTTGAATTTCTCCTTCAGCCGCGCCGCGATCAGCCCGACGATACCGGGATGCCATTTCTCATGGGCGGTGACGATGACGGAGGCGCCCTCGCCGTCGCCATATTCGGCAAGCGCCTCGGCTTCGGCCTCCTGCAGCATGATCGCCTCCATCGCCTGGCGTTCGCGATTGAGCTCGTCCAGGCGCTGCGCGATCACATCCGCCTCTCCGGCGTCATCGAGCGTCAGCAGCCGGCTTCCGAGTGCGGCGTCGCCGATCCGCCCGCCGGCATTGATGCGCGGGCCGATCAGGAAACCGAAATGATAGGGCGTCACCGGGCCGGCGAGCCCCGCCTTGCGGAAGAGTGCTGCCAGTCCGGCATTGCTCTGGTGGCGGGCAGCAACCAGCCCCTTTACCACATAGGCGCGGTTGAGACCCTTCAGCGGCACGACATCGCAGACCGTCGCAAGTGCCACGATATCCAGCCATTGCAGCAGGTCGAGCGCCAGGATGCGCTTGTTGCCGGCCGCGCGCAGCAGCCTGAGTGTCGCGACCAGCACCATGAAGACGACGCCGGCGGCGCAAAGATGCCCCTGCCCCGAGAGATCGTCCTCGCGGTTCGGGTTGACCAGCGCATGGCAGGGCGGCAGCTCATGTGTCACCTGGTGGTGATCGATGACGACGACATCGATGTTGCGCGCCGCGGCAGCGGCCAGTGCCTCATGGCTGGTGGAGCCGCAATCGACGGTGATGATCAGCTCAGCGCCGTTGTCGATCAACTGGTTGATCGCCGCCGGATTGGGGCCGTAACCTTCGAAGACGCGGTCTGGAATATAGATGGTCGCCCTGACACCGAAATGGCTGAGAAAGCGGAACATCAGTGCCGAGGAGGCTGCGCCGTCGACGTCGTAGTCGCCAAAAATCGCGACGCTCTCGCCGCGCTCGATTGCGCGCAGGAGGCGGGTCCCGGCCTTTTCGCAATCAGTCAGTCTATGGGGATCGGGCATCAGGCTGCGGATCGTCGGATCGAGGAATTCGATCGCCTCGTCTACCGTCACGCCGCGCCCGGCGAGCACCCGGGCGATCAGATCCGGCAATCCATGGATCTGCGACATGGCCAGCGCGCGGTTCTGCCCGGCCTGGTCGAGCCGCGCCACCCAGCGATTGTCGAGCGCGGATTTCTCCACGCCGAGAAACGCGCGCTGTACGGGGTCGACGAGATCTGCCATGCCACACTCCGCTGACTTCATCTGCTCTTTCTACAGGAGCAGCGGAGATAACATAGCGATGGATTTGCAGACACGGATTTTTACCAAAGCATGTCGCGCAAAAGCGTGCAGCGATTTTGCGACAACGACATGCGTAAAAATAAAGACCCAAAGCGCGAGAGCGAATCTGAAAGATCGCGACACGCTTTAGAATACCGCCCAGACGATCAGGGCGATGCCGGCCAGTTGCACCAGGATGACGGAGAAGAGAGTGAGAAGAATGGCCCAGTTGCGGCCTTCCGGGCTTTCGTCGTCATAGGCCTCATTGGAGGCCCCATCGGAGGGGTGGTAACGAACCTCATCACGGTTCGTCTCGGGAACTTCCTCAAACAGACCAGGATGATCGGGAGGTTCCTCTTCCGGGCGACCATACCCCTTCCCGGCATGGCTGTCCTTGTTCACGATGTTCTCCAAAGCCGGCGACTCCCTCTCCCGGCTTATTTATATCAATGTTTCGGTACCTGTTAATATAAGTTTTCGTGAGAGCGGTTAAACAGGCAATAAAAAAACCCGCTCTGCGTGCACAGAGCGGGTCAGCCATCCCGGATTGTGGCAAAAAAGAGTTCAACCTTCCTCTTTTGGCCGCTCGATGCGAATCACCTGCGGTTCGCCGAAGAGGTAACCTTCCGACTTGATCGAGGCGACCGCCTTGCGCACCGACTCTTCCATCGTCGCATGGGTGACGAGAATGATCGTCTGGTGGTGCGATGGCGCCAGGTGCTGCTTGGAGCGCTGGACG
Source organism: Rhizobium sp. WSM4643 (assembly GCF_025152745.1). Classification (NCBI taxonomy): domain Bacteria; kingdom Pseudomonadati; phylum Pseudomonadota; class Alphaproteobacteria; order Hyphomicrobiales; family Rhizobiaceae; genus Rhizobium; species Rhizobium sp. WSM4643. The sequence goes on along the minus strand of NZ_CP104040.1, from coordinate 1,753,186 downwards.
ATCGATTCCAGCGAGATGTTGTTTTCCGCCATGCGGGTTGCGACGCTGGCAAAGACGCCGGTGCGGTCGAGCACGGTCAGGCGGATGAAATAGCCGCCCTCGTGGCTCTGCATCTGCGCCTTGCGGTAGGGTTCCAGCGTCGCTGCGGGATGGCCGAGCACCGGCACGCGCTGGGCGCCTGGCTGGCTCTTGGCAATATCGGCGATATCGCCGAGCACGGACGAGGCCGTCGCGTTGCCGCCGGCGCCCGGGCCGACCATCAGCAGTTCGCCGAGCACGTCGGATTCGATCGCCACCGCATTGGTGACGCCGTCGACCTGGGCGATGACCGAATCGACTGGCACCATTGTGGGATGGACGCGCTGCTCGATGCCGGTATCGGTGCGCTGGGCAACGCCTAAGAGCTTGATGCGATAGCCGAGCTCGGCGGCAGCGTGGATATCCTCGATCGAGATGTTGGTGATGCCTTCGAGATAGATGTCGTCGGCGGCGATCTGATTGCCGAAGGCGAGCGTCGTCAGGATGGAAAGCTTATGGGCCGTGTCGTTGCCCTCGATATCGAAGGCTGGATCGGCCTCGGCATAACCCAGCTGCTGCGCTTCCTTGAGGCATTCGGCGAAGGAAAGCCCCTCCTTCTCCATCTTGGTCAGGATGTAATTGCAGGTGCCGTTCATGATGCCATAGATGCGCGAGACGGAATTGCCCGTCAGCGATTCACGCAGCGCCTTGATGACCGGAATGCCGCCGGCGACTGCCGCCTCGAAGTTCAGCAGCGAACCCTTCTCCTCGGCGATCGTCGCAAGCTCGACGCCGTGATAGGCAAGCAGCGCCTTGTTGGCTGTCACCACATGGAGACCACGTTGGAGTGCCGTACGCACCGAAACGTTGGCCGCCCCTTCGGCGCCACCCATCAGCTCGACGAAGACGTCGATATCGCCTTTTTCGGCAAGCTCTTCCGGCCGGTCGAACCAGGTAACGGTGGAAAGATCGATGCCGCGGTCCCTCGCCTTGTCACGCGCGGAGACCGCCGTGATGGTGATCGGACGCCCGCAGGTGACGGCAAGCTCGTTGCTTTTCTGCTGAATGATACGGACAAGCGAGGCGCCAACGGTGCCCAAGCCCGCAATGCCGATTTTGAGGGCATCTGCCATGGATCGATCCTGAAATGTCTGTGTGGCGGCAGCCGCCGAACGCGGCTGCCCAACGGTTGGATTAGCGGTGGGCGTTCAGCGAGATCACGTTGTGCATCGTCTCGTCTGCCGTCGACATGAACTTCTTGATGTTGCGCGCAGCCTGGCGGATGCGGTGTTCGTTCTCGACAAGTGCCAGACGGACGTAGTCGTCGCCCATTTCGCCGAAGCCGATGCCCGGCGCAACGGCGACGTCGGCCTTCTCGACCAGCAGCTTGGAGAATTCCAGCGAACCGAGATGACGGAACTTTTCCGGGATCTTCGCCCAGGCGAACATCGTCGCAGCCGGCGGCGGCACCTCGAACCCAGCCTTGCCGAAGCTTTCGACCATGACGTCGCGGCGGCGTTTATAGACGTTGCGGACTTCCGCAATGTCGGAACCATCGCCGTTCAACGCATGCGTCGCCGCCACCTGGATCGGCGTGAAGGCGCCGTAGTCGAGATAGGACTTGACGCGGGTAAGCGCCGCGATCAGCCGCTCGTTGCCGACGGCAAAGCCCATGCGCCAGCCGGGCATGGAGAAAGTCTTCGACATCGAGGTGAACTCGACGGTCACGTCCATCGCGCCCGGCACTTCAAGAACCGAGGGCGGCGGGGCGCCGTTGAAGTAAATTTCCGAATAGGCAAGGTCGGAAAGCACGATGATGTCGTGCTTTTTCGCAAAGGCGATGACGTCCTTGTAGAAATCGAGCGTCGCGACAAAAGCCGTCGGATTCGAGGGGTAGTTGAGGATCAGCGCCAAGGGCTTCGGGATCGAATGCCGGACGGCACGTTCCAGCGGTTCGAAGAAGCTCGCATCCGGCTCCACCGACATGGAACGGATCACGCCGCCCGCCATCAGGAAGCCGAAGGCGTGGATCGGATAGGTGGGGTTCGGGCAGAGGATCACGTCGCCCGGCGCCGTAATCGCCTGCGCCATATTGGCGAACCCTTCCTTGGAGCCCAAGGTGGCGACCACCTGGGTATCCGGGTTGAGCTTGACACCAAAACGACGGGCATAATAGGCGGCCTGGGCGCGGCGCAGGCCCGGAATGCCCTTGGAAGAGGAATAGCGGTGCGTGCGCGGATCCTGCACGACCTCGCACAGCTTGTCGACGATCGACTGGGGAGTGGGGAGGTCTGGGTTTCCCATGCCGAGATCGATGATATCGGCGCCGCCCGCTCGCGCGCTTGCTTTCAAACGGTTGACCTGTTCGAAAACGTAAGGCGGCAAACGCCGGACTTTGTGAAACTCTTCCATCTCATTCCCCATGGAAAGGCGGCATTTCGGGCCGCAGTCGAAGTTCGTTCCGTCTTCCGGCGGCTGCGACACGAACTTCAGAATCGCAACGCCGTGTTCATCAGACCCAAGTGACGCGGCGAATCTTTGACGGAAAGGCCGCGTAACGCGCTTTATCGGAAAAATTGTATCTTCCGATCCATTCGGAATGGCTTTGCGTCCAAATTGCCTGAAAGGCAAGGTCTATTTGGAGATTTCGGAGAGTGTATCGGCACCGTGCTCGGCGGCGAGACGCCGCATTTCGGCGACCTTGGCCTGATATTCGGCTTCCGAGATCGTGCCGGCCTTACGCCGAGCGGCAAGTGCCGTCAGCTGATGCTGCAGTTCGGCTGCTTGCTCGTCACTCATCTGGACATTGGCAGCCGTCAGCGGCGCACCGAAACTCGGATAGCCGTCCGGGTATTTTGCAAGACCACCCTCGGCCGCCTCGCCCTTGGTGGCCGGCATGACGACGGCGGTCGGCGCCGCCCGCTTAGCGGCAGCTGCGGCCTTTTGTTCCGCCGTCAGATTGCATCCGGCAAGCGCCATCGCCGCCGCGGCGCAGATCAGTGCGGTGCGGTTGAGGATTGCGATGCGCCGAATGCCGTTCTTTGTCATGCCTCAAAAATCCAGTTCTGACTGCTCGACTGTTAAATTTGTCGCAGCCACAAAGCAATAGCATGAGCCGATGCGGGTGGAACTTGTTTTCTCGTTCGATCACGATGTACAACGAATGGATAAAAAGAGTGGTGCTGCCGCCGGAGGAAATGGTGACCGACAGCAAGCAGGAGAATGGCGGCCAAAAAAATGGCGAAAAGGCCGGCTTCGACGCGACCGATCTCGATCCCTATCTGTTGAAGGATCCCGAGGCCATGGCGATGAATTTCGCCCGAGCGCTCGAAAATCTCGGACAAGCAGCGTCTGCCTGGCTTGCGCCGCGCGAGCGCGGCGAGATCGCCGAAACCGCCGTCGATCCGATGACCGACATGGTCAAGACGCTTTCCAAGGTGACCGAATACTGGATTTCCGATCCGCGCCGCACCTTCGAGGCGCAGACGCAGCTGATGTCCTCGTTCTTCGGCATCTGGATGCGCTCAATGCAGCGCATGCAAGGCACGCGCGGCATGCAAGGCGAACCCACGCAGCCGGAACCGGACACCCGCAACGACAAGCGCTTCTCGGACGAGGACTGGCAGAAGAATCCGTTCTTCGATTTTCTCCGCCAGGTCTATTTCGTCACCACCGACTGGGTGGAAAAGCTGGTGTCGGAGACCGATGGCCTCGACGAGCATACCAAGCACAAGGCCGGCTTCTACGTGAAGCAGATCACGGCAGCGCTTTCGCCGACCAACTTCATCGCCACCAATCCGCAGCTCTACCGCGAGACGATCGCAACCAGCGGCGCCAATCTGGTGCGCGGGATGAAGATGCTGGCCGAGGATATCGCTGCCGGACATGGTGATCTTCGCCTTCGCCAGACCGACATGACGAAATTCGCAGTTGGCCGCGACATGGCGCTGACGCCAGGCAAGGTGATCGCCCAGAACGACATCTGCCAGATCATCCAGTACGAGGCTTCGACCGAAACGGTGCTGAAGCGGCCGCTTTTGATCTGCCCGCCCTGGATCAACAAATTCTATATTCTCGACCTCAACCCGCAAAAGTCCTTCATCAAATGGTGCGTCGACCAGGGTCAGACGGTCTTCGTTATTTCCTGGGTCAACCCGGATGCGCGCCACGCCGACAAGGACTGGGCAGCCTATGCCCGCGAGGGCATCGATTTCGCGCTTGATACAATCGAGAAGGCGACCGGCGAAAAGGACGTCAACGCCGTCGGCTACTGCGTCGGCGGCACGCTGCTGGCGGCGACACTGGCGCTGCATGCCAAGGAGAAGAACAAGCGCATCAAGACCGCGACACTCTTCACCACCCAGGTCGACTTCACCCATGCCGGCGACCTCAAGGTCTTCGTCGACGAGGAGCAGCTTGAAGCGCTCGAAGAGCATATGCAGGCGACCGGCTATCTCGACGGCACGAAGATGTCGATGGCCTTCAACATGCTGCGCGCCTCCGAGCTGATCTGGCCTTATTTCGTCAACAACTACCTCAAGGGCCAAGATCCCCTGCCCTTCGACCTACTGTTCTGGAACGCCGACTCGACCCGCATGGCGGCGGCAAACCATGCCTTCTACCTGCGCAATTGCTATCTCAAGAACGCGCTGACGCGGAACGAGATGATCCTCGACGGCAAGTCCGTGTCGCTGAAGGATGTGAAGATCCCGATCTATAATCTCGCCACCCGCGAGGATCACATCGCACCTGCCAAGTCCGTCTTCCTCGGCAGCCGGTTCTTCGGCGGCAAGGTGGAATTCGTCGTGACCGGCTCGGGACATATCGCCGGCGTCGTCAACCCGCCCGACAGGAAGAAGTATCAATTCTGGACGGGCGGCCCGGCCAAGGGGGACTACGAGACCTGGCTCGAGCAGGCGACCGAGACCCCGGGATCATGGTGGCCACATTGGCAGGCCTGGATCGAGACGCATGACGGCAGGCGTGTGCCGGCCCGCAAACCCGGCGGCGACGCCTTGAACGCCATCGAGGAAGCGCCGGGAAGTTATGTGATGGAGCGCGCCTGAGACGCCCAACGCATCTCTTTTTGAGACGTCGTGAGAAACTGCAACGCCGCGTAAACAAATTAGAAACCATAATTCGTCATCCTTGCGAAACAGTCGGACGTCGTGGGTGGTCTAAATTCGGCCCATTTGCGCCTGTACCGGCCCCCGGCGAAGTGTAGTCAGTCAGTGCCGCCGGCCTGCGTAGCGAGTTTGAAAGACGAGTGTAGTATGGCGTGTGCGGTCGGGACGTTCGATGACGTCACCCCTCTTGGCGGATCTGCTTTCCGTTGGCGCAGATCTCGCGGTTTCCTTTACAGTGTTGTCGGCGCCGGATTTCTGACCTCGACATGGCTGATCGCGACCTTCGCGACGATGCACTCGATCGCCGCTCCCTATTCTCCGCCGGATCGCCTGGCACAGGTGGCGGCTGCGCCGAAGGTGGCGCCTACACCGCGCCATGAGAGGCTGATCCATGTCGGCAAGGCCGACCGGCTAACCGCCTTCGACGCGAAGCCGACGATCCCGCTGACGGCGAGCCTCATTCAATCCCATGCCGAAAAGACCGCCGCCGCTGCAACGGCGCTCGCGGTTCTCGCCAAAAATAATCGCCTCGCTATGGCTGCCGAACAGCCCATTGTGGCTGCGATTTCCGACAGCGCCAAATTCCGCAAGGACGATGTTATCGCGCCGCCGGTCGAGCTTGCCTCGGCAGAGACCGAAGAAGACGACGGCGACCGGATCATCGTTCCCTCGAAGGAGGCGGTCGCTGCAGCCGAACTGACAGCCCTGCTTGCGCTTGCCGATGCAGGATCCAGGCAAATCGCGCCGGCTCCGGTAGAGCCAACCGCTTCTCCCGTCAAAACGGCCTCAATTCCCGCCTCGGAACCTGCACCAGTGGTCGTCGCCGCCGCGGACGGCGCGCCACCCTTCGATCTCGTTCTGGCGCCGGACGAAGGTTCCGTGCCGCTGCCGATGGCACGCCCCGATGGCCTCATCGGCAAACCGGCACCGGCCTCCAAGGGTTCCCAGCGCGCTGGCGAGCCTGCACTTGCCTATGCCCAGCCGAACTCGCCGATCGAGGATGACGAGGACGACGCAGTGCCGCGCTACGACAAGCCGGTGTTCTCGCCGAAGCTGCGCGCAGGCGTGGCGATCTACGATATCGAAAACAGCACCGTCTATCTGCCGAACGGCGAACGGCTCGAGGCCCATTCCGGGCTCGGCAAGATGCGCGACAACCCGCGTTATGTGAACAAGAAGATGCGCGGACCAACACCGCCGCACACCTATGTCCTCACCATACGCGAGAGCCTTTTCCATGGGGTCGAGGCGCTGCGGCTGACGCCGGTCCAGGGTTCGGACGCCATCTATGACCGTGTCGGCCTTCTCGCCCATACTTATATGCTCGGCAAGAACGGCGATTCCAACGGCTGCGTCTCCTTCAAGGACTACCGCCGCTTCCTCGCCGCCTACAAGCGCGGCGACATCAGGCAACTCGTGGTGGTGCCAAGGCTGAACAACAAACCGTCTTCGACGTTCGCTTCGCTGTTTTCGTCGCGCAGCTGATCGTTGCCGTATGTCACCCGGAAGGGTGCAACGGTTCTGGGCGAGACGCATACAGCGCGGAGCTCTTTGCGCGCAATGCGATCTTCTCTCTCACCGCAGAGATCAGGACAGGCAAGCGTCAGCCCCTTGAATACCTATTTTCGCCTATTGTTGAAGGCACCTCATAGGCTAGCCGGAGAGAGTCGAAAGTTATTTGCCACGTATCTCACGCCCACCAGATGACGCTTGGAGCAAGAAAGTTTCACCGTGAGCAGATATCATTTCATTGCGATCACATTGAGCGCAGCTTTTATTTCTCTAAATGTAATTGGATTTTGTTACGAGAAAATTTCCTTTTTTACCAACGAACGACTTATCGATATTGGAATTGATCGAGTTTTATCCGACGAGAGAGATACAATTCCTACTGACATTACTAAGGTAGATCGATTTCGTGATATCTATAAAAATTGCTGTTCTGCGAGATCCGGACAAAGTCCTATCGAATCTGCATTGCCTTTGATACTTGGAATAAGAGAAACGAGAGTCGACATCAGCTATACATTCATTAGAGACGGAAAAACATACATATCTGATACGACATTCTTCATGAATTGTTGCGGAGTCGTCGGCGAAAGATGGCACGATACACAGAAAATGTAGAATATCGAGATCTGGATCGATAATGTCAATAAAAGCAAGCGAACTCACACCGGTCATGCGGATCGTGCCTGCTGATCCAGCCCTGAGCATCGAGGCCTATCTTCCCAACGGTGATATCGGCTTCGTGCGCACCGGCCAGGCTGTGAGCGTCAAACTGGAAGCGTTCCCGTTCACACGCTACGGCACGGTTCCTGGCGTCATCACCCATATCGCAAAGAATGCAATTCCCGAACCCGATGCGCAGCTGATCGAGGCGGACCCCCGCACGCACCACCGACGCCGGTCCTTTGCGCGTCTCGAAAGACGCTCGGCGCTACAGGACAGCGAGCAGCCGCCCGGCAGCGCACGCTACTTCAGCCAGGCTGCGATTCGCTCCACCGCCTCGGCGATCTCTGCCTGCGAGCCCGCATAGGACAGACGCAGCGTTCGATTTCCCTCCAGCGGATCGAAATCGAGACCGGGCGTGGCGGCGACGTCGATTTCCGCGAGCATGCGTTTGGCAAAGCCCATGCTGTCATTGGTGAAGCGGATAACGTCGAGATAGGCATAGAAGGCGCCGTCCATCGGCGAGGCGATCGAAAGGCCGATCTGCGGCAGTCGCCGCATCAGCAGCTCGCGGTTAGCGGCATAGCTTGCCTTATAACGATCGAGTTCGGCGCCAGCGCCAAGAGCAGCCGTGGCGGCGATCTGGGAGAGCTCGGGCGGGGAGATGTAGAGGCTCTGCGCCACTCGCTCGATCGGACGGACCAGGCGTTCCGGCAGCACCATCCAGCCGATTCGCCAGCCGGTCATGCAATAATATTTGGAGAAGGAGTTGATGACGATCGCCTCGTCGGTCAGTTCCAGCGCACTCGCCTCCTCGCCGGCGAAGGTCAGCCCGTGGTAGATTTCATCGGAGATGAAGGCGATGGAATGGGCCGCGCAGTAATCCGAAAGCGCCTTCAGCCCCTCGCGGCCGGTCACCGTGCCGGTCGGGTTGGCGGGACTGGCGAGCAGCACGCCTTTCAGCGTGATGCCGCTTTCCTTCTGCGCCGCTTCGAGGCTTTGCGGCGTCAGGGTGAAGTGGGTCTCGGCCGTTACGGGCACTTCGAGAACCTTCAGGCCGAGTGCGCCGAGGATATTGCGATAGGCGGGATAACCGGGTCTTGCGATCGCCACCGCATCGCCGGCATCGAAGAGCGACAGGAAGGCGAGATTGAAGCCGGCCGAGGAACCGGTGGTGATGGCGATGCGCTTTGGATCGATCTCCAGGCCGTGGCGATCCTTGTAGTGCCAGGCGAGTGCCGATTTCAGCCGCGCCGTACCGAGCGCATCGGTATAGCCGATCCGGCCTTCGACAAGGGCTGCGCGCGCCGCTTCGAGAGCCGCTTGAGGTGCCGGATGCGAGGGCTGACCGACCGCCATCGAGATCACCGGATGGCCGCTCGCGCGCCGCTTCGTCGCCTCCGCCAAAACGTCCATGGCATGAAAAGGCTCGACTTCGCTGCGTTTCGATATGGAAAACAAGATCGCTTCTCGCTCAGCTTCTGCAATGACGGCCCGACAATTGCCGCATTAATCGGCTGATCACAATCCCGCGAGGGCCATGCGGGGATGAAAAATTCCTGTTTGAGCAGAACCGAACGCACCGTACCTTGACGCGAGGCATTCAAGTCCATTAACCCGGCGAGCGTCTTCTCGACAAAGAGACGACCATACCGCCGATGACGAGGATATCATGGCATTCTTCCCGAAGACCTTCACCGCTCTGGTGCTTGCCGCATCGATCGCCCTTCCGCTTCCGGCGGCAGCGCTCGACGACCAGCAGAAGAAGGAGTTCGGTGAATTCATCAAGCAATACCTGATCGAGAATCCCGAGATCATGCTGGAAGTCCAGGACGCGCTGCAGAAGAAGCAGGAAGCCCAGCGGTTGGTGAAGGCCAATATGGCGATCGAAGAGAACACCACCGACATCTTCGAATCGAAGAACGACGTTACGCTCGGCAATCCCAAGGGCGATGTGACGGTCGTCGAGTTCTTCGATTATAATTGCAGCTACTGCCGGCATGCGCTGCCCGACATGCAGGCGATGCTTAAGAAGGACAAGAACGTCCGTTTCGTCCTCAAGGAATTCCCGATCCTCGGGCCGGATTCGGTTGCCGCCCACAAGGTGGCTGACGCTTTCCGCAAGCTGGCACCCGAGAAATATGCCGATTTCCACGTCACCCTTCTCGGCACCGAAGGCCGCGCCTCTGACGAAACAGCGATAGCGGTCGCCGCTTCGCTCGGCGTCAGCGAGGACAAGATCCGCGCGGAGATGGCAAAGAGCCCGAATGACGGTATCGTCCAGGCGACCTACCAGCTCGCCTCCAGTCTCGGCATCAGCGGCACGCCCTCTTATGTGATCGGCAACGAACTGGTGCCGGGTGCCGTCGGGCTCGACGATCTCGAAGCCAAGGTCAAGAACATGCGCAGCTGCGGCAAGACCGCCTGCTGAGCAATCAACCGCCAAACGATAGCCCATCAAATCGCCAAAATCGAAGCGTTTCAACCATGTGGACAAATGTGGCGCGATTGCAGCTGGCCAATCCGTAAGGGCTTTCATTCAGCTCTCGCGGAGTCTATAGGTTGCCGTCGTACATTTTACGGAACATTCGATGACGCAAACGATTTTTGTCCTGAACGGCCCCAACCTGAACATGCTGGGTAAACGAGAGCCCGGCATTTATGGCGGCAAGACGCTCAAGGACATCGAGGCGGACTGCAAGGCCGCAGGCCGCGAACTCGGCATCGATATCGATTTCCGTCAGAGCAACCACGAAGGCACGCTCGTCGACTGGTTCCATGAGGCCGATGAAAATGCAGTCGGCGTTGCGATCAATGCAGGCGCCTATACGCATACATCGGTCGCGCTGCATGATGCGATCCGCGCCATTTCCATTCCCGTCGTCGAGCTCCACATATCCAACGTGCATGCACGGGAAGAATTCCGCCACAAGTCGATGATCGCGCCGGCATGCAAAGGCGTGATCTATGGCTTCGGGCCTCACAGCTACATCCTGGCGCTCCACGCGCTGAAGAACATCACGGCATAAGAAGAAGACAGGGCAACACCATGGCTGAAAAGAAATCGGGTATCGACCAGGCACTGATCCGCGATCTCGCCAATATTCTCAACGAAACGGATCTGACGGAGATCGAGGTCGAGCAGGACGACCTGCGTATCCGCGTTTCGCGCGCCGGCACGCCGCAATATGTCCAGGCGCCGATCGCAGCACCGGCCTTTGCCGCGCCCGCCGCAGTGGCAGCCGCTGCCGCGCCCGTCGCAGCTCCCAGCCGCAACCCGGCCAATGTCGTCAGTGCACCGATGGTTGGCACCGTCTACATGGCGGCGGCTCCAGGCGCGCGTCCGTTCATCGAAGTCGGCGCAATCGTCAAGGAAGGCCAGACGCTCATCATCATCGAAGCGATGAAGACGATGAACCAGATCCCTTCGCCGAAGTCAGGCAAGGTGACCGAGATCCTCGTCGATGACGGACATCCCGTTGAGTACGGCCAAGCCCTCGTCGTCATCGAATAGGCCGATGCCCATGATTTCGAAAATCCTCATCGCCAATCGCGGGGAAATCGCCCTTCGCGTGCTCCGGGCCTGCAAAGAGCTCGGCATCGCCTGCGTCGTAGTGCATTCCACCGCCGACGCCGATGCCATGCATGTGCGCCTTGCCGACGAAAGTGTGTGCATCGGCCCGCCCTCGTCGCGCGAGAGCTATCTCAACATCCACCAGATCGTCGCCGCCTGCGAGATCACCGGCGCCGACGCCGTGCATCCGGGCTACGGCTTTCTGTCGGAGAATGCCAAGTTCGCCGATATCCTCGACGCCCACGGCATCACCTTTATCGGGCCGACGGCGGACCACATCCGCATCATGGGCGACAAGATCACCGCCAAGACGACGGCGCTGGAACTCGGTATTCCCGTCGTTCCGGGCTCGGACGGCGAAGTGAAGACCGAAGAGGATGCGCTGAAGACGGCCGCCGAAATCGGCTATCCCGTACTGATCAAGGCCACGGCCGGCGGCGGCGGACGCGGCATGAAGGTCGCGAAAAGCGAGGCCGACCTGATCGAGGCCTGGTCGACGGCGCGCAGCGAAGCGGCAGCTGCCTTCGGCAATGATGCCGTCTACATGGAAAAATATCTCGGCAAGCCGCGGCACATCGAAATCCAGGTGTTCGGCGACGGCGAAGGCAATGCAATCCATCTCGGCGAGCGCGACTGCTCGCTGCAGCGCCGCCATCAGAAGGTCTGGGAAGAGGCGAATTCGCCAGCGCTCAACGTCGAGCAGCGCATGAAGATCGGCCAAATCTGTGCCGATGCCATGAAGAAGCTGAAATATCGCGGCGCCGGCACGATCGAATTTCTCTACGAGAACGGCGAGTTCTATTTCATCGAAATGAACACCCGTCTGCAGGTGGAGCATCCGATCACCGAAGCGATCACCGGCATCGACCTCGTGCACGAACAGATCCGCGTCGCTTCCGGCGGCGGTCTCTCGGTGACGCAGGATGAAGTGCATTTTTCCGGTCACGCCATCGAGTGCCGTATCAATGCCGAGCACCCGCGCACCTTCGTGCCCTCACCCGGTACGATCACGCATTTCCACGCGCCGGGTGGCCTCGGCGTACGCATCGATTCCGGCGCCTATCAGGGCTACAAGATCCCGCCCTATTACGACAGCCTCATCGGCAAGCTGATCGTGCATGGCCGTACCCGCGTCGAATGCATGATGCGCCTGCGCCGGGCGCTCGACGAATTCGTCGTTGACGGCATCAATACGACGCTGCCACTATTCCAGGATCTCGTCTCCAACCAGGATATCGCCAACGGCGACTACGACATCCACTGGCTGGAAGACTACCTCGCCAACACACCGGCGGCATAGGACAGGAATGGCAGGATCGCGCAGGAAGTCACCAGGCATAACCCCTGACATTCTCCTGCGCGCCTATTCCATCGGGCTCTTCCCGATGGCCGAATCCGCCGACGATCCGGAGATTTTCTGGGTCGAACCGGAACTCCGCGGCGTGCTGCCGTTCGACCGTTTCCATGTGTCGAAAAGCCTTGCCAAGGCAGTGCGCAAGAAACGCTTCAATATCCGTTTCGATCACGCTTTCGATCAGGTCATTGCTGCCTGTGCGGAGGAGACATCCGGGCGCCCGAGCACCTGGATCAACAAGACGATCAGATCGCTTTACGCGACGCTCTTCGACATGGGCCATGCCCATACCGTCGAAGCCTGGGAGGGCAATGAACTGGTCGGCGGCCTCTATGGCGTCTCGCTCGGCTCGGCCTTCTTCGGCGAAAGCATGTTTTCGCGCCGGACGGATGCCTCGAAGATCTGCCTCGTGCATCTGGTCGACCGGCTGCGGGAAAAGGGCTTCACCCTGCTCGACACGCAGTTCACTACCGAGCACTTGAAGACGTTCGGAGCGATCGACGTTCCGAAGGCCGATTATGCCATGATGCTTGCGGCGGCGATGGAATCGCCGCATCTGGAATTCTGAGGATCGTTTTCAGAGTAAAATTCGGCAGACAATATCGTCCTTACCCGTCGTGGATCACCTCGTTCCACGCGTCGGGTTGTGGAGGGTGCCGAAGACCAGCGAAGACGCAGTTATTTCGCCTTGGCGCCGTCAGGCGCCGGGACATCCGAGTTTGCCTTGCAGTCTTTCAGCCAGACGTCGTAGATCGGGTGCTCGACGGCATTGAGGCCGGGGCTGGCGGCAAACATCCAGCCGGTGAAAATCCGGCGGATCTTGCGGTCTAGGGTGATCTCGTCGACCTCGACGAAACCGTCGATCTTCTGGGCTTCTGCCTGGTCGCGCGAATAACAGGCCTTCGGTGTCACTTGCAGCGCGCCGAACTGTACCGTCTCATTGACATAGACGTCGAAGGTCGTGATGCGGCCGGTGATCTTGTCGAGGCCGGAGAAGACGGCAACCGGATTTTCGATGCGTGCGGCATTTGCCGCAACTGGCGGAAGCAGGGCCAAAAGCGCCAGCAGCGATCCGGCGGCACGCAGCACCATGTTCCGCGTGAAGAGCTTCATGTGTACCCGTCTCCAGACATTTTCAGTTCACCGCCGCGGTCAAGCGCGGCCAACCTGCGGGTAAAGGTCAATTGTGGCCAAAAGCCGGGTCTTGGGATCGCCCCGGTCGGGCCGTCTCAGTTGCCTGGCGTCCAGGCGTCGTAATCGCCGGTGACTCGTGGACGCTCGCCCGGAACGGAGATGGAACCCGGCGGACGATAGGCCTGCGATGAACCGGTATGGTTGGGACGGTGCGGCTTCTGCCATTCCTTGGCGACGTAGCTCTCCTTGGACGGAGGAACATCGGTGCGATGATGCATCCAGCCATGCCAACCCGGCGGAATGGCGGAGGCTTCGGCATAACCCTTGTAGATCACCCAACGCTTCGGCAGACCGTAGGAAGACATGCCGCCTTCGTAGTAGACGTTGCCGAATTCATCCTCGCCGACGCGCTTGCCAAAACGCCAGGTCGCAAAACGCGTGCCCATCGTCTGACCGTTCCACCAGGTAAAGGTCTGAACCAGAAGATTCCACATGTCTTTTCCTTGTGCCCGCCAGATGCGAGCCAAACCAGAATTCGTTTCCTCGCTTATGCCGTCGCCAAGCCGAATTGTCCAGCGATTCCACGACGGACACAGGTCATTTCAAAGCCATCTTGAAGCCCAGGTGCGAGGGCTTGAAGCCCAGCCTTTTGTAGAAACAATGGGCGTCCTTGCGTATCGCGTTCGAGGTCAACGCTACCCGCCCGATACCGCGGCCTTTTGCCTCGGCAATGGCGAATTCGATCATCAGGGCGCCGACCCCCTGCCCTCGCATATCGGCGCGCGTCTGCACCGCCTCGATGATCATCGCCGAGGAGCCGCGGCTGGTGAGCGACGTCGTCACCATCGTCTGGAACGTGCCGACGACCTCGCCGCCGCGCTCTGCGACGTAAAGCGTCTGGTCGGGCGAAGACTCGATGGCGGCGAAGGCCCTGACATAGTCGGGAAAGGCTTCGGGATCGGTCGTATCGCCGTGACCGCCGAGCGCATCGGCGGCAAACATAGCCACGAGCGCCGACAGGTCGTCCTTGCGCGCCTGACGAATGAGAATGTCGGATAACTCAACGGCCACGGCTTCAATGTCCTTCGAGCGGTTTTTCGAGGATCAGTGCCGGAATGCCGGATTGCCCGGCCCCGCTATTTTCGTTGCGTCCGACCTCGATGAAGCCGTGCGAGAGATAGAAGGCGATCGCCGCAGCGTTTTGCGGTTCAACTTCGAGACGCATGATCTCCGCATCCGGAAAGCAGGTTTCGAGTTCGGCGAAGATATCGCGGCCGATACCCTGGCGCTGTAGCGCCGGCCTGACGTAGAGGAGATGCAGCATGACCGTTTTCGTCAATTGCTGCGACATTGCCGCATACCCCATGCCGCCGATATTACGGCCGTCATCGGCAACGAGGAATTCGGCATCCTTTTGCACCAGGCGCGTTTTCAGCGCCGCCGGCGAAAAGAGATGGGTGATCAGTTCATCTACCCTGGCCCTGCCATGCAGGCCGTCATAGCTGGCATGAAAGCTCTCCACGAGCAGGGCGCGCACCTTCTCCAGGTCGCGCTCGCCGGCCGTGCGGACGAAATACACCGCTTATTCCTCGATGCCGAGCTTCGCCTTGACGAGAGCCTGGACAGCCTGCGGATTGGCCTTGCCGCCGGTCGCCTTCATCACCTGGCCGACGAACCATGCCGCCATGGTCGGCTTCGCCTTGACCTTGGCGACCTGGTCAGGATTGGCGGCGATGATCTCGTCGACGGCCTTTTCGATGGCGCCGGTATCCGTCACCTGCTTCATGCCGCGCACTTCGACGATCTCGGCGGGATCGCCGCCCTCGTTGAGCACGATCTCGAAGAGATCCTTGGCGATCTTGCCGGAGATGGTTTCGGCCTTGATGAGATCGATGATGGCGCCGAGCTGGGCCGGCGAAACCGGCGTCTGCTCGATGTCCTTGCCCGTGCGGTTCAGCGCGCCGAGCAGATCGTTAATCACCCAGTTGGCAGCCGTCTTGCCGTCACGGCCTGCGGCGACGGCTTCGAAATAGTCGGCGATCGCTTTTTCGGAAACGAGCACCGAGGCGTCGTAGATCGACAGGCCGAGCTCGCGCACGAAGCGCTCCTTCTTGTCGTCAGGCAGTTCCGGCAGATCGGCTTCGAGCGCCTTGATGAAGGCGTCGTCGAATTCGAGCGGCAGCAGATCCGGATCGGGGAAATAACGATAGTCGTGCGCATCCTCCTTGGAGCGCATCGAGCGCGTCTCGCCCTTGTTCGGATCGAAAAGGCGGGTCTCCTGATCAATCTTGCCGCCCTCCTCCAGAATGCCGATCTGGCGGCGGGCTTCATATTCGATCGCCTGGCCGATGAAGCGGATGGAGTTAACGTTCTTGATCTCGCAGCGCGTGCCAAAATCTTCGCCCGGCCGGCGGACGGAGACGTTGACGTCGGCGCGCATCGAGCCCTCGTCCATGTTGCCGTCGCAAGTGCCGAGATAACGCACGATCGAGCGCAGCTTGGTCATATAGGCCTTGGCCTCGTCGGAC
The DNA here is from genome assembly GCF_025152745.1 of Rhizobium sp. WSM4643. Lineage (NCBI taxonomy): Bacteria > Pseudomonadati > Pseudomonadota > Alphaproteobacteria > Hyphomicrobiales > Rhizobiaceae > Rhizobium > Rhizobium sp. WSM4643. The sequence goes on along the minus strand of NZ_CP104040.1, from coordinate 1,737,280 downwards.
GAGCGCATGTCGGGCTTGGAGACGATCTCCATCAAGGCGACGCCGGAGCGGTTCAGATCGACATAGGACATGGTCGCGTGCTGGTCATGCATCGACTTGCCGGCATCCTGCTCCAGATGCAGGCGCTCGATGCCGATCTCGATGTCCTCGAACTGACCCTGGCGGTCGGGCCCGAGCGAAATGACGATCTTGCCTTCGCCGACGATCGGATCCTTGAACTGCGAGATCTGATAGCCCTGCGGCAGGTCGGGATAGAAATAGTTCTTGCGATCAAAGAGGGAGCGCTTGTTGATTTGGGCTTTCAGGCCGAGGCCGGTGCGCACCGCCTGCTTGACGCATTCTTCGTTGATCACGGGCAGCATGCCGGGCATGGCGGCGTCGACCATCGAGACGTTCGAATTCTGCGGCTTGCCGAATTCCGTCGAGGCGCCGGAGAAGAGCTTCGAATTGGACAGCACCTGGGCATGGACTTCCATACCGACGATGACTTCCCAGTCGCCGGTGGCGCCGGGGATGAAGCGTTTCGGATCAGGCGTGCGGACGTCGACAAGGGTCATCTGATGCTCTTTGCAGGCTGTTCTTTTCCACTGGTGAGGTAAAGGAAATGGCGTACCGGTGCAAGGCTTTCGCCATGGCCCGCATCACGGTTTGACGGCGGGCGGCGACATTTGTCGTGTGTTAACCAACGCACGGTAGAGTTGTCGCATGACGATAATCGATATCACCAAGTGGGCCGCACCGTTTCTGGCGCTGAACCTCCTCGTCTTCTCGATCTATTTCCTCGACAAGCAGGCGGCGCGCGATGGCAGGTGGCGGATCAGCGAGCGTACGCTTCTGACGCTTGCGCTGATCGGCGGCAGCCTCGGCGCGGTGGCTGCACAGCAATTCCTGCGGCACAAAACGAGAAAGGAGCCGTTCCGGTCGATCCTGGCGGCGATCCTGATGTTGCACAGCGCATTGGCCGCGGTGCTGATCTTTGCGCCAAAATGGCGCGTTTTCCTTCTTCAGGATTTTTGAAGCATCAGAATTCCTGCCCATATCCACCTTGGTCATCCGAAACGAGCTGTTTCTTCAGTCCAACGGAGGGTACGTCGCGATCAAGCTTCGGATTGTAGGCGACCGAGAGCCAATGGATGCGGTAGCCGTGCTTCCGGAAGAAGCCGATCGCCTCGCTATTGCCGGAGTGGGTCTGCATCGCCGCCTTCTCGAGGCCCTGATCGGCGATCTCCTTTTCGATGCGGGCGAGAAGGGCCGAACCAAGGCCCCGGCGGGTGAAGACGGGATCGATCCAGAAATCCGAGATGGTTTCGTCCAATCCCTCGCGCGCTGCCCAGCCTGCGACCTGGCCGTTCTGCTCGACGACGGTGATGGTCAGCCAGTCGTTTTCCACGAAGTTCCGAAAGGCGTTGCGCGCTGCGTCGATCATCGCGTCCGATTCGCCGATCGACGCCATCGCCTTTTGCCAGGCCCTCAGCCCGATCTCGCTCAATAGCTCCGCTTCACCGTCGCGGGCATTGCGAATGTGGATCAACGACACCTCCGCGTTACCCGTGAACTAGACCATTGAGTCGCGGATTTTACCAGTAGCTCCAAGGGGATGATCCACCGAAACCGCGGTTTTCGACTGGTTTTGACCTGAGAACAGGCTCTTGACCGAATTTTCCGGGCTGAATAATAGACCCTATCGAGGTGTTTTATGTTGAGCCTTCCTGAGACCCGGTAAAGGCCCTGCCCGCAAGTTTGCTTGCGCGCATGGGCCCGAAAAAAACGAAGCCCTGACGTTCGAATGAGCGCCAGATCGTTTTTGTGCGCCCTGCCGGGCGCGATACCGGATCTCAACACATGGATATTTCTCGCACGGAGCAGCGCATCCTGCATCTCATGGCCCAAGGCGGCCGCATTGAAATTACCCGCGACGACGACAGGAAAATCGGGACGGTCAGTTGCTTCACCCGCGACGGCTGGCTCTATCCCGGCGTCGACCTCGATCTCTTCCGCCGGCTGAAGCGGCTGAGGGCAATCAAGTCCTCAGGTGGCCAGCCCTACCGGATCACCGAAAGAGGGCTGAGGTTGGTCAGGTCGCAGCTGAACAACAGGTAATCGTGGCACCCCTGATCGCGTCTCGAACGGGCGCGGTCAGGGGGATCGTCTCAGGCCTTTGCAGAAAGTTCCGTCCGCATCACCGACCACTCGTCGGCCATCGTGCCCGTGCCCCGCGCCTTACCGGCGCGGCGATACCAGTAATCGGCGTTCCAGGCATCGCCCTCGATGCGATGGCAAAGGGCGTGCCCCCAGTCGAACGGCTGTTCGCCTTCGTGGCGCTGGCAGATGTCGTGGACGGCCTGCCAATCCGCGCCCTTGGTGAAACCACCGGCAGAGAGGCGATCGAATGCCTCGATCAATTGCGCAATATCATTGCTGGCCATAAAACCTTCTCCTGGTTCCGGCTATCAATCAACCATGCGGCAAAGCCGACGGCGCCGACCGCTTCGTGGTCGGCAGCCGCTATCTTATGAATCGTTAGATCCGTTACCACCACTTGGCCGGCGTAAACCGGCCGGCCGCCTGTTCGATGACGTGGGCGGTCTTGAAGAGGGTTTCCTCATCGAAGGGTTTGCCGATCAACTGCAGGCCGAGCGGCAGGCCCTTGTGGTCGAGGCCGGCCGGCACGGCGATGCCGGGCAGGCCCGCCATGTTGACGGTCACCGTGAAGATGTCGTTCAGATACATCTTCACCGGATCGGCGGCGAGGTTCTCATCGGCAACGCCAAAGGCAGACGACGGTGTCGCCGGCGTCAGGATAGCATTGACACCGGCGTCGAAGGCGAGTTCGAAATCGCGCTTGATCAGCGTACGCACCTTCTGGGCGCGGATGTAATAGGCATCGTAATAACCGGCCGACAGCACATAGGTGCCGATCATGATGCGGCGCTTGACTTCCTTGCCGAAGCCCGCGGCGCGCGTCCTCTCATACATGTCGACGATATCCTTGCCGTCGACGCGCAGGCCGTAGCGCACGCCGTCGTAACGCGCGAGGTTCGAGGATGCTTCGGCGGGAGCGACGATGTAATAGGCCGGAAGAGCGTATTTGGTGTGCGGCAGCGAGATGTCGACGATCTCGGCGCCGGCATCCTTCAGCCAGGCGATGCCCTGGCGCCAGAGGGTCTCGATCTCATCCGGCATGCCGTCGACACGGTATTCGTTCGGAATGCCGATCTTCATGCCCTTCAGCGACTGGCCGAGGGCCGCTTCGTAATCCGGCACCGGCAGATCGACCGATGTCGTGTCCTTGGCGTCGACGCTTGCCATCGACTTCAAAAGGATGGCGGCATCGCGGACGTCGCGGGCGATCGGGCCGGCCTGGTCGAGCGAGGAGGCAAAGGCGACGGTGCCCCAGCGCGAGCAGCGGCCATAGGTCGGCTTGATGCCGACGGTGCCGGTGAAGGCGGCCGGCTGGCGGATCGAGCCGCCGGTATCGGTTGCGGTCGCGCCGGCGCAAAGATGCGCGGCGACGGCGGCGGCTGAACCGCCGGAGGAGCCGCCGGGAACAAGTTGCTGGTTGGAGCCTGCGGCGCGCCAGGGATTGATCACCGGGCCGTAATAGGATGTTTCATTCGACGAGCCCATGGCGAATTCGTCCATGTTGAGCTTGCCGAGCATGACGGCGCCGTCATCCCAGAGGTTCTGCGTGACGGTCGATTCATAACGCGGCTCGAAACCATCGAGAATGTGGCTGCAGGCCTGGGTGTGGACACCGACGGTGGCGAAGAGATCCTTGATGCCAAGCGGAATGCCTTCGAGGTCACCGGCCTTGCCGGCGGCGATGCGCTCGTCGGAGTTCTTCGCCATGACGCGGGCGAGATCCGGCGTGACCTTGATATAGGCATTCAACCGATCATTGGCCGCATCGATCGCCGAGATATAGGAATCAGTCAGTTCGATCGCGGTGATTTCCTTGCCGCGCAGCTTCTGGCGGGCTTCGGCAATGGTCAGGTTGGTGAGTTCGCTCATCGTGTTTTCGCTTCAGATCTGGAAATGGCAACAGGGTCGGAAAGAGGCTGCGAAGCCTTATTCGACGACTTTCGGCACCAGGAAAAAATTGTGGTCGGTGACGGGCGCATTGGCGACGATATCGGCTGCCTTGCTGCCGTCAGTCACCGCGTCGGTGCGCTTCTTCATCGCCATTGGGGTCACCGAGGTCATCGCCTCGACGCCGTCGACATTCACTTCGGAGAGTTGCTCGACGAAGCCGAGGATGCCGTTCAGCTCGCCGACCATGCGATTTGCTTCGTCCTCGGAGACGGCAATACGGGCAAGGCGGGCGACGCGCTTCACGGTGGCAAGATCGACGGACATGGCATTCTCCGGGTAGGATTTTTCCTACCCGCTATAAAGGCCCTGTCCGCCTGACGCAACGGGGTTTCGTCAGATCGACAGGCTCTCGGAAGGCCTGATCGCCTTCACTTCGGTCTTCGATCCTTCCATGCCGGCAACGAATTTTTCCGCCGTCTGGTCGATGATCGGGAAGGTGCCGTAGTGGCAGGGGATCGCGGTCTTGAAGTTGAAATAGCGCCGGCAGGCAAGGGCTGCCACAGCGCCGCCCATGGTAAAGCGGTCGCCGACCGGCACGAAGCCGATATCGGGCTGGTGCAATTCGTTGATCAGCGCCATGTCTGAGAAGATGTCGGTATCGCCCATGGCAAGGATCGAGGCTTCGTCGTCGAAATGCAGCATCAGGCCGTTGGCGTTGCCGAGCGCATGCGAGACGCCGTCCTCGGTGATCTGGGCGGAAGAGTGCAGCGCGTTGGTGAAGGTTGCCGAGAAGCTGCCGAGCGCGATCGTGCCGCCGGTATTGCCCATCTCGATCTTGTCGACGCCCTTGGAGCCGAGCCAAGCGGCGAGATCGGCATTGGCGAGAACGACGGCGCCGGTTTCCTTGGCGAGTGCCACGGTATCGCCGACATGATCGCCATGGCCATGCGTCAGCAGGATGTGGGTGATGCCGGCAGACACATCCTTGATATCCTGGCCGGAAAAGGAGGCGTTATAGCTGAGGAATGGATCGAGCAGGATCTTCGCCCTTGATGTCTCGATGCGGAAGGCGGAATGGCCAAGCCAGGTGATCTTCATGAAATGTCTCCTTTATTACGTGATGCAAAGCCGGTTTAGATGCTAAGGACATATCTTATGCGGCCGCAAAGAAAAGCGGCGGCAACTTCAATTTGTTTTGACAGGATGAGACGGCGATGACGGTGCTGACGATCGAGGAAATGGCCGAAACGCTCGCTCCGCGACAGGCAATTGCCGGCCTCGATCTCGGCACCAAGACGATCGGGCTTTCGATGTCCGATCTCGGGCGGCGCTTCGCCACGCCGCGCACGGTGATCCGCCGCGTCAAGTTCACCATCGATGCCCAGGCGCTGCTCGACTTCGCGGTAGCGGAAAGGGTCGCAGGCTTCGTCATCGGCCTGCCGATGAACATGGACGGATCGGCGGGTCCGCGCGTGCAGGCGACACGCGCCTTCGTGCGTAATATGGAGCAGAAGACGGCGCTGCCCTTCGTCTATTGGGATGAGCGGCTTTCGACGGTTGCGGCCGAACGGACGCTGCTCGAAATGGACGTCTCGCGCGCCAAGCGGGCCGAACGGATCGATTCGGCCGCAGCAAGCTTCATCCTTCAGGGCGCGCTCGACAGGCTTTCCTTGCTGGCAAGGTCTGACGGAGACGAATTCAGCGCCTGACGCGCTTTCCACCAGGCGATGATCGACTTGCGCTTGCGGAAGGCCGTGATCGCGAAGACGACGAGGCTGTCGACCGCGATCGCGCGGGCAACGAGCGGCGGGATAGACTCCGGCGGAATGCCGAGCGCCTTGCCGTAAAGCTGGAATGTCAGGTCGTGGACCTGCCGCGTGAACATGAAGATGCCGAAACTCATGTCGTAATAGGAGAGCCAGTACCATCCGCCCAGAAAGACGATGGGGCCGGCCCAGAAGACCAGAAACCACTTCATGCGGCCTCTCCTCCATGCTTGCGCGTCACGGGCAGATCGAGGGTGACCAACCAAGTCGACGATGCCATGATGCAAAGCACCAGCGCCGGAATTGCGATATCCAGCGCCAGGACTGCGAAAAACATCATCGCCGTCACCAGGAACGCGGCTTTAGCGATCTTGATTCTCATGGGCGTCAACTCGGGGCTTCTACTCGTACATCTCTGCTCACCGCCACACTGTCGGGTTAACCAGGCCCCCGCAACGTAAACCATTCGTTAAGGTTAACGTGGCCCCGCCCCCTGTGGATGAGGCAGGCATCAGCCGTAGACGCCGCGCACGATGCGCTTCAGCGCTAGTGCCGCCTTCTCCCAGTCCTTTGATGTCTTCAGCGACAGGCCGGCGCACTGCCCGCCGGCTGCGGCGGCCAGCACGAGGTGCTGGATCGCGGCGATGACGACGGCGTTGACGGCAGCCGCATCCACGCCCTTCGGCGGCGCCAGCGAGCCGCGCATGCGCTCCAGCCAGAGAGCGAGCGCCTTCGAACGCGCTTCGGACAACCGCCTCACCTGTTCGGTGTTTTCAGAAATCTCCCAGGCGAGGATGCGGCGCATCAGCGGATCGGTTCTCAAGGCGTCGAGAAGGAGAAGCGACAGCCGCTCCATCAGGTCGCCATAGGTGAGCAGGAACATGCCGCCGGCGTCTTCCGGGATGCGATCCTTTACCCATGTGCCGAGATCGGTGCCGATCGCCTCGACCAAGCCGTCGAGGCCTCCATAGTAGCGATAGATCAACTGCTTGTCGCAACCGGCGCGGCGGGCAACCGCATTGATGCCGAAATTCTGGAAGCCTTCCTCGGCGAGCAGCCCCTTGGCGGCGGCAAGGATTGCGCGCTCGGTGGCGCCGCGATCACGCACCCGCCGTTCCGGCTCGCCGCCGGCCCCGGGTGAATTTTCAAGATTTACGGCTTCATTCAGCATGATCGACCCTTCCCCGCTGTCACCAATCGGTGAGTAGCGGGGAGGCTTCATGCAATCAATCCTATCCCTTTGGGAAGATTGTGGATATTCCAGCCGGACGGCTGATTGTCCGCCGAACGGATGTGGAAAGCTGCACGCCGGACTGATCGGATCCGTCCAGAAATCTCGTCCTGGCAGTTGATCGTGATGGACGAACCCGGCATAGCTGCATTATGAACAAATCTAACAATCTCTGCTAAGGCCCTGCAATGGTGAACTATATCGAAGCCTCTACCGCGCCCCCGAAGAATACGGGCGCCATCCGGCTTTATGATGCTGAAGCATTCGAGGGTATGCGCAGGGCATGTCAGCTGACCGCGCGCTGCCTCGATGCGCTTGCCGACATCGTCAAACCCGGCCTGCTGACCGATGAGATCGACAGGTTCGTCTTCGATTTCGGCATGGATCACGGCGCCTATCCGGCGACGCTGAACTATCGCGGCTATACCAAATCGACCTGCACCTCGATCAACCACGTCGTCTGCCACGGCATTCCCAACGACAAACCGCTGCGTGACGGCGACATCGTCAATATCGACGTCACCTTCGTGCTCGACGGCTGGCACGGCGATTCCAGCCGGATGTATCCCGTCGGCGTCGTCAAGCGCGCTGCCGAGCGGCTGCTCGAAGTCACCTATGAATCGCTGATGCGCGGCATTGCCGCCGTCAGGCCCGGCGCCCGTACCGGCGCGATCGGCGAGGCGATCCAGACCTATGCGGAGGCCGAACGCTGTTCGGTGGTGCGCGATTTCTGCGGCCATGGCGTTGGCCGGCTGTTCCACGATTCGCCGAATATCCTGCATTACGGCCGTGCCAACGAGGGGCCGGAGCTGCGCGAAGGCATGATCTTCACCATCGAGCCGATGATCAACCTCGGCCGGCCGCATGTGAAGGTGCTGGCCGACGGCTGGACGGCAGTCACCCGCGACCGCTCACTTTCGGCGCAGTACGAACACACCGTCGGCGTCACCTCCGACGGCTGCGAGATCTTCACGCTGTCGCCTGGCGGGCTCGACCGCCCCGGCCTGCCGTCACACAACGGGTGACGCTTCGATGGCGAAGGGCCCCGTTTCGACATCTTCCGACGACGAGCTGCCTTTCCCAACGCAGGAGCCTATTGCCGCCGACGAACGCTCGTTTTTCGGCGGACACCCGCAAAAACCGGCCGGGCCGAATGCCAAGGCCGCCCTGCCCGCCTCGCTCGCCGCTCAGGAGCATTATCATGGCCATCGCGAGCGGCTGCGTGACCGCTTCCGCGAACAGGGCGACATCGCCCTTGCCGACTATGAAATCCTCGAACTGCTGCTTTTCCGGCTGATCCCGCGGCGTGACACCAAACCGATCGCCAAGGCGCTGATCGAACGGTTCGGCTCGCTCTCCGGCGTCTTCGGTGCGCCCCAGGCGCTGCTGATGGAAGTCAAGGGCGTCGGCGAGACCGTGGCGCTCGACCTGAAGCTGATCTCGACTGTCGCCCACCGGACACTGAAGAGCGAGCTCAGGAGCAAACAGGTTCTGTCTTCGTGGTCTTCGGTCATCCAGTATTGCCATGCAGCCATGGCGCACGAGACACGCGAACAGTTCCGCATCCTCTTCCTCGACAAGCGCAATGTGCTGATCGCCGATGAGGTGCAGGGCCGCGGCACGGTCGACCATACGCCGGTCTATCCGCGCGAGGTGGTCAAACGCGCGCTCGAGCTTTCGGCAACGGCGTTGATCCTCGTCCACAACCATCCCTCCGGCGATCCTACGCCATCGCGCGCTGATATCGACATGACGAAGGTGATCATCGATGCCGCCAAGGCGCTCGATATCACCGTCCACGACCACGTCATCATCGGCAGGGATGGGCATGTCAGCCTGAAGGGGCTGAAGCTGATCTGAAAAGGCACAGGCCCGGCGGAACCGGCGGTCGTAAAACAATCTGTAACATTGACCGGCTAACGATGGACGGGTGACATTTTGCGTCGCAATATGATTCCTTTCCAATCCGGGGCTTGATGATGCTTCAGTACGATCTCGTTGTGGTGGGCAGCGGTCCAGCAGGGCGCCGCGGCGCGATCCAGGCGGCAAAACTCGGCAAGAAAGTGCTTGTCATCGAGCAGGGCAAACGCGTCGGCGGCGTGTCCGTGCATACCGGCACCATCCCTTCCAAAACGCTGCGCGAGACCGCGCTTAATCTTTCCGGCTGGCGCGAACGCGGCTTCTACGGCCGGTCTTACCGCGTCAAGGAAGAGATCAGTGCAGATGACCTGCGCCGCCGCCTGCTGATTACGCTCAACCACGAGGTCGAGGTGCTGGAACACCAGTTCGCCCGCAACCGCGTGCAGCATATTCGCGGCAAGGCGAGCTTCATCGATGCATCGACGCTGCAGGTGATCAAGGATGACGGCGAGACCACGCAGGTCACCGGCGCCAGCGTGCTGCTTGCCGTCGGCACAAAGCCTTTCCGCCCAGATTACATACCCTTCGACGGCAAGACCGTTCTCGACAGCGACGAACTGCTCGACATCCAGGACCTGCCGCGATCAATGGTCGTCATCGGCGCCGGCGTCATCGGAATCGAATATGCGACGATCTTCAGCGCGCTCGACACCGCCGTCACCGTCATCGATCCGAAGGCGACGATGCTCGACTTCATCGACAAGGAAATCATCGAGGATTTTACCTACCAGCTGCGCGACCGCAACATGAAGCTGCTGCTCGGCCAGAAGGCCGACAAGGTGGAGAGGCTCGAAAACGGCAAGGTCGAACTGACGCTCGACAGCGGCCGACGCCTTACGACCGACATGGTGCTTTTCGCCGCCGGCCGCATGGGGGCAACCGATGCGCTGAACCTTCGGGCCATCGGCCTCGACGCCGACAGCCGCGGCCGTCTCAAGGTCAATCCGGAAACCTTCCAGACATCGGTTGCCAACATTTACGCCGCTGGCGACGTCGTCGGCTTTCCGAGCCTTGCCTCGACCTCGATGGAACAGGGCCGCATCGCTGCCCGCGTCGCGGTCGGCGCGGTCGCCAAGGAGCCGCCGAAATATTTTCCCTATGGCATCTATGCCGTGCCGGAGATTTCGACCTGCGGCCTGACCGAGGAAGAAATGAAGGAGCGCGGCATTCCCTATGAATGCGGCATCGCGCGCTTCCGCGAGACATCGCGCGGTCATATCATGGGCCTCGACACGGGTCTTTTGAAACTGATCTTCTCGCTGAAGACTCGCCGCCTGCTCGGCGTGCATATCGTCGGCGAAGGCGCCACCGAGCTGGTCCATATCGGCCAGGCGGTGCTCAATCTCAAAGGCACGGTCGAATATTTCGTCGAGAACACCTTCAACTATCCGACGCTCGCCGAAGCCTACAAGATCGCCGGCCTCGATGCCTGGAACCGGATGGGCGACATCAAGTCAGAACTTTAAAACGCATCATGTAGACCGCGGAGCTGTCGTCTAAATCCGGCCGCCAAAACGGAGCCGAATGACATTGCGCATCATTTCCCTGAACGCATGGGGCGGCAGGCTGCATGAGGCCTTGATCGGCTATGTCAGGCAAGCCGATCCGGATGTACTCTGCCTGCAAGAAGTGCTGCGGGCGCCAGGTATGGGCGGCAGCTGGTCGATCTATCGGGACGCGGGGCTGGAGCTGCCACAGCGCGCCAATCTGTTTACTGAGATCAGCACCGCCCTGCCCGGCCACGACGGCTTCTTCTGCCCGACCTCGAGAGGCGAGCTTTTCGATGGCGATACCGCGATCGTCGCCGAATTCGGGCTGGCGACCTTCGTGCGCAAGACGCATTCCCTCATCGCAGAGGGGCTGGACTTCGTGCATAGCCGTTTTTCCGCCGATGGCTGGGGCGAACATCCGCGGCCGCGAAACGCCCATTGCATCCGCCTTTTCAGCCATGAGCATGCTTCTACCGTGACCATCGCCCACATGCATGGCCTGCGCGATCCCGCAGGTAAGGGCGATACGGCCGCGCGCGAGGAGCAGGCCGAGGCGCTGGTCAGGCTCATCGAGCGCGTCTGGCCCGGCGACGAAAATCTCGTCGTCTGCGGCGATTTCAACGTGCTGCCTGACAGCGCGACCTTTGCGATTCTCGCCAGACTCGGGCTTTCCGATCTCGTCACCGGAAACGGTCTTGTAGACACCCGAACCTCCTACTATCTGAAGCAGGGCCGCTTTGCCGACTACATGCTGGTGACGCCGGGGGTCAAGGTAGCCAAATTCGAGGTGGTCGCGGCGCCCGAAGTCTCCGACCATCGCGCATTGCTGCTCGATATCGGGTAGTATATTGAGGAATGATACACTTCGCGAAGCGTTTGGGCGCCGTGCCGTTTTTTTACGCCTTAGTTTGACCGCCTAAATCGCATTGATACGTCGTGCCTGCATATGCCTTTAACGCCATTTTGCCTTCGGGCAAAAGCTTCTAGAGAAAGATAGATACTCTTGTCCCATGTCTTGGAAGCTGCGCGCAGACGTTTTCAGCTGATCTTGATCAAGCCGTCGCATTATGATGACGACGGCTACGTCATCCGCTGGTGGCGGGCGATGATCCCCTCCAATTCGCTGGCGGCGCTCTACGGCATTGCCGCCGAATGTGCCGAGCGCAAGGTGCTCGGAGACGATACGGCGATCGACATCACCGTGATCGACGAGACCAACACACGAATCGATATCGCCGGACTGCTCGCACAGTTCAAGCGTCACGACAATTTCGGCATGATCGCGCTCGTCGGCGTCCAGACCAACCAATATCCGCGCGCTCTCGATATCGCCCGTCCCTTCCGCGATGCCGGCCTGCCGGTTTCGATCGGCGGCTTCCATGTTTCCGGTTGCCTGTCGATGCTGGATGGCAAGGCCGTCGGGCTCGACGCCTGCCGCGACATGGGCATCTCGATGTTTGCCGGCGAAGCCGAGGGCCGGCTCGACATGGTGCTGCGCGACGCCGCCGCCGGTGAGCTGAAGCCGCTCTACAATTTCATGAACGACCTTCCCGGCATCGGCGGCACGCCGGTTCCCTTTCTGCCGAAGGACAATATCCAGCGCACGCTCGGGCTCAGCACCAGCTTCGATGCCGGACGTGGCTGTCCCTATCAGTGCTCGTTCTGCACCATCATCAACGTGCAGGGGCGCAAGTCGCGCTTCCGTTCGGCCGACGACGTCGAAAAGCTGGTGCGGATGAACTGGGCGCAGGGCATCCACAAATTTTTCATCACCGACGACAATTTCGCCCGCAACAAGGATTGGGAAGCGATCTTCGACCGGTTGATCGAACTCAAGGAACGGGACGGCATTCCGCTCGGCCTGATGATCCAGGTCGACACGCTCTGCCACAAGATCCCTAATTTTATCGAGAAATCCCGGCGCGCCGGCGTCACCCGCGTCTTCATCGGCCTCGAAAACGTCAATCCGGACAATCTGACCGCCGCCAAGAAGAACCAGAACAAGATCACCGAATATCGCAAGATGCTGCTCGCCTGGAAGGCACAGGGCATCATGACGCTTGCCGGTTATATCTTGGGCTTCCCCGCCGATACGCCGGAGTCGATCCGCCGCGACATCGCGATCATCCAGGAAGAGCTGCCGCTCGACGTCATCGAATTCTTCATCCTGACGCCGCTGCCCGGCTCTGAGGACCATCAGGTCCTGTGGAAGAAGGGCATCGAGATGGATGCCGATCTCAACATCTACGATGTCGAGCACGTCTGCACCGCGCATCCCAAAATGACCAAGCAGGAATGGGAAGACATCTACCACGAGGCCTGGTCGCTCTATTATTCGCCTGATCATATGAAGACGCTGCTGCGCCGCGCCGTTGCGACCGGGGTACCGCTGGCAAGGCTCGTCAAGGTTCTGGTCTCCTTCGCGACCACCGTGCCGCTGGAAAACGTGCATCCGCTGCAAAGCGGCCTGCTGCGCCTGAAGACGCCGGCGGAGCGGCGCCCTGACCTGCCGCGCGAGAATCCGCTGGTCTTCTGGCCGCGCTTTGCCTGGGAAACCTTCCGCAAACATGCTTCGCTCGCCGGCACGATCATTGGCCTGACGATTTCGGCGTTCCTGATTTCAAGGGATGCAAAGTCGAGGACCTACATGGATCAGGCGCTGACGCCTGTCGCCGACGACGAAGAGGAAACGCTCCACCTCTTCACACAGACCGCAGGCGGTGCGGCAGCCGTGAGCCATGTCAGGAAAGTCGCGCAACTGACAGCGCATTGAGCGGCAATTCTTGACCGGCGGCTGACGCCCGAAAACATGGGCGGCATTAAACTCTAAAGCGCGTCGCATGAATCAACTTTGACAACGCTTCGAAGGCTCCGACCTTGGTGGCCGTTTAAGCGACTTGGATCATCTTGGCCGTCTCGGCCACTTGCAGCGTGTCGACGAATTCGACGATCTTGACCAGTTTCCCATCCCGGAAATGGATCTTGTCGATGAATTCCGTATGGAAGCTCACGCCCGATGGGATGTGCCTGACCTCGCCTTCACGGTGGGCAAAGACCATATGCTCATCCTCGTCCACATAGATAGCTGTCCTGATATTCGATAGATCCCATACTGTGATAAGCTGCGTTATCGCTTGGCGAAAAGCATGCCCGCTTGATTCAGTCGAAAAAGGCGCCAGCCGTGTATTGCCGACCATGCGAAAGGTGCAACCCTCGCCGATCAGCGCCAGCGTAGCTTCGACATCGCCGCAGTCGCGCACAGCATACATTTCTTCCACCAGCTTCTTCATATCATGCTTTGCAGTCATTTTCAGGTCCTCCCCATCAGTAGAATCTGCATCGAATTATACTTTATTGCAACTCTTTGTTGTTCCTGGTGAATAAACACAAAGGAGTAGGCGGCGAGAAATGAACTGCCCTGTACAATAGAAAAGGCCCCGCACGATGGCGAGGCCTCCCAAACTTTACTGCATGATTCCTTAAATCGGAATCGATTTAAGGACAAAATCATGCAGCAACTCAAAGTGTTACAGCGTCCTTTGCGCGTCTGAAAAGACGCGCGGCGCTGTAGAACTGAAAAGCGACTATTCGGCGCTTTCGTCAGCCGCCTTCTTCTTCGGAGCAGCCTTCTTCTTCGGTGCGGCTTCTTCGCCTTCACCGGTGTCCGCTGCTTCGGCCTTGGCGGCAGCCTTCTTCTTCGGCGCGGCCTTCTTGGTCTCGGCCTTCGCTTCGCCTTCTTCCTCGGCGAGCAGCTCTTCCTTCGTCACCTTCTTGTCGGTGACATCGATTTCGGTCAGCAGGTGATCGATGACCTTCTCTTCGAAGATCGGTGCGCGGATCGAAGCGGCGGCACCCGGCTGGCTGCGGAAGAATTCGAGGATCTGCTTTTCCTGGCCCGGATACTGGCGCAGTTGATCGTAGATGGCGCGCTGCATTTCGTCTTCGCTGACTTCGACGCCGGCCTTTTCGCCGATTTCGGAGAGAACGAGGCCGAGGCGAACACGGCGCTCGGCGAGCGTCTTGTATTCCTCGCGAGCCTTCTCTTCGGTCGTGTCTTCGTCCTCGAAGGTCTTGCCGGACTGGGCGAGGTCGTTGTTCACCTGACTCCAGATGCCGTTATATTCGGCGTCGACGAGCGAGTTCGGGGTTTCGAACTTGTACATCTCGTCCAGCTGGTCGAGGATCTGGCGCTTCAGCTTCTGGCGGGTCAGCGAGCCGTACTGCGATTCGATCTGGCCACGGACGATTTCCTTCAGGCGATCGGCGGATTCGATGCCGAGCTTGGAAGCGAGTTCGTCGTTGATCTCGACATCGGCAGGTGCGGCGACTTCCTTGACTGTCACGTCGAAGGTCGCTTCCTTGCCGGCGAGGTTCTTGGCCGGATAGTCGGCCGGGAAGGTCACGGTGATGGTCTTCTCGTCGCCGGCCTTGGCGCCGACGAGCTGGTCTTCGAAGCCCGGAATGAAGCGGCCGGAGCCGAGCACCAGTTCGGCGCCCTGATCGGTGCCGCCTTCGAAGGCTTCGCCGTCGACCTTGCCGACATAATCCATGGTGATGCGGTCGCCATTCGCGGCCTTGCCGGTCTTGGTCTCGTAGGCGCGAGCGCTTTCGGCGACCTTCAGGACCTGCTCGTTGACTTCGTCGTCCGAGATGTCGATCACTTCGCGCGTGACCTTGATGCCCTTGACCGACTTCAGTTCGATCGGCGGCAGCACTTCATAGGAAAGCGTGAATTCGAAATCCTGCTCGGCAGCGAGGATCTTGTCGGCTTCGTCCTTGTCTTCCGTCATGGCGATTTCCGGCTGCGTGGCCGACTTCTCACCGCGGCTGGACAGGATGGCGGCCGGCTGCTCGCGGACGATCTCGTTGACGAGATCGGCCATGATCGACTTGCCGTAGACCTTCTTCAGGTGAGCGGCAGGGACCTTGCCCGGACGGAAGCCGTTGATGCGAACCTTGTCCTTCACATCGGCAAGACGCTCATTCATCTTGTCTTGCATGTCCTTGGCCGGGATAACGACCTTGATTTCGCGCTTCAGCCCTTCAGCGAGCGTTTCGATAACCTGCATGTCTTCCTACCTTCATTTCGTGGCGGCCGTGCCCAGACGCCGTTCGTTTCGATGAGCACGACGCCGGCGATCCTGCCGCGCGTGGCTTTTCCCAATTCCTGTATCATTCCGCCCAAAGGGGAACGGCACTCGCGGGCTATTCGGGACAACTCTCGGCTGCCCTAAGCCAACCGATTTCAGTCTCCCGCCTGCAAACAGCTTGGTGCGGGTAGAGAGACTTGAACTCCCACGCCTTGCGGCACCAGAACCTAAATCTGGCGTGTCTACCAATTTCACCATACCCGCGTTCACAAAACCGCATGCCTATGCCTGCGCATGAGGCCTTCCGGAGCGCGGCGTCTCTATATCACCCGATTTGGTCGAGGCAAAGGAAAAATGAACGGCAAATGACAGGGCATTTGCGGCCCTGGAGCCGCCCTGCCCCGAAGTGCGACGAGATTAGTAAAGCGGCTCGTCGTAAACCGGCTTGCCGTCAACGAGAAGGCTGCGAATCTGTGCGCTTCCATCAGGCGAGACACGCACTGCGATGGCGACGTTGCCGTCATTGCGGGCCTCCTCGATCGGCTTGCCCTCGCCTTCTGGAACGTAGTAGCGCTCGATGCCGTATTCGACACGCATGCTGTCGCCGGCAGCAAGTCCGCCACTATAAAATGGCTGGCTGCGCAGGATCACGGTCTCCGGCTGCGGAGGCAGTTCGTGAAAGGACGATTCGATCACCGTCCAGAAACCGTCTTCCTGCTTCTTCAACCGGACCCATAGCACGCGTTCGCCTGGCTCTGCCGGAATGCCGCCGGAGACCGTCTGCACCGGCACAGAGGAAATGTCGTAGTTCAAAACGACATAATCGCCGCGCAGGAAATCACGCGGATCGACGGGCGCCGTCTTCAGCAGCACTTCAGCGCCATCGCTGAGGATCGACGCCCGGCTCTGGATGATCGTGCCGAGGATCAGGGTCTGCAGACTGGCGACGATGATCGCCGAAAGCAGATAGCCCTTGCCGGATTGCAGCCTTGACATGAACGAGTTCATGCGCCCTCCCCCTGTGCATTCGCCGAAAAACGCCGCTCGAGACGGATGACGATCCAGGCGACAAGTGCCACCACGAGACCGGAGAAAAGGAAGAGGCTCGACGTGCCGAGGATCGAG
Source organism: Rhizobium sp. WSM4643 (assembly GCF_025152745.1). Lineage (NCBI taxonomy): Bacteria > Pseudomonadati > Pseudomonadota > Alphaproteobacteria > Hyphomicrobiales > Rhizobiaceae > Rhizobium > Rhizobium sp. WSM4643. Next base: position 1,720,626 of record NZ_CP104040.1, on the reverse strand, counting down.
CCGACGGTGACGGAGGCGAGATAGAGCATCTCCGCGGCAAAAATCGTATAAGCGAGATAACGCACCGCGCCATTATCCCTGCCATGCAGGGCAATCGCCAGCACCGAAGCGGCAAGTGTCGCCACTCCGAGCACCACCAGCCGCCAGCCGTCCTCGATCTCGATATGCAGCAGCAGCAAGCCGATCCCGGCGACAAGGAAGCTGTAGAAGGCCGGGGCCGCGCCGGCGCTCCTGACCAGGGAGGCAATAGGCCGGAGCGGCAACGCCGTCAGCACGAAGGCCGCCATGCCGCCGATCGCGAAGGCAAGCGCCACGGCGATCTCCTCATAAAGAGTGTAGAGCCAGGCGAGCCAGCCGATCAGCAGCAGATAGGCGAGATGGCGGGCCCGCTCGGCGCCGGTATAACGCACCAACCCGATGACGATTGCCGCCATGAGAGGCGCCATCCAGGGATCGAACCCTATCCAATGCGTGTCGTGGTTCTCAAGATAGAGGGCAAACGACGCCCAGGAGAGGAAGCCCGCGACGACGGCCACTGCGCCCGAACGGAACAGGATCGCCGAGATCGTCGCGATGGCGAACCAGAGATACATTACCGTCTGTTCATCGCCGGAGAGATGATACATCTGGCCGACCAGCGAGATGGCGCCGCCGAAGCTCATCGCGCCGATGACCAGCAACCCTCCTGCCGCCGCCGTCGCACCGCGGGCGAGCAGACGGGCAGCGGCGATGTGCACGACCCAGATCAGGGCAAGGATGGCGCCGACGCGGACGAGGCGCGGGATGGCCTCCCAATTGGAGGCGACGACCAACAGAATGGCAGCGGCAAGCAGCACCGCCGCCAGCGCCATCAGCACCCGGCCGAGGCTGAAGCTTGCCGGGCGGCTATCATATTCGGCGAGAAGCGCACCCGCCGTTTCCTGCCTGAGCAGGCCTTTGCCTACCCAGAGCGAGAGATCCCGCTCCAATCTGCCGCGATACATGCCCTACCCCTTATTTCTGCAACGCCGACTGCGCCTGCGGCTCACGCCGTTATAGACGCAGGACCGGTGTTCGCAAAACGCTCTGCAACAAACATACAAGTTCCTCACTGGTCTAAATAGTACCGAGTGTTAACCAGCCGCTAACGCCAGACGCGCTAATATAAGCTTATGGACGGAGAGATATGCGTATTTCGCATATCCGGCATGAATCTATTGCACTGCACAATATTCATTAGTCATACTATTGATCAACACATCAAAGCACGGGGATGGCGCCCCGGCCCGGCATCAGCCGGACGCCCGCGGATGCATTGTCCGTGACGAGATTCGCAGCCGCGCACTCCTCCTCCCAGCGCGCTGCGATAGACTGGCAACACTCCTCCTCCCAGTTGTCAGTCACCATAACACGCCCGCCGGATCCTCCCCCGGCGGGCGTTTTTGTATAGCCAGAGCTTCATTAAGGCCTTGGCGGTAAGAGGATTTTCGTCGCAGGGCGCCGTCATGCCACATTGTCGTCACGCCGCGCCACCAACCCCGCGAATGGGTGGGCGACTTCCAATCCGAAGCGGAACGCCTCTTTGCAGCGGATGGACGAGCGGAATCACCGGAGGAAGCAGCGTTTTCTGCTATGGCACTTCATTCGCCTCTCCAAATCGAACCGCTTTCTCAAAAGTCATTCTGCCTATTCGTTGGCCAAAAAATGGTAAGTCTGCGTCAAATACCCTTTGAGCATTGCATGTCTCGCATAGGTGATCTGAAAACTTGGCTGTTTTAGTCTTTCGCATCGCAACATATATTCCAGTCATCAAACAGAGGTCAGCGCCGATCGGTGGCTGCTGGCGAATGAAACCCTCGGAAAGGGGCTTACCATGAACTTCTCTCGCTCTTTCAACAACTGGCGCAAGTATCGTCAGACCGTCACGGAACTCGGCCGCATGACCAACCGCGAATTGCACGATCTCGGCATCGACCGTTCGGACATCCATCGCGTTGCCCGTGAGGCTTCTTCCCGCTAATTCCAGGCGATCGCTGCTCCTCCCAAGCAGGATTGTTCTCGATTGAAACGCCCGCTGTACACACAGCGGGCGTTTTCTTTTGTCTGCACGTGGTGGCCGCGGTGGTTGCATGTTTTCCGCTTGTTTAGCCCGCTCAAAAAATATCCTCTGCTTAATTGAAGAGCATCATAGTGCACAATTGCATGGCAGACGCCTTTTATTTGCACTGCACAATCGGACGGTTCTCGCCTATATAAACATCAACCGCAGAGAGACAGGCGATCCCGCCGTCCCGCGGACATAGGAAGAAGACAATGAACCCGATCCGCATTGCAAGAAGCTGGCTCAGCTACCGTCGCACGCTCAATGAACTCGGCGGCCTTTCGAACCAGACCCTGTCCGATATCGGCGTTAGCCGCTACGACATCCGCAATATCGCATCCCGCTCGTTCCGCTAATAGCGAGTACGATGCTTCCAAGACGGCGCCCAAGGCGCCGTTTTTGATTCCGGGGTGTTGGATCGCACCGGCCGACATGATATCAGCCCGGAATGAACACGATCTCCTATTCCCCTATCCACGTCGTCGGCGGTGGGCTTGCCGGTTCGGAAGCCGCCTGGCAGATCGCCAATTCCGGCGTTCCGGTCATCCTGCATGAAATGCGCGGGGTGCGCGGCACGGATGCGCACAAGACCGACGGTCTTGCCGAACTTGTCTGCTCCAATTCTTTCCGGTCCGATGACGCGACCAGCAATGCCGTCGGCGTCATCCATGCCGAGATGCGCATGGCGGGCTCGCTGATCATGGCCGCTGCCGATCGATGCCAGGTACCGGCCGGTGGTGCGCTCGCCGTCGATCGCGATGGCTTCTCTGAGGCGGTGACCAAAGCCGTCCATGACCACCCGCTGATCACCGTCGTGCGTGAAGAGGTCACCGGCCTGCCGCCGAAGGATTGGGACCTGGCCATCGTTGCCACCGGACCGTTGACGGCGCCGTCGCTCGCGAGCGCCATCCAGGTGGAAACCGGCGAGGATTCGCTTGCCTTCTTCGACGCCATCGCGCCGATCGTCTACCGCGAGAGCATCGACATGGACATCTGCTGGTATCAGTCGCGCTACGACAAGGTCGGGCCTGGCGGCACCGGCAAGGATTACATCAACTGCCCGATGGACGAGGCGCGGTACAATGCCTTCGTCGACGCGCTGATATCAGGCGACACGGTCGGCTTCAAGGAATGGGAGGGTACGCCTTATTTTGACGGCTGCCTGCCCATCGAGGTGATGGCCGAACGCGGCCGCGAGACACTGCGCCACGGACCGATGAAGCCGATGGGGCTGACGAACGCGCATAATCCGACGGTCAAGGCCTATGCCGTCGTGCAACTGCGGCAGGACAATGCACTCGGCACGCTCTACAATATGGTTGGCTTCCAGACGAAGCTGAAATATGGCGCGCAGGCGGACATCTTCCGGATGATCCCGGGTCTGGAAAATGCGGAATTTGCCCGTCTCGGCGGGCTGCACCGCAATACCTATATCAACTCGCCTACCCTGCTCGACCCGTCGCTGACGCTGAAATCGCGGCCCGGCCTGCGTTTCGCCGGCCAGATCACCGGCTGCGAGGGTTATGTGGAAAGTGCCAGCGTCGGGCTGTTGGCCGGGCGTTTCGCCGCCGCGGAACGCAAGGGCGAGGCGATCTCGCTGCCGCCGGCGACGACGGCGCTCGGCTCGCTGCTTAGTCATATCACCGGTGGGCACTTGGTCACCCACGAGGAGCCGGGCAAACGATCGTTCCAGCCGATGAACATCAATTTCGGGCTGTTTCCGGAACTCCAGCCGGGCTCGATCGTCAAGCCCGAAGGCGTCAAGCGCTTCCGCGGCAAGGACAAGACGATCATGAAGCGGCAGCTGATCGCACGCCGCGCCCTTGCCGACTGCGGCACCTGGCTCGGTCAAGAACCGAAGCTTGCCGAAAGCGCCTGACCGGCGTTTTCAAGCGCGTCGCACCGAACCGGTTCATGCGACCCGCTTGAAGTCTTTGCCTTTAGCATGTCGTCCTCCCAAAACCGCTGCACATTTTTGGGCGACATGCATTACTGCTTGTTCGCCGCCGAAATATTGCCGGTCGGCAGGTCCTTATCCGGCTCGGCGATATAATTGCCGAGCAGCCAGAGCGAAACCTCCGAGGCTTCCTTGGCTGAAGCGAATTCGAAATCAGCGTTGTGATAGGGTGCATCGAGGAAGTCGATCACCAGTCCCCGGCCCGTCTCCGAGCCGACGACGCGCACCCGACCCGGCTCGATCAGATGGCAGGCGAAATGGCGCGACATGTTGCGCATGAAGCCCGCCTTGTTGTCATGCAGGCGCACGAAGACGGCCTGACCGTTTTCCGTCGCCTGCAACTGACGGATCGCCTCGTTCGGAAAGGCGCGACCGAATTCGATGATGGCGAGGCCAGTGTCATGCAGGCCGTCTTCCTTGTTCTGCGCGGCCATGCGCGTTGCTACAAAAGCAATGATAATGACGATGGCGAAAAGAACGCACCAGACGATAATGCCCACGCCGAGTCTCCGTTCAAAGGGTAGCGGTGGAAGCCTTGTAACGCGCGAGACTTGCGCGAATTTGACCGATATCAGATTTTCCGGCGGGTTGCTGCCAGTCCCATTCGCAGCTGGCGGCGCCATTGCGGCGGCTGCAGCGGTCGGTCGAACAGCAAGGCGCCTCGTTTCTGCGCCCTGAGGAGCACCGGTTCGGCAAGCGTCGCCGGAAGGAAGGCTGGAAAGACGGCCGGCGCAATCGGCCCGGCCGCCCTCGCCTCCACCAGATGTTCGCGACCAAGACCGGCGAAGGCCTCGATGGCAGCAGAGATGCGCGGCCTGTCTTTTCCGGCAAGGAAGGCATCGCGATCGAGACCGGTGGCGGAAAGGATCTGCAGCGGAATATAGACCTGGCCGCGGCGACGATGCAGCGGCATCAGCAGCAGCAATCCGGCGACCGCCTGGGCGACGCCGGCATGGCCGGCGGCGTCGGCCGATCGTGCGGCTTCCTCCGGCGACAGCACGAGACTTGCGAGCTGGATCAGGGCCGATGCCGTTTCACCGGCATAGCCTTCAAGCGAAAGACGTGTCTCCATCGGATCGTCATAGAGATCGAAGGTGCGGGCCTCGATCATGTCGATCAGCGTCTTGCGCGGCAGGCGGTTCGTTTCGATCGCGGTCAGAAGGGCTGCGGCGACGGGATTGGCAGCCGTCGAGCCGTGTGCGCTGCCTTCCAGCAGGTCGTGCCAATATTGTAGCCGCACCTCGCCGGGCAGCGGCTCGTGCACGAGGTCGCGGATGCGGGCAAGCTCGGCATTGAAGGCATAAAGAGCTGCAAGCGCGCCGCGCTTTTCCTCCGGCGACAGCAGACAGGCGAGATAGCGGTCGCGATCGCTGTCACGCAGCATCGCCAGGCAGATCTCCTGGTTCGTCGCAATATGCGCTTCAGTCATCGTCAGACCGCAATCAATGCCGCGGCGACGGCGCGTTGCTCGGCGAGCATGATATTGAAGGTGCGCACTGCAGCGCCGGTGCTCATCGGATCGGAGGAGATGCCGCGCGACTTCAGCGCCAGCCTCAATTCCTCGGGCAGACGGCGAAGCTCGGTTCCGGTGCCGACGAGCAGAACCTCGATATCGGCTCCCTCATCCAGCACTCGGCGGAAATTTTCAGGCGACAGCGGTTTCGACATATCCATGTCCCAGCCATGAATGCCGGAGGGTAGACAAAGGATCGAGCCGCGATGCGACATGTCGGCAAAGCGAAAGCCGCCATTGCCGTAAGCGTCGATCGGGGCGCGCCCGGGGAAATGCGCAGCGCGGATTTCTATGCCTTTTGCCATGTTTTCAAACCACCGTGCCGGATTTTACACCAGCATCCGTCTTGTTGCTCTCTTCCCCGTCGGGAGCCTCCGGCCGCAGCCGGAAGATGATCAAGATAGGAGCGGCGATATAGATCGAAGAGAAGGTGCCGAGAGCGACGCCGAAGAGCATCGCAAAGGTGAAGGAGCGGATGACTTCGCCCCCGAAGAGAAAGAGCGCGAGCAAGGCGATCAGCGTCGTCGCCGCGGTCAGAACGGTGCGTGACAGAGTCTGATTGATCGAGGCATCGATCAGGATCGGCAGCGGCATCTTCTTGTATCGCTTGAGATTTTCGCGCATTCGGTCGTAGACCACGACCGTATCGTTCAGGGAATAACCGACGATGGTCAGCACGGCGGCGATGCTCGTCAGGTTGAACTCGATGCCGGTGAGGACGAAGAGACCGAGCATAATGATGACGTCATGCAGCGTTGCGACGATGGCACCGACGGCGAATTGCCATTCGAAGCGGATCCAGATGTAGAACAGGATCGCCGCAAGTGCTGCAAGCACACCGAGCGTCGCCATCATCGTCAATTCGCCCGAGATGGCGGGGCCGACGACGTCGACGCGGCGAAAATCATAATCTTCCTGGAGCTCACCGCGCACCAGCGTCGCCGCCGACTGCTCGGCATTCTCGCCGCCGCCCTGGGAAGCGATGCGGATTCGCGCGTTCGCCGGCCCGCCCGTGCGCTCAACGCTGACATCGCCGAGATTGAGATCATTGAGGCGCGAGTGGAGATCGGCGATGTCGGCGTTGCCCTGCTTTGCCGTCACCTCGATGAGCGAGCCGCCGGAGAAATCGATGCCGAGATGCAGGCCGACGGTGGCAAAGGCGGCCATGGCGATCAGCGAGATGACCGCCGACGCCGTAAAGACATAGCGGCGGATTCCCATGAATCGGATGTTGGCGTGTTCGAAAAGATGGGTCAGGACGCTCTTCGGCAGATGCCGGGGATGGCGCGCGCTCAGCCAGACGGCAACGATCGAGCGCGTCAGCGTGAAAGCCGTGGAAACGGTCGTCAGGATGCCGACCGCCAGCGTCACCGCGAAACCGCGGATGGATTCGCTGCCAAGGAAAAAGAGGATGATGGCGGCGATGAAGATCGTCACATTGGCGTCGACGATCGTTGCAAATGCGCGCGAGAAACCGCGGCCGACGGCCTCGGCAAAGAAATGGGTGGTTTTTTCCTCTTCGCGGATGCGCTCGTAGATCAGTACGTTCGAATCGACCGCCATGCCGACGATCAGCACGATGCCGGCAATCCCGGGCAAGGTGAGCGTCGCACCGACAAGACTGAGCACCGCGACGATGAGGATCAGGTTGAGGAAGAGCGAGACGACGGCGATGATGCCGAGAATACGATAGAGGGCGATCATCAGTGCTGCGACCAGCACGACGGCGACAAGGCCGGCAACGAGACCGTTGAAGATGGAATCGGCGCCGAAGCTCGGGCTGACGCTGCGTTCCTCAACGCTCGTCAGCGTCGCCGGCAAGGCGCCGGCGCGCAGCATGATCGCAAGGTCGCGGACGCCGTCCTCGGAGAAGTTTGCCGAAATCCGGCCCTCGCCGCCAGTGATCGCCGCATCGATGACCGGTGACGACATCACCTGGTCGTCGAAGACGATGGCAAGGTGCTTGCCGATATTCCGCTCCGTCGCCTGCGCCAGCCGCTGTGTGCCTTCCGCATCGAGACGGTAGGCAATCGAGGTCTCCTGCGTCTGCGGATCGACGATGGGCTCGATATCGATCATGTTGCTGCCGGTGACAAAAGCCGTGCGGTCGACGAGATAGGGAATCGGCGGATCGTCGAGGGAATAAAGGACTTGCGACGTTGCAGGCCAGCGGCCGTTCAGCGCCTCCTGCCCCGACATGCTTTCGTCAATCAGATGAAAGGAAAGCTTGGCGGGCTGGTTCAGGATGTTCTTCAGCCGCTCGGCGTCGACCGATCCCAGCACATGCATCACGATGCGGTCGGCGCCATCGGGGCGAACGAGGAAATTTTCATAGCCGAATCCGGCGATGCGGCGGCCAACGATATCGAGCGAGCGGCTCCGCGCGGAAGCGACATCAGCCGTAATGCCGGCGTCGGAAATCTGCAGTGAGAGTTGCCCCTCCTCGCCCTGCCGAAGCGCGACCTCAGATCCGGAATGTCCACCAGCCGTCGTCAACGGCTTCAGGAGATCGACCGCCGCCTGCGTCTGGGCCGGATCGGTGATGCGGACGGTGACGGTCTGGTCATTGCCGGTCAGCCCAGTATAGCGGATGCCGGCGCCGCGTAGCGCGTTACGCACATTGGCGACCAACTCCTCCAGGCGGTCCTTGACGACATCGGAACGCTCGACCTTCAGAACGATATGCGAGCCGCCCTGCAGGTCGAGACCGAGCGTCAAGCGGTCGTGCCCCAACCAGTCCGGCAGGGAGGATCGCTGCGCCTCAGTCAGCAGATTGGGCGCAGCGACGACGATGGCCGCAAACGCGACCAGCCAAATCAGAAGTGTTTTCCAGCGGGAAAAATGCAACATTCTCTCGACGATCTTCCGATCCGGCGGTCCTGCCGTTATCGCTTGTTACGCCGCGTCGGCCTTGACCGGTTCACCCTTGACGCGAATTTCGGAGATGCCGCTGCGGACAATGCGCACACGCACGCCATCAGCGATCTCGACTTCGACTTCCTTTTCGTCAACAACCTTGGTGACCTTGCCGACGAGACCGCCGCCGGTGACGACCTGGTCGCCGCGACGGATCGCCTTCAGGGTCTCCTCACGCTTCTTTGCCTGTGCGCGCTGCGGACGGATCAGCAGGAAGTACCAGACGACCATCAGCGGCACGAACAGGATGATCATTTCGAAACCGGAGCCGCCGAATCCCGTTGCGGTATCGGTCGCGCTCTGGGCGAATGCCGGGGTGATGAACATGCTAAACTCCTCAGGCTTGGGCGGCGGAGCTCCGCCTCTCTTTTCAGGTTGCCGGACTATAGTTACGGCTTCGATGAATGCAACAGAAACAGCCGGAAACAGTACCGATTCCGCTGCCTCATAACCTTTCCGCCGTCAAAACGCCATGCTAAAGCGCGTCGCATCGAACTTGATCGATGCGACGCGCTTTAGCTCTTTTGTTTTCAAGCATGTCGTTATCCGGAACCGCTCCACACTTCCGGGCGACATGCATTAGCGGCATCGAAAGATCAAAGCGGATTGCCGCAGTGAGAAATCAGGAGGCCACCGATGACCGAGGAAATCAACACAGCCCTGCTCGCCGAACTGAGACGGCTCGCTGAGGCCGTCGAACGTCTTGCCGGACCGGCACCTGCCCTCAACGATTGGGATGCTGCCGATTGTTTCGTCTGGGTGCCATTGCGCCAGCATCTGCAGCCGGTCAAGAAGCCGAACCGGGTGGCGTTGACGCTTATCCGCGGCGTCGATCATGTGCGCGACATCCTGCATGAGAATACGGTACGTTTCGCCGAGGGGTATGCCGCCAACAATGTACTGCTCTGGGGCGCGCGCGGCATGGGCAAATCCTCGCTGGTCAAAGCCGTCCACGAAGACGTCAGGCGCGAAAGCAGCATCTTGCTGAAGCTGGTCGAAGTCCATCGCGAGGATATCGCCAGCCTTCCCCATCTGCTCGACCTCCTGAAGGACACGCCGTACCGCGTGATCGTGTTCTGCGACGATCTTTCCTTCGATCACGACGACACCGCCTACAAGTCGCTGAAGGCGGCACTCGACGGCGGCGTCGAAGGGCGGCCGGACAATGTGCTCTTCTACGCCACCTCCAACCGGCGCCACCTCCTGCCGCGCCACATGATGGAAAACGAGCAGTCGACGGCGATCAATCCATCGGAGGCGGTCGAGGAAAAGGTTTCGCTTTCCGACCGCTTCGGCCTCTGGCTCGGCTTCCACAAATGCAGCCAGGAGGATTATCTCGGGATGATCGACGGCTATGCCGATCACTTCAAGCTCGGGCTCGAACGCGACAAGATGCATGCCGAGGCGCTGGAATGGGCAACGACGCGCGGCGCGCGCTCCGGCCGCGTCGCCTGGCAATATATCCAGGACCTGGCCGGGCGCATGCGCGTTCATATCGACAGAGCCTGAAATAACAAAAGCCCGGCTGTTGGCCGGGCTTTTGCGCTTCCTGGTACGCAGTACCTATTCCAGGAAAGTCATCGGGTTGACCGGGGACGCGTCCTTGCGCACCTCGAAATGGACCTGCGGCTGCTTGACGTCGCCGCTCATGCCGGAGACGGCGACGGTCTGGCCGCGCTGGATCTTCTGGCCGCGGGTGACGCTCAGCGTATCGGCGTTGCCGTAGACGGTGACAGTGCCGTCGTCGTGACGGACGAGAACGGTGTTGCCGAGTTCCTTCAGGCCGTTGCCGGCATAAATGACGACGCCGTTTTCAGCGGCCTTGATCGGCGTGCCCTGCGGTACCGAGATGTCGATGCCGTCATTGCGGTTGCCGTTGACGTTGGCGCCGTATGAAGCAATGACCTGGCCGCGCACCGGCCAGCGGTATTTGCCGATGCCGGTCGATTCCGGTGCGGCGGAGCTGACGTCCGACTTCTTCTCGGCATCGTCGACGGTCTGGGTAGCGGCCGGCGCCTTATAGGGCGCGGGCTGAACGGACGCCGTCTGCTGGGCAGCCGCCGGCTGGGTCTGCTTCGAATCGACCTTCCCGGCCGGGATCGAGGCGGTCTTGATATTGTCGGCGGTGCCGTTCGGGATCTTCAGGGCCTGACCGATGCGGAGCGAGTTGGCCGACAGATTATTGGCGGCCTTGAGGTCGTCGACATTGCTGCCAGTCGCCTTGGCAATCTTCGCCAGGGAATCGCCTTGCTTGACGACATAGGTGCCGGCAGGCGCCTTCGGATCCTTGCCGGTGCCGGCGGGAATTTTGCCGGTGGTATCGGCACTCGCCAGCGTCTTGTCGCGGGCGGAATTGGCGCCTGGAATGACGGCAACGTTCTGCTCAGGCGTCTTCGGCGCCTCCGGCATCTTGGCGGGCTTGGAAAGGTCAGCCGCTTGCGATGCCGCCTTGGCGGCATTGCCGCCGTTGAAGGTCGGGATCAGGATCGCCTGGCCAGGCTGGGCGGCAGATGCCGTCCTCAGAGCATTGACGCGCAGAATTTCTTTTTCCGGGACGCCGAAACGCCTGGAGAGCGTGGCGATGCTTTCACCCGGACGCAGCGTCACGGAAGGCGCGTTGGTCGCGGACCAGCCGGAAACCTTCGGCGTCGTGCCGGTCGTCAGCGTATCGGGCGTCATCTTCGGCGCAGCCGGCGCGACCAATCGGGGCTTTTCAGCCTGCGGCGCAGACGGGAAAGGTTGGGCGAGCGCGACCTCCTTTTCCCGCTGCCGGGAGGGGGCAGCAGCCGTCGGCGCGGCCAGCTCGGAACGCTGCACCGACACCGGTGCCGAAGCGAGACGCGCGCTCGAGTTCGACGTGCGGGTCGGATCGTAACCCTGGCGTGCGGGATAAGGCTGGTTCAGCGCGTCATTGCCGCCGCCGTAGCCCGACTGGCTGGCAACCGCCGAACCGCCGAGATCGGCTCGCGGCACCGGATCGCCCTGAGAACCGTTCATATTCCTGCGCGGAATGGAACTTGTGGTGATCTGATCCTGCCCGGAGGAGGAAAACAAGCCGCCAAACCGTGTCACATCGGAACTGCAGCCCGTTGCGGCACTTGCCAGCAGGCCAACAACCAGAAGATTACCGGCCGACTTCCCGAACTTTGGCGAAAGACTGAAACGCATGAACTCGACCCACTGAGAACGCAACCATTTGTGAGTCTATTAAAACGCGTTAGTATTACCACGCCGTTAAGATGCTGGAATCAGTGCGATATTTTTGAGAAGTTGATAACCATAGCTTACGGGTGAAAAATCGCAGTGTGCCGAGCATGATGCCAAAAGGCCTGAGCGGCTTTCGCACCACCCCATGCTCTGGTTTTTTGATGGTCGGATTTCAGGCCGATGCGGCCTGAAATCGTCCAAATCTATAGCAGTGAGGCAAGGCGCGGAACGATCGGCAGATATGGAGCGTCGAACAGTTCCTCGCGTTCGAAACGGCTGCCGGTTTTCGTCAGCCGCACCATGCGACACTCATTTTCGGAAATCATCAGCGGCGCGATCATCGAGCCGCCGGAAACGAGCTGGTCGGTATAAAAGCGCGGCATCGCGTTGAAGGCGGCCGTCACCAGGATACGGTCGAAGGTGCCCTCACCCTGCATGCCGGCGCTGCCGTCGGCGTGGCGGATGATGACGCTACGCAGGCCAAGCGATTCCATGCGCCGCTGCGCTGCCGTCGTCAGCGTCTTGTAGCGGTCGATGGACAGGACACGCTCGGCCATGCGGCCCATGACGGCGGCGGTAAAGCCGCTTCCGGTGCCGATCTCCAGGACGCGTTGGCCGGGCTTGAGTTTCAGGTGATGCAGGATGCGGACGGCAATATCGATGCCTTCGAGAAAAGAGCCGCATTCGATCGGGATCGTCCGGCTCGAATAGGCGTCGTCGGCAAATTGCGGCGGCACGAACAGCGAGCGCTGCGTCTGCTCGACCGCCGTCAGCAGATCGAGGTCGGAGATGCCTTCGGCACGCAATCTAAGGACGAGCGCAGCAAAGCCCTCCTTCTCCGCCAGTCTTGCCGTCAAACTTGTGCTCCGTATCCCAAGGCCCGCGCCACGCGGTCCGTCACGGAATAATCGGTCAGATCCAGTTTCAAAGGCGTTACCGAAATCTTGTTATGCTTCAGGGCGTGAATATCGGTGCCTTCGATGAAGGCGCCGGCGCGTTCGCCAAACTTCAGCCAGTAGTAAGGAAACCCCCGGCCGTCGGAGCGGGCGTCGACCTGCAGATTGAAGGCCAGCTTGCCTTGCATGGTCACCTCGGCGCCATCGACTTCGTCGGGACGGCAGTTCGGGAAGTTGAGATTGAGGAACGTGCCCTCCGGCAGGTCCAGGACCATCAGCTTTTCCAAAAGAGCCGGGGCATGCGTCTCACAGACCTCCCAGGGCACGATGCGCGCGCCGTCCTCATAGAGATAGGCCTGGCTCAGCGCGAAGGAGCGCACGCCCTGCATGGTGCCCTCGATGGCGCCGGCGATCGTGCCGGAATAGGTCACGTCGTCGGCAACGTTCGAGCCTGAATTGACGCCGGAGAGGACAAGGTCCGGCTTGACGTCCATAACCTGCCTGATGCCCATGATGACGCAATCGGTCGGCGTGCCGCGCAGGGCGAAATGCTTCTCGGAAATCTTGCGCAGCCGCAGAGGTTCGGAGAGGCTCAGCGAATGGGCAAGACCGCTCTGGTCGGTCTCCGGCGCCACGATCCAGACATCGTCGGACAGCGTGCGCGCGATCCGCTCCAGCGCGGCAAGGCCTTCGGCATGAATGCCGTCGTCATTCGTAAGCAGGATGCGCATCGCCTCAGGTCGCCCGTTCGATCTTGGTCAATCCGCCCATATAAGGCAGCAAAACGTCCGGAATCGTGACGGAACCGTCCTCATTCAGATAATTTTCGAGGACGGCGATCAGGCAGCGGCCGACGGCCGTGCCGGAACCGTTCAGCGTGTGCACGAACCTGTTGCTCTTGTCTTCCTTGCCGCGATACCGCGCGTTCATTCGGCGGCCCTGAAAATCGCCGCAGACCGAGCAGGAGGAGATTTCACGGAAGGCATTCTGTCCCGGCAGCCACACTTCGAGATCGTAGGTCTTGCGTGAGCCGAAGCCCATGTCGCCGGTACAAAGCGTCATGGTGCGGAAATGCAGGCCGAGGCGTTTCAACACTTCCTCGGCGCAGGCGGTCATGCGTTCATGCTCGGCAACGGCGCTCTCGGCATCGGTGATCGAGACGAGTTCGCATTTCCAGAACTGGTGCTGGCGCAGCATGCCGCGCGTATCACGGCCGGCAGAGCCTGCTTCCGAGCGGAAGGACGGCGTCAGCGCGGTGAAGCGCAACGGCAGATTTTCTTGATCGAGGATTTCCTCGCGTACCAGATTGGTGAGCGTCACTTCGGCCGTCGGGATCAGATAGCGGCCATCCGTGGTCTTGAAGAGATCCTCTTCGAACTTCGGCAGGCTGCCGGTGCCGAACACCGCTTCAGCGCGCACCATCAGTGGCGAGCTGACCTCGGTATAACCGTGCTCGCTGGTGTGGAGATCGATCATGAACTGGCCGAGCGCGCGCTCGAGCTTGGCGAGCGGCCCGGTCAGAACCGTGAAGCGCGAGCCGGAGAGCTTGGCGGCGCGCTCGAAATCCATATAGCCGAGCGCCTCGCCGATTTCGAAGTGCTCCTTCGGCGTGTGGTTCCAGCGCGGCTTTTCGCCGACGGTGCGGGTGACGACATTGTCATGCTCGTCCTTGCCGACCGGGACATCGTCGAAGGGGATGTTCGGGATGCGCGAGAGCGCGTCGTTGAGTTCGGCCGTCAGTTGCCGGTCTTCTTCCTCGACCGCCGGCAGCAGCGTCTTCAGTTCTGCGACCTCAGCCTTCAGCTTCTCGGCAAGTTCGCTATTCTTTTGAGCCATCGCCGCGCCAATCTCCTTGGAGGCGACGTTGCGGCGGGACAGCAAGTCCTGCGCTTTCTGCACGGCGGAGCGCCGCTTTTCATCGAGGGCAACGAGGCTTTGGGCCAGAGGCTCCGCACCGCGCTTGGCAAGGGCGGCATCGAGCGCTTCGGGATTCTCACGGATCCATTTGATATCGAGCATCGTCGTTCCAGGTCGTTGCAACAGAGATGACCCGGCCAAAGCCTGATCGGGCCTCGGCCGGATGTGAAACGGCGTTCACAAAGGAGGATTGGGATCGCCGCTCAGACGCTGTCCGTCTTGGCAACGTCCGCGGATCCGGTGTCCTTTTCGACCGCCTGCCGGGCACGCTGGCGCTCCACGAGTCGCGCCGCATAGATGGAAATCTCGTAGAGAAGGATCGTCGGGATCGCAAGGCCGATCTGGGACATCGGGTCCGGCGGCGTCAGCACGGCAGCGACGACAAAGGCGAGGACGATGGCAAACTTGCGCTTTTCGGCAAGCCAATGCGACGTCAGAAGACCGACACGGGCGAGCAGCGTGGTGATGACGGGAAGCTGGAAGACGAGACCGAAGGAGAAGACCAGCGTCATGATCAGGCTCAGATATTCCGAGACCTTCGGCATCAGCGAGATCGCTATCTCGTCATGACCCGGTGCCTGCTGCATCGACAGGAAGAACCACATGACCATCGGCGTGAAGAAGAAATAGACGAGCGCGCCGCCCATCAGGAACAGGACCGGTGAGGCGATCAGGAACGGCAAGAAAGCCTGGCGCTCGTTCTTGTAGAGACCGGGCGCCACGAACTTGTAGACCTGGGCGGCAATGATCGGGAACGCGACCACGAGGCCGCCGAACATCGCCACCTTGACCTGCGTGAAGAAGAATTCCTGCGGCGCGGTGTAGATGAGCTGGGCCTTCTCGACGTCGAGATGCGCCCACACGACGGCTGTCTTGTAGGGAATGACCAGATAGTTGAAGAGATGCTTGGCAAAAAAGAAGCATGCGATGAAGGCGACGAAAAACGCGCCGATCGACCATATCAGCCGCTTGCGCAGCTCCATCAAGTGCTCGATCAACGGCTGCGGCTTGTCTTCGATATCACCGCTCATGCCTCATCCTTCTTCGTCTGCGCCGGCTTCTTCGGCGTTGCAGGCTTCCTGGCTGCCGTCGTGCGTTTCGGTTTTTCCACAGGCACGGCGATAGCGGCCGCAGCATCGACCCTGTCAGCAGCCTTGACGCGCGGCTTGCGCACGGGTTTCGGCTTGGCGGCAACTGTATCGGCCTGAACAATCGCTGCTGCGACGGGTTCCGACGGCGCAGGCGTCGCTACCAATGGCGGCGTTTCCGGCAGGCTCATCGACGGCGTCGGGGCTGCGACAGCACTTGGCGGCACCTCGGTCTTGTTTTCCGTGATCGTGGACGACTTCTGCAGGTCGGCCTTGATCTCGTTGCCCATCTGGCGAAGCGGGTTCATCGCCTCGCGCAGGCTGTTGACCGGGTTCAGTTTCTGGGCGTCGCTGATCGTCTGCCGAACGTCGTCAAGCTCGGCTTCGCGCAACGCTTCGTCGAACTGCGCACGAAATTCACCCGCCACCTTGCGGGCGCGCTGCGTCATCTTGCCGAAAGCGCGCAGCATCGGCGGCAAATCCTTGGGACCGACCACCACGATCAGTACGACCGCGATGACCAAAAGCTCGGTCCAGCCAATATCGAACATGCAAGGCTCCTGGACGGGAAGCGCGGGGGCTGCGCTTTTTCCCGGACTTGGTTACTTCGTTTCGTCGGCCTTGTGATCGACGGTCTTTGCCGTGTCCGGCGCGTCCTCGTCCGTCATGCCCTTCTTGAAGCTTTTGATGCCCTTGGCGACATCGCCCATCAGTTCCGGAATCTTGCCGCGACCGAACAACAACAGCACGACCGCCAGAACGATCAGCCAGTGGTAGATGCCAAAAGAACCCATTACGCTTACTCCCTGTTGTGATGTTCCCTAATGTAAGAATTTCCCACACCGTTTCCAACATCAAGCCCTTTGAACTGTGCTTAATGTCACGGTATCGCCCTTTGTGACAAGCCACAGATCCGTCGAAAAATGGTGAGCACTATTGTTTTCGTCATGCGTGGCAAAAGCAAGACGAAGTCCTTCAATCTTCGGAGGTAGAACGCGGGGCCAGCAACCCCAGTTCTTCGAGATCCATCTGGGTGATCGGATCTTCGTCCTCGGTCAACTCATCGTTCATCAACGGCGAGGGAATATTGAAGTTCGCCGGGATGCGGCCCGACAGCAGGCCCGCCCCCTTCAATTCTTCGAGACCAGGCAGATCGCGCAGCTCTTCCAGGCCGAAATGGTCGAGAAAATCGCGCGTCGTGCCCAATGTCACCGGCCCGGCCCGGCGTGCGCCGCGGCCGCGAAACCGTACCCAGCCGGCTTCCATCAGCACGTCGAGCGTGCCGCGCGAGGTCTGAACGCCGCGGATATCCTCGATTTCGGCACGCGTCACCGGTTGGTGATAGGCGATGATCGCCAGCACTTCCAGTGCGGCGCGCGAAAGCTTCTTCACCTCATTGTCATCACGACGGATGACAAAGGACAGGTCGGCGGCGGTGCGAAAGGCCCAGGCGCCTTCGACCTGCACGAGATTGACGCCGCGCGGCGCATACTGCTCCTTCAGCCGCAGCATGATCGCGTGCACGTCGGTCTTCTCAGGCAGGCGCTCGGCGAGGAAGCCTTCGGAGACCGGTTGCGAGGAGGCGAAAACCAGAGCCTCGGCAATGCGCTCGGCCTCGATATCGGCCTGCAGGTCGCGGCCCCGGTCTTCGAAATTGCCGTCGAATTCCTCTTCGCTCCTCGGATCGATCAAGCCGGCTGCTCCTGTTCGACCACCTGCAGTGTGGCATGTTTCGGACCGCGGCGCATGTATATCGGCTGAAAGGCGCCGTCCTGGCGGATTTCGAGCTTGCCCTCGCGCACCAGCTCCAGCGAGGCGGCAAAGGCGCTGGCGATCGCCGTGACGCGCTCCTCGGGCGCGGCGAGATAACGCAGCAGATAATGCTCCATCGCCGTCCAGTCGCCGATCTCGCCGATCATCTGGGTCAGCAGCTCGCGGGCGTCGGTCAGCGACCAGACGGTACGCCGCTCGATCGTCACCTGGGTGACGGCATGGCGCTGGCGCAGCGCCGCATAGGCGGTCAAGAGATCGTAGAGGCTTGCCGCATAAGCGGATTGCTGCCGGTCGGGAATATGCTCGGGCGCGCCGCGCACGAAGATATCGCGGCCGAGGCGGTTGCGGTTGACGAGGCCGTCCGCCGCCTGTCGCATGGCTTCGAGACGTTTCAGGCGGAAGGCGAGTGTTGCCGCCAGCTCCTCGCCGGAAGGGCCGTCATCCCTGGCTTGCTGGGGAATGAGCAGCTTCGACTTGAGATAGGCAAGCCACGCTGCCATGACGAGGTAATCGGCGGCAAGCTCGATGCGAATACGCCGGGCACTTTCGATGAACAGCAGATATTGCTCGGCGAGCGCCAGCACCGAAATGCGCGACAGATCGACCTTCTGGTTGCGGGCGAGATAGAGCAACAGGTCGAGCGGGCCTTCGAAGCCGGCGACGTCGATCACCAGCGCCGGCTCGTGGCTGGCGCGCTCGGCACCGTTATCCTGCCACAGCTTGTCCATTGGCGTTGCCGCCTGCGGACGTTCCGTGCCCTTGACCGTGTTCACCTAGCTGCTCCCTTACGATCAGACCGTCGCAAACATCGCCTCGAATTCCATCCTCAATTCCGCTTCATCTGAAGTATCCGGCGCCGCGAAGCCCGCTTCCACGGCTTTTGCGCGGGCAAGCGATACGCCGGCGAGCGGCGGAACATTTGCCACGACATCGAGCATCTCGTCCATATTGCCGTTGCAATGCAGCACGATATCGCATCCGCCTGCAATGATATTCGCCGCACGTTCACCGATCGTGCCGGAAAGTGCGTTCATCGAGCTGTCGTCGGAGAGCAGCAGACCGTTAAACCCGATGTGTTCGCGGATGATGCCGTCGATCACCTTGCGCGAGGTCGTCGCTGGGTTGTCGGGGTCGATGGCGGCGAAAACGACGTGACAGGTCATCGCCATCAACTCGTCCTTCATCGCAACAAAGGGTGGGAAATCATGGAACTCCAGCTCATGGCGCGAGACAGTGACCACAGGCAGCTCCAGATGTGAATCCGCAAAGCCGCGGCCGTGGCCGGGCATATGCTTCATTACAGGCAACAGGCCGCCGGCCTTCAGCCCTGCGGCAGCCGCTTTTCCCATCGCGATGACGGTTTCGGAATCGCCGCCATAGGCGCGGTCGCCGATGACGTTGCTGCTGCCCTCGACCGGCACATCGAGCACCGGCAGGCAATCGACATCGATGCCGAGGCTCGAAAGGTCGAAGGCGTGCAGCCGCGACATCAGCCAGGCGGCGCGCAGGCCGAGCGCGCGATCGCGGCGATAGAGATCGCCGAGCGCCTGGCCGGAAGGATAACGCGCCAGAACGGGCGGGCGGATGCGCTGGACGCGGCCGCCCTCCTGGTCGATCAGCACCGGCGCATGCCAGCCGACGCTGTCGCGCAATTCGGCGACGAGATCGGCGATCTGCGGCGCTTCGGAGATGTTGCGCCCGAAGAGGATGAAGCCCCAGGGTCGTTCGCCCCGGTAAAAGGCCTTCTCTTCGGATGTGAGGGCAAGGCCGCTACAGCCAAGGATCATCGCTTTTGATTCGGTCATATCGGAATCATAGACGGCGCCCGGCCAAATGCGAGCAAGGTCGGGCGCGATGCACAAAAAAGAGCAGCGGACCGATCCGGCCCGCCGCTCTTACATTCTATCCAAAAAAAACCGATCTACTTGGAGATCAGGCAGCTTCCGCCCGCTGCCCGATACTGTTCGCAGAGTGCAGCGGCCTCGTCCTTGGAACCGGCCGGAATGCGGACACGATAGAAAGTGCCCTTGCCGGCGATATCGGCCCTGCGGATCTCATGACTGCGGCCACTAAGCACGCTGGCGAATTTCTTCGACAGGTTGGCATAGGATTTGGTCGCCTCGTCTTCCGAAGGCAGCGAGGCGATCTGGATGCCGTAGCCGCCGGCGGATGCGGCCTGCTGCGGCTTTGCGGCGACTGGCGCTGCGGCCGCGACCTCAGTCGTCTTCGGCTGCTGCGCTGGCGGGCGGACATTGCCCTTCTCGGTCACGGTGCTGACAACGTTAACGGGCTGATCGGCCGGACGGGCGGTGGGGATCGGAGCGGTATCGGTGATCGCCGAGCTCTTGACCGGGCGCACCGGTGGAGCGACCGGGGCCGGGTTTGCGGCCTGCGCATCCGCACTGCCGGCGAGCGACGGCTGTACCGGCGCGGTTTCGATCGGGGCTGCAGAACGAGCATCGGCAGAAGCAACCTCGGCGCTTGCCGGGAAGCTCGCAGCCGTTCCACCGACAGGCGGCACGGGCGGGGTCGACTGAGCCGTCAACGGTGGCTGAGCCGGCGGCGTCGGCTGGGCAGACTGCGTCGCCTGGGCAGACTGCGTCGCCGGGGCAGACTGTGTCGCCCGGGCAGACGGCGCCGGCTGATCGACGGGCGCCGGTTCCTCGCGGGCGACCAGTGTACCGTCAGGCTTGACGATCATCGTGCGGACCTTGCGCGGAGAAACCGACGGCGTCTTGTCGGCGTCGCTTGCGAGAGCCTTGTCGGCGTTGTCCTGGTCCGGCAGCAGACGCGGATCCTCCGTCTCACCGACCGCAGTCGGCGTGACCTGATCGTCGGCGTTGGCGTTCTCGTCGTCCTCAGGCAGCGCTTCCGGTGTCAGCGTGCGCTGGACGACATCGACGGGCGCCTCGTCGGATGAAACCAGCGCCTTCTGCTTCGGCTCTTCGGCAGAACCCGCAACGCGGTCGTAAACGGCCTTATCCTGGTTCGGCACGGTCTTGCCGCCAGGATTTTCCGGAACGACCTTGACCGGCTCCTTGTCGGCGGTGATCACACGCGGCTCACCGGACGCGACAATGCCGAGCCCCTCGCCGTTCCAGACGGAGGAATAGACGCCATAACCGACGCCGCCAAAGACCACGAGCACGACGGCCCCGGCGAGCAGCCGACGCATCGACCGGGCGCGGCTGAAATCAGCGGCCTGGCTTGCCGATTCGATCCGAACTTCGGAGGTCTCACGGCGCTCGACCGGTTCACGCACGCTGCGGCGGAAATCCTCCTCCAGCGCCCGTTCGAAATCATCGAGGCCGTCGGCGATGGTAGGCTTGACAGGCTTTGCCGCGGCGGCAGCCGTATCCCGGGCAGGCGCCGGTGTTTCCCGCGGCTTGGCCGGTTCAAAGAAGCTGGCGATCTCTGCGTCGAGATCGAACTCGTAATCTGCGGTTTTGGCGACCGGGGCGGGCTGCTCCACTGGCGGCAGCGCCGGCACGTGCATGTCGTCGACGGTCTCGGGACGATCCTCCGGGTCAGAGATCATCGCCGGATCGAATGGCAGGTCTTCGGTTGAGTCGCCGGCTGACGCCCAGTTGAAAGACGGAGCCGGTGCTGGAGCCTGCGGCTCGGGAACGAAGGCCGGAGCCGGCCGCGAGGGGGCAGCATCCTGCTGGTAGGCCGGAGTTTGCGGCTCAGGAGCAAAAACGGGAGCGGACCGAGGCGGGACGGCCGCGGCCTGCTGGGGAGCAGGCGCCGGCACCTCAGGCTGCGGCGCGGGCTCGGACGGCTCGGAGAAATCGAGATCGGCGAGCTCCAGCTCGATGCCGGCAAGATCCAACTCAAAATCATGGCCGGCGAAGGGGTCTTCGGCTTCCGGTATCGGCTGCGGCGCCCGCGAATATGCCGTTGCAGCAGGCTCTGACGCAACGACCTCTGCAAGCTGCGGCGCGACTGGCCGTGCGGCTTCGGCTGCATAGACCGGAGCAGGCCGGACGGACGCTGCGGCGACTGGTGGGGGGGCGATCACCTCGGTCTGGACAGGTGCGTCTGCCACGGGGGCGGCAGGAATGGGCGCGGCCTCGATCGATGCGGGCGGCGGCGTGACGGGCGCCGGATTGGCACGTTGCGGCACCGGATAACGCGAGACGTCGGCAAGCAGATCGTCAAGATCGAAAGTGCCGGCGGTGTGCGGAACATCAGGCACGACTTCGGTCAGCGCGGCATCGGCCTGGATCTCGCCCTGGACGGCGGCGGCGATCAGATCGAAACCGGCATCGGACCCGAAATCCTCCGGTTCCTCCTCGACTTCGATGAATTCTTCGGCCTCGGCAGTCTCTTCCGGCGCGATCACCTCATCATGGCGGTCGAGTTCGGCGGGGAAGCCAAGCGACGGTGAAGCGGATTCGAATCCCTCGGAAGGCTCTATGGCGGCGACGGGCGCCGGCGGTTCGATGACAAGTTCAGGCTTCAGGACAGGAAGATCGACAGACGGCACTTCAGCTGCCGGTGCTACGACCGTTTCGGCCACAGGCTCCGGCAAAACAACCGGTTCTTCGCGTTTCGGAGCATGGAAATTGGCAAGCGGTAGCCGGATGCTGGCAGCCGACCATTGCGGCGCCTTGGCGGGCTGCGCCAGCGAAGAGACGGGTGCGGCGCCGATCGACAGCTCAAGCTCCTCGATCAGATCGCGTGCACCGCCGAATGCTGATTGCAGCGATGCCTCGGGCTCGGGGGAAAGATGCTCCGCCCAGTCGGCGGCCGCAGGCACAGCTGCTTCTTCAGCCTCAACTGCGGCGACGGAAACCGGCTCAGGAACCTCCGCATTTTCGGCAGCCGGAGAAGTATCGAGAACCGGCTCGACGTAATCTTCAGGCATATCATCAGAGATCGGCTCGGCGGGCCGGTCGAGCTCTGCGAGCGGACGGGGCGAATCGTATAGATCGAACTCACGCCCCAGCTCGTCCTCGAGATCAAGGGCGGGCTCGCGGCGTTCGGCCTCGGTCACCGTATTCGCTGCAACACGCGGCTCGAAGCCGACGATACGGGCAAGTTCAGCCAACGGATCATCGTCGCCAAACAGATCGTTTTTTCCGCGCGTATCATACGCAAGTTGTTTATCAGCCATGCCTATCCCACTCGCAAACGCCAACGCTCAAATGCCAGCGCATTGTGGGGAAATGGTGACGTTATCGCATTTCGTCCGGTGCGGCAGTGCCTGTAATGGCGAGTCCCGACTTCAAAACCGACGCGACAGCGTACACCAGCCCAAGTCTGGCAATACTTGATTCTCGGTTTTTATCATTAACAAATCGTAATTCCGTCTGATCTTTACCTTTGTTCCAGTGCGCGTGGAAGGAACTGGCGACGTCGTAGAGGTAAAAAGCGATGCGATGCGGCTCCTGCGACTGGGCCGCTGCCTCGACGACACGCGGGAATTCAGCAAGCTTGGCGACGAGCTGCAATTCGGCCGGATCGCCAATGCCTGCAACGGTTTTCGCGAGTTTCTCGGGCGAGACATCGAGGTCGGGAAAAGCCTCCCTCGCCTGCCGGAAGACCGACATGCAGCGAGCATGCGCATATTGCACGTAGAAGACTGGATTATCTTTCGATTGTTCCGTCACTTTGGCGAAATCGAAGTCGAGCGGTTCGGAATTCTTGCGGTAAAGCATCATGAACCGGACCGAATCACGGCCGACTTCTTCGACGACGTCCCGAAGCGTGACGAAATCGCCCGAACGCTTCGACATCTTCACCGGTTCGCCGTTGCGATAGAGCTTGACGAGCTGACAGAGCAGCACAGTCAGCTTCGCCTTGCCGTCCGAAACGCCACGTGCAACCGCTTCCAGGCGTTTGACGTAACCGCCATGGTCAGCGCCAAGCACATAGATCATCTCGTCGAAACCACGGTCGAACTTGTTCTTGAAGTAGGCGACGTCGGCGGCGAAATAGGTGTAGGAGCCATCCGACTTGATCAGCGGCCGGTCGATATCGTCGCCCACCTCGGTCGAACGGAACAGGGTCTGTTCGCGATCCTCCCAGTCCTCGGGAAGCTGGCCCTTCGGCGGCGGCAGCGTGCCCTTGTAGACATAGCCCTTGAAGGTCAGGTCGTTGATCGCGGTGCGGATCGCGGCCGCGCCATTGGCATGCAGGGTGCGTTCGGAGAAGAAGACGTCGTGATGGACGTTCAGCGCCGCCAGATCGTCCCGGATCATCACCATCATCGCATCGATCGTGCGGTCCTTGACGATCGGCATCCATTGGTCTTCCGGCATGTTGTGCAGCCGCACGCCGTAATCGGCGGCAAGCGACTGGCCGACGGGCACGAGATAGTCGCCGGGATAGAGACCCGAGGGGATTTCGCCGATCTTTTCGCCGAGCGCTTCGCGATAGCGCAGGAAGACGGAGCGGGCGAGCACATCGATCTGCGAGCCGGCGTCGTTGATGTAATATTCCTTCTCGACACCGTAACCGGCAAAAGCGAGCAGGTTGGCAAGCGCGTCGCCGACGACGGCACCCCTGCAATGGCCGACATGCATCGGGCCGGTCGGGTTGGCCGAGACATATTCGACGTTGACCTTCCTGCCGTTTCCAAGCGTCGAGCGACCGTAATCGGTACCGGCACCGATCATCGAGGCGAGCAGCCGCTGCCAGTAGCCGACGGCGAGACGGATGTTGATGAAGCCCGGACCCGCGACCGAGATATCGGCGACGTCGGAATCCTCTTTCAGCTTGGCGATGATGACATCGGCCAGCGCGCGCGGGTTGGTTCCGAGCGGTTTTGCCAGCACCATCGCGGCATTGGTCGCGACATCGCCATGGCTCGCGTCACGCGGCGGCTCGACGGTGATGCGGCCGAAATCGAGCTCGGATCGCTTTTCCCTGACCAGATCGATCTGTTCAAGGGCGGTTTTGATCCTGGCTTCGAAGTCGGTAAAAAGGTTCATCGCACTCTTCCATGCATAGGCTGTGCCAAAGGCTCAAATCGGCCCTCGGCGTGGGCGACCGCTGCCTATCGCAAATCAGGAGTGTGGTCAAACAACCGCCTGTGGGCGCTGATCGCATAGGTGTCGGTCATGCCGGCGAGATAATCGCCGACATGGCGGGCCTTCGGCGCATCGGATAGGCCGGCGATATGATCGACCCAGTAGTGGCTTTGCATCTCTTTCGGATTGGCCATGTAGGCGGCAAAGAGATCGGTGACGATCTGGGCAGCACCGGCACGGATGCGCATGATATCGGGATTGCGGTAGATGCGTTTGAAGAGCATCGCCTTGATCTGCCTGTCGGTCTCGGCCATCCCCTCGGAAAAGGTGGCGATAACCTGGCCGGCGCCGCGAATATCGTCTGCACTCTCAGGGCGCAAGAGGGACAGGCGCTGCTGCGCGACGCCGATCACGTCTTCGACCATGCGGGTGATCTGGCGGCGCATGATCTCATGGGTGAAGCGGCTCGGCTCCAGGTGCGGATATCGCTCCCTCACCTCGGCCATTAGCCCGGCAAGAAACGGGATTTCCTCCAGCATGTCGAAAGTCAGGTAGCCGGAACGCAGGCCATCGTCGATATCATGGGTATTATAGGCGATGTCGTCGGCGATCGCCGCGACCTGGGCTTCGAGGCTGGCATAGCTTGCAAGCTCGAGATCGTGCAGCTCGCAATAATCGAGGATCGGCTGCGGAACGGGACCGTGCGTACCCACTCCATCAGGCGTCAGAAGCGGACCATTGTGCTTGACGAGACCTTCCAGGCTTTCCCATGTCAGATTGATGCCGTCAAATTCGGCATAACGCCTCTCCAGCTTGGTCACGATGCGTAGCGATTGTGCATTATGGTCGAAGCCGCCATAGGGCAGCAGCACCTCGTGCAGCGCATCCTCGCCGGTATGGCCGAACGGCGTGTGGCCGAAATCGTGCACGAGCGCCACACCTTCGGCCAGATCCTCGTCGAGCTTCAGCGCGCGGGCAAGAGCGCGGGCGATCTGCGCCACTTCGATCGTATGCGTCAGCCGGGTGCGGTAATGATCGCCGTCCTGGGCGATGAAGACCTGGGTCTTGTGCTTCAGCCGGCGGAAGGCGGTGGTGTGGACGATGCGGTCGCGGTCACGCTGGAAATCGGAGCGCGTCGGGCTTCCGTCTTCCTGATAGAGCCGTCCGCGCGTCGTCCAGGGGTCGGCCGCATAAACCGCCCTTTCACTGCTGCCGAAACCCAAAGCACGCGTATCGATCGTCATTCTTCACCGTCATCCTGCATGTTGCCGCTTCCCCCCATTGACGCCGCTTTGTGCTCTTCATACCTATAGGTCGATGAAACGGCAAAGAGGCTCTTTCCTAATCGCTTCGGCGCATCATCGCCTTTTCGCGAAGATCATGGTAAGTTTCTTTGATATCAGGCATTTGAACATTCAAGTGCCCAAACCCATTCTCTCCGGATCTTGACCCCGGCAGGAGGAAATATGACGGATACAAGTGTAACCCTTTCAGATGCCGCGGCAAAGCGTATCGCAGCCATCGTCGGCGCCGAAGCCGGCAAGAGCGCCTTGCGCGTTTCCGTCGAAGGCGGCGGCTGTTCGGGCTTTTCCTACAAGTTCGATCTTGCCGACAGCGCAGCGGACGACGACATCATCGTCGAGAAGAACAATGCCAAGGTGCTGATCGACAGCCTGTCGATCGTCTACATGGCGGGCTCGGAGATCGACTTCGTCGACAATCTGCTTGGCCAATCCTTCCAGATCAAGAACCCGAATGCAGTGGCAAGCTGCGGCTGCGGCACCAGTTTCTCGATCTGAACGTCTAAACGCACGGACTCCCCATCAAACCGGCCGAAGAATTCCTTCCGGCCGGTTTATCGTCTTGTCCGCCGGTGAAAGACCGCGATAAAAGAAGCGCACTAAAGTGCGCTGCATCGACGCTGCTTCATGCGGTGCGCTTTAGCCCTTTGTTTTTATGCCTGTCGTTATCCCAGAACCGCTGCACACTTCTGGGCGACATGCAGTATGCGGAACGGGACAGAGCCATGAAGATCGCGACCTGGAACATCAACGGCGTCAAGGCGCGCATCGACAATCTCACGCAATGGCTGAAGGATTCCGATCCGGATATCGTCTGCCTTCAGGAGATCAAGACGGTCGACGAAGCTTTCCCGCGACTGGAGATCGAGGCGCTCGGCTATCATGTCGAGACGCACGGCCAGAAAGGCTTCAACGGCGTGGCGATCCTCTCCAAGAGCTCACCTTTCGAAGTGAACCGCGGCCTGCCCGGCGATCCGCTGGACGAACAGGCGCGTTTCCTCGAAGCGGCGTTTACGCTGTCCGATACGCGCATCCTGCGCGTCTGCTGCATCTACCTACCAAACGGCAATCCTGTCGAAACGGAGAAATATCCCTACAAGCTCGCCTGGATGGAGCGTCTAAGGACGTTCGCTGCTGAACGGCTGGCCTATGAGGAGATGCTGGTTCTTGCCGGCGATTACAATGTCATCCCGGAACCGCACGACTGCTTCGATCCCAAGGTCTGGGAAAACGACGCACTGTTTCTGCCACAGACCCGGGAGGCGTTCCGCAGGCTCGAAAATCTCGGGCTGATGGATGCGGTGCGCGCGACGACGGATGCGACGCAGTTCTATTCCTTCTGGGATTATCAGGCCGGCGCTTGGCCGAAAAACAATGGCATCCGCATCGACCATCTGCTGCTATCGCCGGAAGCTGCCGACCGAATGACATCGGCTGCGATCGAAAAACATGTGCGGGCCTGGGAAAAGCCGTCCGACCACGTGCCTGTCATCGCCTATTTCGATTTGGCGGGCTGAGCGTCCGATCGGGGCTTAGAGCGGTTCAGCTTTTACGGGCGCCGCTCTAGCCTTTTGTCTTTACGCAATTCCGGACGGAAACCGCTTCGCACTTTTCCTGGAATTGCTCTAGTCGTCGGAACCGCTCGCGATGGTGTGCGAGAGGGAGACAGCCGTGCGTCGGTCGGATTCGTTGGCAACCGAGAAGGCCTGCTCCTGCAGCGCTTCCATCCAGCCGCAGTCCTTGGGCTTGCAGCGGTCGAGTGCTGCCGTCATCAGCGCCAGGCCGCGAGCCGTCTGGCCTTCGTCGAACAGAATATTGCCGAAGACTGCCATGGCGCCAGGATGGCCACTCTTGCGGGCCTGGTTTAGCCATTTCTTGGCTTGCTGCGGGCTGGCATTGCCGCCCTCGCCGGCCAGCATCATCTGCGCCAGCTGGAACTGCGCCTCGGGCACGCCAAAGGTGGAGGCCACCTGAAAATAAAGCTGGCGCGCCTGGCTGAGGTCGATCCTGACCGGGCTGCCGGCAATGCCATGCTTGTAATAGCTGGCGAGCGAGAGCAGCGCGTTGACGAAGAAACCCGTATCTTCCGAACCAGGTTCGACGCCCTGCTGGGCGATCTCGCTATAGATCTTGAAGGCTTCAAAATCATCCTGCGTGACACCGTCGCCGTCGGCATACATGTTGGCGAGCGCCCAGCGCGAGCCGGTGTGGCCCTTTTCGGCGGCGTATTTATAGGCTTCGACCGCCTCTTCCTTCTGGCCGTTCTTATAGGCCTTGAAGCCGAACTTGAAGAGATCGAAGGGTCCGGACTCCTTGCTGACGCCGCCTTTGATGTCGAATGCGCGGCACGGACCGGACAGCGCTATGGCTATCGACATGCCCACCAGCATGAATTTGAACAGTTTGAACTCGGACGTCACCATTTCAACCGATTTCTTTCGTTCATCCAAGGCAGGCGGCAACGGCGCTGGCGCCGTGCATCCCGCGGATGTATTCCTTCGAGGCGAGCGATCCCGCGGCGAGCTCCATGGCTCCTTTGCCCGCGTCGCATCCAGCCCACTGGCCTTTTCTCAAAGGCGATATTCTCAGCACATCCTTCAGAGCCACCCGGCTCCCGGCATGGCCCGACTGCAATCTCCGTGGCACTCTTTCGGCAGGCGCGGCATCCCGCCTTCCCGCCTTTATCGCATTCGTAAACGGCAAATGTGACGAAACCGGTATCGACCTTTCGGCAAAGCCGGGCCGCTCAGCTGAGCGGGTCGAAAATAACGACAATGAATGGATCGACGACTTCGTCGCGAGGCCGGATTGGCGGCTGGAACAGCCTTGTTCGAAAAGCGAAACGACCGCAATCAAACGATTGTTGCCAATCGCGCCGCACGATCTGATGTACCCGGAAAAAAATCGACCCATGCTACTATTTACACGCACCGTATGCCTGCCATTTCCTCACTCGCAAATATCGCTGCGCCCTCTTTGTGGCGGGAAATGGACAAATTCGCCCCGCCACCACCATACGCCAAACGTCGTAAAAATGTGTTGCTGAATCGTCACAAATTGGGACCGGGAAATGGCATGATTAACGGCCACGAATAAAGAAGAGCCCGGCAGCGCCGGGCTCCTCAATTCTTCAAGTGGGAGAATTAGAACTTGATCTTTAGGCTCGTCGACAGCGCAGCGACCAGATCGTTGCCAAAAGAATAGGAGACATCATCTCCAAACGTGACGCCGTTCTGGGTCACGGCGCCGGACGAACCGCTCGTCAACACGCCCACGGCACCGGCGACGCGCCATTCGATATGTTCGGTCGGGGTGAAGGCTGCACCGAGCCCCAGCGTCCAGCTATCGGTCTGCGCGCCATAGCCCTGGCTGGTGCCACGGTCCCAGGTGAGACTGACTGCACCTGCCCACTGGTCGTTGAACTTGTGGCCGACACCACCGGAGATCGTCCAACCGTCCTGGTAAAGAAGGTCGAGCGAAGTTAGACCGCCCGCTGGGCAAGGCAACCCGTTGGTCGGGCAGAATGCTACCGACTGCAGGACGCTCCAATTCGTCCATTTAACCGATCCGAATGCAAGCCAATCCGGAGCGATGCCGCTTTGTAACTTCAGCTCCAGCGAATCCGGCGCTTCGGCGGAACCGGAAACAGGTGTTACCTGGCCCCCATATAGCGGCACAATTGGAACCTGACGCAGATCAACAGTCCCGGTCAGGTTATCGTAGTTGACACGGCTGTTATAGACGAGGCTCGCACGCATCGCATATTCGGGGATCTCGTAGGCGAGACCGGCGCGCCAGCCCCAGCCGCTATCGTCGATATCGAGGCGACCGACGCCAGTTCCGGTACCGAGCAGAAGCGGAAGCGTTGAAACCAGACGTTCCTTGAAGCCTTCGACTTCCTGATAGAAAGCGCCGCCGATGAAGCGAAGCTGCCCAGGGCCGACATCAAAACGATAGGAGCAGGTGCCGCCATAGTTGCGGGTTTTGATCTCTGTCTCAATGTTGTTGTTGGCGCCAGCCCAGTTCACACCGGGGTCGTTATGCCCGCCGAAGGGCTCTGAATAGTCGACCAAGCAGTCGATTGCGTCGCCAAATCCAGCCTTAAAGCCAATATATGGGATGGTATAATTTGAGGTATCGTCAGCTGTGTTTGGACGGCTGTTCAGATTGCCGCCGCCTGAGAATATCGACGTATCCGTATCTCGGACATCCTTCAGCCTGCGTTGCGGTGTGACGTAGGTCACACCGGACTGAAACGTGAAAGGCGACGTGTCGAACAACTGATCGATGTTATAGCCGCCACGCTCCAGCCCCCCGGCGAAGGACGGCGAGGCAAGCGACGAAAGAAGAACGAGCGACGTTATGCCCTTGGAAAACCTACGAGATGCCATTGTGTCTCCCCCACTCCAGCAATTGATGTGACCCCACTCTAGTAAGTGTTCGCGTGATATGGCAACGCGCCTACGGCAGCGCTCCCGGGCATTGCAACGACCAACTTACGTAAAGAAATTGACGGACACGTCAAAAAACCTGGTTAATAAAATTTTATTCCAGACTTGCCTAATTTCAGGTGGGCTTTTGGGTTTTCATTCCAAATATTGCCGAAGCTGTATCAATCCCACAACAGTGGCAGTTTTCGCCATCTGGACGCCCGTTCAGCCTCAATCCACAGGCTCAGCGCCCGAATTAGCCGAATTCACGACCGAATCGCGTGTGCCCAGAACGACAAAAAGACGCGCCGGCAGAGGGCGCGTCCTTGAAATAACTTACCAAAATGGGTTGGTGAAACTTACCCGGCTTCGCTCACCCTGGAAAGAGCGATCCTCAAGCTTGCGATCTGACCCTTCAGTTCCTCGAGACGATCGCGTTCGGCATCGACCACGTCGGGATTGGCGTTGGCGACGAACTTCTCATTGGAGAGCTTGCCGTCGATGCGGGAGATCTCGCCTTCCATCTTGGCAATCGCCTTTTCCAAGCGAGCCTTTTCGGCGGAAAGGTCGATCAGTTTGCCGAGCGGCAGGCAGATGGTAGCTTCGGCGACGACGATCTGAGCGGCACCCTTGGGCGCATCCTCAGCCAGCGATATCGCCTCGACGCGCGCAAGCCGCTTGATGGCGGCGTCGTGGCGGAACAGCCTTTCGCGTGTCAGGTTATTGGCCTTGACGACGACGAGCGGCGCTGTCGCCGACGGCGGCACATTCATTTCGGCGCGCACCGAGCGGATGCCGGAAACGAGGTCGATCAGCCAGTTGATCTCGTCGGCCGCTCCGTCGTCGGCATAGGACGGCGCCGGCCATTCGGCATGGCAGACCAATGTGTCGCGCTCTTTACCTTCGCCTGCCGTATGCGCCCAGAGCTCTTCGGTCATGAAGGGCATGAAGGGATGCAGCAGCTTGTAAATCTCTTCGAGAACATAAGCGCTACAAGCCTGGGCTTCAGCCTTGGCGCCCTCGTCTTCGCCATTGAAGACCGGCTTCAAGAGCTCGAGATACCAGTCGCAGACCTCGTTCCAGACGAAGCGATAGAGCGCGCCGGCGGCATCGTTGAAGCGGAAGGCTTCGAGCGCTTCCGTAACGTCACGTTCCGTGCGGGCAAGTTCCGTAAGGATCCAGCGGTTGATGGTGAGTTCGGCGGCCTCCGGCACGAAGTGCGGGTCGCTCTTCGCACCATTCATCTCAGCGAAGCGCGTGGCGTTCCAGAGCTTGGTGCCGAAATTGCGGTAGCCGGCGATGCGGGCCGGATCGAGCTTCACGTCGCGGCCCTGCGCCGCCATAATCGCCAGAGTGAACCGTAGCGCGTCGGCGCCGTATTCGTCGATCAGCTCCAGGGGATCGATGACGTTGCCTTTCGATTTCGACATCTTCTGCCCATTCTTGTCGCGCACCAGCGCGTGGACATAGACGGTCTGGAACGGCTCGACGGGTTCGCCGTCCTCGTCCTTCATGAAGTGCAGACCCATCATCATCATGCGGGCGACCCAGAAGAAGATGATGTCGAAGCCGGTAACGAGAACATTGGTCGGGTAATAACGCGCCAGCTCCGGCGTCTCGTCCGGCCAGCCGAGCGTCGAGAAGGGCCAGAGTGCTGAGGAGAACCAGGTGTCGAGCACGTCCTCGTCACGCGTCAGGATCTCGCCCGGCTTGAAGTTTTCGAGCAGGTCCTCGACATAGGCCTTCATCGGCCCCTCATGAGAGAGATAATGCTGGATCGCCGCCTGCAGTGCCTCTTCCTCGGCCCTTTCGACGAAGACCTGGCCGTCCGGGCCGTACCAGGCGGGGATCTGGTGACCCCACCAGAGCTGACGGGAGACGCACCAGGGCTGGATGTTTTCCATCCATTCGTAATAAGTCTTGTCCCAGCTCTTCGGCACCATCCTGGTGCGGCCTTCGCGCACCGAAGCGATCGCCGGTTCGGCGAGCGTCTTGGCATCGACATACCATTGTTCGGTCAGCCGCGGCTCGATCGGCACGCCGCCGCGGTCGCCGTGCGGGACCATATGCTTGTGCGGTTCGATCTTGTCGACCAGGCCCGCCTCTTCGAAAATCTCGACAATGACCTTGCGCGCATAGAAACGGTCCTGCCCTTCCAGGCGATCCCAGGCGCCATGCAGCGCCGCCGGATTGTCGAGACCTTCGAGAAAGTCCTCATTGTCCTTGATGGTGATCGTGCCGTCGCCATTCATGATATTGATGACACGAAGACCTGCGCGCTTGCCGACGTCGAAGTCGTTGAAATCGTGCGCGGGCGTTATCTTCACCGCGCCGGTGCCGGCAGCCGGATCGGCATAATCGTCGGCAACGATCGGAATCCTGCGGCCGACGATCGGCAGAATGACATGCTTGCCGACAATGCCCTGATAGCGTTCATCCTTCGGATTGACAGCCACACCGGTATCGCCCAGCATGGTCTCCGGTCGTGTCGTTGCGACGACTACATAATCGCGCGTCTCGAATTCGGTCGGCTTGCCTTCTTCATCGAAAGC
Source organism: Rhizobium sp. WSM4643 (assembly GCF_025152745.1). Classification (NCBI taxonomy): domain Bacteria; kingdom Pseudomonadati; phylum Pseudomonadota; class Alphaproteobacteria; order Hyphomicrobiales; family Rhizobiaceae; genus Rhizobium; species Rhizobium sp. WSM4643. The sequence goes on along the minus strand of NZ_CP104040.1, from coordinate 1,688,019 downwards.
GATCGGGTACTGGTAGGTTACGCCCTTTTCCAGCGGATAGCGCAGGTGCCAGAGATTGCCCTTGACCTCGTGCTGCTCGACTTCGATATCGGAAATCGCCGTCAAGAGCTTCGGGTCCCAATTGACCAGGCGCTTGTCGCGATAGATCAGGCCCTGCTTGTAGAGCGTGACGAAAACCTCGAGAACGGCCTTCGACAGGCCCTCGTCCATGGTGAAACGTTCGCGCGACCAGTCGCACGACGCACCCAGGCGTTTCAGCTGGTTGAAGATCAGGCCGCCCGATTCAGCCTTCCATTCCCAGATCTTGTCGATGAAGGCTTCGCGGCCCATGTCGCGGCGTCCCGGCAGCTGCTGTTCCATCAGCTTGCGCTCGACGACCATCTGCGTGGCGATGCCGGCGTGGTCCATGCCCGGCTGCCAGAGCACGTCCTTGCCGCGCATGCGCTCGAAGCGCACCAGGATGTCCTGCAGCGTGTTGTTCAGCGCATGGCCCATGTGCAGCGAACCGGTGACATTCGGCGGCGGGATCACGATGGTGAAGGTCTCGGCCCCGGCTTTGGCGTTCGCGCCGGCGCGGAAAGCGTCCGCCTCATCCCATATCGCGGCGATTTTCGGTTCGACGGCGGCGGAATCATAGGTCTTGTCGAGCATTTTCTGACCAATTTCGAGGTTCGAGGATGGGCGTTTGTAAATAGGATGGTCTCGGCCAAGTCAATAAAAAAGCCGCCCCGGAGACCGGAGCGGCTTTTCAGGAAAAAGCAATCCGATCAGCGGCGCGGGCCGCGGGCCACGCGCTCGATTTCCTCGCGCACCAACCGTTCGACCAGTGTCGGCAGATTATCATCCAGCCACTCGCGCAGCATCGGGCGCAGCATGTCCTCCGCGATCTCGTCCAGCGAGCGGCGCTCGGCACCGTCGATCGCGGCGGCGAGCTCCTCGAAAGAGCGGCTGATCTGCAGGCCGGCATCCTCCGAAAGCAGCGTCGGCTGGACCTCGTCCATAACGCTCGGCAGGAAACGGTCCGTCGACGATTGAGCGGGCGCCATGGCCGGCGGCACTGTTTCGATAGCAGGCGCTGGCTCGGCGACGGCCACCTCAGGCGTTTCCATAACAACCGGCTCGGCCGGCTGCTGGATTGCAACAGGCTGAACGGGCGCTGCGGCAGCCGCGAAAACAGGCTGCGACTGCTGCGGCTGTGGTGCCGCGGCGCGCGGCGCTTCAGGCGTCACGGCCGGCTGCGGTTCGGGCTGGCGGAAACCGCTCGGAATTTCGCGCAGCGCCTGACCGGCTTGCACGGCGCTACGCTCGGAGGCAGCGCGCACGCGGGCGGCGACATCGGCAAGCGACAGCGCGCGCGCCGGCACTTCTGCTTCGGGAGCGGTACCTGCCGAATTGGCGGCGACGAAACGCGGATCGGAGGAGCGCATGACCGGTTCGGGGAACTCCACGCCGGCATAGGTGTCGTCGACCGTCAGATGAATTTCGGAGCTGTTGTCATCCTCGTCGGCGCCGTAGACCGGTGGCAGGGATGCGGAAATCGCCTTGCCGCCGCCAGGCTCATTGCTTTCGATGATCTGACGGATGGACGCCAGAATTTCTTCCATGGACGGTTCACGCGCTACACTTGGCTGAGCCATTTCTATCCCCGTTATTCCAAAACAACGACCGGATGGTGTGGAGCGTTCATCCGAATCACCACGACCTTAGAATACCCCAGGCGTGAAAAAAATCATCGCGAATCAAATGAATGCGGCCATGCACAGTTTTGTTACCTGATCTTTGCCACCCGCAAAGCCTGTTGCAATTTTGCGGCGGCGACATCCGATGAAAAAGAATTTGAAGCGCATAACATCCGTCCGATCGGCCGTGGCGGCGTCAGGGTAGATGATGTTTGTGAAGGCTTTCCAGCGGCGCTGATAAAAACGGGCGCCGATGGCGCCCGTCGCTGAATGTCATCGACAAGAACGATGTCAGAAAACGAATTCGCGCGCCTTGGCGAAGCCCGGCAGTGGCTTGACCGAGGCATTGAAGAAGACGTTTTCCGAAATGGCGCCGCGCTCGGCGACGAAGACCTTGGCGCGGGCGGCGTTGCCGTAACCTTCGACGGTGACCAGACGGCCACCATCACGCAATTGCCCGAGAAGGGCGGCCGGAACCTCTTCGACTGCGCCGTTGATGAAGATCAGATCATAGGGAGCGCCGGCAGCGTAGCCCTGTTCGAGCGGGCCGGTCACGACTTCGACTTTGGCGTAACCAGCCAGCTGCGCCTTCGCTTCAGTGGCTAGCGTCTCGTCACATTCAAGCGCGATGACGGAGCCGGCAATGATCGATAGCAGCGCCGATGTGTAACCGGTGCCGCAACCGACTTCGAGCACGAAATCATCCTTGGTGATCGCGGCCAGCTGCAGCAGCTTGGCGAGCGGCGACGCTTCCATCAGGAAGCGGGCCGGCTTTCCCGGTGCGGCTGCGGAGATCTCGACATCGTTATCGATATAAGCCAGCAGTTTCGCCTTCTCCGGCACAAAAGCCTCACGCGGCACCGTGAGAAACGCCGTCAGCACGGAATGCGAGGTAACGTCCGTCGTGCGAACCTGGGTATCGACCATCTTTGCGCGCGCTGCTTCGAAATCCATCATGTCCTCTCGCTCTTAAAAAGCGGTTCCTGTCCCTCGTCTCTTAATCTCCGCCACGGATGCTTTCAAGGCTTGGCAGCCGCCGGCGAAAAGAATCCGGCCGGCGCCTCATCCGCGCCACAGGGGCAGGATGGACGCTGCAACCCCAGCGTGGAACGTTCCGCCCCTTCATGTTATGATCTGCATCGGAGGAAATAGGAGGAGCAGGCCATGTCTGCGATTTTCGAATATTTCACGCTGTTCGATTTCTTCATCGTCGCAGCGCTTATCGGCGTATTCTGCTGCGGGTTGCTGGACGGCGAAACGACCTGGAGACGATAGGGCGCCGAAGCGAGCTCGGAGATATCTCTCTGCATGGCGTCTGCGGCAATCTCATGCCGGCGGGCGCAGGCCTGATATGCGTCTGTTTCTTTTGAAATCCAGCACCGACAGCCGCATGCGCATTAACGTTACGTCAACCATTTTGTCGCACCGCCCTCGCCTTCCGCTATGGGTGTGCGCATGCAAACCTTCCTGATCCAATCGCGCTACATAGAAGCGCTTCACTACAACGCCGATGCCCGCCTGCTGCTGATCAAATACAGCAGCGGCGACATTCGCAGCTTCACCTGCATTTCGCCGCAGGGCATGCGGCGGCTGCTTGGCGCCGGCCCCGAAATCGATGACGGGCCTGAATTGAGCGATCTGGAATATCAGGCTCAAATTCGCAAGGGCGGCCTGAAGGCGCTCTACCGCCTCACGGGAATCAATCCGTCACGGTTCGATTTTTCGCCGAGCCAGCGGGTTTGGTAGGGTTTCAGGGTGACTTTCTGAAGCTGGGGGGCCGACTTGACGTCGGTCCCCCAGCGCGAGTTAGGGAAGCATGGCGTAGATCAGGAACAACGTCCAAACGAATTTGGCGGTTATCGTCACCTTTACGCCCGTCTTCCAGATGAACGTAATGTTCATTCCGGCTCCATACAGGAGGCCGATGTACACCGGCGGTTAAGCCAATCGATTGCAATCGCGATGAAGGGTGCAGAGGAGTGACCTCTGGTTTCCGGGTGACGAAACCGGACCTTTAGCTGTCTCCCGTTGCCGGGGCCTCGCTTTTGAGATGAGCGAGTGAACACCGCGCCGAAAACCCGACGTGCCTTCAGGAAATCTAAAGTAGAATATTCATATCAGCGGAATCGATTCGCGCAACGACGACGCTCTCGACTCCCCTCGTGACGCTCGTACCATTTATTCCTCCCGCGCCCCGAAAAACCCATAGAGGTCATTCCATCGCGTTTCATTCGCGTGGATTTGCCGGTAGCCCAGAGGAATACCCGGAATTGCAGGGGAATTGCCGGCAACGTGAATGCGACATGGCGGGCGGCGCGAAACCGCCTTCGAAAGCGGCAACCGTTTGTTTTCAATGGTGAAAAAGTATGGAGGCCTCGCCCGGAATTGAACCGGGGTACAAGGATTTGCAGTCCTCTGCGTCACCACTCCGCCACGAGGCCTCACGCGCTCGTTATCTGAGCCGTGGCGAGCGTTTAGAATGATCGTAAGGAAATCGCAAGAGGGCATTTCGGAAAAACGCCATTCCGCTGCTGCCGAAACGACCATTTTGTCATCCCGAAACGGCACGCGCGCCGGCCGGAATTTCCATGGCCATGACGATGCCCCATTTCCTGCCAATAATGGCATTTGAAACAAATTCTTGACTTGACTTCGATCCTCCTCCGGGACTCAATTATTTTCGGGAGGGTATAGGAGCTTGCGATGGATTGGGCTGCCCTCAAATCGAAGCACGTACATGCGGCATACGACGCCGAAACCCGGGATCTCTATGTAAAGTTCCCCGGTTCTCCGCCTTTGAAGCATGCGGATATTCCGTTGCACGTCTACCAGAACCTGCTGGAAACCGATGATCCGCACTTCTATTACAAATATTATATAGCGCCGTGTCGCGTATCACAGGGCCGTCGACAACCGGTCTCCGTGGCATCCTATGCAGTCAAGCTCGTCCTCCTCCTTGCCGCCTGCAGCTTGTTGCTGGCGACAGGTCTTGATCCGGACCATGGCGGGACTTTCGAGGAAAGCGAACTCAGATCGAACTAGATGTGCATAGGCTGCACGCCCAGCTCAATCACAGGGCTTGCGCCAACGCGGTTCCCGCATTGAAATTGTCACTTCTGTTCTGAGAACGGTAGCGGCGATCGTTCCGCTCGCGGTCGTTCCTCCCATCACGCTCGTTCCGGCCGTTAAAATTGCGATAGTTGCGCGGTCCGTTGTAGCTGCCGCCTTGACCTTGGTCGACCACGCAGCCTTCAGGACGGCGACAGATGCCACGAGCGTCAAAGCCGCGGCTGTCTACTTGGGCCTCGGCGGAAATGCCTGAGAGGACAGTTGCCGACAGGACGACAACAAAAAATGCCTTCATTTCCTCACCTGCATCATTGTGGCGCGTTTTCGGATTTTACGTTCCATAAACCACGAATGCGAAAGGCGATCCACTGTTCTACAAGACCCGTTCCGGGGTGGCCGTCAGTCAGCGGGTCTCCGGTGTCTGTGCCACCAGACCGCCAGACGCCGTCGCAGCCGGCGCGCGAACGGCAGATCGTGTGAGAGCACGAGGAAACCGAGCGGCAGCATCCAGAAGCCCAGGATGGGCAGGAAACCCAGTAATCCGCAGAAAATGAGGGCTGCGCCGAGCGCCATCCGCGCGATGCGCGAGCGCGGCATGCCGATGCTGAAGGAGCCGAGCACAAGCCTGCCGCTTGCATGATCGATGCCGAAGCGCCCTGCCCGTGCCTTGCGCTTTTCGCCGCTGTTTGTCTCACTGCGATCATTCACATTTGTCATTGCCCAGAGATGGGCGCAGACAACCCAAATACAAGTTCATTTCATTTTTTTGAAAAAACCGCTTGGCAAATCGGGAAAGCGTTTGTATTAGCGCACTCACACCGCGCCAAGCAGTGATCCCTGGTAGCTCAGCGGTAGAGCATTCGACTGTTAATCGACAGGTCGCCGGTTCGAATCCGGCCCGGGGAGCCATTTTAGGAAATAAGTACCTGTTTTTGTTGAGAAATCCGAAACAGGTACTAACTTCCCACTTTCCCTCCCGCTTTTAGCTGCCTGTGAATAGCTTATTCCCTATCCTCTAGCGCCAGCGATATAGTCCGTCGCGTGCAATGGCGGCGGGAAATGCATCAAGCCGGACTTCGCAATCTCCTCATCGACCTGGAAGGGCGTGTAAGCCGTCTGGAACGAACTTATGAGCGATCAGATCACATCGCGATTCCGCCGGCTGCTGTGAAAGCGGAAGTAAGCAGATATCTCAGCAAAGTCGATTCTTTGCGCGTTCTCTTATTCCACTCGTGTTGCAAGCCACCGGCGGATGAGAGAATCTGCATATTTACCATTTCCAAGGTCGTCGAAGCCTTTCAGTTTTTTGGGAAGTGGATGCATCTCCATTGCTATCAAGGTGAGGAGACGCGCATCTTACGATGAACCCTCAAAAGACCCGCGCTTGTTTCCAAGTGTTAGCGGCCCTTGAATGCCGCCGTTTCGCGGCTCAAGTGGCTCCCTCCGCTATTCCTTACGCGCGCGTTATCATAACGCCTGCCAAACCTCCTCTGCCGACGAAGACGTTGCTTACATGTTCACAGACGACACGGCGGTTAAATTTTGGATCGACGGAAACATCCGCCTTAATCCCATCAATTTCTACCATACGATCGAAAATCAGCACGCAATCGACGTTCGTGAGGGCTTAGGAATGGTCCATCTCGAATCCTCTACAAGGTTTGCTAACATGCTGTTGATGTCGGGGTTCAACGCCCTGGCTATATGCACTTCATGTGACGCGCCAGATATCGGGAGAGACTTTCTTCATGCCAAGTTCGGCAGTCGGCTTTTGCGCATTAATAGGGTGACTGAATTTACGCAAAAGATCGCCGGGATGATCGGAGCCAAGCGCTTTATCGTGCGGACGTTTCTTACTCCGATATCAAAGTGGTCAAAGGCGTCAGCAGTTTGCCTGATGTATTTGCCCGCTTGAACGGACCGTTTGATTTGAAGCAAACGACGCTAGAGCATGTTGCAATGCATCAACTCGACGAGCTTATTGAGACAACCGAGGCCGCTTCAGTATTTACAAAGCCTGACGATTACAGACGAGAGAGAAAGACACCTACTTTCGTCATGGATCGCGATGTTACTAAATGGATTTCGGTGCAGGATAAATCCCTCGCAGAGCATATTGAGGTTATAGGCTAGGAAATTCCACGGTCGAAGGTTGCAATCATTGACACCGGCAACTGCGCATGTTTAGTGGCCGCCACTCAACTGGGGGTCGTCGGTGATTTACTCAATTCAATACTTAAGAGCGCTTGCCGCAACGGCGGTGGTCGTAATGCATGTAGGCTATATTTTTGGGTGCGAGTGGAGGCCTTTAGCCGCAGGAGTCGATTTGTTCTTCCTGATCAGCGGCTTCATTATGTGGTCGGTAACTGCGGGCAAGGACATGAAATTTGGAACGTTTTTGACTCATCGATTAATAAAAATCGTTCCGCTTTATTGGCTCTTTACTGTGATATTTGTTATTGCCTCAGAAGTGTCGCCGGGCTCATTTGGAAATTTCTTGTCGACACCTCTTCAGATCGTGATGTCGTTGCTGTTCATCCCTTACTATGGTCGAAACGGCGACATGGAACCGGCTCTGGGGGTGGGTTGGACGCTCAACTACGAGATGTTTTTCTACTTGATTTTTGCGCTGTCTCTGCTGGTTCGCGAGCGTTATCGCCTGCCATGCATCCTGGTGGCCCTGATTTCTTTCGTCCTGGCCAGAGAACTCCCGTTCCACAATGCACCATTCGGACTTTTCACTTCGCCGATGCTTCTCGAATTCGCCGCAGGCATTTCGATCGCGGCTTGGTATAGGTCGGGCCGCAGGCTTCAAAGCGGCGTTGACCTATTGTTGATCGCCCTCGGCATTGCTGGCATAGCGCTGTCCTTCATCGCGCCACCAGAAGGCGGTTTCGCGCGCGTGGTCATGTGGGGATTACCTGCAGCCGTCGTTCTAGTCGGATCATTGTCCTACGAGAGAAACGGCAGCGTCAGACATATCGAGTTTCTGAAGACGCTCGGCGATGCCTCTTATGCCATTTATCTATCCCACTTGATCACGATCGGTGTTTGTAAATATCTCTTCTCGAAGATCGGTCTTGAGCGATGGGGTGTTCCATTGAGCCAGCAGCTACTCTTAGCCGCTTTCACCTTTTTGGCTTCAATGGCGGTCGGCCTGCTCTGCTACTATGTCTTCGACAGGCCATCCCATGACTTTCTTCGCGAACGCGTCAGTCGAGTGTGGAAGAAGCGCGTTGTCACATCAGCCCTGCTTCTACCAGAGAGCACTTGACAGTTCAGGCCACGGCACTTGTTAGCGCAGTGCCGTGGCCGCTCACTTTAGATAATCCCCCACGGGAGAATCACGCGCCTGAACGCATCGACGCCGAGCAGGTCCGACCCGCGATATGCTCCGAAGAACTCGATAGCGTGAGCGCGGCTGGCGAAAGCTGATGCGTTCTTGTGGAACGTCAGATCTCCATTAGGGGAGCCATTTTTCAAGTTAAGCGCCTGCTCCGTTGATAACTCCGAACGCAGGCGCTTTCTTCTCACTTCCCTCCCCGCTTTGCAGCACGACGGCCCGCCGGTTGGTGAGACCGGCGGCGCCCTTGTGATGGCTTCGGTAGTAAAATTCTGCTGGCTGACAACGCGCTTTTTACTGCGAGCAGGTAACCGCTGGCCAAAAAACTGCCGGCGGTGTACAGCAAATGCCATGGCGCTAGATCCCGAAAAAGCATTCTTAGATTACAGTACGGCGGACTGCAGCGTGCAGTTCTGGACCGCCAATGCACCGGCGGTGCAATTCACCTCTTTGGAAGCCGCCGTCAGGTTCGCAAAAGGCCATGGCGGCAGGTGGCAAGAGATCGAGATAACAGTCCATCTGCCGCGCGAAGACATCGCCTTCGCCACCGGAAAAGTGCATCAACTTATTGACGCTTTGCCCGGTGACCTCCGGAAAAAGCGGTAGCGAAGTGAATTGGCAGTCAAACCAACCAACCAGCTCGCTGCTGGTGTTGGCAACGGGGTGACCGACGCGGTGTGATTTGCGGCGGTGTTTGTTAGACCTCAACCTCGATGACCATCATCAGGCCGCCGCCCCCTTCGGTTTCGGTATTATTGTTGGTCGTGTGGTGCCCGATGTGGCAGTGAATGAGCCATTTGCCGGGATTGAGCGCCTTCCAGATAACGTCGTAGCGCTGTCCTGGGCCGACATTGACAGTGTCCGCCTGAAAGCGCGCTGTTGGCGAGAGATTGATGCCGTCACGGGCAACGACGGTAAATGGTCCACCATGAATGTGCATGGGATGGATGAAGCCATTGTTCGACCCGACAAAGCGCACCTTCAGGGTTTCGCCGACCTTCATTTTGATGGTGTCTGTCTCGGGATAGGCACGGCCGTTGATGGTAAAGTAGTTGGGCTGCCCGCCATCCATCGGCATGGCTGGATAGGTGAGGCCCTCGCGCTTCAGCCACTCCTGCAAGAGAATGACATACTCGTGGTCTGCGATCGTGGTCGGATCGGCTTGCGCCGGATCGATCATCAACGCGCCATAGAGGCCCAGAGCCTGCTGCCGGTCGACGTGGTCGTGCGAGTGATAGAAATATGAACCCGACTGCCCCGCAGTAAATTCGTACACGTAGGTCTCGCCCGGATTGATCGGCGGCTGGGTAATTTCTGCCGGTCCGTCCATCTCGTTGGGAAGGACCAAACCGTGCCAATGCACTGACGTGCTTTCGGGCAGGCTGTTTTTCACCTTGATGCGGACGCGATCACCTTCACGGATCTGAAGCCGCGGACCGGGTAGCTGACCATTGAAAGTGTAGGCGTCGACCGTGATTCCTGGCAGAATCGTCCAGCGAACGACCTTGGTCTCCATGTCGAAGACCTTGACGCCGCCCTCGATGCGAGGTTCGAGCACACGGTCGCCGCGCGTGTCGAGGCCATAGGTAGCGGTGATATAGCGTGGATGGATCGCCGCCATATCCAGCATCGCCTCGGCCGGAGTGTCGCGATCCATGATCATGCCCGGCGGCATGATGGCGCCCTCGACATCGCGCGCGCTCAACGTCATATTGACCCAGTTGGCAGGGGCGACCATGCCGAACAGCAACAACATCAGTGAGATGCCACCAACGGCAGCGAGCTGTGGCACAGGCGTATCCGGGGCCATGTCGTGGCCGGAACCGCGGCCATCATGATGGAGCGCGCTCCCGCGACGCGGCGACCGCGGAGCTTCCATCACGGCGTGTCGATGGTTTTCCTTGTGCTCATGCGCTGGTGGCGAGGGCTCCGAACGGCTTTCGTGCGCACGCTCGGCATGGTCAGTGTCTCCGCGGTCGGTCATCAAACCGTGCTTGAGACCATGGGCGACCATCCAGACATTGGACGGATAGGCGAGCGCGAACCCGACCATGACGCCCAACGACATGACGCCCCAGAATAGCAGTTCGGTCGGTTCCATGGCGCGCATATCGCGGCCCATCATCAGGAAGCTCATGACAGGCGCCATGCCGGCCATCATGAAATTCATGGAGATGAACTCAGGCAGGAAGGACTTGCGAACGTTCTCTTGGTAGGTGCCGCCCATCATGTTCTTCATGAAGAGGGACTGGAAGATGAAGAGGCCGACCACGAACCCGGCGATGTACTCGACGATCAGGTCGAGCCACATTGGCAGACCCAGTAGCGCGACGATCACCGCGGCGATGATGATACCGGTAGCATCTCCCGCCACACAGTGGATCGTGGAGCCGATGCCCTGCTTCCATAGCGGTTTGACGAACTCTTCGTGCGTGCCCGGCCGCGGCTCCTTGTCGGCGAGCACATAGATCAGCAACCCGAAGGGACCGAGGTAGAGCGTGACGAGGATGAAGCCCCACTTCATCACCACCGGTTCGGGATTGTTGGTGTACTGGTCCCAAGCAACGTACAAGGTGGACGCAAGGGCAAGTGCAAACCAAACAAGCAGAAAGTAATCAATTGGCTGAATGAGCATCGTTCCGCCTCTGACAACATTGGCACCTGATTTGGAGCGGTCGCCGCCCCCGGCAAGGGCGACGCCGTCAAGGAGGCGATCAGCCGCCCCTACGTGTTCTGATTAAAGCACCAATATGCCCGCTTAATCCCGTTTTCACTGGAACTCTCGCAGCCGACCGCTGTTTTGCATTTAGCCAACGAAACGGAGGAAAATCATGACTTCCAAACATCCCAAGTCATCTCGCCCTACCGACGCAGATCTCGAGCGAGATCCGGGTATCGGACAATCGAAGGGGCTGCATCGTGACACGGGCGCCGACGATATTGCCGGGGAGAACACCGAAGAAGGCGATGTGGCCAACGACACCAACAGATTTGGCGGCATAAACCCTAAACAGCGCGGCCGCACAAACAAGTAAGCATGCTCGATAAAAGCGACCTGACGGCGCGCTTGTATTGCAGCCGGCCGGCCGGCGAAATAGTCCGCCACGGTGCCGGTTGGCGCTCCAGGAACCTAGCGCTGAAGCGGCCAGCCACCGCCTGTTGTACTGACAAAGAGACGCCCGCCTTTAGACGCCTGGCTCTAATAGCTGCATGAACGGCCGTCGCCTGGCCGAAATCCATCCGCACAGGCCGGGTTCATTGAATCGCCCGGCTGATATCCTGATGCAGAGCCATATGAATTCGGTGGTGTCGAGCAGGCCGAGGTCATGGCGGCAAGGCTGATTGCCGCGGCTGCTACAAATGCGTGAAGTCTGTTCATCGATGCTTCTCCAGTTTACGAAGCGATGAGAGCCTCTCCCCTTTTTGGAATACTGGGAGAAATTTTCCCAGAACTCATCTCCTTCCAGATCATCTTGAGATATAGGCGCACTCCTCGATTGGCGTTAGCTCCGAACGCGCAAGATTCTCTTGCGACCTCCGTAAGCTCTGCAACGTCAACCAGGGGCTCTTGAGATTGTTTCCGTTCGAAAGCTACGGAAACCTCAGCGTCGACCTCTCTTGACTCGTCAGCCCATGGGAACATAATAGGAACATCGGCGTAATGGCCGCCAATCTGAAAACTTGCGGTGGAACTCTGAAGGAGATCGAGGTCGTGCGTCCGCAGATAGCTGAAAAGCTGGCAGAAGAAGCGCTGAGAAGAGAAGTCGACGCAGTTGTCGCCTTTCATGATGGTGACGTCCGTGCCGCCATCACGACATTGCTGCTGGACTGCCATCACCTGCGACTTCAGCTTGCCTTCGCGGAAAGAGGGATGGGTTGCGACATGACACGTGGACGGACACAGAGCGTTGAACGGGCATGAAACATCGCCGCAGTATTGAACTCGCATCTCCTGGTCGCCATGCCGTCGAAATCGAAAAAGAAACGCTGGCGACCTTGCCGCAGTGGTACGTCCTCCATGCCCGTTGCCGCATATGCCATCACGAAACATCCATCGACCGGCGGGAGATTGCTCGCCGTTGCGGCCGTGACATATCTCTCGCCGAGGTTGCCAAGCGCCTCAAATATCAAGGATGCGGCAACCGATCCGACAATCTGTTGTTACTTTATAAGCTGCCGCGTGATTGAAGAGATTGCGCGGCAGATCATGTCGGGTTTCGGCTGAACTCGCGCGAGAGAAGCCGGCCGGGAACAAACGCCGTGGATAAAAGTTGAGTGGCATCAACCACGTAACGTCAGTTCCTGACAGGAGGTCTCTCATGGGTCGCGGTATTCTTCTTTGGCTGCTTGGTGTTCCACTGCCGATCATCATCCTTCTTGCTCTGTTTATGCGATAGGAACAGATCATGTCGGTTTCAATGACAGGTTCCGGAGAGATTGCTACTCCGGTCGAATCGTCCAAATCCGCCATCACATGGGGGCCTATCTTCGCAGGCGCCGCGGCTGCCATCGGGGTGACGCTCATTCTTCTGTTGCTTGGATCCGGGGTTGGGTTGACGATGGTGTCGCCCTGGTCGGGGCAAAGCAGTTCGCTCGGCACGGTGGGGGTGACGGCAGCGATCTGGCTCGTTGTCGTGCAATGGCTCTCCTCCGGGCTCGGAGGCTACATCACCGGCCGGCTGCGCACGAAGTGGGCGGCCGTCCACACCGACGAGGTGTTCTTCCGCGATACGGCGCATGGCTTCATCAGCTGGGCGCTGGCTACGATCTTCGTCGCCGGATTTCTGGCGTCGTCGCTGACTTCGCTTGCCGGCGCAGGCGCACAAGCCGTAGGCTCCGCCGCACAAGCTGTGGGTTCGACCGCCACTGCAGCCGGCACGGCAGCCGCATCGTCGACAGCATCGCCGATGGATTTGCCCACTGCCTATTTTACCGACGCGTTGCTGCGTCCTGATCAGACTCGCGCAGCGGCACCGTCGAATGACGCCGCGGCAACGGCGGAAGTATCCCGCATCCTCCTGAACGGCGCCGCTGAAGGCCAAATTCCTGATGATGACAAGGCCTATCTCGCCACCATCGTCTCTGCGCGGACCGGTCTTTCCGAAGCCGATGCGCGTACCCGCGTCGACACCGTTCTGAAGCGGATCGACGACGCCAAGGTCGCCGCCCAGAAAGCCGCCGATAAGGCACGCAAGGCGGCCTCCACCACGGCATTGCTCGGCGCGTTGTCGCTTCTGATCGGGGCTTTCATCGCCTCTGCCGCCGCAGCGTTCGGTGGGTCGCAGCGCGATGAAGAGGAGGATCTCCTCGTCACACCTCGGATTTAAGAATCGACGGAAACCGGGCGCGGGGTCGAAGGGCAACGCGTCCCCTTTTAACCGGCGCCATCGCGGCTCTCCGCCGCCAGCCTCTTTCCCAATTGGCGATTTATTTTGCATCGAGCGGAACATGCGGCCGTGGTGATGCTTCGGTGAGGTCAAAATCTCACCGGAGTACGGCGGACCGCACTCCTCCCCTCGGCCGAGGGAACCGGCGACTTGCTAAAGGAGGCAACGGCCCGCGATTTCGTGGCGGATGCCTTCGTGCACTGCAAGTTCATCGGCTATGTGGAATCAGCACAGGCGCTGATGCAGAAGGCCGGAATCGCCAATTCACCCGATGAGGCGTGATTGCGCTCGGAGCGACGAAGGACGTTACAGCTTTTATCAAGGCGCTTGGCAAACTGCGTGTCTGGGGCCGGGAGCCATCGGTCAAATTGAATTGACCGTTTTCCTCGTCACTCGGTGAGAGAGTGGTTTGCCGTAGGTTTGAGCCTACGTCATGGAACTTGCCCGGAGCCGGTTCGTCGCGGGAGCCGGCGCACCATGCCCACGCGCTTGGAAGTGCAGCCACCCCAGAATATTGTGCACTGCAGCAACCATTCGCTCACTGACGCGTTTATGTAAGCATCACCGCCGTCCCGGCTGCTGATTGGCGGAGAATTTTCATGAGATCCATGTCAGACACGCTTGCACGCCTTGCTGCGCTGCGAGGAATGCTTCGCACCCGCCCCACGCAGGACAACACCGACCTCGTCTCCCTGGAAACGTTCGGTTCTAATCCCGGGGCTTTGGGAGGCTATACGTATCTGCCGTCACAGCACGGGAAGAACATGGCCCTGGTCGTCGTCCTGCATGGCTGCACCCAGACTGCCGCCGGCTATGATATCGGGTCCGGCTGGTCGCGATTGGCCGAGGACTACGGCTTCGCACTGCTGTTTCCCGAGCAACGGCGGGCAAACAATCCAAACCTCTGCTTCAATTGGTTTAACCCGGAGGACATAAGCCGGGATCACGGCGAGGTCTTTTCCATTCGTCAGATGATTGCGAAGGTGGTTGCGGAACACAGCATCGACGGCAGGCGCGTGTTCGTGACCGGACTTTCGGCTGGCGGTGCGATGGCCGCCGCCATGCTCGCCACCTATCCCGAGGTCTTTGCCGGCGGCGCAATCATCGCAGGCCTGCCATATGCCAGTGCCGCAACCATTCCCGAGGCGTTCGACCGAATGCGCGGCCAGGGCGGTCCGACCAGCAAAGAGCTTCAACAGCGGTTGAGAAATGCTTCAGAGCACAACGGACCGTGGCCGACATTATCGATCTGGCAGGGAAGCGCAGACAGAACCGTCGTGCCGTCCAACGCAAATACGATGGTCGAGCAATGGACACATGTCCACGGCGTCGACGCATTCCCGGCGCGTGTCGAAGAGATCGGACAGCATCAGCGAAAGGTCTGGACCGACGCTGACGGCGTCGAGGTGATCGAGCTCTATACGATTGCCGGGATGGGTCATGGCACGCCGCTTGATGTCGGCACCGGCTATGGGGCAAGCGGTCCCTTCATGCTTGACGTCGGAATTTCCTCGACCGTCGAAATTGCCAGGTCCTGGGGTCTCGTCCCCTCGTTTGAAAAACGGCGCAACGCGAAAGTCTCTGCTGCTCAACCGGAAAGCGCGGCAGATCCATACGGCACAGGTAGCGATCGTGGCGGCATCCAAAAAATCATTGAAGACGCCCTTCGGTCCGCCGGACTGCTGCGATAGTCGCAAGGCATATGACGGCCGTCAGAACCCGCGAGATCGCCGCTATCGGTTTTGAGACTTGGGCAATGGTCCGTTTTGATGGCTGAAGACGAGTTCGCTCTGGACGTCTTGCTGAAACTGCAGCACCCGCTGACCGACATCGCTCTCCGGCATACCTGCCGCCAAAAGCTGATCGGCAATCCTGCGGCATTCGGCCTTCCAGAATTCTATCGCATCTGCGCCATGCCGCCGGCCGAGTTCGCGAGCGCAACGCTCGACATTGGCAGTTCCGGTTCCAGCGGGGAAGGCAATAATCCTGCCTTCATTGTCGCCGGCAGGCCGGCGGGTCATTTCAGTAGCCATCGAACACAGGTTCCTTTGATCCTGTTCGTTGTCTACGGGACTATGGTTAATGCTTTCTATTTGCTGCAGTAAGAAGATCAATCAGGTGGAATTTTGGCGGGCCGCAACGTCACCAGACAATCGGATGGGTCTTGCCGGTGAGCACGTTCACGAACCCCTCCGGCGCCAGTTCCGACGGCGCGACCAGGACCCAGCGCCAGGGCGAGCAGGTCAACGTCGCAAACGACAGGCGTTCGGGAAATCCCGGCCACCATCGAGGCGAAAAGGTCGGCTCGTACATCCAGTCGATCCCGGCGCCAGCGGCATAAAGAGCCTGCATCTCCGCATCGAGCACTTCGGCCGAACGCGCCGTCATCAAGCCGCCGATCTCGTAGCGGACGCGGGCGAGAATCTTGCCGCCGGATACCAGCACCCAGCCGCCCTGCTGCTCGTTCAGGGCATTGACTGATATCGCCATCGCCTCGTCGGATGAGCCGACCGTCCAGATATTGTGCTTGTCGTGCCCCAGCGTGGAGGCGAGTGCCGTCTCCGGCGTGCGCGGTCCGGTGCCCAGCCAGAACATCCTGGAGACCTTCGCCTCCCCGGAAAACCGGTCGACAATTGCGAATTTGGTGACATTACGCGCGGCATCCCGCTGCACGGCGCCCTCTTCCACCGGCAATTCCATGGTGATGAAATCGTCGTGCCAGTGAAACGGCCGCAAAAGTGCAGCATTGACCGTGGCCCGGTTCGGCGGCGCCTCGATGCGGAAATCGTCGGATGTCACCGTCCGGTCTATTTTCACGGTCCGCGTCGCCCATTGCGGCCAATCGATTTCAGGGCGCACGCCAATGAATGTCGCACCCTCGGACACGGGACGCCCGTCCGCCCACACTCTTTCGATCGACAGGCTGGCGATGTCGCTGAGAAGAACGAAATCGGCGAAGCGGCCCGGCGCGATCGATCCGACCCAAGGCGTCAGCCGCATATGGCGTGCCGGATTGAGGGTGACGCACTGGATGGCGATCTCCGGCGCAAGGCCGTTTTCAATGGCGAGGCGGACATTGTGGTCGGTCGCACCGATTTTCAGCGTGTCCGAGGCGCTGCGGTCGTCGGTGACCAGCGCGATCTGCGACCAATCCGTCAGCCCCTTGTCGATCAGTCCGCGGATGACCTCCGGCAGGGAATGCGGCCTGAGCTCGATGAAAAGACCGTGGAGGAGTTTCTGCCAGATCTCATCGAGAAACCAGCCTTCGTGATCGGAGGCGAGACCTGCCGCGGCAAAGGCATTGATCGAGGCCATGTCGCGCAGTCCAGCACCGTGGCCTTCGACCACGCCGCGCTGCTCGAAGGTCGCGCCGATCATGCCCCACAGCCGATCGTAGGAAGGATTGCCGGGATCTGAAATGGACGGCCAGTCCATGACCTCGTCGAGCCCGGCGACCATCAGGCTTTCGGAAAGGAAGGCCTTCTGCTCGTCATAGCCGAACCAGCCGCCACCCCATTCATAGGCGGTCGGCGGGACGGCTGAGCCAGGCAGGGGAAAGATTTTCATCGGCGATCCGCGCCGGCGCGCTTCCAGCCAGAATTCCAGATTGCGGGCGCCGTTGACGTTGGAAAATTCGTGGCTCGCCTCGCATGTCCAGGTCACGCCATGCGGCATCACCAAAGCCGCCTCCCATTCCGGCGTCAGATGGGAGCTTTCGATATGTTTGTGCGCCTCGCCGAAGCCCGGCACGGCCGCAAGATCCGGCTCGGAGAACCGCTCGTTCACCTCGCCTGCGTAACTGCCGGCGGGGCCGACATAGGCGATGCGGCGGCCCTTGATGACGATCTCCTGATCGTCGAGCCATGTCCTCGAATGGACATCGAGCAACCTGCCGACCCGCAACAGCCTGTCGGCGGGCCGGCGTCCGAGCGCCGTCAGCACGAGATCCTGGCGCGTCAGAACCTCGTCGGACGCGTTGATCAGCAGATCGTCGGGAAGAGCAGTGCGCGAAGTGGCCATGAATGAAATGCCCGTGAGAAGCTGGAACCGCCGGACCGTAAAGACCACACGCCGATGTGTAAAGCGATGCTCCGGTCTTGGAAAATTCCTCGCACAAGAGCGTATTTGCTCAATTATTGAGCTTGCGAGCTGATCGATCAAAAAATAGTATCCCCCAAATCCTGGGGGTATCATCCCGATTGCCAACGCCGCTTTTCACAGAAGGACATTGCTCATGAAGGCCAGACGTTTTGCCCGAATCCTGTCTCTGGCGCTGCTTGCCGCCGTCGGCAGCACCGCAGCGGCACATGCGCAATCGAAGACGCTGACCATCTCTTGGTGGGGCTATAATGGCGAGAAGATGAATGCGAACATCATCACGCCGTTCAAGAAGATCTGCGGCTGCGAGATCGTGTTCGAAACCGGCAACAATGCCGACCGGCTCAACAAGCTGAAATTGCGCGATGGCAAGGGCGTCGATGTCATCTATCTCACAGACAGCTTCTCGCAGCTCGGCATCGAGCAGGGGCTGTTCCAGGAGATCGATGCGTCGAAGATTCCCAACCTCGCGGATATCTACGAACTGGGCAAGGCGCCTCAGGGCAAATACGGCCCTGCCTATACGATAGGGCGCGTCGGCATCGTCTATGATTCCGCCAAGGTCAACCCGCCGATCACCGCCTGGGGCGACCTGTGGCGCGACGATCTGAAAAGCTCCGTCTCCTTGCCCGGAATCACCACTACGGCCGGCCCGCTGGTCGTTCTGGAAGCCGGCAAGCATGGTGGCGCAGATGCCTATGAAGACACCGACAAGGCCTTCTCGGAAATCGAGGCGTTGAAGCCCAACGTCGTCAAGAACTACAACACCGGCTCGGAGTTGGTGAACCTGATATCAACAGGCGAAGTGCGCGTTGCGCTGGCCCAGGACTTTACCCTGGCGTCGATGCAGGCGGCCGTTCCGACGATGACATGGGCCAAGCTTACGGACGGCGACATCGCGACGCTGAACACCGTGAACATCCCGAAGGGTGCGGAAAATGTCGAACTCGCGCATCAGTTCATCAACTTCATCCTGTCCAAGGACGTCCAGCAGGCCGAAGCGGAACAAGGCGTCGATGCGCCGATCTCGACAAAGGTCAGCCTGACGCCGGACCAGGCGAAGATCTGGACCTATGGCCCGGATATGGTCGCCAGCCTCACCCGCATCGACTATGCCAAGATGAATGCTGCCAAGGCCGACTGGATCGACCGCTGGAACGAAGTCTTCGGTCAGTAAGGTGCCCGATATCCCGGCCTGACCTGAAGCCGGTTGACTGCCAGACATGGAAGCGCCGCACATTCGAATCCGAGATGCGGCGCCGTGATATCAGGACATGCCACGAGTTTTGAGATGAAGCATTTTGCCAGATGGGGATTGACGATGCCGGCGACGATTGCCGTCATTGTGCTTCTCATCATTCCGGTCGCCATCACCATTGCGGCGACGTTTGCGGAACCGAAGGGTGTGTTTGCTCCCTATGTGACGTTCTTCAACAGCGGTTTTCGGCGGGCGGTTCTCTATCGCACGTTGGAAATCGCCCTGATCACGACGGCGATTTCGCTCACCGTCGGTTTCATCACCGCCTATGTGATCGCGCAGATGCCCGGTCGCGCAAAGAGCGTCATGATCATCGCAGCGGTTTTTCCGCTGCTGACAGGTGTCGTCGTCCGGTCCTTCGCATGGCTGATCATTCTCGGAAAGAACGGCATTCTGAACGCCATGCTGATCTCGACCGGCATCCTCAGTGAACCGCTTTCGATGCTCTATACCGAAGGTTCGGTGATCGTTGCCATGGTCTATCTCTTCGTTCCCCTGATGATCCTGACGCTCGTCGGGGTGCTTGAAGGCATCCCGCGCGATCTGATCGATGCGGCCGCGTCGCTCGGCGCGAAACCGCTGATGACATTCTTTCAGGTGATCTTGCCGCTTGCGACACCCGGCCTCATCGTCGGCGCGGTCCTGGTCTTCACCGGCAGCTTCACCTCCTATGCGACACCGCAACTGCTCGGCGGAGAAAAGCAGATGATGATGGGAACATTCCTCTACCAGCGCGCCATGGTGACCTTCGATTGGGTCGGTGCATCGACGATTGCCGCCATCATGGTGGTGCTGACGCTCGGCGTCGTCCTCATCATGAGCCGCATCGCACGCGGGCTCAATCCGATGGCGGTGTGATGGACCGGCGCGTTCACCCGATCCTCGCGGCCTTTGCGGCCTGCGTTTTCTTCTTCCTGCTCGCACCGCTCGTCATTATCATCGGTGCGGCCGTCAGCGACACGACCTATCTGACCTTCCCGCCGCAGGGCCTGACATTGCGCTGGTTCGTCAATATCTTCCAGATCGAGGCCTTCCGCACGACCGCGATCACCAGCCTGCAGGTTGCCTTTCTCGGCACGGCGCTCTCCCTGCTGATTGGTGTCCCGGCAGCCTATGCGATCAACCGCTACCGGGTGGAATTGCCGCGCTGGCTTTCCACCATTTTCGTGCTGCCGATCCTGGTGCCGGAGATCGTCTTCGGCTTCTCGCTGATGAAATCGGTCACGATCGGCCTCGGAATGCCGATCTTTATCAGCCTGCTGGTCGGCCATGCCCTGCTGATCCTGCCCTATTCGGTGCGTGTCGTCGGCGCCAGCATGGCGGCCTTCGATTTTTCCGTCGAGGAGGCGGCGATCAGCCTGGGTTGCCCGCCGCTGAAAACCTTCCTGACCGTGGTCCTGCCGAACATCCGCGCCGGGGTCATTGCGGCCTTCATCCTCGCCTTCATCACCTCGATCAACGACGTGTCGGTTTCGGTCTTCCTGACGGGGCCGGGCATCTCGACGCTGCCGATCCAGATACTCGCGCATATGGAACAGTTCTTCGATCCGACGATCGCATCGGTCTCGGTGCTGCTGATGTTCGTGACAGTCGGCGTCATGGCCGTCGTCGAGGCCACGCTCGGCCTCACCTTCCTGACAAAGTAGAACACTCTTGACCGTATCCCTCACCATCGATTCCATCTCCGCCCATTACGGCAGCACGCAGGTGCTCAAGGACCTGTCGATCTCAATCATGGCCGGGGAACTGGTCTCCTTGCTCGGCTCCAGCGGCTGCGGCAAGACGACGACATTGCGCCTCGTGGCCGGTTTTCTGCAACCGAGCAGCGGCAGCATCAAGCTCGGCGAGCGCGACCTGACCGGCCTTCCCGCACATGCGCGCGACATCGGCCTGGTCTTTCAGAACTACGCGCTTTTTCCTCACCTGAGCGTACAGGACAATGTCGCCTTCGGCCTGAGGCAGCGTCGTATTCCTCAGCCGGAACTGACGAAAAGAACGATGGCCATGCTGGAGCGTGTCGGCCTTTCCGCCCTCGCCGACCGCCTGCCGTCGGCTCTGTCAGGCGGTCAGAAACAGCGCGTGGCTCTCGCCCGGGCCTTGGTCATCGAGCCACCGCTTCTGATGTTCGACGAGCCGCTTTCCAATCTGGATGCAAAGCTCAGGATCGACATGCGCGTCGAGATCAGGCAGCTCCAGCGCGCCAATGGCACGACATCACTTTACGTCACCCACGACCAGGAGGAGGCATTCTCGATCTCCGACAGAGTGGCGATCATGAATGCCGGGCGCATCATGCAGCTCGACGCGCCGGAGGTGCTGTATCGTCAGCCGGCCAACGCCTTCGTCGCCCGTTTCGTCGGCTTCGAGAACCTGATCCGTATGAAGGTGACCGCGCGCAACGGCGCGCTTGTGACCACCGAAACAACGGGCGGAGCCAGCCTGCAGCTGTCACAGGACACATTCGGGCCGATCAAGGATGACTTCGTGCTGGCCTGCCGCGCAGACGGTCTTGCCGTCAGCCGTGACGGCGATGGCATCGCGGCCGTGCTCGGCACGCGCACCTATCTCGGCCGGGCCTATCAGTACAAATGCATGACATCAGCGGGAGAGATTACCGCCAATGGGGCGTTGTCCAATCCGATGGAACCAGGGGCGTCCGCGGTGCTGACGCCTCTAGCAGAGCAATGCTGCATTCTCGATCCGGAAGATTGAAACGCTGAGGAGAGACGATGAATAGTGCCATGGACCAAGATATCGATGCCGTTCTCGCCTATGTGGACAAAAGCCTCGATGGCAGCTTGGCGCGGCTGTTCGAGTTGATCCGCATTCCGAGCATCTCGACCGACCCGGCCTATCGCGATCACTGCCGCGCTGCTGCCGAATGGCTGAGCCGGGATCTGGCTGCGATCGGCTTCGAAGCATCGGTGCGCAAAACGACCGGCCATCCAATGGTCGTCGCCCATGAAAAGGCTGCATCCGGACCGCATCTGCTGTTTTACGGCCATTACGATGTCCAGCCGGTCGATCCGCTGGCGCTGTGGACGAGCGATCCGTTCGAGCCGCGCATGGAAGCCTTGCCGAACGGCGATACCGCGATCGTGGCGCGCGGCGCGTCCGACGACAAGGGACAGTTGATGACTTTCGTCGAAGCCTGTCGCGCCTGGAGGAGCGTCACCGGAAAACTGCCGGTGCAGATAAGCGTGCTGTTCGAAGGCGAGGAAGAGGCCGGCAGCCCGAGCCTCGCACCCTTTCTGGATGCCACGGCAGACGAGTTGAAGGCCGATGCGGTTTTCGTCTGCGACACGGATATGTGGGATCGCGAAACGCCTGCCGTCACGACGATGCTGCGCGGTATCTTTAGTACGGAAATCGAGGTCATCTGCGCCGATCAAGACCTGCATTCCGGCATGTTCGGCAATGCCGCGCGCAATCCGCTGCAGGTGCTGTCAGACGTGGTTTCGAGCCTGCGGCGCGCCGATGGCGGCGTCGCGGTCGAGGGTTTTTATGATGGCGTCAAAGAGCTCCCGGACGCCATCAAGGCGCTGTGGAAAAGGCTGCCCTTCGATGAGGCGGCCTTTCTCGGCGATATCGGCCTCAGAGATCCGGCCGGCGAGGCAGGCCGTTCCGTCCTCGAACAGATCTGGGCGCGGCCGAGCTGCGAGATCAACGGCATGAGCGGCGGCTATACGGGCGAAGGCTTCAAGACGGTCATTCCGGCCAAGGCGAGCGCCAAGATTTCGTTTCGCCTGGTGGAAGGACAGGATCCCCAGGCGATCCGCGATGCCTTCCAGCGGCACGTGCGCGCATGTATCCCTCAGGATTGTTCGGTCAGCTTCAGGGATTACGGGCTCTCGCCGGCAACGGTCATGCCGATCGACAGTCCGTTTCTCACCAGAACGCTTCAGGCGCTTTCGACAGAATGGCAATGCGAAGCGGCCCTTGCCGGCACCGGAGGCTCGATCCCCATCATCGGGGAATTCAAACGCCGGCTCGGATGCGATGCCCTGCTGGTCGGCTTCGCCCGCTTCGACAACCGCGTCCATAGCCCGAACGAAAAATACGATCTCTCCAGCTTTCATAAAGGCATACGATCCTGGGTCCGCATCCTGGCGGCCCTCGCCGACTGACGCGAGTGTGCCGCGCCGGGCAGCTTTTCGGGCGCTGTAACACTTTGAATTGCTGCATTATGCAGTAGGCTATGGCGCAGCAAGCGCCCCACATTACCATCGATACCGAGGCAGTAGAGACCACCGATGACGATAACCGCTCCCCGCGATTTCCTGAAAGGCCTGTTCGACGCGGCGGTTCGCGCCGCCGATCCGCTGACCGGCATCAAGGCGCATCTGCCTGAAAGGCCGAAGGGAAGGACCGTGGTGATCGGCGCCGGCAAGGGCGCGGCGCAGATGGCGCGGGCACTCGAAAGCGTCTGGGACGGACCGCTCGAAGGTGTGGTGGTCACCCGTTACGGTTATGGCTGCGAGACACGCGGCATCGAGATCATCGAGGCAGCGCATCCGGTGCCGGATGCGGCTGGCCTTGCCGCCGCAAAGCGGCTGATGGAGACGGTGAACGGGCTGACGGAAGACGATCTGGTGATCGCGCTGATCTGCGGCGGCGGCTCGGCGCTGCTGCCTGCCCCACCGGACGGGCTGACCCTTGAAGACGAGATCGCGCTCAACGAAATGCTGCTTGCGTCTGGCGCGCCGATTTCGGCGATGAATGTCGTGCGCAAACATCTCTCCACCATCAAGGGCGGAAGACTTGCGGCAGCGACCGAAGCGAGAGTCGTCAGTCTGATCGTCTCCGATATTCCCGGCGACAACCCGGCCCATGTCGCCTCCGGGCCGACAGTGCCTGATGGTTCGACACGACATGATGCGCTCGAGATCATCAGGCAATACGGATTACAGCTGCCGCAGGCAGCACTCGGCCATCTGGACTCGCCGAAGGCCGATGCACCGCGGCCGGATGATCCGGTCTTCTTGCGCCACGCGCATCACATCATCGCCTCCGCCGGCGTTTCGCTGGCGGCGGCCGCTGCCCTGGCGACGTCGCAGGGGATCGAGCCGGCGATCCTTTCCGATGCGATCGAGGGAGAATCGCGCGACGTGGCGCTGGTGCATGCGGCCATCGCCCGCGAAGTGTCGGGCCGGAACAGGCCGTTTCCGAAGCCGGTCGTCATCCTTTCCGGCGGCGAGACGACGGTGACGCTGAGAACCAAGGGTGGCAAGGGCGGACGCAACGGCGAATTCGCGCTCGCCATGGCGCTTGCGATCGACGGACAGGAGGGCATTCATGTCCTCGCTGCCGATACCGACGGGATCGACGGCTCGGAGGATAATGCCGGCGCCTTTGCCGATGGCGGCACGGTGAGGCGCTTGCGCGCCGCCGGGCTCGATCCGCGCCGGCTGCTCGACGGTAATGACAGCTATTCGGGCTTTGCGGCCACCAGCGATCTCTTCGAAACCGGCCCGACCGGAACCAATGTCAATGATTTCAGGGCGATCCTGATCCGTTAGAGCAATTTCAGGAAAAGTGCGAAGCGGTTTTCCGTCCGGAATTGCGTAAAACAAAAGCAGCCGACCGCTACGCGCGGGGCTGGCGGATCAGGTCTCGATCCGCCCCTGCCCGACCAGCCAACCCACGGATTCCTGCACCGCCTGCAGGGAGGTGTATCTCGGAGTGTAACCGAGCAGGCGTTTGGCTTTGGCGATCGAGCAATTCGGGCTGCGGGCAATATGTTCCCAGGTCGCCTTCGCATCCTCAGCCGTCTGACTTTCGGCCCAGGCGTCGAATGGGGCGAAGCTGAGCTTCGGCTCATGCCCGAACCAACGAGACATGGATTCGGCATAACCGCGAAGGGTCAATGCCTGCTCCGAAACCGCGTGGAAACTTTCGCCGGTCGACGCATTCCGGTTGGCGATCGCATCCATGAACATCGCCGCCACGTCATCGGCATGGACGTGATGAACGGTCTCCAAGCCGAAATGGGGCAGCGCCAGGGTCTCTCCGCGGGCAAGGGTTGAAAAGGCCTGCAGGTTGAAATTGCCGGCCGGATTGAGCGGCGCCCAACCGGGACCGACAATGTGCCCGGGATGGATGATGGTTGCCGGAAATCCGCGAAGCCTTGCCTGCTGCAGCAGATAGGTTTCGATTGCCGCCTTCTGCGTCCCATAGTCGCCGAAGGGAAATTTCGGCGTCTCCTCCAGCGTGGGTACGACCGTCGAATGGCCATGCGTCCAGATCGTGCCGGTATGCAGGAAGTGACCGACATGCCCCGACAGCGCCGTCACCAGATGCTCGGCACTTTCCAGCGTGAAGCAAATCATGTCGATGACGATGTCGGCTTCCAATGTACGCACGGCCGGGCCGAAATCACCCGTCCGCTCCATGGCTGCCCGATCCATCTGACGCTGATCGACGGCAGCCCAGGCGTGGTTTGCCGTATAAGGCTTTGCCGTGCCGCGGCTGATCGTGACGACGTCGTGACCGGCTTCCACCAGACGGGGGACGAGATAGGTCCCGACATGGCCCGTTGCCCCGATTACCAAAACCCGCATTATCGTTCCTCCCTTGGCATTTCCGTGTCGAATATGTTGCGTTCAGGTGATCCTGCAAGCAGACTTTTCGTGATCAAGAGGCTGGACCGGGGCTGCTATCGATTCTTGAAAACCAGACAGGTGCCGCCGTGTTTGCGAATCTGGTTGCAGAGGTCGTTGGCTTCCATGCGCGTCTGCCGGCCGATGCGAACAGCATAACGCGGCCGAAAACCGAAGCTGCGATCGCGCTGGCGCAGGATCAGCGGCTGCTCCGCATTCAGGGGCGCAGGCAGATCCTGCACGGCATCGAGAAACATGCGCCGGGCGACCGTGACATTTGCATTCGCCGCAAGCTGGACGCCCCAGGGCGCCCATTCACCCTCCTGCCGCCAGGGCGTATCCTTCAACGTCCGTCTCTCCGCAAGCGCCACGCAGCCATCGAGGAAGGACTTGTCCTTGTCGAGCGGGGCGGCCGCATCTTCAGGTGGGTTATCCTTCCATTCCTCGACCGTATGCGCGGTGATTGCCATCACATAGCTGCGCGTCTCGTAAGGTAATCTGCCTGACGCAAGGTAAGTGGCAAGGCCGTTTTCCCCGGCATTATAGGCGGCGGCGGCAAGGCCGAGATTGCCGAAACGATTGCGCAATTCTTCGAGATACTGCGCCGATTTCCGCAGGGCTTCCAACACCTGGTAGCTGTCTTCGAGACCGCGCAGTTTGGCCGTTCCGGGCATGAACTGCGCAATCCCCTGGGCTCCCTTGAAGCTGACTGCGTCGGGGCGAAAGGTGCTTTCTCGCCAGATGAGACGGGCGAAATAATCCGCCGGCAATTGGTTGGCGCTGGCGAAATGCTCGATCGCGACGCAAAGGTCGTAGTTGAAACTGTCTTTCCGGATGCAGAGCGTCTCACCCGATCCCGCCGCCGAAGGTCCCGAATACAAGCAGGCCGGCGACCCGGCGCTCCCTTCAGGCTGGGCCTTTATTGTGTCCACGGCGGGAAACAGAAGACAGAGCGAAAGCATGGCCTTCGTCGATCTCCTCGCAATGTCGGACTGACGCTTTCGACGTATCATCGGATCTCGGCGGGTTCGAACTTCCATCGCGACGCTGGATTTTAGATACCATTGATGAAGGCGCGACGCCTCCCCCATTTCCATACCTGCACCCGAATTGGTGCCGGGGACGGTCACAGGTTTCTAATTTCGCTACCGATTTTGGAACAAACATATTCGACCTGCCATGGTCGTAGCGTCATCCTGTTTGCCAGGAAATCCCGAGCGAACGAGGATAAGCAGATGATTGATCTCCACTACTGGCCGACGCCGAACGGCAAGAAGGTTTCGATCTTCCTGGAGGAAACGGGCACGCCCTACCGGCTGGTGCCGGTTAATATCGGCCGTGGCGACCAGTTCAAGCCTGATTATCTCAAACTCAACCCCAATCACCGCATGCCTGCCATCGTCGATCACGCGCCTGCCGACGGCGGCGGTCCGTTGAGCGTCTTCGAATCCGGCGCGATCCTCTTCTACCTCGCCGAGAAGACCGGAAAATTCTGGCCGCAGGATCTGCGTGGCAAATACGAGGTCACGCAATGGGTGATCTGGCAGATGGCGAACCAAGGGCCGAAACTCGGCGAGGCCGGTCATTTCCGTCGCCTTGGCGATCGCGAAGGCGATCAGTCCTATGCGGTGCGGCGTTTCACCGACGAAGCCAACCGCCTCTACGGCGTTCTCAACATGCGGCTTCGCGACCGGCGCTACCTTGCCGGTGACGAATTCACCATCGCCGACATCGCCAGCTATCCCTGGACCGTCAGCTGGCAGGCACAGGGTCAGGACATCGACGAGTTCAAGCATTTCAAGCGATGGTTCGAGGAAGTCGGCGCAAGGCCCGGCGTCCAGCGCGGCCTTGCGGTCGGCGCCGATCTCGGCACCGACAACAGCAAGCTCTCCGAAGAGGAACAGGCGCGCATCCGCAAGATCCTCTACAACCAGCGCGCCCTTCCCGTTCCGGATTGAGCACCGGCCCAGATGCCTTGGCGGTCGCAAAAGCTCTTGCACCTGCATCGCGACCAAGGATAACCATATGGTGACAACCGAGCCGGCAGTCAGTCCGAGGCCGGTTCCGGTTTCGCGGCGTTGCAAATCACCTGCCCGAGGGCCAGGCGGCTTGGGCAGTAGCTGGCGTTGCGACTTGGGGTGTGACAAGCAATGGCAAGACCTGTAATCGGCATCATCGGGAACGCCCGCATCGTCGAAAGCCGCTTCTCGACCCAGCTTGTCGGAGAAAACAATTTGCGAGCCGTGGCCGATGTCGCCGAAGCGTTGCCGCTGATGTTTGCCGGCAATCCTAAACTGGCCGATATCGCGGATCTGCTGGCTGTCGTCGACGGCATTCTGCTGACGGGTGCCAGAGCCAATGTCCATCCCAGCCGATTCAACATGGTGCCGGATCCCAAGCATGAGCCATATGATGAGGATCGTGACGGGCTGGCGCTGCCATTGATCGAAGCCTGTGTTGCGCAAGGCGTTCCTGTTTTCGGCATATGCCGCGGTTTTCAGGAAATGAATGTCGCCGCCGGCGGCTCGCTGCATCCCGAAATCCGGGAATTGCCCGGACGCATGAACCACCGAATGCCGCGCCTGGAAACAGGTGAGATCCATCCCGACCCAGCCATCGTTTTCGGCGATCGACACGACGTTCAGCTCGTTGCGGATGGGATGTTTGCGCGTATCCTCGGCCGGGAGACGATCCGGGTGAATTCCCTGCATGGACAGGGCATCCTCGAACTCGGCGAGAGGGTCGTTGCCGAAGGCATTGCCGAGGACGGGACGATCGAGGCGATACGGTTCAAGGACGCGCCGGGATTTGCTCTGGGTGTGCAATGGCATGCCGAATACGATCCGCAAACCAACCCTGTTAATCGTGCGCTGTTTCAAGCATTCGGCGATGCGGTGAGAGCCCATCAAGCCATCGCCTAGTCTGATCAGTAAAAAGCCGCCGCGAAGTGCTTTCGCGGCGGCTTGGGGATGGCTTGAAAGCAGTCGTCAGGCCGTCGGCTGCTTGGTCTTTCTGAGATAGGGCAGAACCGTATCGAAGGAACCGAAACGCGTGATCGCG
The DNA here is from genome assembly GCF_025152745.1 of Rhizobium sp. WSM4643. Lineage (NCBI taxonomy): Bacteria > Pseudomonadati > Pseudomonadota > Alphaproteobacteria > Hyphomicrobiales > Rhizobiaceae > Rhizobium > Rhizobium sp. WSM4643. The sequence continues at coordinate 1,659,526 of NZ_CP104040.1, read as the reverse complement.
TCTTCGTTGGAAACCGCGGCAGTGATGATGACGTCCTCGCCCTGGTTCCAGTTCGCCGGTGTCGCCACCTGGTGCTTGGCCGTCAGTTGGATGGAATCGATGGCGCGCAGGATCTCATTGAAATTGCGGCCCGTCGTCATCGGATAGGTCAGGATCAGCTTGATCTTCTTATCGGGACCGATGATGAAGACCGAACGCACCGTCGCGTTGTCGGCAGGCGTGCGGCCTTCCGAGCTCTCGCCGGCGCCGGCCGGCAGCATGTCGTAGAGCTTGGCGACCTTGAGGTCCTTGTCGCCGATCAAAGGATATTCGACGTCGAAGCCGGTGGCGGTCTTGATGTCGTTCTTCCACTTGGCATGGCTTTCCACAGGATCGACGGAGATGCCGATGATCTTGGCGCCGCGCTTGGAAAACTCCCCTGCAAGGCCGGCCATGGCGCCGAGTTCGGTCGTGCAAACTGGCGTGAAATTCTTTGGATGCGAGAACAATACGGCCCAGCCGTTGCCGATCCAATCATGGAAGCTGATCGGTCCCTGTGTGGTGTCGGCAGTGAAATCGGGGGCAATGTCGTTGATACGTAAACTCATGGTCGGCCCTCCAAAGCCTGATGTTGAATGTCATTAATGCAGATCGTCGTCATGGGAGCCGCCTACCGGACATTCAAAAGTCCGGGTCGTGACGGCTGAGAACAGAAAGCCTCCCATCCCAAGATTTTCGTCGCATTTCTTTAAGCCATATACCACGAGAACCGAAGGCATGCTCTTTCGATTTTGCCTCCTGCTCCGGCATTATTTTTCCGGAAGGCCGGCGCGGTGAAAAGACCGATTTTTTGCCATCGGTTCCCGTCAACCTGCTGAAGTAACCGCCTGCCCTTGGCTCAGGCTGCCTGAACGGATTTGATCTTGTCGATGCCGCCGACGATTGGCGCGAAGTCGGCCCATACGCCCTGCGCGCCCTTCTGCCATTCGTCGAAGGCCTCCGGCTGCAAGAGCTTTCCGCCATGGCCAAGGGCCGTCTCGACGGATTTGGATTCGTCGTCGACGATCAACTGGTTGAAATAGGCAGCCCCTTCGCTGGAAGCCTGCTGGAATACCGCCTTCTGCTCGTCGTTAAGGCCGGCCCAGAAGGTCGAGGCATAATAGATGACGCCTGACGCCCAGATGTGGCCGGTCTCGGTCATGTCTGGCACGACCTCGTAGAGCTTGAAGCCGGCATAGGCCGATTTGGTCAGATCCATCGCGTCGGCGACACCGGTTGCGAGCGCATTATAAGTCTCGGTGATCGGAATGCCGATCGGAGTCGTGCCGAATGCGCTCCAGAGCTTGGTGTGCAGCGGGCTCTGGATGACACGGATGCGCTTGCCCTTGAGCTGCTCTGGCCGCGTCACTGGTTCCTTGGTCAGGAGATGGCGGGCGCCGTAATTGATGAAATCGCCGACGACGAAATTCTGCGCCTGCAGTTTTTGCTTGAGATCGGCGCCGACATCGCCGGCGACGGTTTTGCGGACATGGTTGGCATCGCGGAAGAGAAAGGGCAGATCGAGGATCTGCAGCTCGGGCGCCCAGCCGGAGAGCGACGAGACCGTGGAAAGGCTGGCCTGGATGGAACCGAGACGCACGCCTTCGGCCACCTCCTTCTCGCCGCCGAGCGCACCGTTCCTGACAATATTGAACTTGAACTGGCCGGGAAGCTTCGCTTCGACCAATTCGCCGATCTTCACCCAGATTTTCGTTTCCGGCTTGTCGTCGCCGAGCAGCGAAGCGATCGTGATCGTCGTCGTGCGGGCGGCAGCCGTGCGGACGAAGACGGGGGCTGCAAGCGCCGTTCCGGCGAGAGCTGCGGTCTTCAGGAAATTGCGTCGGTTGAGATTGTCCATGGGGTTGTCCCGTTTACGAGAAGATGATGGCCCAGACGCAGAGGGTTGCGAGCGAGACCAGGAGAGCGAGCAGATAGGGAACCACCGCCCGAAAGAGCTCCGAGGCGGGAACGCGCGTGACGCCGCTGACGACGAAGATCAGCATGCCAAGCGGCGGCGTCAGTCCGTGGATCATCAGGTTGACGACGATGATCACCCCGAACTGAATGGGATCGATGCCGGCGGCAACCGCTGCCGGCAGCAGGATCGGACCGAAGAGCAGGATCGCGGCGCCGATGTCGAGAATCAGGCCAACGACCAGCAGGATGACGTTCGACAGCAGGATGACCGCTAGCGCGCTGCCGCCGAGCGCCGTCGTCAGATGCGAGATCAGCCCCGACACGTCGTCGACCGCCAGCAGGAAGGCAAAGGGGCCGGCTGTGCCGATGAGGAGACCGATCGCCGCCGCTTCAACGGCCGCCTGGCGAAAGGCGGCATAGAGCGAGAGAATGCCGAGCCGCGCACCGATGCCGAGCAGCAACGTGTAGAAAGCAGCAACAGCGGCGGCTTCGGTGGTGGTGACGATACCGATGCGGATGCCAACGACAACGATGACGCCGAGCCCGAAAGCCGGAATCGCCTGGACAGCCGATTGCCAGCGCTGTTTCGCATTTGCGCGCGGCAAAGGCACCCGCTCACGCACGGTCAGATGGATAGCGACCGCCAGGCATATGGCCATCAGGCCGCCGGCAAAGAAACCGCCGACGAGCAGCGAGCCGACCGAAAGATTGGTGGCCGTCGCAAGAATGAGAAAGGCGATCGACGGCGGGATGACATTGTCGAGAACCGATGTCGAGGCAATGATCGCCGCTGCCTGCGCCTTGGGATAGCCGTGCTTGACCAGCTCGGGCTGGAAGGTCGATGCGCCGAAAGCGGCATTTGCAACCGACGAGCCGGAGGCGCCGGAAAAGAGAACGCTGGTCAAAAGTGTCGTCTGCGCCAGTCCGGCCCGGCGATGGCCGACCATGGCGGCGGCGAAGCGCACGAGCTGGTTGGCGACTCCGGAGGCCGTCAGCAGGCCGCCGGCGAGCAGGAAGAAGGGAATGGCAAGCAGCAGGAATTTCGAGATGCCGGTGACGGTCGCGGAAACGATCGCCGGCTCCGGCAGGCTGCTGCCGAAGGCGATGACGACATAGGCTGCGGCAAGAAAGGCGTGCGGCAGCGGCGCAGCAAGCACGAGGCCGACCGCGGCGATCAGTCCGAGAAAAATGCTCGGCGGCCAGTCGAGATCGAGCGCGACATGCGGAATGCCGGCATAGAGCGCGACACCGACGGCAAGCGAGAGCAAAACTGCCAGGATCTTGCCTTCCGCGATGCGCTGCAGAAGCAGCACGACGAGGATCAGCGCGCCGCCGACGCCGAGGAAACCGAAGCGGATCCATTCCGGCACGCCGAGCGTCGGCGAGACGCCGCCAAGCATCGTCATGATCTCGCTGCCGCCGAAGCTCAGGATCAGCGCCGAAAGCACGGTGAACACATCGGCGCCGATCGGCGTGATCTTCTGCAGGCTCTCCGGCAGCATCTTGACGAAGACGTCGAGGCGCATGGCAAGCGCGCTGTTGAGGCTGAGCGGCGCGCCGAGCGCGATCAGACCCACATGCAGCCAGATACCGAGATCCTCGGCGCCGATGAAGCCGGCGCTGAAAAAATAACGCAGGCAGACGGTGACGAGCACCATGAAGAGCAGCACCGCGAGAACGAGTGCCGCGGCAATGCCGAGAACCGCTTCGATCACCCTCAAGGCGCTCGCGGCAAGTCCGTCATCCAGAGCAGTCCGTTCGATCGGATGAAATTCGCTGGTGGCCACAAAACGTACCTTCTGACTTCCCTGCTGACATCGAGCCGCGGCAGCTCCTTTTCGCCGAAACGATAGGTTTCCTCAAGCAGCGGATGCTGGAAAAGATGAAAGTATCGACAACGGCCGATCAGGCCGGCTTCTGGCGGCCATAGAGCAGGAGCATGCCGATGATGACGGCGCCGTAGATGAGCTGGCGGCCGGCCTCCTCGATCTGCATCACCGAGAGGATGGATTGCAGCAGCGTGATCAGGATGACGCCCGCAACCGTTCCGAGGTAGGAACCCTTGCCGCCGAGCACATGCGTGCCACCGAGAACGACGGCCGCGATCGACGGCAGCAGATAGGCGTCGCCCATGGACTGCGATGCCTTCGACGCATAACCCGCCAACAGAACGCCGCCGAGCGCGCTCAACCCTCCTGAGATGACGAAGGCCAGAAGTGTGATCCGGCGGGTGTCGATACCGGACATGTAGGCGGCGCGCTCGCGGTTTCCGATGGCGTAAAGGGATCGGCCGAAGGTCGTGCGCGTCAACATGAAGACCGCAGCCAAGCCGACGCAGAGCCAGACGAGAACGCCGTTCGGAAGTCCCGGAATGGTGTAGCCGGTGGCCAGGAACCGCATGGCCGGCGAGGCCGAATCTTGCGGGGAGAAGCCGCCGGTGTAGACGACCATCAGTCCTTGCGCGACGGCATTGGTCGCCAACGTGATGATCATCGAGGGAATGCGGAGATAGGCGACCGCCAGGCCGTTGACGAGACCGATCGCAGCGCCGCAGAAAATGCCGAAGGGGATCGCCAGAACCGAGCCGGTCGTGCCGTAAGCGGTCGCGGCGCAGGCCATCATCGCGCCTGACGTCACTACCCAAGGCACCGACAGGTCGATCTGGCCGAGCAGGATGACCGCCATCATGCCGGTGGCGATGACGCCGAGGAACGAGGCCACCTTCAGCTGCTGCAGCAGATAATCCGGCGACAGGAAATTCGGCGAATAGATCGATCCGGCGAGCAGAAGCAGGATGATGCATCCGAAGGCGGTCGCCACCGCCGGATCGACGCCGCGCAGGCGCGTGGGAATTCGAAGCTGCCGCATGGAGGATGCGTCCTCGCTCATTGAAACCACTCCAATCGATTGCGGACCCTGGAAAGACCGATGCAGCCGATGCCGATCGCCAGCATCAAAACCACACCCTGGAACAGCGGCTGCCAAAGCGGATCGAAATCGAAGACGAAGAGCAGATCGCCGATCGTACGAAAGGCCAAAGCTCCGAAGACAGCGCCGACGGCGCTTCCCCTGCCCCCCGCAAGGGAAACGCCGCCGAGCACCACCGCCGCGATCGAATAGAGCGTGTAGGCGTTGCCGCTCGCAAACGCCGCTTCGCCGGTGTAGGAGAAAAAGGTGAGATAGAGCCCGCCGATCGCCGAAAGTAGTCCGCCCAGCGCATAGGCTGTCAATTTCGCCCGCTTGACGGGCATTGCCGACATATAGGCGGCGTTCTCAGCCGACCCCACCGCATAGGCCGCCCTGCCGATCGCCGAGCGGCTGAACGGCACCCAGATGACGACAATCACGGCGAGAAGCATGACGAGGCTTGCCGGAACGACCCCTAGGAGTTTCGAGGTGAAGGCATCGGCCAGATCCTCGTTGACAGAACCGCCGGGTGTCGGTCGCAGCAGGAGCGCCAGCCCGTAGAAGATCGCGCTGGTCGCGATCGTCGCCACGATAGGCTGCAGCCGGCCGAAGATGATGATGAGCCCGTTCAGCATGCCGCAGCCGAGCCCGGCGAGCAGCACGACGACGACACCCGCTCCAGTTTGCAACGGCGTGCCAACGACCAGCCAGGATGCAAGGCAATTGCAGAGCACAAGAACCATGCCGGCTGAGAGATCGATGCCGGCGGTGATGACGACCAAGCACTGCGCCATGGCGACGAAGGCGAGCAGCGTCGCCTTGTTCGAAGCCGTCTGCACGACGTTGGGCGTGAAGCCCGCCGGGTGGTTCGAGACGTAGAGGGCGAACATGGCGACGAAGAGGAGTGCTGCAAACAGCGTTCCCTTCTGCTGCGCATACCAGAACCGCCGGTCGCCGGAAGCATGCTTGTTCATGGGGCAATCCTTTGCGCTACGTGGTCGCCGGCGATGTTGAGAGCTGCGCCGATCAGTTCGTGCTCGTTGATCTCGGCGCCTTCGAGCTCGCGGATGATGCGGCCGTCATACATGACGAGCACGCGGTCGCAGCAGCCGATCAGTTCATCGTAGTCGGTGGAATAGAAGATGATCGCCGCGCCCGCATCGGCAAGCTTGTGCAGCAGCAGATAGATTTCCTGCTTGGTGCCGACGTCGATGCCGCGCGTCGGATCGTTGAGCAGGATGATACGCGGCCGGTTCATCAACCATTTGGCGATAACCACCTTCTGCTGGTTACCGCCGGATAGTGCGGCAACGGGCATGTCGATCGTCACGGCCTTGATCGCCAACAGCTTGAACAGATCGTCGATCTCGCGTCGTTCGGCCGCCCGATCGATGACGCCGTTGCGCGAGACGCGGTCGAGGGCTGCAATCGATAGGTTCTCGCGCACCGTCATCGGCAGCATCAGCCCCTCGGTCTTCCGGTCCTCGGGGATCAGCGCCATGGATATGCCGCCGGACTTGGCATCACGGGGGCTTTTCAGCGTCACCGGCCTGCCGTCGATCGCGACTTCGCCCTTCACGTCGCGCAGCACGCCGAAGAGGGCCAGCAGCAATTCGCGCTGCCCCTGCCCGTCTAGCCCGCCGACGCCGATGATCTCGCCGGGCCTGATATCGAATGTGATGCCAGAAAGCCGGTCACCCCAGGAAAGGTCGAGGCAGGAAAGGACCGGTTTTTGCTCTCCGCGATGGGCCGGCTTCGGCGGAAAGACATTGCTGTATTCGCGGCCGATCATCAGTTCAACCACCTGCTGGTCGGTCTTCGTGCCGGCCGGATAGGATTCGATGCTGCGGCCGTTGCGGAAGACCGTGCACTCATCCGCCAGCTGGGCAATTTCGTGCATGCGGTGGGAGATGTAGATCAGCGCCATTCCCTCGGCGCGCAGGCGCTTCAACACGGCAAAGACCTTTTCGACATCCGATTGCGTCAGCGCCGAGGTCGCCTCGTCGAGGATCATCAGCCGTGGCTTGCGGGCAAGCGCCTTGGCAATCTCGACCATCTGCCGCCGGGACAGGGGTAGATCCTTGACCAAGGCGGACGGATGAATGTCGGAGGCACCGGCGCGCGCCAGCGCTTCCTCGGCGATCCGCCGTTGCCGGCGCCGGTCTATCATGCCGAATCTCAGCGGCGGATTGCTGATGACGATGTTGTCGGCGACGGAGAGGTCGGGGATCAGCGAAAGCTCCTGGAAGACGCAGACGATGCCCGCCGCATTGGCGGCGGCCGGCGAGGCGAAGGCGATCTCCTTGCCGTCGAGCAGCATGCGTCCTTCATCTGGCGCCACGACGCCCGCCATGATCTTGATCAGCGTCGATTTGCCGGCGCCGTTCTCGCCAAGGACGGCATGGATCGCTCCTGGCCGGATGGCGATATCGGCATCCTTAAGCGCGACAGCACCGCCATAGCGCTTCGATATGCCTTCCGTGCGGAAAAGCGGTTCGGACAAGGTCATGCGTCCAGCCTCCATTCGGTCTATCACCTTCGAGATTGCGGGTGCAAACACCCGCAATCAGATCCGGAGGACGGCTGCTATTGGTTCTCTTTGGACTGCCCCATGATTTCCTGAGCGCTGAAATTGATGCCGCAGGTCGGGAAGGAATTGCCGACGAAGAAGTTGTCGGACTGGGTGGGATAGTAATCCTCGCCTTCCTTGAAATCAGGATCCGAAACAATCGCGGTCGGCAGCTTGACTGCCTGCGGCACGACCTGACCCTCGAGTGCTGCGATCGCCGTCTTGATGGCGACGGCGACCTGGGCCGGGCCAGTGCCGGCGGACGAGCACTTCAGGCCGTCGGCGGCATGGGCAGCGCAGAATTTGCGGAAGCCATTTTCCGTCTCACCGCCGAAGGGCACGAAGGGATGTTTGGCATCGATCATCGCCTGCACGACGCCGGTATCGCCGCCCTGCGCAGTGATGCCATCGAACGGGCCGTTGGTGGCGATCGCGTCAGCCGTCGCCTTCTGGGCAACACCGTCATCCCATTTTCCGACGACCTCGGTTACCGTGAACTTCTTGCCCGAGGCGTCCAGGGTTTCGTGGATGCCGTTGTGGCGATCCGTATCGACCGACGTACCGGCGACGCCACGCACTTCCAGCACCTTGCCGCCGCTCGGCAGATGTTTCACCAGCCAGTCGGCCCAGAGGACGCCGAGACCCTTCTGGTCGACGTTGACGTTGATCGCGTCCTTGGTATCGAGGATGTTGTCGAAGGCGACGAGAATGACACCGGCCTCCTTGGCGCGCTTGATCACCGGCCCGAAAGCTGTCGGGTTCTGCGCATTGACGACGATGGCATCATAACCGGCATCGATGAAGTTGTTGATGGCGGAAATCTGCGCCGGCACATCCTCGCCTGTCGAGACGACCTTGAACTCCTTCAGCTTGGCTGCGACGTCGGGCTGGGCGGCGTAGGCCTTGGCTGTCTGCACCATCTGGATTCGCCAGGTATTGGCGATGTAACCGTTGGCGAGCGCGATGCGATAGGGGCCGTCCTTCTTTGGATATTGCAGGAACTGCGTGTCGGCGGCCCAAGGCACCATGCAGCCGGGCTCGGCGGCCGGGCCGGACACGACCTTCGGTTCCGCGCTGGCCGCGCCGCAGAGCAGGGCAAGCGCGGACACGGAAAACGCGGCAATGCGAGCCAATTTGGCTTCTTTCACCTTAAACATGAATGTTCTCCTCCTCAGGCGGACCGAGCCGCCTCTCCTATGCTTTGATTTGCACTTGGTCCCGGAAGGCTCCACCCGTCCCTTTCCGGTACAATTTTAGGTTAACATAGTTGACAGCGCTGTCAAATCGTATCTTCTAGCGCTGTCAACTACAGCAATGAGCAAATATTCTCTATTTTTAAAGAATACGACAAATTAATATTCTGGGACGAATGGCGGGGCTTGCATGCGGCGGATAACACTTGATGACGTGGCAAATCTTGCCGGGGTCAGCCCGATCACGGTTTCGAGGGTGCTGCGCAAGCCCGATGCGGTCTCGCCAGGCCTGCGGCTGCGCGTCGATGCCGCCGTCAAGGAACTCGGCTATGTGCCGAATATTGCCGCGAGCCGCCTCGCCTCCTCGCGCACGCATGCGATCGGCGTCATCGTTCCGACCCTCTACAACGTTATCTTCGCGGAATATCTGTTTGCGCTTCACGAGGTGCTGGTCGCCGCCGGCTTCCAGGTGATCGTCGTCAACAGCCGCTATTCCGAGATCGAGGAGGAAAACGCCATCAAGGCATTACTCGGGCAAAGGGTGGAGGCGATCATCATCGCCGGCACTCATCACACGCCGCTCTCGCGTCAGCTTCTCGCCCAGGCTCGTCTGCCCGTTGTCGAGACCTTCGAGCTTTCTCCAAACCCGATCGACCTCAACATCGGCATGTCGCAGGAGCATGCCGGGCAGACGGCGACGCAGCACCTGATCGAACGGGGTTTCCGCCGGATCGCCTTCCTGACCGGCAATCTCGACCACCGCGCCCAGTCGCGTTTCGACGGCTACCGGCTGGCGATGCAGGAGGCGGAGCTGCTGAATCTGGAGATCATCGCCGAGAGGCCACGCCATAGCTACGTGGCACTCGGCTCCGACCTCTTCGCCATGACGCATGAACGTGGCGACCTGCCAGAGGCGATCTTCTGCACTGACGACAATCTGGCGCTCGGTGCCATGCAGGAATGCCGCAAACGCGGCATCCGTGTGCCCGATGACATCTCGATCATCGGATTTCACGACCTGGAATTCGCCGCCTGCGCCGCACCCTCCCTCTCCTCGATCGCGACTAGGCGTTTCGAAACCGGAAAACTCGCGGCCGAAAGGGTGCTTGCCGCGTTGAATTCCTCCGTGGTATCGAGGTCCGAGCAGATCGACCTCGGCTTTGCCTTGATTCCGCGCGAAAGCACGGCAATCTGATCATATATTGTGCATACTTAGTTTTTGCACACTTATCAGGCTGGCGCGCTTGCCAAAATTGCTGCAGTGCGTCATGAATAGAACAATGACGCATCTCGATCTGACAATTCTGGTGATCGACGAAAATGCCATTCGCGCCTCCATCATCGAAGAAGGACTGCGCGAGGCAGGGCATACGCGCGTCACCGTGGTCCATGAGGTCAACGGCATCGCGCGAATCATCGAAACGCTGATGCCCGACGTGATCATCATCGATATCGAAAATCCCAACCGCGACATGATGGAGCACCTGTTCCAGCTGACGCGCACGGTCAGCCGTCCGATCGCCATGTTCGTCGATCGCTCCGACACAGCCTCGATCGAGGCAGCTGTCGATGCCGGCGTCTCGGCCTATATCGTCGACGGATTGAAGAAGGAACGCGTCAAACCAATCCTCGACATGGCCGTCAGCCGCTTCAATGCCTTCAACCGGCTACGGCGGGAGCTTGCCGATGCCCGCTCCGCGCTCGAGGAACGCAAGCTCATCGAGCGCGCCAAGGGCATATTGATGAAGATGCGCGGCCTGTCGGAGGAAGAGGCTTTCGCCCTGCTGCGCCAGACAGCGATGAACGAAAAGAAGAAGATGTCGGAAATCGCCCAGAGCGTCGTCACTGCCGCGGGGCTGTTGATGTAATGGCCGACCTGATGAATTTCCGGAGGAAACCGGAGTGGACATGATGACAACGACCTCCAGCTCCGGCGGCGACATGCCCTCGCCCGTGCGGGTGAACAACGAAGGGCCGAAAGTACTGCGGGCCGGTTTCATTCCGCTCGTCGATGCATCGGTGCTGATTGCGGCGGCGGAATTCGGCTTCGCGCGGAAGGAAGGCCTGACGCTCGATCTCGTCAAGGACGTCTCCTGGGCGAATGTGCGCGACCGCCTGGCATTCCGCCAGTTCGACATTGCCCACATGCTGTCGCCGATGCCGGTGGCCTCCATGCTCGGTCTCGGCTCCAATCCCTCGCCGACGATCACGCCGTTTTCGCTGGGGCGCGGCGGCAATGCGATTACGCTGTCGACGCGGCTCTTCGACAGGATGCGCGATGACGCGGAATTGCAGGAAACGGCAAGCGCGCTCGACAATGCCCGCGCCCTGGCAAAAACATTGGCGGCAATGAGGGCGCGCGGCGAGCCGCTGCCGACTTTCGGGGTCACCTATCCCTTCTCCTCGCACAATTACGAATTCCGCTACTGGCTGGCAGCCGGCGGCATCGATCCCGACAAGGACGTCAAGCTTGTCGTGGTGCCGCCGCCCATGACTTCGGATGCACTTGCAGCCGGTGCGATCGACGGTTTCTGCGTCGGCGCGCCGTGGAACATGGTCGCTTCGGAGCGCGGCGTCGGCCGCATCGTCGCCGCCAAGCAGGACATCTGGCCGTCGGCGCCGGAAAAGGTAATCGGCATGCGGCCGGACTGGGCGGAAAGCCATCCGGAAACCGTTTCCCGGCTGATCGTGGCACTCGACGCGGCAGCCCGCTGGTGCGACCGGCCGGAAAATCACGACGCGCTGGCGGCAGCTCTTGCCGACCCGCGCTATATCGCTGCCCCCGTCGAGATCATTCGCCGTGTACTCGCCGGCGAATTCAGCCTCGACGCAAAAGGCAACCGCCGCATCATCACCGATTATTTCATGTTCCATTCCGGCTTCGCCAATTATCCCCGGCCAAGCCATGCGCTGTGGATTTACAGCCAGATGATCCGCTGGGGACAGGCCGAGGTCAGCCTCAACATGGCAAGGGCCGCAGCATCCGCCTACCGCCCGGATCTCTATCGCACGGCTCTCGGTGACGACAACGCACCCGAAGATGCCGATATCCGCATCGAAGGCGGTGACGAGGGCGACCGTTTCATGGACGGCCACGTCTTCGACCCCGCGAGGCTGCCGGACTATGTCGCAGGTTTTGCCGTCAAAAGCGCCCTCCCCTTCGTTTGTAACGACGAGGTATAACCGATGCCGGCCTGCACAAAACGCCAGCACGCATCTGCCCGCCTCACGACAAGCGCACAAAATATTTGCATGGCTGGGCGGCGGCCCGAAAAACAAGCAGCCGACGTATTTCATAAAACGTCATTTATATTCAGTGGCTTGCATGATTGACACCAAACTGGCACGCAGTTTGCATCGCCTTTATTGCACCGGTCAATGGCGATCAGCGCAGCAAGAGTGTGCAATAGACGCTCACGGAAGACACAGAGATTACTCTTCAGATTGAAGAGGTAGGTTTTAGCCTGAGCAATCTGGCCTAAGGATTGCGTCCAGGCAAATGGGCCAGAAGGCCACATATTCGGCGTCCAACGGCGGGCGCCACCAGCAAAGCCGCTGATCAGGATATTTCGCGCACCTCGTGTATGCGCGTCCTGACCAGCGGCTTTTTGTTTTAACCCTCAGCGATGGATCGGCACGACCTTGTCGGGCCCCGGAGAAGTTATGTCTGTCATCGAGAAAGCACAACCCATGTCGGCCGGCGAACCAGCCAAGGCATTGTGGATCTCCACTGTAGCCTTCACCCTCTGTTTTGCCGTGTGGACGATCTTCGCGATCATCGGCATTCGCATCAAGCAGGATCTCGGGCTGAACGAGGCCGAGTTCGGGTTGCTGGTCGGCACCCCCGTCCTTACCGGTTCGCTCGTGCGCATCGTTCTTGGCATCTGGACCGGGCGCTACGGCGGCCGTCTCGTTTACACGCTCACCATGCTGGCCGCCGCATTGGCGACCTTCCTGCTCTCCTACGCCCAGACTTATACGCAAATGTTGATCGCCGGGCTCGGCGTCGGCCTCGCCGGCGGCTCCTTTGCGGTCGGTGTCGCCTATGTCTCGCCTTTCTTCCCCGCGGAAAAGCAGGGAACCGCGCTCGGCATCTTCGGTGCCGGCAATGTCGGCGCGGCTGTGACCAAATTCGCCGCCCCCTTCGTGTTGCTCGCATGGGGCTGGCAGGCGGTTGCCGAGATCTGGGCCGTCTGTCTGGCACTGATGGCAATCGTCTTCTGGTTCACCACGACCGATGATCCGGCCTACCGTCTCCGCCGCGAACGCCGCGCCGCCACCAAGAGTTTTGCCGAGGAATTCGCGCCGCTGCAGAACGTTCAGGTCTGGCGCTTTTCACTCTACTATTTCTTCGCCTTCGGAGGCTTCGTCGCCCTGTCGCTGTGGCTGCCGCGCTACCTGGTCGGCGTCTATGGCTTCAACCTGGAAACTGCCGGCATGATCGCGGCCGCCTACTCCATCCCGGGCAGCATCTTCCGCGCCTTCGGCGGCGTACTGTCGGACAAGAAAGGCGCCCGCAGCGTGATGTACACGATGCTTGCCGTGTCGGCCGTCGCCACCCTCATTCTTTCGCTGCCGGCTGCTTCTGGGACCGGGACGAGTCCCGCGTTCGGCATCACCCCCGTCATCTTCATCGTCGTCATCTTCGTGCTCGGATTCTTCATGAGCCTCGGCAAGGCTGCCGTCTACAAGCACATTCCGGCCTACTACCCCGAAAACGTCGGCGCCGTCGGCGGCATCGTCGGGATGATGGGCGGTCTTGGCGGCTTCATCCTTCCGATCGCCTTTGGCCTCCTCAAGGACATGACCGGCCTTTGGTCCAGCTGTTTCCTGCTGCTCTTTGCAATCGTTGTGATCTCTCTCATCTGGATGCACCTGTCCGTCAAGCAACTGTCGCGCCAAGGGCACTCGGCGCCCGTGGCTGCAACCTGATCCAAGGACCTGGAAATATGACCGAAAAACTTGTCATCATCGGCAATGGCATGGCGCCCGGGCGCATGCTGGAGCACCTCTTCGAGCAGGCGCCGGGTCGCTATGAAGTTACGATCTTCAATGCCGAGCCGCGCGTCAATTACGACCGCATCATGCTGTCGCCGGTTCTCTCAGGAGAAAAGGACTACGAGCAGATCATCATTCACGGCGACGGCTGGTACATCAAGCATGGCATCATGCTCTACAAGGGCCACAAGATCGTCAACATCGATCGCGCCGCAAAGACCGTGACCTCCGACCACGGCGTCACCGAAAGCTACGACAAGCTGGTGATCGCAACCGGTTCCGTGCCCTTCATCATTCCCGTTCCCGGCAAGGATCTGCCCGGCGTCATCACCTATCGCGATCTCGACGACGTGCAGGCGATGCTGCTTGCCGCTCAGTCGCGCGAAAAGGCTGTCGTCATCGGCGGCGGCCTGCTTGGCCTCGAAGCAGCGGCCGGCCTTGCCCAGCGCGGCATGGACGTCACCGTGCTGCATGTCATGCCGACACTGATGGAGCGCCAGCTCGACCCCGCCGCCGGCTATCTGCTGCAGAAGGCAGTCGAGGAGCGCGGCATCAAGGTCATCTGCAAGGCCAATACCAAGGCGATCGTCGGGAATGGCAAGGTCGAGGGCATCGAACTTGACGACGGCCGCATCATCCCGGCAACGCTGGTCGTGATGGCCGTCGGCATTCGCCCCAGCGTCGGTCTGGCGAAAGACGCCGGCCTTGCCGTCAACCGCGGCATCGTCGTCGATTCCGGCATGCAGACCTCGGATGGCGATATTCTTGCACTCGGCGAGTGCGCCGAAGTCGGCGGCATGGTCTATGGCCTTGTTGCGCCGCTCTATGAAATGGCCCGTATCGCCGCCTCGCATCTCTCCGGCGATCGCTCGCCTTCCTTCGTTCATGCGGATACGCCGACCAAGCTCAAGGTCACCGGCATCGAGCTTTATTCACTCGGCGATTTCGCCGACGGCGACGACCGCGAGGAGATCGTGCTGCGCGATGCCAGCGCCGGCGTCTACAAGCGCTTGGTGCTGAAAGACAACAAGATCATCGGCACCGTGCTTTACGGCGAGACCGCCGACGGCGCCTGGTTCAATGACCTGAAAAAGAAGGCAACCGATATTTCGGAGATGCGCGAGACGCTGATCTTCGGACAGGCCTATCAGGGAGGGTCGCCGCTGGACCCTATGGCGGCCGTTGCAGCCTTGCCGGATGACGCGGAGATCTGTGGCTGCAACGGCGTATGCAAGGGCAAAATTACCTCGACGATTTCAGGCAAGGGGTTGACCTCGCTCGACGACGTGCGCGCCCACACGAAGGCATCCGCCTCCTGCGGCTCCTGCACCGGCCTCGTCGAACAACTCATGGCGCTGACGCTCGGCGACAGCTACAATCCGGCTGCGGTCCAGCCGATGTGCACCTGCACCGAACTCGGTCATGACGACGTTCGCCGGCTGATCAAGGCCAAGGGCCTGAAAAGCATCCCTGCCGTCATGCAGGAGCTCGAGTGGAAGACCTCCTGCGGCTGCGCCAAATGTCGGCCGGCGCTCAACTATTACCTCGTCTGCGACTGGCCGGATGAATATGCCGACGACTACCAGTCGCGGTTCATCAATGAGCGCGTGCACGCCAACATCCAGAAGGACGGTACCTACTCCGTCGTTCCACGCATGTGGGGCGGCGTCACCAATTC
The DNA here is from genome assembly GCF_025152745.1 of Rhizobium sp. WSM4643. Lineage (NCBI taxonomy): Bacteria > Pseudomonadati > Pseudomonadota > Alphaproteobacteria > Hyphomicrobiales > Rhizobiaceae > Rhizobium > Rhizobium sp. WSM4643. The sequence goes on along the minus strand of NZ_CP104040.1, from coordinate 1,644,246 downwards.
GAACGAGCTGCGCGCCATCGCCGATGTCGTCGACAAGTTCGAGATCCCAATGGTGAAGGTCACCGGCGGCCAGCGCATTGACCTGCTCGGCATCGAAAAGGAAGACCTACCCGCCGTCTGGGCCGACCTCGGCAAGGCCGGCTTCGTCTCCGGCCAGGCTTATGCCAAGGGTCTGCGGACCGTGAAGACCTGTGTCGGCTCGGACTGGTGTCGCTTCGGCACGCAGGATTCCACCGGCCTCGGTATCCGGATCGAAAGGTTCATGTGGGGCTCCTGGACGCCGGCCAAGTTGAAGATGGCCGTCTCCGGCTGCCCGCGCAACTGCGCGGAAGCAACCTGCAAGGACATCGGCGTGATCTGCGTGGATTCCGGCTTCGAGATCCATTTCGCCGGCGCGGCCGGTCTCGACATCAAGGGCACGGAGGTCCTTGGGCTTGTCCGAACCGAGGATGAGGCACTGGAGCATATCGTGGCCCTGACGCAAATGTACCGCGAGCAGGCCCGTTATCTCGAGCGCATCTACAAATGGGCAAAGCGCATCGGCCTGGAAGAAATTCGCCGCCAGATCATGGGGGATGCCGAAAAGCGCAAAGCCTATTACGACCGCTTCGTCTTCTCCCAGAAATTTGCCCAGGTCGATCCCTGGTCGGAGCGTGTTTCCGGCAAGGACAAGCATGAGTTCAAGCCGATGGCGACAATCGGCTATCCCCAGGCTGCAGAATAAGGAGATGGACATGAACTGGCCCAATGAAAACTGGCATCCAATCGGTGACATCTCCGACATCCCGCTGCGCGGGGCGCGCTGCGTGAAGACGCCGCAGGGCAAGATCGCCGTCTTCCGCACGGCCGAAAACGAGGTCTTCGCCATCGAGGATCATTGCCCGCACAAGGGCGGCCCGCTCTCCCAGGGCATCGTCCATGCCAAGTCAGTTACCTGCCCGCTGCACAACTGGGTGATCTCACTGGAAACCGGCAAAGCGCTCGGCGCCGACGAAGGCGAAGTCCGGACGATACCGGTGCTGAACGAAGACGGCAGGCTGTTCATCGCCGTGGAAAGCCTGATGATGGCGGCGGAATAGATGGCGGTTGAGGTCAAGACCACCTGTCCCTATTGCGGTGTCGGCTGCGGCGTTCTCGCCTCGGTCGACGAGGCAGGCGCAGTCAGCGTCAAAGGAGATCCGGAGCATCCGTCGAATTTCGGCCGGCTCTGCTCGAAGGGTTCAGCCCTCGCCGAAACCATCGATCTCGATGGCCGGCTTCTCCATCCCGAAATCGAAGGCGAACGGAGCGGCTGGGACGAGGCGCTTGATCTGGTCGCCCGCCGTTTTTCTGAAACGATCGCCGAACACGGGCCTGACGCCGTTGCCTTCTACGTCTCCGGCCAGTTGCTGACCGAGGATTACTATGTCGCCAACAAGCTGATGAAGGGCTTCATCGGCTCCGGCAATATCGACACCAATTCAAGGCTCTGCATGTCGTCTTCCGTGGCGGGGCATCGCCGCGCCTTTGGCGCCGATACGGTGCCCGGGACCTATGAGGATATCGAACTTGCGGATCTGGTGGTCCTGACCGGCTCCAACCTCGCCTGGTGTCATCCCGTCATCTACCAGCGGCTTGCCGCCGCAAAGACGGCACGGCCAAACATGCGGATCGTCGTCATCGATCCGCGCCGGACGATGACCTGCGATATCGCCGACCTGCATCTCGCCATCCGTCCGGACGGCGACGTTGCGCTGTTCATGGGACTGCTTGCCCATCTCGCGACCAGTCCGGCAATCGACCAGAATTATATCGGCGCCCATACCGAAGGTTTCGGCGACGCTTTTGCGGCCGCCGCCGCGCTTGATATCAACGATCTTCTGGAACGGACCGGCCTGCCGGCCATGCAGATCAGGGAGTTCTTCCGCCTGTTCGAGACGACGCCGAAGGTCGTGACCTGCTACAGCCAGGGCGTCAACCAATCCTCCTCCGGCACAGACAAGGTCAATGCCATCCTCAACTGCCACCTGGCGACCGGCCGCATCGGCCGCCCCGGCATGGGACCGTTTTCGCTGACCGGTCAGCCGAACGCCATGGGCGGGCGCGAGGTCGGCGGTCTTGCCAATATGCTTGCCGCGCATATGGCGATCGAGAATGCCGAAGACCGGGATCGCGTGCAGCGCTTCTGGAACTCGCCCGTCATCGCCGCGAAGCCCGGCCTGAAGGCGGTCGACATGTTCCAAGCCGTGGCCGACGGACGCATCAAGGCGCTCTGGATCATGGCGACCAATCCCGTCGTCTCGATGCCGGATGCCGACAGCGTCGAAAGCGCGATCGCCGCCTGTCCCTTCGTCGTCGTCTCCGACATCCTGAAAGAGACGGATACGACCCGGCACGCAGATGTGCTTCTGCCCTCACTCGGCTGGGGCGAGAAGGACGGTACCGTCACCAATTCCGAACGGCGCATTTCAAGGCAACGACCGTTTCTCGACATCCCCGGCGATGCAAGGGCCGACTGGTGGCAGCTTGCGGAAGTCGGACGCCGCATGGGATTTGCCGAGGCCTTCGATTTTGATGCGCCGGCCGCAATCTTCGACGAACACGCCGCGCTTTCCGCCTTCGAAAATAACGGCAGCCGCGATTTCGACATCGGCGCGTGCGCCGGCATGAGCGGCGGCGCCTATGACGAACTGTCGCCCTTTCAGTGGCCACAGGCGGCAGGGACAGAACCAAGCATCACCCGCTTCTTCGCCGAAGGTGGTTTTTTCTACCCCGATCGCAAGGCACGCTTCGTCGCGGTCAAACCGCCCGCAACCGATCGCACCAATGCCGAGTACCCCTTTACGCTGAATACCGGGCGCATCCGCGACCAGTGGCACACGATGACGCGAACCGGAAAGAGCGCGCGGCTTTCCGCCCATATCGCCGAACCCTTTGCCGAAATCCATCCGCGCGACGCGATCGAGACCGGTATATCAAGTGCGGGCCTCGTCGAGATCGACAGCCCACACGGCAAGGTAATCGTCAGGGCGCTGGTCACCGATCGCCAGGCCCGCGGCGGCATCTTTGCGCCGATGCACTGGAACGACCAGTTCGCCGCAAGAGCACGGATCGACGCCGTGGTCGCGCCGGTAACGGACCCGATTTCCGGTCAACCGGCGTCGAAGAACGTTGCCGTCGCCGTCCGGCCGTTTCGCGCCACCCATTACGGTTTCGCCGTCTCCGCCACAAAACCTGCCACACCTGACGCCGCCTATTGGGCGCTGGCAAAAGCCGCCGGCGGCTGGCGGCTGGAGCTTGGCTTCGGCGAAAACGTCGAAGACTGGACGGCCTGGTGCCGCGCCGTTTTCGCCATTCCGGCCGAGATCGAACCGCTTGGTTATGCCGACCGGCGATCCGGCGACCTCAGGCTCGCCTTCTTCGATGGCGAGGTCCTGCTTGCGGCGCTATTTCTGGCACGCCAGCCCGTTGCCGTCGCGCGCAACTGGGCGATCTCGCAGCTTTCCGCCTCGCATGGCGACCTCAGGAAGCGCTTTGCGCTCGTTGCGGGTCGTCCCGGCGCAGGCAGGCCGGATCCAGGCGCCACCGTCTGCTCCTGCTTCAGTGTCGGGGTCAACCAGATCGCCGCTGCCGTGCGCGGCGGATGTCATAGCGTCGAGGCGGTCGGCAAGGAAACCAGCGCTGGAACCAATTGCGGCTCCTGCCGCAGCGAAATCGGCAGCATCATCGATCGCTGTCTTGCCGCAGCCGCGGAGTGAACCGCGCAAAGCAAGCAGGACGCGATCGGGGCACCTTCAGGCCGCGTTCGGGACGATCAGCATCCTGTGATCGGAGGAGATGCGGACCGAGATCTCGTCATAGGATGAGAGGGTCGGGTGCGGCGTCTCCATTTTTTGGTGATGTGTTGCCGTGATGACCATGACATCGGCACCCGCCGCCTCGCCCGCAGTGATGCCGGCTGCAACATCCTCGAACACCAGGCAATCCTGCGTGCTGACGCCGAGGCGCTCGGCGCCCAGAATATAACATTGCGGGTCGGGTTTTCCGACCTTCACGTCCTCCGCCGTTACCATGAATCTCGGCACCGGCAGGCCTGCCGCCTCCAGCCGCCGGCGAGCAAGGCGCAACGGCGAGGAGGTGACGATCGCCCAGCGATCCGGGGGCAGCGAGCTCAGGAACGTCGCGGCGCCGGGAATGGCCACGACGTCGCTGACATCGGCGATTTCGGCCTCGGTCACCAGCTTCGATTCATGTTCGGGATCAACTCCCGGCAGGTTCAGCCGGGCGATCGTGTCAATGCCGCGCGATCCATGCATCTTCGGCAAAAAAGTGGCGACGTCGAGCCCATGACGCCTTGCCCAGTCGCTCCAAACGCGCTCGGCTGCAAGGATCGAATTGAGGATAGTGCCGTCCATATCGAACAGGAAGGCGGCAGAGGGCTTCTCGAAGCCGCGGGGCATCGGCATAGGCAAAAGGCTGAATCCTTCAGGGAAAGAGTCGGACGGTGGTCGCTATCGCGATGAGACGGCAAATCATTGGGTTTTGCAAGCTTTCGGGAATGGCGATGACGCCTCCCGATCGCCTTTGCCTAGAAAGCCGCAGTACCGGAGGTGACGATCAAGTCGCAGGAAAGCCGGAGGCCGATCGGGTCGTTGCACAGGTCATCAGCACCATCGGCGAGTTCCAGTGCGGCCGAAGCATCGGAGCGCACGTAGGCCTGCGTAGCCGGATCGACGTGCATCGGAGCCGCGGTCCAGAGCGAGGGACGGCTGACGTCGAGCGCTGAAATTTTAGCCTTGTCATTCCTGACGGCGTAGGAGGAGACCACAATGCCACTCATCGTCAAGGTGAGTGCAAGTACGATCTGGAAACCGAGATCTGCGGCTTCGCGAAAGGAGATGAACATAGCGGCCTCATGCCACGGTTTTTTAGTATCTCCGCATGCAAGTAAGACATGCGCTGGCGCCGATCCAGCGACATCGCCCGTTAAGGTTTACGCATAACCATGCTGGTATGCCGCGAGGCTTGAATGCAGGTTTTTTCGGAACAATGATTCCATCAGGCAGTTACCCCTGGGTCATCCAAGATGAAAATCCAAGGAGGATATCCCATGTCTAAGTCCCTTATCGCCGTTTCGCTGCTTGCGATCGGCATGGCGTCGTCAGCCTTTGCCCAGTCGAACCCCGATCCAATCGGGCCGACGAATGGCGGCTCGACCGATCCGAGATCGGGTACCTATTCATCCGACTACACCAACGATGACAACGGCTTTCGTCCGGTACCTGTCTCGCCGGTCGATCCAATGACGACACAGAGCATTGGACGACCGCAGACGATGGAATGCCCCGGCATGCCGCAACAGATGTCCGGTGTCGACACGCGCGGCGGCCAGAGCGGCGCATCGATCAGCGAAGCCTGCCGCGAATACGACAACTAGCGACAGACTGCCGCTCTCAGAAAAGGCCGGTTCACGCCGGCCTTTTTCATGTCGCCGACACCCGCCGGAGGAAACGAGGCCGGCTTCCGTGCCCGCAATATCGATGTGCGCCAGGTCGTATTCTCGCGCCGTTGATCATTCCGCCGCATGCGGTGTCACCGGATGGCGACCCGCCAATGACGGCCGCTCCCGCCAGCCGGTCACGCGGTTCACCAGCGTGAAATAAGCGCCATAGGGGAGCAGGCGCGCCAGCTTGAGCATGGTGGTGAAGCGCTTCGGAAACGTGATCTCGAAGGCCTGAGATTTCAACCCGGCGGCAATCTCCCGGGCGGCCTCCTCCACCGATACCAGAGCCGGCATCGGAAAGGCATTCCTACGCGTCGCCGGCGTGTCGATGAAGCCCGGACTGACGAGCTGGATGCGGATGCCCATCTTGTCGAGATCGAATTTCAGGCTTTCGGCCATGTTGATCAGCGCCGCCTTGGTCGCGCCATAGGCGGCCCCCGTCGGCAAGCCGCCATAGCCGGTGACGGAGGAAACGATGGCGATCTGTCCCTGCCCTTTCGCCTTCATATGGTGGATCGCCGGCAGCAGGCAGTTGACGACGCCGGAGAGGTTGACGGCAAAGCTCTTCTCGAAATCGGCGCGGTTCAGATCCTCGGCATGAACAGGCAGGTAGACGTCGGCATTGAGGATCGCCATGGCGAGCGTGCCGTGCTCGTATTCGATCGAGGCCATGACATGTTCCATGTCCTCGGCATCGGTGACGTCGCCGTCGAGCACAATGATACTGCCCGAAAGGCCATTGGCCTCGGCTTGCAGTTCGACCAGCTTTTCGTGGCTTCTGGCGGTGACGGCGACTTTGTATCCTTCGCCGGCGAGCTTTAACGCAAGCGCCCTGCCGATGCCTGAACTTGCGCCCGAAAGCCAGACGATTCCATGTTCGGGATGGGCAATGAAATCACGCATGACATGTTCCTCCGGGCTGCCTGATCAATGCGAAAACAGGTCCGGAAGTTCCTCAACCCCTCCGGATTTACGGCTCTATCACATCATTGTGGCTGCTTTCAGCCGATCAGGTCGCCGATCATCTGACGAAAGGATCCGGTGAGCTTGACCGGTCCGTCCGAGACCGCAAAGGCGATGCACGGCCTGTCCTTTTCGGCAATCGGCCGGTGGTCGACCATCTCGTCGGCGATGGAGATGTCGCCGGGACCGAAATGGCCGCGTTCATCGTTGAAGGCGCCGTCGAGAATGAGGATCAGTTCCATGCCTTTATGGGTGTGCGCCGGCAAGGCGCGGCCAGGCCGGATCCACATCAGGCTGACCTCGCAGCCGTCCATGTCGAGCGAATATTCCTTAAAACCGGGCAACCGCCGGCGCCAGGGCACATCCTCGGCCTCGAAACCCAAGAGGGCGCGCAACGCTTGCGGAAACAGCGCGTTTTCCGGTCGCGCGGCCGTCCGTGGCGCCGGGATGGAAGACGCAGGGGAAAAGATCGCCGCAAGCCGCCCCTCGCGATCGGCAATGGCGGCTTCGGGCGCGTTTTCCAGAGCTTCGCCTGCCAGCAGCTCGAGGCTGTTCACCAGGCTGCGATTGTCCGGTTTCATTTCGAGATGAGCCTGGACCAGCACACGCGCCGGCTCGGGCAAGGAGCCGGCAACATAATGCGCCATCAATGCATCAATCGTGTCGATTTGCTCGTGAACCATGTCGGTTTCGGTCACGCCCTGTTGCCGCGCTCCGTTTTCGCTTTGTCGTCATCCGTACGGGGAAAGTCAATCTTCGGATCACCCCTCACACGACGGGATTGCGGGCTGTGCGTCATTTCGGGGGAGGAAAGCAAATTTTATCGTGTCCGCCAGAGGCGTGGAATAGCATTTCTTGCCAACTCAGCCTTGTGAAGGGAAAAGACCGTTCCTAAAGTAAGAGTTCGAATAGAGGCAGATTCCATGACCTTCCACCCTTCCGTCCTCGAAGCCATCGGCAACACGCCCCTGATCAAACTCAAGGGCGCCTCAGAGATGACCGGCTGCACCATTCTCGGCAAGGCGGAGTTCCTGAACCCCGGCCAGTCGGTAAAGGATCGCGCCGCGCTCTACATCATTCGGGACGCAGAGCGGAAGGGATTGCTTCGCCCGGGCGGCGTCATCGTCGAGGGTACGGCCGGCAATACCGGCATCGGGCTGACGCTGGTCGCCAAGGCGCTCGGTTATCGCACCGTCATCGTCATCCCGGAAACGCAGAGCCAGGAAAAGAAAGACGCCCTGAAGCTGCTCGGCGCCGAACTCGTCGAAGTGCCCGCCGTTCCCTACAAGAACCCGAACAACTACGTGAAGGTATCCGGGCGGCTGGCAGAGCAGCTGGCGAAGACCGAGCCGAACGGGGCGATCTGGGCAAACCAGTTCGACAACGTCGCCAACCGTCAGGCGCATGTCGAAACGACCGCCAGAGAAATCTGGAAAGACACCGACGGCAAGGTCGACGGGTTCATCTGCTCCGTCGGCTCCGGCGGCACGCTGGCAGGAGTGGCTGCCGGCCTCAAGGCTTTCAAGGCAGACGTCAAAATCGGCATCGCCGATCCCGACGGCGCCGCACTCTACGAATTCTACCAGAACGGCACGCTGAAATCCGAGGGATCCTCGATCACCGAGGGCATCGGCCAGGGTCGCATCACCGCCAATCTCGAGGGTTTCACGCCTGACTATGCCTACCGGATCCCGGATGCCGAAGCGCTTCCCTATCTCTTCGACCTCGTCGAGAACGAGGGCCTCTGCCTCGGCGGCTCGACAGCGATCAACATTGCCGGCGCGGTCAATCTCGCCCGGGATCTCGGACCTGGTCACACGGTGGTGACGATCCTCTGCGATTACGGCAATCGCTATCAGTCAAAACTCTTTAACCCTGATTTCCTGGCGTCGAAGGGACTGCCCGTTCCGGGCTGGATGGCCAAGTCGCCCGATATCCACGTTCCCTACGAGCCCGTGTGAGACCCTATGCCCGTCAATGCCCTCTACCGCGACGACTTCTATCTCTCGACGTGCGAAGCGATCGTCATCGCCGTTCACGAAGACGGGGGCATCGAACTGGACCAGACCTGCTTCTATGCGACATCGGGCGGCCAACCTGGCGACACCGGCCTGCTCGAACGGGCCGACGGCACCAAGATCGCGCTCGGCCAGACGAAGCATGGTCCAAGCAAAGATGTCATCATCCATGTGCCACTCGAAAACGAGCCGCGGCCCGTGGTCGGCGAGGCGCTGGTGCTGCACGTCGACTGGCCGCGCCGCTACAGGCTGATGCGCATGCACACGGCCTGCCACCTGCTTTCCGTCGTCTGCTCCTATCCGATCACCGGGGCTGCTGTCGGCGAGGAGGAAAGCCGCGTCGACTTCGACATGATCGAGACGATCGACAAGGACGCGGTGACGGCCAAGCTGATGGAACTGGTCGAGCAGAACCATCCGGTCACTCTGCAATGGATCACCGACGAGGAGCTCGTGGCCAATCCCGACATCGTCAAATCGAAGAACGTGCGCCCGCCGATGGGCCTTGGACGCGTCAGCCTCGTCTGCATCGGCGAGAACTCCTCGATTGACAGCCAACCCTGCGGCGGCACACATGTTTCCGAGACTCAGGAAGTCGGCCAGATCCATATCGCCAAAATCGAGAAGAAGGGCAAAGAGAACCGGCGCTTCCGCATCCGCTTCGGCGCGCCCGGCGACGAAGCCTGACCATCAAGGGAGACCATCATGAGTGAGACCAAGAGCCGTTTCGTCGTTTCGGCCGACTGGCTGCAGTCCGAACTCGGCAAAGCCGACCTGCGCGTGCTGGACGCCTCCTTCTATCTGCCGGCGCAGAAGCGCGATGCGGATGCCGAATATGCGGCCGGCCATATTCCCGGCGCCATCCGCTTCGATCAGGACAAGATCGCCGACCATTCCACATCGCTGCCGCACACGATCCCCTCGCCCGATTATTTCGCCGCCGAAGTCGGCCGGCTCGGCATCAGCGAGAATGATCGGATCGTCGTCTATGACGGCATCGGCCTGTTCGCCTCGCCGCGCGTCTGGTGGCTGTTCCAGGTGATGGGCGCGAAAAATGTCTTCGTGCTCGATGGCGGTCTCGACGGATGGAAGGCCGAGGGCCGTCCGCTGGAAACCGCAGCACCCAATCTTGCATCGGCGACCTTTACGCCGAATTTCGACGAAAGCCGCGTGGTGACGCTCGATAGGATGCGCGATATCGTCTCCAGCGGCGCGATGCAGATCGCCGATGCCCGCAGCGCCGGCCGCTTCGCCGCCGTCGAACCCGAGCCGCGCGCCGGCATGCGTTCCGGCCATATGCCCGGCGCCCGCAGCCTGCCCTCCGGCGTCTTTGCCAGCCAGGGCCGTTTCAAGTCGCTGCCCGAACTCAAGCAGACGATCGAGGATGCCGGCATTGATCTTTCCAAGCCTGTCGTCACCTCCTGCGGCTCGGGAATCACCGCCGCGATCATCACGCTGGCGCTAGAATCGCTCGGCCATCACGATAACAAGCTTTATGACGGCTCGTGGAGCGAATGGGGCAGCCGTGACGATACGCCCATCGTCACCGGTCCGCCGACGCCGGTCAAAGCCTGATCGCCATGGGGAAGACACCCGCTTCGCTGAAAGCTCACATCACCCGGCTCGAAATGACGGCGCCGCCGAAGGCGAGCATGCCGGTGCCCGTTAACATCCAGACGGCGATCATGCGCGCTCCCGAGATCCCATTGCCCTTCTACCGCTATCTCTACCGGCAGGTGGGTGCGCGATGGCAATGGGTGGATCGGTTGCGCATGAGCGACGAGCAGCTTGCCGAGACACTGAACGACAAGCGCAACAATATCAGCGTTCTCTACGTGAACGGCGCGCCCGCCGGCTTCTACGAATATTTCTGCGAAGACGAGGATATGATCGAGCTCAGCCATTTCGGGCTGATCGAACATGCGCTCGGTCTGGGCATCGGCAAATGGTTCCTGCTGCAGGCGCTCTATGCCATCTGGTCGCTCAATCCGAAGCGGGTCACAACCACCACCAACAATCTCGACCATCCGCGCGCGCTGCAGCTCTACCAGATGTACGGCTTCTCCCCCGTCTCGACCGGCACCGGCATCGTCCGGCCTCTCAGCGACAAGGAGCTTCTGGAGATTGCGCGGAAAAGCTGACGGCTTTTTCCCGACGTAAGTGGAGACGACTAACGCTGCGTCAGGCTGTTCGGGCGGCGCGGGTCGCTGCGGCGCTCGAAATCGAGCGTGCGGCCCGACTGTTCCTTCAGTTCCGCCACGTCCCGCCGCAGAGCCCTGAGCTCTTCCAGTATTTCCGCATTCTGTTGCGCCAGCAGCGCGAGATCGACGTCGGCCAAGGGGCTTCTCCTTTCGCCTGCAGCGTTCGCACAGAAGATACCTGGATTTTCGCTCTTCGGCGATCTCATATCGAGAAGCAGGCAAGAATCGGGTGGCTCGCGCGCTCGTCCAAGTGCATTTCATGGCAATACAAAGGAGATCTATCATGACCGCCATTCGTTTTGTTGCCATGCCGACGACCGACGCCGAACACCTCTGGAGCGGCGGCCGCGACGCCTATGACAGGCTGCCCGAGACGATCGTCTCCGATGGTCCCGGTCATCCCTGCCGCCATTGCCTTCAGAATATCGATGCCGGCGAGGAGTTGCTGGTCTTCGCCTACCGGCCCTTCCCGGAGCTGCAGCCCTATGCCGAAACCGGCCCGGTCTTCCTGCACAAGCAGCGTTGCGCACGCTACGGCGCCGAAGAGATCATACCGCCGGTGTTGACGACGAGCCGCGACTTCATCGTCCGCGGCTATAGCGAGAACGACCGCATCGTCTACGGCACCGGCGCGGTGACTGAGATCGGCGATATTCCAGCCTATGGCGAGGAGCTGCTGGCCCGGCCTGATATCGCCTATGTGCATGTGCGCTCTGCACGCAACAACTGTTTCCAGTGCCGGATCGACAAGGTAAAGGCGCCGGCCCTAGCGGAGAACGGCGCCTTCTGACCTATAGCCAGGTACTTACGCTACGTTCAGCACGCTCTCCGGCGCGAAGGCCTCGTAGCCTAGCGCTTCGGCGACCGGCTTGCTGGTGATGCGACCCTTGTGCACGTTGAGGCCGTTCCTCAGATGCCTGTCTTCGGCAATGGCGCGCAGGCCGCGGTCGGCAAGCGCCAGGCCATGAACCAATGTGGCGTTGTTGAGCGCGTGCGCCGAGGTGACCGGTACAGCGCCCGGCATATTGGCAACGCAATAATGCACGACGCCGTCGACTTCGTAAGTCGGATCGGAATGGGTCGTCGCATGCGAGGTCTCGAAGCAGCCGCCCTGGTCGATGGCGACGTCGACGATGACGGAGCCCTTCTTCATGCCGGAAAGCATCTCGCGGGTGACGAGCTTCGGAGCGGCAGCGCCTGGAATCAGCACGGCGCCGATAATGAGATCGGCCGAGAAGACTTCCTCCTCCAGCGCCTGGATGCTGGAATAACGGGTGTGAATGCGGCCTGCGAAGATATCGTCAAGCTGGCGCAGGCGCGGCAGCGACTTGTCGAGGATGCTGACATCGGCTCCGAGGCCGGCGGCCATCCTGGCGGCATGCAGGCCGACGACGCCACCGCCGATGACTGCGACCTTGGCCGGCAACACGCCGGGTACGCCGCCGAGCAGGACGCCGAGGCCGCCATTGGCCTTCTGCAGCGCGGTCGCTCCCGCCTGGATCGACAGGCGTCCGGCGACCTCCGACATCGGCGCCAGCAACGGCAGGCCGCCGCGCTCGTCAGTCACCGTCTCATAGGCGATCGCGGTGACGCCGGAGGCGATGAGACCCTTGGTCTGTTCGGGATCCGGCGCCAAATGCAGATAGGTGTAGAGGAGCTGGCCGTCACGGAGCTGCGCCCATTCGCCAGGCTGCGGCTCCTTCACCTTGACGATCATGTCGCACTTTTCGAAGATATCCTTGGCGGAGGCGGCGATCTTCGCGCCGGCCGCGGCATACGCAGCATCATCAGCGCCGATACCGACGCCTGCCTTGGTCTCCACCCAGACCTCGTGGCCGTGGGCAACATATTCTCGCACCGAAGCCGGCGTCAGGCCGACGCGATATTCATGATTCTTGATTTCCTTCGGGCAACCGACACGCATGCGCGTTCCTCTCATTTTATCTCCGCGGCCGCGGATTTTTTCAGATGAGGAATCCAACCATCAAGACAGTGAAATGTCCTTGCAAAGACGATTTGCGAAGACGCGATTTTTCGGCGATTATTGCATTCATCCTATCTTTTTTCGAAGGTTCTTCGAATGGCTGATCTCGACACCATCGATCTTGCGATTCTGCGGGCATTGCAGACCAATGCCCGCATCACCAATGCCGAGCTTGCCGAAAGGATCGGATTGTCGCCTTCGGCCTGTTCGCGCCGGCTCGACATCTTGGAAAGAAGCGGCGTCATCGGCGGCTACCATGCGCGGCTTTCACACAAGGCGCTCGACTACAAGATGATCGCCATCGTGCATATCTCGCTCTCCGGCCAGTTCGCCAAGACGCTGGCGGAATTCGAGGCAGCAGTGAAACTCTGCCCGAACGTGCTCGTCTGTTACCTGATGTCGGGCGAATACGACTATATCTTGCGCGTCGCCGCCCGCGATCTCGAGGACTATGAGCGCATCCACCGCGACTGGCTGTCGGCCCTGCCCCACGTCGTGAAGATCAATTCCAGCTTCGCGCTCAGAGAAATCATCGACAAGCCGAATGTCGGCCTTTGAGGCCTTGCATCTTCGCCGAAAGCCTGCCCAGACTTGTCACGCTCGCGGGCGTTTCCCGCTACAGCGCTGCGCGTCTTTTCAGACGCGCAGAGGACGCTGTAACACTTTGGACTTCTGTGAAATTTCACCCTTACATCGGAATCGATGTAAGGGTGAAATTACACGGTAATGGCAAGTCATGACATCGAAGACCCAAGGCTATATTTTCGTTCTGCTGGCGCTCACCATCTTTTCACTGCAGGACGCCATCTCGAAACATCTGGCGACAGCCTACCCGCCGATCTTCGTGACGATGATCCGCTATTGGGCCTTTGCGCTTTTCACGATCATCCTCGCGTCGAAAATGCGCGGCGGTATCAAGGCGACGGCCCGCACCAAACGCCCCTTCCTGCAGGTGACGCGCGGCGTTCTGCTTGCAGTCCAGGTGGTTCTCGCCATCACCTGCTTTGCCGTAATCGGCCTTGCCCGTTCACAAGCGATCTTTTCCGCGACGCCGATCCTGATCGCGCTGCTGGCGATGCCGATCCTCGGCGAGCGGGTCGGCTGGCGGCGGTGGTCAGCGATCGGCGCCGGACTGTTCGGGGTGCTGCTGATCCTGAAGCCGGAAGGCGAATTTTTCGACGTGAAGCTGCTTCTCGCCGTCATTTCCTGCTTCAACTTCGCCTTCTACGTCATCGCCACCCGTCTGGTCAGCCGCGACGATTCGTCGATGACCAGCTTCTTCTATACCGGCGTCGTCGGCGGCGTCACGATGACGCTGGTCGGACCGTTCTACTGGAGCTGGATGGCGCCGGGCGACTGGGGCTGGATGGCGCTCGTCTGCATGACCAGCATTTCCAGCCATTATTTCCTGATCCGCGCCTACGATGTTCTCGATGCCGCCGCCGTCCAGCCGCTGACCTATCTGTCACTTGTCTACGCTTCTATCTTCGGCATGGTGATCTATGGCGAAACGCTCAGCTTCAACATGATCGTCGGCTCGGCGATCGTGGTCGCCGCCGGCATCTTTACGGTCTGGCGCGAACATGTGGTGGGACGCAGAGCCCCGGCTGCCAATTGACGTTTCACTGCAATTTTAGCCAAGCCCCTAAAACCATTTCAATTTTCCGGCGCTATGCTCCCCGGCAATACCAAGGGAGACAGTATGACCCGCAACTCGAAAATCACGGCCCGGAAGGCCGACCGGAAAAACTGCCGCGTGTTCGGCCATGTCAAATACCTGAACAGCCAGGTGGATGCCCGCATCCTCAACCTATCGCCTACCGGTGCGGCCCTGGAGATGAAGGGGCCGCTCCACGCCGCTTCCGGCAGCAAGGTGCGCATCGAGGCCGACAACCTCGGGCTGCTCGAAGGCATCATCCGCTGGAAGCACAATGGCCGCGTCGGCATCCAGTTCGACGTGAATTCGAATGCGCGGGCGCAGATCTCCTCCTATTTCCGCTTTTTCCATAAGGAGATGCGGCCGGTATTGGCAGTACGCCCGCTGGTTAGAACCGCCGTCAACGTCGAGCGGACGCCTCAGTTAACAACATCGACGCCAAACTCGTAAGGTTGCCCGGCCTTTGCGTCGAAGGAGCGGCTGAGATCGCTCCAGCGGCTGCGGTTGACACTGACGCCGAGGATGACCTCGCCTTGCGTTTGCGGCACCTGACGCTGGGTGACTGCACCATAAATTGCATTTTGGAGCCATGATGCTTTTCCGGCGGATTGTTTTGACGTCCTGTCATTTTCGCAGTGTACTCCTCGCCAAATCGTCCTAACTCTGACGGGCCGGACGATGCATGATCTTTAAAGGAGAGTTTCCATGTCTTCCATTTTCGATGTTGGCGTGATGAGCCGCCGTTCCCTGCTCGGCGGCCTCGCCGCCACTTCAGCCCTGGTGCTGCTGCACCCTTTCAGCGCCCGCGCCAGCGCCAACCAGGCGCATCTGAGGCTCATGGAAACGACCGACATTCACGTCAACGTCTTCCCCTATGACTATTATGCCGACAAGCCGAACGACACGATGGGCCTGTCGCGCACCGGGACGATCATCGACACGATCCGTGCAGAGGCCGTCAACTCGCTGCTGATCGACAATGGCGACGTGCTGCAAGGCAATCCAATGGGCGACTACATGGCCTATCAGCACGGCATGAAGGACGGCGACGTCCATCCGGTGATCAAGGCGATGAACACGCTCGGCTATACGGTGGGCACGCTCGGCAATCATGAGTTCAACTACGGCCTCGACTTCATGTTCAAGGTCCTGGCAGGTGCGAACTTCCCCTTCGTCTGCGCCAACCTGACCAAGGGTCAGCTCGCCTCGGACCCCAAGCAGGACGATCTCTTCTTCAAGCCCTACATCATTCTGGAAAAGCAGATCAAAGACGGCGCCGGCAATGAGAGCCCCGTCAAGATCGGCTTCATCGGCTTCGTACCGCCGCAGATCATGCTCTGGGACATCAAGAACCTCGAAGGCAGGGCGCAGACGCGCGATATCGTCGAGGCCGCCAAGGCCTGGGTTCCCGCCATGAAGGAAGCCGGCGCCGATATCGTCATTGCGCTCTCGCATTCCGGCATCGACGGCAGCGCACCGTCCGAAAGGATGGAGAACGCCTCGCTGCATCTCGCCGCCGTCGACGGGATCGACGCGATCTTCACCGGCCACCAGCATCTCGTCTTCCCCGGCCCGAAGAGCTGGGACGGCGTGGCCAATGCCGACCCCGTCAAGGGCACGCTGCACGGCAAGCCCGCCGTGATGGCCGGCTTCTGGGGCTCGCATCTCGGTCTTATCGACCTGCTGCTCGAAAAGGACGGCAACAGCTGGAAGATCGTCGATTTCACCTCGGAAGCACGGCCGATCTATCATCGCGACGACAAGAAGAAGGTGGTTGCCGACTACGCCGACAAGAAGGACGTGATCGAAGCCGCCAAGGCCGAGCACGAGGCGACACTTGCCTATGTCCGCACCCCGGTCGGCAAGACGTCCGCGCCGCTCTATTCCTATTTCGCGCTGGTTGCCGACGATCCCTCAGTGCAGGTCGTCAGCCAGGCCCAGACCTGGTACATCAGGCAGATGCTCGCCGATACCGAGTTCAAGGACCTGCCGGTGCTTTCGGCGGCGGCCCCCTTCAAGGCCGGCGGTCGCGGTGGCGCCGACTATTACACCGACGTTCCGGCCGGCGACATCGCCATCAAGAACGTCGCCGACCTCTATCTCTACCCGAACACGGTGCAGGCCGTTGCCGTCACCGGCGCCCAGGTGAAGAACTGGCTCGAAATGTCGGCCGGCATGTTCAATCACATCGAGGCCGGCTCGAAGGATGCGGCGCTTCTCAACACCGATTTCCCGTCCTACAATTTCGACGTGATCGACGGCGTCACCTACCAGATCGACCTGTCGCAGCCGCCGAAATATGATTCATCAGGCAAACCGATCCATCCGGACGCCAACCGCATCCAGAACCTGGCCTTCAACGGCAAGCCGATCGATCCGGCTCAGAAGTTCGTCGTCGTCTCGAACAACTACCGCGCCGGCGGCGGCGGCAATTTCCCTGAGATCAAGGCGGACAAGGTAATCTTCCAGGCGCCTGATACCAACCGCGACGTCATCGTCCGCTATATCCATGATCAGGGCACGATCAATCCGTCGGCCGACGCAAACTGGACCTTCAAGCCGCTCCCGGGTACGACCGCAACCTTCGAAAGCGGCCCGAAGGCGAAGCAGTTCCTCGCCGAGGTCAAAAGCGTGAAGATCGAGGATGCCGGCGAAGGGGCCGACGGTTTCTCGAAGTTCAGGCTGGTTCTTTAGAGCAATTTCCAGGAAAAGCGGAACCGCTCTAAATTGAAGACAATATCAGCGAAGGCGCGGCACCCGCGCCTTCGTCATTCTGCCGCAAGCGGCGTAGCGGGTTCAGACAGTTCCGCCATCCGAGCATGGAAATCGGCCTGGCTCGGGCAGGCGGAAAGCCGCGTGCGGAATGCGTCGATCATCCAGGTGGCGGCTGGTCCGGGCGGGTTGGAGAGTTGGCGCACAGAATATATCGGATACTCCCCCTGTTCGTAGGCATCCAGATCGAGATGGACGAGCGTGCCACTGACGAGATCGTCATGGATCACAGAAGCCGGAAGGCCGCCCCAGCCAAGGCCGGCCTTGATGAGCTGGTGCTTCGTTGCAATATCGCTGACGCGCCATGTCTTGTAGGACAGAACGTTGAAATCGCGCCCCTTCGTCCGGCCCGACGCATCGGTGACGACGAGTTGCACTTCCTCGCGCACGTCGCCCAGCGTCAGCGGCCGACCGATCCCGGCAAGCGGGTGGTTGCGCGCGGCAACGGGCAACATGAAGGAATGACCGATCCGTTCCGTGACGATCGAATCGTCCTGCTTGACGACCGCGCCACCAATTCCGACGGTCGCCTTGCCGCTCAGGACGAGATCCATGACCATTCCGAGCTCGCCGACGTTGAGGCTCAACGAAACGGATGGAAACATCTCGCGAAATTCGCGCAGAACCTCCACCAGGGCTCGCGAAGGCACCATGACGCTGATGGCGACGGAAACCTCCGCTTCGAGCCCTTCCCTCAGGCTCTTGACGCGCGCCCGCATAACCTGCAGGTCGCCGAGAATGCGCCGCGCATCCTCCAGCATCGCCTTGCCCGCCTCCGTCAGCTTTGGCTGGCGTGCGCCGAAGCGCTCGAAAAGCGGCACTTCGAGCTGCGCTTCGAGATTGGCGATCGTATAGCTCACGACTGACTGTGCACGGTTCAGCGCCCGCGAGGCGGCCGAAAAGCTGCCGGTCTCGGCAACGGTCAAAAACACCTGCAATTGGTCCAGAGTTGGGTTGGGCAGCATCTTCTATCCATTCCATCGATAGTTTCGATCGACATTATCACCGTTTTTTCGATAGCAGGCCAGACCTATTTTCCTCATCGAGACTGCGGCTCACCTCCCAGCAAGGGGCCGTCAAATCCCATTCGAAAGGAAATGCACCATGTCGTCCATCCTTCTTCTGACGTCCAGCCCGCGTGCCGAATCGCTCTCGACGCCGATCGCCGTCGATCTCGCCGAAAAGCTGAAAAGCCAGAACCCGGGCAGCGTCGTCGTTCGCCGCGACCTTGCCGCCAACCCGCTGCCGCACATCGATGACCTCTTCACCGGCGCGATCCGCAAGCCGGCCGAGGCCCGCACCGCTGAGGAAGCCGCGGCCGTCAAGACCTCCGACGAGCTTGTCAACGAACTGCTCGCCGCCGACAAGATCGTCATCAGCACCGGCCTCATCAATTTCAACATCTATTCGTCGCTGAAGACCTGGATCGACAACGTCGCTCGCGCCGGCCTGACCTTCAAGTACACCGAAAGCGGCCCGGTCGGCCTCGCAAC
Organism: Rhizobium sp. WSM4643; assembly: GCF_025152745.1. Taxonomy (NCBI): domain Bacteria; kingdom Pseudomonadati; phylum Pseudomonadota; class Alphaproteobacteria; order Hyphomicrobiales; family Rhizobiaceae; genus Rhizobium; species Rhizobium sp. WSM4643. The sequence continues at coordinate 1,625,676 of NZ_CP104040.1, read as the reverse complement.
CGGCAAGAAGGTCTATGTGGTGCTCGCCTCGGGTGGCGTCTACTCGCAGGGCCCGGCCGCCGCCTTGAACCATGCCGTGCCGTACCTGAAGTCGGTTCTCGGCTTCCTCGGCATCAGCGATATCGAGACCATCTATGTCGAAGGTCTGGCCTTCGGTCCGGAAGCTGCCGAAAAGGCCATCGACGCCGCCAAGTCGCGCGTCCAGGAAATCGCACTGGCCGCCTGATCGGCTCTTCGACGCTCGATGGAACGGCCGGCTTTTACCGGCCGTTTTTCATTTGTTGATATCGGCGGCGAGACCCCGGACCTCGCCAGGATTTCGGCCGAGAGTTCTTCATCGGACGAAATCCCGGCAAGGCCGACGCCGCCGGCCATCATCGCGAAGGCCATGATCGCCTTGCGACGTCTTTCTCCTTCGTCCGCTCCCGTAACCTTGCTCGCCAATGACGCGAAATTACGCCTAAGCCCGTCCCGTCGCTATTGTCTCCTACGGACGCTTTCTTTCGTTCTTGCGTTGCACGGTGGGCAACACGAAATAGGACAATTGCCAAATTCAGGACGGCAAGCAGGAGCAAGACACAGAGCATGGTCTGGATGCCAGAGCCACCGGCTAACTGAGTTTCACCACACCGGAGCGGCCGACGACGCAGTTGCGGCCGCTCTTCTTGGCCGCGTAGAGCCTGCCGTCGGCAGCCGTCAGCACGGCGGTGAAATCGACGCCGTCCTCGTCGGCAGTCGCAACGCCGATGCTGACCGTGATCGGCCTGTCATCCGGCGTCTTGACGCTGGTTGCGATCGTCCAGCGCAGGCGCTCGGCAAGCAGCAGACCTTCTTCGTGATCGGTGCCTGGACAGACGGCCACGAATTCCTCGCCGCCGAAACGGAAGACACGATCACTCGAGCGCAACGTCGTGCCCAATCGGGCGGCGATCGCCTTCAGTACCTCGTCGCCCTGGAGATGGCCGTAGCCGTCATTGACATCCTTGAAGTGATCGGCGTCGATAATGAGGACGGTGGCGAATGACCCCTGCTTCAGTGCATCGAGCAGCATCAACGGCGCTTCCATTTCCATGCGCGTCCGATCGTAGACGCCAGTGAGCATGTCGCGGCCGGTGCGCTCCAGAAGATCGTTGTAACGCTCGCGGAACGTCAGGTCGCCGAACACGTCGCTGATGGAGCGTACGGATCCGCCCGCACCGACGCGGCGAATACGATATTCATAGAATGCGAACATCGCCGCGTAGAGGCAGACGGCAAGCATTTTCGCCTTCCATCCGGCCCAGAATGCGGCGATCGGCACATCGAGGAAGTAATGCAGTGCGGCGAAGAAGCCGATCTGGTCGAAGGTCAGCAGCACGAAGCCCGAAATCAGGAAGCGCAGGACGACGCGGCGGCGAAAGATATCGCCGAGTTTTTCGTAAAGCAGGATGATGCCGAGCGAATCGACATAGAGCAGTGCCGTGCCCCAGACCATCAGCCAGCCCATCTCCTTGAGGAAATCGACGTCGGGTGTGTGGTTGGTCGATATCTGCAGCGGCTGGTGCAACTGCAGCACCCAGGCAATAGCGACGGTGAGCAGGTTGCCGAGGAACAGGCCGTAGATCGGTTGGCGCACCGTCGCGGCATCTTCCTGCAGGTAAAGCATCAGGATCATCATCAGCTTGCCGGAGAAGAAGATGGATGAGCCCGGCGACACATCTCCGAACGGCAGCGAGACGTAGAAGACCGCCGCCAGATAGGTCTCCATGAAATGCATGACGCCGAGCGCCGTCAGGAAAACCCCGAGACCAAGCCGATGACGGAAATGCAGAAGCGTCACCATCAGCACGAAATAGGCAATGGCTTCGACGACGAAGAGAACGAGGTTGAGTGTCTCCATCATGAGACCTCGGCTCCGGACGCTCGGCCTCCGGCTGGCGCGGCGATCACGACAGCGAATCTTCTGGTCAATCGTCCGAAACAGTCAAACACGAGGGGGTGTCCTGCAAATTCTGCAGGCGATACCTTTCACCGCAATCCTTTAAGATTGCGTGAGTGAGAAGGCGCTCGCTGGAGCGCACACCGGTCATACACAGGAATAGTTGCAGCCGGTATTTAGGAGCTATGCCGGATCCCGATTCAGACCTGACGAAGCTTCTCGCCGTCACCAAAGAGCGACGAACCATGCTGATCGATGATCTGCTGCGCCTTGCGCACCGTGCATTCGATCGCATCATCGGAGGAGGAAAACAGATCGGCGCGGATGAAATTGCGCACCAGCACCTCGTCGCCGACCTTCTTTTCGATGCGGCCGGCAAGGCGATACTGGCCACCTTCCTTACGCGGCTCGGCATAGATCGTGCAGTCGCCGTAAAGCTGCGGCTCGCCCGAAGGACCTGCCGCCTCCGTCGCCGGTTTGCCGCCGCCGGAGAACATCGAAAAGATATTTGATAAGAACGAAGCCATGCTCCGCCTTTAGCACGGCGATATCGCTGTCGCCAAGTCAAATGATCAGGTTGGCGAGGATCTCGTTTTCGGTGATATCCTCGTAACCCATGCCGGCTGCTTCGAAATTTCCGATCAGCCGGGCGAAATTCTCAGGCGCTTTGGTTTCAATGCCGATCAGGATGGAACCGAAGTTGCGCGCCGATTTCTTCAGATATTCGAAGCGGGCGATATCGTCGTCGGGGCCAAGCAGATTGAGGAAATCCCGGAGCGCACCAGGGCGCTGGGCGAGCCGCAGGATGAAGTATTTCTTCAGCCCTGCGTAGCGCATGGCTCTTTCCTTTACGTCAGGTAGACGCTCGAAATCGAAATTACCGCCGGAGACGACGGCAACGATGGTCTTGCCGCGGATCGCTTGGCAGTCCATCGCGGCGATCGCCGTCAGCGACAGGGCGCCGGCCGGCTCCAGTACGACGCCCTCGACATTCAGCATCTCCTGAATGGTGACGCAGATGGCGTTCTCCGGCATGAGTTGCACTTGGCTTGCCGGAAAATCGCGAAGAGCCGCGAAATTCAGGTCGCCGATGCGCGCCACTGCAGCGCCATCGACGAAATTGTCGACCTTGGGAAGCGTCGTCACCTTGCCCGCCTCGATGCTGCGCTTGAGACTCGGCGCACCGGCCGGCTCAATGAAGACGAAAGCCGATTTCGGCACCGTGCCGTCGAGATAGCCGGTGATGCCGGCGGCCAGTCCGCCGCCGCCAACCGGCAGGACGACAATGTCGGGCACCGTTCCTTCCGGCAGCTGCTGCATGATTTCGGCGGCGACGGTCGCCTGCCCCTCGATGATGTCGGCGTGGTCGAAGGGCGGCACCATGACTCCACCGACCGCCTCCACGTGTTCGCGGGCGGCTTGGTAGCATTGGTCGAAGAAGTCGCCGAACAGCCGGATGGTGATGAATTCGGCGCCGAACATACGGGTCTTGTCGATCTTCTGCTGCGGTGTCGTCACCGGCATGAAAACGACGCCCGGCACGCCGAAATGGCGGCAGACGAAGGCAAAGCCCTGGGCGTGATTGCCAGCCGAGGCGCAGACGAAGGTCTTGCCGGCAGCACCCTGCCCGATCGCCTTGCGGAAGAAATTGAAGGCGCCGCGGATCTTGTAGGAGCGCACCGGCGACAGGTCCTCGCGCTTCAGCCAGATATCGGCCCCATAGCGGGCCGAAAGGTGATCATTGAGCTGCAGCGGCGTTGCCGGAAAAAGGCTGCGCATCGCCTCTTCGGCGCTTTCGACATCAAGTCTCGTCACGGGCGTGGTCCATTCTCTCAACTAGCCACCGCCGCTATTGCACAGGCCGGCCGGCAAAAGAAAGCCCGTTTCGGCCGTTTCCGGTTCGCTCCCATACCGGTTCGCTCCGAGGAAGGCTTTCTTAAGCCAATCGCGAAATTGGCGGCACATGAACTGATTTTAACTGTCAATGAAAAGGGCGGCCACTTATATGAAGTCATGATGATCTTTAAATTCGCAAAACCGCTCGCCTGGCTGCTGCTCGCCTTCATCATCTTCGTCACGGTTTCGCCGATCGGAGAGAGGCCGAATACAGTCACGATGGTCGATGTTGACCGCGCGGTTGCCTATCTACTTCTCGGCCTCGCCTTCGCGCTTGCCTATCCGAAACAATGGAAAACGGTGGCCGTGCTGCTGATCCTCGGCGCATTCGCCATCGAAGGGCTGCAATATTTCGCGCCGACCCGCCATCCGCGCCTGCATGACGCGAGCGTCAAGGCGATGGGTACAGCCCTCGGGCTGCTTGCCGGCTGGGTGATCAACAAATGGCGCGATACGAAGGCGCCAAACGCCCTTCCGTTCGCAGAACGCTGATTATCTCGAATTAGAAATCGCCCAACTGCACGGCCCAGAAGAACAGTGGTATCGCGGCCATCGCAGTTGCGAGAACAAGCGCGAGACTGGTCTTGAAGACGCGGATGCGCCTAGTCCTTGCCCCACTCCAATCGTAAACCATCGTCTTACTCCCACAAGACAACACTTACTCAACCGCCGCGGCGCAATCCTTGCACCGAAAATGTCATATGCAAGCAATAGTGCGCTTTTATCCACAATATACACGCATAATACAAGCATATTCGAACGGGATTATGAAGGTGGTGCGGGCGACGGGGGTCGAACCCGTACAGCCAAGGCCGAGGGATTTTAAGTCCCTTGCGTCTACCAGTTTCGCCACGCCCGCTTGCGGCGTTTTCAATATCTTGCGTCGTGGGCGATGGGAAGAGCCGCAAGCCGTAAAAATCACGCCTGTTTTGACAGTTGCACCGCCGAATGATCCGTCACACATTTTCCGCCCAAAAACCACGGCCGATCAAGGGGCACTCGGTCTGTCGCGGGAGAAACGGAAAGGACGCGGCGAGCTCACGCCTGCCGCGCCTTTATCATTTCAGCGTCAAAGATCAGGCGAGCTTGGCAGCAAGCTTGGCGATGTGGGCGCCCTGGTATTTCGCGCCTTCCAGCTCGATCTCGGAAGGCTGGCGCGAGCCGTCGCTATTGGTGATGGTGGAGGCGCCGTAAGGCGAGCCGCCCTTGACTTCCTCGGTGCCCATCTGGCCCTGGAAGGCATAAGGCAACCCTGCAACAACCATGCCTTGGTGCAGGAAGGTGGGGATGAAGCCGAGGATGGTCGTCTCCTGGCCGCCGTGCTGGGTTGCCGAAGAGGTGAAGACCGAACCGAGCTTGCCGACGAGTTTGCCGGCGAACCAGAGGCCACCCGTCTGATCCCAGAAATTGCGCATCTGCGAGGCGACCGTGCCGAAGCGGGTGCCGGCACCGACGATGATCGCATCATAATCGGCCAGCTCGTCGACGGTGGCGATCGGAGCCGCCTGGTCGACCTTGTAGTAGGAAGCTTTGGCGACATCTTCCGGAACCAGTTCCGGAACGCGCTTGACGGTGACGTCGGCACCGGCCGACTTCGCGCCTTCGGCAACGGCATAGGCCATGGTTTCGATATGGCCGTAAGCCGAATAATAAAGGACAAGAACCTTCGCCATCTTCAATCTCCCTTGGAGCATTGGTTGAATTTCCTGAGGGAGTTCTATCAGCGCCAGTTTCGGAACACAGCCATGCCTTGAAGAACTCAGTGTTCAACATCCGTAGACGAAAATTCACTTGCGTTTTCATTTCAGCAAAAACGAACGTATGCGCCGAACAGCATTCAGATTTCAGGCTGGCTCGGCCTAAAATCCGAATGCTCTTCGCAATCAATAGTGAGAGCATGATGTCGTCCGAAAACCGCTTGCACTTTTCGGCATCATGCTCTGACTGTTTGCAAAGCGGCCGAACGGCACTACCTATTCACCAGCCTCAGATCACGGAACACCCCATGAGCCAAGACATCGTCGTCACCGCCGCCATGCTCGCCATCGGCGACGAACTTCTTTCCGGCCGCACCAAGGATAAAAATATCGGCCACCTCGCCGATTTGCTGACACTTTCCGGCATCGACCTCAAGGAGGTGCGCATCGTCGCCGACGACGAGGAGGCGATTGTCGAGGCGCTGAACGCGCTTCGCCGCAAATATGATTACGTCTTCACCTCGGGCGGTATCGGGCCGACGCATGACGACATCACTGCCGATGCCATCTCCAAGGCTTTCGGCGTGCCCTGCGAATATGACGAGACGGCAATGACACTGCTTGCCGAGATGTACCGACGCCGAGAGATGGAATTCACCGAGGCGCGCCAGCGCATGGCGCGCATGCCGCGCGGGGCTGTGCATATCGCCAATCCGGTCTCGACCGCGCCCGGCTTCATCATTGGCAACGTCCATGTCATGGCCGGCGTGCCGCAGGTCTTCCAGGCGATGGTCGACAATGTGCTGCCGACGCTTCGAACCGGCACGCCGGTGCTCTCGCTCGCCATCGCCTGCCCTTACGGCGAAGGCGAGATCGGCACGCCCTTGACCGCTATTCAGAAAGCACATCCGGAAACCAGCATCGGTTCCTACCCGCGCTATATCGGCCAGAAATTCTCGACGGAGATCGTCGTACGCGGCCGCTCGCAGGCGGCAATCGATGCAGCCGGCGCCGAGGTGCAGGCGATGATCGACGCCATCCGCCAAAAGAAGGACATCGCCGAAAACCATTCCGCGGAGGCATGAGGGAAACGCCGGAACTCAAAGGCCATCCTTGATCCCTATCAAGGAACAGGAGAACGGCTCGGCGCATTCCTTCCCTCGCGCACGCCATTTCAGCGCAAGGAGAATTGACATGTCTTACAAAACCATTCTCGCCATTCTCGATACATCAGACAATAGTGCTGCGGTTGCCGATTTCGCCTTTGCCATTGCTGCTCAGAGCGGCGCCCATGTGATCGGCCTGCATGCCGAAATCATCTCCGCCGTACCGCTGGTGGCACCGATGGAGATCCCCGATCCCGTCGCCGTGCAGGCGCTGCAGGACATGGCGCACAGCGAAACGATTGCGGTTGAGCGCATCTTCAGGGCGAAAGCGGAGGCATCAGGCTCCTCCTCCGAGTGGCGCAGCTTTGCCACATCCACCGGATACGGCTCCGCGCCGCTGATCGAAAGTGCCCGCAGCGCCGACCTGTTGATCGCCTCACAGGCCGACCCGGCCAGACCTTCCGACAGCCACGTCGACGTCGACAGCTTTCTCTTCGAAAGCGGCCGGCCGGTGCTGATGATCCCCTATATCATCCGCCAGCCGAAGCCGATCAAGCGCGTGCTGATCGCCTGGAACGGTTCGAAGGAGGCGGCGCGCGCGACCTTCGACGCGCTGCCTATCCTCAAAGCCGCCGACGAGGTGGAGATCTTTTCGGTCGATCCGGCCGACACGGCGCTGCAATCGCCGCTGACGGCTGGCGCCGACATCGCCGCGACGTTGGCACGTCATGGCGTGAAGACGACGCTTTCGACGGCACAAAGTGCGGACAAGAGCGCATCGCATGTCATCGAGAACCGGCTTTCGGACAGCAGCATCGATCTTCTCGTCATGGGCGCCTATACCCATTCCTGGCTCTGGCAGATGATCTTCGGCGGCACGACCAAGACCCTGCTGCAATCGATGACGGCGCTGACCCTGCTGTCACGTTGATTGGCTGCTCTTGCCTTTTGCCGGCAAATCCCGCTAATTGCGGCGACCGATGACAGCTTCGAGCTCGGCCCATCTCGCGCAGTTCCGGCTGCGCGGTTTGCGTTTTGCCGATCGCCGCTTCAAGCCCGTCCGGTCGCCGACAAACGGCGTGTCGTTTTTTCATGCCGCGGAGCAGCCCGATGTCCCTTCCCGATAAAGCCTTTCCCGTTTCCTGGGATCAGTTCCACCGCGATGCGCGCGCCCTTGCCTGGCGGCTTGCCGGTCTTGATCAAACATTCAAGGCGATCGTCTGCATTACCCGCGGCGGCCTGGTTCCGGCTGCGATCATTTCGCGCGAACTGAATATCCGGCTGATCGAGACCGTCTGCGTCGCTTCCTATCATGACTATGTGAACCAGGGCGACATGGTGCTGCTCAAGGGAATAGCACCCGAACTTATGGAAAATGGCGGCGAAAGCGTGCTCGTCGTTGACGATCTGACCGATACCGGCAAGACCGCCGCACAGGTGCGCGCCATGCTGCCGAGAGCACATTTCGCCTGCGTCTACGCCAAGCCGAAGGGCGTGCCGACGGTCGACACCTTTATCACCGAGGTAAGCCAGGATACCTGGATCTATTTCCCCTGGGACATGGGCTTCACCTATCAGGAGCCGATCGCCAAGGGCGCGGGCTGATCGCCACTGATCAAAGCGCGCAACCATCGCATTTACCACTTGAAATTGTTCCAGATTTTGTCGGCGAGGTTTTCAGAATCCGCTATCGGGATCTGCACATCTATTTTATCTTTTGCTCATAAACTCGACGGATGCGAATCGTGTCGGGTTGCGCCCAAAGCGTGCAGCGAACAATGCGTATAGGGAAGCACGATGGCTCGACGGGGGCATATAAGAGCGGCTGTGATCGTCGGGCTGGCGGCCTTTCTGTTGCCGCTGGCGCCCGTCCGCGCTGAGCCTGCCTATGTTCCCCTCGTGCGCGATTACGTCGAGAAGCGGATCCGGCCGATGGTGGAAACGCCCTTGGTGCTGAAAGCTATTGCCGAGCAAAACGCGAAATTCGGCGATGTCAGCGAAATGGATATGCGGGTTCTGGACGAGACCTACCGGTCGGAGGTCGATCAGCACCACCTGCAGATGGTCAAGCTGCTGCTCGATAAATCCATATCGCATTACCTCAAAGCCGAGCAGGACGCCTCGCAAGGGGTGATCATCGAATTTTTCGTCACCGACAGCCACGGGCTGAATGTCGGGCAGAGCACCATCACCGCCGACTTCTGGCAGGGCGACGAGGAGAAATATCTCCAAACCTTCGCTAACGGTTCCCGCGAGATCTTCATCGACCGGGCGGAACGCAATGAATCCACCCAGAATCTCGAGACGCAGGCGAGCTTTGTCGTCATGGACGAAGAGAATAGGCCGATCGGCGTCGCCATCGTCACCATCGCCATCGATGCGCTTTAAAAGCGTGTCGCGCAAAACTGTGCAGCGGTTTGCGACAACGACATGACTAAGAACAAGAGCGCTGATTTCACCGGCGAATCGGCATGCTCATTTGCGCCGGAAATGCCATCATAAGATTTGCCGCAGGACTGTTTTTTGCCATTCAGAGGTTTTCCTTAGCCGGCAACGCCTGCAAGCCATTGTAATATCAGCGCTCCCCGGCTTTCCCCAATCTCCACAGGCGCATCCACAACATGTTGTGGTTAGCAATCAATTAAAAGCCAGCCCTTGACGGAATCAGCTGTTTCAAACTTTACTGATCCTGATGTTGCGGCGGCGACAGGACCGGAGGTAACGAGCCCGGTTCCCTTTTGAAAATTAGGACGCGGAATCAGGGCGATCGACCGGAACCGGTTCGGGCCTGACAGGATTTCTGTGCGATTTTCAGCCTCCAAAAAAAGTGACATCGGGACTGGCGATAATAAGCTGTTAATACTATATTTAGCGTTTGCAGCCACCATTACCACAAGATACAGGAAGGACATCTCCGGATGACACCCTGTCACAATACGGAAACGAGACTGGCTGCGCGACGACAAAGTGCCGCCGGATAGGAATTTTGCGCCGAGGTCGCGGGGACCGGGCGCCAACGCGAGGTCAAGACTATGCGCATCGAACGTCGTTTCACGAAGGCCGGCCAAGGCGCCTATGCGGATATCGAATTCCGCAAGGCGACGAGCGAGATCAAGAACCCTGACGGTTCGATCGTGTTCCGCCTCGAGAACATCGACGTTCCCGCGCAGTTCTCCCAGGTCGCGACCGACGTGCTGGCGCAGAAGTATTTCCGCAAGGCCGGCGTTCCCACCCGGCTGAAGAAGGTCGAGGAAAACGATGTTCCTTCCTTCCTGTGGCGCTCCGTTCCCGACGATGCTGCGCTGAAGACCCTGCCGAAGGATGAGCAGACCGGCTCCGAAATCGATGCGCGCCAGGTCTTCGACCGTCTTGCCGGCACCTGGACCTATTGGGGCTGGAAGGGCGGCTATTTCTCCTCCGAGGAAGATGCCTCGGCCTTCAAGGACGAGCTTGCCTATATGCTCGCCACCCAGCGCGTCGCCCCGAACTCGCCGCAGTGGTTCAACACCGGCCTGCACTGGGCCTATGGCATCGACGGTCCCGGCCAGGGCCATTTCTACGTCGACCCCTTCACCGGCAAGCTGACCAAATCCAAGTCGGCCTACGAACACCCGCAGCCGCATGCCTGCTTCATCCAGTCGGTCGAGGACGATCTCGTCAACGAAGGCGGCATCATGGATCTCTGGGTGCGTGAGGCGCGCCTGTTCAAATATGGCTCCGGCACCGGCTCCAACTTCTCGATGCTGCGCGGCGAAGGCGAAAAGCTTTCCGGCGGCGGCCGCTCCTCCGGCTTGATGAGCTTCCTGAAGATCGGCGACCGCGCCGCCGGCGCCATCAAATCGGGCGGCACGACGCGCCGCGCCGCCAAGATGGTAGTCGTCGATATCGACCATCCCGATATCGAGGAATACATCAACTGGAAGGTCAAGGAAGAGCAGAAGGTTGCAGCGCTCGTCACCGGCTCGAAGGTCGTCGCCAGGCATTTGAAGGCGATCATGAAGGCCTGCTTCAATTGCGAAGGCGGCGATAATGGCGATTGCTACGACCCCAACAAGAACCCTGCCCTGAAGCGCGAAATCCGCGCCGCCAAGAAGGATCAGGTTCCCGAGAACTACGTCCAGCGCGTCATTCAGTTTGCCCGCCAGGGCTACAAGGATCTCCAATTCAAGACCTATGACACCGATTGGGATTCGGAAGCCTACCTCACGGTCTCCGGCCAGAACTCCAACAACTCCGTCTCGATCAAGGACGACTTCCTGCGCGCCGTCGAAAATGATGGCGAATGGCACCTGACCGCCCGCAAGGACGGCAGGGTGATGAAGACGCTGAAGGCCCGCGATCTCTGGGAAACTATTTCCTACGCCGCCTGGGCTTCGGCCGATCCGGGCATCCATTTCAACACGACGATGAACGACTGGCACACCTCGCCGGCCGGCGGCCCGATCCGCGGCTCGAACCCGTGCTCGGAATACATGTTCCTCGACGACACCGCCTGCAACCTTGCCTCGCTGAACCTGCTGCAGTTCAAGGACAAGGCCACCAAGCGCATCAACATCGCCGATTACGAACATGCGGTTCGCCTGTGGACCGTCGTGCTCGAAGTCTCGGTGATGATGGCGCAGTTCCCGTCGAAGCGCATTGCCGAACTCTCCTACGAATACCGCACGCTCGGCCTCGGCTACGCCAATATCGGCGGCCTGCTGATGTCGTCGGGCATTCCCTATGACTCCGCAGAAGCCCGCGCCATCGCAGGCTCGCTGACCGCGATCATGACCGGCATCTGCTATGCGACCTCGGCCGAAATGGCTGCCGAGCTCGGCCCGTTCCCGAACTTCGCGCCGAACCGCGAGAGCATGCTCAAGGTCATTCGCAACCATCGCCGTGCGGCGCATGGCGAGAGCTCCGGCTATGAAGCGCTGTCGATCAACCCGGTCGCGCTGATCCATTCGGAAAACCCGGACCAGGATCTTGTCGCCCACGCCAAATCGGCCTGGGACAAGGCGCTCGAGCTCGGTGAACAGCATGGCTACCGCAATGCCCAGGTCTCGGTCATCGCGCCCACAGGCACGATCGGTCTCGTCATGGATTGCGACACGACAGGCATCGAGCCCGACTTCGCCCTCGTCAAGTTCAAGAAGCTCGCCGGCGGCGGCTACTTCAAGATCATCAACCGTGCCGTACCCGACGCGCTGCGCACGCTCGGCTATTCGGAAAGCCAGATCGCCGAGATCGAGGCCTATGCCGTCGGCCACGGCAACCTGAACCAGGCACCGGCGATCAATCCGCCATCGTTGAAGAGCAAGGGCTTCACCGACGAGAAGGTGGAAGCCGTCAACGCCGCGCTGAAGAGTGCCTTTGACATCAAGTTCGTCTTCAACCAGTGGACGCTCGGCGCCGACTTCCTCAAGGAGACGCTGAAGGTTTCCGACGAACAGCTGGCCGACATGAGCTTCAGCCTGCTCGACCATATCGGCTTTTCGAAGAAGGACATCGAAGCCGCCAACATCCATGTCTGCGGCGCGATGACGCTGGAAGGCGCGCCCTTCCTCAAGAATGAACATCTGCCGGTCTTCGATTGCGCCAATCCCTGCGGGAAGATCGGCAAGCGCTACCTCTCGGTGGAAAGCCACATCCGCATGATGGCGGCGGCCCAGCCCTTCATCTCGGGTGCGATTTCCAAGACGATCAACATGCCGAACGAGGCGACCGTCGAGGATTGCAAGAACGCCTACATGCTCTCCTGGAAGCTTGGCCTCAAGGCCAACGCGCTCTATCGCGATGGCTCAAAGCTGTCGCAGCCGCTCAATTCCTCGCTGATCGAAGACGAGGACGACGAGGATGCGCTGGAGGAACTGCTGCAGGCGCCGCTGGCCGCCCAGGCCGTCACCATCACCGAAAAGATCATCGAGCGGGTGATCGAGCGAGTTTCGCGCGAACGCGAGAAGCTGCCGAACCGCCGCCAGGGCTATACCCAGAAGGCCGCCGTCGGCGGACATAAGGTCTATCTGCGCACCGGCGAATTCGGCGACGGTCGCCTCGGCGAGATCTTCATCGACATGCACAAGGAGGGTGCTGCCTTCCGCGCGATGATGAACAATTTCGCCATCGCCATCTCGCTCGGCCTGCAATATGGCGTGCCGCTCGAGGAATATGTCGAGGCCTTCACCTTCACCAAGTTCGAGCCGGCCGGCATGGTCATCGGCAATGACGCGATCAAGAACGCCACCTCGATCCTCGACTATGTCTTCCGCGAACTTGCCGTCTCCTATCTCGGCCGCCATGACCTTGCGCATGTCGATACGTCTGATTTCTCGAACACCGCGCTTGGCAAGGGCATCCAGGAAGGCAAGACCAACCTGCTCTCCACCGGCTGGACCCGCGGCTACAAGCCGACGCTGGTGCCCGGCACCGGCGGCGAACGCCAGGCGGCGGCCGAGCCCAAGGGTGCGGCCACCGCCGCCCCTGCCCGCGCCGCTTCCACCGGCACCGTGACTGCCTTTGCAGGCGCGGCTGCCCGCAAGCTGGAGCCGACGGTTGCCATCGCCAACTCCGAAATCGTCGCCTTCAAGCGCGATTACGAGGAGCGCGCCAAGGAATTGGCGGAAGAAATCGCCGAGGAGGTGACCGAAGAACTCACCAGCGACGCAACGGCCCTGTTCTCCGACAAGGCGGCAGCGGACGCGGCAACGGCGAAATCGGAGGCCAAGAAGCGGGAAGCCGAACGCCGCCAGCGCTCGATCATGCAGGGCTATACCGGCAACATGTGCTCGGAGTGCCAGAACTTTACGATGGTGCGGAATGGGACTTGCGAGAAGTGCGATACGTGCGGTGCGACGAGCGGGTGCAGCTGAGTAGGCTTGTTGCTCTTTAGTTCTGGAGTGAAAAACCAAAGCAAGAACTGACCAAGCCCAACAGGCATATAAAAACGCAGATTTTCCAGGCACTCAAGGTGCCTGGAAATTGTCAACGTGAGAGGGGAAACGACTCACTGATGGCGAACCTGGCTGGGATTGCAAACTCGATTGGCCGAAGGCCAAGCCGACGAAAGAGGTCGGTAATGCTAATCGCCGCATCAATGGCGTCCGTGCTTGCGAGCTGCACGACCATCGATTTTGGCGATCTGCAGCCTGGCACCTTCTCTGGAACGTTGATCGTCATGTGGGTCGGAGAAGGCGACAGGGCCGGTGACGGGAAATTCGTATTCGTGCCCGACCCTCATGCCCCGTTGACGTTTCGTCGCCCAGGCGTCAATTCAGCTCCAATCGTTCCAAGCGTCATGTACACCGACGGCGGCTCCGTGCCAAAGATCGTTCAGCCGTTCAAGGGCTTCAATCCGTGGGGCTATGCACCTGCCTACATGATCCATGATTGGATTTTCACCGCGCACCATTGCCTCGATGACGGACGACGAGATCCAATCTACACTGCGGTCGAGCATATCAACTTCCACGATTCGGCCGTCGTTCTTGGCGAAGCGATCCACACCTTGATGACGAAAAACCTCGTTTCCGAGAACGACGTTGCGAAACAGGCGATCACCGAGGCAGTGAACAGCCCAATCGCCGCGAATATCTGGAAGGGGCACCATGGCCAATGCGAGGATGACGCCGTCAAGCCAAAGCATCTGCGTGAGATCGAGAGGTTCCTCGCAGGATCAACGACCGACGAGGCGAAGAGACGCAACCTAAACATCGCAGGAGCCGCCAGCTCACTGCGACGCCCGTCGCACGCTGTCGAGGTCGGCAGAGTAGCATTTTGAAATGCCAACGTATCCTCGATGACGCGCCACGCTCAGCGATAGGTATGGGCAACCACTAGAGCCAGGGAGCAATCATCGACACCTACAGCCCGTATGGAGCGCGCTTCTTGTATTGCAGCATCTTTCTCCCGCCTCGGGGGCGATTACGCTGACGGCACGACGCCAATCTCCCGCAGGTGGTCACGTACCTCGGTGGTCAGCCCAGGCTTGCAAGAACATTCGTCGCAATGTTGAATAGCGATCACGAACGCGGGGGAATCGATGCGTTACATCGTTGCTGGGTTGCTGTTTCTATGTGCATTTCCTCTGTCTGCGGCAGAGATCACGCGACAGCCGTTGGAGAATGATACGGACCTGATCTCCGTCACGGGCGTCTTGAATGACGGTGACGAAATCATCTTCAGAAACCTGGCCACGGCCTCCAGCAAGGCCCTTGTTTTTCTGAACAGCGAGGGCGGGGATCTCAAAGCCGGGATCGAGATCGGGCGTGCCATCCGCCTTCGAGGCTTTGCGACGGCCACCCCGCCGGGGACCTTGTGTGCGTCAGCTTGCGCCCTCACCTGGCTTGCCGGGTCGCCCCGGTTTCTTCAACCTGAATCCAATATCGGCTTCCATGCCGCCTATCGCGTAGTGGACGGCAAGGCCAGCGAGAGCGGCGTCGCCAATGCGCTGGTCGGAGCTTATCTCAACCAGTTGGGATTGTCCGAGACTGCCATCGCCTACGTGACGTCGGCACCACCTGAAGGCATCGCGTGGCTGACGGCCGCCAAGGCGCAGACCGTGGGCATCACTTACGACGCGATTGACGAGGACGGACCTGATCCGGCGTCCGAAGCGGGCAAGACGTTTCCGCACGATCCGATGGGTACGGTGACGGCCTTCTACTCCGCGCTCGCCGCAGCCGATGGTGAAACCGCCTCGGCGCTGGTCATTCCGGAAAAGCGTGGCCAAGGCCCCTTCAACGAAGCGTCGATCCACGCCTTCTTCGGCGCGATGTCGCAGCCGCTCAAACTCACAGGCACGGCGCTACGCGGCAATGATGATGTCAGGGTTTCGTACCAATACGTCACCAGTGACGGCCGTCGCTGCGAGGGTCGCGCCGATGTCCAGACCACCTACGTGTTCGGCAAGACCCTGGTCTCGAGGATCAAGGTGCTTGACGGCTGCTAACGCATCGGCCCGAAATCGGAATCGATTTTCGGAAAGCAGGACGTGTCGATTGAAAGTGTTAGAGCGCCGTCGCTTTACGACGGTCACCGCGATGACCGCCTCGCCCAGACAATTGCCGCACCTCGTCTGCGGACCGGCGATCCTTAATCTCCATACCTACGGGAGTTGGCGTCGCATTTGTGCCATTTCCAGTCCATTCCGGCTTCTTCCTCATGGCCATAACACCAGTCCGCGCGATTGAGCAGCGGACCGATCTGATCGCGCCGTTTGCAGGCCCGCTCCGTCTCGATGCCGTAGCGATCTGTGCTGCCGCGGCAGATGTCGTCCAGTCCTATCCACTGAGTAATCAACCGATCCGGTGCCTTGGCCCCCTTGTCGGTGGCGAGCACCTTTCCGGTCTCGGACTCGATCTGCAGAGAGGCCGTGTTCCACACGAAAGAGAATTCCGCCATCCCGGAGGACGTCTTACCCGTGTCCCTGTTTCCGGCAAACCACTCGACAATTCCCGACATTTCGCATTTTCCGGCGCAGCTGGCAGTCACGGAGCCGGGTTTGACGCTGTATATGCGCTCCGGCCAGCGTTGGGCGAAGGCCGCCTTGTCCTTTAAGATGACGTCTTTGTCGACCAAGGTCCCGAAGAAGGAGACCTCGTCGGCATAGACGCCCTTCATAAAGGCCAACGCCGAGGCACTGTCTTTCGACCATTCGTCATTGTATCGGTTGGCGAAATCAAGCGCCTCCGTGGTCAGGTCGCCGGGTGCGGATGCGGTGGCCTCCTCGGAAGCGCTTGGGTCCGATGGCATGATGGCGGGTGTTGCGCTCAGCTCTGGCGCGGCGTCCGGCTGTGGTGACGTGCTTGCCGGTGGCGAGGGCATGTTCTCGGGCGTGATGATGTTCCAGTCCCGCATTTCGGCAGCGGTGAGATACCGTATATCGGTGCTGTCGATCGACAGGCTGAGCTGCAGCAGATTGGGGCTTACCCCCATATCGGTGAGATATCCGATGATCTCGCCGGTCAGCGATTGAACCGACGAGACTACCAATTTGTTGTCCATGCCGGCATCTTCGGATAACGAAACCCGATGCACGCCGATGGAGCCCGGCTCGGCAAACCTTTCAACGCCACCGACGAAGGCGAAGGCGCAAGCCGATGCGCACTCGGCGGCTCTGATCTGGAACGTTCTTGCATTCAGCAGGCGGAGGGCCCGACCGAACCTGATCGCGGCGACCACGTTTCCGCCGGGCGAGTCAAAGGTGACATAGTTCGGCTGGTACTGCGTATATTCGTCGACAAGCGTCATCGGATCGTCGGAACTCTCGAACACGCCTTTTATCGCCAGGGCGCGCTCTCCCGGCGCGCCGTCCAGACGTTGGTAGGAAATGGCCGCATGTGCCTCCGCGGCAAGGGCGACGAACGCCAGCAGCATCGATATGAACGAGACGGATTTCCGCATTCTTCTCCAGCCTTCGAGCACGTGTATCTCTCCCGTCGTCACTCGCAGCATATCTTGCCCACCTATTGCCGGGCGATCATCGAATTCTTGCGATGAGACCGTCAGCTTTCAATGCGACCAAACCCGTGTCCATCACGAGTTGAAGATCGACAGCTTTGACGAGAACATTTCAGACCTACCCCAACAGCATATAATCAATGCACAAGGACCAATCTTCTGGCAAGCGGCACAATCAGAAGTGATGATACAAGGTAAACGGCGGTTCCTCGCCGCGATCGTGAGGCCACCGTCCACGCGATCCGATACGTGCCGGCAATTGATGCGAGAGTTGCAGGAAAGGCAGTGAGTCTTCGGATTTTGTCCCGGCTGGTCTGCCGCTACGGTCTGACGCGGTCAGGATGCGCCACCTGGAAGGCCGGCAGTTCGGCGCATTTGCTATCGATGTCGACGATGCGCTTGAAAGCGGTCAACTCCACTCCCCAGCGGCGGGCGTTGTAGACCTGGGGAACGAGACAGAGGTCGGCCATCGTCGGCGCGTCCCCAAAGCTGAACGCGCCATCGGCTTCGCCGATCATCGCTTCCAGTTTCCCCAGTCCGTCGGAGATGAAATGTTTCATCCATTCCTCGCGGGCATCGGGCTTATCCGTCATGCTCATCAGATGCGACACGACATGCAGGTTGCAGATCGGATGGATGTCCATAGCGATCGCATAGGCAAGGGCGCGGACTTTCTGGCGATCGGCAATATCCGATGGCAGCAATCCACATTCCGGCCGGGTCTCGGCGAGATATTCGACGATCGCCAGCGACTGCGTCAGTGTTTTTCCGTCGATCACCAATGTCGGCACCAGCCCCTGCGGGTTGAGGGCCAGATAGTCCGGCGTCCTGTGCGCGCCCTCCAACATGTTGATGGACACTGTCTGATAATCGACGCCCAGGAGATTGAGCGCGATGCGGACGCGATAGCTCGCCGATGATCGCCAGTAGTCGTATAGGACGACCTCGTTCATTGCGGGTCGGCCCTTTGGTATTTTTCGACCGTCTGCTCGATCGCCCCGAAGATCGAATGGCCGGCATGATCCTTCATCTCGATGCGGACCTGATCCCCGAACTTCATGAAGCCGGTCTTCGGCGATCCGCTCTCGATCGTCTCGATCATCCTGATTTCGGCAATGCAGGAGTAGCCGTTTCCTCCCTCTTCCACCGGCTTGCCCGGGCCGCCGTCGAGCTTGTTGGACACTGTTCCCGAGCCGATAATCGTTCCGGCCAGGAGGTTACGGGTTTTGGCGGCATGGGCGACCAGTTGGCCAAAATCGAACGTCATGTCGATGCCAGCGTCGGCTTTGCCGAACGGCTTGCCGTTCAGGCTGACGAGCAGCGGAAGATGCAGCTTGCCACCGTTCCAGGCATCTCCGAGCTCGTCCGGCGTTACCGCGACCGGAGAAAATGCCGATGCCGGCTTCGACTGGAAGAAACCGAATCCCTTGGCCAGTTCGCCCGGGATCAGACCGCGCAGCGACACGTCGTTGACAAGCATCACCAGCCGGATGGCGTCGAGCGCCGCTTCCGGGCTGGAACCCATTGCAACGTCGCCGGTGATGACGGCGACCTCGCCCTCCATGTCGATCCCGTAAGCCTCGTCAGCCGCCAGAATCGGGTCGCGCGGCGCAAGGAAAGCGTCTGACCCGCCCTGATAGATCAGCGGATCGGTCCAGAAGCTCGCCGGCATCTCGGCGCCGCGCGCCTTGCGCACCAGCTCGACATGGTTGACGTAAGCGGAGCCATCGGCCCATTGATAGGCCCGCGGCAAAGGTGACGTAGCGTCATGTTCGTGAAACCGGATCGTCGGCTGGGCGCCGGTCTCGACGCCTTCGGCAATGAGCTGGAGTCTCGGAGCCACATGCTCCCAGTCGTCGAGTGCCGCCTGCAATGTGCGGGCGATGTGGCCGACTTCGGAACAGCGGGTCAGGTCGCGGGAAACGACGACCAGCCGGCCGTCCCGCGTGGAGTCTTTTAACGTCGCAAGCTTCATGTCCGAAATCCCGTGCCGGAGGATGACTTCACTTGATACCGGGCGTTCCGTCGAACTTGCGTTGCAGGCCATCCCAGCATTCCAGGTAATTATCCTGCAGCGTTTCGAGCTCGGCTGCATATTTCGTCAGTTGCTGCGGGTACCGGGTCTCGAACATGAAGGCCATGGTGTGATCGAGTTTCACGGGTTTGAGCTCGGTATTGGATGCCTTTTCGAAGGCGAGCGCGTCCGGCCCGTGGGGAAGCATCATGTTGTGCAGGCTCATGCCGCCCGGCACGAAGCCCTCCTCCTTGGCGTCATACTGGCCATGGATCAGGCCCATGAACTCGCTCATGATGTTGCGATGGTACCAGGGCGGACGGAAGGTGTGTTCGGCGACCAGCCAGCGCGGCGGAAAAATCACGAAATCGACATTCGCGGTGCCCGCATCTTCGGTCGGCGCGGTCAGAACCGAAAAGATCGACGGATCGGGATGATCGAAGCGGATCGCGCCGACTGGAGAAAATGTCCGCAGGTCGTATTTGAACGGGGCGTAGTTGCCGTGCCAGGCCACCACATCCAGCGGCGAATGGCCGATATCCGTGACATAGAATTTTCCGCACCACTTCACATGCACGCGGCAGGGCGTTTCCTTGTCCTCGAACGCGGCGACAGGTGTCTTGAAATCGCGCGGGTTTGCCAGGCAGTTGGCGCCGATCGGTCCGCGGTCCGGTAGAGTGAATTTCGCGCCGTAGTTCTCGCAGATATAGCCACGCCAGACAGTCTGCTCGCCGCCCTTCAAAATCTTGAACATCATGCCGCGCGGGATGAGGCATATTTCCAGGGGCTCGACATCCATGATGCCCATTTCGGTGAACACTCTGATGGCGCCGAGCTGCGGCACGATCAGCAATTCACCATCGGCATTGAAGAAGTAGTCGTCGACCATGTCCTCATTGAAGACATAGGCATGGGCTGACATGCCGACTTGGGTGGTGGCATCGCCTGCCGTCGTGATGGTCCGCACCCCTTCGAGGAATGTCAGTCTCTCCGCGGGTGCGGGAATGGGATCCCAGCGAAGCTGGCCGAGCGGGAGCGAATGTTCGTCGAGACACGGCGCGGTTTTCCAAAGCGGATAGGACGCGTTGGAGAAGCGGCGGGTGTGACGCACGCTCGGGCGGATGCGGTAAAGCCAGGACCTTTCGTTGGTCCCGCGCGGCGCGGTAAACGGCGAGCCGGAAAGCTGCTCGGCATAGAGACCATAGTTGCATTTCTGCGGGCTGTTCTGGCCCTGCGGCAAGGCGCCGGGGAGCGACTCGGTTTCGAAGTCATTGCCGAACCCCGGCATATATTTCAGCGTGTTTGCCGCCGCGGCCTCACCATCCGACGTCTGGATCGATGTCTGGTCCATGCTCACTCCTCCCCGACAACCCGCAGCGCTGCACGTCTGACAAGGCGCGCAACGCTTTAGAGTTTACTCCGCTGCGGTCCCGATGACACCACGCTTGATCTGATCGGCCTCGATCGACTCGAAAAGAGCCCGGAAATTGCCTTCACCGAAGCCTTCGTCGCCTTTGCGCTGGATGAATTCGAAGAAGATCGGGCCGATGACCGTCTTGGAGAAAATCTGCAGCAGGATTTTCGTCATACCGCCATTCACCACACCTTCGCCATCGATCAAGATGCCGTGTTTCTTCATGCGCTCGACAGGTTCACTATGGCCGTTCACGCGTTCATAGGACATGTCGTAATAGGTCTCCGGAGGACCCGGCATGAAGCGCAGGCCGTTGTCGGCCAGCCTGTCGGTGGCGTCGTAAATGTCCTCCGTTCCAACGGCGATGTGCTGGATGCCCTCGCCCTTGTACTTCCTCAGATATTCCTCGATCTGGCTGGTGTCGTCCTTCGATTCATTCAGCGGAATGCGGATTTTGCCACAGGGCGAGGTGATGGCGCGGCTCACCAGACCGGTGATGCGGCCATCGATATCGAAGAAGTGGATCTGCTTGAAATTGAACAGGTTGCGGTAAAAATCCCACCACTTGTCCATGTTGCCGCGGAAGACGTTGTGCGTCAGATGGTCGAGATAATAGAAGCCGATGCCTTCAGGATGCGGGTTGCGCTCGCCGAGCCAATCGAACTCGGCCTCGTAAGCCGATCCCTTGGCACCATGGGTCCCGACGAAATAGAGCAGCGAGCCGCCGATGCCGACGATCGCCGGGACGTCGAGCGTCTTGTCGTGCCCGTCATAGGGAACGGCGCCCTTTGACACCGCATGGTCGAAAGCGTGCTGGGCGTCGACGACACGCCAGGCCATCGATGGGGCGCAGGGACCATGATTTGCGACGAAACGCGCGGCATGACTGTCGGGTTCGGCGTTCAGGATATAGTTGATGTCACCCTGTCGCCAGACGGTGATGTCTTTCGTCTTGTGTTTGGCAACGGCAACGTAGCCCATGCGTGTGAAGAGCTCGCGCAGCGTCTCGGGCTCGGGATGGGCGAATTCGACAAATTCGAAGCCGTCGGTGCCGGCCGGATTGTCGGCGGTGATTTCCGAGGGCGGCGCATCATGCGGGAAAGGACCCATTTTCTTTCCTCCAGAGGAGATGGCATTTGATATGCAAAGTGTGGCCCAAAACGCGTGCAAAGTTCTTGCATTCTTCATGCTCCAGGAAGATATTCTGCACGATCCGTGAGTGTTTTTGGGATTTCGCGCAATGGATGAACCGCTCGACAGATTGGACCTGCGCCTGCTTCAGGAACTTCAAAAGGACGGCAGGCTGACGAACAACGAGCTAGGAGAGCGGATTGCGCTTTCACCGTCGCAATGCTCGCGCCGGCGCACAAGATTGGAGGCTGAAGGATATATCCGCAGCTACCGCGCCTACCTTGATCGGCAGAGGCTGGGACTCGATATGCTGGTGGTCATTTCCGTGACGCTTGCGACCCACAACAGAGACAATGCCCGCCGATTTTCGCAGCTGATCAATGGACTGCCGGAAGTTCTTGAGGCCTATGCGCTGACCGGTGAAATGGATTATCACCTGACGGTGGCGACCCGCGGCCTCGCCGACCTCTCGAAATTCGTCAACGACGTGCTGTTGCCGCACGAGTCGGTGCAGCACGTGAAGACATCGATCGTGCTCGACACGCTGAAGACATTCGAGGGCTTTCCGGTGCTGATGCCGGGACATTGATGGCGACAACACGAAATTGATGTCGACGGCATCGCCCTGCGTAAATATCTAAATCAGAGCGGCAGTTCGGTCGAGAATTTCAGCTCGCGCAGCACGAAGCTCGAGACCACCGTGCGCACATGCGGGTTGCGCATGAGATAGCGGGTCATGAAGGCTTCGTAGCTTTCCACATCGCTTGCCCTTATCTTCAGCATGTAGTCGAAGGCGCCGGACAAGGCGTAGCACTCCATGATCTCCGGCCGCTCCAGCACCATCGAAGCGAAAGAGGCGACCGCCTCTTCGTGGTGATCCTCCAGCGTCACATGCGCGATGACGCAGAGTTTGAGATCGAGTTTTCCAGGATCGAGCAGCGTCACCCGCTTGCGGATGACGCCGTCGGCCTCCAGCTCCTGGATCTTCCGCCAGGCCGAACTCTGCGACATGCCGGCCTTTTCCGCCAGGTCGGCCAGCGACAGGCTGCCGTCGGCCTGGACGAGTTGCAGAAGCTTGCGGCGAAAATTCCCAGGTTCTTTCATTTTCTGCACCTCGTTCGGGAATATTTGCCACCATTATGGCGATAGCCAGCATGAAAGGAAAGAAAATCCTCCAAACTCGGATCATAATGGCAGCAATAGCGCCGTGCATAGGAGGATCAGCGCATGACCAAGGAAAGCAGCTACACCGCCAAACTGCCCGGCCCGGACGGTTTGTATGACTACACACCGGATGAAGATGCGATCTGGGGCGAACTCTACCGGCGTCAAATGACGCTGCTTTCCGATACCGCCTGCCGCGAATATCTGGACGGCGTCAAAATGCTGGGGCTGAAGCCCGACAAGGTGCCTCAGCTTCTCGACGTGAACAGGCGCCTAAACGAGACCACCGGCTTCGGCGTCGAAGGCGTGCCGGCGCTCATTCCGCCCTCGCGCTTTTATGAGCTTCTGTCGCAAGGCAAATTCCCGCTCGCAACCTTCCTGCGCCGTCGCGAGCATATCGACTATATCGAGGAACCGGACCTGTTCCACGAGGTTTTCGGCCACTGCCCCATGCTGACCAACCAGAGCTATGCCAATTTCGTCCGGCATTTTGGGGAAACGGCCGTCCGCCTCGGCAAGGGCTGTTCCTGGCATCTGTTCCGCATCTTCTGGTTCACCGTCGAATTCGGCCTGATCAACACGCCGCAGGGCCGCCGCTGCTTCGGCGCAGGCATCGTCTCATCTCCTAGCGAAGCGAAGGCGGCCATGGACGGCAAGGCATGCGAATTCCGGCCGTTCGATCTGCTGAGCGTGCTCCGGACGCCCTACCGGATCGATATCCTCCAGCCGATCTATTATGTAATCGACGGCTTCGCCGATCTTGAAGCGATCGTGGAGCAGGATATCGAGGCCACCGTCCTCAAGGCAAAATCGCTGGGTGATTTCGCCCCCGCTTTTGAAGCCAAAGCGTCGTGAGTTCGGATGATAGGCCGGGATCCCTACATAAGAAGCGTTTCGTGGTCGCAAATCAAAGGGCTTGCGACCACGACCTGAATTTGTCAGCCTGGCCACCTCAGTCGTCACTCACGCAGCATTCGAACCGGCCGTAGACTGCTTGGCGAGTAGTTTGACCAGGGCCTGCGCCCCGGCAGTCGAAGAAGCCGGGTTCTGTCCGGTGATCAACCGGCCGTCCGTAATGGCGAAGCTCTGCCAGTTCGGCGCTTTTTCATAGAGTCCGCCGAGCCGCTTCAATTCATCTTCGACCAGGAACGGCACAACGTCGGTGAGTTGAACCTCTTCCTCTTCGCTGTTCGCAAACCCTGTGACGCGTTTACCTTTGACGATCGGCGCGCCGTTATATGTCACCCGATGCAGCACCCCAGGTGCATGGCAGACGGCGGCAACCGGCTTACCGGAATTATAGAAGGACTCGATCAGGCAGATCGAATCCGGGTTGTCGACCAGATCCCACATCGGTCCGTGGCCGCCCGGATAGAATACCGCGTCGAAGTCCTCCGAGCGCATGTCCGCCAGCTTCAAGGTGTTGGCGAAATCCTTCTGCGCCGCTGCGTCCTGCTTGAAGCGAGTCATCGCCTCCGTCTGGTTTTCCGGCAGATCGCTCTTCGGATCGACCGGCGGCTGACCGGCTTTGGGCGAGGCGAGGACGAGTTCAACGCCGGCATCGCGAAAGACATAGTAGGGTGCAGCTCCTTCTTCGAGCCAGAAGCCCGTCTTTCGGCCGGTGCTGCCAAGAATGTCATGGGACGTAAACACCATCAGGATCTTCATCTGTCGACTCCTTCTTGTTCGACCGCAGTCAGAACCGGCTGCGTGAGGAGAAGTATGGCAAGTTTCCGCTCGTACAACAGTTACACCTTGGTATCGGCGATACTTTGGTATTGGCTTCCCTTCGCCCTGCCCCCAAAAATCAAGCGTTGGTAGTCGGCAAGCATCTTGGGGTCTTCGACCGAACCGTGGTGGTGGAGTTGCCGCCAGACGTCGTTCCTTCGAACGAACCAGCGTGTCGTGCGAAAGGCGACATCGAGCCCCTCCTCGGGTGTGTCGCATCGGCCTCTTTCTCGGCCGACAAAGAGGTGCCAGTCTTCTCCGCCCTGGCTCGTGAAGTCGTGGAATACCACCTGCACCTTCGCCTGACCTTGAAAGAGCCTGGAATACCCCTCGGCAATCGCGCCCCAGCCGTGTCGGATTCCGCCGATGGGATTGTCCATGCTCGGAGCTTCGCCCTCGACCCAGACGGCTTCCAGCGCCCTCATGTCGGCAGCGTTGAACGCCCTGTAGAACTCTATGAGCGCGTCTAGAGAACCGTCGCCGGTCTTCGCCTCGTTTCCCGTTATCTCTCGAAGATGCCTCTGCATGTCAGAACCTCTTTCCGTTTGGTTTCAAAGGAGCGCCGGCCTGGGCTGGCTTGCTGAGGATGCGGAAAGAAAAAAGCGGATTCCATTAGACGATGGTGTCGTCAACGCGCGGAGTCGGTTTCCTCCGGTGATCAGCGCTCGGTCTCGCCATCCCACCCAAAGGTATCGGCGACACCTTGGTACAATAGGCGGCGACCGTTTTTGGCGAGATGCTCCTGGCAGAACGGCAACGGAGACGTCGAAACCGTTCCCGGCTGAAGGCCGGATCAGCACACAACTCGCGATCGAGGCAGCGCCCGGCCATTGGTGGTGGGCGGCTGATCGATGCGCCCAGTAACGGAGGCGAAAATGAGCCTGCACAAGACAGTGGTGATCACCGGCGCATCCCAAGGGATCGGCGCCGGCCTCGTGAAGACCTTCCTCGATAAGGGATACAATGTCGTCGGGACGTCGAGACGCATCAGCGAGACGAGCGCGTTGGAGCGCAATGACAGGCTGGCGTTGATCGACGGCGATGTCGCCGATCCGGAGACCGCCGAGCGTGTGGCGCAGCGGGCCGTCGAGCGGTTCGGGTCGATCGACGCGCTGGTCAATAACGCCGGCATCTTCGTCACCAAGCCTTTCCTCGACTACACGATCGATGACTTTCGGCGCCTCACAGCGACCAACGTCGAAGGCTTCCTTCACTTCACCAAGTCCGCTGTCAGGCAGATGCTTCGTCAGAAGTCGGGAGGAAGCGTCGTCACCATCACGTCGTCGTTGACGGATCATCCGATCGCCGGCGTGACGGCGTCCGTGCCGATGATCACGAAAGGCGGCCTCAATGCCATCACCAAGAGCCTGGCGCTGGAATTTGCCAGAGATAACATCCGGGTCAATGCGGTGTCGCCGGGTGTGGTCGATACGCCGCTGCATGCGACGAACCCAAAAGATTATCTCAAATCGCTTTCGCCGATGGGAACGATCACGGCCGTCCAGGAGATCGTCGACGGCGTCGTGTATCTGACCGAGTCAGCGAATATCACTGGGGAGGTGCTGCACGTCGACAACGGCGCACATTTGGGAAAATGGTAGGCCGCGACCCGGAGGGGCGCCTGCAGGAACTGGGGATCGTGCTGCCTCCCCCGCCGACGCCTTTCGGCGCCTATGTCGAGGCGATCCAGTCAGGGCCGCTGCTGTTCCTGAGCGGCATGCTTCCGGTGATTGGCCACGATCCCGTCTACTTCGGGCGGGTCGGCGAGGAGCTATCGACCCTTCAAGGCTATGATGCCGCGCGCACCGCCTGCCTCAGCGGCATCGCGGCCGCGAGGTCGCACCTGGGATCGTTGAACTCGGTTCGTCGTATTTCCAAGCTCGGCGTCTATATCGCGACATCCCACGCGTTCCGCGAACATCCGAAGGTGGCAGACGGCGCCTCCGAGCTTCTGCTCGACATCTTCGGAGCGGAAAGGATTCCGCCGCGTATCGTTCTCGGCGTCACCAGCATCCCGCTCGGAATGCCCGTCGAAATCGAACTCATTCTTGAAATTGAGCCCTAGCGGAGGAATTCGCTGACCAAGCCCAGACATGGAGACAATCATGACACTCACATCATCGAAAAGGTTGCGGCCCCGACGCGCTCTCGCCGTCGTCGCCGCGTCATCCACGTTTCTGACAGCCTCGGCAGTCCTGATGCTGCCGGCGCTTGCGCTCTCCGGCCAGTCGCCACTCAAGCCGGACAGCACGCTACAATCAAAGCCCGGGTCCGAAACACCACACAAATCCCAGATCAAAGTGGACAGGCGGACGCCTGCCTATTGGCGGGTGACATTCGACAACCCTCCGTTCAATATATTCGGTCCGGAGACCATTCCGCAGCTCGAGAAGGTTATCGCCGACATCGAGACCGATCCGAAACTCAGGGTCGTCGTGTTCGACAGCGACGTGCCGGGCTTTTTTCTGACCCATTACAATTTCACGCCGCCTCTGGAGGAGTCGACGAGCCTTCCCTCAGGGCGCACCGGCCTTCATCCGCTTCCCGACATGCTGGTGCGATTGAGCAAGGCGCCGGTCGTATCGATCGCTTTGATCCGTGGGCGCGCCACCGGGGTCGGAAGCGAGCTCGCCCTGGCAAGCGACATGCGCTTTGCGAGCCGGGAAAAGGCCATTCTATCACAATGGGAGGTCGGCGCCGGCTTCGTCCCGGGCGGCGGCCCCATGGCACGGCTTCCCAGGCTGATGGGCCGAGGGCGCGCGCTTGAAGTCCTGCTCGGATCCGACGACATCAACGGCGAACTGGCCGAGCAGTATGGTTACGTGAACCGCTCGTTCGCAGACGACAAGCTCGATCCCTTCGTCAACTCGCTTGCAGCGCGCATCTCTGGATTTGACCGGGGAGCCATCGCGGATACGAAACGGCTGGTCGATTTCGCCAGCCTGCCGACCGACCCGGAAATCGGTGCCGGCTGGGACGCCTTCATTTCTTCGGTCCAGCGCCCCATCGCGCAAAAGAACATCGGCAGGTTGATGGAGATGGGCCTGCAGACGAACCCCGACGTCGAGTCCAGGCTCGGCCATTACACGCAGACTTTGGCCGACAAGTAGGCTGAAGAGACCGCAATATTCGGTAACGGTGTCCCTGTGATGCCACAGAATCCACTTCACGGGCATCGCAGGCCTTGGCTCGCGAGCCTGCACATCACCATGAACAACGGAGAAATGACATGCGCAGCGTTGAGAACCAGATCGTCGATTCAAGCTTTTCCGCCATCATCAATGCCCCGATCGAGAAGATCGACATTCCTCAATGGTGCTTCGCCTTATCCGAGAAGGACTATCAGGGTTGCTCTCCAGCCCACATCACGGCTGGCTTCACCACGACGCCGGACGGCAGACGGATGTCGATCAATGTCGAGACCATCGGCGGCAGTCTGATGGTCCAGCATTATGTCGAGACGCTCGGCGAGAGGGATCATCTGATCCTCGACTCCGACTCGGACGTGTTCACACCGTCGGGACGTACAACCATCCATGTGACCTGGGAACTAAGCGCCAAGAGGCTCGACGACGCGAAATGCGAGTTCACCAACCGCGTCAGGTCCTACGCTACTGACGAGATGCTTGCCTTCCTCGACCGCCAGGGGATTCCATTCGACATCTTCCGGACGCAACGCCAGCCGATGTCCATTGCCCATAACAAGGGCGAGACGCCGCTTTTCGCCGCAAGCATAGAGCGCGCCGCGCTTCGCAACGACTGATCACCTAAATCCAGTTGCCGCACGGAGAGCACCATGAAACCTCTATCATATGATCCAAATAATACCGGCCTCGTGGTCGTCGACCCCTACAATGACTTCATTTCCGAGGGCGGAAAGATCTGGCCTCGGATCAAGGACGTGGCGGAAGCGAACAACTGCGTGCCACACATGCAGCAGGTCCTGTCCGCAGCGCGTGCTGCGAAGCTTCGCATCTTTTTCGCCATGCATCACCGGTACCGGGAAGGCGATTATGAGAACTGGAAATTCGTGGCGCCGATCCAGCGCGCTGCGTGGCACCGTAAAAGTTTCGAGCTAGGGACCTGGGGCGGAGAATTCCGTGCCGAGTTCGTTCCGGCCAAAGGCGAGATCGTCGCCTCGGAGCACTGGTGTTCAAGCGGATTTGCCAACACCGATCTCGATTTGCAGCTGAAGCGACACGGCATCGAGAGGATCATCGTCATCGGGCTGGTCGCTCACACCTGCATCGAAGCCACTGTCCGCTTTGCCGCCGAACTCGGCTACGACGTCACGGTGGTAAGGGACGCCGTTGCCGACTACTCGCACGAAATGATGCACGCGGCGTTGGAAATCAACATGCCCAACTACGCCAGCGCCATCGTGAATACGAGCGATGTTGTTGAAGCGCTTGCAGCGTGACAGGCACGTCGCGCGGCGCCAAAGCGGCCCTCTGCGGACACACTCCGCCGAGGGCGAGCGCACGCCTTAAGTGTGAACAAAGGCGCTTGGTCTGTTCTGTCGGACAAACGAAGGCGTTTCTTGCGTGCGGACATCACAGGCGTTCGGCACGGCCTTCATCGACCATCGCCGATTATCGCAGCAACGATCGAACCGACACCATGGGACAATGGACGGCCGCACTGGGCTGACGCATCGTTCGCTGCGTCAAGGGCAATGCCCATCACGCTCATTACGGGAGAATTGAAAATGTCCATCCAGGAACCCAACAGGACTGCCGCAGAGAAGGTGCATGACGTCGACATGAAGCTCGAAGTCGTGGTTATTCCGGTTTCCGACGTCGATAGCGCAAAGGCCTTCTACACCGGGCTTGGCTGGAGGCTGGACGCCGACGTTTCCGGCGCGAGCGGGTTCCGGGTGGTTCAGGTGACGCCGCCTGGCTCGCCGTGCTCGGTGATCTTCGGCAGCGGCGTCACCTCCGCCAAGCCGGGTTCCGCGCAAGGCCTTCATCTGATCGTTTCCGACATCGAGATGGCTCACGCGGCGCTGGCCGCCCGAGGTGCCGCGATGAGCGGTGTCTTTCATGATGTCGGCGGCGTTTTCCATCATCAGGACGACGAGGGTCGTCTTGCCGGACCGCATCCAACTCGCGGGAGCTACTCATCTTTCGCATCGTTCAGCGATCCCGATGGAAACGGCTGGCTCTTCCAGGAGGTGACGGCCAGGCTGCCAGGGCGCATCGACGCCACCGGCGCGGCATTCTCATCGGAGAGCGACCTTGCAAGCGCCTTGCGCCGTGCCGCGGCTGCCCACGGCGAACACGAGAAGCGCACCGGCGGCAATCATGATGAGAACTGGCCGGACTGGTATGCGCAGTACATGATCGCCGAGCGCTCAGGACGGCCGTTGCCCGACTGATGGCTCATTTTGTACTGCCGACATGTGCCATGGGAGCGTTCGAAGAGTGCTTCCGGCTGCTGAGAGCAAGGCCGCAGCAACTGTTGCGATCGAACCTGGATTGGGGCCGCCATCTGCGATGATGGCGGCCTTTTCTTTTGCCATGTTCGAACTCCCCCTTCCAATGGAACATCGGGCGCGGCCTCGCCCAGTTCGCTCGAATTTTAGCCGACCGGACGAGCGAGAGATGCCCGCTTTGATGACGACATCAACGAGCCTCGTTGCTCCCAATGTCGGCCTGTTCGACACGCTCCAAAGGCCCTTTTTGCCATCCGTATTCGGAACCGATCCAATGGTATCGGCAACACCTTGGTGCAATAGAACCTCACTTCCGCACATGAGAGCTTTGGCGCGTCGAAATTCCGAACCCAGGAGACCCCCATGTCATCCATCTCATCCCCAGTCACTCGCCGCACTCTTTTGGCAACCGCCGCGGCCGCGGGCGCGCTCAGCATCCTTCCAGCCTCGATCGCCCTAGCCAAGGCCGGTGGAGAGGAAATTCGTCCCTTCACATACAAGGCAACCGATGCCCAACTCGACGATCTCCGTCGCCGCATCGAAGCAACGCGCTTTCCGGAGCGCGAGATCGTCGATGACAATACCCAGGGCGTTCAGTCCGCGACCATCGAAAAGCTCGCCAGGTATTGGGCCAAGGACTATGACTGGCGAAAGGTGGAAGCCAGGCTGAACACCCTGCCCCAGTTCACCACCAAGATCGACGGAGTGGACATCCACTTCATCCATGTGAAGGCCAAGCGCGACGGCGCCTTGCCCATCATAGTGACACATGGATGGCCGGGGTCGATCATCGAGCAGATGAAGATCATCGAGCCCCTTACCAATCCGACTGCACACGGCGGCTCGGCGTCGGACGCTTTCGACGTCGTCATCCCTTCAATTCCGGGCTACGGCTTTTCCGGAAAGCCGACCGAAAGGGGCTGGGATCCCATCCGGATCGCGCATGCCTGGATCGAACTCATGAAACGCCTCGGCTACTCGAAATATGTCGCTCAGGGCGGCGACTGGGGCGACGCCGTGACTGAGCAGATGGCACTGATCGCCCCGCCGGAACTGGTCGGCATCCACGTCAATATGCCGGCCACCGTTCCGGACGACATCGCCGCCGCGCTGCGGCCGGGCGGCACCAAGCCTGCAGGACTGTCGGGCGACGAGGAACACGCCTACAACCAGCTCGATGACTTCTACAAGCATGGGCTCGGCTACGCGATCGAAATGGCAAACCGTCCGCAGACCTTGGTCGGGATCGCGGATTCACCCGTTGGCCTTGCCGCGTGGATGATCGATCACGACGTCAGGAGCTACGAGCTGATCGCCCGCGTCTTCGACGGCGAGACGGAAGGCCTGACACAAGAGGATATCCTTGACAACGTCACACTCTACTGGCTCACGAACACGGCCGTCTCGTCGGCACGCCTTTACTGGGAGAACAAGCTTGAATTCTTCGCTGTGAAGAATGTTAGGATTCCGGTTGCGGTCAGCGTATTTCCCGACGAAATCTATGCAGCGCCCCGGAGCTGGACCGAGCGGGCCTACCCGAACCTGATACACTACAACAGGCTCGCGAAGGGCGGGCACTTCGCAGCTTGGGAGCAGACGGCGGTGTTCTGCGAAGAGCTCCGCACTGCGTTCCGTTCAGTCAGATCGTAAACGCATTTCAGACGCGTGCCTGGTCGCCGGTTTTCCGGCGGCCTTGCTCCATGTGTTGAACATGGACGTGGGCCAAATCTGATTTCGGTTGCGACGTAGGGGCTGTCGCGCAGCGACTTTCGGCTTTCGTTTCAGCCTAGACCTTCGATCAGCATCTTTGCGCGTAACAGTTTGATGCTGGAAAATCCTTCCGTGAACTGCTGGTAGATCGGAAGGAGGATATTGCGAGCCGATCCACCTCCACCATTGCGATCGAGGAACTCGACCAGGCTGGTTCCTGCTGAAATTTGCCAGTAAATTCCGCCTTGCGCAGAGGCCTGGTGCATTGCCTGTTGGTACAAGCTTTGGACATCAGAGGCGTTGCTGATATCCTGGGTGGCTAATATCTCGCCCTTCTTTCTCAAAATCTCGGGCACCATCCACCGATAGCCTTTTTGCTCTGAAAAATGCAGAGCATTTCCGATTTCCTGAAGCGCCTCATTGAAACGACCGGCTGCCTGCAACGCAGACGCCAGCTCGCATAAGAAAAAAGGATAAAAAAGCAGGTAGGCGGCTTCACGCATTTCACCAATGCCGGATCGAAGCGCGTCGATTCCATTCATAGGATCGCCCGATCGAGCCGCCAGACTTCCCTTCACGCATAGGCCAACCGCGTGAAAAGGGCGCAGGCCATGCTGCAACGCGTGGTCGAGCAACTCTTCGCCGTATTCCTTGGCTCGATGCACCTCGTCAAGGCTTAGTGAAACGAAGGCAGCCGACCACGCGAGAGCAACACATGCGACGAATGGCTGCCTTGTTTCGCGTGCTTCCCGGATCGACTCCTCAGCCGTTCGAACCGCCGCGTCCAGCTGACCGCGTGAGATCAGGTTCACCGTGTTGTGGGCCATGGCGGACGTCCGAACGTCGGCACCCAGCCTCAGCATATCTTTGCGGCGATTGTCGAAGGGGAAATGCCTCGCCGCCCAATCAAGCCGTTCGCCAGCTTCCTGGTGCTCCGCCTGATAAGTTTGAGGGATTCCCACCAGCCATGCGGCCGTAGCCCGGGACTGTATGTCTCGTCCCTTGACGACGTGCTCGTATTCACGCGCAAACACCAGCGCGTCTTCCAATTCCATCGATCGGGCGGAGAACAGCCAAAGTGCGCATGTCACGCGCTGCTGGTAATCAAAGTCATCGAATGCCTTTGCCAGCGACAAGGCACCGGTCAGCACGTCCCTGCCGCGATGGCTCATGCCCCGGGTGTAAATCAGCGCGAATCCGAGAGCGCATCGCAGGACCATCTCGGTGCGGCTTCCGCTCTCCTCGCCGATCTGTTCGAGCGCTATTTCCGCCCAGTCGCCCGCCTCGGAAACGAGCGACATGGCAGTCCAGAAGTCGCTCGTGGTGGCGGCGAGCCTTGCGCCCAGAATTCCGTCCCCATCGGGCGAGAGAGCCCATCTCAGCGCGGCACGCAGATTGTCGATCTCCCGGCGATAGCGAGCAATATCTTCGATCGCAGCCTGAAGATGGCTTTCCTCTGAAAACGGCTGAAAGAACGACAGAAAGTACTTCGCCAGCCGACGCATGGCGCGTTGGTAGTGGTCGCGGACCCCGAGCTTTTCGCGCGCGTAGACTCGCACGGTTTCGAGGAGACGCCAGCGAGGACCTGTTTCCGCTCCTTCGAATGTCACCAGAGACTTCGAGACGAGATTAGAAATAGCCAGAGCCGTTTCCGCCTCGGTTTCCCCACTCACCGCCACGGCGGCATCCAGTGTAAAGCCGGCCGGGAAGATCGCCAGATTGCAAAGCAGCTGGCGTTCGGCTTCCGGCAGCAATTCATAGCTCCAGTCCAGCGCCGCGCGGAGTGTCTGATGGCGAGGCAGAGCGGTCCTACGTCCGCCGGTGAGAAGTACAAAGCGGTCATCCAACCGACCAGCGATCTGTTGGAGGCCCAAGGTCGCAGCGCGAGCTGCGGCAAATTCGATGGCAAGGGGAATTCCATCCAGATGCCGACATATCGACGCGATGGCAGACAGCCTTTCCTGGCTTGGCGAAAAATCCCATAGTAAGGCCCGGGTGCGAGCAATGAAGAGCTGGACCGCACTATGTTCCAGAGCGTTGCCGAGATCCTCGCTCGCCGGAACCTCGAGCGGGGGCACGCGATAAGCGAATTCGCCCTCGATACGGAGAAGCTCTCGGCTTGTCGCGAGCACCGATACGTTCTGGCAAGCACGCACGATCGCCTCGACCATAGCGGCGGCGGCGTCGATGACGTGTTCGCAATTGTCGATCACCAACAACATCTTCTTTGTGCCGATGGCGCGGGCCACCAGCTCT
The DNA here is from genome assembly GCF_025152745.1 of Rhizobium sp. WSM4643. Taxonomy (NCBI): domain Bacteria; kingdom Pseudomonadati; phylum Pseudomonadota; class Alphaproteobacteria; order Hyphomicrobiales; family Rhizobiaceae; genus Rhizobium; species Rhizobium sp. WSM4643. The sequence continues at coordinate 1,591,768 of NZ_CP104040.1, read as the reverse complement.
GCGGAAATGTCGTCTCCCTGAAGATGCAAATCGAGGGCTTGAGCCAGCGTTGTGGGAACGAGGCCCGGATCCGACAGGGACACAAGTTCGACGAAGAAGGCGTTGCCGTCCAGCGATGGCAGCAAACGACGGGCGATTTCCGATGCAAGTACGGTCTTTCCGATACCGCCGGGGCCGGTCAGCGTCACAACTCGGTAGGCAGAAGTCAGGTTCAGGACTTGGGTAATCGTCGTCTCGCGGCCTACCAGATCAGACGTCGAGGCCGGAATATTCGTAAAGAACGAATTCTCAGTCGACCGCGGTTGGATAGCGGGCGTCGGCATCGGCGCGTGTGCCGGTTTACGATGGCACGTCCACTCGCCAAGGATACGATAGCCTCGACCAGAAATGGTCTTCAGCAAATTCCTATCTTTTCCGAGCGCCTTGCGAATTGCCGATATGTGAACTTGAATCGTATTGTCTTCGACGATGAGTCCGGGCCAGACACGCTTCATAAGGTCGTCTTTGGATACAATATCGCCTTCCGAAACCACAAGTGTTTCCAGGATTTCGAAGGCCCGACTGCCAATGGGTACTGGCGCTCCCATGGCACGCAGCTCTCGCTTCGCGAGGTCAAGCTCCCAACCGCAGAACTCGAAAAGGCCTAGCTCGATCTGTCCCAAAGCGCTCTCTCATCCATCCAGGCAATGGTATTTAGGACCATAAAGCCACAGGAACGCCCCCTATTCCAAGGGCACAGGGCCGCGCTCCAAAGCAGCGATTCAGATTTTTTCAGAAACTCTCATAGCACTTAAGTGCCATTTTGAATCGCTATCCGCTAAAAGAAATTCCAGCAGCGATCGCGACAATCAACACTCGGACGCGAGTACAATTCATTTCCAATATCTTTGCCCGCAGAATTCTCGACACGATTTAAAGGAGAATGGCAATGTACACTGGCAACGCGCATGCAACAACGCGCAGAGCGCAGAAACTCTCACCAGAAGACGCAATAGTCGTCATCTTGAGTGACGACGATACTATTTCCTCGGCGTTGAACGCAAACATCTGCTTACAGGGTTGGCGGCCGCACCTTTATAAATCCAGAACGGAATTTCTGACATGCCCCGAGGCGGATGTTCTCGGTTGCGTTGTTCTTGATGCGAGACTCCCCGATCTGACCGCGTCTGATCTGACACATCTGATATGTTCGCATGCAATCCGTTGCCCGGTGATCGTCCTCACCGGCCATGGCGGGCAAGCGATGACCGTGAACGCAACGAAATTTCATGTCAGCTTCATACCCCAGCCCTTCGACTTAAACGCTCTGATGGAGAAGATCCACGCGGCCATTCAGGCCACGATGGAGATAGGTCGCCTGGAGGGAAACTACCGGACGCTCACGCCGCGGGAACGAGAAGTCATGAAGTTCGTGGCAGAAGGGCTCCTGAACAAGCAGGTGGCGTTCAAACTGAAGATTAGCGAGATCACAGTGAAGGCTCATCGCGGTCAGGTCATGAGGAAGATGAACGCCCGAACGTTGCCGCATCTGGTGAATATGGCAGCGAAGCTCGATATCGGTGTGGGATCCCTGCATTAGTTTGCGGCCTGACAGATAGCCGGGATGCCGGGAAGCGCCCGACATCCTATCGGCAGCAAGCACGAGAAGGGATCCGAACAGAAATAATTCCGCCTCACTTCGGGGCGGCGGGGCTGCCTGTGACGAAGTCCACGAAGACCCCTGGCTTGACCATGCCAGCCAACTCTTCGGCATCCCAGTTCGTCAGCCGCACACAGCCATGCGATCCTACCTTATCGATGAGCTTCGGCTCCGGCGTCCCATGGATTCCATAAGTCGGCTCGGTCAGGTCGATCCAGACCGTGCCGACCGGACCATTTGGTCCCTTTGGAATTGTCAGGACCTTGTCGTTCTTTCCCTGCTTGAAGTTGCGCTTCGGGTCATATCTGTAGACCGGCATCCGGGCCACGCCCTTGACCTTGTGCTTGCCTGACGGCGCCGGATTGTCTTGGCTTCCGATCGTTGCAGGATAGACTGCAAGCAGCGATCCATCCGCGGCATAGGCGAGAACCTGTCCCGTCTTCCTGTCAGCCTCGATCCTCTTGACCTTTCCTTGCCTTGGAGGGCCGGGTTCCACGACCCACACCGTATCGCCAGGAGCAAACTGCGAAGCTGGGTTAAGCGCATGCACGAGATCGATCCCCATGTGAAACCGCTCGGATAACTTCTCGGCAACGCTCGTATATCCCAAGCTCTGCATCTTTGCCTTCTCGCCATAATCTTCGGGGATATTACCAACGAGATCCGCGGCATCATCCGCCGAGACCACATGGCTTTCAACGATCGGGGCAACGATCGGGGCATTGCCTTCCAGGCGGGAGACGACTTCCGGATCCAGCCTCCCATCCACAGGCAGATTGTTCATTGCCTCGAAGCCGGCCACGGCCTTGTTGACGTTCTCCCCGTAGTGGCCATCGATCACGCCGGGAGACGAGCCCGCACGGTCGAGCAGGACCTGAAGGCGGACGATCGCCGGGTCTGGATCTCCCGGCGCAGGCTTCTCAGTCCCAATGGAGGCGATCGACGCGGTGTTGATTTCTTCAGGCCGGAATTCCCGCGCGGAGGCGCCGCCAACGGAAAGGGCCAGAGCGAGCAGCGACATCGGCAGGACTGTTTTCATGGACGACAAATGGCCAAAGCGGGAACTTGTTCCACCGCGCGAGAGCGGCTGGAGAATTTCGGCGCCAGCTACGTCTTCAGCGAATCCGCCGGCTTCCGTTCACGATGATTTCAATGTCCAAGCTCAGCAAATTCAGTACAACCGCCATTTGATCCGGAGGAGCTCGTGAATGCCGCGCGAGAGCGTCAATGACCTCATGGCCTTTCTGGCGGTCGCCCGAGAGAAGAGTTTTACGCGGGCGGCGGCAAAGCTGGGCGTATCTCAATCGGCGCTCAGCCATATTGTCCGCCAGCTCGAAACCCGGCTCGGAATCCGGCTGCTGACCCGTACCACGCGGGCCGTTTCGCTCACCGACGCTGGAGAACGATTGTTCCAAGGCGTGGGGCCTCACTTCGACGAGATCGAGGCGCAACTCGAAACCCTCACCGAGTTCAGGGAAAAGCCAGCCGGGAACATCCGCATCACAGCATCAGACCACGCAATAAGGTGGATCATCTGGCCGAAGCTCCAACGTTTCCTACGGAACAACCCTGACATCAAGGTGGAGTTGATCCGCGAAAACGGGCTGTCCGACATCGTGACGGAGCGCTTCGACGGGGGCGTCCGGATGGGCGAGCAGGTGGCGAAAGACATGATCTCGACTCGCATCGGACCTGATTTCCGTTTTGCCGTCGTCGGCGCACCCTCATATTTCGATGGCAAAGAGATTCCCGAGCGTCCACAGGACCTTGTCCGCCACAACTGCATCAATGAGCGCCTGCCCACCTATGGGGGCTTCTGGGCATGGGAGTTCGAAGACAACGGGAAAGAGATTAAAATCCGGGTCGAGGGACAGCTTGCCTTCAACAACTCCTATCAAGGCGTGGAAGGGGCTCTGGAAGGGCTTGGATTGGCTTACATACCGGAAGACGTTGCTCTTCCCTATATCGCGGAAGGCCGTCTGAGACGCGTCCTGGAAACCTTTTCGCCATACTGGGATGGCTACCATCTCTACTATGCCAGCAGAAGGCAGTCCTCTCCGGCTTTCGTGGCGTTGGTGGACGCGCTGCGCCACCGCGCCTGACGATCGGAATCCGGCATAGTCATCCTCTTTTCTACGGCAAGCAGCGGTCACGGCGTCTTCGCGTATCTCCTGGCCTCACGCGATCTTGCCGTGCGACGGGCCGGCCTCAGTTCTTCGATCGTCGGCAGCCACCACTCGGCGTTCTCAACCGGCAGCGTTTTCGCGGGCCAGGTGCGGACGAGTTCTTCAGGTGTGGGCACCCGCCAATATCCCCAGACATGATCCTCGGCCACACCGGGATAGAAGTCCCCAACAACGTCCGGGTCGACCAGTTCGCCTGAGATGTCGGTAAAGACGACGATTCCATAGATCGTGGCCACCGGACGCCCGATCGGCGGCAAGTCGTCGCTCTGAAGCGCGTAACGATGACGCTTTCGTTCCGCAGAGCGGCGCTTGTTGCGCAGATCCAGTTCGGTCCCCTTCCGCTCCTCAGCGCGACGTCGTCTCTCTTCCGGCTCGTTTCTGCGAGCCGCCGCCTCGATATCTGGCCATCTGCGTCGGAGTTCCTCATAGGACCGGAAGGGAACGTGCCAGATCCTGAGATCGCCGTCCCAGCGTGAGAATGGCACCTCGTGCAATTCGTCGACGACGGTTTTCGAATATGGCGTGCGGATTCGAAAGCCTGCCTTGCCGAGTTCAAGATACGGACTGTCGATGGGATCGAAGGCGAAGGCGTCGCGTCCCTTCGCATCCGCATGGGCGTCGGCTTCGGCCTCGATCTCGGCAAGCCATCGCCCGATGCGACGGGACGCCGTCCGTCCGGGAACGAACCAGGCCTTGCGGGCATCGCTCCAGCGGGCACGGGGGAAGCGTCTTCGGAATTGCTCGACGGTCATCCTGTCGTAGGGGAAAGAAATGTCCGCGCCGGGCTTCGAACCGTCTTCACCGGGCGGCGTCGCATCCTGATCGGCGGAGGATTTCGTTTCGGTCATGGAAGGAAACGCTGACGCGCAGCGATCGGTTTCCGCTGAGGCGCTCATTTGGCTGCCCACTGGCGACCTTCTCAGTGAATTGTCTTCGAGGGGTTCTCCGCATGCGAAATGCCATCGAGCGTCGCGATAAGCTTTTCGAACTCGTTCAAGACACGATTGAACTCGGCGTCCTGCATGTTGATGATTTCGGATATCGTCGAGGACACGGACGCGATGAGCCTGTCGATCCAAACACAGCGCTCGGCGGGCACATTTGCGAAAACCTCCCGCCGATGCGTCTTCAGCTCGCGCAGGATGCGAACGACGAGGGCTCCCCGGTCCGCTCGGCTCAAGAGCGGAAGCCTCGTCTGCGCCTGCTGGATTTCCGTTATCAGCGTCGTTGCCATCCCCGATCTCCAAGCTCTGAATGCAACCAGGTATCACAACCGTAGCGTTTGCAACACGGACTTTAGTCCGTGGCCAGGTCATGCAATTGGGGACGTAGCGTGCGACCACATCAGTAGCTTGTCGCAACGAGATGCGACACGTCGCAGCTACGGCGCGGTCCTTCCCATGGTTGATACGTATTGTCTTCCGGTCGATACGACTTGTAGCGAGCGGCGCACCAGGCTGCCGCCTGTGCATTCACTTTCGTGCCGACGCCCTCATCGGCCTCGGCGACGATCCGTTGAAACGGCGAAATGCACTCGCGAGTCTCGCCGCCATAGGATCGATAGCTGTTGGTCGCGGGATCAAAGGAGCGGTAGCGGTCCGCACACCAAGCAAGATGCTCGGCCGAGACTCTTGGCTGTGGCGTCTGAACTTTGGTCGACGGGCGACCAGAATCCGGTGTCGCCTTTGACGTCGCGAACGTCGGCGCTTCGGTCACATAGCTGGAGTAGAGAGGCGGAATTCGTTCATAGTGCTGCTGCCGAAGATCGACTTTCACCGGCGTCGTGGTCCAGAGATCGCGCGATGCAAGGTCATTGAAGGTATGAGATTTCGAATCCGCCACCACGTGGGAGGCGACAGATGCAGCCGCCATGCAAGCCCCGACCGAGCTTAAGATGCCAAAGGCAAGGGATGCGATGGCTTTCATTGCCGCGACTCCTGCTGGTAAGCCTGTGGAACCCAGACGCGACCGGCAGTGCTGCTATCTCGGCCGCCGGTGGCGACAAGCACGGCGAGAATGCCGGCGATTGCCAGCAGGATGACGATCAGCGGCAAAGCCAGACCACCGGATTTCTCTTCGGAATAGATCATGTTCCTCTCCTCTGTCCCGACGGCGCCGAGCCGTCGGGGCGCCGGCTAGAGCCTTCAGCACGGCGAGTGTCTTGGTCTTCGTAACAATCTCTCTGCTTTTTCGGCCGCACGACGCTGTCGTCCGTCGTGCGGCGGTTCTCTGGTTTTAACGGTGATATTGAGGGCAAGACGCGGCAGAGACCGCGTAGGATCAGGTCACTTGATAACCTGGATCACCTTGCGGGACGACGGCTCGACGATGACACGTTCATCATTGACCACCGCGTAAGCATAGGTCGGGTCATCCGGAACAGGCGTCACGACGACCGTCTCCGGCAGGGGCTGGCCGACGACAACCTTCTCCTTCACGACCACGCGCGCCGATGGTGCCGGAGCCTCGCGGACATAGGTGACGACCTTTTGCGGCGGCGGATCGATCGCCGTGCCAACGACTGCGCCGGCAACGCCGCCGACAGCAGCACCAACGGGGCCGCCGACAATCGCACCGGTCACAGCTCCGCCGGCTGCACCATTGACCGTCGAGGACTGGGCGAATGCGACGCCCGACATGAGGGTCGCGGCAGTTGCCGCACCGACGACAAGCTTGGAGATCATTTTCTACTCCTTCTGTTTTGAGGCGGCCTTCGTGACCGCTGCCAAACCAACTAGCTGGAGACGGGGTCGTTCCACGGCCCGGACCTCAGTCCGACAGACCCCGGCCTTTGGTCCCTAAAACCATGTTAATGTCCGTTGCCGGCGCTAGTTCACGATCAAAAGGCCCGGCACACACGGCCATAGGCAGGGAGACTGAAGGAGATGGCACGATCCAACCGTCGGGAAGCTGGACGCCGGCGCTTGGCGATGCGTTTACCGCATATGCGGAAGCTGATCATGGCAGCGTGCGACCCGTTGCAGCTTGAACTCTTCGAAGCCTACCAGATGGCAGTCGAAGCGTGCGATACTGTCCGAGGGCAGCCGTTCAATTCGAACCTGGTGCGGGAATACGACGAGACCTGCTTCGAGATCGAACAACACGTCATCCGCGCAATGCAGGAACCTTCCTTCGCGCAGCGCACTCGCTAAGTCTGCAAGCTGGTACATCTTGGCGGACAAAGCTTTTGGACATTCGATCCAGAGGAATCACGTGATTGCCACGACAGCCTACGCCAAAGGGCGCTATCAAACGCGACCGACGACGACGAACGCGCTCATGCCGCCGCACGGACGAACCCCGTGGCGTGATTCCAATTGCTCAGTCACGGCATCGACTACTTCTGAGATGCGCGCCGGCGCCCGCCTTTCGATCTCTTCCCTGAGCGGAGTGCCCTGGCAGAAGGCCACTGCGATGTCATGGGCGGCTGCAACGGAGGTCAACTCGATCCGATCGCAAGAAACTGCGTCGAATCCGGCCGAAGACACCTGTGCCTTGATCAAGGGTATATCAAAGTAGGAATATGGCAGGCGCCTGAGAAAATCCGGTGGATCGAAAGGAAAAAGGTTTGCCAGACATTCGTCCACAGATCTTGCGAAGTCATTGGCCGAGAGTGAGTCCCACGTCGAAAACAAAAAGCGACCTCCGCTCCGCAACACTCTTGCAGCCTCGCTATAGGCCTTCAGCTTATCCGGAAAGAACATCACGCCGAATTGGCAGACGACGAGGTCGAACATCGAAGGCGCGAACGGCAGATTTTGCGCATCGGCGTGCATCCAGTGGGTCCGCGACAGCGTCAGCGACGGTGCGCCGACGTCGATCATCGCCTGGCTGAGGTCGGTGGCAACTAGTTCTGTTTCATGATCGAGTGTCGCCCGCAGAGCGCGTGTCAATGCGCCGGTCCCCGCAGCGACCTCGAGAACGCTGCCCGGCTTCAATCGCTCGGCGACGATGGCCATCTCCGAAGCATAGGGCTCGAAGAGGATCGGCACGAGAAGGCTGTCGTAAAATTCGACGACGCCTTCCTCGAGGGGCGCGAGAGAAGAGGCCGATGCGGCGCGGACGCCGCTTTCGATATCCATGGAAATAGTCACTCACAAGCCTCCAAACCTGGGTTCGTCGGCCAGGAAATATGCCTGAATCTGCTGACGTCTACAGGGGTCAGACCTTGGTCCCAACCTTCTCCGACCGAAGTCCCCGGAGTGGAACGCGCGTCGCACTCCCGCCGTTTCGAAGGAGATTGAAGGAGATCCGAACATGCACCAGAGTCATAGATCCCGAGTGAATGACGCCTGCAACGCGTCCGTCTTCGCACTTGTTATCGTTCTGGCCGCCCTTCTCTACGTCTTCGGCGCAGCAATGTCCGGCGATACCGTCGGGTTAACCCAAAGCATAAGAGGCGCCGAGGTGTTCGACACCAGGAATGTGCCCTGATCCTGTTTGGAAATCGCTAAAGACGCGGTAGGTTATTCAGGCAGTCTCTTACGGTATCAAAAAATGAATTGGCTTCGCCGCTGGAATGCCCGCTCACTCGCCTCCCAGTTCTTTATCGCGGGTGGGCTCATTTCGATTGCTGCCATGTTCGTGGTGGGCTTGTTTGTAAGCCATCTCATAGACGAGACCGTCATCCACAATTCGGGCGCAGCGACGGCGCTTTATGTGGACAGCGTGATCGCGCCGCTGCTTCCCGATATGCAAACAGAGTCGCTGCTGGATGACGCGAGCACTCAGGCTCTGGACGAGACACTCGGGCAGGGTGCGCTTGGCAAGCGGCTTGTTTCGTTCAAGCTGTGGCGGAGCGACGGCACCATCCTCTATTCGAACGAGAAGGAACTGGTGGGCAGGAAGTTCGCGGTCAACGACAAGCTGCAGAGAGCATTCGCAGGGTCTCTTGTCGCCCGCTACGAAATCGCCAGCGATCCGGAAAGCGACAAGGAGCGCGCGCTCGGCAAGCCGCTCATGGAGATCTATAACCCGGTGCTCCAGCCATGGTCCGGCCAGGCGGTCGCCGTCCTTGAGTTCTACGAGACAGCGGAAGGACTGGGCGATAGTCTGGCGCATGCAAGGCTCCGGAGCTGGGGCGCCGTCGCCGCCCTCACGGCGACTTTTTTCCTTGTTCTCTCCGTTCTGGTGTTCCGGGGTAGCCGCACGATCGAGGCGCAGCGGAGGGACCTCAAAGAACGGGTCACCGAACTGTCTGCGCTGCTGGCGGAAAACCGCGGTCTCCAGCGACGCCTGCAGCGCGCCTCCCAGCGTGCGGCAGCGCTGAACGAAACATATCTGCGCAGCATCGGCGCCGATCTTCACGACGGTCCGGCCCAGCACATTGCCTACGCCTCACTGCGACTGGACAGCGACCTGTTGATCAATGCGTCCACCCAGCCCGAAGCGCGCGAGAAGGAACTTGCCTGGATACGTTCGAGCCTGGCCGAAGCGATGACGGAGATCCGCAATATCTGCAGAGGACTGGTGCTGCCGCAGATCGAGAAGTCCTCGATCACGGAGATCGTCACGCGGGTTGTCGAAGCGCATCAGCACAAGACCGAAAGCCATGTCGAAACGATCGTCGACGAGGATGGACCGGATCTTGCCCCGGCCGTGAAGATCTGTATCTATCGCTTCATTCAAGAGGCGTTGAATAACGCTTACCGCCACGGCGGCGGCGTTCAGCAGGCCGTAAAGGCTGTCTCACGCGACGGCCATGTTCGTATCGAGGTCAGCGATCACGGCGACGGCTTCGATCCGACCGAGGTGAGGCCAACGAGCCTCGGCCTCGTGGGGTTGCGGGAGCGGATCGACAGCCTGGGAGGATCTTTCGACATCAAGACAGGCGAAGAAGGAACGACCGTGACCATGATCTTCGAGCCAATGGAAGTGGGAGAGTAGGATGACAGCAATCACCATCGGCGTTGTGGACGATCATCCGCTTTTTCGCGAGGGCGTCACGCGCAGCCTATCGGAGATGAGCGACTTCGTCGTCGTCGGTGAAGGCGCCAGCAGCGACGACGCCGCCATGATCGCTGCGGACAATCGCCCCGACATCATGCTCCTCGATGTCTCGATGCCCGGCGGCGGACTGTCTGCGATCGAAGACGTCCTGGCGCGTAGCCCCGCAACAAAAGTGCTGATGTTGACGGTATCCGAGGAGGTGGACACTTTACTGGGAGCTCTGCAACGGGGCGCGATGGGTTATGTTCTAAAAGGCGTAGGTTCGCGTGGCCTCGCCGAAGCAATCCAAACCGTCCTGCGTGGCTCACGATATATCTCGCCGACCATGTCGGCGAAAGTCATGGAAAATTCCTTGAATGGCGGAACCTCCGACAAAAACAGTCTGACGCCACGGGAACGCGAGGTGATGGATCTTGTCGCTCAAGGCCTGTCAAACAAACATATCGGTCTGCGTCTCGACCTGCAGGAAAAGACCGTGAAGCACCATATGACCCAGATTCTGAGCAAGCTCGGCGCTTCGAATAGGACTGAGGCGGCTCTACAATGGCGCGAACGGCGCTGAAAGAGTTTATTGTCCGACTACCACTTCAACGAAGAAAGCGGCTCAGCCTGCGGGCATCGTTAGCCGTCGCCAGCCGATTTATGATCGTCCGACCCTTCGAGTCCTTCATAATGTAGCGACCGCGCTGCAGGACTTCAGTGATACCATTTGAATGACGGACGTCGATCGAGCCATCGGACGCTGCTGTCGCTTTCGTTCCAGATCCTACCGACGATCCTGTGCTCGAGGAAGAAGACCCTCCGCCGCCGGAGGAATTCCCACCGGAGGAATTCCCGGATCCGCTGTTGCCGTTGCCGCCACCGTTGCCATTCCCTCCCCCGTTGCCATTGCCATTACCGCCGCCGTTGCCATTCCCTCCACCATTCCCATTTCCTCCACCATTCCCATTACCATTCCCGTTATTGCCGTCCTTTGCCTCCGCAAAGTCCACCGCCAGAACAGGAACGGAACTGCCGAAATTCAAACTGGCTGGCAATGCGGCAGCGATGAGGGCGACGGCCGCGCCGCCGCCCAATCTCAGAAAATCGCGTTTCCGGATACTCATACCGCAGCCTCGTTCGTCCGTTTCGCTTCCCATGCAATACGACCTACGAGACTTTTCGCTGTTCCGAGTAAAGAATGCAACCGACCTAGGTAGTAGGCGCGGCAAGACTTTGGTCCGCCCCACGCAGATTGCAATGCTTTTCATCGGAAAAACGTCGCATGGTGACCTCAAACGTACCTCTGCGAGAGGCTGTTCGTGCATCGCTGCTAAGCGCGGAAGCATTCTATGGAACTTCTCCGCTTTTCGCCGCTTTGTTTGTTCAAGGTGCAACAGAGGAAACTTCCATGGCAGATCCAAACGAATCCCCAGCAGTCCAGTCCATGCGAAAAGAACAGGCAGAGCAGCGGAAGCAGGCGCGAAAAGGCGAACTCGACAAAGCAATCGAGGATACTTTTCCTGCGTCCGACCCCGTGTCTGCCACTCACACTTCTATTCCGGCCGGCCGCAGCGACGTCGAGGCGGCTGAACGTGTCAAGCGGGAGCCGGATCCCACTAGGCTTGACGAGCAATATCCTTTTGTCGATCAAGCTCTACGCTCGACCGGCGACACCGTCCGCTCCTCGGAAGCCTCCGATGTCGATCGCCAAGGAATGCGATCTCTTCAGAGAGAAGCAAGCCGCGTGGCCGAGTCCGCATCTGAACTGGCATCCGGATCGGCTCGCTTGGCAAAGGCGGAAGCCCGTACGTTCGTCCATGATCTCGAGGATCGCATACGCCGGCAGCCACTGACAGCCGTCGCGATCGTTGCAGGCCTCGCCTTCGTCTTCGGTGCGACGCGTTGAGGAGCCTGTTATGGCAGCGCGATGGACTGGCGGCTGTCTTTGCGGATCCTGCCGGTACGAAGTCGACAGTGATCCGCCGCATTCGGGGTACTGCCACTGCAACATGTGTAAGAAAGCGACCGGAGGCCCTTTCGCGGTTCTGGTCCAGGCCAGGATCGACGATCTTGCCTAGACGGCTGGCACGCCCACCTCATACCGATCGTCGCCGATCGCGACTCGCGGCTTCTGCGGCAAATGCGGGACGCCGCTCTATCTGCAATATGACGGCGACGAACTGATCCACGTAACGGTCGGCTCGCTCGATCACCCCGAGAGAATCCGGCCGGCGGGGCATTATGGTGTGGAGAGCCGCCTTCATTGGGCCGATTGCGGTCGCGGGCTTCCGGAGGAAGAGACACAAGAGCGTTTCTAGGGCGCCAAGCCGCTGACAGTGCCTCGACTTTCGGGAGCCTCATGAAAATCGCAACCTACAACGTCAACGGGATCAATGGCCGGCTCGATATTCTGCTGCGCTGGCTCAGGGAGGACGCGCCCGATGTGGTCTGCCTCCAGGAACTGAAGACAGACGATGCCAGGTTTCCGCGAAAGGAGATCGAGCGGGCCGGCTACGGCGCGATCTGGCACGGACAGAGATCCTGGAACGGGGTGGCCATCCTGGCGAAGGGCAAGACACCGATCCTGACGCGTCGCGGTCTTCCGGGCGATCCCGATGATAACCATAGCCGGTATATCGAAGCTGCCGTCGACGGCATCCTGGTCGGATGCCTGTATCTTCCCAACGGCAATCCGTTTCCGGGAGCAAAGTTCGATTACAAGCTGCGCTGGTTCCGCCGTCTGCAGGATTACGCCGCCGAACTCCTCGAACTCGAAGTGCCTTCGATCCTGGCCGGCGACTTCAACGTCATGCCGACGGAGATCGACGTCTACAAGCCCGAACGCTGGCTGGACGACGCCCTCTTCAGGCCGGAAGTGCGCGAGGCCTATGCTCATCTCGTCGCCCAGGGCTGGACCGATGCCCTCAGGCATCTGCATCCGGGAGAGCGTATCTACACCTTCTGGAAATACTGGCGGAACAGCTTCGAACGTGATGCAGGGCTTCGGATCGACCACTTCCTGCTCAGTCCGGCAGTCGCCCCGTTGCTTCGATCGGCAACCGTCAGGAGAAAGCCGCGCAGCTGGGAGCATACGAGCGACCACGCGCCCGTCATGATAGAACTCGACGTTTCGGAAGCTGGAGCAAATCTGTAAGCCGCGATGTCGATCTCAGAGGCACCACGGAACCTGGAATGTCGGTCGGAGTTAGCTGGTAAAGGAGACTGTCCAATGCCTACGAATTCCATTCCCAATTCCGCAAAGCTTCCGCCGAAGTCACTGAATGAGGACACCCAGGACGACGAACTGCCCGAGACCAATGTGGATGACCAGCGTAAGCCGCCAATCAGCATGGGCAACAGCCGCGAGGCGGGCGACGGCGTCACCGATACCGATCCGGAAACAGGCCGCGCCGATCGGAAGGACCGCATCCCTGCCCCGCAATTCTTCAATCGCAAGTGACTCCCATGAACGAGAGCAAGAATTACCTGAACACCGACGAGATCCAGGCCGACGACCAGTTGTCGCCGAAGCCGGTCGAGGGAAAGGACCCGCCGCGGCACGTGCGCAAAAGCGAGGAAGCCGTCGCCGAAGGTTCCGACGACACCGAACGTATCCGGGTTCCGCCGCCGGTGCCGAATCCCGATTGATCAACACACCCCGCGAAGGTGATGCACAACCTTATCCATCCGTGCCGCGGTCGTAGATGCGGCCGGTCAACCAGGCTGGCCAGTCCCGCTCGAAGAAGGATCTGGCGTTCTCGTCGAAGCTGCGGTTTGGACGTGTGGAAAGCCTGATCTCACTGCCATTCAGCCGGACGATAATCTGCTCTTCCCGGTGTGCCTGACGTTCCTTTCGGAAGCGATAGTCCTGTAACGGCCCTGAGCGCGCCATCGGAAGAGATTCGCCTTCCCGATCGCATATCGCCCGAGCCCCGCGGCTGCCGCCGCCATTGCGAATGAAGAAATCGAGCGCGCTGAGCACCGCTTCCGAAGCAAGCGCCATATGCCGCCACTGCACGCCGCGAACCGCCTCCGCTGCTCGACCGTAGGCGACGCCGTTATCGCGAATTTCAGCATTCAGCTTGCGCGCTTCGATCAAGCCCCGGCCTACGCTTTCTTGATCACAGAGGATGCCAGCCTTGTCGCTCATTCGCGCCTGCACTTGCGAACGGATCGATTTGACGGTCAGCGGGCTCTCGGTCCGAAGGCCGGCAAGGATTTCGGCAATGCCTGCCTCTGCCATGGCGCCTATATCCTCGGTGGCGGCCCTCTTCGCCCGACCGCTCGCGCCGATGTGCTCGGCCGCTCGGGTGCCGAAGACCTGCCCGGCATTGAGCGCTGCTCCGCCTGGCCTCGTCACGCCATGTGTGCCCGCTGCTTCTCCGACCGCGTAGCAGCCCTTAAGATTGCTACGGCCCCAGATGTCAACCATGATGCCGCCGTTCATGTGCTGATTGTTGACGGCGAATTCCAGCGGCTCCTCGGCGATATCGATCTTGTAGCGGCGGTAGAGCTCGATCGCGAGCGGGTTCATATGCTTCAACCGATCGATCGGCATGTCCTGGCCGGCGCCGGCCTTGCCGAGATAGAGACGGACGTCGTCATCCAGTCTTTCCAGGCTGAACGAAAGGTCCCCCGGCACAGGCAGCGGATTGCGATTGAAGTCCATGAAGACGCGCCGTCCCTCGGCGGTCTCCCTGAAGATGGCCAGATCGACCAGGCTCGAGCCGAAATCGAGCATGCGCGTCGCGTGAAATGGCCACTGATAGCCCTTGCGAAAGACGTTCGAAGCCAGCTCCTGCGTGCTGCGGTAGTATTCTGCCAGGAAATGGTGCTCGGCGCCTTCGGAATCGAGTGAGTAGATATGCGGGATCGCCTGGACGTATGTGCCCGACAGATTCCATGGGAACCCTTCCCTGCGTGTTCCGATGCCAAACTGGCTTTCGGTCAGGTTGACGAGCTCGACGCCTGCTTCCAGCGCCAATCCGAGAGAGCCGAAGCAGCCGTTGGGATAAACGCTGTCGCGATAGAGTTCGCCCGGCCCGCCGGCGGCGAGCACGATCACCCCACTGACGAACAGCGCGATGCCCAGCGGGTTCTCCTCCGTGCGGTCGCTGGCGCGCATGGCGACTATCCCGACGACGTGGCGGTCAGCGCCATCGCCCTCGGTGAGGATCTTTATCGCGGTCGTCTGGTTGTAAAACGGCACTCCGAGCCGGATCGCCTCCTCGGCCAACACCTTGACCATCAGGCGCGAGGTGCGCGGGCCGCAGCTGGTGGCGCGGCCGACCTCGTCATGGTCGGTCTGATATCTGAGCGTCCCGCCGAGCGGATCCTGAGGCAGCGGCAGGCCTAAGAACTGGAGCGACGCCATCATCCGTGACGAGCCCACCGCCTCGACATAAGCCGTGTCCTCGTCCATGGCGCCGCCGCTGCGGATGGCTCGGGCCATTGCCTTGTAATTGTCGCCCTGATCGGCCGTGTTTGCCGTGTGAAGGGTCTGCTTGTCGGATCCAGAACAGGCCGAGGTTCCGCCCCACGCGCTTTGGCTGATAATGACGACGTCGTCGCCGCGCCGTTTCAATTCCACTGCCGCCCGAAGACCCGCCGCGCCGGATCCGACGACGACGCAGCCGGATCGATAGATCGGCACCTCGACGCCGGCGAGCCCGATCACTTCCGAGGGGGCGGCCTCAGGTGGGAGCCGTGGCATGTCGATATCGGTCAGCGCGTCAAGAATTTCCTGGGGAACATCTATGGCCATCGGCGTTCAATCCAGCGGGATGTCGACCCAGCGCTGCTGGCGGGAGGACTCCATGCAGGCGTCAACGATCTGGCAGATATGGTGGCCGGTATCGAATGTCGGCCACATCGGTCTGTTGGTAACGATCGAGCGGATCACCTCGGCTACGTCGATGATCTTGCTTTCATTGTAGCCCAGGCCGAAATTCGGCAGAGGAAGGAAAGCCCTGAAGGTGGGATTCTCTGGACCCACGTCGATCTCCCGAAAGCCGCGCCGCCCCGTCCGGTCGTCGTCGGAGTAGAAGCGCAGCCGGTTTATCTCGTCATAGGTATAGGCGATGCTGCCTTTCGTCCCATAGATTTCATAGGTCTGCATGAACTTGCGGCCGGTCGCGACACGGCTGAAATCGACGATCCCGCCGGCACCGTTCTCGAACCGGCACAGCAGGTTCGTTGCATCGGGGTTGGTGATATCAGCCCAGGACTCATTGCCTGACAGTTTCACCTGTTCGCCATAGGCAAGGCCCTCGACGACAGGCCGGCGCGGCGTGACGATGAGATTGTCGGCGATCAGGGAGCTGACGCGGCCAACCAGGAAATCCATGAAGCTGAAGATGTGCGATCCGGTGTCACCGACAATCCCGGTCGGCGCAAGCTTTCCGTCGGCCCGCCACATGAAGGGCGCGTTCGGATCGCCATACATGTCGACGTGCTGGCAGCCGCGGAACAGCTTGATCTCGCCGATTTCGCCGGATTGAATGATGTCTTTCGCCAGATCATGGACGGGGTTCCGCGGAAAGGCGTGTCCGACGCGGGTAATGACACCCTTTTCCCTGGCGATCTCGGCCAGTTCCCGCGCTTCGGCGGCGGTGTTTGCCAATGGCTTCTCACAGTAGACATGTTTGCCGGCCAGCAAGGCCGCCTTGGCTACCTGGTAGTGGAGGTGGTCAGGCAGGCAGATATCGATCAGATCGACCTCAGGATCAGCGACAGCCAGATTCCAATCCTGAAGAATTCTTGCACCCGGCGCCCTGTGGGCAAGATCCCCGGCTGCCTTCGAGGGGCCTTCGACGAGAGCGACGATCCTCGCCGTTCCGTCCGACACGCCGAAGAAATGCGGAAAGGTCTGATAGGCCATCGTATGGACCTTTCCCATCCAGCCCGAGGCGCCAAGCACTGCAACTCTGACTTCAGACATTGTCGTCTCTCCTCTCGACAGGACTTACCGGATTTCTGTGCGGGCCCTGGGCCTCGCATCGTTGCGTTCGTAGGCGAAGATGGTGGGGGCAAGTGCCGGCAAACCCCGGACGAGGTCCGAGCCTTTTTCGCCGACCATGATCGTCGGAGCGTTGGTATTGCATGACGGCACGCGCGGCATGACGGATGAATCGCAGACCCTAAGGCCTTCCAGGCCATGGACCTTGAGATCAAGCCCGACAACCGCGTTTGGCCCTGTCCCCATCTTGCAGGTGCCCACCGGATGATGGTCGGTCTTTGCGTTGGCGCAGCCGTAGTCGAAAAGCTGATCGTCGGTCATGACCTTCGGTCCGGGAAGCCTTTCGGCCATGACATAGGGCTTCAGCGCCGCCTGCTGCATGATCTCGCGCGCGATCTTCAGCCCTTCCAGGGACATCGTCCGGTCATGGGGATCGGACCAGTAGTTGGGATCGATCAATGGAGCGGCAGCCGAGTCGGAGGATGACAGACGCACTGTCCCCCGCGAGCGTGGATGCAGATAGGCGGAGTTAAGGGTCACGCCGGCATTCTTGAGCCGCTCGACACCCGCTTCGATGCCCGATCCGAGGCCGAGGTGGAACTGGATATCAGGAGAACGAGCCTCGGGATCGGCATACCAGAAGCCGCCGGTCTCGAAGAGCGACGAGGCGACCGGTCCTGTGCGGAACAGGACATATTGTATCCCGGCCCAAAGCGTGCGGTGGAGTTTTGCAACGCCGTCATAAGTGTGATCGCCGGTGCATTCGGCAATGACGAAAAGATCCAGATGATCCTGGAGGTTGCCGCCGACACCCGGCAGATCGTGGAGCACCTTGACGCCCACCGACTTGAGATGGTCGGCCGGTCCTATGCCGGACTGCAAAAGCAGCTTCGGCGATCCGATGGCGCCGGAGGAAACCAATACTTCGCGGTCGGCGCGGACGATCTCCAAGCCGTGCGAGGTCACGATCTCGACGCCTGTCGCACGGCCTCCTTCCACGATGACACGCGCGACACGGGCGCCGGTCCGAACCGTGAGGTTCTTGCGGTCTTTGATCGGCGAGAGATAGGCGAGCGATGCCGACGACCGGCGGCGGTCGCGCTGCGTCAGCTGATAAAATCCGACCCCCGCCTGCTGGCGTCCGTTGAAGTCGTGATTATAGGGAATGCCGAGCTCCTGCCCTGCACGGATATAGGCGTCACAGATCGGCAGCGGCGCAGCAGGCATCGATACACCAAGCGGACCACCATAGGCGTGATAGTCGTCCGCGAAGCGCTGGTTATCTTCGGCACGTTTGAAATAGGGCAGGATCGACCGGTAGTCCCAGCCCTCGCAACCGTCTTCACGCGCCCAAAGGTCATAATCCACCGCGTTTCCGCGCGTATAGAGCTGCGCGTTGATGGACGAGCCGCCACCGATGACTTTCGCTTGCGTATAACGAAGCACCCGGCCTTTCATGTGTTTCTGGGGAACGGTATCCCATCCCCAACTGGCGACGCCTTTGGTCATCTTGGCGAAGCCCGCGGGCATGTGAAAAAGCGGATTCCAGTCGCCTCCGCCCGCTTCGAGCAGGAGTACGCTGACATCGGGATCTTCGCTCAGCCGGCTTGCCAGGACGCATCCGGCCGGACCGGCGCCGGTGATGATGTAATCGAATCCCATTTTACTGTCCTGTTGCATCCGGCCTGGCAACCGCCAGCGCCTGTGTCATGCCTGCAAAGTCCTTCGACGCTATGTGATCTGCCACTCTCAGTGCCTGGGCGGCGACGGTGAGCGCAGGATTGACCGCGGCCGATGTGGGGAGGAAACTGGCGTCGACGACGAAGAGGTTTTCGTGATCGTAGGAACGGCAGTACGGGTCCAACGGCGCAGTCGCGGGATCGTTTCCGATGCGGATCGTTCCGCACTGATGAGAGGGCGTGCGTTTGTCGAACGGCCTCGACAGCACAACCGGAAATCCAATCGATCGCAGGATAGTTTTCAGCCGGGCGACAAGTGCGAGATGAGCGTCCCAGTTGGTTCGCTGCCATTTGAGAACGATTCTATCGCCATCGACCATGACCCGGCTTTCGGGATTGGGAACGTCCTCGCTCATCGCGTAGAAGTCGATGGCATGGTCCGTCATGAAACGGAGAAGCCACTCCGGAGCCCGCGGCAGAGAGCCCTTGAGAATCTTTTCGGAGATGCGCCCCAGGAGTTGCACGTTGCCGAGGGGCGGCCCTCCCTCCCCGTCGGAGAGATAGAAATCGTTAAAGGCAAAGGTCTTCTGGTAGATGGAGGTGTTCCTGAATCGCGGCGAGACCCCGATGACGGCGGAGGCATTGTGGTTCATGAAGTTGCGGCCCACCTGGTCGGAAGAATTCGCCAGGCCCCTTGGGAAGCGGTCGTTTTTCGAACGCAGCAAAAGCACGGACGATTGGACCGCCCCGGCAGAAAGGATCACGATCTCAGGTGAAACAGTCACCGTCTGCCCATTCTTGACATAGGTCACCCGGTCGATTCGGCTCGCCGCTCCCGTGTCGAGCCTCGTCACGCGCGCATTGGTTTCGAGCCGCACGTTCTCGTGCCTCAGCGCCACCGCGAGCGCTGCGGTCTCGGCATCCATCTTGCCGTCCCGTGAATTCGGATGAGCATCCCAGGGCGTGCTCGCCTTGGAAAGCCAAGCGTCGAGATCCAGGCCGAGCGGCAGCGAAAAAGGATGCAGGCCTTTCGCCTTGAGGCGTGCCCTGACTTCGGCGATCGGCGCCTCGTCGGGCACGGGCGGGAATTGGTAGGCAACCGAGTGATACGGTTCGGTCGGATCTTCGCCAAGACTGCCGCGGACTTGATACATCAGCTCCGCCTTCGAATACCATGGCTCCAGCTCTTCATAGGGAAAGGGCCAGGCCGGCGACACGCCTTCCCGATGTTCGATGACATCGAAATCTTCCTTACGATAGCGCGACAAGACGGCGCCGTAGAATTTCGAATTGCCGCCGACATTGTAATAATTGCCGGGGTTGAAGGCCCTACCGTTCGCCTCGTACCAGATTTCTTTCGGTCGGAAATGTCCGCGCTGGAAGATGGCTCGCTGGTCGCGATTGACGGGGAGATCGGCGATATGATCGCCGGCTTCGAGGATCAATATCTCTGCACCGGTCGCAGCCAGGCCGCCCGCGACCGTGGCGCCGCCGACGCCTGAACCGATGATGACGATGTCCGGTGAATTGCTCATCTTAGCGCCTGACCCTCACCCAATCCGGACCTGGCTCGCTGGATCGAAGAACACGGCCTTGTCGAGATTGAAGGCCAGGCGGGTTTGTTGTCCGGGAGCGATGCCGGTATCGGCGCGCAGGCGGGCGACGACGGATTTGCCGCCGAGCTTGGTGACGGCGAAGGTGTCGGAGCCGGCCGGTTCGACCACCTCGATCAGGCAATCGCCCTCGGTCAGCGCGCGCGCCTTGCGGTCGGCGCCATCGGGATCGGTCAAGGCCTCGGGGCGGATGCCGAAGATCACCTGTCTGCCGGTATAGGCGGTCAGGCCGTGATTGCCTGAGATGACCGGGAGCCTGAGCGGGGCGGCATTCGGCCGCTCCAGCGAGACTTCGAGACCGCCGGCGCCGTTTTCGACGGTGGCGGTCAAGAGGTTCATCGCCGGCGATCCCATGAAGTCGGCAACGAAGATGTTGGAGGGGCTGTTATAGATCTCGGCCGGCGTGCCGAACTGCTGCAGCACGCCGTCCTTCAACACGGCGATCTTGGTCGCCAGCGTCATCGCCTCGATCTGGTCATGGGTGACATAGACGAAGGTGGTGCCCATGCGCTGATGCAGCCGCTTGATCTCGGTGCGCATGTCGACGCGCAGCTTGGCGTCGAGATTGGAGAGCGGCTCGTCGAACAGGAAGACCTGCGGATTGCGCACCAGCGCCCTTCCCATGGCGACACGCTGGCGCTGGCCGCCGGAGAGCTGGCTCGGCTTGCGGTCGAGCAGATGGCCGATCTGCAGCATGTCGGAGACCTGGGCGATCGCCCTGGCCCGCTCCTCCTTCGGCACGCCGCGGATCTCCATGCCGAAGGCGATGTTGCCCGCCACCGTCATGTTCGGATAGAGCGCATAGGACTGGAACACCATGGCGATGTCGCGCTTGGAAGGATGCAGACCGCTGATGTCGCGCCCGTCGATCCTGATATCGCCGGAGGTGATCGTCTCCAGCCCGGCAATGGTGTTGAGCAGGGTGGACTTGCCGCAGCCGGACGGGCCGACCAGCACGAGAAAGCCGCCCTTTTCGAGTTCGAGGTCGATCCCCTTGAGAATGTCGACGGCGCCGAAGCGCTTTTTGAGACCGGAGATTTCGAGGAAGGCCATGGATTACCCTTTGACAGCGCCCGCCATCAGACCGCGCACGAAGTAGCGGCCGGCGAGGATATAGACGATGAGCGTCGGCACGGCGGCAATCATCGCCGCCGCCATGTTGACATTGTATTCGACGACGCCCGTCGAGGTGTTGACGACATTGTTCAGCGCCACCGTCATCGGCATGGATTCGCCGGTGCCGGCGTAAGCCGAGGCAAACAGGAAGTCGTTCCAGATATTGGTGAACTGGTAGATCACCGTGACGACGATGATCGGCAGCGAGTTCGGCAGCATGATGCGGCGGAAGATCTGGAAGAAGCTGGCGCCATCGACCTGGGCGGCCCGGACCAGCTCGGTCGGAAAGGCCTCGTAGAAATTGCGGAAGAACAGCGTCGTGAAGCCGAGGCCATAGACGACATGGACGAAGACCAGATTGACCGTCGGATTGCCGAAGCCGAAGCTCAAACCCGTGGCGTTCTGCAGTGTGGCGCCGAAGCGGCCGAGCGAGCCGAGGATCGTTGCCATCGGCAGCAGCACCGACTGGAACGGAATGAAGCAGGCAAACAGCATCAGCCCGAACACCAGCGTGTGGCCGGGAAAGCGCCATTTGGTCAGCACATAACCGTTCAGCGCCCCCATGATGGTGGAGATCGCGACCCGCGGCACCACCATCTTGATCGAGTTCCAGAAGTAGCCCTTGATGCCGGCGCAGGTCAGCCCGACGCAGGTCTCGCCCCAGGCCTTGATCCAGGGATCGAAGGTCGGCGCTTGCGGCAGCGCCAGCATGTTGCCGTTCTGGATCTCGTCCATGGTCTTGAACGAGGTCGTCAGCATGACGAAGAGCGGCATCAGATAGAGGACGGCGAAGATCAGCAGCAGGCCGTAGATGACGGTGCGGCCGATCCAGCGGGTGTTGTCATTCCTGTTGTCGCGGGCCTGTGGCAGCGTTGCAGTCGAGGTTGCTGCCAAGGTCTGGGTTGAAGAGGTCACGCTGCTCATCGCGCCTTCTCCTTCAGTTCGGAATAGAGATAGGGAACGATGATCGCCGAGATGGTCATCAGCATGATGATGGCGCTGGCCGAGCCGACGGCCATTTCGTTGCGCTTGAAGGTGTATTCATACATGAAGTTGGACGGCAGCCAGGCCGAGCCGCCGGGACCGCCGGAGGTCAGCGCCACCACCAGGTCGTAGGACTTGATCGCCATATGGGCGAGCACGATGAAGGCCGAGAGAAAGATCGGCCGCAGCAGCGGAATGACGATGCGCCGATAAAGCTGGAATGGCGAGGCGCCATCGATCTGGGCGGCCTTCATGATCTCGCCGTCGATACCGCGTAAGCCCGCCAGGAACATCGCCATGACGAAGCCCGACGCCTGCCAGACGCCGGCAATGACGACGGTATAGATGACGAAGTCCTTGTTCTTGATCCAGTCGAAGTGGAAACTGGTCCAGCCGAAATGGTGCAGCGTCTGTTCCAGCCCGAGGCCGGGATCGAGGAACCATTTCCAGGCAACGCCGGTGACGATGAACGAAAGCGCCATCGGATAGAGGAAGATCGGTCGGAGCAGACCCTCGCCGCGGATCTTCTGGTCGAGCAGGATGGCGAGAAACAGGCCGAGCGCCAGGCAGATGCCGATATAGAGGAAGCCGAAGATCGCCATGTTGGTGATCGAGGTGTACCAGGACGACGGCGGATCGCTCTCGAAGGTCCAGCGCCACAGCCGCTGATAGGCGCGTGCGCCGGTCAGCGCATAGGAGGGAAAGGTCTTGGAATTGGTGAACGACAGATAGGCCGTCCAGACGATGAAGCCGTAGACGAAGATGATGGTGATGACGAAGCTCGGCGCCAAGACGATCTTCGGCAGCGCATCCTGCAGCCGGCCCCGCAACGAGATCGCCGTCGATTGCCGCGGCGTCAGAACCGGATCGGTGGTCGCAACGGTGCTCATAAAATCTCCTCCCTTCCCGCATGATCGGCTTTGCCGACCGCCCCCGCCTGATCGGTCACGATGTGATCGCCGTCATAGGATCGTTGGGGTCTGAAGCTTCCCCGCGAGATGCGGGGAAGCATTGTCATCACACCTGGTCTCAGCGGGCGTCGTCGATCGCCTGGACGAGCTGCTTGACGGCTTCGTCGGAGGTCTTGATCTGACCGTGGACGAACTTCGAGACGACATCCTTGTAGGCATTGGCAATCGCCGGCGGGGCGCCGTAGCCTTGCGCCAGCGAGCCGAACAGCGTGCCGCCCTCGTTGGCTGCCTTCAGATCGGCGATGCCCTTCTTGCCGCAAGCGTCGAAGTCGGTATCGGGAACGTCGGTACGAGCCGGCACCGAACCCTTGACGACGTTGAAGGCCGACTGGAAGCTCTTCGACAGCGTTGCCTTCGCCAGCGCCACCTGCGCCGCCTTGCGGTCGTCGGGAACGTTGAACATGCCGAACATGTCGGAGTTGTAGACCACGCTGCCGTCGGTGCCGGGGAAGCGGTAGCACAGGAAGTCGGTGTTAGGCTTCTTCTTGGCGGCGACGAATTCGCCCTTGGCCCAGTCGCCCATCACCTGCACCAGCGCGTCACCCTTGATGACCATGGCGGTCGCCAGGTTCCAGTCGCGGCCCGAGAAGTTCGGGTCGACATATTTGATGATCGTGGCCAGGTTATCGAAGGACTTCTTCATCGTGTCGGACTTCAGCGATTCCTCGTCGAGGTCGTTGAAGGCCTTCTTGTAGAACTCAGGCCCGCCGGTCGACAGCACGATGGAATCGAACATCGTCGCCTCCTGCCAATTCTGGCCGCCAAGCGCCAGCGGGATGACGCGCGGCCTTAGCCTTGTCGAGCAGTGCGATCAGTTCGTCGAAGGTCTTCGGCTGGGTGCCGCCGATCTTGTCCATGACAGCCTTGTTGATCCACAGCCAGTTGACCGAATGGACGTTGACGGGGGCTGCGACCCACTTGCCGTCATAGACCGAGAACTTCTGCAGGGCCGCCGGAACCGACTTGTCCCAGCCTTCCTTCTTGGCCGTCTCCGTCAGATCGCCCATGACGCCGGCCTGGGCATAATCGAGCACGGTATAGCCGAGCATCTGCGAGGCCGTCGGATAGGTGCCGGCCGCCACCATCGCCTTCAGCGCCGTCATCGCCGCATCGCCGCCACCGCCGGCCACCGGCACGTCCTTCCAGGCATACCCTTCCTTCGAAAGATCCTGCTTCAGAACGTTCAGCGCCGCTGCCTCGCCGCCCGACGTCCACCAGTGCAGCATCTGTACTTCCTTGACATCGGCGGCACGTGCGGACACGCTGGCGCCGGCCAGGGCCAATGCGATCATTGCAGTCGTGGTCAATAACCTGTTCATCGAAAAACCTCCCAGTTTTAAGTTTGGAAGATGTGGGACCCATTCCCGCATCAATCACCCGCCCTCATCGAGCGTAGTTTGGCCGCCGACTAAGCCGGCTTTTCGGTCTGCGGCATCCACCAATTCGTGCGTTTGCCGATATGCATGTTGAGCGTCTTGGTCTCCGTGTAATCTTCGACCGCATGGCGGCCGAGCTCGCGGCCGAGACCGCTTTGCTTGTAACCGCCAAAGGGAAGTTCCGAAGCACCGTCCATGAAGGTGTTCATCCAAACCGTCCCTGCCCGCACCGACCGGCCGATCGTCAGACAGGTGTCGAAATCGCGGCTCCAGACACCGGCCGACAGGCCGTAGTCGATGGAATTTGCAATCCTGATCGCTTCGGCAGATGTCTCGAATGTCAGGACCGAAAGCACCGGCCCAAAGACTTCCTCGCGCGCCACGGCCATATCGGGGGTGACCGCTTCGAGGATCGTCGGCGACATGAACTGCCCCATTCCGAGATCGAGCGTCTCGCCGCCATGCGCGATCCGGGCGCCGCTGCCCCTCGCGACGGCGACGTATCCTGATATCTTCTCCAGATGCTGCGGCGTGA
This sequence comes from Rhizobium sp. WSM4643, assembly GCF_025152745.1. Classification (NCBI taxonomy): domain Bacteria; kingdom Pseudomonadati; phylum Pseudomonadota; class Alphaproteobacteria; order Hyphomicrobiales; family Rhizobiaceae; genus Rhizobium; species Rhizobium sp. WSM4643. The sequence goes on along the minus strand of NZ_CP104040.1, from coordinate 1,566,780 downwards.
TGATGGCGCCGACCTGCGTCGAAGGATCGAGCGGGTCGCCGACCTTCACCACCTTCGACAACTCGGCGATCCGCTCGACGACATGGGAAGCGATTGATTTGTGAAGGATCAGCCGGGAGCCTGCATTGCAGCACTCGCCGGCATTGAAATATGCGCCAAAGACCGCGGCATCGATGAAGGCATCGAGATCGGCATCCGGAAACACGATCTGCGGGTTCTTCCCGCCCAATTCCAACGAGACTTTCTTTAGCGTCTGTGCGGCATTCGACATCGTCAGTTTTCCGACGCCGGTCGAGCCGGTGAAGGACACCATGTCAACGTCGGGATGGGACGTCATGACCGCGCCGACCTCAGGTCCCGTACCGGTGACAATATTGACGACGCCATCCGGAATGCCTGCTTCCTGCAGGATCTCTCCCAGCACCAGCGTCGATCCTGAGGTCAGCTCCGAAGGCTTGACGACGGTCGTGCAGCCAGCGGCCAAGGCGAATGGCAGCTTCTGGCCGACGATCAGGAACGGAAAATTCCAAGGCGTGATGATCGACACCACGCCGATCGCTTCGCGCAGGACGACGCCGAGCGTGCCATCGCCGAGCGTGTTGTAGCTCTCTCCGTGGAGGTCACGGGCAAGCGCCGCCGCATAGCGCCATATGTCGACGGAGCCTGCAATTTCTCCCCGCACCTGGGTGATCGGCTTTCCCGCCTCGATCGCATCGAGAAATGCCAGTTCCTCTGCGCGCGCCACGATCAGATCGGCAGCCTTGAGCAGGATGACTGAACGTTCGGCAGCGGTCATTCGGGGCCACGGTCCGAGATCGAACGCCCTGCGTGCCGCGGAAATCGCACGCTCGGCGTCCTTCCTGCTGCCGGTCGGAAACCGGCTGACCACGACACCATGGCTTGGCGCGACACGCTCGATCGGATCGGAGCGGCCAGCCTCCCATTTACCATCGATGAGCATCTTGAAATCACGCGCTTTGTGGTCGCTGAGCGCGGTGGGGTTGACGAGAACCGTCATTACCATTCTCCCTTGAACGTTGCCGGGCGCTTCTCGCTGAATGATGCGACGCCCTCTTTCAGATCGCCGGTCTTGGCGGCGAGGATCGAGCCCAGGGCTTCGACCGCGGTTCCATTGTCTTCGCCGTTTGCCGATGCGATCATCAACTTCGCGATCTCAGTGGCAGCCGGCCCCCTTGCAGCAATCCGCCCAGCATATTCTCTGGCAGCAGTGAGCGCGTTCCCTGTGGGAACAACCGCGTCGACGATCCCGAGAAGGCGTGCCTCCTCGGCGGTGAATATCTCGCCGCCCAAGGCCATTCGCCGGACGGTCTGCGCCCCGAACCGGCGGACAAGACGCTGGGTCCCGGACCAGCCCGGCACCATGCCAAGGCCGGTCTCGGGCAGGCCGATCTTGATGTGCTGCTCAGCGAGGCGAATGTCAGCGACCCCTGCAAGTTCAAGCCCTCCCCCGAGCGCATGGCCATTCAGAGCCGCGATCAGCGGCATCCGGAGCGTCGCCAGTCTTTCGAAGATACGGTGGCCGTGGCGAACCCAGAGATGACCGAACTCCTGAGGCAACATTCCGCCCCAGGCCTTGATATCGCCGCCGGCGGAAAAGCCCTTTCCTTCGCCGGTGAGAATGGCAGCGCGCACATTGGCGTTCGCCTCCACCTCGTCGGCTGCGTCCGCCAGCGCTTTCAGCATGTCCAGGTCGAGCGCGTTCAGCTTCTCCGGACGAGAAATCGTCAGCGTCGCAACATGTCCATCGACGTCAATTCTGACCGTTCCGCTAGCCATGGAAGCTGCCCTCCAGCGTCCGTGCCTTTTTTTCTGGAAGCGACAGGCCGATCGCTGCCTCCGCGAAGAGCGCCGTGTCCATGACCTTCAGGTCGGGCGCCACGATCAGCGGAAACTCCGACTGATCGAGGATGTGGGACTGGAGATCGACGCCTGGGGCGATCTCGGTGAGGACGACGCCATCGGGCGTCAGCTTCATCACGCACCGCTCGGTGACATAGGCGATCTCCTGCCCCTGCTCGATCGCGCGCCTGCCGCTGAAGGTGACGTGTTCGACCTCGTTCACGAGTTTCTTCAGCTTGCCTTCCTTCTCGATCAGAAGAGCTCCATCGGCGATCGAAAGCTTCGCTCCGGCATTGAACATGCCGGAGAAGACGATCTTCTTCGCGCGCGCGGTGATGTCGACGAAACCTCCGGCGCCAGCCGTTACATGCGGCCGGAAGGAAAGCTTGGAGACGTTGACCGAACCGTCTTTGCCGATCTCGAGGAAGGAGAGCAGCGACGCATCGAAGCCTGCACCCTGGAAATAGGTGAACTGATAGGGAGACGGCATGTAGGCGTCGGCGTTCGAGGCGCAGCCAAAGGCGAAGTCGAGTAGCGGCACGCCACCGACGGCGCCCTGCTCGATGACCCAGGTGACCGCGCCGTGAAGCCCTTCCTCCAGCAGGATGCGCGGAACGTTGGCCGATATGCCGAAGCCGAGATTGACGCAGCTTCCCGCTTGCAGTTCCTGCGCGACGCGACGCGCGATGACTTTTTGGACATTGAATTCCGGAACGCTGAAGCTATCGAGCGGGCGGAAGATCTCCCCGGAAATTGCCGGATCGTACCCCGTCTGCGTCGTCTGCTTCTGTTCCGGATCGACGACCACATAATCGACCAACATTCCAGGCACCCGGACGTCATGGGGCTTCAGCGAACCCTCCTTGGTGATCCGTTTGACCTGCGCGATGACAATGCCGCCGTTGTTGCGCGCCGCCAGCGCCTGATCGAGGCCGCCGAGATAGGCGCCTTCATGTTCGTATGTCAGGTTGCCGCGCTCGTCGGCGGTGGTAGCGCGGATGATGGCGACCTCAGGGACGATCGAGGGAAAGAACAGCCAGTCATCGCCCTCGAAGCGCACGCGCTTGACCACCGGATGCTCTGAAGCCAGGCCGTTCATCGCGCAACCCTGCCGCTCTGGATCGACGAATGTGTCGATGCCGATCTTGGTCAGAACGCCCGGCCGCTTCGCGGCGGCCTCGCGGTGAATATCGAAGAGGATGCCCGAGGGAATGTTGTAGGCCGGGATTTCGTTGTTGGTGATCATCTGCCAGATCAGCGGCGGCTCTGACGACGACGGCCCGGACGGATAGGAACCACCGACGATGCGCTTGAGCAGACCCTTCTTGGCGATGTAATCGACGCCCTTGATGCCGCTCATGTCGCCGGCAGCGATAGGATGAAGGGTCGTAATATCCCGGGGATGGCCGGTCGCATCGAAACGTTCGCCAATCGCCTTCAGCATGAGGTCCGGGCAACCGAGACCGCTCGAGGAAGACACCGTTACAACAGCGCCATCCGGGATCAGCGCGGCCGCTTCGGTGGGGGTAAGATGCTTCTTCATCAGCGCTACTCAGAGTCCTGTTTCAATTTTTACGCTCCTGCGGGCTCCGCAGCTCTCGCGAACAACCAGCCGCACGGCTGTGGTCACCGTCTCCGCCTCGGCCTTGCCCGCATTGATCTGCTTCAGAAGCAGCTGCGCGCCGCGGCGCCCGATGCCCTGCGGATCGACCGAGACCGTCGTGAGCGCGGGAACCGCCGCCTGAGCCTCGATGACGTCGTCGAAACCCACGATCGCGAAGTCGGAGCCGGGTTCCAGACGGCGCGCGCGCAATCCGTCGCAAACACCGAAGGCGACGGCATCGTTGAAGCAGACGGCTGCCGTAGGTTTGTCGGCAAGAACGAGTGCTTTTCCGATCGCCTCTACCCCGCCGGCGCGCGAAGGCGCGGACGAGATGACAAGGTCTTGGTGATAGACGAGCCCGGCTGCCTCTATGCCGCTTCGGTAACCGGCAAGGCGGTCGTCGAAGACGGCGGTATCTGGGAAGCCGCCGAGAAAAGCGATGCGCTGGTGACCGAGCTCCGTCAGGTGCTTGACCGCGGACATCATGCCAGCCTGGTTGTCGGAGACGACGGACGAGACTTTGGCGCCAGGCAGGTTTCGCACGACGACCACCACCGGAATCCCTGCGGCGACAAGCGGCTTGAAGTCAGCGGCATCGGTGGCGCGCGCCGGCGACACGATGAGCCCCGAAATGCCATGTTCCCGCATCGATGCGACAACCTCGCGCTGCCTGTCGATGCTCTCGCTGGTGTTCGACAGGAATTGCACGAACCCGGCCGACTGAACGACCATATCGACGCCGACCGCCAGTTCCGCGAAGAAGCTATTCGTCAAGTCATTCACGACGACCCCGATGATCCGCGATTTAGCGGCAGCCTGCCGAAGATTGGCTGCGCCGCGATTGTAGACGTAGCCCAGCTCGCGCATCACGGAATTGACCTTGGCACGCGTCCCCTCATTGACCAGGGAGGAGCCCTGAAGCACCAGCGAAACCGTCGATTTCGAGACGCCGGCGGCCTTCGCAATGTCGATGACGGTTACCCGCGTCTTTGTCACGTCTTCCTCCCGACGCCAATGTCGAATGATTGCTTAAATATTTGGAACGTTCCAAATATGTCAAGAGGAATTTGTACGGATCATTATTCTTTGGGCCATGGCGGCAGCCTTTTACGACGGCCGAAATCTGATCTTAAAAATTGGAACGATCTAAAGACTGACCTTGGCTGAAGCCTATGTCGATGTTTTATTGCAAAATTGTACGTGATGCACGACCGACAGATGCGTTGGCAGCAAGGACGGCCAGTTGCTTCGCAGCAGCCTGCCGGAGCAAGCAAAACACCTTCTTCATTGAACCCTGAGTCGGCTATCGCAATACGATCGCGATAGTCAATTTAAGCGGGCCAGTCAGGTAGCAGGGTGATGCCAAATTTCGCGGAAGCCGTCCTGAGGCGGTCAACCTCCTCGGGTGTCGGCGGTCCGGCCATTTCGCCGTGCCGGAGTTCGTGGCCGGCTTCTTCCAGGAATTTGTCGAAGAGAGCCGGCGTATCGATCAGGATATAGCGTGCCGGCCGGCCGCTCATATTCATCAGTTGATGCGGCACCCCGCGCTCGAGAAAAATGCTCTGACCAGCGGTCAATCTGTGCCCTTCTCCGTTGACCACGGCGGTCAGGGCGCCCTCCATGACGTAGATGGTTTCGTCGTCCTCGGCGTGGACATGGATCGGTGTCTTCGTGTTTCCGGCGCTGATGTTTTCGAAGAGGCAGAATTGACCGTTGGTCTGTTGGCCGGACAGCAGGCGTTTCATAACCACGCCGGCCAGAACAAATTCTTTCGTCTCCATACTGCTCATAGCGATCATCCTATTGGAATTTCGAGGTTTCGCTCCACACGATCATTGTCAGGCGCTATCAGCGGCAATCTAACATGAGCCATTCCTCAAGTGCCAGCGCAGGCCATTTCTGCGGGCGATGTGGCGGCTACCGCTCTCCTCCAGGTTTCCGTCGAGGAATTCCCGACGATCGACATTAGCGAAACTTTATCGTTTGTGACGAATGCTACGGATACGTGCAACCCGCCAGAACTCAAGCAGGGCCGGATGATGTCACACTCGTTTGAATCCATTCTGGAGAGCCTGCCTCAGGGCATTGTTCTGCTTGATCCTGCCGGTACAGTGACGGCTTTCAATTCACGCACGTTGGACATTCTCGGCCTTCCGCAAGGAGCAATCCGCGAAGGCATGAATATCGACGGATTGCCGGGCACTGCAGACTGCCGTGCAGTGGCATCCCGCCGGTCGATGGTCGGTGGACCGCCCACGTCTCAGTTTGCCCTTTCCGACGGAGGGATGGTCTCACTGACCTGTGCCCCGTCGAGGGATGGGGGCTGGATCCTCAGCTATGAAGACATCTCGACTCTCATTCGCGTGGAAGACAGCCTGACCGAGCAACATCGCCGGTTCGACGCAGCCTTCAGCAATATGCCGCATGGGCTGTGCATGTTCGATTCGACAAAGAATCTCATCCTGTGCAACGCCTCCTATGCACGGATGTACAATCTGCCGGACCTTCTCACGCAACCGGGAACGCCACTTGTGGATATCCTGGCCTATCGCAGCCGGGAGGGAAATGGCCCGGCCGATACCACGACCTATTTTGATGTAGTCTTCGAAGCGACAACCCGCGGTGCGCCGGCCAGCCAGAACATCGTCCTGGCCGATGGGCGCGTTATCAAGATCACTCACAATCCGATGCAAAACGGTGGATACGTGGCCACCCATGAGGACGTCACCAAGACCGTCCGGCTGGCCGAAGAGCTGCGCCGACATCACGATCAGCTCGAAGCGACGGTGAAGAGCCGCACGGCTGAAGTCGAGCGGCAGGCGCGCGAACTCGAGCGAATGCTGGCGCAGGAGCGGAACATCAACGAACTGCAGCGGCAGTTCGTGGCGATGGCATCCCATGAATTCAGGACGCCGCTTGCAATCATCGACGCTGCTGCCCAGCGGCTGCTGCGAAAAAGAGGGGCGGTCGAGCCCGAATTTCTCAGCGACAAGGTCGATCAAATCCGCGCGTCGGTGACCCGGATTGTCGATCTCATGGAGAGCATCCTGTCAGCCGGACGCCTCGATACCGGCAAGATCGATATCAATTACGACGCCTGCGCATTGAGATCATTGATAAAAACCTGTTGCGAGCGGCAGTCGACGATCGCAAAATCGCACAGCTTTGTGTTGAATATCGATGGGCTGCCGGAGTTCATCGATGCCGATCCTCGGACGTTGGCACAGGTCTTTACCAACCTGCTTTCCAATGCCGTCAAATACGCGCCCGGAACCTCCGAAATTCGCGTCACGGCATGGGCAGAGCCGGGAAACGTCAAAGTTTCGATCAGCGACGATGGAGTGGGGATCGATGCCGAAGACGTGCCGCGGCTGTTCCAGCGCTATTTTCGGGCCCGGACTTCGACCGGGATTGCCGGAACCGGGATCGGCCTCAATCTGGTGAAGCAGATCATCGAACTGCACAACGGCTCGATAGAGGTTCGAAGCGCAAGAGGATGCGGATCGACATTCACCGTAACGCTTCCAATCAAGAGAAACGGCGACGCTTCCGCGGCCAATAACGCCGCCTGATGTTTCAGGATTGCTGTCCTGCATATCTACCCTATCCTTCTTACGACAGAGGAGGATCACACCATGGCTTTCATTCACACCCCCAATGCATCCGCCAGCGAGAAGACGACAGCGATGTATGCGTCGGCCGAGGCGAATTATGGTTATCTGCCGAACATGTATCGAGCCTTCGGCCACCGGCCTGAGGTGATGGAGAGCTGGGCGGCGCTGCTTTCGAGCATTCGCGGCCATATGAGCCTCAGGCGCTACGAACTGGTGACGCTGGCCGCGGCCAAGGAGCTGAAATCCTCATATTGCATGCTGGCGCACGGCTCGGTGCTGTTGCGCGAGGGTTTCACCGGCGATGGGTTGACGGCTGTTGTCAACGAGACGGAGAAGGCGCCGATCGATGCCGGCGAACGCGCGATCATGGCTTTTGCCGCCAAGGTGACGCGCGATGCGACGTCGGTCACGCAGCAGGATATAGACGGGCTGAAGAAACAGGGGCTGAGCGATGCCGAGATCTTCGACGTCACTGCAGCGGCAGCGGCCCGATGTTTCTTCTCGAAAATGCTGGATGCGCTGGGCGCTGCACCCGACCACGCCTATATCGAACGGCTGGAGCCGAACGTGCGAAAGGCGCTCAGCGTCGGCCGAGAGGTCGAGCGGCCTCTGGCGCCCTCACCGTCCCGCGGCACACAGCAATGATGTGATGACGGAGGATGTCCGGGGGCTGCTCTTACGACTTCTACTTCTCCGCCTCTACTCCTGCGGTTTGTCGGCAAAATGCCGGATCGCAAACTCGGCGATATTCTGGCTCGACCGATCGGCATCGTCGAGCAGCGACGGAAACAGCTGCCACTGATGGGGCATGCCCGGCCAGACCTCGGTGGTGACATCCACGCCCGCCTGGCGCGCCTTGTCGGCGAGCCGCAGCGTGTCGTCCAGCAGGACTTCGCCGGAGCCGACCTGCAGCAGCAGCGGCGGAAAGCCGGTCATGTCGGCATAGAGCGGCGATACCCGGGGATCGGCCGGAGACCGGCTGCCGAGATAGGTCTTGCGCAAGGTCTCGATCCAAGCCTTGTCGACCAGCGGATCGCTTTCGGCATTTGTCGTCATCGATCCGCCCGTCGCGGCAAGATCGGTGATTGGGCTGAGAGCAATCACAGCCGCCGGCAACGGCTTTGCCGCCTGAATCTGCCGCAGCACCGTCTCGATCGCGATGTTGCCGCCGGCGCCGTCTCCCGCCACGACCACGTTCTCGCTCCTATAGCCATTGTCGAGAAGCCAGCGATAGGCCGTCAGCGCGTCGTTGATCTGCGAGGGATAGCCATATTCGGGCATCAGCCGATAATCGATGAGAAAAACGTCGCTGGATGCGGCTTTGGCGAGCGAGCCGGCAAGCAGGCTGTGCGTGCGGATCGAGCCACTGGAAAAGCCGCCGCCATGAATATAGAGGATCACCCTTTGGCCGATCGGATGATGAAGACGAGCGGGCCACATCAGCTCAGCATCGACGCCGTCGGCGTCGACCTGCCGAACCTGGATGCGCGTCGGCCCCGGCATCGCCTCCATCAGCGCCCTGAAAGCAGTCCGCCGCTCCTGCAGGCTATCGGCGCCGGCAAAGTGATCTTTCCAGAGGCCGACGAGTTTTTCGACCTGTTCGCGCGAGGCTGGGCTTTGCGGTCCAATGTCCCGCCCGACCGCCGACGAGGCGAGCAGCATCAGCGCAGCCAACGCGGAAAACAGACCGCTGAGCCACTTTGGTCCTCTTCGATTGGCAGTTGGCAAAATCCGACTGTTCATCAACCTCTCCCGATGATGTTGGCGTGGTGGCCATGGGGGCATCTTTGGCCAGTTCAGGCGTCGGAGTCAAAAGGGTCACGGATACGAATCCCGATTTTCCGAGCGATGCAACGACCTCGGCCTGAAGACCGGCATTGCCCGTCGCATCCCCAGATCTCGGGGATCCGGCGGGCAGCGCCGCTGTGACCGCAGGAAAGCGCATCATGCGGCAAATTAGCATTCGCCTCACGTCTGGAATGACCTAGATCTAGGTTCGATCATCACCGTAAAGAGGCGAGCATGTCCATCAAGTCCATCTGCATCTATGGCGCTGGCGCACTCGGCGGGGCTATCGCCGCCAAGCTTGCAAGCCAAGCCGCAAACGCCGCCACCATCTCCGTCGTCGCGCGTGGAGCCCATCTCGACGCCATCCGTGACAACGGTCTCAGGCTGCGCGAAGCCGATGCAGAAAGGCCGCTCAATGTCCGCCTGACTGCGACCGACGATCCCAGCACATTGCCACCGCAGGATCTCGTCATCACCGGTCTTAAGGGGCATCAGCTGGCGCCTGCTGCCGAAGGCATTGCAGGCCTCCTCAAGGAGCGCACACGCGTCGTCATGATCCTCAACGGCATTCCGTGGTGGTATTTTCACCGCGATACCCAGAGCCGGCATGCCGAGCTGCAGTTCGACGAACTCGATCCCGGCGGCAGGCTGTGGCGGCTGATCGGGCCGGAACGGGTCATCGGCTGCGTCGCTTACCAGGGCGCAGAGGTGATCAATCCCGGCGAGATCCAGCTTGCCAACAACGGCCGCTTCGTGCTCGGCGAGCCTTCGGGCGACATCTCGCCCGATCTCGAGGCGATCGCCGCGGTGCTGACCGACGCCGGCCTCAACATCACGACGACGCCTGTTATTCGCGACGAGATCTGGAGCAAGCTGATGGGCAACGCCGCCTTCAACCCGATCAGTGCGCTGACCAGGGCGCTGATGACCGACATCATGGCAGATCCCGCACTTTCGACCACAGTCGGCAAGGTGATGAACGAGGTCCGCGCCGTCGGCGAGGCCTTGGGCGCGCGTTTCAGCATGACCGTCGAGCAGCGGCTCGAACAATCGCGCCATATCGGCGCCGTGCGCACGTCGATGCTGCAGGATCTGATCGGCGGCAAGGCGCTCGAAATCACGCCGCTGGTCGGCATGGTGGTGGCGCTCGGACGCCTTGCTGCCGTGCCGACCCCGGTCTCGGAAACGATCCTGGCGCTGGTGACGCAATTGGATCGGGAAAACCAGCGCGGCAGCTGATCGCAGAGGGAAAGGCGGCCGGGGAGAGCCCCGCCGTCTTCACTTACTTTCCGACCTGCTCGGCCCAGTTCGGCGCCTTGCCGCCGCCATCGAGGAAGGTCATTGCCATATTCGCCATCAGGGGAGAGGCGAAGGTCTCGTAGTGGGTGAGATCGGGCAGGATCGCCAGCCGGTTCTTCGACATGTTTTCCCGCATCCAGCCCGCATCGCGCAGACCGCCGCCGAGCTTGTGGTAGAAGTCGATCATATGCTCGGGCCGGATCATGTCGGCATCGCCGTAGATCAGCATAACCGGCATGGTGAGCTTGGCGACGGCATCGCTATAGTCGATAGGTTCGCGCATCAGGGCGCCCATGGCATCGAGCAGCTTCGGAAATTCGGAAACGTCAGGCGCTACCGCCTTGTAGGAGAGGAACATCGGCGTGTCCTTCATCATGTCGGCCATACCGGCGCCGACGGCCGCCTGCTGCGGCAGCATTTCCGGGAAGAAGCCGTTCTGCGCATAAGGCGCCGACAGTATCACCAGCCGACGCACCTGGTCGGGCGCGTTCGCCGCCATGTTCAACGCTACCCCGCCGCCGAATGAATAGCCGAAGACGTCGACCCTGTCGTAACCGAGCTGCTTCACCAGGATCGCGAGATCGGCGCCGATGGCCGGAAGCTCGATCGGCCGTTTGCCGAGGGGCGTGCGGCCATGGCCCTGCAGATCGACGGCGATCACCTGCCGGTGGTCGGTGAAAACAGGCATGACCGGCGCGAACATCTCGATCTGCCCGAGGCCGCCGTGCAGCAGCAGCGGTTCACCCTCGCCACGGATCTCGTAATAATAGTCGATACCGTTGACCGGCACGCTGCCTTTCCTGACGATCGGCGCGGCGGCCTTCTTCTCCTCGGTGACAGGCGCGGCACCGCCGGCACCCGCCATATCGGGCACGGCCAAGAATGCGGCAGTGGTTGCGATCATCGAAATCAGCGTCATCTTCGACATGTCCTTGCTCCATGTTTGCATCGATGCCGCAAGGACGGCGGCGCTCATGTCTTTCCGACATCACGCTTCGAAATTTCTCGCATCGGCCTTTATGCCATTTCTATATTTTCGTGCCCCGCTCCGAATGGATTTCCTATCGGCCGCAGCAGTAGACTTTCGCCATCACTGCAAAGGTCAAATGCCATGCGAGATGTCAGGTCTTCCAGTTTTCAGTTCCCTCGCCCACACAGGATCACCCGCGGTAGTAAGCAGATGCGCGAGAAACGCACCGCCCAGGCGCTGCTCGTCTTTGGCGTAGTGCTCGCCTGTGTCGAACTCTACGTCATTTTCGGCGTGCTCTGAGGCGGAGCGCGAAGACGTGAGCTGAAAGGCCGAGTTCCAACTTTTCCTTAACCGACATACTGGTAAAATCGCGTCGCAGAGACTTCAGACGCCACGAGACCGATGAAACCGAATTTCCGCTTCACCCATTACGATCTTAAGGAACAACGCGCCGGAACGATCATCGAGGTGTCGTTGAATGCGGTGAACAATGTCCGCCTAATGACGGCGCCGAATTTCCAGCGGTTCACCGAGGTTCTCGATTTCAAATATATCGGCGGCGTGGCGCGCAAATCGCCGATCAAGATCGCCGTTCCGGAAAGCGGCCACTGGCATGTCATCGTCGATATGGAAGGGCATCACGGGCTTGCGGAATCGTCCGTCAAGGTGATTGCCGCGCCGGCAAATCAAAAGACGCCGCGCGCCTCCTGAGTTCGCCGGGCTTCAGCGCGGATTGCGCTCCTTGCGAAGCTTTGCCCACCACTCCAGCCGCTTGCGGATATCGCGCTCGAAGCCGCGCTCCGGCGGATCGTAGAAGATCTGGCGACCCATCTTCTCCGGGAAATAGTCCTGGCCGGAAAAGGCATCCGGCTCGTCGTGGTCATATCGGTAGCCGTCGCCGTAACCCTCGCCCTTCATCAGCTTGGTCGGCGCGTTGAGGATATGCTTCGGCGGCAACAGCGAGCCGTTCTGCTTTGCCGCCTGGCTTGCCGCCTTGAAGGCGGTGTAGACGGCATTCGATTTCGGGGCGGTGGCGAGATAGACGCAGGCCTGCGCCAGCGCCAGCTCGCCTTCCGGCGAGCCGAGATACTCATAGGCATCCTTGGCGGCGTTACAGATCACCAGCGCCTGCGGATCCGCAAGACCGATATCCTCCACCGCCATGCGCACCAGCCGCCGGCCGAGATAGAGCGGATCCTCGCCGGCATCGAACATGCGGGCGAGATAATAGAGCGCGGCATCGGGATCCGAGCCGCGTACGGATTTATGCAGCGCCGAGATCAGGTTGTAGTGGCCGTCCTGCGCCTTGTCGTAGACCGGAGCACGGCGCTGGACGATGCGTGTCAGGCCTTCGGTATCGAAGCTCTCGCCTTCGCGCGCCGCCCGCCAGACTTCTTCGGCGAGCGTCAGCACCGCGCGGCCGTCGCCGTCGGCCATGCGGATCAGGCTGACGCGGGCATCCTCCGTCAGCGGCAGCGGCTTCTGCTCGATCGCCTCAGCACGCTTCAGCAGTTCCTCAAGGCTCTCCTCGTCATGCGACTTGAAGGTCAGCACACGGGCTCGCGACAGCAGAGCGGCGTTGAGCTCAAAGGATGGGTTTTCGGTGGTGGCGCCGACGAGGATGACGGTGCCATCCTCCATGACGGGCAGGAAACTGTCCTGCTGGGCGCGGTTGAAACGATGGATCTCGTCGACGAAGAGCAGCGTCTGACGGCCGTCCATACGCCGCAAGCGGGCTGTCTCGAACACCTTCTTCAGATCGGCGACGCCGGAGAAGATCGCCGATATCTGCTCGAAGGCGAGGCCCGCCTCGCCCGAAAGCAGCCGTGCCACCGTCGTTTTGCCGGTGCCGGGCGGACCCCAGAAGATCATCGAGCCGAGCGAGCCGCTTTCGATCATCCTTTTCAGCACGCCATCCTCACCGGTCAGGTGTTCCTGACCGGTGACTTCGGCAAGCGTCTTCGGCCGCAGCCGGTCGGCAAGCGGCCGCCTGGCAGCGACCTCTTCCGGAACACGCGGCGCGAAGAGATCGTTGCTCATCGGAAGAATTGCCGGATGCGCTGGCCGTCGCGCTCTATCTCGACCCGCCAGAGGCCGGGGTCGCTATCGGCGATTTCGGACAATTCGCTGGTCGACTTCACATCCGTGCCATTGATCGAAACGATGATATCCTTCGGTTCGAAACCGAGACGGGCAGCAGGCGAATCGTCCTTCACCTCGGAGACGACGACGCCTGCCGATTCCGATGGCATGCGCAGCTCGTCGGCGACCCGCGGCGACAGGTTCTCGACGACAGCGCCCGTGAAGGGTGTGTGGCCGCCGATCGTGCGCTGGTCGCGTGGCGAAGTTTCGGGGGCGCGGTCGAGCGTCAGCGGCAATTGCTCCTCGCGGCCGTTCTCGATGACGGTGAGGTTGACCGATTTGCCGAGACCGGCCGTCGTCAGCCGGTAGAGCAGCGCATCCGGATGCTCAACGGAAATTCCGTCGACGGCGGTGACGATTTCGCCAGCCTTCAGCCCGGCCTTGGCCGCCGGCCCGCCTTCCGAGACCTTGACGATGAGTGCGCCGCGGGCCTTGTTTAGCCCCAGCGCCTCAGCCACTTCCGAGGTCACGGCATCGAAGCTCGCGCCGACATAGGGCCGTTCGAAGGATTTGACGCCGGCATCGGCAGAGGTGAGGAAGACCTTGACCAGATTGGCAGGGATGGCGAAACCGATACCGTTCGAGCCGCCGCCGCGCGAGAAGATCGCCGTGTTGATGCCGATCAGTTCGCCCTTCATGTTCATCAAGGCGCCGCCGGAATTGCCGGGATTGATCGAGGCATCGGTCTGGATGAAGAAGCCGAATTCGTTCCTGACCACCTGGTTGCGGGCAAGTGCTGAGACGATGCCGCTGGTCACCGTCTGGCCGACGCCGAAGGGGTTGCCGATCGCCAGCACGAGATCGCCGACCTCGACCGCGTCGGAATTGCCGATCGGCAATGTCGGAAAGCTCTCCTTGGTGTCGATCTTCAGCACGGCAAGATCGACTCGGTCGTCGCGCAGCACCACCTTGCAGGGGAATTCGCGGCCATCCGACAGCGCAATCTTGATGTCATCGGCGCCCTCGATGACGTGATTGTTGGTCACGACAGTGCCGTTCGCCTCGACGATGACGCCGGAACCGAGCGAAGACTGCTTTTCCGAACGGTTCGGCATCTGCTGGCCGAAAAACTGCTCGAAGAAGGGGTCGCCGGCAAAGGGCGACTGGCGCTGGACGGTCTTCTCCGCATAGACATTGACGACGGCGCCTGCCGTCTGTTTGACGAGCGGCGCGAAGGAAAGCTGCATCTGCATCTGGCTTTCGGGCACTGTCTTTGCCGTCTGCGCATGGGCGACAGCCGGCAGTACGAGCATCAGAGCGAACAGCGAGACGGACGCGCGCTTAAAGAAGCCTTGCATGGGTATTCCTTTTGAATCCTCTTGAGGAACGTTTTAGAGCATGATGCCGAAAAGTGTGAGCGGTTTTCGGACGACATCATGGTCTAACTATTTAATTGCGAACAGGATTCAGACTTTAGGCCGAACCGGCCTAAAATCATCCTGTTCTGCGGCCCGACGCTAGAAAGGAAAGAGGGCGGAAGCATGGAAGAATAAGGCAAGTGGACGTCTTGGAAACAAGTTGAAGTCGTTGTGAATTTGAGTCAGGAAGATTGGCCATGCGACTGATATCAAAAGCCAAAAGCTGGGCGAAGTCACTGAAGCGTGACATCGTGGCCCTGTGGCTTGCCGCGCGTGATCCGCGCGTGCCATGGTATGCCAAAGCGGTGGCTGGCGGCGTTGCCGCCTACGCGCTGTCGCCTATCGATCTCATCCCCGATTTCATCCCCATCCTCGGCTATCTCGACGATCTCCTGATCGTTCCGCTCGGCATCATGCTGGCGATCCAGCTCGTGCCAGTAGAGGTGATGAACGAGCTTCGTATGGAGTCGACAAGGCGCATCGAGCGTCCCTCCAGCCGGGTCGGACTGATCTTCATCCTTGCCGTCTGGCTGATCTGCGTCATCTTTCTGGCTCTGGCACTGCGCAAGCTCGCCTGACCGACGGCAATAGGACCATATGAATGATCACGACAAGAACGACGATAGCGGCCCTCGGCTTTGCGATCCTGCTCATCGCATCGGACCTGGCACAGGCAGCAAGCTTCGATTGCGACGCGAAAGAATTGAAGCCGGATGAGAAAGCGATCTGCGACAACCGTGCGCTCAACGACGCCGACGTGAAGATGGTGACGACCTTCGAGCTGCTCTCCGGCCTGCTGGCGATGGGTTCGCGCGGAACATTGCAGGACGAACAGACGGCCTGGCTGAAGAAACGGCAGGAATGCGGGGCGGATGCGGTCTGCATCAAGGCTGCCTATGACGAGCGGCTGAAGCAACTCGGCGAGACCTATAAAAACATCAACCGGCCGCTTTGAAAGCGACCGATTGGAAGAGCAACTGACTCTTCATCAGCGGGTCGTAGGTGGATGACCTACCGCGCGTTCAGATCGCGCACGGCGCCGCGATCGGCGCTCGTTGCGAAGGCCGCATAGGCCTTCAGGGCGGTGGTGACGTTGCGCTTGCGGACTTCTGTGGGATACCAGCCCTTGGCATCCTGCTCGGCGCGGCGGGCGGCGAGTTCGGTCTCGCTGACACGCAGGCTGATCGTGCGGTTGGGGATGTCGATGTCGATCATGTCGCCTTCGCGCACCAGGCCGATCGTGCCGCCATTTGCCGCTTCCGGCGAGGCGTGGCCGATCGAGAGGCCGGAAGTGCCGCCGGAGAAGCGGCCGTCGGTGATGAGCGCACAGGCCTTGCCGAGGCCCTTCGACTTCAGATAGCTCGTCGGATAGAGCATTTCCTGCATGCCGGGGCCGCCCTTCGGGCCTTCGTAGCGGATGACGACGACGTCGCCGGCCTTGACTTCGTTGGCAAGGATCGCCTTGACCGAGGAATCCTGGCTTTCGAAGACGCGGGCGGGGCCGGAGAATTTCAGGATCGATTCATCGACGCCGGCCGTCTTGACGATGCAGCCGTCAATCGCAAGGTTGCCCTTGAGCACGGCAAGGCCACCATCCTTGGAGAAGGGATGCTCGACCGAGCGGATGACGCCGTTTTCGCGGTCGGTGTCGAGATCGTCCCAACGGGCTTCCTGGCTGAAGGCGACCTGGGTCGGGATGCCGCCAGGAGCGGCACGATAGAAGTTGCGGACGGTTTCGCTGTTGGTGCGGGTGATATCCCAGCGCTCGATCGCATCGCCCAGCGTCTCGGCATGGACGGTCGGGCAATCGCGGTTCAAGAGACCGCCTTTGTCGAGTTCGCCGAGGATCGACATGATGCCGCCGGCGCGGTGGACGTCTTCCATATGCACATCACTCTTGGCGGGAGCGACCTTCGACAGGCACGGCACCCGACGCGATAGCGCATCGATATCGGTCATGGTGAAATCGATCTCGCCTTCGTGCGCGGCAGCAAGGATGTGCAGGACCGTATTGGTCGAGCCGCCCATGGCGATGTCGAGCGCCATGGCATTCTCGAAGGCCTGCTTGGAGGCGATAGTGCGCGGCAGCGCCTTGACGTCGTCCTGCTCGTAGTAACGGCGGGCGAGATCGACGATCAGATGGCCGGCCTCGACGAAGAGGCGCTTGCGGTCGGCGTGGGTGGCAAGCGTCGAGCCGTTGCCAGGCAGCGACAGGCCGAGCGCTTCCGTCAGGCAGTTCATCGAATTGGCGGTGAACATGCCGGAGCAGGAGCCGCAGGTCGGACAGGCCGAGCGTTCGATGGTCTGGACGTCCTCGTCGCTGATCTTGTCATCGGCTGCGGCGACCATGGCATCGACGAGGTCGAGCGCATGCGTCTTGCCATGCAGCACGACCTTGCCGGCTTCCATCGGACCGCCCGAAACGAACACCGTCGGGATATTGAGGCGCAGCGACGCCATCAGCATACCGGGGGTGATCTTGTCGCAGTTGGAGATGCAGACCATGGCGTCGGCGCAATGGGCATTGACCATGTATTCGACGCTGTCGGCGATGAGCTCACGCGAAGGCAGCGAATAAAGCATACCGTCATGGCCCATGGCGATGCCGTCATCAACGGCGATCGTGTTGAATTCCTTGGCGACACCGCCGGCCGCCTCGATTTCGCGGGCAACGAGCTGGCCAAGGTCCTTCAGGTGCACGTGGCCGGGCACGAACTGGGTGAAGGAATTCACCACGGCAATGATCGGCTTGCCGAAATCCGAATCCTTCATGCCCGTGGCGCGCCAAAGGCCGCGGGCGCCTGCCATGTTGCGGCCATGGGTCGTGGTTCTGGAACGGTAAGCTGGCATCGGTGTCTTCCTCAACGTGTCGGAATTATCAGGCGAAGCCGGGCGGCATGGAGCCTGCGGGCCGAGCAAACGCTGCTTTTTGGAATTGTCCTAATCCAATCGACAGGGGCTGTCACTACCGGGAAGCCCAAATCCGGTACGCCGGGGAGAAGCGCCATAAGACCCATCGATCATATACGCTTCGACACGGCGTTTTGTTACAGCCTATTCCATCACGACCGAACACAAAAAATTGGCTTCCCGTCAGCGATCTTCAAGGCTTAGACACTATAGCGCCGCACATCGTTTCAGATGCGCACAGGACGCAGTAGCACTTTGAATTGCTGCATAATTCCTAAATCGATTCTGATTAGGAATTATGCAGCAATATAGACATGCCGGCGGTTCGTTTAAGGGCTATATTTCAGGATATCCGCCGAGGAGGTTCGACATGCCAAGCTATCGCCCACCCAAGATCGCGTCGTCGGAGATCACGCCGCGCCAGATCTATGTGCGCCGCCGTGAATTCCTGGGCGCGGCAGCGCTTGGCGCCATGGCGCTCTACGGCGCCGGCAGGGCGAGTGCCGCAGCCCTCTCCGCCGTTGAGAGCAAGTATAAGGTCGACGAGAAGGCGACGCCGATCAAGGACGTCACGACTTACAACAACTTCTATGAGTTCGGCCTCGACAAGGGCGATCCCGCAGCTCTTTCCGGCGATTTCAAGCCGCTGCCCTGGACGATCAAGGTCGACGGCATGGTCAACAAGCCAGGCACCTTCGACCTCGAGGCGCTGATGAAGGAATTCCCGATCGAGGAGCGCACCTACCGGATGCGCTGCGTCGAGGCCTGGTCGATGGTTATCCCCTGGGACGGCTTTCCGCTGGCGTCGCTGCTCGACAAGGTCGAGCCGCTCGGCAGCGCCAAATACGTCGCCTTCGAAACCGTGGTGCGGCCGGACGAGATGCCGGGGCAGAAGGGTTTCTTCCAGTCGCTCGACTGGCCCTATGTCGAGGGTCTGCGCCTGGATGAGGCGCGCCATCCGCTGACGCTGCTGGCCGTCGGGCTCTATGGCGAAACGCTGCCGAACCAGAACGGCGCGCCGATCCGCCTCGTCGTGCCGTGGAAATACGGCTTCAAGGGCATCAAGTCGATCGTTAGGATCACGCTCACGGACCAGCAGCCGAAGAATACCTGGCAGGTCACCAACGCGCAGGAGTATGGCTTCTACGCGAACGTCAACCCAGCGGTCTACCATCCGCGCTGGAGCCAGGCCAGCGAACGGCGCATCGGCGAGAGCGGCTTCTTCGGCGCGAGCCGCCACCCCACCCTGCCCTTCAACGGCTATGCCGACGAAGTGGCAAGCCTTTATGCCGGCATGGACCTGAAGGCGAATTTCTGATGGCGGAACTGTCGCTCGCCATCCCGAAGCGCTGGCAACCCGCCTCCGTCTGGCTGCTTTATGTCGTTGGACTCTTGCCTGCGGCCTGGACGTTCTATCTCGGCGCGACCGATCAGCTCGGCGCCGATCCGGTCAAGACCTTCGAGCGTTTCCTTGGGCTTTGGACGATCCGTTTCCTGATCGCAACACTTGCCGTTTCCCCTGCCCGTGAGCTCTTCGGCTGGAACTATCTGCGCTATCGCCGCGCGCTTGGCCTGCTGACCTTCTACTATGCGCTGATGCATTTCACCGTCTACATGGTCCTCGACCAGGCGATGGATATTTCCGCCGTCATCAACGACGTGCTGAAGCGCCCCTTCATCATGTTCGGCATGGCCGGGCTTGCGATGCTCATTCCGCTGGCGGCGACATCCAACAATTTCTCGATCCGCCGGCTCGGCAAGAACTGGATCTGGCTGCACCGCCTCGTCTACATCATCGCCGCCTGCGGGGCGCTGCACTTCGCGCTCTCGACCAAGATCCTCGACCTCGAGCAATATATCTATGTCGGGCTGATCATCGCGCTCATCCTCTATCGCTCCTACCGGCCGATCGCACGCAACAGGCAGAAGGGCAAAGGGCGGACGCGCAATCGGGCAATGGCGCCGGTTTCGTGAGACGGCAGGCTTAGCGCATAACCCCGAAAATCGGAATCGATTTTCGGGAAGGATTAGGCGCAGATTCAAAGTGATAGAGCGTCCTTAGCGCGTCTGAAAAGACGCGCGGCGCTCTAACGAGGACGCAACGCGGTCCGGCGTGCCGGATCGAAGGCGCAGGCCGCAGCTATGCCGATTGCATAAGCCAGCATGTTCCAAAGCGAAAACACGCGCCCAAGCAGCAGCGCACCGGCCGTGGTCAGCCGAAACGCGTCGAGCCAGGGCGTGTGATAGAGCCGGAACAATTCCACTGAGATCGCTATGAACAGCGCCGTGACAGCAATTGCTGCCGGTCGTGACTTTGCGACAAAGAGCGCCACGAGCAGATAGACCATCGCTCCCCAGAGTGCCGATCCACCATATTTGACGACAATGAAGGGCAGATCGGCTGCATAGCCAAACCGGCGGAGCACCAGCCCGAGAACGATGACAAGAAACAGGGCGGCAAGACGAAGGAACTGCGGTGAGCGAGCCTGAATGATTTTGCGCAATGGAGCCGGTCCCGTCACTATATCGGAAACAAAAACAGCCGGGCTTTGCAGCCCGGCTGTTTTGTTTCCGCCGAAGCGGAAGACTTAAGCGGCGACGGCCTGCTCTTCGGCAGCGACGCGGGCCTTGTCGGCTGCGCCCTTGGCATAGGCATCGCGGTCAACGAATTCGATCACAGCCATGGCGGCATTGTCGCCCTGGCGGAAGCCGGCCTTCATGATGCGCAGATAGCCGCCGTTGCGGGTGGCGTAGCGCGTTGCGATCGTGTCGAACAGCTTCGAAACGACGGCAGCATCGCGGATCTGCGAGATCGCCTGACGGCGAGCATGCAGGTCGCCGCGCTTGCCGAGCGTGACGAGCTTCTCGACGATCGGACGGATTTCCTTGGCCTTCGGCAGGGTCGTGACGATCTGCTCGTGGGTAATCAGCGAAGCCGCCATGTTGGCGAACATCGCCTTGCGGTGGCTTGCAGTTCTATTCAGCTTGCGGCCGGCTTTACCATGGCGCATTGCTATTCTCCTTTAATGCAGGTGCCCTTGACACTAAGTGGGCCTGCCGTTTCCTGGCACATGCAGGCGATCGGCCTGCTGTTTGACGGGGAAAGGCAGCCGAAAGAGCCTGCCTTTTGTTATATTCTTGCGATCGGCGTGCGGGCGGAAAACCGCTTTACACTTTTCCTCACGCCGCTCAGTACTGGTCTTCGTAACGCTTGGCGAGATCTTCGATGTTCTCGGGCGGCCATGCCGGCACTTCCATGCCGAGGTGCAGGCCCATGGAAGCGAGAACTTCCTTGATTTCGTTCAGCGACTTGCGACCAAAATTCGGCGTGCGGAGCATTTCTGCTTCGGTCTTCTGAATGAGGTCGCCGATGTAGACGATGTTGTCGTTCTTCAGGCAGTTTGCCGAACGGACCGACAGTTCGAGTTCGTCCACCTTCTTCAGGAGAGCCGGGTTGAAAGCGAGTTCGGTGACTGCTTCCTCTTCGGTTTCCTTCTGCGGCTCGTCGAAGTTGACGAAGACGCCAAGCTGATCCTGGAGGATGCGCGCCGCAAAAGCGACGGCGTCTTCGCCGGTGATCGAGCCATCGGTTTCGATGGTCATGTTCAGCTTGTCGTAGTCGAGAACCTGTCCTTCGCGGGTATTTTCAACCTTGTAGGACACCTTCTTGACCGGCGAATAGAGGCTGTCGACCGGGATGAGACCGATCGGAGCATCTTCCGCACGATTGCGTTCGGCCGGAACGTAGCCCTTGCCGTTGTTGACGGTGAATTCCATGCGGATCTCGGCACCCTCGTCGAGCGTGCAAATGACATGCTCGGGGTTGAGGATTTCGATATCGCCGACCGTCTGAATGTCGCCAGCCGTGACAACGCCCGGGCCCTGCTTACGCACGACCATGCGCTTCGCGTCGTCGCCATCCATCTTGATGGCGATTTCCTTGATGTTGAGCACGATGTCCGTCACGTCTTCGCGGACGCCCGGAATCGAGGAGAATTCATGCAGCACGCCATCGATCTGCACCGCCGTGACGGCAGCACCGCGCAGCGAGGAGAGCAGAACGCGACGAAGCGCGTTGCCGAGGGTGAGGCCGAAGCCGCGCTCCAGCGGTTCGGCAACAAGCGTCGCCCTGGTGCGCGAGCTCGAGGAGAACTCCACCTTGTTCGGCTTGATCAGTTCCTGCCAGTTCTTCTGAATCATGAGTTTGCCTTCCGTTCGTTGCCACCATCCAATCGTGGCAACCGAGCTTGAAAACCACCGGAAGCGCGCAAGCGCTCACCGGTGACGAGAGCGATGATCAGACGCGGCGCTTCTTGCGCGGACGGCAGCCATTGTGCGGGATCGGGGTCACGTCGCGGATGGACGTGATCATGAAACCTGCAGCCTGGAGCGCGCGCAGAGCCGATTCACGACCCGAACCCGGACCGCAGACTTCGACTTCCAGCGACTTCATGCCGTGCTCCTGGGCCTTCTTGGCGCAGTCTTCGGCAGCGATCTGGGCAGCGAACGGGGTCGACTTGCGCGAGCCCTTGAAGCCCTTGGCGCCAGCCGACGACCAGGCGATCGCATTGCCCTGCGCATCGGTGATGGTGATCATCGTGTTGTTGAAGGTCGAGTTGACATGAGCGACACCCGACGAGATATTCTTGCGCTCGCGACGGCGAACGCGGACGGCTTCCTTAGCCATGGTATTCCTTTCGTTGATCTCTTCACCGCCGTAATGCCAGCGGCTACACCGGAACGGCGCCTATATGGTCCCGCTCCAAACTCAAAAGAGGCCGGCGCAGACCGCCAGCCTCCCTACCCCGGTTTCCCGGTAATTACTTCTTCTTACCAGCGATTGCCTTTGCCGGGCCCTTGCGGGTGCGGGCATTGGTGTGCGTGCGCTGACCGCGGACCGGAAGGCCGCGGCGATGACGCAGGCCGCGGTAGCAGCCGAGGTCCATCAGGCGCTTGATGTTCATCGCGGTATCGCGACGAAGATCGCCTTCGACCTGATAGTCGCGGTCGATGGCTTCGCGGATCTGAAGGACTTCCGCGTCCGTCAGCTGATGCACACGACGTTCGGCCGGGATACCGACCTTTTCGACGATTTCCTGTGCGAATTTCGGACCAATCCCGTGAATGTAGGTCAGCGCGATAACAACGCGCTTCGCAGTCGGGATGTTGACGCCAGCGATACGTGCCACGCCTGTTCTCCTTGCATTCCAGTTGCCATCCGGCAAGTGGGCTTCGTTATGCGGCTCTTGAGAACCGCCCGTTCAGATTTACGTCCGTAACATGTCAAAACGACCGCACCCGGACTTCCTTGGGAAATCCGCGCCGATCGCATGGAATGTCGCGAGTTGGCGCGGTGTTTAGCGGAATCACTGCTGAAAAGCAACCGTTCCGCCAAGTTTATTTTCAAAGCCTTAAAGCTTGGAAAGAATGCTTTCGACCTCGGCCGTCACCTGATCGATCTCGGCCATGCCGTCCACGGACTTCAGTTTGCCCTTGGCATGGTAATAGCCGATCAGCGGCGAGGTTTCCTTGTAGTAGACCTGCAGCCGGGCCGTCATGGTCTCCGGAGTGTCATCAGGACGGCGCTTGAAGTGCGTCGAACCGCACTTGTCGCACACGCCCTCAGCAGCCGGAACCTTATCGGTATCGTGATAGACGCTGCCACACTGTGCACAGGAATAGCGACCGGCAACACGTCGAATCAACTCATCATCATCGACACGGAATTCAATGACGACGGAGAGGCCGAGACCCTTTGCCTTCAGCATCGCCTCGGTAGCATCAGCCTGGACGAGCGTCCTGGGGAAGCCGTCGAGAATGAAGCCGTTGGCGCAATCGGGTTGATCGATACGCTCGGAAACAATGGCAATGACGATCTCATCCGAGACGAGCTTGCCGGCGTCCATGACCGCCTTCGCGCGCTTGCCGACATCCGTGCCGGCGTTGACCGCTGCACGCAGCATGTCCCCCGTGGAAAGCTGCGGAATGCCGTGCTTTTCCACGATCCGCTGGGCCTGGGTTCCCTTACCCGCGCCCGGCGGCCCCAAAAGGATAAGTCTCATCGCCCCCTCTTTCCTCCACGCAACTTCGATTTCTTGATCAGGCCTTCGTATTGCTGCGCGATCAGGTGACCCTGGATCTGTGCAACCGTATCAAGAGTTACGCTAACCACGATCAAAAGCGAAGTCCCACCAAGGGATAACGGGATGCCGGTTTGCGACACCAAGATCTCCGGAAGGATGCAGACGAAGACGAGATAGATTGCGCCGATCACCGTGATGCGGGTCAGCACGTAGTCGATATATTCGGCGGTGCGCTCGCCCGGACGGATGCCGGGAATGAAGCCGCCATGCTTCTTCAGATTGTCGGCCGTGTCCTTCGGATTGAAGACGATGGCCGTATAGAAGAAGGCGAAGAAGGCGATCAGCGCGCCGTACAGCACCATGTAGAGAGGCTGACCGTGACCGAGAGCCGCGACGATCGACGTCACCCAGGAGGGCATTGCCGAGGTGTTGGCGAAACCCGCGACCGTTGCCGGCAGCAGCAGCAGCGACGATGCGAAGATCGCCGGAATGACACCCGATGTGTTGAGCTTGAGCGGCAGGTGCGAAGTATCGCCCTGGAACATGCGATTACCAACCTGGCGCTTCGGATACTGAATCAGCAGCCGGCGCTGGGCGCGCTCGACGAAGACGATGATGCCGATGACGGCGATCGCGACGATGATCACGAGCAGGATGAGGAAGGTCGACAGCGCACCGGTGCGGCCGAGTTCGAGCGTGCCGGCAAGAGCTGTGGGAAGGCCGGCGGCGATGCCGGCGAAAATGATCAGCGAGATGCCGTTGCCGATGCCGCGCGAGGTGATCTGCTCGCCGAGCCACATCAGGAACATCGTGCCGCCGAGCAGCGTCAGAACGGTGGAAACACGGAAGAACCAGCCCGGCTCGACGACGAGGCCCTGGCCACTCTCAAGGCCGGCGGCAATGCCATAGGCCTGGAGCGCACCGAGGATGACGGTACCATAGCGGGTATACTGGTTGATGATCTTACGGCCCTGCTCGCCTTCCTTCTTGAGGTTTTCGAGCGCCGGCACGACCGAGGTCATGAGCTGCACGATGATCGAAGCGGAGATATAGGGCATGATGCCGAGCGCGAAGATCGCCATGCGCTGAACAGCGCCGCCCGAGAACATGTTGAAAAGGCCGAGAATGCCACCTGCCTGGCCGCGGAAAGCCTGGGCATAGGCTTCGGGATTGAGACCCGGAAGCGGAATATGCGTGCCAAGTCGGTAGACGAGGAGAGCGGCCAGTGTGAACCACAAGCGCTTCTTCAGATCCTCGGCTTTGGCGAAGGTCGAAAAATTGAGGTTGGATGCCAATTGTTCCGCTGCAGAAGCCATGCGTTTCTCCGCGCTACCAATTCCGCCGTCTCTGAGGGACAGACCGGACCCGGAATCAGTATGAAATTATTCAAAACCGGGCTCAGGACGGATTGCGGCGCAACCCCATGCCTCACCCTTGTTTTCGAGTCTTACCGGCATGACGCGGGCGCGCCAGCCAAGTTTTTGTGAGGCCCACATATGGGAGCAAAATCGCCCGGTGTGAAGCACCCCGGGCGATATATCATCAGATTATTATTCGGCTGCAGCCGGAGCCGAAAGCAGCGTCACGGTGCCACCGGCCTTTTCGATCTTCTCGACGGCAGGCTTGGAGGCGCCTGCAACGACGATGGTGATCTTGGCCTTGATCTCGCCGTCGGCGAGAACGCGAACACCATCCTTGACGCGGCGGATGACACCAGCAGCCTTGAGCGCAGCTGCGTCAACGGTCGTCTTGGCATCGAGCTTGCCGGCGTCGATCGCCGTCTGGATACGGGCCAGCGACACGACGACAAAATCGGAAGCGAAAATGTTGTTGAAGCCGCGCTTCGGCAGGCGACGGTAGATCGGCATCTGGCCGCCTTCGAAGCCATTGATGGCGACGCCCGAACGGGACTTCTGACCCTTCACGCCGCGACCACCAGTCTTGCCCGAGCCCGAGCCGATACCGCGGCCGAGGCGCTTGCGGCTGTGGGTCGAGCCTTCATTGTCCTTGATTTCATTGAGTTTCATGAGCGTTTCCTCCGTCTCACTTCTCGTCGACGACGCGAACGAGATGCTGGACAGCACGGATCATGCCACGAACGGAAGGGGTATCCTCCAGCGTGCGGCGACGGTGCATCTTGTTCAGTCCGAGACCGATCAGCGTGCGCTGCTGGACATCCGGACGGCGGATCGGGCTGCCGATCTGTTCGATCGTGACAGTCTTCGCTTCAGCCTTCTTAGTAGCCTTGGCCATCTGTCAAACTCCTCTTATTCTTCAGAGGCGTTGCCGGAGGCGCCACGACGAGCCTGCAGCGTTGCATACTTGATGCCGCGCTGAGCTGCGATGTCCTTCGGGTGAACCTGGTGCTTCAGAGCGTCGAAGGTGGCGCGAACCATGTTATAGGGGTTCGACGAACCGGTCGACTTGGCGACGACGTCATGCATGCCGAGCGTCTCGAATACGGCGCGCATCGGACCACCGGCGATGATGCCGGTACCAACCTTGGCCGAGCGCAGCAGAACCTTGCCGGCGCCATGGCGGCCATGGACGTCGTGATGCAGCGTACGGCCGTCACGCAGCGGTACGAAGATCAGTTCGCGCTTGGCGGCTTCGGTTGCCTTGCGGATGGCTTCCGGCACTTCACGTGCCTTGCCATGGCCGAAGCCGACGCGGCCCTTCTGGTCGCCGACGACGACGAGTGCTGCGAAACCAAAACGACGGCCGCCCTTGACGACTTTGGCGACGCGGTTGATCGCGACAAGCTTGTCGACGAATTCGCTATCGCGCTCTTCGCGGCTCTGGCGGTCGTCCCGCTGCGGCCTTCTTTCCTGTGCCATTGTCCTCTTCCTTTTTCTTTTCCGGGTGCAATCGGCAAACAAATGTGGACCGCATCAGCCTCCCCTTTCGGAGAGCGCCTGCGGTCCGGCGAAAATCCGGCCGGCGCCTGAGGCATCCGGCCGGAAACTGATCAGAAGGTGAGACCGCCTTCGCGGGCCGCTTCGGCGAGAGCCTTGATGCGGCCGTGATAGATGAAGGCGCCACGGTCGAACACGACTTCCGTAACACCGGCCTTGGAGGCGCGCTCCGCGAGGAGCTTGCCCACAACGGTAGCGGCGGCGGTATCGGCACCGGTCTTCAGAGAACCGCGCAGATCCTTCTCGAGGGTGGAGGCAGACGCAAGCGTCTTGCCGGCCACGTCATCGATGACCTGGGCGTAGATGTTCTTCGAGGAGCGATGAACCGACAGGCGCGGACGGCCGTTGGCCACCGACTTGAGATGACGGCGCACGCGGTTGGCACGACGTGCAAGTGCTTCTTTCCTGCTAGCCATTTCGCGTGATCCTTACTTCTTCTTGCCTTCTTTGCGGACGATCCGCTCGTCAGCGTACTTGACGCCCTTGCCCTTGTAGGGCTCAGGACCGCGATATTCGCGGATTTCGGCGGCAACCTGACCGACCTGCTGCTTGTTGATGCCGCTGACGACGATTTCCGTCGGCTTCGGAACAACGATCGAGATACCGACCGGCGGCTCGTAGATCACGTCATGGCTGAAACCGAGGGCCAGTTGCAGGTTCTTGCCCTGCATGGCGGCGCGGTAACCGACGCCATTGATTTCAAGCTTGCGCTCGAAACCGTCCTTGACGCCCTTGAAGATGCCTTCGATCATCGTGCGGGACATGCCCCACTTTGCGCGCGCATCCTTGGTCTGGTTCACCGGCGTCACGACGACGGCGTTATTTTCAAGCTTGAGGCTGATTTCGTCGTTAGCAACGAAAAACAGCTCGCCCTTCGGGCCCTTTGCAGTCACCTTCTGGCCATCGACCGTAGCCGTGATCCCAGCAGGCACCTGAACGGGCTTTTTACCGATACGAGACATGTTTCAATCCTGTCTGTTCGCTATGGAGATCCCTGCCCGATCTTAGAAGACCGAGCAAAGAACCTCACCACCAACGTTCTGTTCGCGAGCCTGGTGATCGGCCATCACACCCTTCGGAGTCGAAAGGATGGTGATGCCGAGACCGTTCGCGACCTGCGGAATGGACTTGACCGAGACATAAACCCGGCGGCCCGGCTTGGACACACGGCCGATCTCACGGATCACCGATGCGCCTTCATAGTATTTCAGCTCGATGCTGAGTTCCGACTTGCCATTGCCGAAATCGACAACGGAGTAGCCACGGATGTAGCCTTCGGACTGCAGAACATCGAGAACACGTGCACGGAGCTTCGAAGCAGGCGTCGAGACCGACGACTTGCGGCGGGAAGCGCCGTTACGGATGCGAGTGAGCATATCGCCCAACGGATCAGTCATTGTCATGTAACCTGCTCCTTACCAGCTCGACTTGACGATACCCGGCACCTTGCCGAGATTGCCGAGTTCACGCAGCGCAATACGCGACATGCGCAGTTTGCGGTAATATGCGCGCGGACGCCCCGAAACTTCGCAACGGTTGCGAATACGGGTCTTCGATCCATCACGCGGCAGGGATGCCAGCTTGATCGAGGCCTTGAACCGCTCTTCGATCGGAAGAGCCTGGTTCATGATGATCGCCTTCAACCCAGCCCGCTTAGCGGCCTGGTTAGCGACCGTAGTACGGCGGCGCTTGTTCTTTTCAACTGCGCTTGTCTTCGCCATGTCAGGTTCCTTTTCTACGCTCGTCGTTACGGTTATTGACGGAACGGGAAGCTGAACTCTTTCAGAAGAGCCCGTGCTTCGTCGTCGGTCGTCGCCGTCGTGCAAACGATGATGTCCATGCCCCACATCTGATCAACCTTGTCGTAGTTGATCTCAGGGAACACAATGTGCTCCTTGATGCCCATGGCGAAGTTGCCACGGCCGTCAAAGCTTTTCGGGTTCAGGCCGCGGAAGTCGCGAACGCGCGGGAGCGCGATGTTCACGAGACGGTCCATGAACTCATACATGCGGGCGCCGCGCAGGGTAACCTTCGCGCCGATCGGCATCTGTTCGCGGACCTTGAAGCCTGCGATAGAGTTGCGTGCGCGGGTGATGACCGGCTTCTGGCCGGCGATCGCTGCGAGGTCGGCGGCAGCTACCGTCGGCTTCTTCGAGTCAGCGGTCGCTTCGCCGACACCCATGTTGATCACGATCTTGTCGAGCTTTGGAATCATCATCTCGTTGGCGTAGGAGAACTGCTCCTGCAACGCCTTGCGGATGCGCTCGACATATTCCTTCTTGAGCCGCGGCTCATATTTTGCCTCAGCCATCGATCACTTCTCCAGAACGCTTGGCCACACGGACCTTCTTGCCGTCAACAACCTTGAAACCGACGCGGGTCGGCTTGCCGTCCTTGTCGATGATTGCAACGTTGGACAGGTGAACCGGGGCTTCCTTGTTGATGATGCCGGCTTCCTGGGTCTGCGTCTGGCGCTGGTGGCGCTTGACGACGTTGACGCCACGAACAACGGCACGATCTTCCTTCGGCATGACCTGAACAACTTCGCCGGTACGGCCCTTGTCCTTGCCAGCGAGCATGACGACCTTGTCGCCCTTACGAATCTTCTGCATCGCTTCGCTCCTTACAGTACTTCGGGAGCCAGCGAGATGATCTTCATGTGGTTCTTGGCGCGAAGTTCGCGCGGAACCGGTCCGAAGATACGGGTGCCGATCGGCTCTTTCTTGTTGTCGATGAGGACTGCTGCATTGGTGTCGAAGCGGATGACGGAGCCATCTGCACGACGGATGTCTTTGGCGGTGCGAACAACAACCGCCTTCATCACGTCACCCTTCTTCACACGGCCGCGCGGGATCGCTTCCTTGATCGAAACGACGATGACGTCGCCGATCGAGGCATACTTGCGCTTCGAGCCGCCCAGCACCTTGATGCACATGACACGACGCGCGCCGGAATTATCCGCGACGTCGAGGTTTGTTTGCATCTGAATCATATCAGGTCGCCTTCTTGGTTTACCGGAATGGTTGGGCTAGCCCCCTACTCCGGCTTATGAAAATTTTCGCCGGCCGAGCTGCCGTGAGGCAGCACAGACGCGGCAATAGCTGAATAGCGCGGGGTCGATCGTGCCAGGGTGGTTTCCCGAACGGGACCTTCCGTGCGCTCAAAGCAAAAGAACGCCCGGCATTCGAGCGTTCTGACGCTGCTTCATACAGATATTTCGGCGAGACGCAAGGCCTCGCGCAAAATTCTGTTACTTGCCCTGGGCGGAAATCACCGTCCAGCGCTTGTCCTTGGAGATCGGCGCGCATTCCTCGATGGATACGGTATCGCCGATCTTGTACTGGTTATTCTCGTCGTGGGCCTTGTACTTCTTGGAACGACGAACGGTCTTCTGGAGCAGCGGGTGAGCGAAACGACGCTCGACGCGAACCACTACCGTCTTCTCGTTCTTGTCGCCAACGACGACGCCCTGCAGGATGCGCTTCGGCATATTTTTCTTCCTTTAGGCCTTAACTTCTGCCGCCTTCTGGCGGGCAATGGTTTTCACGCGGGCGATGTCCTTGCGGACTTCGTTGATGCGCGAGGACTTTTCGAGCTGGCCGGTCGCCTTCTGAAAGCGCAGGTTGAACTGCTCCTTCTTCAGCTTGGCAAGCTCGTCCTTGAGTTGGTCGGCGGTGAACGCGCGAACATCTGAGGCTTTCATGAGCTCAATTCCTTACTCTGCAATGCGCTGAACGAAGCGCGTCTTGACCGAGAGCTTGGCAGAGCCGAGGCGAAGCGCCTCACGGGCGATTTCTTCGCTGACACCGTCGATCTCGAACATCATACGGCCGGGCTTGACCTTGCATGCCCAGTATTCAACGGAGCCCTTACCCTTACCCATACGGACTTCGGTCGGCTTTTTGGTTACCGGAACGTCCGGGAACACGCGGATCCATACACGGCCGGCGCGCTTCATATAACGCGTGATCGCGCGGCGGGCCGCTTCGATCTCACGCGCATTGACGCGGTTGGGTTCCTGTGCCTTCAGGCCGAATTCGCCGAATGCCAGGTCAGAACCGCCCTTGGCGACGCCCTTGATGCGGCCCTTGAACTGCTTGCGGTACTTGGTACGCTTTGGCTGCAACATTTTCTTATTCTCCGAACTTCTCTGCCACGCGCGCTATCAAGCGTTGTCGCGGCGACGGTCTCTGTCGCGGTCACGATCACGGCTTGCCGGACCCTGGGCGTCACCTTCCATCGCGCGGCGCTCGGAAGCCATCGGATCATGCTCAAGGATTTCGCCCTTGAAGATCCAGACCTTGATGCCGCAGATGCCGAATGCGGTTTCTGCTTCAGCCGTGCCGTAGTCGATGTCGGCGCGCAGCG
Source organism: Rhizobium sp. WSM4643 (assembly GCF_025152745.1). Lineage (NCBI taxonomy): Bacteria > Pseudomonadati > Pseudomonadota > Alphaproteobacteria > Hyphomicrobiales > Rhizobiaceae > Rhizobium > Rhizobium sp. WSM4643. The sequence goes on along the minus strand of NZ_CP104040.1, from coordinate 1,535,870 downwards.
TGTGCAACGGCACACGACCTTCGCGGTACCATTCCGTACGGGCGATTTCAGCGCCGCCGAGACGGCCGGCGCAGGTGATCTTGATGCCTTCGGCGCCAAGACGCATCGCCGACTGGACGGCGCGCTTCATGGCGCGGCGGAAAGCCACGCGACGCTCGAGCTGCTGGGCGATCGACTGAGCGACCAGCGTCGCATCGACTTCGGGCTTGCGCACTTCGACGATGTTGAGGTGCGTTTCCGAATTCGTCATCTCCGACAGCTTCTTGCGGAGCTTGTCGATGTCTGCGCCCTTGCGGCCGATGATCAGGCCCGGACGTGCCGAGTGGATCGTGACGCGGCACTTCTTGTGCGGACGCTCGATGACCACCTTGGAGATCCCGGCCTGCTTCAGTTCGCTCATGACGAACTTGCGCATCTTCAGGTCTTCGTGCAGCAGCTGGCCGTACTCGGCATTGTCCGCAAACCAGCGGCTATCCCAGGTACGGTTGATTCCGAGACGGAAACCGATTGGATTGATTTTCTGACCCATTATGCGGCCTCCTCTGCTGCCTGCACTTCACGAACGACGATCGTCAGGTGCGCGAAGGGCTTTTCGATGCGCGACGCGCGACCGCGGCCACGAGCGTGGAAACGCTTCATGACGATCGACTTGCCGACATAGGCCTCGGCGACAACCAGCGAGTCGACGTCGAGATCGTGGTTGTTCTCGGCGTTGGCGATCGCAGATTCGAGCGTCTTCTTGACGGCGCCCGCGATGCGCTTGCGGGAGAACTCCAGCTCAGCGAGTGCGCGCTCGACCTTCTTGCCGCGGATAGCCGCAGCAACCAGGTTGAGCTTCTGCGGGCTGACGCGGAGCGTGCGGGCGACTGCTTGCGCCTCGTTGTCCTTCAGCCGGCGTTCGGCTTTTGCCTTGCCCATTGTTACTTCCTCTTCGCCTTCTTGTCCGCGCCGTGACCGTAGTAGGTGCGGGTCGGAGAGAATTCACCGAATTTGTGACCGACCATGTCTTCATTGACGCTGACCGGGATATGCTTGCTACCGTTGTAGACGCCGAAGGTGAGACCGACGAACTGCGGCAGGATCGTGGAGCGACGGCTCCAGATCTTGATCACTTCACTGCGACCGCCTTCACGAACCTTCTCAGCCTTCTTGAGAAGATAGCCGTCAACGAACGGACCTTTCCATACTGAACGAGCCATTGGAGACTTCCTCTCTTACTTCTTACGCTGATGACGCGAGCGCATGATCATCTTGTCGGTCGACTTGTTCGACCGGGTGCGCTTGCCCTTGGTCGGCTTGCCCCACGGTGTCACCGGATGGCGACCACCGGAGGTGCGGCCTTCGCCACCGCCGTGCGGATGGTCGACCGGGTTCATGACGACACCGCGGTTATGCGGACGCTTGCCGCGCCAAACGGTACGACCGGCCTTGCCGTCGTTGATGTTGGCGTGATCAGGGTTGGAGACGGCGCCGATCGAAGCAAGGCAAGAGCCATGAACGAGACGCTGTTCACCGGAGTTCAGGCGAAGGATCGCCATGCCCTGGTCGCGGCCGACGAGCTGTGCGTAGCCACCGGCGGAGCGAGCGATCTGACCACCCTTGCCCGGCTTCATTTCCACGTTGTGGATGATGGAGCCGACCGGGATGAACTGCAGCGGCATGGTGTTGCCGGGCTTGACGTCGACAGCCTTCTCGGAAGCGATAACCTTGTCACCGGCAGCGAGACGCTGGGGAGCGAGGATATAAGCCTTCTCGCCGTCAGCATAGTTCACCAGCGCGATGAAAGCCGTGCGGTTCGGATCGTATTCGATACGCTCGACCGTGCCTTCGACGTCGAACTTGCGACGCTTGAAGTCAATCAGACGGTAGGTGCGCTTGTGACCACCGCCGATGAAGCGGGCGGTGATGCGGCCGAGGTTGTTACGACCGCCGCTCTTGGTCAGACCTTCCGTCAGCGCCTTGACCGGCTTGCCCTTGTAGAGGGCCGAGCGGTCGACGATGACCAGCTGGCGCTGGCTCGGGGTGATCGGATTGAAAGTTTTCAATGCCATTTTCTTATACCTCAGAGACCGGTGGAGACGTCGATCGTCTGGCCTTCAGCCAGCGTCACAACAGCCTTCTTCACGTCCTTCTGCTTGCCGACGAAACCGCGGAACCGCTTGGTTTTGCCCTTGCGCAGCAGAGTGTTGACAGCCGTGACCTTGACGCCGAACAGCGCCTCGACCGCAGCCTTGATTTCCGGCTTCGTCGCCTGCTTGGCGACATTGAAAACAACCTGGTTGTTTTCGGATACCAGCGTGGACTTTTCGGTGATCGCCGGAGAGACGATCACATCGTAGTGGCGAAGATCGGTCACTTGAATCGCTCCTCTAGCGCTTCAACCGCGGCCTTGGAAAGCACGAGCTTGCCGCGGCGCACGATGTCGTAAACGTTGATGCCCTGGATCGGCAGAACATCGATGTTCGGGATGTTCTGAGCTGCGAGCTTGAAGTTGCCGTCAAGCTCTGCGCCGCCGATGAAGAGGGCGTTGGTCAGGCCGAGCGTCTCGAAAACGGACGCGAGAGCCTTGGTCTTGGCTTCGGTGGCAATCAGGTTGTCGATGACGATGACGTCATCGGCCTTGATCTTGGCCGAAAGGGCGTGGCGAAGGCCGAGTGCACGAACCTTCTTCGGAAGATCGTGCTCGTGGCTGCGGACGACCGGGCCATGAGCCTTGCCGCCGCCGCGGAACTGCGGAGCGCGAGCCGAATGGTGGCGGGCGCGGCCCGTACCCTTCTGCTTGTACATCTTGGCGCCGGTGCGCGAAACTTCCGCGCGGCCCTTAGCCTTGTGCGTGCCCTGCTGCTTCTTGGCAAGCTGCCAGCGGATGACGCGGGCGAGAATGTCTTCGCGGGGCTCGAGGCCGAAAATCGCGTCCGAAAGGGAAACCTTCCCGGCGTCTTTTCCCTCGAGGGTCTTGACGTTGAATTCCATTGATCTGGCTCCCTTACTTCGCGGCCGACTTGACGGCGTCGCGCACGATGATCCAAGCACCCTTGGAACCAGGAACAGCACCCTTGATCAGGATCAGACCACGATCTTCGTCGGTCGAAACCACTTCCAGGTTCTGCGTCGTGACGCGCGTCTGGCCCATGTGACCAGCCATCTTCTTGTTCTTGAAAACCTTGCCCGGATCCTGGCGCGAGCCGGTCGAACCGTGCGAACGGTGAGACACCGACACACCGTGCGTGGCACGCAGACCGCCGAAACCGTGGCGCTTCATGGCGCCGGCAAAACCCTTACCGATCGTCGTGCCCGTCACGTCGACGAGCTGACCGGCTGCAAAGTGACCCGCCTTGATCTCAGTGCCGATCTCGAGCAGCTGATCTTCCGACACGCGGAATTCCGTCAGCTTGGCCTTCGGCTCGACGTTGGCAATGGCAAAGTTGCCACGCATCGCCTTCGACGTGTTCTTCACCTTCGCCTGGCCGGCACCGAGCTGAACTGCGGTATAGCCATTCTTTTCGACAGTGCGCGTAGCGACGACCTGGCAGCCTTCCATACGCAGTACCGTTACCGGGACATGCTCGCCGGCGTCGTTATAGACGCGGGTCATTCCCACCTTCTGTGCAATCACACCTGAACGCATCGGTTCAATCCTTCTCACTCAGCCCGAAGACCCGAGGTCTCAGAGCTTGATCTCAACATCGACACCGGCGGCGAGATCGAGCTTCATCAGCGCGTCTACCGTCTGCGGGGTCGGGTCAACGATATCGAGAAGGCGCTTATGCGTGCGCATCTCGAACTGTTCGCGGCTCTTCTTGTCGATGTGCGGGGACCGGTTGACCGTAAACTTCTCGATGCGGGTCGGAAGCGGAACGGGGCCCCGGACGCTTGCACCGGTGCGCTTAGCCGTCGATACGATCTCGCGCGTGGAGGCATCGAGAATCCGGTGATCGAACGCCTTCAGGCGGATGCGGATATTCTGGCCGTTCATTCGACTTTATCCTTGTGTCTGTTATCCGCGTGTCACCACTTAGGGACACGACTTACCTTCAGTTACGTTAGCGGGCCACCGGTTTCAAAGATCGAGAGGGACACCGAGATCGGCGTCCCTATCCTTTCCTTGGGCCAGGTGGCCCAGCCGCTAATTACTCGACGATTGAGGCGACGATGCCGGCGCCGACGGTGCGGCCGCCTTCGCGGATGGCGAAGCGCAGCTTTTCTTCCATCGCGATCGGAACGATCAGCTCGACCGATACCGTGACGTTGTCGCCCGGCATCACCATCTCGGTGCCTTCCGGCAGCGTCACGATGCCGGTCACATCGGTCGTGCGGAAGTAGAACTGCGGACGGTAGTTGGTGAAGAACGGCGTATGACGGCCACCCTCTTCCTTCGTCAGGATGTAGGCTTCAGCCATGAACTTCTTGTGCGGCTTGACCGAACCCGGCTTGCACAGAATCTGGCCACGCTCAACGCCGTCACGGGTGACGCCGCGGATCAGCGCACCGATGTTGTCGCCAGCCTGGCCCTGGTCGAGCAGCTTGCGGAACATTTCAACGCCGGTCACCGTCGTCTTCGTCGTCGGGCGGATGCCGACGATCTCGACTTCTTCGCCAACCTTGACGATGCCACGCTCGACGCGGCCGGTCACAACCGTGCCGCGGCCGGAGATCGAGAACACGTCTTCGATCGGCAGCAGGAAGGGCAGGTTGATCGGACGCTCAGGCGTCGGGATGTAGGCGTCAACCGCAGCCATCAGCTCGCGGATCGCGTCTTCGCCGATCTTCTTGTCGGAATCTTCAAGAGCAGCCAGCGCCGAACCCTTGACGATCGGGATTTCGTCGCCCGGGAAGTCGTAGGACGACAGCAGTTCGCGCACTTCGAGCTCGACCAGTTCGAGAAGCTCGGCGTCGTCAACCTGGTCGACCTTGTTCAGGAACACCACGATTGCCGGAACGCCGACCTGGCGGGCGAGCAGAATGTGTTCGCGCGTCTGCGGCATCGGACCGTCAGCGGCCGAGCACACCAGGATCGCGCCGTCCATCTGGGCAGCACCGGTGATCATGTTCTTGACGTAGTCGGCGTGGCCGGGGCAGTCGACGTGCGCATAGTGGCGCGCCGGCGTCTCATACTCGACGTGCGCCGTCGAAATCGTGATGCCGCGGGCCTTTTCTTCCGGAGCCGCGTCGATCTGGTCGTACGCCTTGTACTCACCGAAGTACTTCGTGATCGCTGCCGTCAGAGACGTCTTGCCGTGGTCAACGTGGCCAATCGTGCCAATGTTGACGTGCGGCTTGTTGCGCTCAAACTTACTCTTTCCCATTTTCGGGTCTCCGTTTTGCTAGTCCCCGAAGGGATCTAATTCTTGTTATCGGTCAATTGGTATTCCGGTCACTTCTGACCGGAATACTTTGCCTGGATTTCAGTTGCGACGTTCGACGGTACCGGCGAATAGTGATCGAAGGTCATCGTGTACTGGGCGCGGCCCTGGGACATGGAGCGCAGGTTGTCGACGTACTTGAACATGTTCGCGAGAGGAACGTTCGCATTGATGACAACGGCGATACCGCGGCTTTCCTGGCCCTGGATCTGACCGCGACGGGAGTTCAGGTCGCCGATAACGTCGCCGACATAATCTTCCGGGGTGACGACTTCGACCCTCATCATCGGCTCGAGCAGCTGAGCGCCGGCCTTTTTGGCTGCTTCACGGAAGCAAGCACGCGATGCGATTTCGAAGGCGAGAACCGAAGAGTCGACGTCGTGGAAGGCGCCATCGATGAGGGTTGCCTTGACGCCGAGCATCGGGAAGCCTGCGAGCGGACCCGAAGACAGAACGCTTTCGATGCCCTTCTGAACGCCGGGGATGTATTCCTTCGGAACGGAACCGCCGACGATCTTCGATTCGAACTTGAATTCATCGCCTTCCGGGTTCGGTTCGAAGACGATCTTGACGCGCGCGAACTGGCCGGTACCACCGGACTGCTTCTTGTGGGTGTAGTCTTCTTCATGCCTCCGGGTGATGGTTTCACGGTAGGCAACCTGCGGCGCGCCGACGGTTGCTTCGACCTTGAATTCACGACGCATGCGGTCGACGATGATGTCGAGATGCAGTTCGCCCATGCCGGCGATGATGGTCTGGCCTGATTCCTGGTCGGTCTTGACACGGAAGGACGGATCTTCAGCAGCCAGACGGTTGAGCGCAAGGCCCATCTTTTCCTGGTCGCCCTTGGTCTTCGGCTCGATGGCAATCTGGATGACCGGCTCCGGGAATTCCATGCGCTCGAGGATAACCGGCTTCAGCGGATCGCAGAGCGTGTCGCCCGTCGTGGTTTCCTTGAGGCCGGCGAGAGCCACGATGTCGCCTGCGAAGGCTTCTTCAATGTCTTCACGCGAGTTGGAGTGCATCTGCAGCATGCGGCCGACGCGCTCGCGCTTGTCCTTGACCGTGTTGATGACCGACGCGCCCTTTTCGAGCTTGCCGGAGTAGATGCGGGCGAAGGTCAGCGAACCGACGAAGGGGTCGTTCATGATCTTAAAGGCGAGCATGGAAAGCGGCTCGCTGTCGTCGGCATGACGCTCGATTTCGGCTTCCGTCTTGAAGTCGATGCCCTTGATTGCCGGGATGTCCATCGGCGACGGCAGGTAGTCGACGACGGCGTCGAGCAGCGGCTGCACGCCCTTGTTCTTGAAGGCGGTGCCGCAGAACATCGGGTGGAACTTGACGTCGATCGTGCCGCGGCGAACCAGCGCACGGATCTGATCGTTGTCCGGCAGAATGCCTTCGAGGTAAGCTTCGGTGGCGGCTTCGTCGATGTCGACGACCGTCTCGATCAGCTTTTCGCGATATTCCTCAGCCTTGGCCTTCATGTCCTCGGGGATCTCGACGACATCCCACTGGGCGCCGAGCGACTCGTCGCGCCAGATGAGTGCGTTCATCTCGACCAGGTCGATGACGCCCTTGAATTCGGTCTCCGCACCGATCGGCAGCTGCATAACGACAGCCGTTGCACCGAGACGGGTCTTGATCATCTCGACGGAGCGGTAGAAGTCCGCACCGGTCTTGTCCATCTTGTTGCAGAAGATCATCCGCGGGACATTGTACTTCTCGGCCTGACGCCAGACGGTTTCCGTCTGCGGCTCAACACCGGCGTTAGCGTCGAGCAGCGCGATGGCGCCGTCGAGAACGCGCAGCGAACGCTCGACTTCAATGGTGAAGTCGACGTGGCCGGGAGTGTCGATGATGTTGAAGCGGCGCATTTTGCCGTCACGGCCCTTCCAGTAGGTCGTGGTGGCAGCAGAGGTGATCGTGATGCCACGCTCCTGCTCCTGCTCCATCCAGTCCATGGTGGCTGCGCCGTCGTGGACTTCGCCGATCTTGTGCGACTTGCCGGTGTAATAAAGAATACGCTCGGTGGTCGTGGTCTTGCCGGCGTCGATATGCGCCATGATACCGAAATTGCGGTAGTCTTCGATTTTATATTCGCGAGCCATTGTGGACTGCCTTTCGATACCGTTCGGAATTACCAGCGATAGTGCGAGAACGCGCGGTTGGCATCAGCCATCTTGTGCGTGTCTTCGCGCTTCTTGACGGCGGAGCCGCGGTTGTTGGACGCATCGAGCAGCTCGCCGGAAAGGCGGTCAACCATAGTCGTTTCATTGCGCTTGCGGGCAGCAGCGATCAGCCAGCGAATAGCAAGAGCCTGGCGGCGCTCCGGACGAACATCGACGGGGACCTGATAGGTCGCACCACCGACACGACGCGAGCGAACTTCAACGTGCGGGGCAATGTTCTCAAGTGCAGAATGGAATACCGTGAGCGGCTCCTGCTTGGACTTGCCGTGGACAACGTCGAACGCACCGTAGACGATGTTTTCAGCAACGGACTTCTTGCCGTCGAGCATGATGGCATTCATGAACTTGGTGACGACGAGATCGCCGAACTTCGGGTCCGGATTGATCTCGCGCTTTTCTGCTTTATGACGTCTGGACATACTTTTGTCTCTTCAACCGTTAAGGCGCTTCATGACGCGGAGGACCTCGCGCAGCGCCGGATTATTCAAAACCCGAATTACTTCGGACGCTTCGCGCCGTACTTGGAGCGGCGCTGCTTGCGGTTCTTGACACCCTGGGTATCGAGAACGCCGCGGATGATATGATAACGGACACCCGGAAGGTCCTTGACGCGGCCGCCACGGATCATGACGACAGAGTGCTCCTGAAGGTTGTGACCTTCGCCGGGGATGTAACCAATGACTTCGAAGCCGTTGGTCAGGCGGATCTTTGCGACCTTACGCAGAGCCGAGTTCGGCTTCTTCGGCGTCGTCGTGTAGACGCGCGTGCAAACGCCGCGCTTCTGCGGGTTCTCCTGGAGTGCGGGAACCTTGTTACGCTTTACGTTCGCCTGGCGAGGCTTGCGGATCAGCTGGTTTACGGTAGGCATTCAACCATCCCTTACGTTTTATCTCAGTACCCTTGCGGGCTTGAACTCGCGCCGTCTCCGGCAGTGACGTACGCTTTCCGTCAATGCGCAAAATATGGCCCGATCCGCTTCCGCAGATGGACCACAAGGAGCAGAGGACGCATAGAACATGCGTCGTGCGTGCAGCATCATGACTTCAACGTGCGTTTAGAACCTTGTTTGAGGTGAACTTCAGGGCGAGTCGCCCCGAACAGCCAAGCCTCACATGGGATCTGATGGCCGGGGTACTACTGGTTTCCACCCGTCTCGTCAAGGCCGGTTAAGAAATAAACTCGCCGTATCGCCTTGATATGCCGGCCGAACGCCCTGTTTCATCCTTCTAGACGAAATCACGGCCGTGCTCGAACATAAAAACTTGGGCATTGCAGCAAAAGCAGTTAAGGAATCAGCAATTGCGACGTTCGGCCCTCACAGCGGGATTCGAGCGACCGAATCGTCAAAGAGCCGAAGGACAGGCGATGATCACGACACCTGATAACGACAATAATTTCGACGGCCCGATGATCTTCATCATCATCGGCAAGGGCTACGAGTCCGACGCCAGCGAAGGTATCGACCTGCACATCATGCTGAAGGCGCCTGACGACGACACTGCCGTACGCGAGGCCTTGAACGCCCTTGCCGAGGAAGGCTTTATCGAGGCCGATCTCGACCAGATCGGCATGCTGACCGAGGTCCCGGCCGAAGAGCCGCACGCCTCTGCCTACCAGGGAGCCGTCGAAGGCGAAGTCGCGATCATCCGGTTCAACTGAAGGGAGCCGCCGCTTACGCAGTCAAGGCAGCATAAGCGAAAGCAGCTTCCCTCCCCGCCCGCCCAATCAGCGCAAACTAAAAATAAAGAAACCGCCCGGATCGCTCCGGGCGGTTTTTCAATTCGTCGACTTCAGCCGCGGATTATTCCGCAGCCGGAGCCTTTTCGGCCATGTCCTGCAGCATCGGCGTGGCGACGGCAGCACCCGTGCCCTTGCGGCGCTCTTCGAGGATCATCTCGTCGCGCGACGTGGCGATGCGGCGGATCTGGGTCATGGTGCCGCCGGTACCGGCCGGGATGAGGCGACCAACGATGACGTTTTCCTTCAGACCCTGCAGGCCGTCGGTCTTGCCGGCGATCGCAGCTTCCGTCAGCACCTTCGTCGTTTCCTGGAAGGACGCGGCCGAGATGAAGGACGGGGTCTGCAGCGACGCCTTGGTGATGCCGAGAAGAACCGGATCGCCATAGGCTGGCTTCTTGCCCTGCTCGATCAGGTGATCGTTGACGTCTTCGAGCTCGATCCGGTCGACATTGTCGCCGACGATATAGGTCGAGTCGCCTGCATCGGTGATTTCCACCTTCTGCAGCATCTGACGGACAATCACCTCGATGTGCTTGTCGTTGATGACGACGCCCTGCAGGCGGTAGACTTCCTGGATCTCGTTGACGAGGTAGGAGGCCAGAGCCTCCACACCCTTGATCGCCAGGATGTCGTGCGGAGCCGGGTTACCGTCGAGGATGTAGTCACCCTTTTCGATATAGTCGCCTTCCTGAAGGTGGAAGGGCTTGCCCTTCGGGATCAGGTATTCGACAGGCTCGACACCGTCTTCCGCCGGCTCGATGATGACGCGACGCTTGTTCTTGTAGTCGCGGCCGAGGCGGATCGTACCATCGATCTCTGCGATGATGGCGTGGTCCTTCGGACGGCGGGCTTCGAACAGCTCGGCAACACGCGGCAGACCGCCGGTGATGTCCTTGGTCTTGGCGCTTTCGAGCGGCGAACGGGCGAGAACGTCACCCTGGGAGACCTTCGTGCCCGGCTCGACCGACAGAATCGCATCGACCGAGAGGAAGAAGCGGGCGTCACCACCACGGGACAGCTTCGCGATATTGCCGCTAGCATCCTTGATGACGATCGCCGGCTTGAGGTCCGAGCCGCGCGGGGTCGAACGCCAATCGATAACCTGACGCTTGGTGATGCCGGTCGATTCGTCGGTCGCTTCCAGAACGGAGAGACCGTCGACCAGATCTTCAAACTGAACGGTACCGGCCACTTCCGTCATCATCGGACGGGTGTAGGGGTCCCACTCTGCCAGGCGCTGGCCGCGCTTGACCTTGTCGCCTTCGTCGACATGCAGTTTCGAACCGTAGGCCACACGCTGCGACGACCGCTCGACACCACGTTCGTCCAGGATCTGGACGGTCATGTTGCGGCCCATGGCAACGAGGTTGCCATCGGAGTTGCGGAGGATGTTGCGGTTCTTGATCTGCACCGTACCTTCGTACGAGGCTTCGAGGAACGACTGGTCGACCACGGTTGCCGTACCGCCAAGGTGGAAGGTACGCATGGTGAGCTGGGTACCCGGCTCGCCGATCGACTGAGCAGCGATGACGCCGACGGCTTCGCCCATATTCACCGGCGTACCGCGCGCGAGGTCGCGACCGTAGCAGACCGAGCAGACGCCCGTCTGGATTTCGCAGGTCAGCGCCGAGCGGATGCGGATCGACTGGATGCCGGCCTTCTCGATTTCGACGACGTCGGGCTCGAGAATCATCCTGCCCGCATCGACGATCCGCTCACCCGTGACCGGATGATCGATGTCGTCGAGCGCCGTGCGGCCGAGGATGCGGGCGCCGATCGAGGCAACCACCTGGCCGGCATCGACGATGGCGGTCATGGTGAGGCCCGTCTGCGTTCCGCAATCGACGTGCGTGACGATGCAATCCTGCGCGACGTCGACGAGACGGCGGGTCAGGTAGCCGGAGTTGGCGGTCTTCAGGGCGGTGTCTGCCAGACCCTTGCGGGCGCCGTGGGTCGAGTTGAAATACTCGTTGACGGTCAGGCCTTCCTTGAAGTTCGAGATGATCGGGGTCTCGATGATTTCGCCCGACGGCTTGGCCATGAGGCCACGCATGCCGCCCAGCTGGCGCATCTGGTTCGGAGAACCGCGGGCACCGGAGTGGCTCATCATGTAGATCGAGTTCATCGGCTTCTGGCGACCGGTCTTCTCGTCGAATTCGACCGCCTTAATGCGGGCCATCATCTCTTCGGCGACCTTTTCGGTCGCCTTGCCCCAGGCGTCGACAACCTTGTTGTACTTCTCGCCCTGGGTGATGAGGCCGTCATTGTACTGCTGCTCGTATTCCTTCACCAGGTTTTCGGTGTCGGCAACGATCTTGGCCTTGGCGTCCGGAATGACCATATCGTCCTTGCCGAACGAGATGCCGGCGCGGCAGGCATGGGAAAAGCCGAGCTGCATGATGCGGTCGCAGAAGATGACCGTATCCTTCTGGCCGCAGTGGCGGTAGACCGTGTCGATCATCTTCGAGATGTTCTTCTTGGTCATTTCCTGGTTGCAGATATCGAAGGGCACCTTGCCGTTCTTCGGCAGCAGTTCACCGATGAGCAGACGGCCAGGCGTCGTCTCATGGATCTTCGAGTAAGGCTTGCCATCCTCGTCGATCGACTTGAAGCGGCCACGGATCTTGGTGTGCAGCGTCACGACCTTGCTTTCGAGGGCGTGATGCAGCTCGCCGAGATCGGAGAAGGCCATGCCTTCGCCCGGCTCGTTCTGGTTGAGGATCGACAGATAGTAGAGGCCGAGAACCATGTCCTGCGAGGGAACGATGATCGGCGCGCCGTTGGCCGGGTGCAGGATGTTGTTGGTCGACATCATCAGCACGCGGGCTTCGAGCTGGGCTTCGAGCGACAGCGGTACGTGAACGGCCATCTGGTCACCGTCGAAGTCGGCGTTGAAGGCCGTGCAGACGAGCGGATGCAACTGGATTGCCTTGCCTTCGACCAGGATAGGTTCGAAGGCCTGGATGCCCAGGCGGTGCAGCGTCGGTGCGCGGTTCAAGAGAACCGGATGCTCGCGAATGACCTCGTCGAGGATATCCCAGACTTCCGGCTTTTCCTTCTCGACCAGCTTCTTGGCCTGCTTGACGGTCGAGGAGTAACCCTTGGCGTCGAGGCGGGCATAGATGAACGGCTTGAAGAGCTCGAGCGCCATCTTCTTCGGCAGGCCGCACTGGTGCAGCTTCAGTTCCGGACCGGTGACGATGACCGAACGGCCGGAATAATCGACGCGCTTGCCGAGCAGGTTCTGGCGGAAGCGGCCCTGCTTGCCCTTCAGCATGTCGGAGAGCGACTTCAGCGGACGCTTGTTGGCGCCGGTGATGACACGGCCGCGACGGCCGTTGTCGAACAGCGCGTCAACGGATTCCTGCAGCATACGCTTTTCGTTGCGGATGATGATGCCAGGCGCACGAAGCTCGATCAGGCGCTTCAGACGGTTGTTACGGTTGATGACGCGGCGGTAGAGATCGTTCAGATCCGACGTCGCGAAACGGCCGCCGTCGAGCGGAACCAGCGGGCGCAGATCCGGCGGGATGACCGGAACGACCTTCATGATCATCCATTCCGGACGGTTGCCCGACTCCATGAAGTTCTCGACGATCTTCAGGCGCTTCATCAGCTTCTTCTGCTTGAGATCCGACGTGGTGTCGGCAAGCTCTGCGCGCAGGTCGCCAGCGATCTTTTCGAGATTCATCGAGGCCAGCATCTCGTAGATCGCCTCAGCGCCGATCATCGCGGTGAACTGGTCTTCGCCGTATTCGTCGACAGCGAGCATGTACTCTTCTTCCGAGAGGAGCTGGTGCTCCTTCAAGGCGGTCAGGCCCGGCTCGGTGACGATGTAGTTTTCGAAGTAGAGGACGCGCTCGACATCCTTCAGCGTCATGTCGAGCAGCGTCGAAATGCGTGATGGCAGCGACTTCAGGAACCAGATGTGGGCAACGGGAGCTGCGAGCTCGATATGGCCCATGCGCTCACGGCGAACGCGCGACAGCGTGACTTCGACGCCGCACTTTTCGCAGATGATGCCCTTGTACTTCATACGCTTGTACTTGCCGCACAAGCATTCGTAGTCCTTGATCGGCCCGAAGATGCGCGCGCAGAACAGACCGTCGCGTTCCGGCTTGAACGTACGGTAGTTGATGGTTTCCGGCTTCTTGATCTCACCGTAAGACCAGGAGAGGATCTTCTCCGGAGACGCGATCGAAATCCGAATGGAATCGAAATTCTGTGCAGGCACCTGCGGATTGAAAAGATTCATGACCTCTTGGTTCATGCCTGTCTCCTTCATGGGCTAAAGCGCCCTCAAAATGCGATGGTCGGCGGCAAATTCCCGGGAGCCGCCTCCCTCGCTTAAACGAGAATAACCGCTGGATGCGGCGAAACTTCCCTTCCGGGCCGACACGGATACGGCGCCCGGTGGGACCGGCGTGCGCCGCATTGGCAGCGCACGCCCTATCAAGTGCTTACTCGGCCGCGTCGGGCAGCTGAGCTGCCTGCGCCTCGTCAAGCTTGGTGTTCTCGAGCTCGACGCTGAGGCCCAGCGAGCGCATTTCCTTGACGAGCACGTTGAAGCTTTCCGGAATACCGGCTTCGAACGTGTCGTCTCCGCGGACGATGGCTTCGTAGACCTTGGTGCGGCCGGCGACGTCATCCGACTTCACCGTCAGCATTTCCTGCAGCGTGTAGGCCGCGCCGTATGCTTCGAGCGCCCAGACTTCCATTTCGCCGAAGCGCTGGCCGCCGAACTGCGCCTTGCCGCCCAGCGGCTGCTGGGTCACGAGCGAGTAAGGACCGATCGAACGAGCATGGATCTTGTCGTCGACCAGATGGTTGAGCTTCAGCATGTAGATGTAGCCCACCGTCACCTGGCGGTCGAACTGCTCGCCGGTACGGCCGTCATAGAGCGTCGACTGACCGCTATCCTTAAGACCTGCCAAACGCAGCATGTCGTTGACGTCGGCTTCGTTCGCACCGTCGAAAACAGGCGTCGCAATCGAAACGCCGCGCTTCCACTGGTCGGCGAGACGCAGAACCGAGTCGTCGTCGAACTCGTGGACCTGTTCGGCCTTGGGGCCATCTCCGACAACATCGCCGATGGTCTTGCGCAGCGGCTCGATGTTCCCATTGGCCTTGTATGCGTCGATCAGTTCGCCGATCTGGCGACCCATGCCGGCGCAAGCCCAACCCAGATGGGTTTCCAGGATCTGGCCGACGTTCATACGCGAAGGCACGCCGAGCGGGTTCAGAACGACGTCGACATGCGTGCCGTCTTCGAGGAACGGCATGTCCTCCACCGGCACAATGCGCGAGACGACGCCCTTGTTCCCGTGACGGCCGGCCATCTTGTCGCCAGGCTGGATCTTGCGCTTTACGGCGACGAAGACCTTGACCATCTTCATGACGCCAGGGGGCATTTCATCGCCGCGCTGGACCTTTTCGACCTTGTCCATGAAGCGCTGTTCAAGGCGCGACTTGGATTCGTCGTACTGACCGCGAAGCGCTTCGAGCTCGCTCTGGACCTTTTCGTCTTCGACCGCGAACATCCACCACTGCGAGCGGGGATATTCGGAGACGACGGCGTTCGAAAGCTCGCTGCCCTTCTTGAAGCCCTTCGGGCCAGCAATAGAGGCCTGGCCGCGCAGCATTTCGATCAGACGGCCGTAGACGTTACGGTCGAGGATCGCCTGCTCGTCGTCACGGTCCTTTGCCAGACGCTCGATCTCTTCGCGCTCGATCGCCATCGCGCGCTCGTCCTTTTCAACGCCGTGGCGATTGAAGACGCGAACTTCGACGATGGTGCCGTAGGTGCCAGGCGGCATGCGCATGGAGGTGTCGCGCACGTCGGAGGCCTTTTCGCCGAAGATGGCGCGCAGAAGCTTTTCTTCCGGCGTCATCGGGCTTTCGCCCTTCGGCGTGATCTTGCCAACGAGGATATCGCCCGGCTGAACTTCGGCGCCGATATAGACGATGCCGGCTTCGTCGAGGTTTTTCAGCGCTTCTTCCGAAACGTTCGGAATATCGCGGGTGATTTCCTCAGGACCAAGCTTGGTGTCGCGTGCCATCACTTCGAATTCCTCGATGTGAATGGAGGTGAACACGTCGTCGGCAACGATACGCTCGGAGAGCAGGATCGAGTCTTCGTAATTGTAGCCGTTCCAGGGCATGAACGCGACGAGCGCGTTGCGGCCGAGCGCCAGGTCGCCGAGATCGGTCGATGGGCCGTCGGCGAGGATGTCGCCGCGGTTGACCTCGTCACCGACGGTGACCAGCGGGCGCTGGTTGACGCAGGTGTTCTGGTTCGAACGCTGGAACTTCTGCAGACGGTAGATATCGACGCCGGACTTGCCGGCTTCGAGGTCTTCCGTAGCCCGGATAACGATACGCGTCGCGTCGACCTGGTCGACCACGCCGCCACGGCGGGCGCCGATGGCAGCACCCGAGTCACGGGCGACGACCGGCTCCATGCCGGTCCCGACGAACGGAGCTTCGGCACGCAGCAGCGGCACTGCCTGACGCTGCATGTTCGAGCCCATCAGCGCGCGGTTGGCGTCGTCGTTTTCCAGGAACGGGATGAGCGCGGCTGCGACCGAAACAACCTGCTTCGGCGAGACGTCCATCAGGTTCATGCTGTCGCGCGGAGCGAGCATAACTTCACCGGCATGACGGCAGACGACGAATTCATCGACGAAGGACCCGTCAGCGTTCATCTCGGCGTTGGCCTGGGCGACGTAGTACTTCGCCTCTTCCATGGCGGAGAGGTAGAGCACGTCGCTCGTCACCTTGCCGTCGACGATCCGGCGGTACGGGCTTTCGATGAAGCCGTACTTGTTGACGCGGGCAAAGGTCGCAAGCGAGTTGATCAGACCGATGTTCGGGCCTTCCGGCGTTTCGATCGGGCAAATGCGGCCATAGTGGGTCGGATGCACGTCGCGGACTTCGAAGCCGGCGCGCTCACGGGTCAGACCTCCCGGGCCAAGAGCCGAAAGACGGCGCTTGTGGGTGATTTCCGAGAGCGGGTTGACCTGGTCCATGAACTGCGAGAGCTGCGAGGAACCGAAGAATTCGCGCACGGCGGCGGCTGCCGGCTTGGCGTTGATCAGATCCTGCGGCATGACCGTGTCGATCTCGATCGAGGACATACGTTCCTTGATCGCGCGCTCCATACGCAGCAGGCCGAGACGGTACTGGTTTTCCATCAGCTCGCCGACCGAACGGACGCGGCGGTTGCCGAGGTTGTCGATGTCGTCGATCTCACCCTTGCCATCGCGCAGTTCGACCAGCATCCTGACCACGGCCAGGATGTCGTCCTTGCGCAGGATGCGGACGGTGTCTTCGACGGTCAGGTCGAGGCGCATGTTCATCTTGACGCGGCCGACGGCGGAGAGGTCGTAACGCTCCGCATCGAAGAACAGCGAGTTGAACATGGCTTCCGCCGATTCCATGGTCGGCGGCTCACCCGGACGCATGACGCGGTAGATGTCGAACAGAGCGTCCTGACGGTTCTCGTTCTTGTCGGCTGTCAGTGTGTTGCGGATATAGGCGCCGACATTGATGTGGTCGATGCCGAGAACCGGGATCTCGTCGAAGCCGTTCGCCAGGATGATGCCAAGCGTCTTCTCGTCGATTTCGTCGCCAGCCTCGAGGTAGATTTCACCCGTCGAGTAGTTGACGATGTCACCGGCAAGGTAGTTGCCGTAAAGATCGTCGTCGGCGGCCTTGAGTGCCTTCAGGCCCTTGTCGGAAAGCTGGCGCAGCAGGCGCGGGGTCAGCTTCTTGCCGGCTTCCACGACGACTTCGCCGGTATCGGCGTCGACCATCTCGGTGATCGCCTTGGCACCCTTCAGCGTTTCCGGCTTGAAGGGAATACGCCAGCCTTCGCCGTCGCGCTTGTAGAGCGACTTCGTGTAGAAAGTGTCGAGGATTTCCTCGCCGTCCATGCCGAGCGCCATCAGCAGCGACGTCACAGGGATCTTGCGGCGGCGGTCGATACGGGCGTAGACGATGTCCTTGGCGTCGAATTCGATATCGAGCCAGGAACCGCGATAAGGGATGACGCGCGCAGCAAAGAGCAGCTTGCCGGACGAATGGCTCTTGCCCTTGTCGTGGTCGAAGAAGACGCCCGGCGAACGGTGCATCTGAGAGACGATGACGCGCTCGGTACCGTTGACGATGAACGTGCCGTTGTTGGTCATGAGCGGCATGTCGCCCATGTAGACGGACTGTTCCTTGATGTCCTTGATCGACTTCGCGCCGGTATCCTCGTCTATATCGAACACGATGAGGCGCAGAGTCACCTTCAGCGGCGCCGCATAGGTCAGGTCGCGCTGACGGCATTCGTCAACGTCGAACTTCGGCGGTTCGAATTCGTAGGACACGAATTCCAGCATCGATGCGCCGGAGAAATCGGTGATCGGGAAAACCGACTTGAAGACGGCCTGAAGACCCTCATCGGGCCGGCCGCCCTTCGGCTCTTCAACCATCAGAAACTGGTCGTAGGACGCCTTCTGAACCTCGATGAGGTTCGGCATTTCTGCGACTTCGGGGATCTTACCAAAAAACTTGCGTACGCGCCTGCGACCGTTGAACGAAAGGGTCTGAGCCATCGTCGCTCCTTCAAAATCTTGCACCCGGGCCTGCAACGGACGGGAACCGATGGCCAGTCGATCCCGTCAATCAATGAGTAGTTCAATCTCGTCCGACCCCGGAAAACGCTCAGCTCGGATTGCTGTGCTGCCCTCGGTGGGAGACCATCCTTTTGAAGAACCCATTACCCAAAAGCCGTTTCGACGCGGCTTTTGGGTAATTCGTTCAGAAAAACGGCAAATGGGAGGCAGTAGAAATACTGCCTCCCAAAAGCAGTTCAAGATTACTTGACGTCGGCCTTGGCGCCAGCGTCTTCAAGCTTCTTCTTGATGTCAGCGGCTTCAGCCTTGTTGACGCCTTCCTTGACAGCCTTCGGAGCGGCTTCAACGAGATCCTTGGCTTCCTTGAGGCCGAGACCGGTGATGGCGCGGACTTCCTTGATGACGTTGATCTTGTTGGCGCCGACATCCGTGAGGATGACGTCGAATTCGGTCTTTTCTTCTTCAACGACAGCAGCAGCAGCACCGCCACCAACGGCAGCAACAGCTACCGGAGCAGCGGCGGAAACGCCCCACTTTTCTTCGAGAAGCTTCGACAGTTCTGCAGCTTCCAGAACGGTCAGCGAGGAGAGGTCGTCAACGATCTTTGCGAGATCAGCCATTTTACTAGTTCCTTTTGTTCGGTTCGAACCGGTTGATTATAAACAGCGAAAAACCGCCTTACGCGGCTTCGTCCTTCTTGGCGTAGGCCGCAAACACGCGAGCAAGCTGGCTTGCCGGTGCTGCAACAACCCCAGCGATGCGGGTAGCCGGTGTCTGGATCATGCCCAGCAGCTTCGCACGCAACTCATCGAGCGAAGGCAGGGTCGCAAGCGACTTGACTGCATCGGCGTTGAGCGTGGTTGTTCCCATGGCGCCGCCCAGAACAATGATCTTGTCATTGGTCTTGGCGAAATCCATGACGACCTTCGGAGCGGTGATCGGATCGGTGCTGTATGCAATCAGCGTCTGACCCTTGAAGAGATTGGACATCCCTTCCGCTTCCGTACCCTGAAGGGCAATCTTGGCCAGGCGGTTCTTCGCGACTTTGACGGTGCCGCCAGCTGCGCGCATCTTCGAACGAAAATCGTTCATCTGCGCGACTGTGGCACCAGCATAGTGGGCCACGACAACTGAGCCCGAAGCCTTGAAGACTTCGTTCAGTTCCGTGACGAATTCGCGTTTTTCCGCTCTTTCCACTGCCTATCTCCAGTTGGCGGGACCGAAAATGGGCCCGCCGGTTGCCTTTTGCCTCCTGGGATCAAGCGAGATCCCAAGCGACGCTTGAGGATCCTGTCCCCCCGCGCTCTCGCGCCAATCAAGGCTAAAGAGGCACAAGGCATCCAAGGCTCGAACCGAGTTCCTAGAAGCGAACTTCTTGCAATTCGGGTCTTACCCGTCTCATGCAGGCTAAGTGATTAAGGGAAAACCACCTGCAATCTCGGACAGGATTCCGGATTTCTCCGGAATATTCCGGCCCCTTGCGAGGCCGGAAATTCAGTCGCCGGACTTAAAGCCCGGCATAAACTTATGCGGTCGGCGCTCCGGTGACGGAGCCGGGCTCGATCTTGACGCCCGGGCCCATGGTCGACGAAATCGCCACGCGCTTGACGTAGTTGCCCTTGGCGCCAGCCGGCTTCGCCTTGATGACGGCGTCAGCAAAGGCGCGGATGTTTTCTTCCAGAGCCTTGGCTTCGAACGAGGCCTTGCCGATACCGGCGTGGACGATGCCAGCCTTCTCGACGCGGAACTCGACAGCGCCGCCCTTGGAAGCCTTGACGGCACCAGCGACATCCATCGTAACGGTGCCGACCTTCGGGTTCGGCATCATGCCGCGGGGGCCAAGAACCTTACCAAGACGGCCGACGAGCGGCATCATATCGGGGGTGGCAATGCAGCGATCGAATTCGATCTTGCCGCCCTGGACGATTTCGACGAGGTCTTCGGCACCAACGATATCGGCACCAGCGGCCTTGGCTTCGTCAGCCTTGGCGCCACGAGCGAAGACGGCAACGCGAACCGTACGGCCCGTGCCATTCGGCAGGTTGACGACGCCGCGAACCATCTGGTCCGCATGGCGCGGGTCGACGCCGAGGTTCATCGAGACTTCGATGGTTTCGTCGAACTTGGCGACAGCCCGTTCCTTGACCATACCAATGGCCAGGGTGAGAGCGTAGAGCTTGGTGGGATCAACACCTTCGTTGATCTTCTGCGTGCGCTTACCAGCCATGATCTTAACCCACCACTTCCAGGCCCATGGCGCGGGCGGAGCCCTCGATCATCGCCATTGCACCTTCGATATCCGCTGCGTTCAGATCCTTCATCTTGGCTTCTGCGATCGACTTGATCTGAGCCTTGGTGAGGGAGCCGGCCTTGGCGCCCTTGCCGGGCGTCTTGGAACCGGATGTGATCTTCGCTTCCTTCTTCAGCCAGTAGCTGACCGGCGGCTGCTTCATCGCGAATGTGAAGGACTTGTCCTGGTAATAGGTGATGACGACCGGGATCGGCATGCCCTTTTCCATTTCCTGCGTGGCGGCATTGAACGCCTTGCAGAATTCCATGATGTTAATGCCACGCTGACCAAGCGCCGGACCAATCGGCGGGGACGGGTTTGCCGATCCTGCCTTGACCTGAAGCTTGAGCTGGCCTGCAACTTTCTTAGCCATATCTCTCTGCCTTTCATGAACGGCCGGTCGCCCGGCCCGTGATGCCGGATCTCTCCGGCGGCTGCGGTTGCGTGGTGCGGATCATTAGGGTCCGGCTAAGACCCCTCACCTTCCACGCGGGTGCGGACAACGTCCGCAGGAAACAGGCCGCAAGAGCCAGCCTCCAATTTCTGCAATCAGACCTTCTCGACCTGAGCGTATTCCAGCTCGACTGGCGTCGCTCGGCCGAAGATCGACACTTCCACCTTCAGGCGCGAACGCTCTTCGTCCACATCCTGAACCGTGCCGTTGAACGAAGCGAACGGGCCGTCGGAAACGCGGACCTGCTCGCCGATCTCGAAGGTAATGGAGGCCTTCGGCCGCTCGACACCTTCCTGGACCTGGCCGAGAATGCGCTCGGCTTCATAATCCGGAATCGGAACGGGCTTATTGTCGGAGCCGAGGAAACCTGTGACCTTCGGCGTATTCTTGATCAGATGGTAGGCTTCGTCCGTCAGATTGGCACGAACCATGACGTAGCCCGGGAAAAACTTGCGCTCGGAATCGACCTTGCGGCCGCGACGCACTTCCACCACCTTTTCGGTCGGCACGAGGATCTTCTCGAACAGGTGCTCAAGCCCTTTCTGGCGAGCCTTGTTCTCGATGTCTTCAGCCACCTTCTTTTCAAAATTGGAATATGCGTGGACGATGTACCAACGTGCCGCCATTTTCATCTCCACCCGTATCAGTTGCCGGTATTCAGCACGAAGCTCAGAGCCCAGCCGATCAGCTGGTCAGCGGCAAAGAAAAACAGCGCGGCGAAAACCACCATCACCAGCACCATGACCGTCGAGATCATGGTCTCGCGGCGCGACGGCCATGTAACTTTCGACGTCTCGGAGCGAACCTGCTGCAGAAACGCAAACGGATTGGATTTGGATGCCATCGACTGCCCACGCAATTACGGCGCGTAAAGCTGAAACTATCAGCCCCACGCACCGCGTGTCTGTTGAACCCTAAATAAACACCGATTTCCGAATACACAAGAGGGAAACCGAAGTTTAACGAAATTACTTACCACCAATCGATCCCCGGCCGGAAATGCCGCGAGCATGTGCGCGCTGTCCCGCATCCAGGAAAATGGCAGGGGCAGTAGGGCTCGAACCTACGACCTGCGGTTTTGGAGACCGCCGCTCTACCAACTGAGCTATACCCCTTCATACCGATCATTCAGCGCCTGAGCCAAGGCCCGCAAATCGCTGCTGAAAAGCATGGCGCTCCCTTTAAGACGGCGACAAGGGATTGGCAAGCACGATTTTCGATTTTCAAAGCCATTCTCCTGATATGCGAACGATCGGCTTTTCAATCGGCGACCAAGGTCGGTTCAGACCTTCACATATTTCCGCCAATCGTGCTCTTCCTTAAAGCCAAGCACCTCGCGGATCTTGCGGTTGGAGAGCAGGCCCTCATATTCGCCGATCTCGCGGGTGAAGGGCACGTTCGGGAAGAATCGCTTTGCGAGCTCCTTCGATGGCGTATTGGCCGAGACGGTGTCGTTGGCGGCATTGAACACCTGGTAGCCGAGACCGTCCTTCTCGACGCAAAGATGGCAGATCTGCCCGAGGTCGCGGGCGTCGATATAGCTCCAGGCGATACGCTTGCGCATCTCGGGATGGGCGAAATAGGTCGGGAACTTCTCGTATTCGTCAGGCTCGATGACGTTGCCGATGCGCAGCGCATAGATGTCGAAGCCCGAACGCTCGGCAAAGGCGCGCGCCGTCTTTTCGTTGACCACCTTCGAAAGGCCGTAGGAATCCATCGGATTGACGTCGTAGTCCTCCTCCAGCGGGAACTGGTGGAAATCGCGATGGCCTTCGGCAAAGCAGACTCCATAAGTCGTCTCGCTCGATGCCACGATAATCTTCCGGATGCCGAGCTTCACCGCCGCCTCGATGACATTATAGGTGCCCATCGTGTTGATGCGGAAGGTTTCGTTGTCGGGCTTGATCAGGATGCGCGGGATGGCGGCGAAATGCACGACGGCGTCGAAGGGCTGCACGCCCCTGCCCGCGTCGAGATCGGGAAAATCGCGATGCATCGAAAGCGCGTTGAAGACCTGACCGCTATCGGTGATGTCGGCGATGAGATTGGTGACGCCGGGGCTATCCAGCGGCACGAGATCGAGGTTGTGAACCTCGTAACCTGATTTGACGAGCCATGGCACAGCATGGCGACCTGCCTTGCCCGAACCGCCCGTGAACAGAATACGTCTCTTCATGGAATATCCTCCGCGTCATGAAATCGGAGGCATAGATAGACGCTTCCGCGCGAAGAGCAAGCGAGCGTCCGGCAGGGGTTCACCCCCGCGTCGCCAGGAGCATCCTATCCGGGAGCACCTGGCCAATCATTTCCGGTCACCGCAGAACCCTGCGATGGCCTGTAAGGGTCGTTACTTGACGACACTTACCTCATCGATCTGCACTCCGGCTGACTGAACAACCTCTTGCGGAATTGCAGCGATGAAAAACATCGTAAAAACATACATCGCGAATATCGTCGCAGCGAATGTGGCCTTGGGAATCATCCGGGCTCTCCTCTTTGCAAGGAGGAGTCTGGACTAAAATGGTCCAATCACAAACCGGTTTCTGAACGTGAGATGAACAAAATACTGTGACAGGCATATTTAACGATATTTTTACAACACCTGTTAAACCTACAAGAAGCCATGAAAATCAAAAACCCCGCTGTTTCCAGCGGGGTCTTCATAATTGCGGATAACTCGAAAGTTACTCGACGATCGAGGCGACGATACCGGCGCCGACGGTGCGGCCGCCTTCGCGGATAGCGAAGCGCAGCTTTTCTTCCATCGCGATCGGAACGATCAGTTCGACCGATACCGTGACGTTGTCGCCCGGCATCACCATCTCGGTGCCTTCCGGCAGCGTCACGATGCCGGTCACATCGGTCGTGCGGAAGTAGAACTGCGGACGGTAGTTGGTGAAGAACGGCGTATGACGGCCACCCTCTTCCTTCGTCAGGATGTAGGCTTCAGCCATGAACTTCTTGTGCGGCTTGACCGAACCCGGCTTGCACAGAATCTGGCCACGCTCAACGCCGTCACGGGTGACGCCGCGGATCAGCGCACCGATGTTGTCGCCAGCCTGGCCCTGGTCGAGCAGCTTGCGGAACATTTCAACGCCGGTCACCGTCGTCTTCGTCGTCGGGCGGATGCCGACGATCTCGACTTCTTCGCCAACCTTGACGATGCCACGCTCGACGCGGCCGGTCACAACCGTGCCGCGGCCGGAGATCGAGAACACGTCTTCGATCGGCAGCAGGAAGGGCAGGTTGATCGGACGCTCAGGCGTCGGGATGTAGGCGTCAACCGCAGCCATCAGCTCGCGGATCGCGTCTTCGCCGATCTTCTTGTCGGAATCTTCAAGAGCAGCCAGCGCCGAACCCTTGACGATCGGGATTTCGTCGCCCGGGAAGTCGTAGGACGACAGCAGTTCGCGCACTTCGAGCTCGACCAGTTCGAGAAGCTCGGCGTCGTCAACCTGGTCGACCTTGTTCAGGAACACCACGATTGCCGGAACGCCGACCTGGCGGGCGAGCAGAATGTGTTCGCGCGTCTGCGGCATCGGACCGTCAGCGGCCGAGCACACCAGGATCGCGCCGTCCATCTGGGCAGCACCGGTGATCATGTTCTTGACGTAGTCGGCGTGGCCGGGGCAGTCGACGTGCGCATAGTGGCGCGCCGGCGTCTCATACTCGACGTGCGCCGTCGAAATCGTGATGCCGCGGGCCTTTTCTTCCGGAGCCGCGTCGATCTGGTCGTACGCCTTGTACTCACCGAAGTACTTCGTGATCGCTGCCGTCAGAGACGTCTTGCCGTGGTCAACGTGGCCAATCGTGCCAATGTTGACGTGCGGCTTGTTGCGCTCAAACTTACTCTTTCCCATTTGAATGCTTCCTGTGAACGAAAATGGTGGCCCCGGCGAACCGGTTTAGTGCCGCCGTTTAAGGCTTTCGGCGAGATTGCGCAAGACTTAATTGCAGACGCCATTCTTGGCCTGAGAGCGCATATGGGAGACAATTCGCCGCCTGCAAGGCGATTCGCCAAAGCCCCCTCGAAAATCGCTGAAATCTTAAAGAAAATCGCATTGACCACCGAGGACGCGCCATAGACGTTCGGCGTCGAGCGCCCTTCCCTGCCAGCCGATAACCGCAATCATCAGCGTCTCCGCCAGCGCCGGAGACATCTTGAGATGACCGCGGCAGCGGTCGTATGAAGTGGCTTAACGGAAAATGGAGCGGGTAGCGGGAATCGAACCCGCGTATTCAGCTTGGAAGGCTGCTGCTCTACCATTGAGCTATACCCGCGGGGTGGTCCGATCCGATGACGAATGGTGGAGAGAGTTGGATTTGAACCAACGTAGGCTGAGCCAACGGATTTACAGTCCGTCCCCTTTAACCACTCGGGCATCTCTCCAGTTTTCGTCCGGATCGCAAGACCAAGTTCGTCAGACTTCGAAGCGTTGCCGCCCGTCGTCTGCGCCGCGTATATGACCGGAGCATTTCAGTCTGTCAACACGATGACAACGGAAAAAACACGAAAAATTTCATTCGCCACCGAAAGCCGGCATATGAAAGAAAGCCTATGCGGCGGCGAGCGCCATGGCTATAAAGCTGCATGAGCAAAGACAACAAATCCGGCGGCAAGACCGCGACAGACCCATCCGCCAAGGATACGCATTACGCCACTCTGCGGCGCGCCCACCGTGACGCCAAGCGCGAACGCGGCGAGATTCCGACGCCCCAGCCGCAGAAGCGCAAGCGCGGCGGCGAAGACTGGAAGCCGCCGGCGCTTGCGCCCGACCAGGTGCATCTCTATGGCCTGCATACGGTGCGCGCGGCCCTCGACAATTCCGAACGCAAGAAGATCAAGCTGTTCGTGACGCAGAATGCGCTCGCGCGCCTCGAAGTCGATGTCGAGGCGCTCGGCATTCCCTTCGAGATCGTCTCGCCGCAGGAGATCGACAAGGTGCTCGGCCCCGAGGCGATCCATCAGGGCGTTATGCTGGAAACAAGGCCGCTTCCGGTACGCCGGCTCGAAGCGCTGAAGGACAGCCCTCTCCTGCTCGTCCTCGATCAGGTGACCGATCCGCACAATGTCGGCGCGATCATGCGCTCGGCCGTCGCCTTCAACGCGGGTGCGGTCATTACCACGCAGCGACACAGCCCGACCGAATCGGGCGTGCTCGCCAAGTCCGCGTCGGGCGCGCTGGAGCTGATACCTTATATACAGGTCACCAATCTCGCCGATGCGCTCGGCGAATTGCACAAGCTCGGTTTCTCCACCATCGGCCTCGATTCGGAAGGGCCGGCGCCGCTCGAAGGCACCTTCTCCGGCGAGAAAGTGGCGCTGGTGCTGGGATCCGAAGGCAAGGGGCTTCGGCAGAAGACGCGGGAAACCGTGAACGCACTTGCCCGTCTCGACATGCCGGGCGCGATCAAATCGCTCAACGTCTCGAATGCGGCGGCGATCGCGCTTTATGCGGCGCGGCTCCGCTTGAAGGTATAGGCTGGCTGCGGGCAAAGGGTAATTGTCATGGTCCGTTTCCTCCCTAGACTGGTGGCTCCGGCAGCGGCGCTGCTTGTCTGTGGACTTGCATATGGACAGGGTATCGATCCCGATATTCTCAAAGCACAGGCCGGAACCTATCTCGTTGCCCCGGAAGACGGTGCGACCGGATGTCGGTTGACGCTGGAAACCGGCGAAGCGATCGGCGGCCATTCGGTCTCCGGTCAGGACTCCTGCATCATGCCGCTGCCGGCACTTGCCGAAGCCTACTCCTGGAATTTCGACGGCAATGGCGGCGTCATCCTGATCGATGCGACACGCAAGGTGCTCGCCCGTTTCGGCGAGAACGAAGGGCAGCCGATGAAGACTGAGGATGGCGCGCCGCTGTTGCTGATCGCCGCACCTGACGGCGTCGATCGCCTGCCGACTGTCGCCAGTCTTGCCGGGACATGGGCGATGCAAAGACCGGACGGCGAAAGGCTTTGCGGCGTGACGCTCAACGGCCGCGTCGATGCGGAGGGCAACGCGCCGCTGTCCCTTTCGGGAGACTGCGCTGCCAACGTCGCCAGACTGAAGCTCGCCCTCTGGCATATTGAGGGTTTCGGGCTGACGCTGATGAGCCTTGACGGTTCGTCGCTTGGCTTCGACATGCGCGCTGACGGCAATTTCGACAAATCGAAGGAGGAAGGCGGCAAGCCGCTTTCACTCGTTCGCCACTAACCCATAGTCAGTCGGCTCCGATGCCAGAAAAATCCACTTTTGCCTTGGAATGACGCCCCGGAGCACTATGATCGAGCAATGATCGGTTGCCGCAACCGGCCCAGAAGCAAGAAGGAACGATCCCTATCATGGCCATTCGACCACTGATTTTCGGTATCCTCTTCATCGCGGTCTTCGTCGTGATTATCATCAGCATCATCTGGGTGGACACGTCACACCCCATCCACCAGCCCGATCCTCTGTCGCCGACGGCGCCCGGCCCCGCGACGCCGGGACAGGTACAATAATTACTGGCAGGAAAGCGGACCGCGATCATGCGTTAATCCCGGAATCGAACGAGGATTGAACGCTTATGCGCATAATGATAGCCGTCGTCGCCCTCATGGCCGCCTCCGTGCCCAGCATCGCGATGATGTCGCCCTCTCGCGCCGGACAGGCCGGCAATGGCGACAAGGATCGAGGCGAGCGTCAACGAACCCATCACTCAATGACTAGAGGCCCGGATTACCCGGGCCGTTATCGTCAGCTGCGGTAGAGCCAGAACGGCATGCCGCGATCGCGATCGCGCCACTCGCGGCGCTCCTGCCAACGCTCGGCACGCCACCGCCGCCAGTGACGGCGATCATCGCGCCAGTCGGAGCGGCGCCAGTCGCGCTCATCGCGCCAGCCACGGTCGTCACGATAGTCACGGTCGCGATCATGTCGCCAGCCACGATCGTCACCGTCGCGATCACCTTGCCAGCCATCACGGATTTGAACGATATCGCCCCGCGCCGTCACCGCCGGCCGCTCGGCCGGCATGGCGGCTGCCGGTGCGACGGACGCGAAAGCCGCACCGACGGAAATTGTTGCGGCGAGAAAGAGATGAGCGAGCTTCATGGCTGTTTCCTCATTGATGATGAGGCGAAGATATGCGGGCGCGCGTGAATTGGCGCTGAAGCAGCCCTTCACGCGCGGTTCATCAAGCGATGCGTGCCATCTGAAAAGATCTGCCGGTGCGAGATTGAGCGAAGCAGCGTCGAACCAACGCCATGAGTTGGCAGGCCGTATCGCCCGGAAAAGAATGGTGCCCCCGGCAGGGTTCGAACCCGCGACCCCCTGATTACAAATCAGGTGCTCTACCAACTGAGCTACAAGGGCGATAGTTGCCCCAACTAGCAGATTCTGTGATTCTGTAAAGGGAAATCCGCGGTCGCGCGGACAGGTATGCTGCAGCTCAAAACGCTTCGCGATAGAAAACGTCCTTGTCGCGCAAGGCCTTTATCCTTTAGCTAGGACAGCATCATAAAGGGCATTGCATGGGCCGTTCATTTCAGACGCTTTCCTTTCTCGCCTCACCAACGACGGAGGCGCTTGCCGCGCGCGAGGAGTTGATTGGCATCTATGGTGACGTCCCGGCTGACGAAGCCGACGTCATCGTCGCGCTCGGCGGTGACGGTTTCATGCTGCAGACGCTGCACAACACCATGAACTCGGGCAAGCTGGTCTACGGCATGAACCGCGGCTCGGTCGGCTTCCTGATGAACGACTATCGCAGCGAACGACTTCAGGAGCGCATCTGCGCCGCCGTCGAAAACGTCTTCCGGCCATTGCAAATGACGACGGCCAATGCCGACGGGACCAACTCGACGGCGCTCGCCATCAACGAGGTCTATCTTTTCCGCCAATCCTATCAGGCGGCGAATCTGAGGGTCACGGTAGACGGGCGTGTTCGCCTGGAGGAACTCATCTGCGATGGGTTGATGGTGGCGACCCCTGCCGGATCGACGGCCTATAATCTTTCCGCCCATGGCCCGATCCTGCCGCTCGAGGCGCCACTGCTCGCCATGACGCCGGTGAGCGCTTTCAGGCCACGGCGCTGGAGGGGCGCACTGCTTCCAAATAAGGTGACCGTCGATATCGACGTCCTCGAGCCGGTGAAGCGGCCGGTGAATGCAGTGGCCGACAATACCGAGGTCAAATCGGTGCTGCATGTCCGCATCGCCCAGTCGGAGCATATGACGGCACGCATCCTTTCTGATCCCGACCGCTCCTGGTCCGACCGTATCCTCGCCGAGCAGTTCAAGGATTGAGACGATGGCAATGCGACGGGTATTAATGACGAGCCTCCTGCTTGCGGGATGGAGCATTGCAGCGGAGGCCGCGTCCCTCCAGGATGCCATTCTGCCGGCATCGGTGATTTTCGCGACCAGCACCGGCTACTGGGAGGATGACGGCAACGCACCGGCGATTGAGCGCGCGCCGACGGGCGCCGAGAGCGTTGCCGACCCCGAAGGAAAGGCCGCGCAGCGCCACGGCTATTACAAACTCTTTGCCGTGCGCCAGCCGGACAGGACTTCGAAGGTTTATCTGCAGCAGATTGCCCAGACAGAGACCGGCCCGGTGATCGCCTCGACCATCGAGCTGCAGGAGTTCAGCGAACTGAAGCCTTACGTGACCGATATCCGCCCTGAGAATTCGAACGGCATCATCAAGGAACCAGGGCTCTTCGCCACGGTCTATCTGAAGACCGACCCTGCGGCCGAGCCGGATGGCTGGACCGTGCTAATCGACGAATTCGGCGACATCACCGTGGAGAAAGCGACGAATTGACGGGCTTGGAAGTGTTCAGCGAGGCATCCAAGAGATGAAACTGGGCTTTCGTGACGGCGTCCTCTCCGACGAGAAAAGGTCGAACTGGGACGCAGCCGGCCCCAGACCCATCAGTTGGTCCCTCTGGTATCCCGCCGCCGATGACGCGCGAGAAAGCGAAATGCCGGAAAGAAGCTGGTTCCAGAAAGCGGCCGTCGCCCGCGATGCCGCGATCCGACCGCAGGCCGTGCCCTATCCCCTTGTTCTTCTGTCGCATGGCACTGGCGGATCCGCGGCCGGACTGGAGTGGCTGGCGCGACGCCTGGTCGATCGCGGATTTGCAGCGCTCGGCGTCAGCCATCACGGCAATACCGGCATCGAGCCCTATCGCGCTGAAGGCTTTGCCTGCCTTTGGGAGCGGGCGCCGGATCTAAGCTACATGCTCGACCATTGCGACGACTGGCTCAGCGATCTCTCAGGCCATATCGATACGAACAGTGTCTTCGCAGCCGGATTTTCGGCCGGAGCCTATAGCGTGATGCTGCTGCTTGGGGCTGTCGCCCAGTTCTCGCAGTTCGAACCGTCGAGGCTGAAAACGGGTGGCGCGCGCGGACCACGGGAGTTTCCCGACCTTGCCGATCATATCCCGGCATTGCTGCGCACCAGCGATGTATTTCGCGATTCGTGGTCCCGGATGTCGAAGTACTACCGAGATGACAGAATCAAGGCCGCACTCATCTGCGCGCCGGGCCGATCCGTTCTCGGGTTCAGCGAGGAAAGCCTGAAAGCCGTCGATGCGCCTGCCCTTATCCTGGTCGGTGATGCCGACAGGGCCGCTCCGGCCGAAGAATGTTCGTCGTGGCTGCATGCGCGGCTCCGGCGCAGCGCCCTTAAAATCTTCGGCGGCGGCCTCGGACATTATGTCTTCGTGCCAGAGGGCACAGCGCTCGGCCTCGCCTTTGCGGCAGAACTCTTTACCGATCCCCCGGGCATCGAACGCGCAGCCGTTCATGAAGAGATTGCCGATCTTTCGGCAGCGCTGTTTCAAAACGTCGATAAAACCGCGATGGCTTGAACAAAACAAAAACCCCGTCTCCGGAGCTTTTGTTGTCTCAATCCATCGTCAATCCGATCAGTCGACATCCTCGACGACCGCGTCGGCGGCGCCGCTGATGCGGTGAGCGAGTGCTGCTTCCATGAACTCGTTCAGGTCGCCGTCGAGCACATCATCCGGCGCGCTGCTGGCGACGCCGGTGCGCAAGTCTTTGACCATCTGATAGGGCTGCAACACATAGGAGCGAATCTGGTGGCCCCAGCCGATCTCGGTCTTGGAAGCGGCTTCGGCGCTGGCGGCATCCTCACGCTTCTTCAATTCCGCTTCGTACATGCGGGCGCGCAGCATGTCCCACGCCTTGGCGCGGTTCTTGTGCTGCGAGCGCTCCTGCTGGCACTGCACGACGATGCCCGTCGGAATATGCGTGATGCGCACGGCCGAGTCGGTGGTGTTGACGTGCTGGCCGCCGGCACCCGAGGAACGGTAGGTGTCGATGCGGCAGTCGCTTTCGTTGATCTCGATCTGGATCGAGTCGTCGACAACGGGGTAGACCCAGATCGACGAAAAGGAGGTGTGGCGGCGCGCGTTGCTGTCGTAGGGCGAGATGCGCACCAAGCGGTGCACGCCCGATTCCGTCTTCAGCCAGCCGTAGGCATTGTGGCCCTTGACGAGCAAGGTCGCGGACTTGATGCCGGCTTCTTCGCCGTCATGGACTTCGAGAAGCTCGACCTTGAAACGCTGGCGCTCGGCCCAGCGGGTGTACATGCGCAGCAGCATGTTCGCCCAGTCCTGGCTTTCGGTGCCACCGGCGCCGGAATGGACTTCGAGATAGGTGTCGTTGCCGTCAGCCTCGCCGGAGAGCATGGCTTCCACCTGGCGGCGCGCGGCCTCGGCCTTCAAGGCCTTCAGCGTATCCTCGGCTTCCTTGACGACGCTCTGGTCGCCCTCTTCCTCGCCAAGCTCGATCAGCTCGATATTGTCGTTCAGCTGCTGTTCGAGCTGCTTGACGCCATTGATGCCGTCATCGAGCTGCTGGCGCTCGCGCATCAGCTTCTGCGCTTCGGAAGCGTCGTTCCAGAGGTTCGGATCCTCAGCCTTGTTGTTCAACCAGTCCAGCCGTCTTATCGCCTGGTCCCAGTCAAAGATGCCTCCTCAGCAGGGTGATAGCCTGCTTGGTTTCATCGACCACGTTTTCGATTTCCGCTCGCATTATCCTGCTTCTCTATCTCGGTCTTCTCAAGTGCTGGTGACATAGAGACGCCCGCCGCGGATGTAAAGGGCCGCGGCGGGCGTTCAAAAATTCGGGCCTCGATCAGAACAGGCCGGGTGTGCCGGTCTGGACGGCCTGGTTGGCCTGCGGCGAGGTCTTCAGGATTTCTTCAGGCGCCATGGTGCTGTCCATGCCGATGACCGAGAAGCTGTCGGCCGGGCCGGTGCCGGGCTTGAAGGCCTCGATGATGGTGTTCGGATCGCCGTCGACGGCCGCCATGCCGGTCTTGCGGTCGATCGGGATCAGATTCATGCCTGATGGAATGACGAATTTCGATTCCGGCATGTCCTTGACGGCCGCCTGCATGAATTCGTTGAAGATCGGCGCAGAGAGAACACCGCCGGTGCCGCCGCGGCCGAGCGGGGCCGGCGTATCGAAGCCCATATAGAGGCCGGCGACCAGATCCGGCGTGAAGCCGACGAACCAGGCATCTTTCTCGTCGTTGGTGGTGCCGGTCTTTCCGGCGACATCGCGACCCCCGAGATCGACCTTGCCGGCGGCGGTGCCGCGCTGGATGACACCCTGCATCATCGAGGTGATCTGGTAGGCGGTCATCGGGTCGAGCACGGTTTCGCGGTTGTCGACGATATTCGGCTCTTCCTGGTTCTGCCAGTCGCCGGCATTGCAGCCCTCGCAGAGACGCTCCTCATGCCTAAAGATGGTCTTGCCGTAGCGGTCCTGGATGCGGTCGATCAATGTCGGCTTGATCTGCTTGCCGCCATTGGCAATAACCGAATAGGCCGAGACCATCCGCAGCACGGTCGTGTCGCCGGCGCCGAGCGACATGGAGAGAACCGGCAGCATGTGATCGTAAATGCCGAAGCGCTCGGCATATTCGGCGACGATGTTCATGCCGAGATCGTTGGCAAGGCGCACCGTCATCAGGTTGCGCGAATGCTCGATGCCCGAGCGCAGCGTCGACGGGCCGCTGACTTCGCCGCCGTAGTTTTCCGGCCTCCAGACCTGGCCGCCCGAGACGATTTCGATCGGAGCGTCCATGATAACCGAGGCCGGGGTATAGCCATTGTCCATCGCCGCCGCATAGACGAAGGGCTTGAAGGAGGAGCCCGGCTGGCGCATCGCCTGAGTGGCGCGGTTGAATTCGGACTGGCCGTAGGAGAAGCCGCCGACCATGGCGAGCACGCGGCCCGTCTTCGGGTCCATCGCGACGAGACCACCCTGCACCTTCGGGGGCTGCTGCAGGCGATAGGAGGTCGAGGTGTTATCGCCGAGCTTCTCGACATAAACGACGTCACCGGGCGCTACTGCGCCGACCGGCGATTTCGTGGACTTGCGGGCGCCGTCGGCCGAACGGAAGGCCCATTGCATATTCTTGGCGTCGATCGTGCCGCGTTGACGGTCGGCCGCAACCTTGCCGCTTCCATCCTTGGCCGGCTGCAGGCCGATGTCGACGGTCGAGTCGGAAACTGCGAGTACGACGGCAAGCCGCCATTCCGGTACGTCGGACAGTGCGGGGATATCGGCAAGCGCCTTACCCCAATCGCCGCTTGCATCGATCTGCTTGATCGGGCCGTGGAAACCGCGGCGCTCGTCATAGGTAACCAGACCGTCCTGCAGCGCCTTGCGGGCAGCGAGCTGCATCTGCGGATCGAGCGACGTCCGTACCGAAAGGCCGCCCTCATAGAGGACTTTTTCCCCGTACTGGTCGATCAACTGGCGGCGCACGGCTTCGGCGAAATAATCCGAAGCAAAGAGCGAGGGGCCGGTGGTGCGGGCGGTGACGCCAAGCGGCTGTTTCTTGGCTTCCTCGCCGTCAGGCTGGCTGACATAGCCGTTCTCGACCATCCGGTCGATCACCCAGTTGCGGCGCTCGAGCGCAGCTTCCGGATGGCGGAAAGGATGATAATTGGCAGGTCCCTTCGGCAGCGATGCCAGATAGGCGGCTTCGGCGACGGTCAGTTCGGTGACGGATTTGTTGAAATAGGTGAGTGCCGCGCCAGCGATGCCGTAGGAATTCAGACCGAAGAAAATCTCGTTCAGGTAGAGTTCGAGGATCTTGTCCTTGCTGTAGGCCTGCTCGATGCGAAAGGAGAGGATTGCTTCCTTGATCTTGCGGTCGATCGTCTGGTCCGAACTCAAAAGGAAGTTTTTGGCCACCTGCTGGGTGATCGTCGAGGCACCGACCGGGCGGCGGCCGGAACCGAAATTCTGCAGGTTGACGAGGATTGCACGGCCAAGGCCGGTGAGATCAACGCCCGGATGATTGTAGAAATTCTTGTCTTCGGCCGACAGGAAAGCGGCCTTCACGCGGTCGGGAATGGCCTGGATCGGCAGGAAGAGACGCTTTTCCTTGGCGTATTCGGCCATAAGCGCGCCATTGCCGGCATGGACGCGGGTCGTCACCGGCGGCGCGTAGCTGTTCAGAACGGCATAATCCGGGAGATCCTTCGCGACATTGGCGAGATAGATGGCAACACCCGCCGCCGCGACCAGAAACAGGACGCAGGCCATTCCGAAGAAATATCCAAAAAGTCTAACCATATTTCAGCTACCGGTCTCTTCGATCTTCAATCGGCGCAGCCGCAACGATTGCACAGATCAAGGCAATTTGCACGTTGCGCGGCTTACTCTATGAGCGCTACCGCCACAAGCCGATTTCGCGCCTCAGGCTGCGAAACATAAGCCGGAGTAACGGCGCGAATGTGAGCAAAATAGGGCTGTCTGCGCCGCATTCACCGCTGCGGCCGCGTTTCATTAGGACTGTCACATCCAAGCAACGCCGTCCCAACTGCCGATCTGGGTATCCTGCTCAGAATTTGATTCATGCGGCGGACTTAAATCTTTGTTTTTATGAATCTTTGTTTTTATGCGGGCCGCCGTGCCGCAACCGCTACAGATTTTTGGGCGGCGGCTGTCAGCCGCCATTCGCCATGACGGCGGCTCGGTATCGCTTCACTGCGTCGGTCAAGAGACCGGCGATCTTGCCGCGCCAGGCCTCGTCGAGCAGCAGTTTCTCGTCTTCGGCATTCGAGAGGAACCCGATCTCGAGAAGGATCGACGGCACGTCGGGGGCCTGCAGCACGCGGAAGCCGGCATGACGGTGCGGATTGTTGATGGTGCCGACCTGATCCTTGAAGGAACTCAGCACACTCTCGGCCAGCGAGATCGAGAACGCCTGCGTCTCGCGCCGTGTCAGATCGAGCAGGATGTCGGCGACCTCGGGCGGCTCGGCAACCGTCTCCTTGCCGGCGATCTGATCCGAGAGGTTTTCACGTTCGGCAAGATCGGCGGCGAGCTTGTCGGATGCCTTGTCGGAGATCGTGTAGACGGTGGCGCCGCGGATATCCTTCTGCTTCAGCGTGTCGGCATGCAGCGAAATGAAGAGGCCGGCATGGTTCTGGCGGGCGATCAGCACGCGCTGCGAAAGCGACAGGAACTCGTCATCCTCGCGCGTCAGGAAAGCCTTGATGCCCGGCTCCTTGTTCAGCCGGTCGGTCAAAGCCTTGGCGAAAGCAAGCGTCACCTGCTTTTCCTCGGTCTTGGTATCGACGCCGATGGCGCCGGTATCGATGCCGCCGTGGCCGGCGTCGACGGCGATGACAAAATCGCCGGGGGCAGCTTTTTCCGGTGCCGGAATGGCGCTCGTCGTCTGCGCCGCCTCAGTCGGATCGCTCCAGGATTGCGTCTTTACCAGTTCGGCAAAGGCCTTCTTGTCGATCATCTCCGCATCGAGCACGAGGCGATGGCCGTTGCCCGTCTCATCGACTTGCACCTTGGCAAGCGCCAGCTTCACCGGCCCTACGGTCGTCAGCACGATGCGGGCGCTCTCTTCGTCCATCTTGCCGTAGCGGATATCCTTGAACAGACCGCGGGCGGCAAGATCCTTCGCCGGAAAACCGAAGGCGGTCGCCGGCAGGTCGACGACGATGCGTTCCGGATTGGCGATATAGTGGACCGAGAAACGCGGCTCGCGATCGAAATCGATGACGATGCGGGTCCTTGCGTCGTCGCCGACGATGCGCGCGCCGTAGGCAAGCAGCGGATCCCTGGCCTCGACGGAGTTCGCAGCGACCGGCAGGAGACTGGCGGCCAAAAGCGCCGCCAGAACCCGCCTTGCGATTATCGATCGCCGCGCTGCGGATTTCGCCGCGATCCGAGCCCTCTTAAACAATAAACCGCCACACCCTATTTATATTGCGATGGACCCGACGCCGCAGCAGTGAACGTCGGCGTGACGAAACACCCGCTGCAGCCTGCCGAATCGCGATCACTTTATCCCCAGCTTCTATGCGTTGCGAAATCCATCAATATTATGGCACATTTGGCTTTTCCCTTGCTATTGTGACACAGAAAACATACAACGAATTTCAGGGTAAAGTGTTGACGGGATAGAGTCGCCGCAAAGGCTGCCAGCCAGATCAGGACCTGGCGCCACACCGGTCATCGTCCGCCGTCTCATGCGCTTAATCCCTAGAACTGGATCCTGATTTTCCGGCTTATTGTCGGAATTCATTGGTGGATCAGCCACCACGCTCTCAGGGAGCAAACTCATCGGACCCGAACGGGTCTTCACATTTGTCGATCACGCTTGGTTGTTGATGGTTTCGCAGCAGGTTTTATCTGAAGTGTACAGGCCCCGGACCGAAATGGTTCCGGCTGCGGTCTGGCTGCTGCCCTCCCCCTCGCATCAGGCGCGACTTTCATTATCCGGCGCGGCCACTGCGGACCGCATTCTTTCTGTCTCAACAGCAGTCGGGAATGCGCTCTCGCGGCCACGCCGAGGAGCACAGCTTACATGGCAGACAAAATGCTTATCGATGCGTCTCACGAGGAAGAGACGCGCGTCGTTGTCGTTCGCGGGAACCGCATAGAAGAATTTGACTTCGAGTCCCAGCACAAGAAGCAGATCCGCGGCAACATCTATCTTGCAAAGGTAACGAGGGTCGAGCCCTCGCTGCAAGCCGCCTTCGTCGATTACGGCGGCAACCGGCACGGCTTCCTGGCCTTCGCCGAAATCCATCCCGATTATTATCAGATACCGCTTGCCGACCGTCAGGCGCTGCTTCGGGCCGAAGCCGAAGAGCATCGCCGCGACGAAGACGTCGAGCATGTCGAAACCGCGCCGATGGTCGATCTTTCCAAGCAGGATCAGCCGGATGTCGGCATCGTTCCGGCAGAGGCGCCGGAAACCGATGCCGCAACGGAAGAGACGGCAGTGGTAGAGACCGCGGCGTCGCCCGCGGCCGCCGAGGAAGCGCCTGCGAAGAAAGCAAGGCCGCGCCGCAGCCGCAAGAAGGTCGTAGAACCGGCCGCCGAAACGACCGAGACCGAAGACGCTGTTCCCACAGACGTTGAAGCCGAAGGCGCTTCAACCGTCGACAATGAGGATGACGGCTCGACCGGCGGCGCAATGGCCGCGATGGTAGAAACCGACTCGATCTCCGAAGACGTCGATACCAGCAAGCGTCGCAACGACGATGACGACGATGATGACGATCACGGCGAAGAGGAAATCATCGAATCCGTCGGCGCCGAAGACGCGATGGAAGAAGTGCCGGACCGCGTGCAGCGCAAGCCGCGCAAGCAGTACCGCATCCAGGAAGTCATCAAGCGCCGCCAGATCCTGCTCGTGCAGGTCGCCAAGGAAGAGCGCGGCAACAAGGGCGCAGCCCTTACCACCTATCTCTCGCTCGCCGGACGCTATTCCGTCCTGATGCCGAACACGGCGCGCGGCGGCGGCATTTCCCGCAAGATCACCAATCCCGCCGATCGCAAGCGCCTGAAGGAAATCGCGCGCCTGCTCGAGGTGCCGCAGGGCATGGGCGTCATCCTTCGCACCGCCGGTGCCAATCGCACCAAGGTCGAAGTCAAGCGTGACTTCGAATATCTGATGCGCCTGTGGGAGAATGTGCGCACCCTGACGCTGGCATCCACGGCACCCTGCCTCGTCTATGAGGAAGGCTCGCTGATCAAGCGCTCGATCCGCGACCTCTACAACAAGGATATCAGCGAAGTCATCGTTTCAGGTGAAGAAGGCTATCGTGAAGCGAAAGACTTCATGAAGATGCTGATGCCGAGCCATGCCAAGGTGGTTCAGCCGTACCGCGACATCCATCCGATCTTTTCGCGTTCCGGCATCGAGGCTCAGCTCGACCGCATGCTGCAGCCGCAGGTGACGCTGAAGTCCGGAGGCTACCTGATCATGAACCAGACCGAAGCGCTGGTTTCGATCGACGTCAACTCCGGCCGCTCGACCCGCGAACATTCGATCGAAGACACCGCGCTGCAGACGAATCTCGAGGCTGCAGACGAAGTCGCCCGCCAGCTTCGCCTTCGCGACCTTGCCGGCCTGATCGTCATCGACTTCATCGACATGGAAGAGAAGCGCAACAACCGCGCCGTCGAGAAGAAGCTGAAGGAATGCCTGAAGAACGACCGCGCCCGCATCCAGGTCGGCCGGATCTCGCATTTCGGCCTGCTCGAAATGTCGCGACAGCGTATCCGCGCGTCGGTTCTCGAATCGACCACGCAGGTCTGCTCGCATTGCGGCGGCACCGGCCATGTGCGCTCGCAGTCCTCCGTCGCCCTGCATGTCCTGCGCGGCATCGAGGAATATCTGCTGAAGAACACCACGCACAACATCACTGTGCGCACCACGCCTGACATCGCGCTCTACCTGCTCAACCACAAGCGCCAGACGATCATCGATTACGAAAGCCGTTTCGGCGTC
Source organism: Rhizobium sp. WSM4643 (assembly GCF_025152745.1). Classification (NCBI taxonomy): domain Bacteria; kingdom Pseudomonadati; phylum Pseudomonadota; class Alphaproteobacteria; order Hyphomicrobiales; family Rhizobiaceae; genus Rhizobium; species Rhizobium sp. WSM4643. The sequence goes on along the minus strand of NZ_CP104040.1, from coordinate 1,497,422 downwards.
GCTATCGTCATCGATGCAGACGGTTCGGTCGGCGCACAGCATTTCGCGATCGATCGCGGCGATCCGGTGGAAAACCCGGTCAAGATCGAAACGCTCTTCAACTTCGCAGCCATTCCCGAGGATGACGACGACGATATCGTCATCGAAGTGGATGAGGAGGAAGACGAGGAACTCGAGGAAAAGCCGGCCGTTGCCGAACGGCCCGTCGCAGCACGCTCGGAAGGCGAAGCTGACGGCAACCGCAAGCGCAAGCGCCGCAGGCGCCGCCGTGGCCGCAACGGCACTGCCGAGCAGCCGGCATCGGCAGCAGGCGAAGCCGGTGACGAGGATGAGGACAGTGACGACGAGGGCAGCGAAGGTGATGAAAACGCCGAAGCTACGCCTGAGACACGGGCTGAAAGCGAGGAATCGCAGCGCCGCAAGCGGCGCCGTCGCGGCAAGCGTGGCGGCCGCCGCAATCGCGCCGAAGATGGTTCCGAACTGACGGCCGGCGAAGCCGGTGAAGCCGGTGAAGACAATGGCGGCGACGAGGACGAAGGCGACGACGTTTCGAACGAGGGGGCTCCGAGCGAAGCCGTGGCGGTCGAGGCGATTGCCGAACAGGCCGACGAAGGCCAGCCCGCAATGGCAGCCATCGAGAGCGCACCTATCATAACCGAAGAGGTGAAGCCCGCCCGCAGTCGCGGCCGCCGCAAACCGGCCGCATCGCCGGTCGAGGAACCGATTGCAGAGACGGTACCTGCGGTCGAGGCCGAACCGGAATTGGTGGAAGCCTCCGCCGATCTCGCACCGCCAGTCCAGGAAGAGGCAAAGCCGCTTCGCGCCAACCGTGAATCCAACATCTCCTCCTCCGAGCCGACGGTGAAATCCACCCGCGTCGAGAATGGCGAAGGCGATGACGGCAAGCCGAAGAAAGCCGGCTGGTGGCAGCGCCGTGGCTTCTTCTGAACGCTGATTTTCGGACGTAAACACTGAAATCCGGCCGTGGCGACGCGGCCGGATTTTTGTTTATGCCGATGGAGATCGTTGCCAAACTTGAACCGTCGTGAGGTGGATGTGTATCTCTGATGATAATCACAAATTGGGCGCGATCATGCGGACGATATCGATATCGATGACGTCTTGCTCGACGCGGCAATGACCACCGCGCGATTGGCGACGAAAAAAGACACTGTTCGAGCAGGCTTTGCGAAATCTTGTCGAGAAATACCGGCGGAAAAATGCGATCGCGCGCGGATAGGCTGGGAAGGCGACCTCAACGAGAGGCGTCACGACCGGTCTGAAGATACAAAGTGATCGTCGTCGACAGTTCAGCGTCTCGGTGCTCGGGATCGCCTGACCCCGCTTATGATCAGGCGGCCGGGGGATAGAGCAGGTCGACGATGTAGCTGGCGTCGAAGCGGGAATCGAGCATGCCGTAGGTGGAGCGCCAGCCGCCGGCAAGACGCGTCTCGATGAAGGCATCGGCAATGCGCCCTGCCCCAAGGCGATAGAGTTCGGCGGCACCGGCGGCGAGCGCCAGCTGTTCGACGAGCAGGCGCGCGGCGCCCTCATCCTGTTCGCACAGCGCGATTGCGGCGCGCAGCACGTCGATCGTCTTCTTGCCGGCAGGGCCGAGATCGCGGGCAAGGCCGGCGAAGACCGTTTCGAACAGATCCTTGCCGCGGTTGAGCACGCGCAGCACGTCGAGCGCCATGACGTTGCCGGAGCCTTCCCAGATGGCGTTGACAGGAGCCTCGCGGTAATGGCGGGCGATCGGGCGTTCTTCGATGTAGCCATTGCCGCCGATACATTCCATCGCCTCGTAGATCAGCGCGGGCGCGATCTTGCAGCACCAGTATTTGGCGACCGGCGTCATGACGCGGGCATAGGCCGCTTGCTCGGCGTTGCCGCGCGCCTTGTCGAAGGCGTCGGCCAGACGGAAGGACAGCGCCGTCGCGGCGGCGACGTCGAGCGCCATGTCGGCGAGCACGCGCGTCATGATCGGCTGGTTGACGAGCATCTTGCCGAAGACGCTGCGGCCGCGGGTGTGGTGCACGGCTTCGGCGAGCGAGGCGCGCATCATGCCTGAGGAGGCCAGCGCGCAGTCGAGCCGGGTCAGCGTCACCATGTCGAGGATCGTGCGGATGCCGGCATCCGGACCACCGAGCAGGAAACCAAACGTATCGGTGAACTCGACCTCGGCCGAGGCGTTGGAGCGGTTGCCGACCTTGTCCTTCAGCCGCTGGAACTGCAGCCCGTTGGCGGAACCATCCTCCAGAAGGCGCGGCACGAGAAAGCAGCCCATCCCCTCTTTCGTCTGCGCCAGCATGATGAAGGCATCGCTCATCGGCGCGGACATGAACCACTTGTGCCCGGACAGCCGGTAGATGCCCTCGCTGACCTTTTCGGCAGCGCTCCTGTTGGCGCGCACATCCGTGCCGCCCTGCTTTTCCGTCATGCCCATGCCGATGGTCACGGCCGATTTCTGCATGGCCGGCTTGTTCGACGAATCATATTTGCGCGAGAGAATTTTCGGCGCCCAGTCCTTCTGGACCGCGGGCGAGGCCGAGAGCGCCGCGACGGAGGCGCTCGTCATCGTCAACGGGCAGAGATGGCCGGACTCCAACTGCGACGTCAGGTAAAACCGCGCGGCGCGAACTCTATGGGCCTCGTCCTTGGCCTCGGTATCGGCCTGGGGGTCCCAGACGGAGGAATGCAGGCCGACCGACATGGAGCGGCGCATCAATGCATGCCAGGCGGGGTGAAACTCGACGACGTCGAGGCGCTCACCGCGTGGACCATGAGTGCGCAGCTGCGGCACCCCCTGGTTTGCCATGCGCGCCATCTCCTGCGCCTCCGGCGAGGTGACGTAGCGGCCCATATTTTCCAGGTCTTCGCGGATGCCGCGCGGCAGAGCCGCCGTCAGATCGACGATCAGCGGATCGGATCGATAGGCGTTGATGCCGGACCACAGGCTCGGCTGGTTGAGTTCTGCGAGTTTGTCGTCAATCCGGTTGGCGGAGGTCATAATTCGCTTCTAGTGTAAGAACCCGGCAAAGGGAAACCGGAAGTTATGATTCGGTTCATTCTGCTCTATCGGAATTCGGGCAAAAATGCATGGGGACATAAGCCTTTGCCCACAGCGCATGCTTGCCCCGGCGGGCCGCACTCTTTATAGACCGCCAGAGACAGCAAGAGGCAGGGTCATGGTCTTTTTCCCCCACCGCCACCTCATCGGCATCAAGGGCCTCACCGAGCAGGATATCACCTATCTTCTCGACAAGGCGGACGAGGCCGTCAAGATCAGCCGCCAGAGAGAAAAGAAGACGTCGACGCTGCGCGGATTGACGCAGATCAACCTCTTCTTCGAGGCATCGACCCGCACGCAGGCCTCCTTCGAGCTTGCCGGCAAGCGGCTCGGTGCCGACGTCATGAACATGTCGGTTGGCAATTCCTCGGTGAAGAAAGGCGAAACGCTGATTGACACGGCGATGACGCTGAATGCGATGCGCCCCGACGTGCTGGTAATCCGCCATTCGAGCGCCGGTGCGGCCGCCCTTCTCGCCCAGAAGGTCTCCTGCTCTGTCGTCAATGCCGGTGATGGGCAGCATGAACATCCGACCCAGGCGCTGCTCGACGCGCTGACGATCCGCCGCGCCAAGGGCAAGCTTTCGCGCATCATCGTGGCGATCTGCGGCGACGTGCTGCATTCGCGGGTGGCGCGCTCCAATATCCTGCTGCTCAACGCGATGGGCGCCCGCGTGCGTGTCGTCGCGCCGGCGACCCTCCTGCCCGCCGGCATCGCCGAGATGGGCGTCGAGGTCTTCCATTCGATGCAGGAAGGGCTGAAGGACGCCGACGTCGTGATGATGCTGCGGCTGCAGCGCGAGCGCATGTCCGGCGCCTTCGTGCCTTCGGTGCGCGAATACTTTCATTTTTACGGTCTTGACGCCGAAACGCTGAAAGCGGCGAAGGACGATGCCCTGGTCATGCATCCCGGCCCGATGAACCGCGGCGTCGAGATTGCCTCGGAAGTGGCTGACGGGCCGCAGAGCGTGATCGCCGAACAGGTGGAAATGGGAGTCGCGGTGCGCATGGCTGTGATGGAGACGCTGCTCGTCTCGCAGAACCAGGGTCCCCGAAGCGATGGAATGATGGCATGAGCAACCCGATCGTCCTCAAGAACGTCCGCATCATCGACCCGTCGCGCAATCTCGACGAGGTGGGGACGATCATCGCCGAAAACGGCGTGATCATCGCCGCCGGCCAAAAAGCGCAGAACCAGGGCGCGCCTGATGGCGCCGTCATCCGCGACTGCACGGGCCTTGTCGCGACGCCCGGGCTCGTCGATGCGCGCGTCCATGTCGGCGAACCCGGCGGCGAACACCGTGAGACGATCGCCTCGGCGAGCCGGGCGGCGGCGGCCGGCGGCGTCACCTCAATCATCATGATGCCGGACACTAATCCTGTTATCGACGACATCGCGCTCGTCGAATTCGTCAAGAAGACGGCGCGGGACACGGCCGCCGTCAACGTCTATCCGGCAGCCGCCATCACCAAGGGCCTTGCCGGCGAGGAGATGACGGAAATCGGGCTGTTGATGCAGGCAGGCGCCGTCGCCTTCACCGATGCCCATTCCAGCGTCCACGACACGCAGGTGCTGCGCCGGATCATGACCTATGCGCGTGAATTCGGGGCCGTCGTCTGCTGCGAAACGCGCGACAAATATCTCGGCGCCAACGGCGTCATGCATGAGGGGCTTTTCGCCAGCTGGCTCGGGCTTTCCGGCATTCCAAAGGAAGCCGAGCTCATCCCGCTCGAGCGAGATCTCAGGATCGCGCAGCTGACGCGCGGCCGTTATCATGCCGCGATGATCTCGGTGCCGGAATCGGTCGAGGCGATCGAACGCGCCCGCAGCCGCGGCGCCAAGGTCACCTGCGGCATCTCGATCAACAATCTGGCGCTCAACGAAAACGACATCGGCGAATACCGCACCTTTTTCAAGCTGTATCCCCCGCTGCGCCCGGAAGATGACAGGGTGGCCATGGCCGACGCCCTTGCCAGCGGCGCGATCGATATCATCGTTTCCTCACACGACCCGCAGGATGTCGATACGAAGCGCCTGCCCTTCAGCGAGGCGGAGGATGGCGCGATCGGCCTCGAAACCCTGCTGGCGGCAGCCCTCAGGCTTCACCATGGCGGCCAGGTGAGCCTGATGCGCCTGATCGATGCCATGTCCACCCGCCCCGCGCAAATCTTCGGCCTCGCGGCCGGCACGTTGAAGCCGGGCGCTGCGGCCGACATCGCACTGATCGATCTCGATGAGCCTTGGCTTGTCGCCAAAGACATGCTTCTCTCCCGCTCGAAGAATACGCCGTTCGAGGATGCGCGCTTCAGCGGGCGGGCGGTCGCGACATACGTCTCGGGAAAGCTTGTCCACGCAATTTAGGATCGACCTCACCGTCCATCCCGCAGCGGGAGAAGGCTGACTCGAGGATAGGCCACGGAGGGGCTGAGGGGACATATGTTATCCAATCTCATGTCATGGCAGATCACGCTGCCGATCGCGCTTGCTGCCGCCGTTATCGGTTATCTCTTCGGCTCGATCCCGTTCGGCCTGATCCTGACGCGTGCCGCCGGCCTCGGCGACGTGCGCAGCATTGGCTCCGGCAATATCGGCGCGACCAATGTACTCAGAACAGGAAACCGATCGCTCGCCGCGGCGACGCTGCTGCTCGATGCGCTGAAGGCGTCGGCGGCGGCCTGGATCGTCGGCTATTTCCTTGGTGAGGAGGCCGCGATCATCGCCGGCTTCTTCGCCTTCATCGGCCATCTCTTCCCGGTCTGGATCGGCTTCAAGGGTGGCAAGGGTGTCGCCACCTACATCGGCACCCTGCTCGGCGTCGCGCCGATCATGGTCGTGCTCTTCGCCGCCGTCTGGCTGGCGGTCGCCTTCACCACCCGCTACTCCTCGCTATCGGCGCTTGTCGCCATGCTTGTCATTCCGGTTGCGCTGTGGATACTGGGTAACGAAAAGGTTGCGGCTGTCATGGCGATCATGACCCTCATCTCCTACTGGAAGCACAAGGCGAATATTTCCCGCCTGATGAGCGGGACGGAAAGCAAGATCGGGGCAAAGGGATAATGGATGCGCTGAGCGCCGGACCAAAAGGCGTCGTGCTGACCGAACGGCAAAGAATTGCCTGGCTGCGCCTTATCCGTTCCGACAATATCGGCCCTGCCACCTTTCGCGACCTCATCAATCATTTCGGCTCGGCCGAGGCAGCGATTGCCGCACTGCCGGAGCTTTCGGCGCGCGGCGGCGCCACGCGGGCAATCCGCATCGCCAGCGAGGCCGAGGCGCATCGGGAACTGGAGGCGGCGCACCGCTTCGGCGCCCGCTTCGTCGGCATCGGCGAGCCGGATTATCCGCAAGCGCTGAAGCAGATCGACGGGGCGCCGCCGCTTCTCGCCGTCAAGGGCGCGCTTGCCGCTGCCAAACGACCGGCTGTCGGCATCGTCGGCTCGCGCAACGCCTCGATCGCGGGCGCGAAATTCGCGGCGATGGTGGCACGCGACTGCGGCCGGGCTGGATATACCGTGGTCTCCGGCCTGGCGCGCGGCATAGACACCGCTGCCCACCGGGCAAGCCTCGGCACAGGCACGATCGCGGCGCTCGCCGGCGGCCTCGACCAACCCTACCCGCCGGAGAATATCGGCCTGCTCGAAGAGATAACCGGCGGCAACGGCTTGGCGGTAAGCGAGATGCCCTTCGGCTGGGAGCCCCGCGCCCGCGACTTCCCGCGCCGGAACCGGCTGATCGCCGGCATCGGCCTCGGCCTCGTCGTCATCGAAGCGGCGGCGCGTTCGGGCTCGCTGATCACCGCACGGCTGGCTGGCGACTTCGGCCGCCTGGTGTTCGCCGTGCCCGGCTCACCGCTCGATCCGCGCTGCCATGGTACCAACGGCCTGCTGAAGGACGGAGCTTCGATCGTCACCGCACCCGCCGATGTCGTCGAGGCCCTGGCGCCGCTTGCGCAATTCGAGCTGTTCCCGTCATCGATGGCGGAGGAGCCGGCGCCTGACGGCAAAGCAATGTCGGTGCCACCCGGCGATTCCGATCGAAACCGCATTATCGACGCGCTCGGGCCGACGCCGGTCGAGATCGACGACGTCATCCGCCATACCGACCTGTCGGCATCCGCGGTCTATCTCATCCTTCTGGAACTCGATATATCAGGCCGGCTGCACCGGCATCAGGGCGGCCTCGTCTCGCTTTCCGATTGAACCTGGGTACGACATCGAGTGGCGGCTTTTCGAATTGTCGAATGCTGAGTCGAAAACCTTGGGACAGCATATCTGTAATTGTGTTTTCCTGATTGCCTCCTTTTGCTTGCAACAGACACAAGAGGTAAAATTGTAGCAAACCCCTTGACCGCGGCGATTTCCCTGTCCATGTCGGAGGGCCGATATCCATGTTGCGGTGTGTGTCGCGCTGGCTTCAACGCTGGCGTCGTTTCCTTTTAAGAGAATCATCATGAATGTTGTAGTGGTGGAATCGCCTGCCAAGGCCAAGACGATCAATAAGTATCTGGGTCCCGGATACAAAGTGCTCGCCTCCTTCGGCCATGTGCGCGATCTGCCTGCCAAGGACGGCTCAGTGCTTCCTGATCAGGATTTCGAAATGCTTTGGGAGGTCGATAGCGCCTCCGCCAAGCGGATGAAGGACATCGCCGACGCGGTGAAGTCCGCCGATGGCCTGTTTCTCGCGACCGACCCGGATCGCGAAGGCGAAGCGATTTCCTGGCACGTTCTCGACATGCTGAACAAGAAGCGGGTGCTGACCGGCAAGCCGGTCAAGCGCGTCGTCTTCAATGCGATCACCAAGAAAGCGGTGCTCGACGCGATGGCCGATCCGCGCGACATCGACGTGCCGCTGGTCGATGCCTATCTCGCGCGCCGCGCGCTCGACTATCTCGTCGGCTTCAATCTCTCGCCGGTGCTGTGGCGCAAGCTGCCCGGCGCGCGTTCGGCCGGCCGCGTTCAGTCAGTGGCGCTTCGCCTGGTCTGCGACCGCGAATCCGAGATCGAGCGCTTCATTTCGGAAGAGTACTGGAACATCTCGGCGCTGCTGAAGACGCCGCGCGGCGACGAGTTCGAGGCAAGACTGGTTTCGGCGAGCGGCAAACGGCTGCAGCCGCGCGCAATCGGCAACGGCGAAGATGCCGGCCGGCTGAAGGCATTGCTCGAAGGTGCGAGCTATGTGGTCGACACGGTCGAGGCGAAACCGGTCAAGCGCAACCCGGGACCGCCGTTTACGACCTCGACGCTGCAGCAGGCCGCCTCCTCCAATCTCGGCTTCTCCGCTTCGCGCACCATGCAGATCGCGCAAAGGCTCTATGAGGGCGTCGATATCGGCGGCGAGACGGTTGGTCTCATCACCTATATGCGAACCGACGGCGTGCAGATGGCGCCCGAGGCGATCGATGCTGCGCGTAGCGCCATCGTCGACCAGTTCGGCGAGCGCTACATGCCGGAAAAGCCGCGCCTCTACTCGACCAAGGCGAAGAACGCCCAGGAGGCGCACGAGGCGATCCGGCCGACCGATTTCTATCGTTCGCCCGACCGCGTACGCAAATTCCTCGATGCCGACCAGATCCGGCTCTACGAGCTGATCTGGAAGCGCGGCATCGCCAGCCAGATGGCATCGGCCGAGATCGAGCGCACGACGGCTGAAATCACCGCCGACAACAAGGGCGAGAAGGCGGGGCTTCGCGCCGTCGGTTCGGTCATCCGCTTCGACGGCTTCATCGCCGCCTATACCGACCAGAAAGAGGATGGCGAACAGAGCGATGACGGCGAGGAGGATGGCCGCCTGCCGGAGATCAATGCGCGCGAGGCGCTCGCCAGGCAGAAGATCAATTCGACGCAGCATTTCACCGAACCGCCGCCGCGCTATTCGGAAGCCTCGCTGATCAAGAAGATGGAAGAGCTCGGCATCGGCCGCCCCTCCACCTATGCCGCGACGCTCGCGACGCTGCGCGACCGCGACTATGTAACGATCGACAAACGCAAGCTGATCCCGCAGGCCAAGGGCCGGCTGGTGACGGCTTTCCTCGAGAGCTTCTTCACCAAATACGTCGAATACGACTTCACCGCCGATCTCGAAGAGAAGCTTGACCGGATTTCCGCCGGCGAGTTGAACTGGAAGCAGGTGCTGCGCGATTTCTGGAAGGATTTCTTCGCCCAGATCGAGGACACCAAAGAACTGCGTGTCACCAATGTGCTCGATTCGCTGAACGAGGCGCTGGCACCGCTCGTCTTCCCGAAACGGGAGGACGGTAGCGATCCGCGCATCTGTCAAGTCTGCGGCACCGGCAACCTGTCGCTGAAGCTCGGCAAATACGGTGCCTTCGTCGGCTGCTCGAACTATCCGGACTGCAACTACACCCGCCAACTCTCCTCCGAAAACGGCGGAGAAGCGGACGGTGCTGCGCTCAACGAGCCGAAGAACCTCGGCACCGATCCGACGACCGGCGAGGAGCTGACGCTGCGTTCCGGCCGCTTCGGCCCCTATATCCAGCGCGGCGACGGCAAGGAAGCCAAACGCGCTTCGCTGCCGAAGGGCTGGAAGCCTGAGGACATCGATTATGAAAAAGCGATGGCGCTGATCTCGCTGCCGCGCGATATCGGCAAACATCCTGAATCGGGCAAGATGATCTCGTCGGGCATCGGCCGCTACGGACCGTTCCTCCTGCATGACGGTTCCTATGCCAATCTGGAAACCGTCGAAGACGTGTTTTCGGTCGGTCTCAACCGTGCCGTGACTGTTATCGCCGAAAAGGCGAACCAGGCCCCGGGCCGAGGTTCGCGCGGGACACCGGCAGCGCTGAAGACGCTCGGCGATCATCCTGGTGGCGGCGCCATCACCGTTCGCGACGGTAAGTACGGCCCCTATGTCAACTGGGGCAAGGTCAACGCCACGCTGCCGAAGGGCAAGGATCCGCAGGCGATCACCGTCGAAGAGGCGCTTGCGCTGATCGCCGAGAAGGCCGGCAAGGCCCCTGCGGGCAAGGCGGCCAAGGCGAAAGCCAAGCCAAAGGCCGCAGCCGCCGAAGCCAAGAGCACCAAGACGGCCGCCAAACCGAAGATAACGAAGGCGAAAGCGCCCGCGAAATCGAAAAAGGGCTGACGTGAGCAGAATACCGCGCGAGAGAACGAACCCTGCGGGCAAGCGCCCGGGCAAGACCGGCCGCGCCGGCAAGGATGCTCCCGCCGTCGAGCCGCTGAACATCGTCCACGGCGCGCTGCCTTCGCGCGAGGTGATCCTGCGCTTCATCGCCGATCATCCGCAGAAAGCGTCCAAGCGTGAACTCGCCAAGGCGTTCGGCCTGAAAGGCGATAGCCGCGTCGAGCTCAAGCAGATGCTGCAGGAGCTCGAGCAGGAAGGCATGCTGCAGAAGAACCGCAAGTCGCTGATCCGGCCCGGTGCGCTGCCGCCCGTCACCGTTCTCGACATCACGACGCGCGACAAGGACGGCGATCTGATCGGCCGGCCGGCAGAGTGGCCGGAGGACCAGGGCGTGGCACCCGCCGTCGCCATCCGCCAGCAATCGCCGGCAGGCCGCCAGGGCAAGGGTAAGGCGCCGGTCGCAGGCCTCGGCGATCGCATCCTGGCGAAGATCTTCCCGGCTGTCGATCGCGGTGGGCCGGCCTATACGGCACGGATCATCAAGGTGATCGACAGGCGCCGCGGCGCCTCGATGGGCGTTTTCCGCACTGCGCCGGGCGGCGGCGGGCGGCTGCTGCCGATCGAACGGCGCGGCGAGGAGATGGTGATCGATCCCGATTTCACCGGCGGCGCCACGGACGGCGATCTGGTCGAAGTCGAAATCGCCCGTCTCGGCCGTTTCGGCCTGCCGCGCGCCAAGGTGCTTTCCATCGTCGGTTCCGTCGGTTCGGAAAAGGCGATCTCGATGATCGCCATCCATGCGCACGGCATCCCGCATGTCTTCCCGCCTGCCGTCATCGCCGAGGCGGAGGCCGCAAAGCCCGCCACCATGTCGCATCGCGAGGACTGGCGCGACGTGCCGCTGATCACCATCGACCCGGCCGATGCCAAGGACCATGACGACGCGGTTTATGCCGAACTCGATCCCTCGCCCGACAATCCCGGCGGCGTCATCGTCACCGTCGCGATTGCCGACGTCTCCTGGTATGTCCGCCCGAATTCGCCGCTCGACCGCGAGGCGCTGAAGCGCGGCAACTCTGTCTATTTCCCCGATCGTGTCGTGCCGATGCTGCCCGAGCGCATCTCCAACGATCTCTGCTCGCTGAAAGAGGGCGTCGACCGCCCGGCGCTCGCCGTGCGCATGAGCTTTTCCGGCGAAGGCCGCAAGATCGGCCACATCTTTCATCGCATCATGATGAAGAGCGCGGCCAAGCTGTCCTACCAGCAGGCGCAGGCGGCGATCGACGGCAAACCGGACGATCAGACCGGACCGATGCTCGAGCCGATCCTGAAGCCGCTCTGGCACGCCTATGAGGTGATGAAGCGCGGACGCGACCGGCGCCAGCCGCTGGAACTCGACATGCCGGAGCGCAAGATCCTGCTGAAGCCCGACGGCACGGTCGACCGGGTCGTCGTGCCGCCACGGCTCGACGCGCATAAGCTGATCGAAGAGATGATGATCCAGGCGAACGTTTGCGCGGCCGAGACCCTGGAAAAGAAACGCCAACCGCTGATCTACCGCATTCATGACGGCCCGACGCTTGCCAAGCAGGAGATCCTGCGGGAGTTTCTGGCCACGCTGGGAATCTCGCTTGCCAAGGGCGGCAACATGCGCGCCAACAACTTCAACGGCATCCTGGCGAAGGCGGATGGCACGCCGCATCAGACCATGGTGAGCGAGATGGTGCTGCGTTCGCAGAGCCAGGCGATCTACGGTCCGGAGAATATTGGCCATTTCGGCCTCAACCTGATGAAATACGCCCACTTCACCTCGCCGATCCGCCGTTATGCCGACCTCATCGTGCATCGCGCCCTCGTCGGCTCGCTCGGCTTCGGCGAAGGCGGCATCACGCCCGACGAAGAGGCGGCGCTCGACGATATCGCCGCCGAAATCTCGACCTTCGAGCGCCGAGCCATGGCAGCCGAGCGCGAGACGGTCGATCGGCTGATCGCCCATCACCTCAGCGGCCGGGTCGGCGAGGAATTTGCCGGACGGGTCTCGGGCGTGACAAAATCGGGGCTTTTTGTCGCCCTGCCGGACTATGGTGCCGACGGTTTCGTCCCCATATCTACGCTCGGCACCGATTACTTCATTTACGACGAGGCACATCAAGCGCTCTCGGGTGAACGAACGGGGCTCGGCTATCGCTTGGGCGACAGCGTCACTGTGAAACTTGCCGAAGCGATCCCGCTTGCCGGCGCGCTGCGCTTCGAAATGGTCAGCGAGGGCCGCGAGATGCCGGCGGCAGTGCGCTCCTTCCACAAGGCAGGTCGCCGCGACAGGGGCCAGGTCCGCAAGAAGCCTGGAACAAGGCCGCCACGCGGACGGCACTAGATCCGAAGAGGAACATGCGATGAGCACACCGACCGATCCGGCCCTCCGCTACGGGGACACGCCCGAGGTCGAGCGCCCAGTTGGGCGCTCCATCATGCGCGGGCTGATGAATCGTTGCCCGGCCTGCGGCAGCGGCAAACTCTTTCGCGCCTTCCTGAAGTCGGTTGATCATTGCGCGGCCTGCGGCGAGGCGATGCATCACCAGCGCGCGGACGACCTGCCGCCCTATATCGTCATCCTCGTCCTCGGACACGTCGTGGTCGGCGGCTATATGCTGACCGACATGACCTTCGTGCTACCGGTCTGGGTCCATCTTGCCATCTGGGCGCCGATCACCGTCATCACCGCGCTCGCCTCGATCCAGCCGATCAAGGGCGGGGTCATCGGCCTGCAATGGGCGCTGCGCATGCACGGCTTCGGTGGCGAGAGTGATGGCCCGGACGATTATGACATTCCCGAACGGCCTGATTGAGCGCCTTCACCTTCCAGACATATTTAACGTGTAGTGCCAGCCCTCCACCGACCCACCGGGGTAGCCGGCGATCCTCAACGACTTGACATGGTAAGCTTTTCTTGTCTGAACAGGCTTTACATTCCGCAGGTGGTCACTCACATCGGAAATACTGCGAAACGCTGTCCGTCACCTGGATTTGGCACGCCTGTGTCTTTCTATGCGAGGTGACCGGCCGATTCGCTCGCACAGCTTTCTAAGGATGCATAAATGTCTCAGCCGAGAAACGGCACACCGGGCGATGTCGAAGAAATCCATTGGCCTTCTCTGGTGGCAGCCATCTCGTCCATATCAGCCGTCGGCATAGCAATCGGCCTCGGTCTGCCCCTCCTCAGCATCATCCTCGAAAAACGCGGCATCTCATCCACCCTGATCGGGCTCAACACGGCGATGGCTGGCGTCGCGGCGATGGCCGCCGCACCGATCACCACCAAGCTTGCCCATAAATACGGCGTGGCGCCGACAATGCTCTGGGCCGTGCTGATTTCGGCGCTGAGCGCGCTCGGTTTCTATTACGCCCAAGATTTCTGGATGTGGTTTCCGCTGCGTTTCGCCTTCCATGGCGCGACGACGACGCTCTTCATCCTCTCCGAATTCTGGATCAACGCCGCTTCGCCGCCGTCCAAACGCGGTTTCGTGCTCGGCATCTATGCGACGGTGCTTTCCCTTGGCTTCGCGGCCGGACCATTGCTCTTTTCCATCCTCGGCAGCGAGGGCATCTTTCCCTTCCTGATCGGCGCCGCCGCCATCCTGCTGGCGGCCATCCCGATCTTCATCGCCCGCGACGAGAGCCCGGTGCTCGAGGAAAAACCGGAGCTGCATTTCATGCGCTACGTCTTCCTGGTGCCGACGGCGACGGCGGCGGTCTTCATTTTCGGCGCGGTCGAAGCGGGCGGGCTGTCGCTTTTCCCGATCTTTGCCGTGCGCGCCCATTTCACCGAATCGCAGGCCGCACTGCTGCTCACCATGATGGGCGTCGGCAACGTCATCTTTCAGATCCCGCTCGGCCTGCTTTCCGACCGCATCGCCGATAAGCGGCCGCTTCTGGCCGGCATGGCGCTGATGGGCTTCATCGGCTCGATGATGTTGCCGCTACTGCTCGACAATTGGCTGCTGATGGCCGGGCTCCTGCTTTTCTGGGGCGGCTGCGTCTCAGGCCTCTATACGGTCGGCCTCAGCCATCTCGGCTCGCGGTTGACGGGTTCCGATCTTGCGGCGGCCAATGCTGCCTTCGTCTTCTGTTATGCGATGGGAACCGTAGCCGGGCCGCAGGCGATCGGCGCGGCGATCGATGTCGCTGGAAATAACGGTTTTGCCTGGGCGATTGCCGCTTTCTTCGGTCTCTACGCCCTACTTTCCGGCATCAGACTGATGTTCATTCGAAAACGGACTTGACTTTTCAGGCGGGATTCGTAGTTTCGCGCCAGAATTTGCCGTGGAGCCCTCCGGCTTCCACGGCTTTCATTTTCTTAAAGGCAGGACGACCATGGCCAAGGCTACAACAATCAAGATCAAGCTGCTGTCGACAGCCGACACCGGTTTCTTCTACGTCACGACGAAAAACAGCCGTACGATGACGGACAAGATGACGAAGACGAAGTACGACCCGGTTGCAAAGAAGCATGTCGAGTTCAAGGAAACCAAGATCAAGTAATCACTTGACGGATTTCAAAAAAGCGCGCGCCTTCGGTGCGCGTTTTTTATTTCCGGTTTGTGGTCTTTGAAAAATGATAGCGCAAACAGACAAAACGCCGCCCTTCCATCTTCGGGAAGTGGCGGCGTTTTCTTGAAAGGGGGTCGGCCAGCATGCAAAACGGCACGAGGAACCGCTATAACTTGCCTACTAGCCGACCGACCCCACGACCCAGGAGATGCGGCGGACCTGAGCATCATGGGGTATCGACAACTCCTCAACGGGAGCGCTTCTCTTATGAGCCGATAATTTGCGCAAAAATGAAAGAAAATCAACAAATTCTTAATGATGAATTTTCTTATCTTGATTCTATGGTTAAAAGTCCAGATTTGGGACATACAAAGATTGATCGGCTCTGCTTGAGCTTGAAGCGTAGCGCCTCGCCCTTCGAAGAAATTCGACAATATAGCTTAACAACTTACGCCTCCCCTCCCCTTACGTGAGGTGACGTCGCCGCAATCTATTTGACACTGTCGGCGGCAGGCATTTTTTATAGTCTCCATTTCACTCTGAGCTACGGCCTGATGCTCGCAAGACTATCGCGTCGCACATCTCCGCAGCAACGCGGCGAGTCCATTTTTGGGCTATTGAGTTGCGAAATTTTCGCCCCGCATTGCCCAGGCGAAGATTAAAAATCGGTAACAATTCGCTTACCGCAGTGGAAAACTCGCAAATGGCACATATGGCGGCAGGTGATTCGTCACGCGGCCGCGGCGACCACGCGGTTGCGGCCGGTATTCTTGGCCTCGTAAAGCGCCAGATCCGCCTGTTTCATCAGCTGGCCCGGGGTCAGCACCGACGCAATACGCGAGGCGATGCCGAAGGAAGCAGTGACATTCAGCGCTTCCCCGGAGTGTTTCAGCATGAAGGGAGCGCCTTCGATCGCCGCGCGCAGGCGCTCGGCGACGGCGGCGGCAATTTCCGGCGAGGTGTCGGGCATCACGACGACGAATTCCTCTCCACCGTAGCGGCAGGCGAGATCGGCACCGCGGATGGTCGAACGGACGCGATTTGAAAATTCCCGCAACACCTCGTCGCCGCCGTCATGGCCGTAGGTGTCGTTCACATGCTTGAAGCGGTCGATATCGGTGATCAGCACCGAAAGCGGCCGGCCACGCGCCATCGAACGGTTGAAGAGCACGTTCAGGTGATTGTCGAGATAGCGCCGGTTATAAAGGCCGGTCAGCGGATCGGTCACGGCAAGCTCGATCGTCTGCTTGACGCTGGCGCGCAGCCGGTCGTTATAGCGCTTGCGGCGGATCTGCGTCAGGCTGCGGGCGACCAGTTCGTTGGCATCGACCGGGCGGATGATGTAGTCGTTGACGCCGAGATCGAGTGCGCGCACGACCATGTCGT
Source organism: Rhizobium sp. WSM4643 (assembly GCF_025152745.1). NCBI lineage: Bacteria > Pseudomonadati > Pseudomonadota > Alphaproteobacteria > Hyphomicrobiales > Rhizobiaceae > Rhizobium > Rhizobium sp. WSM4643. Next base: position 1,481,314 of record NZ_CP104040.1, on the reverse strand, counting down.
CAGCGCCCTGCTCGGTGATGATCAGGATCGGCAGGAAGCGCGTGCGCTCCAGCGAGCGCAGCTGCGAGCAGAGGCGAAGCGGATCGTAATCATCGAAATTGGCGTTGACAATGACGAGATCGAACGCGCTTTCGGCCGCCTCGAACAGGGCGGCCTGCGGATCTGAGAGGGCAAGCACGTCGGCGACGGGCTTCAACGCCTTGATGATGCGCTCCTGCGAATTGGCACGGCCGTCGACGAGCAGGACTTGAGCGGTTTCGTCGGCGCGGCCCTCGCCTGCCCGCGTCAGGTCGTCGATACCCATCGTATGGGCGGTGTCGGCGCGGATGCGCAGCTCATCGCTCAACGTCTTCAGCCGCAGCAGGCTCTTCACCCGGGAGATCAGTTGCAGATCGTTGACCGGCTTGGTGAGAAAATCGTCGGCGCCGGCCTTCAGGCCCCGTACGCGATCGGTCGGCTGGTCGAGCGCGGTGACCATGACGACTGGAATATGGGCGGTCTTCTGGCTGGCCTTCAGCCGTTCGCAGACCTCGAAACCGTCTATGCCGGGCATCATGATGTCGAGCAGGATGAGATCGACCTGGTTGCGCTCGCAGATCGCCAGTGCCGTGTAGCCGTCCGCTGCGGTCATCACGTCGAAGTACTCCGCAAGCAGCCGCGCCTCGAGCAGCTTCACGTTGGCCGGAATATCGTCAACCACCAGTATTCGCGCAGTCATCAGCGTCTTTCCGATGCGTCAGGCATCGCCCAGATAGGTCTTGATCGTCTCGATGAATTTCGGAACCGAGATCGGCTTGGAAACATAGGCCTCGCAGCCGCCCTGGCGGATCCGCTCCTCGTCGCCCTTCATCGCGAAAGCCGTAACGGCGATGACGGGAATCACGTGCAGCTCGTCATCTTCCTTCAGCCATTTCGTAACTTCGAGGCCTGAGACCTCGGGAAGCTGAATATCCATAAGGATGAGGTCGGGGCGATGCTTGCGCGCCAGATCGAGCGCCTCCATGCCGTTTCTGGTCTGGATCGTCGTATAGCCGGACGCCTCGATGAGGTCGCGAAAGAGCTTCATGTTGAGCTCGTTATCTTCTACAATCATCACCTGTTTGGGCATGGCATGCTGTCCCTACGTCCGTTCGCGCAGCGGTTCGTCCCATGAGAAAGGCACATGCGGACAAAAGCTGCGTGAAACCGATAGCGCACGCTACCGGTATTTGGTTGAAGAAAAGGTAACTTACCCCGCGAAATGCAAAGCAACTTCAAGACTTCGAAACAACAGGCTGCCGACCCGCACGAGACGGCGATCGCCGTGCTTGGCTGGCTTGCCGGTGATCCCGACATGTTCGGCCGCTTTCTCGCCCTGACGGGTGTGGCGCCCGGCCAGGTGCGCAACGCCGTCAACGATCCGGGATTCCTCGCCGGCATGATGGATTTCCTGATGAACCATGAACCAACGGCGATGGCCTTCTGCGCGGCGAGCGGGATCAGCCCGGAGACGGTGACGGCGGCCTGGCAGCATTTCTCGTCGCCGGGCCTCGATTCCGGAGAGTACTGACCGTGACCTCCGGGGAATTCGACATCTCGCATATCCGCCTCGGCGGGCGGCCGTTGATCGTCTGCGACGTCGACGACGTCGTGCTGCAGTTCATCGGTCCCTTCCAGCTTTTCCTTCAGAGCCAGGGCCACGCGTTTCTGCCGCGATCGTTCCGGCTTCACGGCAACATCGTCTCGCAAGCCGACGGCGCGGAGATCGAGGATCAAGAGGTCAGCCGGCTGATCGAGGAATTCTTCGAGGCCCAAGAACTGTGGCAGACGCCGCTCGACCGCGTCGTCGAAACGCTCGACCGGCTTTCGGAAGAGGCCGATATCCTTTTCCTGACAGCCATGCCGCCGCGGTTCCAAGACCAGCGCCGTCGCCTGCTCGACAGGATGGGCCTGCTCTTTCCGCTGCTTGCCACCGAACAACCCAAGGGGCCGATCGTTCACGCATTGCATGCCAGCCGCTCCCTTCCCGTCGTCTTCATCGATGATATGGCGCGCAATCTGCATTCCGTCAGGGATCACGTCGCCGATTGCCTGCTGATTCACCTGATTCCGAACTCGCCCGTTCATCGCTTCGCACCGGCAGCAGCTGACGACATCACGCGCGCCAGCGATTGGACGCATGCCGCCGCTCTCATCGAGGCGCATTTTGTCTCCGGCACTGTCAGGCGCGCAGTTCCAGCCGCATGAGCGGACGGCCGTCCTTGCGCCGTGCCACAGTCTCGAAACCGGCGGCTTCGAAAACTGCGGTCGAGCCGACGCAGAGCGTCACTGATTTCGACTGCTTGACATGATCGATCGGACAGGCTTCGAGCATCCGTGCTCCCTGGCGCCGGGCATGATCGATTGCGCCGGCGAGCAGACGGTGGCTCATTCCCTTGCCGCGTAGCTTGGCCAGCAGGAAGAAGCAACTGACGGCCCAGATGGATGGATCATGCGCGTCGCCCTCCTCCAGCGGTCGCGAGACGGTGCGCGGCGAATTGAACTGCGGCACGTCGTGGCGCGGCCCGACCTGCACCCAGGCGACCGGCACGCCGTCAGCATAACCGAGGATACCAGGCGGCGGACCCAACTTGATCCTCCCCCGCATATGCGCCTTGCGCTCGTCGGCCGCCATCTTCGTCCTGACCGCATGCGGCAGGCGCAGCGCGACGCACCAGCAATTATAGAAGGCACCCTGCGGCCCGAACACGATTTCGAAATCGTCCCAGCGTTCTGCTGTCACCGGCTCGAAACGAAGATCGTTATCCAAAGGCAAAGCTCCCGCCCTCTCTTGAGACTCGGAAGCATAAGGCGTAACCTCGCGACGTTCAATCTTTGTTCTCATCATGATACCCGCGCCTGACAAGACACCCGGCTTCTGTCGCGACTGCCTTGCCGAGCAGAAAGGCGAGACGCGCCGTTGCGTTTCCTGCGGCAGCCCGCGCCTCGTGCGCCATCGCGAACTCTACGCATTAACGCTTGCGCATATCGATTGCGACGCCTTCTACGCCGCGGTGGAGAAACGCGACAATCCGGAGCTTGCCGACAAGCCTGTCATCATCGGCGGCGGCAAACGCGGTGTGGTTTCCACCGCCTGCTATATCGCCCGCATCCACGGCGTGCGTTCGGCCATGCCGATGTTCAAGGCGCTGGAGGCATGCCCTCAAGCGATCGTCATCCGTCCGGACATGGAGAAATATGTCCGGGTCGGACGGCAGGTGCGCGCCATGATGCAGGATCTGACGCCGCTGGTGCAGCCGCTATCGATCGACGAGGCCTTCCTGGAACTCGGCGGCACCGAGAGGCTGCATCACGATCCGCCGGCGCGCACGCTGGCCAAATTTGCCCGCCGCATCGAAAGGGAGATCGGCATCACCGTTTCGGTCGGGCTTTCCTATTGCAAATTTCTCGCCAAGGTCGCCTCCGACCTGCAGAAGCCGCGCGGCTTTTCGGTCATCGGCCGCGAGGAAGCTGTCGAGTTCCTGGCGCCGCGTCCCGTCACTACGATCTGGGGCGTCGGCAAGGCCTTTGCGGCAACGCTGGAGGCGGACGGCATCCGCACCATCAGCCAATTGCAGCAGATGGAGGAAAACGATCTGATGCGCCGCTACGGCAGCATCGGCCAACGGCTCGCGCGGCTGTCGCGCGGCATCGACGATCGCGAAGTGCATCTCAATGATGCCGCCAAGAGCGTGTCGTCCGAGACCACCTTCTTCGATGACATCTCGCGTTATGACGATCTGGTGCCGATCCTGCGCAACCTCTCCGAAAAGGTCTCCTGGCGGCTGAAGAAAAGCGGCATTGCCGGCCAGACCGTGGTTCTGAAGCTGAAGAGCGCCGATTTCAAATCGCGCACCCGCAACCGCAAGCTTGAAGAGCCGACCCAGCTTGCCGACAAGATCTTCCGCACCGGGCTCGAGCTTCTCGAAAAAGAGACAGACGGTACGAAGTTCCGCCTGATCGGCATCGGCGTCACCGATCTCGGCGATGCCGCCCGCGCCGATCCGCCCGATCTCATCGACCGGCAATCGGGCCGGCGGGCGGCAGCCGAAGCGGCGATGGACAAGCTGCGTGACAAGTTTGGCGAGAAAACGGTCGAGACCGGCTACACCTTCGGCAGCGGCAAGCGCGATCACTAACGCGTGAGGGCAGCCGGCGATCCGGCCTATAAAATCTTCCTTAAACTTCGTCTCATAATGTGCCGGGCAAGTATTGCGTATGGTTGGGTCTCATGTTCTCGCGTCTCGTCTTCGGCCTCGGCTTGCTGTCGGCCACCGCACTCGTGCACCCCGCTCTTGCCGCGGATGCGCGCACGCTGCAGATCTTCGTCTCGAAGGACAAGCAGTCGCTCGTGCTCTATGACGGCACCGAGGTCGTCGCGACCTCGAAGGTCTCGACCGGCAAGGACGGCCACACGACGCCGAGCGGCATCTTCTCGGTGCTGGAAAAGCAGAAATATCACGAATCCAATCTCTATTCGGCGGCGCCGATGCCGTTCATGCAAAGGCTGACCTGGTCCGGCATCGCGCTGCACGAATCCAATTCGGTGCCGCGTTATCCGGCCTCGCATGGCTGCGTGCGCATGCCCAGCGCCTTCGCAAAAATGCTCTATGGGATGACCGATCCCGGTGTCCCCGTCATTATCAGCGATGGTGAACTGGTGCCGCAACCGATCGATCATCCGACTCTTTTCGATCCGGATGCACCGGCGGCGATGCCGCTACTTTCGGATGTGGAACTGCGGCCCTCCATGCCCGACAGCCCTGAGAAGCCGGTGCAGGTGGCGATGAACGATACCGCTGCGATGCCGATGCCGGCAGTGCAGCCGATTGCAGCGCCCGAACCCAAGCCGCCGTCCGAGCCGATCAGCATGCTGATTACGCGCCGGACGTTGCGCGAGACGGTGATCGACATCCAGAGCCTGCTCAACCAGCTCGGTTTTTCCGCGGGCAATCCGGACGGCTTGCTCGGTCCGTCGACCGTGCAGGCGATCAAGACCTTCAAGACGCTGCGGCCGGCGGAATTTGCCGCCGACAGGAGCCTGGTTTCCGACACGCTGCTCAGAGAAGTCTATGCCGCGGCTGGCAAGGGCGAGCCGCCGAACGGCGTCATCATGGTGCGGCAGGCCTTCAAGCCGGTCTTCGAAGCGCCGGTGACGATCGCCGATCCGGGACTGGCGCTCGGCACACATTTCTTCACGCTGCATGCGGTCGATGAAAAGGCCGGCACGGCCGACTGGCTCGGCATAACGCTCGAGAACAATCTCTCCCGCGAGACGATGAAGCGGCTCGGCATCACCAATCAGGAAAGCTCGATCATTACAGGCAAGCCGATCGCCCGTTCGCTCAGCCGGATCACCATCCCCGATGAGACCCGCCGCAAGATCGACGCCCTCATCGCGCCCGGCTCGACGCTGACGATCTCCGATACCGGCCTCGGCCGAGAGACCGGCGAAGGCACGGATTTCATCACGATCACCCGCGGGTGATGGCCATCACGCTCTTTGTTTTATGCATGTCGTATCCCGGAACCGCCGCACACTTCCGAGCGACATGCATTAATCAGACAAGCTCGACGTCGACGACGCCGGGGGCGGCGCGAAGGGCGGCGGCGATCTCCGGCGTGATGCGGTATTTCTCCGGTAGCGCCACTTCCACCTCGCGTTTGCCCTCCTCCTTGATGACGATGAAGGAGACGAGGCCATCGCCCTTGGCGTTCAAATGGCCGGCAACCATTCTCAGCGGTCCGGAATCGCGGACATAAACGCGTAGCGCCTTCTGCATCTGCAGCGACTTTTCCTCCAGCGACTGGATCGTCTGGATGCGCAGGCCAATGCCCTCCGGCCGCTCCTCGCCGGTCGCGGTCAGCACGAAGGATTTGCCTGACTCCAGCACATCGCGATACTGGTTCAGCATTTCCGAAAACAGCACCGCTTCGAACTGGCCCGAAGAATCGGAGAAGACGATGATGCCCATCTTGTTGCCGGTGCGGGTCTTGCGCTCCTGCTTCGAGATGACGGTACCGGCAAGGCGCGCATTGGCCGCGCCCTGTTTGATGGCGGCGGAAAATTCGGCAAAGGTCTGCACCCGCATCTTCTGCAGGATACTGTTGTAGGAATCGAGCGGGTGGGCTGTGAGATAGAAGCCCAGCACCTGGAACTCCTTGAGCAGCCGCTCGGAGGGGAGCCAGGGCGAGAACGGCGGCAGTGAGATTTTCTCAGGCCCCGACGTCAACGTACTGCCGAAGATGTCCGACTGGCCGCTCAGCTTGTTCTCCTGGGCGCGTTGGGCATAACCGAGAATGCGATCAAGGCCGGCTGCCAGCTGGGCGCGGTCCATGTCGAAACAATCGAAGGCGCCGGCATAGATCAGGCTTTCGAGCACGCGACGATTGACCTGACGCGGATCGATGCGCAGGCAGAAGTCCTCGATGCTCGCAAAGGGCTTGTCGCCACGCACCCCGACAATATGGTCGACGGCGGATTCGCCGACGCCCTTGAGGGCGGCGAGCGCGTAGTAGATGCGGTTGTCGCCGGTCTCGAAATGACGGAAGGAGCTCTGCACTGAGGGTGCGATCACCTCGATGCCGAGGCGCTTGGCATCCTGACGGAAATCATTGACCTTTTCCGTGTTGGACATGTCGAGCGTCATCGAAGCGGCGAGGAATTCGACCGGGTAATGCGCCTTCATGTAGGCCGTCTGGTAAGAGACGATGGCATAGGCGGCGGCATGCGATTTGTTGAAGCCGTAATTGGCGAACTTCGCCAGCAGTTCGAAGATATTGTCGGCCTGCGGCTTCGATACGCCATTCCTGACGGCGCCAACGACGAAGCGCTCGCGCTGCTGGTCCATCTCGGCCTTGATCTTCTTACCCATGGCGCGGCGCAGAAGGTCGGCCTCCCCCAGCGAATAGCCGGACAGCACCTGCGCGATCTGCATCACCTGTTCCTGGTAGACGATGACCCCTTGCGTTTCCTTGAGCAGGTGGTCGATCATCGGATGGATCGATTCCAGCTCTTCGTCGCCGTGCTTGCGGGCATTGTAGGTCGGGATGTTCTCCATCGGGCCCGGACGATAGAGCGCCACCAGCGCGATGATGTCCTCGATGCAGTCCGGCTTCATGCCGATCAGCGCCTTGCGCATGCCGGCACTTTCCACCTGGAACACACCGACCGTCTCGCCGCGCGACAGCATCTCGTAGGTCTTGGTATCGTCGAGAGGAATGGCCGCGAGATCGACCTTGATGCCGAGCTTGGCGACGAAATCGACCGCGACCTTCAGCACGGTCAGGGTCTTCAGGCCGAGGAAGTCGAATTTGACCAAGCCTGCCTGCTCGACCCATTTCATGTTGAACTGAGTAACCGGCATATCGGAGCGCGGATCGCGATACATCGGCACCAGCTTGGAAAGCGGCCGGTCGCCGATGACGATGCCGGCGGCATGGGTCGAGGCGTGGCGGTAAAGCCCCTCGATCTTCTGGGCGATGTCGAGCAGCCGCGCGACAACAGGTTCCTTCGCCGCCTCCTCCTGCAGCTTCGGCTCCTCCTCGATCGCCTTGGACAGCGGCGTCGGATTGGCGGGGTTGTTCGGCACGAGTTTGCAGATTTTGTCGACCTGGCCGTAGGGCATCTCAAGCACGCGGCCGACGTCGCGAAGGGCGGCGCGTGCCTGCAGCGAACCGAAGGTGATGATCTGCGCCACCTGCTCGCGGCCATATTTGGCCTGGACGTAGCGGATCACCTCTTCGCGGCGGTCCTGGCAGAAGTCGATGTCGAAGTCCGGCATCGAGACGCGTTCCGGATTGAGGAAGCGCTCGAAGAGCAGCGAAAAACGCAAGGGATCGACGTCGGTGATCGTCAAGGCATAGGCGACCAGCGAACCGGCGCCCGAACCACGGCCGGGGCCGACCGGAATGTCATGCTGCTTGGCCCATTTGATGAAGTCGGCAACGATCAGGAAGTAGCCGGGAAAACGCATGCGCTCGATGACGCTGAGTTCGAAATCCAGCCGTTCGCGATAATCCTTTTCCTCGTAACCCGGCGACATGCCGAGCGTCGCAAGCCGCATGTCCAGCCCTTCGACCGCTTGGCGGCGCAGCTCGCTCGCCTCGGCGCGTTCGGCCTCCTCGGCATCGTTGGTCGCACCGGTGAAGCGCGGCAGAATCGGCTTTCTGGTCTTCAGCACGAAGGAGCAGCGCCTGGCGATCTCGATGGTATTTTCCAGCGCTTCCGGCAGGTCGGCGAAGAGCTTGGCCATTTCGGCCCGGCTCTTCAGATAGTGATCCGGCGTCAGGCGAAAGCGGCTGTCGTCGGAGACGATGGCGTTGTGCGCGACCGCCATCAGCGCATCATGGGCGTCGTAATCGTCGCGTGTCGGAAAGAAGGCCTCGTTGGTCGCAACCAGCGGCAGGTCGTGGGCATAGGCGAGCCCGATAATCTTCTGCTCGTGCCGCTTGTCGTAAGTGCCGTGTCGCTGCAGTTCGACATAGAGCCTGTCGCCGAAGAGACGCTTCAGCGTGAGCAGCCGGGCTTCCGCCTGGGCGGGATGGCCTTCCTTGATCGCCACGTCGACCGGCCCGGTCAAGGCGCCGCTCAATGCGATCAGTCCTTCCGTGCCTGCCTCCTCCAGCCAGGAGGTGCTGATATGAACAGCCTGGTTGCTCTCGCCGCCGAGATAGGCCCGGCTGACGAGATCGACCAGCCGTTCGTAACCGGCATCCGTCGCGGCAAGAAGAACGATCGACGGCAGCTTGACCAGAGCCTGCTGGCCGCCGCGCTTTTCGGTTTCCAACCCGTCTCCCATGTCGATCGAGACCTGGCAGCCGATGATCGGCTGCAGGCCGTCCTCCATCGCCTTCTGGGAGAATTCGAGGGCGACGAACAGATTGTTGGTGTCGGTAATCGCGATCGCCGGCTGGCTATCGCCGGTCGCCTTGTAGAGGATCTTCTTCAGCGGCAGGGCGCCCTCGAGAAGCGAATAGGCGGAATGGACCCTCAGGTGGATGAAGCCCGGCGTGCCGGTCGCCTCACCCGTTGAACCCTTTGCCGTATCCGCCATGACATGCCTTCCCAATCACCCGAATGAATCGGACGCATTGTCGGGCATAGAGGGCGATGATGTCCAGAAGAAGTCCCGCGTCCGGACCGCATGATTGCCATGCGATCCCCTGAAAACTTTAGAACGCCATGACGATGAGCGAGAAGCTGGCAACGAACATTGCGATGGAGGTGAATGCTGCGATATCACGGATCATGTCAGTCATCGGGCTCTCCTTTACTCGTTATGTTTTCAGTTTGTTCTATGTATGTTCTGTTGTCAACAGGAATCTTTTCCTTCTTTCTTGTGTTGGAAAAATGCCGGGATGTGCACCTGTGAATCGCTGCGAGCCAGTGCCCAATGTGACGGCCAGCAGGTTGCCCCTTCTCGGCCCGTCCCGGATCCTCACGGCGCCTAGACGGCCAGCCTCCTCGGCCGTCCGTCTAATTCCGGCCATAGTTCCCTTTTTGTTCTTTACACTTCGCAGCGTATTTGCCAGCATCTAGCGGAGAGGAGAATGGCATGTTGGATATTGCGATGCTGAACGCATTCGTGGTGGAGGCGAAGGCTGCAACCTATGTCGGCGGCGGCGTGGCGCGCCCGCCCTGCCGGCCAAGCTCCCAGGACATCGGATACGAACGCGGCAACTGGCGCTATCTCGACAGCTATTTCGGCGGCACCGATTTCGCCGGACAGGAAGTGGTATGGTTTGCCGACGAGCCCGTCTGGGCGATGAATTATTTCGGCTGCGTCATTGCGCCTGATCTCATCGACGGTGCAGCAGCCGGAACGGTGATCAAGGCGGCCCTTTCGGCGATGTATCGAGAGGGCCGGTTTCTCGGCGGAATGGAATTCGACCATCCGTTCGGCCGCTATATCGATCGCAGCGAAGGCGACTACGCGCGGTTCGCCGGGCACGAATGCATCATGGTCGACAGCCAGAAGGCCTATATGCTCGACTATCGCGGCGGACTGATCATCCCTTGATCGATCTGGGCCTCAGAAATCGACGATCTTGCCGTCGGAGATCGTCACGCGCCGATCCATGCGGCGGGCGAGCTCGTGATTATGGGTGGCGATGAGAGCCGCAAGGCCGGACTGGCGCACCAGCGCTTCCAGCGCGTCGAAGACGTAGCTTGCCGTTTCAGGGTCGAGATTGCCGGTCGGCTCGTCGGCAAGAAGCAGGGTCGGCGCATTGGCGACGGCGCGGGCAATCGCAACGCGCTGCTGCTCGCCGCCGGAAAGCTCGCCCGGGCGATGCGAGCCGCGATGGCCGATACGCATATAATCGAGAAGCTGGCCGGCCCGCTCTCCGGCTTCCTTCCAGGACAGCCCGGCGATCAGCTGCGGCATCATGATATTTTCGAGCGCCGAGAATTCCGGCAGCAAGTGGTGGAACTGGTAGACGAAGCCGATTTCGCTGCGGCGGATTGCGGTGCGTTTCTCATCGCTCAAGCCGTCACAGGCATGGCCGTTGATGTTGACTTCACCGCCGTCCGGATGCTCCAACAGGCCGGCGACATGCAGCAGTGTCGACTTGCCGGTACCGGAAGGGGCGACGAGAGCGACAATCTCCCCCTTCGATATCGAAAAGTCCGCGCCCTTCAGGATCGAGAGCAGCGTACCGCCCTGCCCATAATGGCGCTCGACGCCGGTAAGCTTGAGAACGACGTTGCGTTTCATGAAGGCGGCATTCCTTATTCGTAGCGCAGGGCCTGCACAGGATCGAGCCTGGAGGCACGCCAGGCCGGGAAGATGGTCGCAATGAAGGAGAGCGTCAGCGCCATGACGACGATCGAGATCGTTTCGCTGAGATCCATCTCGGCCGGCAGCTGGCTGAGGAAATAGACCTGCGGATTGAAGAGCACGGTGCCTGAAAGCCAGGAGAAGAACTGGCGGACGGATTCGATGTTGACGCAGACGAGAACGCCGAGCAGCACACCGGCAATGGTGCCAACGATGCCGATCGCCGCTCCAGTCATGAAGAAGATGCGCATGATCGCACCGGCGCTGGCGCCCATGGTGCGCAGAATGGCGATATCGCTGCCCTTGTCCTTTACCAGCATGATGAGGCCGGAGATGATATTCAGCGCGGCCACGAGCACGATCAGCGTCAGGATCATGAACATGACGTTACGCTCGACCTGTAGCGCCGAGAAAAAAGTCTGGTTGCGCTGGCGCCAGTCGGTGAGGTTGATCTGGCGGCCGGCCGCCTCCACTACCTTAGGCTTCAGATTGTCTATATCGTCGGGGTTGTCTACGAAGAGTTCGATCGACTGCACCAGCCCCTCGGCGTTGAAATAGAGCTGCGCCTCCTCCAGCGGCATGAAGATGATAGAGGAGTCGTATTCCGACATGCCGATCTCGAAGAGGCCGGAAATCTTGTAGGACTTGACGCGCGGGCTGACGCCCATTGGCGTAATGTCACCATCTGGCGACGTCAGCGTAATAAGGTCGCCGACGCTAAGACCCAACTGATCGGCCATGCGCGTGCCGATCAGCACGCCCTGGCCGGAGGCAAAGCCTACCATGTCTCCCGGTTTGATATTCTCAGAAACCGCTTTGAGCTTGGTCAGGTCCTCCGCGCGGACGCCGCGCACCAGCGCGCCCGTGCTGCCGCCCGCCTGGGCGGAGGCAAGTACCTGGCCCTCCACCAACGGCAGCGCCATCTTGACGCCAGGCACGGCGGCAAGCCTGCTGGCGAGGTCGGCATAATCGGTGAAAGGGCCATCGGACGGCTGGACGATCATGTGGCCGTTGATGCCGAGGATGCGCGAGACGAGCTCGGTTCGGAAGCCGTTCATGACGGCCATGACGATGATCAGCGTCGCAACGCCCAGCATGATGCCGACGAAGGAGAAGCCGGCGATCACCGAGATGAAGGCCTCCTTGCGGCGGGCGCGCAGATAACGCCACGCCACGAGGCGTTCAAAGGTGGAAAATGGCTTGCCAGCCGGACCCAAGCCGGATTTTGAACTCCGGTCCACTGCTGCCTCTGCCATTTCGCCTCCGTTTCCTTAAGCCACGAACCGATTGATCGCCGCTTCGATGGTCATCGTTTCGCGGGCGCCGGTCTTGCGGTCCTTCACTTCCACTTCGCCGTTTGCGACCGCGCGCGGGCCGGCGATGATCTGGACGGGTACACCGATCAGGTCGGCGGTCGCGAATTTCGTGCCGGCCCGATCGTCGGTATCGTCATAGAGCACATCCTTGCCGGCCTTGCTCAGCGCGGCATAGATCAGTTCGCAGGTATCGTCACAGGCCTGATCGCCCGCCTTCATGTTGATCACAACGATATCGAAGGGCGCGACGGATGCCGGCCAGATGATTCCGTTATCATCATGCGATGCTTCGATGATGGCGGGAACAAGGCGTGTCGGGCCGATACCGTAGGAACCCATATGAACGAAGTGTTCCTTGCCGTCAGGTCCCTGCACTTTCGCGCCCATCGGCTCGGAATATTTCGTGCCGAAATAGAAGATGTGGCCGACCTCGATGCCGCGTGCCGACAGGCGGTCGCCTTCGGGAACGGCGTTGAAGGCCGCCTCGTCGTGCATTTCCGAGGTCGCGGCATAGAGCGAGGTCCATTTGTCGAAGATAGCCTGCAGGCCCTCGACACTGTCGAAATCGGTGTGTGCACCGGGAATATCGAAATCGACGAAATCCTTGTGGCAGAAGACTTCGGATTCGCCGGTGTCGGCGAGGATGATGAATTCATGGCTGAGCTTGCCGCCGATCGGGCCGGTATCGGCGCGCATCGGGATAGCGCGCAGGCCGAGCCGGTCGAAGGTTCTGAGATAGGCGGCGAACATCTTGTTATAGGAATGCTCCGCCGCTTCGCGCGTCAGATCGAAGGAATAGGCATCCTTCATCATGAATTCACGCGATCGCATGGTACCGAAGCGCGGACGGATCTCGTCACGGAACTTCAGCTGAATATGATAGAGATTAAGCGGCAGGTCCTTGTAGGACTTGACGGAGGAGCGGAAAATATCCGTCACCATCTCTTCGTTGGTTGGGCCGTAGAGCATCGGCCGATCCTGACGGTCCTTGATGCGCAGCATCTCCTTGCCGTAGGCGTCGTAGCGGCCGCTTTCCTGCCAGAGTTCGGCCGATTGCAGTGTCGGCATCGACAGCTCAATGGCGCCGGCGCGGTTCTGCTCGTCGCGGATAATGGCGTTGACCTTGTCGAGCACGCGCTTGCCCAGCGGCAGCCAGGAATAAATGCCCTGCGATTGCTGGCGGATCATGCCGGCACGCAGCATCAGCCGGTGGGAGACGATTTCCGCCTCCTTGGGGTTTTCCTTAAGGATGGGCATGAAATAACGGGACAGACGCATGGCGGATTCCGGAGCAGTTGAGATCCCGCAGCAGGCGGAATCGAAAGACCATTGTTAATGTCGGGAGCGTTCATAGCCGCTTCGCGGCAGGAAGGAAACCCGCAACGGATGGCGGCAACCTCCCGGAAGCGCATGTTCGCACCCGCAAAATAAAAGGGCATGAAAAAGCGCGTGTTTATAAGGACTTGAACGAAAATCTTGTCAACAGAAAAATTTTACTAGAGTGTAGCAAAAATGCAAAAAAAGCTGATGACAAAGCCCAATGTTTGAGCTAGTTTTAGCTCACAAAACAGGCAGGAAGTTAAATTCTTGTCGAATTCGCGGTCAAGTCTTGGGAGGATCAGATCTTAGGCGCGCTCGTCGCAGCCCCGGCAACGGTTACAGATCACGCGATACTTAAAACAAGGCTTTTAGCCTTGTTTTTTTTTGGCTTTTCGTCATCCATCCCATCCAAAAACCCGACCGACTTCCGTAAGGGAATAGCCGTCATTCCGTTAGGCGAGCTCTTTGCCGCAACAGCGTGACGCTGGTATGACGAAACTCGCCTTCAATAGGTTGCATCTGCTCAAAGTTTGAGCAAAAGCTACGATTCAATAGAAGCTAGGACCGAGTTGCGGCAGGGCGTCGAAGCCCCAGCCGAAATAGGTGTCGCAGACGTACCAGAGGCCATAGACCAAGGCCGAAATCAGCGTCGTCAGCGAAAACACGAAAGCGGCGCGAAACCGGGTGGGCGCGCTCGGGACGGTGCCGAGCACGACATCATTGTCGTCCGCCTGGGTGCGCAGGCCGATTGGCAGGACGGCAAAAAGCGTCATCCACCAGATGACGAAGTAGACGGCAAATCCCTGAAGAAAGATCTGGAGCATTATGGTTCCCGTTGATGCCGCGCTGATATCGCGTCGTTATACGGCGGAATCGCGACCAACTCAAAGCGAACGAAAGGTTTAGCCGTCCTCGGGTCACTCTGCCGCAGCAGGGCTATCATTCTGCCGTTGTAGGGCTCAGGCCTGTTCGAGTTCGATCAGCGTGCCGAAGAAATCCTTGGGGTGCAGAAAGAGCACCGGCTTGCCGTGCGCGCCGGTCTTCGGCCGGCCGTCGCCGAGCACCCTTGCGCCCGCATCGACCAGCCGGTCACGGGCGAGAAGGATATCGTCCACCTCGTAGCAGATGTGGTGCATGCCGCCGGACGGGTTCTTTTCGAGGAAGGCGGCGATCGGCGAGGTAGCCCCGAGCGGCTGCAGCAATTCGACCTTGGTGTTCGGCAATTCGACGAAAACCACGGTGACGCCGTGTTCCGGCAGAGCCTGCGGCTGCGATACGGCAGCACCCAGCGTATCGCGATAGGCCGCCGTCGCCACGGCCAGATCGGGCACGGCGATAGCGATATGGTTGACCCGGCCGAGCACGGTCAGACCTTGGTAACGAAGGCGGTGACAAGAGGTTTCTTGCCCCAGATGTTGTTCGCGGCCGAGCGGATGGCGCGGCGCACGGCCTCCTGCAGCATGTCGATGTCCTTGCGGCGGGCGCGCGGAATGCTCTCGATGGCGCTGACCGCCGCGTCGAAGAGCATATCCTCCATATCCTCTCCCTCATCATCGTAGGTCGGCAGGCCGATCGAAATGAGGTCGGGTTCGCCGACGATGTCATAGCGGGCGTCGAGCACGACGTTAACAGCGACATGGCCGACATAGGAGAGCTTCTTGCGCTCGCCGATCCCCATCTCGTCGAAATCACCGATCAGCGTGCCGTCCTTGTAGATGCGACCATGCGGCGCCTCGCCGATCACCTCGACCGGACCGGGCGCCAGCCGCAGGATGTCGCCGTTGCGCACCCGCGGCACCAGCGCGATGCCGGATTGCTCGGCAAGCTCCTTGTGGGCCGTCAGATGTATCGCCTCGCCATGCACCGGCACGACGATCTTCGGCCGCGTCCATTCATACATCCGCTGCAGCTCGTTGCGCCGCGGATGGCCGGAAACGTGGACCAGCGCCTCGGTATCCGTGATGATGTGCACGCCTTGCTCGACGAGGCCGTTCTTGATGTCCTGGATCGCCTTCTCGTTGCCGGGAATGGCGCGCGAGGAAAAGACGACGATATCGCCCGCCGCAAAGGCCACATTACGCATCTCGTCGCGGGAGAGCTTGGCAAGAGCTGCCCGCGCCTCGCCCTGGCTGCCGGTGAGAATGACGACGACCTTGTCACGCGGGATATAGCCGTATTCCTCCTCGGAGATGAAGGGCTTCACCCCTTCCATCAGGCCGACATCCTGGGCGACGTCGACGACGCGCTTCAGCGAACTGCCGAGCAGCAGCACTTCGCGGCCTGCCGCCTCGGCAGCCTCGGCTACGGTGCGGATACGCCCGACATTCGACGAGAAGGTGGTGATCGCCACCCTGCCCTCGGCATCCTCGATGATCTTGCGCAGGCTTTCGGACACATCCTTTTCGGAGGGCGAGACGCCGTCGCGCAGCGCATTGGTGGAATCGCACATCAGCGCCAGAACGCCCTCGTCGCCGAGCTGGCGGAAACGTGTCTCGTCGGTCAGGGGTCCAAGCGAAGGCTCGTGGTCGATCTTCCAGTCACCGGTATGGATGACATTGCCGACCGGCGTGCGGATCATCAGCGACATCGGCTCGGGGATCGAATGGTTGACGGCGACGCCTTCGATGCTGAAGGGGCCGACATTGATCGTATCGCCGGCTTTGAACGGCGTCACCGGCACTTCGCCGATCTTGGCCTTCTCGAAATTGCGCTTGGCTTCGAGCAGACCTGATGTAAAACCAGAGGCATAGACCGGCACGTTGAGGCCGGGCCAAAGGTCGGCGAGCGCACCATAATGGTCTTCATGCGCATGGGTGATGATGATCGCCTTGAGGTTCTTTCGCTCGCTGGCGAGGAAGCGGATATCGGGCAATACGAGGTCGACGCCCGGCAGGTCCGGCCCCGGAAAAGTGACGCCGCAATCGACCATGATCCACTGGCGATGCTCGGGCGGGCCGTAGCCATAGAGAGCGAGATTCATGCCAATCTCACCGACACCGCCCAGAGGCAGGAATACCAGTTCGTCCTGTTTCGCCATAATTTTTGTTTTTTCCGCTATCCAAAAAACACATCACCGGCAGCAATGGGCATTATCCTGCCAGTGCCGGTATCGAGCATCAACAAGCCATTATCATCAATTCCGCCGAATTGTCCGGAAATCGATCGGTCCGGCAAATTCACCGTAATCTTTTCGCCGATGCCGCAGGCGATCGCGCGCCAGAGCGCCGTGATCTCGCCGATGCCGCGGCCCTGGTCCCATATTTCAAGCACTTCCGCCGTGGCGGCGAAGAGATGCGCGAAGAGCTCCTCCGGCGAAGCCGCACTTCCCTGCTGGCGCAGGCAGGTGGCGGGGTAGAGCGGATTGTCCGGCATCACAGAGATATTGATGCCGATGCCGACGATCAGCGCGTAACGTCCGTCCGGCAGCCCCTCGCCTTCGACGAGAATGCCGCAGGTCTTCTTTCGGCCGATGAGAATATCGTTCGGCCATTTGACCTCGAGCGGTTCGGCACCGAGCGGCAGCACCCTGCGGATCGCCTGGTGCACGGCAACGGCGATCGCCAACGGCAGGGAGCCAAGGCGCTCCATCGGGGCGGGGTCGATCAGAAGAAGAGAAGCGTAGAGATTGCCGCGCTCCGAAACCCAGAGCCTGCCGCGGCGGCCGCGGCCGCCCGTCTGCTTTTCGGCGGTCACCCAGAGATTGCCGCCATCGCCCGCCCGAGCCCGGGCGAGGCATTCGCTGTTGGTAGACGATGTTTCCGACAGAGCCTCGTGCCTGAAATCGCCGAGCGATATCCGGCGCCGTCCGTCGGCAGCCATCAAAAGAGCGTCGCGGCGGCAAGCTCTGCAGCGCCGCCGATCGGGCCGCCGATGAGCACATAGGCGGTGACGAAGAGACCGGAGAGACCGAAGACCAGACGCAGCGCTCCGGAGACACGGGCGAATTCGCCGGTGGCCTCATCGAACCACATCAGCTTGATGACACGCAGATAATAGTAAGCGCCGACGACCGAGGCGAGAACGCCGATGATGGCGAGCGCATAGAGCTTGGCTTCGATAGCGGCGACGAAGACGAAATACTTCGCGAAGAAGCCGGCGAGCGGCGGGATGCCGGCAAGCGAGAACATCAGCGCCGTCAGAACCACGGCCATGAACGGGTTCGTTGTGGAGAGGCCGGCGAGATCATCGACATTTTCGACGACGGTGCCGTCCTTGCGGCGCATTGACATGATGATCGCAAAGCTGCCGAGCGTCATGACCATGTAGATGACCATGTAAAGCATGACACCGGTGACGCCGGTCTGGTTGCCGGCGGCAAGGCCGACCAGGGCATAACCCATGTGGCCGATCGAGGAATAGGCCATCAGCCGCTTGATGTTCTTCTGGCCGATCGCGGCAAACGAGCCGAGCAGCATCGAGGCGATCGAGATGAAGACGACGACCTGCTGCCAATCCGCCAGAACCGGCTGGAAGGCGGTGATGACGATGCGGGTCATCATCGCCATGGCGGCAACCTTGGGGGCTGCGGCGAGGAAGGCGGTCACCGGCGTCGGCGCGCCTTCATAAACGTCCGGCGTCCACATATGGAAGGGAACGGCGGAGATCTTGAAGGCGATGCCGGCGAGGATGAAGACCAGGCCGAAGATCAGGCCGAGCGAACGTGCACCTTCGACGGACAGCGCCTGGGCGATTTCAGAGAAGTGGGTGTGGCCGGTGAAGCCATAGACCAGCGACATGCCGTAGAGCAGCATGCCGGAAGAAAGCGCGCCAAGGACGAAATATTTCAGGCCGGCTTCGGTCGACTTCAGGCTGTCACGGTTGATCGCCGCGACGACATAGAGCGCCAGCGACTGCAGTTCCAGCGCGAGATAGAGCGAGATCAGGTCGTTGGCCGAGATCATCAGCAGGATGCCGAGGGTCGCGAGCACCAGCAGAACCGGGAACTCGAACTTGTCGAGCTGATTTTCGCGGGCGTGGCCGATCGACATGAATATGGCGACCAGCGAACCGATCAACGCCACCAGCTTCATGAAGCGCGAGAAGCCGTCGGCCATGTAGACGCCGCCATAGGCAAGGCCTTCTGCCGGCACGAAGAGCAGCCACAGGCCGGAGGCCAGGAGCAGGACGATCGCCAAGCCGGTGACGACAAGGCCCGACCGCTCGCCGGAGAAGACGCCGACCATCAACAGGACAAGGGCGCCGACCGCGAGGATGAGCTCCGGCGCGGAAAGATGCAGACTGAGGAGAATTGTTTCAGCGGTCATGTCCAATAAGTCCCGTCATCATTTCATAGACAGCGCAACATTCTGCGCTGCGTGCACGGCGGCCGTGTAATTGTTGACCAGCAGATCCACCGAGGCGGCCGTCGCATCGAAGACCGGAGCCGGATAAACGCCGAAGAAGATGGTCAGCGCGACCAATGGGTAGAGGATCAGCTGTTCGCGCCTGGAAAGGTCGAGCAGCGCCTTCAGCTTTTCCTTCTCCAGCGCGCCGAAGATCACCCGGCGATAAAGCCAGAGCGCGTAGGCGGCTGAGAGGATGACGCCGGTGGCGGCAAAGAGCGCTACCCAGGTGTTGACTCGGAAGACGCCGATCAGCGTCAGGAATTCGCCGATGAACCCCGACGTGCCGGGAAGCCCGACATTGGCCATGGTGAAGACCATCATCGCCACGGCATATTTCGGCATATTGTTGACGAGGCCGCCATAGGCGTTGATCTCGCGGGTGTGGGTACGGTCGTAGACCACGCCGACGCAGAGGAAGAGCGCGCCGGAGACGATGCCGTGCGACAGCATCTGGAAGATCGACCCCTGAACACCCTGCATGTTGGCGGCAAAGATGCCCATGGTGACGTAGCCCATGTGGGCCACGGAGGAATAGGCGATCAGCTTTTTGATATCGTCCTGCATCATCGCCACCAGGGAGGTGTAGATGATGGCGATGACGGACATGGCGAAGACGAGCGGCGCGAAATAATCGGACGCGACCGGGAACATGCCGAGCGAGAAGCGGATGAGACCGTAGCCGCCGAGCTTCAGCAGCACGCCGGCCAGGATCACCGAGCCTGCCGTCGGCGCCTGAACGTGGGCATCGGGAAGCCAGGTATGGACCGGCCACATCGGCATCTTCACCGCAAAGGAGGCGAAGAAGGCAAGCCATAACCAGGTCTGCAGCGCAGGTGGGAACTTGTGGTCGAGCAGCGCGGTGATATCGGTCGTGCCAGCCTGCCAGTACATCGCCATGATGGCGAGCAGCATCAGCACCGAGCCGAGCAGCGTATAGAGAAAGAACTTGTAGCTCGCATAGACGCGGTCCTTGCCGCCCCAGACGCCGATGATCAGGAACATCGGAATGAGGCCCGCCTCGAAGAAGACGTAGAACAGCACGATATCGAGCGAGACGAAGACGCCGACCATCATCGTTTCGAGGATGAGGAAGGCGATCATGTATTCCTTCAGGCGCTTCTCGATCGAGAGCCAGCTCGCCAGCACGCAGAAGGGCATGAGGAAGGTCGAGAGGATGACGAACAGCATCGAGATGCCGTCGACGCCGAGGTGGTAGCCGATGCCGGTGCCGAGCCAGTCATGCTTCTCGAGCATCTGGAAGCCTGGATTGGCATTGTCGAACCTGGTCCAGACGAAGAGCGAAACGACGAAGGTGAAGACGGTGGTGATCAGCGAGATCCACAGCACGTTCTTGCGACCGCTTTCGCTCTCGCCGTTCATCAATAGCAGGAGCACCACGCCGACCAGCGGCAGGAAGGTGACCGTTGAAAGAATAGGCCAATCGGTCATCAGAAGGAACTCCCGAGCATCATCCAGGTAACGAGCGCCGCAATGCCGATCAGCATGGCGAAGGCGTAGTGATAGAGGTAACCGGTCTGCAGGCGAACCACGCGATCGGTGACGGCGACAACGCGAGCGGCGACGCCGTTCGGGCCGTAGGTGTCGATGACGCCGACATCCCCCTTCTTCCACAGGAAGCGACCGAGCGCCTTGGCGGAGCGGACGAAGAGGAAATCATAGAGTTCGTCGAAATACCACTTGTTCAACAGGAACTGGTAGAGCACGCGGTGCTGCTGCGCGAGGATGCGCGGCGTCTGCGGCGAGCGGATATACATGTACCAGGCGGTGACGAAGCCGAGAACCATGGCGATGAAGGGGCTCAAGCCGACGAGCGCCGGAACATGGTGGAACTCTTCGACGAGTTCGTTCTCTGCGCCTGTGAAGAGCGCCCCCTTCCAGAACTCGGCATATTCCTCGCCGTAGAACCGGCCTTCGAAGATCACGCCGGCAACTACCGCGCCGATCGCCAGAAGATAGAGCGGCACCAGCATGACCTGCGGCGACTCGTGGACGTGGTGCATCACCTCGTGCGAGGCGCGCGGCTTGCCGAAGAAGGTCATGAAAATCAGGCGCCAGGAATAGAAGCTCGTAAAGAGAGCCGCGATGACCAGCAACGCGAAGGCGAAGCCCGCGACCGGCGAATGCGATGCATAGGTCGCCTCGATGATCACGTCCTTGGAGAAGAATCCGGCAAAACCGATCGGCGTGAAGGGAATGCCAAAACCGGTGATTGCCAGCGTGCCGATGATCATCAGCACGGCGGTAACTTTAATATGCGGCCACAGGCCGCCCATGTAGCGCATGTCTTGCTCGCCATCGACGGCATGGATAACCGAGCCGGCGCAGAGGAAGAGTAGCGCCTTGAAGAAGGCGTGCGTGAAGAGATGGAAGATCGCTGCGCCATAGGCTCCGGCTCCCAGTGCCACGAACATATAGCCGAGCTGCGAGCAGGTGGAATAGGCGATGACACGCTTGATGTCGTTCTGCACGAGAGCGACGGTTGCCGCAAAGAAGGCGGTGATCGCGCCGATGACGGTGACGACAACCAGCGCATCCGGCGACAGTTCGAAAAGCGGCGACATGCGGGCGACGAGAAAGACGCCGGCGGTGACCATGGTGGCGGCATGGATAAGGGCCGAGACCGGAGTCGGGCCTTCCATCGCGTCCGGCAGCCAGGTGTGCAGCAGGAACTGCGCCGACTTGCCCATCGCGCCCATGAAGAGCAGCAGGCAGATGCCGGTCAGTGCATGCGCCTTGTCGAGTTGCATGCCGAAGAGATTGAGGATCACCTCACCCGCTTCGCCGCCGCCTTCATGCGGGGCGAAATTCGAGGCATTGGCGAAGATCGTGTCGAGGTTGATCGAGCCGAACAGCACGAAGACGCCGGCAATGCCGAGCACGAAGCCGAAGTCGCCGACGCGGTTGACGATGAAGGCCTTCATCGCCGCAGCCGTCGCCGACGGCTTCTTGAACCAGAAGCCGATCAGCAGATAGGAGGCGAGACCGACGCCTTCCCAGCCGAAGAACATCTGGGCGAGATTGTCAGCGGTCACCAGCATCAGCATGGCGAAGGTGAAGAGCGAGAGATAGGCGAAGAAGCGCGGACGATGCGGATCGGTATGCATGTAGCCGATCGAATAGACGTGCACCAGCGTCGAAACCGTGTTGACGACGATCAGCATGACTGACGTCAGCGTATCCACACGCAGCGACCAGGAGACGTCGATGCCGCCGGACTGGATCCAGCGCAGCACCTCGACCTTGATCGGGCCGCCTTCGGCATGACCCATGCCAACGGTGAAGAAGACGACCCAGGACAGGATGGCGGCGATGATCATCAGGCCGCTGGTGACATATTCCGAAGCCTTGGCGCCGATCGCGCGGCCGAACAGGCCGGCGACGATCGCACCGATCAAGGGAAGAAAGACGATAGCCTTATAGAGGAACATGAGCCACTCAGCCCTTCATCATATTGACGTCTTCGACCGCGATCGAGCCGCGGTTGCGGTAGAAGACAACGAGAATTGCAAGACCGATCGCCGCTTCGGCAGCCGCGACTGTCAGGATGAACAGCGCGAAGACCTGGCCGACGATGTCGTTCAGGAAGTGGGAGAAGGCGACCATGTTGATGTTGACGGCAAGCAGGATCAGTTCGATCGACATCAGGATGACGATAACGTTCTTCCGGTTCAGGAAGATGCCGAAGACGCCGAGCGTGAAGAGGATGGCGCTGACCGTCAGGTAGTGGGAAAGTCCGATGATCATGTTCTTTGTTCCTTGACCTGCCTTTAGACGCCCTGCCCGGGCTTGACCGAAACAACCTCGACGGCGGTGGCGGGCGTGCGGGCAACTTGCCTCGGAATATTCTGCCGCTTGATGTTGGTGCGGTGTCTCAACGTCAGCACGATCGCGCCGATCATCGCGACCAGGAGCACCAGACCGGCGATCTGGAAGAAATAGATGTAGTTGGTGTAGAGCACGTCGCCGAGAGCGGCGGTATTGGTGCGCTCGGTGAGTGCCGGGATCGGCATGGCGACTGATTTGGCGATCTCAGGCGAGATGACGCTGCCGCCGATGACGACGATCAGTTCGGCCGCCAGGATCACCCCGATCAACCCGCCGATCGGCGCATAATCGAGAACGCCGGCCCTCAGTTCGGTGAAGTCGATATCGAGCATCATCACCACGAAGAGGAAGAGAACGGCGACGGCGCCGACATAGACGACGAGCAGGATCATCGCCAGGAATTCGGCACCGGCCAGCAGGAAGAGGCCGGCCGCGTTGAAGAACACCAGGATCAGGAAGAGAACCGAGTGAACCGGGTTCTTCGCCCAGATGACCATGAACGCCGACGCCACCGCGACAAAGGCGAAAAGATAGAAAAATAGAGCCTGCAGACCCATGTTGGTGCCTTTTTCATCTTCCCCCGGGCAGCCGGGAGTTTCCCTGCCCGATGGAGCTTTCGCTGGTGCTAACCGGCAAAGCTCCTGTGCATGTTTGACCACGACAGGAGCGCATAAGCTCCATCGCGGCATTTCAAAATCTCAATCAGCGGTACGGCGAGTCGATCGCGATGTTGCGGGCGATTTCGCGCTCCCACCGGTCTCCGTTGTCCAGAAGCCGCGCCTTGTCGAAATAGAGCTCTTCGCGGGTTTCCGTCGCAAATTCGAAATTCGGGCCTTCGACAATCGCATCGACCGGGCAGGCTTCCTGGCAGAAGCCGCAATAGATGCACTTCACCATGTCGATGTCATAACGGACCGTGCGGCGCGTGCCGTCATTGCGGCGCGGCCCCGCCTCGATGGTGATTGCCTGGGCAGGACAGATCGCCTCGCAAAGCTTGCAGGCGATGCAGCGTTCCTCGCCGTTCGGATAACGGCGCAGCGCATGCTCGCCGCGGAAACGCGGGGAAACTGGGCCCTTTTCGAAGGGATAGTTGATCGTCGCCTTCTGGCGGAAGAAATAGCGCATCGACAGAAAGAACGCGCCGACGAATTCCTTGAGAAACAGCGAGCTGATGGAGCCGGACATGCTTGCCATCTTCAACCTCCAATTTTGCCGGAAACGAGAGCGGGCACCATCATGCCCAACCCATCAGTTTCAGCACGAATGCAACGATGACGACCATGGCGAGCGACAGCGGCAGGAAGACCTTCCAGCCGAGGCGCATGAGCTGGTCGTAGCGGTAGCGCGGAACGAAGGCCTTGACCATCGCGAACATGAAGAACACCAGGCAGGCCTTCAGCGTGAACCAGATGATGCCTGGGACCCAGTTGAGGATCCAGATATCAACCGGGGGCAGCCAGCCGCCAAGGAAGAGGATCGTCGTCAGCGCGCACATCAGGCAGACCGCCGCATATTCGCCGAGCATGAACATCATGTATGGCGACGAGCCGTATTCGACCATGAAGCCGGCGACGAGTTCCGATTCGGCTTCCGGAAGATCGAAGGGCGGGCGGTTTGTCTCGGCAAGTGCCGAGATGAAGAAGATGATGAACATCGGGAAGAGCGACAGCCAGTGCCAGTCGAGGAACGACGCCGGCAGGCCGAGCATGGTGCCGAGGCCGGTATGCTGCGCATTGACGATATCGGTCAGGTTCAGCGAGCCGACGCAGAGAAGCACGGTGACGATGACGAAGCCGATCGAGACTTCATAGGACACCATCTGTGCCGCCGAGCGCAGCGCGCCGAGGAACGGATACTTCGAGTTCGAAGCCCAGCCGCCCATGATGATGCCGTAAACCTCAAGCGAAGAGATCGCGAAAATATAGAGGATGCCGACATTGATGTTGGCGATCACCCATCCGTCGGCCAGCGGCACCACCGCCCAGGTGGACAGAGCCAGAAGCACCGTCACCAGCGGAGCAAGCAGGAAGACCGCCTTGTTGGCGCCGGCCGGAATGATCGGCTCCTTGAAGACGAACTTCAAAAGGTCGGCGAAGGACTGGAACAGGCCGAAGGGACCGACGACGTTCGGGCCGCGGCGCAGCTGAACGGCCGCCCAGATCTTGCGGTCGGCGAGGAGCACATAGGCGATGAAGACGAGCAGGCAGACGAGAAGCAGCAGCGACTGGCCGACCATGATGATCGTCGGCAAGACATAGCTTGAAAAGAAAGAATCCATAGTCCCCTGCCCTTACTCTGCCGCGACTTTGAAGTTGTTGCGGGCCAATGCCGAGCACTCCGCCATGACAGCCGAGGCACGCGCTATCGGGTTCGTCAAATAGAAGTCTTTCACCGGCGACGCAAACCCGGATTTGTTCATCTTGCCGGCTTTTTTCGCAACTGCGGCAATTTGGGCGCTATTGGTTTCGGCGATCTCGTCGATGGCGGCGAAATGCGGGAAAGCGGTATAGAGCCGGACACGCAATTCGCTGAGCGAATCGAAGGGAAGCTTCTTGCCGAGCACATCGGAAAGGGCACGGATGATCGCCCAGTCCTCGCGGGCGTCACCCGGCGCAAAACCTGCGCGGTTGCCCATCTGGACGCGGCCTTCGGTATTGACCCAGGTGCCGGACTTTTCGGTATAGGCTGCCGCCGGCAGGATGACGTCGGCATGATGCGCGCCATTATCACCATGCGAGCCGATATAGATGGTGAGCTTGGCCTTCTTGGCGGTGAAGTCGAGCTCGTCGGCGCCGAGCAGGAAGAGCACGTCCATCGCCGTCAGCATCTCGGCGGCATTGACACCCTTGGCGCCCGGCACGAAGCCGAGATCGAGGCCGCCGACACGCGCGGCAGCAGTATGGAGGACGGCAAAGCCGTTCCAGCCTTCGACGACCGCGCCGACCGAGCCGGCGAGCTTGGCAGCACTGGCGAGAACGCCGGGGCCATCGGTGCGCGACAGCGCGCCCTGGCCGATGATGATCATCGGCTTGGCGGCGTTCTTCAGCACGTCCGCGAAGGCGTGGGTGCCGTCGACCAGATCCTTCAGCGTGTCGGGACCGCCGCCGAGGTAATCATAGCTGTAGCGCAGTTCAGCACGCTCGCCGATCACGCCGATCGGGAACTTGCCGCGGCGCCAGCGCTTGCGGATGCGGGCGTTGAGGATGGCCGCCTCGAAGCGCGGATTGGCGCCGATGATCAATAGCGCATCGGCCTGGTCGATGCCGGATATGGTCGGGTTGAAGAGATAGCTTGCACGGCCGAGCGACGGATCGAGTGCCGCCCCATCCTGGCGACAGTCGAGATTGGCCGACCCCAGCGACTTCACCAGTTCGGAGAGCGCATACATTTCCTCGACGGAAGCGAGGTCGCCTGATATCGCGCCGATCTTGTCGCCCGAGGTGGCGCCGACGGCGGCCTTGATGGCGCCGAAGGCTTCGGCCCAAGTGGCAGGCTGCAGGCGGCCGTCGCGGCGAACATAGGGCCGGTCGAGGCGCTGGGTCTTCAGGCCGTCCCAGATGAAGCGGCTCTTGTCGGAAATCCACTCCTCGTTGATCGCCTCATTGACGCGCGGCAGGATGCGCATGACTTCGCGGCCGCGGGTGTCGACGCGGATGGCCGAACCGACGGCATCCATGACGTCGATCGATTCGGTCTTGTTCAGCTCCCACGGGCGTGCGGTGAAGGCGAAGGGCTTCGAGGTGAGCGCGCCGACCGGGCAAAGGTCGACGACGTTGCCCTGCAGCTCGGAGGTCATCGCCTGTTCGAGATAGGTGGTGATCTCTGCATCCTCGCCGCGGCCGATCAGGCCGAGTTCGGAAATGCCGGCGACCTCGGTGGTGAAGCGGACGCAGCGCGTGCAGTGGATGCAGCGGTTCATTACCGTCTTGACGAGCGGGCCGATATACTTGTCCTCGACGGCGCGCTTGTCTTCCTGATAGCGCGAGGTGTCGATGCCGAAGGCCATCGCCTGGTCTTGCAGGTCGCATTCGCCGCCCTGGTCGCAGATCGGGCAATCCAGTGGATGGTTGATCAGCAGGAATTCCATCACACCTTCGCGGGCCTTCTTGACCATCGGGGTGTTTGTGAAAACCTCGGGCAGTTCGCCGTTCGGGCCGCCGCGGATATCGCGCACGCTCATGGCGCAGGAAGCCTGCGGCTTCGGCGGGCCGCCCTTCACCTCGACAAGGCACATGCGGCAGTTGCCGGCAACCGACAGGCGCTCATGGAAGCAGAAGCGCGGAACCTCGGCACCAGCATCCTCGCACGCCTGCAATAGCGTGTAATGATCCGGAACTTCGATCTCGTTGCCGTCAATCTTCAGTTTTGCCATCGTCGCTCAGTCCTGTTTCCCGTTTGCCTGATGACGGCAAACAAACCTATTTTTGCAGCACTCTCATTGCCAAGCCGGATCTTTCGTCCTGCCGGCAGCTGATGTCGCTCAAATTCTCTGTCGCGCGTTCCAGATCCGGAACCCGCACCGGCATCTTGAGGCCCCCGCCCGTCCGCCGACCTGCCCATCTTTCCGGCCGATCGACACGGCCGGACAGTTCATTTCTTCCTGCGGCCCCGCCCTGCCAGAACTTTTGCTTGACCGGTCCAGTCGTCACGGCCGATGCGGCCGTTGAAGCCGAGTTCGACGTCGAGCCGGGCGATTTCCTCGTCGGTCCAGGCGGCAATCTCGGCGAAGCTACGAATGCCCTTGGCGTTCAGCACCTGCTCCAGCTTCGGGCCGATTCCGGCGATCAGCTTGAGATCGTCTGCCTTTCCTGCCCGCGCAACCGGTTTTGCCTTCACTGCCGGCTTTGGCTGGCTGACGGATATCGGCGCGCTGATCGACCTGACAACAGTCAGTGTCGGCTTTGCCTTCTTCTCGGCCGGCGGCTTGGTGAAAGCCTTGACCTGCGAGCGAATATTCTCCGGCCGGATATCGACATCGGGCATCGGCTCGTCTGGCGGCGTGTCATCGAGTGCGGCCGCGACCTTGCCGGTGGTTTCCAGGGCGCTGTGCCAGGCACCGAAGAAAGCGCCGGCCATCTGGGTCGAGATACCGAATCCGATCGCCGTTGCGGCGGCAAAGGCTGCCGCGGGCTGCGCCATCAGCGGATGCACCGGCATCGCCCGTGCATTTTCCAGCATCTCGGCGGCTAGACGGCCGAAACCGGCCGCGAAATCGGCGACTTCTTCCTTCTTCCCATCCTTGGATGCGTTGTCCGCCATGATTATTCAGCCGCCTCCAGAACCGCACCGTGATCAAGCGCGCTTGCCGTATACTGGTCGATACGCTTTTCGATCTCGGGACGGAAGTTACGGATCAGACCCTGCACCGGCCATGCGGCGGCATCGCCCAGCGCACAGATAGTGTGGCCTTCAATCTGCTTCGTCACCTGGAACAGCATGTCGATTTCGCGCTTCTGGGCATTGCCCTTGGCCATGCGCTCCATCACGCGCCACATCCAGCCGGTGCCTTCGCGGCAGGGCGTGCACTGGCCGCAGCTCTCATGCTTGAAGAAGGCGGAGATACGGGCGATCGCCTTGATGACGTCGGTGGACTTATCCATGACGATCGCGGCGGCCGTACCGAAGGAAGAGCCGACGCCGCGCAGGCCGTCGAAATCCATCGGGCAGTCGATGATGTCCTTGGCCGGAACGATCGGGCAGGATGCGCCGCCCGGAATGACGGCGAGCAGGTTGTCCCAGCCGCCGCGGATGCCGCCGGCATGGCGGTCGACCAGTTCGCGGAAGGTGATGCCCATTTCCTCTTCGACCGTGCACGGCTTGTTGACGTGGCCGGAGAGCATGAACAGCTTGGTGCCGACATTGTTCGGACGGCCGATGGCCGAGAACCAGCCGGCGCCGCGGCGCAGGATCGTCGGCGCGACAGCGATCGATTCGACATTGTTGACCGTCGTCGGGCAGCCGTAGAGGCCCATATTGGCCGGGAACGGCGGCTTCAGGCGCGGCTGGCCCTTCTTGCCTTCGAGGCTTTCAAGCAGCGCGGTTTCTTCGCCGCAGATATAGGCGCCGGCGCCGTGATGGACGAAGATATCCATGTCCCAGCCGAGCTTGTTGTTCTTGCCGAGCAGGCCATAATCATAGCATTCGTCGATCGCCGCCTGCAGCGCTTCACGCTCGCGGATATATTCGCCACGCACATAGATATAGGCCGCATTGGCGCCCATCGCGAAGCTCGCAACGACGCAGCCTTCGATCAGCGTATGCGGATCGTGGCGCATGATGTCGCGGTCTTTGCAGGTGCCGGGCTCGGACTCGTCGGCGTTGACCACGAGGTAGTGCGGGCGGCCGTCGCTTTCTTTCGGCATGAAGGACCATTTGAGGCCTGTGGGGAAACCGGCGCCGCCACGACCGCGAAGGCCTGACGCCTTCATCTCGTTGATGATCCAGTCGCGACCCTTTTCGAGGATCTGCTTGGTGCCGTCCCAATGGCCGCGGCTCATCGCGCCCTTCAGGGATTTGTCCTTGAGGCCGTAGATGTTGGTAAAGATGCGGTCTTTATCTTGTAACATGCTTCACCTCTTACCGCGGCTTCTTGCCGAAGACCTTGATATATTCCGCTTCCCCGCCCTTGGCGAGCGCCTTGGCCTGCTTGACCCAGTCGTCGCGCTCGATGCGGCCGCGGAAATTCAGATAGCCGTCGACCCATTCGCGTTCGGCCTTCTTCCAGCCTGCGACCTGCGCGAAGGTGAAGATGCCGATTTCGTTCAACGTCGCCTCGATCTTCGGGCCGACACCCGAGATCATCTTCAAATCATCCGGTGCGGCGGGCTTTTCGATGCCGGCCGGCCGATTCTTGTCGGTCAGAGCGGGCTTTGCCGCGGGGGGAGCTTCCGCTTTGACGGCAGCTTTCGGCGCCGGTTCGGCAGCCCCAGTGCCCGATATCGGCTGCTGCTCGGCTGCCTTTGAGTTTTTCGCAGCCGCCTTCGGCGCCGTTGCCGGCGTCTTCAGGGCGGCATTGGTTTCGGCATCGGTGCTTTTCGCGCGGCCGGCCTCGGAGGGCGGAACGGGAGCGCGGTCGACCGGAGCCGACACGGTTTCGACGTCGGCCTTCTTGGCGCGCGTCCTTGCCTTCGGCTCTTCGGTCGTCAGCGAGGTCAGGCCGCCTTCGGGCGCCGAAAACACCCGATCGATCTGGGTGCCGGGCTTGATG
The DNA here is from genome assembly GCF_025152745.1 of Rhizobium sp. WSM4643. Lineage (NCBI taxonomy): Bacteria > Pseudomonadati > Pseudomonadota > Alphaproteobacteria > Hyphomicrobiales > Rhizobiaceae > Rhizobium > Rhizobium sp. WSM4643. Next base: position 1,451,481 of record NZ_CP104040.1, on the reverse strand, counting down.
CTGGCGCCATTGCCGGCGGCAAAGATGTCGATGATCTCTTCGAGACGCTCGGGCGTCAGGTCTTCATAGGTGTCCTTGCCGATCATCACCATCGGCGCGTTGACGCAGGCCCCGAGACATTCGACCTCTTCCCAGGACAGCGTGCCTTCGGCATTGCGCTCGAAGGCATGGGCATGGATCTTGCTCTTGCAGACCGACATCAGCGCTTCGGAGCCGCGCAGCATGCAGGGCGTCGTGCCGCACACCTGGACATGGGCGCGCGTGCCGACCGGATGCAGCTGGAACTGCGTATAGAAGGTCGCGACCTCGAGCACTCTTATATAGGCCATGTCGAGCATGTCGGCGATCTTTTCGATCGCCGCGCGCGTGACCCAGCCGTCCTGCTCCTGCGCCCGCATCAACAGCGGAATGACCGCCGATTGCTGGCGGCCGGCGGGGTATTTCTGGATCGTCTTGTCCGCCCAGACCGCGTTCTCATCGCTGAATGCGAATGCGGCAGGCTGGAATTGATCTTCGGCTAATCGACGAACGGACATTCTTCCTCACGCCTTGTCAGTTTAGGGTTCCACACCGCGAAGCGGTCAAAGACTGCATTTCGCAGGCATAGGCCGACTGGTCTTTTTGCAAAAACACTACGAATTTGCTGCCGTTCGGAATGGCAGCCTTGATCTGATAGCCCTTGGACAAAAGCTCGCCCATGGACGATTGCTGCGCCGGCGGCGTCTCTTCCTTACGGCCCAGCGGCGTGCCGAGACTATCGGAGTCCTGAGCCGAAACCCCGGATGCCGAAAGAAGAATTGCGATGGCCAGCAGAAGCTGCATCAGCGGTCCACCTCGCCGAAGACGATGTCGAGCGAGCCGAGCACGGCCGCGACGTCGGCAAGCTGGTGACCGCGGCACATGAAGTCCATCGCCTGCAGATGGGCGTAACCCGGCGCGCGGATCTTGCAGCGATAGGGCTTGTTGGTGCCGTCGGAGACGAGATAGACGCCGAACTCACCTTTCGGCGCCTCGACGGCGGCATAAACCTCGCCGGCCGGCACATGGTAGCCTTCGGTATAGAGTTTGAAGTGGTGGATTAGCGCTTCCATCGAGCGCTTCATCTCGCCGCGCTTCGGCGGTACGACCTTGCCGTCGATCGACGAGAAGGGACCGGTCTTCGCATCCGAGAGCAGGCGGTTGACGCATTGCTTCATGATGCGGACCGATTCGCGCATCTCGATCATGCGGATCAGATATCGGTCGTAGTTGTCGCCATTCTTGCCGATCGGGATGTCGAATTCGAGATCGGAATAACATTCATAGGGCTGGGCGCGACGCAGATCCCAGGCCGCACCCGAACCACGCACCATGACGCCGGAGAAGCCCCAGGCCCAGCATTCCTGCAGCGAGACGACGCCGATATCGACGTTGCGCTGCTTGAAGATGCGGTTGCCGGTCAATAGGTTGTCGATGTCGTCGAGCGCCTTCAGGAACGGGTCGCACCAGTTACCGATATCCTGCACAAGCTGTTCGGGCAGATCCTGGTGGACGCCGCCTGGACGGAAATAGGCGGCGTGCATGCGTGAGCCGCTGGCGCGCTCGTAGAACACCATCAGCTTTTCACGCTCTTCGAAGCCCCAGAGCGGCGGCGTCAGCGCGCCAACGTCCATGGCCTGCGTCGTGACGTTCAGAAGGTGCGAGAGGATGCGGCCGATTTCCGAATAGAGAACGCGGATCAGCTGGCCGCGAATCGGGATCTCGATGCCGAGCAGCTTTTCGACAGCCATCGCATAGGCATGTTCCTGGTTCATCGGCGCGACGTAATCGAGCCGATCGAAATAGGGCACGGCCTGAAGATAAGTCTTGGTCTCGATCAGCTTCTCGGTGCCGCGATGCAAAAGGCCGATATGCGGATCGACACGCTCCACAATTTCGCCGTCAAGCTCCAGGACAAGACGAAGAACGCCGTGCGCCGCCGGATGCTGCGGTCCGAAGTTGATGTTGAAGTTGCGGACGTTATGTTCGGTCATGCTGCGTGCTCCATGCCAAACGCGTTGCCAATCAAGCGAATAGCGAATGGCGAATAGCGAATAGTTTCGTTCGGTCTCATTACTTCTCCTGGAGACTCCGTATCAGCGCCCCGAATCATTCGTCCGATCTCGTCGCACTTTCCGGTCATCTACCTAAACTCACTCTCGTCGATCAGGCCGATGCGATGAGAAATGAGCATATGCGTTTCCAATTCCTTCAACGAACCTTGAGAGATACGCAGAAACTGAATGAAACTTCCCGTGACCTCACGTCCGTGTCCTTCAGCAATATTGGCTGCGATCGAACTCGCCGCCCTGCGTATCTGAGCTGTCAGACCGTAAACCTCCTCCCTGGGAAATATTCTGGTCAGTTGATAACAATCCACCGCGAGATCGATCGCAATCTGCCAGACCTTAAGATCCTTGTAGGAGTTTATCGTCTGCCCGCCCCTTCCAACTATTCGCTATTCGCTACTCACTATTCGCCGCTACGGCTTCGCCTTCTCATCGCCCGGCAGCACATATTCCGTTCCTTCCCAGGGAGACATGAAGTCGAAATTGCGGAATTCCTGTTTCAGTTCGACCGGCTCGTAAACGACGCGCTTTGCCGCATCGTCATAGCGAACCTCGACGAAACCGGTCGTCGGGAAGTCCTTGCGCAGCGGGTGGCCTTCGAATCCGTAGTCGGTCAGGATGCGGCGCAGGTCCGGATGGCCGGTGAAGAGCACGCCATACATGTCCCAGGTCTCGCGTTCGAACCAGTCGGCGCCCGGATAGACCGGGCAGGCCGACGGAACCGGCGTATCCTCGTCGGTCGCGACCTTGACGCGGATGCGCAGGTTCTTCTTCGGCGACAGCAGGTGATAGACGACGTCGAAACGCAGCTCGCGCTGCGGCCAATCGACCCCGCAAATATCGATCAGGTTGACGAAACCGCATTTGGCGTCGTCGCGCAGGAAGGTCAGCAGGGCGATCAGGTTCTCACCCGTCGTCGTCAGCGTCAGTTCGCCATACTTCATCTGCGATGCGGCGATCAGGTTGCCGCGCGCTTCGCCAAGGTAGGACGCAAGCTCAGTCAGGGCTTCACTCATATGCCTTGTCCTTAACCCTTAGCGTTCGATCGTGCCGGTACGCCGGATCTTCTTCTGCAGCAGAAGCACGCCATAAAGCAGCGCCTCTGCCGTGGGGGGACAGCCCGGCACGTAGATGTCGATCGGTACGATGCGGTCGCAGCCGCGCACCACCGAATAGGAATAGTGATAATAGCCGCCGCCATTGGCGCAGGAGCCCATCGAGATGACATAACGCGGCTCGGGCATCTGGTCGTAGACCTTGCGTAGCGCCGGCGCCATCTTGTTGGTCAGCGTGCCGGCGACGATCATCACGTCGGACTGGCGCGGCGAGGCGCGCGGCGCAAAACCGAAGCGCTCGACGTCATAACGCGGCATCGACAGTTGCATCATCTCGACGGCGCAACAGGCAAGGCCGAAGGTCATCCACATCAGCGAGCCGGTGCGGGCCCAGTTGATCAGTTCGTCGGTCGAGGTGACGAGAAACCCCTTGTCAGCAAGCTCGTTGTTGATCTCGCCAAAAAACGGGTCGTTGCTGCCGATCGGCTTGCCGGTCGAGGGATCAATGATCCCCTTCGGCTGCTGTGCCACAAGCGGCTGATTGCTCACAGGGGCTACTCCCATTCCAGGGCTCCCTTCTTCCATTCATAGATAAAGCCGATGGTCAGCACGAGAAGGAAGACCATCATGGACCAGAAGCCGAACCAGCCGATGGCGCCGAAAGACACGGCCCAGGGAAAGAGGAAGGCGACTTCGAGGTCGAAGATGATGAAGAGGATCGACACGAGGTAGAAACGGATGTCGAACTTCATGCGGGCGTCGTCGAAAGCGTTGAAGCCGCACTCGTAAGCCGAGAGCTTTTCCGAATCGGGCGCTTTGAACGCCACGGCGAACGGCGCAATGAGCAGCGCCAGGCCGATAACGAGCGCAATAGCAATGAAGATAGCGATCGGAATATAAGAACTGAGCAGTTCAGTCATCATGTTCATCCCTGCTTGCCGGTGACGCCAGGCGGCGCATTTGGGCAAATGCCCGGCAAGCGAATGTGCGTTGCAACAAGCCGTGGTTAGCGCAGCCGAGGCCTCGGCGCAAGACTTTTACGGAGGCAATTCGACGCGTGTCGCGCGGACATTATCAAGCAGGTGCAACGATGTCGCGACAAATCCGTGCAAGCCGCTTCAGCGCGCATGGCTGACCACTGGAAACTGCATGGCTTTCGGAAGAAATGGCGCGAGTGACGGGGCTCGAACCCGCGACCTCCGGCGTGACAGGCCGGCACTCTAACCGACTGAGCTACACCCGCGCATTGATCGGCCATTTTACGGCCGCGAGGATTAGGAAATCCGGACAAACGACAAATCGCATTTGCGTTTTACAAGACTTGAAATGGCGCGAGTGACGGGGCTCGAACCCGCGACCTCCGGCGTGACAGGCCGGCACTCTAACCAACTGAGCTACACCCGCAATTCATTTCAAGCAGTCCGGATGCCTTCGCACCCTCTCCAAAACGGCTGCCCGTTTCGATGAGCGGCTAACTACGGGGTTCGCCTTTTAGTGTCAAGCAGGTTTGGAGACAAAACAATGACAGTCCGTGAATTGTTTCGGCGGGTTGGGTGCCAGACGAACAAAAGTCGGCGCTTCGGTCTTCCGCAGCGATGCTCAGCCGCAGCCGCAACGCCTTCGTAACGGGGGTGCTCGCCGCCCTCCCCTCACTTTTCCACAGCCGAGCCCAGCCTAAGCAGCATTGCAAGACATGGGACCACCACCAAAAAAATCAAAAAATCTTCACAAACACTCTTGCGGTTTTGCCTCGATCCGCATAGATCACGGCCACCAACGCGGCAGGCCGATCCGGCTTCGTTTGCGATGGGCGATTAGCTCAGTTGGTAGAGCGCCTCGTTTACACCGAGGATGTCGGCGGTTCGAGTCCGTCATCGCCCACCATTTCTGAAATTTCCTGGAGCTTGTTCATCAGATTGGGCTTCCGAATTAGTTCGCTAATCCGGTCACGATCTGCGCAAGGTGTTTTGTCAGGAGACATCTCATGAAAACCGTTGCCATTATCTCTACGCTGCTTCTCGCCGGCGTGGCTGCGCCGCCGTGCATTGCCAAAGAGCCGGCGCAAGAGGTTTTCCTGTCTGCCGGGGACCAGAAGATCAAGACCTCGGGAGAAACCCCGGCGCGTGAAGCCAGGACCTATCTCCTGAGAATGCCGTCAGATCTGCCGATTATTTTTTCCGTCGATGCCGACAATTCAGCCTGCAGCCTGGAAATCAAGAAAACCAGCCAGCGCGGCGTCTTAAGCACAATCAGCCGATTCCCCGCATCTTTCAGAGACAGCGGTCAAAGCGGTGATAAATATACGTTTTCGTTTTTCCAAAACCGCGTTTCATTTGTGAATGGCGCCCGATGCGCTTTCTCATTTTCACTAACGCAGAAGTGATAGCGTGATTTGGGCGGTGGGCATGCCTCGCCGTCAACGGGCACTCATCGCCCACCATTTTCATCTCTTCGCCAGTTCTTTCTCCACCGCCGAAACCAGCCGCGAATCATCCGCCGTCACGTCAGGCGCGAAGCGGGCGGCGACTTTGCCGTCGCGGCCGATCAGGAATTTTTCGAAGTTCCAGAGGATGTCGTCCTCATCTCCGCCTGTCAGCCCATGGGATTTCAGGCGTTCTCGCATCGGGCCGTCACCCGTTGTCGCGACACCCGACTTGGTCAGTTGCCGGTAAAGCGGATGCTGGGCTTCGCCCTTGACCGAGATCTTCGAGAAGATCGGGAAGGTGACGTCGTAGGTGCTGGTGCAGAAATCGAGGATCTCGGCGTCGGTGCCGGGCTCCTGACCCTTGAAGTCGTTAGCGGGAAAGGCGGCGATGACGAAGCCGCGCTCGCGCTTTTCCCCATAGAGCTTTTCCAGCCCCTCATATTGTGGCGTGAGACCGCATTTCGAGGCGACATTGACCACCAAGAGCACCCTGCCCTTGTATTCGTTGAGCGTGGTCTCACGACCATCCACAGTCTTGACCGGGATATCCAGCACATTGCCCGTCACGGGAACCTCCAATTTCGTAAGGATATGTTTCGCCAAGCTTAGCGATATCGCCGCTGTTGTCATCAGCGTCGGGATCAACTTGGCTTCCACAGGACGCCGGTGCGGCTTACGGCCGCACCGGGCCTCAGCACCTCAGGCGGGAGACGTTTCCTTCACGTCGTCGAGCAGGAAGTGCACGACGAGATAATCCGTCTTGTAATGGCGGCCACTTTCCGACACGGAATCGACGCTGCCGCCGTCCTTCGGGTGCCAGGGGTGATAGTGGGGGTTGGTGGTAATCAGCGTGATGGCCTTGCCATCTCTTTCGCCAAGCCGGAAGCGCATCTCGGCGAGCGGCCAGATCCGCTCGTAATCCTGCATGCTGATTCGCGCCTTCAGCGCCTTGCGCTGCAGCGGCGCTTCGCCGGCTTCGGCTGGTGTTTCCAACATCACCTCCTCAGCTCCGCTGATGATGGCGTTGAATTCTTCAGGCCACATGCGTCTCATGAAATCGCTCCTCCCGAGGCTTTTTCGTCAGTTCACAGATGGAACTTAGCGGTTTGTTCGAAAGAAGCAAATTCTGTCATGCGGTTGTCATCGGTGCCAGCTGCTCCTACCTTCCCGTCAAACCGCATCAGGGCCGTCAGTCGCCCGCAATCCCGGGATCAAGATGAAGACACGTGAAGAAAGGCAGGCGCTCCGGGCGAGCATGCCGCGCACCCCGCTCAGCGCCCACCACATGGAAAACGCCCGGCTGCTGCCGGATCGTGGCGAACTGCTCTATCGGATTCCGAACGGCGGCATCGGCGTCGAGGTGGGAGCAGCCTTCGGCGAATATACGGTGGAGATCCTGGAAAAGAATCGCCCGGCAGAGCTCTACCTCATCGATCCCTGGTCGATGGATCGCTACAGCTCCGGGCTCGACGCGATCCACACGAATTTCGCGGCCGAGATTGAGGCCGGCCGACTGCATTTGATGCAAGGTACATCGCTTGAGAAGCTTGCCGAATTCGCGGACGATTTCCTCGACTGGGCCTATATCGATACCGATCATTCCTTCGAGCTGACCTGGCAGGAATTGCTGCTCTGCGAAAAGAAGGTGAAGCGCACGGGGCGTATTGCCGGGCATGATTTCTGCACCGGCAATACGGTTAAGCCGATCGTCTATGGCGTCGTCGAGGCGGTCACCAAATTCTGCAAGGATTACGGCTGGCAATTCGAGTTCCTGACGGTCGAATCGCACGCGCATTTTTCCTATTGCCTGAAGCGGCTCTAATCAGGCCTTGCCGGAATATTGCTCGTCGCTGACCTTTTCCATCCAGTCGACGTGATTGCCGTCCAGCGCCTCATGAATGGCGATGTGCGTCATCGCCGTGTCCGGGGCAGCACCATGCCAATGTTTTTCGCCCGGCGCGAACCAGACGGTATCGCCGGCGCGGATCTCGCGGATCTCCCCACCCCAGCTCTGGGCGAGGCCCTTGCCTGATGTCACGATCAGCGTCTGGCCGAGCGGATGTATATGCCAGGCCGTGCGGGCGCTGGGTTCGAAGGTGACGGAGACCGCCCTCGCCCGTGCAGGCGCCGGCGTCTCCATCAGCGGATCCTGACGAACGGCGCCGGTGAAATAGTCGGCCGGTGGCTTCGTCGAGGGGCGAGAGCCGGCGGGTTTGATCTCCATGATCTGTCCTTTTCCATCCATGCGGTTGAAGCCTTGTAGCAGAACGATATTTCATCGGGGCGACCAATCAAAGCCTGATCGGCAATTGCCGCGGAGTCGCCCGGCTGATAGTGCCAGTGTCTTTCATCAGCGCGTTGCATCCTGCTTGAATCATGCGACGCGCTTTGGCTCTTTGTTTTATGCATGTCGTTGTCCCCGCACTTCCGGCGACATGCAGTAGGGAGGATTTTTTCATGAAACACCATGCTTTTGGCCGCATGTCCTTCACCGTCACCAACGTCGGCTTCGGCGCCTGGCAGATCGGCGGCTCCTGGGGCGACATCAGCGAGGCCGACGGACGCGCGGCGCTGAATGCCGCGCTCGATGCCGGCATGACATTCATCGACACGGCGGATGTCTATGGCGACGGCCGCTCGGAAAAAATCATTGCCGACGTGTTGAAGACGCGCGGCGGCGAACGGCCGATGGTTGCCACCAAGGCGGGCCGTCGCCTCAACCCGCATGTCGCCGAAGGCTACACCAAGGCTAATCTCGAAGGCTTCATCGACCGCAGCCTGACGAATCTTGCCGTCGACAGCCTCGACCTCGTGCAGCTCCACTGCCCGCCGCGCGAGGTGCTTTACCAACCAGAGGTCTTCGAGGGCCTGAACGCACTGCAGAAGGCCGGCAAGATCAAGGGTTACGGCGTCAGCGTCGAAAAGGTCGAAGACGGGCTGAAGGCGATCGAATATCCCGGCGTCGTCAGCATCCAGATCATCTACAACATCTTCCGCCAGCGCCCCGACCATTTGTTCTTCCAGGAAGCGCGCCGCAGGAATGTGGCAATCATCGCCCGCGTCCCGCTCGCAAGCGGTCTTCTCTCCGGCAAGATCACCCGGGACACGCACTTTGCCAGCGACGACCACCGCAATTTCAACCGCAATGGCGAAGCCTTCGATGTCGGCGAGACCTTTGCCGGCGTGCCGTTCGAGGTCGGCCTGCAGGCGGTGGAAGAGGTGCGCAAGCTGGTACCCGCGGGCGCGACCATGGCCGCCTTCGCGCTCCGCTGGATCCTGATGAGTGATGCGGTCACCGTCGTCATCCCCGGTGCCCGCAATGGCGAGCAAGCCAGGGCCAACGCGGCGGCCGCTGACCTTGCGCCGCTGTCGGCCGATGTCATGGCAGCAACGCGCGAGATCTACGAGCGGCTGATCGCGCCGCATGTGCATCAGCGCTGGTAGGGATGGAACGCTGGTTCTTTGCTGGGGAGGCCAGATGGCCCCTCATCCGGCTGCCGCCACTGACCGGGGTCGAGCCACAGGTCTCGACCCGTCCTTCGGACCCCCGCTCGCGGGGCGAAGGGACTGAGCCGCGACCTCTCCGTCCCACGCCGAGCTTTCGCATGGCACGTCCCCTCTCCCCGTTTTTACGGGGAGAGGGCTAGGGTGAGGGGCGGCTTTCAGTTTGTCGCGGTCAGATCGACCGGGAAGAACAGGGTCTCGCCGGAGGAGTCGCTGACGCCGTCATTGTCGGTGACCGCGTAGGGCTTGCCCGACGCGTCGAAAGTGAAGCCTTCAAGCTTGTCCAGCACATAGCCGTTGGTGGCAGACTTCAGCTCGCCGAGGAAGTCGTGCGCTTCGGTCTTCTTGACGACCGGCAACTCACCGCCGAGCTTGGCGGGCTTCAGGTCCGATATCGCGATCTTGTAGAGCTTCTTCAGCCTGGCGGCATCGCCGACGAGGTTGTCGCGCTCGATGATGTAGACGCTGTCGCCTTGAGCCGAGATTTCCGACAGGCCGACCCAGCCGCTTTCCGTCTCGTCGAGCGGATAGCGAACGGCACCCCATTCCTTCTTCTTCGGATTGTAGGAGATGAGCTTGACGAAGCCCTTCTCATCGTCGCTCCACTCGCGCTGGACCGCCATCCAGAGCGTGGTGTCGTCGCCGGTGCCGATAATGGTCACGCCTTCGAAGCCGTAGCGGATTTCGTTGGCGACGAGCTCCTTCGGCAGGGCGATCTCGGCCTTGATGTCACCCTTGGCATTGACGTTATAGAGCGCGTGCGGAACGAGACGCTCGCTGTAGCCTTCCGAGGCGAGCCAGAAGGAGCCATCGGCGGCAGCCGCGATGCCTTCGATGTCGAGCTTCTGGGCTGGGGCACCGTCACGCTTGACGACGAGGGCGTCGGTGATGACGGCCGGCTTCTCGCTGGCGTCGATCGTGTAGATCGTCGGCTGCGAGCCCAGAACGCTGTCGCTTACCGCGTAGAGCATGCCCGGCTTGCCCGGAACGGCGGCGAGACCCGAAAGGGCTGCGAAGCCGATCGGATTGCCGTCCTTTTCGGCAGAGACGATCTGCGGATAGGCCTTCTCGCCTTCCGAGCGCTCGTAGATCATCACATGCGAACGCGCGCCGCCGTCCTTGCCGAGGTCGAGTTCGTTGGCGGTCGCAAGAAGATTACGCGCGGGAATGGCGATCGCACCTTCCGGCGAAATGCCGGACGGCAGGAGCTGGACGAGTTCGGGATCAGCGCCGGTATCTTTGTAGACGCCGACGACCGAGGCACGCTCGGCGAGCAGAAAGAAATACTGCTCATCGCCGAACTTGGCGGCTTCAAGGCCTTCGGGCTCGACGCCCTTCGATCCCGAACGGCTTTCCGGATAGTGGCCGATATGGGCAACGGCGCGTTCGAAAGATGCGCCTGATTCGTAGAGAAGCTTGCCCGTCTTGTCGAAGATGGTGAAACCGCGCGAGCCGCCCTGGTAGTCGCCTTCATTGGCGACGACGAGGCGGTTGTCGTCCAGCCACTTCACGGCGTCGGGCTCGCGCAGCACGCCCTTGGCTTCGCCCGAGAATTTCAGGGCGCCGTCACGCTTGGTGTCGATACCGGAGAGATCGACGCTGCCGGCGGAAAAATGCGTCTTCACGTCAGCCGTGTTGGCGTCGATGATGACGATCTCATTGTTCTCCTGCAGCGTCAGGGCAATTTCGTTCAGGCCGTTGAAGGCGACGAATTCCGGCTCCGGATCTTCAGGGGCGACGCCAGTAAGCCCGGTCAGCGCCACGTGCTTGATGGTGCCGCAGTCGACGGTGCCGTTCTTGACCTGGAAGACGACGAGGTCGCCGGCCGGCATTTGCGGGATCTTGCCGTCATTGACGTCTTCGTCGCGCTCGTTTTCGATTGCGATGGCGCCGAGCGTCTTGTCCTTGTTGAGGGCGATCGAATCCGGCTGGCCGCCGAGATCGCAGGTGCTCTCGATCTTCTTGGTCGCCACGTCGACGATCGCGAGACGGCCCGAGGGCTTCGCCTTGCTTTCGGAGGTGTTGACAGCAACGAGCGCCTTGCCGGCGCTGGAGGTGACCGATGTCGGCTCGCCGTCCATCATCACCGCGCCGCCGGCCTTCGGTGCCTTGGCGTCGGTAATGTCGATGAAGCCGATCGCGCCGAGCGGGCTGTCGCTATAGATCAGCGTGTTGCCGTCGCCGGTCGCGGTGATGATTTCTGCGGAGCTCGCCGACAGCTTGTCCTTGTCGGCCGGCAGGTTCGCCGCAACCGGAAAGGAGGCGATGCGGTTGAAAACCGGTTCGGCCGCGGCCGGAAAAGCAACGGATGCGAGAAGCACGGCAGCAAGCGCTGCCTTGCGCGATGAAATTGTCATGAAATCCCCCATGTATCGAACATTCGAAACATAGGTCTTCTGGGGGAGCGGCATGACACAGGCATGACAGATGCGGCATTTTGCACCTGATCACGTCAGGCGATTGTCCGCTCGCTTCGCACCGACCGCCAAGCAAAAGGGGTCCGGCAAAGCCGAACCCCTCTCAAATCCTGCACAGCCGGTCTCGTTTCCGACTGGTGGATAATCTCAGATCAGCCGTTGACGGCGTCCTTCAGGCCCTTGCCGGGCGTGAATTTCGGCACGTTGCGAGCCGGAATGTCGACTTCAGCGCCCGTTGACGGATTACGGCCCTTCGTTGCGGCACGATGAGAAACGGTGAAGCTGCCGAAACCCGCGAGGCGGATGTCGCCCTTGTTCTTGAGCTCAGCCTGGACAACGTCGAAAACCGCGTCAACAGCGGAAGCCGCGTCAGACTTCGTCAGTCCTGCCTTTTCGGCTACTGCGGACACGAGTTCATTCTTGTTCATGTTTCCACCCCTTTCTAAATGGTATGAAACGACTCAAAAGTAAGCTAGGCGCAGAATAGGTTTCATCAGGCCCGCCGAAAACCCAAAAGCCCTGCAAATCAAGGAAAAGCAAGCGTCTACATGACGTTTTCACAAAAAAGGCTGGCGTTTCCGCCAGCCTTTTTCCGTGTTTTGTCCCAATGGGGCATAAATGTGGCAAAGGCCACTCAATGCGCTATGGTTGCGCCTGTCTCATCGAGGCCTTCGACCGTTGCGATGACCGGCGTTTCCACCGTACCATCCCATTCGATCGGCTCCGGCCGCCGGATCAGCGCATGCTTGATCACCTCGCCCATGCGGGATACCGGGATGATCTCCATGTTGTTCTTCACGTTATCAGGAATCTCCGCCAGGTCCTTGGCGTTTTCCTCCGGAATCAGCACCTTCTTGATGCCGCCGCGAAGCGCTGCGAGCAGCTTTTCCTTGAGACCACCGATCGGCAGCACACGGCCACGAAGGGTGATTTCACCAGTCATGGCCACATGCCTGTCCACCGGAATGCCGGTCATGATCGAGACGATCGCGGTTGCCATGGCGACGCCGGCCGAGGGGCCATCCTTCGGCGTCGCGCCTTCCGGCACGTGCACGTGGATGTCGCTCTTGTCGAAGCGCGGCGGCTCGATGCCGAAATCGACAGCGCGCGAGCGGACATAGGAGGCCGCTGCTGAGATCGATTCCTTCATGACTTCCTTCAGATTGCCGGTGACCGTCATGCGGCCCTTGCCCGGCATCATCACGCCTTCGATGGTCAGCAGTTCGCCACCGACTTCCGTCCAGGCAAGACCGGTCACGACGCCGACCTGATCCTCGCCCTCGGCTTCGCCATGGCGGAAGCGCGGGACGCCCAGATAGTCGGAGATGTTGGCAGCCGTCACATGAACGGACTTCGTCTTGCCCTTGATGATCTCGGTGACCGCCTTGCGGGCGAGTTTCATCAGTTCGCGTTCGAAGTTGCGGACGCCGGCTTCGCGGGTGTACTGCTGGCTGATCGCCATCAGGGCGTCGTCGCTGACCGAGAATTCTTCCGGCTGCAACGCATGTTCCTTGATGGCCTTCGGCAGCAGATGCCGCTTGGCGATTTCGCGCTTTTCATCCTCGGTGTAGCCGGCGATACGGATGATCTCCATGCGGTCCATCAGGGGCGCTGGAATATTCAGCGTATTCGCCGTCGTGATGAACATCACATCCGACAGGTCGTATTCGACTTCCAGATAGTGGTCCATGAAGGTCATGTTCTGTGCCGGATCGAGCACTTCGAGCAGGGCCGAGGACGGATCGCCGCGATAGTCCTGGCCGAGCTTGTCGATCTCGTCGAGCAGGAAGAGCGGGTTGGACTTCTTCGCCTTCTTCATCGACTGGATGACCTTGCCAGGCATCGAGCCGATATAGGTGCGGCGGTGACCGCGGATTTCGGCTTCGTCACGAACGCCGCCAAGTGCCATGCGGACATACTCACGGCCGGTCGCCTTGGCAATCGACTGGGCAAGCGAAGTCTTGCCGACACCCGGAGGACCGACGAGGCAGAGGATCGGGCCTTTGATCTTGGTGGCACGGGCCTGCACGGCCAGATATTCGACGATGCGCTCCTTGACCTTATCGAGACCGAAGTGATCGGCTTCGAGGATCTTCTCGGCATTGTTGAGATCGGCCTTGATCTTCGACTTCTTGCCCCAGGGAATGCCGAGCAGCCAGTCCAGATAATTGCGCACGACGGTGGCTTCCGCCGACATCGGGCTCATCTGGCGCAGCTTCTTCAGCTCCGCATCGGCCTTTTCACGGGCTTCCTTGGACAGCTTGGTCTTGGAGATGCGCTCTTCCAGTTCGCTCATCTCGTCGCGGCCTTCCTCGCCGTCGCCGAGTTCCTTCTGGATCGCCTTCATCTGTTCATTGAGGTAGTATTCGCGCTGGGTCTTCTCCATCTGGCGCTTGACGCGCGAGCGGATCCGCTTTTCGACCTGCAGGACCGAGATCTCGCCTTCCATGAAGCCGAGGGCTTTTTCGAGGCGCTGCTTGACGCTGGTGGTCTCCAGCATCTCCTGCTTCTCGGTGATCTTGATCGACAGATGCGAAGCGACCGTATCGGCGAGCTTGGAATAGTCGTCGATCTGGCTGGCGGCGCCGACCACTTCAGGTGAAATCTTCTTGTTGAGCTTCACGTAGCTCTCGAATTCGGAGACGACCGAACGCGACAGGGCTTCCAGCTCGACCGGATCGTCATGCGGCTCCTCGAGCACATGGCCGAGCGCCTCATAGAAATCCTCGCGGCTGGTATAGGTGTCGATCTCGGCGCGGGCGCGGCCCTCCACCAGAACCTTCACGGTGCCGTCGGGCAGCTTCAAGAGCTGCAACACGTTCGCCACGGTGCCGACATTGTGGATCGCGGAAGGATCCGGATCGTCGTCGCTGGCGTTGATCTGTGTCACCAGCATGATCTGCTTGTCGGAACCCATGACCTCTTCGAGCGCACGGATCGACTTTTCCCGTCCCACGAATAGCGGCACGATCATATGCGGGAAAACCACGATGTCGCGCAGGGGCAGAACAGGGTAGGCAGTGCTGGTCGCTACAGACGTTTTCTTCGTCATTTTATGTCCTTTCCATCGTCCCGTTGCCGGGCTCTCTGCACGGCCGCTTGGGACCGGCCGGCAATCTCACTTGTTCCTACAAGTGGAGGTTCTGACTACGCTTTTCAAGCACGCCAACGCCCGCGTCCCTCGGATGTGACAGCTTTATTACAACGGAACGCCAACACTATGACGCGTGTGGCTGGACCGGCGCTTACCACTTCCGACCCGGCTAAATGCAAACGCCAGCAAGAGACTTACGGATCATTGCATCATTGCCAGGCACGAACCTTGCGCAACATCGGCAAAAGCAACTTCGGTTCCCACCGGCAAATACTAACAGCGCCTCGCATGGTTTTTCAAATAGAAAGGGGCCTGCCTATGGCAAGCCCCCAAAATAATCACACGAAAGCCATCAAGCTCACGCCGAAGCGTTTGCCTTTTCTTCCTGGCGATCGGCATAGATGTAAAGCGGACGGGCCGAACCGCGCACCACTTCCTCTGATATGACGACCTCGCGCACGCCTTCCAGCGTCGGCAGTTCGAACATCGTGTCGAGCAGGATCTTCTCCATGATCGAGCGAAGGCCGCGGGCGCCGGTCTTGCGCACGATCGCCTTACGGGCGATTTCACGCAGAGCGTCCTCATGGAAGTTCAGTTCCACATCCTCCATCTCGAACAGCCGCTGATACTGCTTGATCAGCGCGTTCTTCGGCTCGGACAGGATCTGGATCAGTGCGTCCTCGTCGAGGTCCTCGAGCGTCGCCAGAACCGGCAGACGGCCGATGAATTCCGGGATGAGGCCGAACTTGACCAGATCTTCCGGCTCCAGTTCGCGCAGGACCTCGCCGACGCGACGGTCGTCCTGGGACTTGACGGTGGCGCCAAAGCCGATCGAGGTCTTCTCGCCGCGAGCCGAAATGATCTTGTCGAGGCCAGCGAAGGCGCCGCCACAGATGAACAGAATGTTTGTTGTGTCGACCTGCAGGAATTCCTGCTGCGGGTGCTTGCGGCCGCCCTGCGGCGGAACGGAAGCAACCGTGCCTTCCATTATCTTCAGCAGCGCCTGCTGCACGCCCTCGCCCGAGACGTCGCGGGTGATCGACGGGTTGTCAGACTTGCGCGAAATCTTGTCGACTTCGTCGATGTAGACGATGCCGCGCTGCGCACGCTCGACATTGTAGTCGGCCGACTGAAGGAGCTTCAGGATGATGTTTTCGACATCCTCGCCAACATAACCGGCCTCGGTCAGCGTCGTCGCATCGGCCATCGTGAAGGGAACGTCGATAATACGGGCGAGCGTCTGGGCAAGATAGGTCTTGCCGCAGCCGGTCGGACCGACGAGCATGATGTTCGACTTCGCCAATTCGACTTCGCCGTTCTTGGAGGCGTGCGCCAGGCGCTTGTAGTGGTTGTGAACGGCAACCGACAAGATCTTCTTCGCCTGCCGCTGGCCGATGACGTATTCGTCGAGGACCTTGATGATGTCCTGGGGCGTCGGAACGCCGTCGCGGGACTTGACCATCGAGGATTTGTTCTCCTCGCGGATGATGTCCATGCACAATTCGACGCATTCATCGCAGATGAAGACGGTCGGTCCGGCAATCAGTTTCCGGACTTCGTGCTGGCTCTTTCCGCAGAACGAACAATAGAGAGTGTTCTTGGAGTCGCCGCCGTTGCTGCCGCTGACCTTGCTCATATCATTTTCCTTCCAGCACGCCGCATTTCAAGGCGAAATCGCGGTCCACTCTATCAGCTCCTGGCGGCACTCCGTTTCCGGAGCCTTTGCCGAGAAGGGCTTCAGGGGGTACGAACCGGCCCCAACCAATCATGTCCGGGTTCCGGCGGCAACGAATTCCCCTTCGAATACCGAATGCTATGTCATAAAAATTCAACATAGCATTAATAGTTACTATTAGCGTCTTCGTCGCCGGATGAAAGCCCTTGTTCAATCACAAATGGGATAGAACTGTGGCGAGGAAAACACCATCCCTATTAATTACTAGGCCTGTTCGCCTTCCATTTCGAGGCGCGACGTCAGAACCTTGTCGATCACGCCCCAGCTCTGCGCTTCGTCCGCATCCATGAAATGGTCACGATCGAGCGTCTTTTCAACTTCCTCGTAGGTCCGGCCGGTGTGCTTGACGTAGACCTCGTTCAGGCGGCGCTTCATTTTGAGGATGTCGCGGGCGTGCCGCTCGATGTCCGAGGCCTGCCCCTGGAAGCCGCCCGAGGGCTGGTGCACCATGATGCGGGAATTCGGCGTCGCAAAGCGCATGTCCTGGTGGCCGGCCGCCAGCAGCAGCGAGCCCATGGATGCGGCCTGGCCGATGCAGAGCGTCGAAACCGCGGGCTTGATGAACTGCATCGTATCGTAGATCGCCATGCCGGCGGTGACGACGCCACCGGGCGAATTGATGTAGAGGGCGATTTCCTTCTTCGGGTTTTCGGCCTCGAGGAAGAGCAGCTGGGCGCAGACGAGCGTTGCCATATGGTCTTCGACGGCACCCGTAAGGAAGATGATGCGTTCCTTCAACAGACGGGAATAGATGTCGTAGGAGCGTTCACCGCGGTTGGTCTGTTCCACGACCATCGGCACGAGGGCCATTGCGGTATCGACTGGGTTTCTCATGTGCGTCCTTTGTCAGCGTCTCGCCGGCCGGCGCCGGGAATCAAAGAAAAATATCTTACCCCTACATAGAGTGTCCCGGCCCTCCTCTTCAAGACACGCATGAGGATAACGTTAAGAAGGCGGGGCCAAGCGGCTTTAGCGCCTTCTTCATGCATGTCGCTATCCCGGAACCGCTGCACACTTCCGACCGACATGCATTAAGTTTCGGCTCCTGGTAGCCTCTTTCCCCCAAACGCCTGTTAACGGCGAGCCCTCGGCCTGATCTCCCCCATCTTTTCTCCATGGCAGGATGAAGGAAGGCTTACTCTATTCGATAATACTCATGCACGTTTACCCAACGGAAAGCCTACCGGCAGATATCGGCCCAAAACAATGCCGCAGCGCAGCGACATTAAGGAAGTGGCGAGCTTCCTCGGCAAGGATGCAAGCCAACAGAAAAGAGCGGACAGACAAGGGGTTGCTGCCGTGTTCAATATTGCTACAGGTCTCGCCATCTGGTGTTCAGAGGCCATGACGCTCGCTTTGGTGCTGTTCGTCGCCTGGCGCCACAACGTCAGGAACGAGGCCTATCTCTATTGGGGCTTGGGCTTCCTCCTGACCGGCATTGGCTTTGCGATGGTCGCGCTGCGCGGCGAAATCCCCAGCGTGCTTTCCGTAGAGGCGGGCAACGCCATCGCCTTGCTCGGCCAGAGCGCCTGGGTGGCGGGTTTTCTGGCGCTCGACCGCAAGCGGATCGAATGGTGGGCGCTGCTGCCGCCGGCAATCTGGCTCGCCGGGGTCTTCCTGCCCTGGGTCAACAGCGATTATTCAAACCGGGTGGTGCTCTATAACCTTGCTTCGGCGACGGGTGCGACGGCACTTGCAATGGCGGTCGCCGCCGGCGACATGCGCCGCGAGCGTACCCGCCGTAAGCTGATGGGCGTGTTCGTCCTCCAGGGCTGCCTGTGCTTCGGCTCGGCGCTGATGATGGCGCTGACGATGCCAAGCGATATCGAAGCGACGAATCTCGGCGGCGTTTCCGCCATGGCCAGCGCCTTCCTGCTCACCATCGCGTTCGCGTTCACCTGCCGGCTGATCATGGAGCGTTCCGAACGGCACCTGCGTGCGCTCACCCTGACCGATTCGCTGACCGGCGTGCTCAACCGCCGCGGCCTGCTCGGCTATTTCGACGCCACCCAGGAAAAGGCCCATGACGACCGGCGCCAGGTCGCGGTCATGCTTTTCGATCTCGACCATTTCAAGCGGGTCAACGACCGTTTCGGCCACCAGTCCGGCGACGCGGTGCTGACCGCATTCGCGCGGATGGCCCGCCAGTATATTCCAAACAACATCTTCGGCCGCATGGGCGGCGAGGAATTCGCCGCCTTCGCCGCGGTCACGGACCAGACGGAAGCCGAGGCGATCGCCGAAGCGATCCGCACCGAATTCTGCAGTCTTCCCGTCAGCACCGGCGAAGCTATCGTTCCGGTCACGGTCAGCATCGGCATCGCGCTCGCCTCCTCGATCGAAGCCAATATCGACAAGCTGATCTCGGCTGCCGACCGGGCGCTCTATGCGGCGAAGGCCGCCGGCCGCAACTGCACGGTCACCTTCGGCGAAGCGGAGGCCGCGGCCCCTGCCCCGGCTGCGCCGCCAAGCACCGCCGGCGAACTCGTACCGACGGTCGACGACCAGGTCGAGGCGCTGCGACGCATGGGCACACTGTCGCGGGCCGGGTAGTCCGGGATCCCTCTCCCCACATCTTTTCGAGGCTTACCAAATCCGCTAAGCCTCGGGGCATGATGATCCCATCCTTTCTCTCGATCGACCGCGCCAACCGTCATGTCTCTCTGGACGGCCGCAACCCGGCCTTCTACAGTAACCCGAATGCCGTCTATGCGGCCCTTCACGCCCATTGCCCGACCTTCTACTGGCTTGAGCAGAAGCAGTGGTTCTTCACGGGTTACGACCATGTGAACGGTCTGCTGCGCGACCGCCGCTTTGGCCGGCAGATCCTGCATATCGCCAGCCGCGAGGAGCTCTGCCTTGCCGAGCCGATGCCGCATCTTGCCAGTTTCGATCTCTCGGAACGTTATTCCCTGCTCGAACTCGAACCGCCGGAGCACACGCGGCTGCGTACGCTCGTCAACCGCGCCTTCGTTTCCCGCCATGTCGAGAAGATGAAACCGGAGCTTGCCGAACTCGCCAATCGGCTGATCGACGGTTTCGCGGAGAAGCGTGAGGTCGAGCTGCTCTCGGCCTTTGCCGACATCATCCCGGTGACGATGATTGCCCGGATGATCGGTATTCCCGAAGAGATGGGACCGCAACTTCTCGCCTGGTCGCACGCCTATGTCCGCATGTACATGTTCGGCCGTACGCGCGAGCAGGAGGACGAGGCCGAACGGGCGGCGAAGGAATTTTCCGACTACGTCAAAACGGTCATCACAGAACGCCGCACCGAACCGCGCGACGACCTGCTGACCCACATGATCCATACCGAGCACAAGGGTCAGTATCTGACCGAAGAGGAGCTCGTCTCGACAACGATCGTGCTGCTCAATGCCGGGCATGAGGCGACCGTGCACCAGATCGGCAATTCCGTACGCACCATCCTCGACAGCGGCTGCGATCCGGCGGAACTCTTCCGTGACGAGGCGACGACGGAGCGCACCGTAGAGGAAACCTTGCGCATCTGCGCGCCGGTCCACATCTTCCAGCGCTGGGCGCTGGAGCCAGCCGAAATCGACGGGGTCTCCTTCAAGCGCGGCGACAAGGTGAGCCTCATCCTCGCCGCCGCCAATCTCGACCCGACGAAATTCACCGATCCGCTGACCTTCCTGCCTGGTCGTAACGAAGCGGCGAACCTCTCCTTCGGCGCCGGCATCCATTTCTGCATCGGCGCGCCGTTGGCACGGCTGGAGCTCAACGTCGTGCTGCCGATCCTGTTCGAACGGCTGGCCGGACTCAAGCTGGCAAAGACACCCGTGGTCAAGGACGTCTACCATTTCCACGGGCTAGACCGGCTGGATCTGCAATGGTGATCGATTCCTCCTTCGGGCATCGCTGAAGCGATCCCGGGATTGCGGATCAGCCGTAACGGCCGGTATAGTCTTCCGTGCGCTTGACCTTCAGCGACTGGCAGCAGGACAAATGTTACCGGTTAACGGTGAAGACGTCCGGCAGCGAGTGAAAGGGAGTCACGTTCAGCGGTCACCGCTCTGCTGGAACGCCGGTAACGAGCCATCAACACCGAGTCTATGCCACGACCTTGGCGGCATCATGCGGCTGACTCTTCTAACAGCCTGCTGGATATGTCATATGCCGACATAGGCTTTCCCATCAGATATCCTTGAAGCTGATCGCAGCCGGCATCGCGCAAGATCGCCGCCTGGCGAGCAGTCTCGATCCCTTCCGCGGTCACGGGAACCCGCAGCGCGGTCGCGAGCGAGATGGTTGCCCGCAGAACATCGGCGCCATTTGAGTCTTCGTCGAGAGCAGACACGAGCGAGCGGTCGATCTTCATGCGATCGAACCCGAACTGCCGCAATGCGCCAATGCTTGCGTAGCCGCAGCCAAAGTCATCAAGCGCGAACTTGATGCCGACATGCTTGAGCTGGTCTATCGACCGCCGGGCCTGATCCGGATTTGTCATCAGAACGCCTTCGGTGATTTCCAATGTCAGGCGGTTGGGATTAAAATCGAGCTCCTGCAGGACCGAGATCACTTCAGCGGCAAATTCCGGATTGCAGAGCTGGATTGGCGAAACGTTCACCGACAATGCCAGATCGGGCCAGCTCTTGGCGTGCTCGATCGATGTTCTCAGCATATGAACGCCGAGCGCATCGATGAGGCCGCACCTCTCGGCAAGAGGGATGAAAATCTCCGGGCTGATATTTCCGGTTGCAGTTCGCCAGCGCGCCAGTGCTTCAAGACCGGTCACAGCGCCGGTCGAAGCAGAGACGAGAGGTTGGAAAACGGCTTCGATTGCGCCACTGCTGATGGCGCTCTTCAACAGGCCTTCCAGTTCGGCGACCCGTTGGCGTTCCCGGTCCAGTTCGGGGTCGTATTCGATCGCCTGGCCCCGACCATTTGCCTTGGCACGATAGAGGGCCATGTCCGCTCTGCGGAGCAGCTCCAAGGGCGGGACGTCGCCGCTGCGGGCAGCAGCGCCGATGCTTGCGCCAACCTCGATCGTTCGTCCGTCGATTTTGAAGGGCTCGGCAAACAGCGCCAGAATGGTCTTTTCCATCTCTCCGCGCGTGGCAGAACCGACGTGCACCAGCGCAAATTCATCGCCCCCGAGCCGCGCCGTGGCAATGATCTCGGGGTGGCAGGCGGCTAGCGCCTTCGAGACCAGCCGGATCAAATCGTCCCCCACCGCATGGCCCCAGGCATCGTTGACGGCCTTGAAGCCATCAAGGTCGACCAGATAGAGCCGATGTGGCGAAGAGGCCGAATTTTCCAGCCCTTCCAACAGGTTGAGAAGCCCGTGTCTGTTCAACAGACCGCTCAGGCTATCGTGGTCGGCTTCGAAAATCGCTGTTTGCGCCAATTGGCGCAGGCGCCGCGCCTCGGAGGCGCCAACCAGCAGAACGCCGATTAGAAACAGCGCGAGGATGACGATAGCGGCTGCAACATAGGGGTACACCTGATGAAACACGGCGCTTCCCGGCGCTTTGCTGGGCCAGACGAGATAGCCGATGACGGCCCCCTTCATGTCGGTGATCGGCGTGTTCAGGAACTCAGGCTTCGGCGTCGTCTCAAGTCGCAAGCCTTCAAGTTCATGTTCATTCGAAAGCGTGTCGATAACTTCCGATGTAAATTCCTTGTAGAAACTCAGCGTGCTAAGCTTCGGAAGCTCCGCGGTCGCTTGGAAAGGCTGGATTGCCTGCGATGCGATCAGAGCGATACCGTTTTCGGTCTTGATGAAATTGATCACTGGCGCCCGCTCCGGATCGGCAGCCACATTGATCTGCTGATAAAAACCTTGCCCGAAAAACGCGCTCGGCTGGAAGGGCTTGCCTTTGGCATAGGCCGAGACGATCGAAGACCGATCAGGGCCAATCACGATCGCGCCATCATAGAGCGCGTAATCCTCGCTGGTTTTCCCCCAATTCTCATAGGCCCAATCCGCGGCAGCCGAAGATGAGACAGCGCTATAGGCATCATCCCATACGGCATTATCCGTCGTTGTCGCGCTCAGGCGACTGACAAACGCACCGATTGCCGCGCGGGCGGCGCGATTGGCCCTGGCATCATCGATTTCGTTCGCAGACCGGGTCATCGTAACGACGACATGTGCCACCAGGCCGGTCAGTACGAGGGCGACGACAAGGAAGAAGACCGTTGTTGCGATGATGGAAGACGTCTGGGTGCGAACGTACCTACCTGCAAGATTCGACGACATGCAAATTCCGGAAAGATTAATTGCAAGGCCATGTCTGTGGGACGGCAGGAGACATCATGTCCGCAATGCGCTGCAGATAAGGTTTAGCATTTGTCGATGTAGGCGCGATTAATGGGATTGGTTAAAAGCATTTCAATCCGGGATAACGCGTCACGAACACCGTCGTTGCCCGCTTGCCGTTGCGGAGCACCGCCGTGAAAGTGACGACAAAGGCGAAGCCGAAAACGGGACAGGCTCGGCTTCGTTCGCCCTCCGCTCAAACCTTGATCACATAATCCTTGCGAGTCGTTTCAACGACTTCCCACGTTCCCTTGAAGCCGGGCTTGAGGATCATCCGGTCGCCCGTCTTCAGATGAACCGGTTCACCGCCATCCTCCGTCACGATCGAATGGCCGGACAGCAGACTGAAATATTCCCATTCCTCGTAGGTGATCCGCCACTTGCCCGGCGTCGCCTCCCAAATGCCGGAATAGAGGCCGCCTTCGGCTTCCTCCAGATTCCATGTGCGGAAATGCGGATCGCCGGAAATGATCCGGCCGGGCTCCGGGGCGCCGAACTCGGGTTCGACGCCGTCGATATCGAAGGTGATGAAATTTGTCATGGTCGCCGTAGATCCCTCTGATCTCAGATCTTGGACAATGCCTGTTCGAGATCGGCTATGATGTCCTTGACGTCCTCGATGCCGACGGAGAGGCGCACGACGTCTGGCCCGGCGCCGGCAGCGATCCTCTGCTCGTCGGTTAACTGCCGGTGCGTCGTCGAGGCCGGATGAATGACGAGCGAACGGGTATCGCCGATATTGGCAAGATGGGAGAAGAGCTCCAGCCCCTCGACCAGCGTCTTGCCCGCCTCGTAGCCGCCCTTGAGGCCGAAGGTGAAGACGGAGCCGGCGCCCTTCGGCGAGTAGCGCTGCTGCAGGGCGTGGTTCGGGTCGTCGTCGAGGCCGGCATAATTCACCCAGGCGATCTTGCTGTGTGCCTTCAGCCATTTGGCGACGGCGGTCGCATTGTCGCTGTGGCGCTGCATTCTGAGCGGCAGCGTCTCGATGCCGGTCAGGATCAGGAAGGCATTGAAGGGCGAGATCGCCGGCCCGAGGTCGCGCAGGCCAAGCACGCGTGCAGCGATCGCGAAGGCGAAATTGCCGAAGGTCGCGTGTAGCACCATGCCGTTATATTCCGGCCGCGGGCTCGACAGCATCGGGTAATTGCCGGATTTCGACCAGTCGAAGGTGCCGCCGTCGACGATGAGGCCGCCCATGGAATTGCCGTGGCCGCCGAGAAACTTGGTCAGTGAATGCACGACGATGTCGGCACCGTGCTCGATCGGGCGGATGAGATAGGGTGTCGCCATCGTATTGTCGACGATCAGCGGCAGGCCGTGGCGATGTGCGACGTCGGCAATCGCCGCGATATCAACGAAGGTGCCGCCGGGATTGGCCAGGCTTTCGATGAAGATGCCGCGTGTCTTGTCGTCGATCTGGCTTTCGAAGCTTGTCGGATCGGCGGCATCGGCCCAACGCACCTGCCAGCCAAAATTCTCGAAGGCATGGCCGAACTGATTGACCGAGCCGCCATAGAGCTGGCGGGCAGCGATGAAATTCTCGCCGGGGCGCATGATGTTGTGGAAGACGATCACCTGTGCCGCATGGCCGGAAGCGACGGCAAGGGCTGCCGTGCCGCCCTCTAGCGCTGCGACGCGCTCCTCAAGCACGGCCTGCGTCGGGTTCATGATGCGGGTGTAGATGTTGCCGAAGGCCTGCAGACCGAAGAGGGCGGCGGCATGATCGGAATCATTGAAGATGAAAGCGGTCGTCTGGTAGATCGGCGTTACCCGCGCCCCGGTCGTCGGGTCGGGCTGTGCGCCGGCATGAATCGCCAACGTGTTGAATCCCGGATCATTTTTGGCCATGTCGTCCTCCCGTTGTTGCTGACGGGCGGGATCATAGCCTGTCGCTTACGAAAGTTAACCGCGATCCGTTTCAACCCATGGGCGTTCGGTGGAAAATCCATCTCAGCAGACCGCAACTCAGGCAATAAGACGAGGATACTCGATCGCAGGGCAGCGGTTCATCACGACCTGGATGCCGGCAGCCTCCGCCTTTGCCGCAGCCGCATCGTCGCGGACGCCAAGCTGGGCCCAGATGATCTTCGGCAGCGGCTTCAGCACCAGCGCCTCCTCGACGACACCATCCAGATATTCGGAGGCGCGAAATACGTCGACCATGTCAATCGGCACGGGAATATCGGCGAGCCGGGCATAAACGGTACGGCCCTGGATCTGTTTGCCCGCCTGCCCCGGATTGACAGGAATGACCTCGTATCCACGCGACAGCAGATAGCCCATGACGCCGTTGCTCGGCCGGGCCGGATTGGGCGAAGCGCCGGTCAGCGCGATGGTTTTTACCGAATGCAGAATTCCGGCGAGGTATTCATCCGTGTAGGCGTCGTGATTCATGTCCGCTTCTCCATTCCCGAAAGCCCTTCGGCACAGCCGACATGTTTTTTTGCCTTTTCATGAAACCGGCGGTGTGTCTCTTTCGTATATATGAGTTGGCTACTCCCTGAGGATGATTCGATGAAAAAAATCGCTCTTGCCCTCATGCTCGTGCTAGCCGCATCGCCGGCGCTGGCCATCTTGCGTTACAATCCGCTCGCCATGATCTGTGCCAGCGTGCGCGCTGCCATCCATAATCAAGGCGCCGTCATCTTCCGCTATCAGTCCTCGCGTGGCTTGCCGCTCTTTGATCGCTATGTCCGCAACAGCAATTATTGCGACGCGACCGATTATGCCGAATGGACGCATATCCCCTCGAAAGACAATCCCCGCTGCCAGGTACTGAACTGCCAGAGCATAGACAACCTTGACGGGATGCTCTTCGTTCCGCATCATCAGCTTTGATTTTTTCGCCGTCGTGACAGTCGCCTAAACTGTATGTCTTTCGCGCTTGCGAAAGGCCTGAGCTCAATTCCGCGCTGCGATTTCTTGAAGATTGCACAACCAAAGGCTTTAATTTTCCTGTATGTCAAAGCTATAGAATAATGTCTATATTTCAGCAGCATAGAATAACCGCCTCCCGAATTCCCGAAGATATTTTCTCTTTCTGTTCGCGGTAATTCCGCCATTTGTTCCCTCATCCATTAGAAACATCTCATAGTTGAAAGCATCGCGTGGATTGAACGTATATCGCGCGCACGCAAAAATTGCCGCAATGCTCCACCATTGTTCACATCCTGAAAGGATGCTATTCGACATATGAACGCATAAGCGACCGCAGCCGCACGTTTTCGTGCAAATCCCAGTTGTCTTTTCAGAAATTTGAGACGCCGAAGGCGAGGCGTATTCCGCTTCCTCTCATCCTCTCCGGACTTACTCCCTTGCCTCTCGACGTTATCCTGCTCGTTCTCTTCGGCGCACTGCTGCACGCGACATGGAACGCCATCGTCAAGGCAGGGAGCGATAAATCCCTGGATGCGGCGCTGATCTCTGCCGGCGGCGCCGTTTCGGCACTGCCGTTCCTGGCGTTCCTGCCGCTGCCACACGCCTCAGCATGGCCGTTCATCGGCGCCTCGGCCATCCTGCAATTCGCTTATTTCCAGCTGGTCGCCGCCGCCTATCGGGCAGGCGATATCGGCCTCGTCTATCCGCTGATGCGTGGCTGTGCTCCTCTCCTGATCGCCGCGACAAGCGGTTTCATCCTCAAGGAAAATCTTTCCGGCGGCGCTCTTGCCGGCACAATGACAATCTGCGCCGGTGTGCTGACGCTCGCCCTGGAGGCGCGACGCGGCAGCCGCCGCGCCGTCGTCCTCTCGCTTGCCAATGCCTGCGTCATCGCCAGCTACACCTATGTCGACGGCGTCGGCGCGCGCATCTCCGGCAATGCCGTTTCCTACACTTTGTGGATGTCCCTGCTGCCGCCGGTACTGCTGTTTTCCTGGGCGGTGTCGCAGCGCGGCGCTTTCGCAGTCGTGCGTCACGTTCGCCGCAACTGGTGGCGCGGTCTCATCGGCGGCGCCGGCTCGATCGCTTCCTATGGGCTCGCACTCTGGGCAATGACGAAAGCCCCGGTCGCGACCGTTGCAGCCCTGCGCGAAACCGCGATCCTTTTTGCGCTGGTGATCTCGATCACCGTCTTCAAGGAAAAAGCCAGCATCTGGCGCTACGTCGCCGGCGTCGTCATCGCCATCGGTGGGCTGGTTCTGAAACTGGCGTGATCACTCACCGGTCCATTCGGCCTTGCGCTTGCCGAGGAAGGCGCCGATCCCTTCCTGCGCATCCTGCGTCAGCATGTTCTCGACCATCACCCCGGCGGTATAATCATATGCCGCCTCCACCGGCAGTTCGAGCTGCCGGTTGAAGGCTTCCTTGCCGATCTTCAGCGTCAGCGGCGATTTGCTGGCGATCACAGCCGCATATTTGGAAACCACCTGCGCCAGATACTGCTTCGGCACGATACGGTTGACGAGGCCGAAATCCTTGGCGGTCGAGGCGTCGATCGTCTCGCCGGTCAGCAGCATCTCCATTGCCTGCTTGCGGTGCGCGGCGCGGGAAACGGCCACCATCGGCGTCGAACAGAACAGGCCGATGTTGACTCCCGGCGTGCAGAATGTCGAACTGTCCGTGCAGATCGCCAGATCGCAGGAGACAACGAGCTGGCAGCCTGCAGCCGTCGCCAGCCCATCGATCTCGGCAATGACGGGCTTCGGCAGATGGGCGATCTTCAGCATCAGATCGGCGCAGAGCCGGAAGGTCTTTTCGAAGAAACCGGCACCCTGATCTTCATCGCCGCGATGGGCCGTCAGCTCTTTCAGATCATGTCCGGCGGAAAAGACGTTGCCGGTCGAGGCGATGACGACGACACGCACATCAGGCTCCGCTCCGGCCGTATCGAGCTCTTCCATCAGCGCTTCGAGAAGAGCGATCGAAAGCACATTGGCCGGCGGGTTATCGAGCACGAGCCGCAGCACGCCGTCGCGCAGAGAGCGGGTCAGCAGTCCGCCCCCCTCCGCTCCGGCTGCGTCCGGGAAGGATACGATTTCGGCCATGATGCTGCTCCCTGCGCTCGATTCCAGTCAGACGTTTTGCCACAAGGCGCCGGCAATTTCGAGCAGGATCCGCTCTTCACGCATGGGCCGCTGCCGTCAGGACCAGAACCATGACTTCGATGTCTCGGCCCGCGCCTGCGCACGGGTCAGACCGACATCGCAAAGCTGATCGTCGGTGAGTTCTAAGAGCGTGCCGCGGCTGCGGCGCCTTTCGAGGTGATGTTCGATCGTCATCAGCAGCCGCAGGCTCCAGCGCGCCATGCCGCGAAGTCTCGACCGAACGATATCGCGAGGTGTGTCAAGGATCCCGCTCAATTCCAGGGCCATCTCTTCTTCCTTTCTTCAACGGATGAAAGATGCGCTGGAAGATGCCGCGAAAGAAGCTTATGGATATTATGATATGCATAAGGAATTCTTTTGTATGCCTCTCCACCTCGATCAGCTTGCCGCCTTCGTCAACGTCGCCGATCTCGGAAGCTTTACGGCTGCGGCCGATAAGGAAGGCCTGACGCAACCGGCCGTCAGCCTGCAGGTCAAGGGGCTCGAACAGCGGCTCGGCGTCCGGCTGATCGAGCGTGTCGGGCGGCGGGCGCAGCCGACCGCGGCAGGCCTCGACCTGCTCGTGCATGCAAAGCGGCTGCTCCAGGAATCGGCCGCCGCGGAAGAAGCGATGATGCCGTACAGAGATGGAGCCAGCGGCCGCGTGCGCATCGGCAGTGGCGGCACGGCGTCGATCCATCTGCTTCCTCGCGCCATCGCCGTTGCCAGAAAATCCATGCCCGGCCTCGAAATCACCGTGCGCATCGGCGATGCCGACGATATTCTGCGCGATCTGGAGGCCAATAGCCTCGATATCGCCGTCGTCGCCCTGCCGGCATCGGGACGCAACTTCGAGATCGAACCGTTCTACGAGGAGGAATTGCTGGCCGTTGCCCCCGCGGGCAGTCTCATGCCCGACGGCGGACCGGACGCCGCCTTCATGCGCGACCGGACGCTGCTGCTTTATGAGGGCGGCAATACCAGGCGGGCAATCGACGCGTGGCTGGCTGCACCGGATACCAGGATCCGACCTGCGATGGAGTTCGGCAGCATCGAGGCGATCAAGGAACTGGTGGCCGTGGGGCTCGGCTGGTCGATCCTGCCGGGGCTGGCGCTGAAGCGCGACCGCGCCGGCCTCGTGACGACCTCATCGCTGAACCCGCGGCTCACGCGCCGCCTCGGCATGGTTCTGCGCCGCGACAAACATCTGACCCGCGGCCTTCGCGAAATGATCAAATGCCTGCGCGAGTTCGAGGATTAAAACGGCCTTCGGCCGAAAGCGACGCGGAAAAGGCCAAACACGGCAGATCTGCGGCCGACAAATGTGAGGTATTATAATACCATCTACATAACTCATTGTTTTCACCTATTCTTTTTTCCGATCCCTCAGAAAGTCGATATTGACCGAATATCACATTCCCTTTATACACCGCGCCAGAACGCAGCCTATCCGGGCTGCTTTCTTTTTGGCATGCCTCAAGCCTGCCAATCCAAGCAACAAGAAACGCCCTTCAAGCCTTCGGGCCAAGGGTCCCAAAAGAGAGTATTCACTATGGCAACCTTCTCCCAGAAGCCTGCAGAGGTGGAGAAGAAGTGGGTGATCATCGACGCCGAAGGGCTGGTCGTTGGCCGTCTCGCTTCCATCATCGCTATGCGCCTGCGCGGCAAGCACAAGGCAACCTTCACGCCTCACGTTGACGACGGCGACAACGTCATCGTCATCAATGCCGAAAAGGTCGTTTTCACCGGCAAGAAGTATTCCGACAAGGTCTACTACTGGCACACCGGTTATGCCGGCGGCATCAAGGAACGCAGTGCACGCCAGATCATCGAAGGCCGCTTCCCGGAGCGCGTCCTCGAAAAGGCCGTCGAACGCATGGTTCCGCGTGGCCCGCTCGGCCGTCGCCAGATGAAGAACCTGCGCGTTTACGCCGGCTCCAACCATCCCCATGAAGCCCAGCAGCCGGTCGCCCTCGACGTTGCCGCGCTCAACAAAAAGAACGTAAGGAGCGCCTGATATGGCTGACCTCTCCTCCCTGAAGGATCTCGGCACGGCTTCCGAAGCTGCTGCTCCGGCCCACGTCCGCAAGGTCGATTCGCTCGGCCGCTCCTACGCGACCGGCAAGCGCAAGAACGCCGTCGCCCGCGTCTGGGTCAAGCCGGGCTCCGGCAAGATCACCGTCAACGGCAAGGAATTCGCGGAATATTTCGCACGTCCGGTGCTGCAGATGATCCTGCGCCAGCCGATCGTCGCGGCTGCCCGTGACGGCCAGTTCGACATCGTCGCAACCGTTGCCGGCGGCGGCCTCTCCGGCCAGGCCGGTGCCGTTCGCCATGGCGTGTCCAAGGCGCTCACCTACTTCGAACCGGGCCTGCGCGCGGTGCTGAAGAAGGGCGGCTTCCTGACCCGCGACAGCCGCGTCGTCGAACGCAAGAAGTACGGCAAGGCAAAGGCCCGCCGCTCGTTCCAGTTCTCCAAGCGTTAATCGCTTCGGACAGATGGGATTTACGAAGGCCGGGGCAACCCGGCCTTTTTGTTTTGTGCTGTTGGCGCGGTTCAGCTTTTCAAGGAAGCGCTAAACAGCGCCGGCCTTTTGTCTTTTACCCAACTCCTGCGGCGCAGCTCGCCTTCTCAGACGCGCAAAGGACGCCTGCAACAGCCCGTTGAGTTTCTCTATTGGAAATGGCCGGAAGAGAGCGCCGCCACGCCGGGCTCAGCCGCCATATCGTCTCGCTTGAGGGCGATCAGAATTTCGTCGGCGACGGCGTCCGCTCCTGCCGGGGTGAAATGCACCTTGTCGAAAATGAAAGCCCTGCCGTCCCGCGCCAAATCGCATCGCCCCGCCTCTATCCCGCAAAAGATCCTGGCCGGATCGACGCGCAGGATCTCCCTGTCTTTGGGATCGTCGAGATAGGCGTAGGAGGGCGATGATTGCTGGCGAAATTCATCCTCCGCGATCGTGACGGTCGGTGCCGGCAAGCCCTTGTGCATCAATTTGGCGACCTTGGCCGCGATCTCTGTGTCGCCTCGCGGATGAGGATAGATGATGACGACGCGGATTCCGGCCGATGTGAGCTGACCGACGGTTTTGTCGAAAGCATCCCTCAACCTCTGACTTACGTCGGACGTCGCGACTTCCTCGCCCTTGAACACGTATCTCGATTGCTCGAAAAAGACCTGCCAGGAAGCGGCGAGAAAGACCGTTTTCACCTTGCTGTTGATGAGATAATCGATGGCCGCGGCGTTGAAGGCACCGCATTCGCGCGCCGACCGGGGAACCATCGAAACATCGACGACCGGCGCACAGAAGCTATGCGTAATCTGCTGCAGACCGATATCCATACCGTCCAGGCGGCTGGTGAGCGCGGGCGTCAGCGCCGATGCCAGAGAATCTCCGAGGATTGCGTATGTCTGCGCGTGGCCGCCATTGAATATGCAACTCTTGATCGGCATCTCATCCCAACCCGAGCCGCTCTCGATAAGACAGTTCTTGCTCCATTCGCTCTCGGCGATAAATTTCTTGATCGGTTCCGGAAGCCGCCAGGGGATACCGCGCGTATCATGGCCGTAAAGCCCGAAGGCGGTAAGGGCCGCAAGAATCACCGATGCCGATGCGGCCAGGCCGCGGCGGGACGGCAGCAATCGGTGCCTGCTCCTGCGGAACGGCTGCTCGACAAAACGCCACGATAAATAGCCGAGCACGAGAGAAAAGCAGGCCAACACGGCCATCTCGGTGATCGGCGGCGGATCGATGCTGCGGATACGCGCAAAGGCAAAAAGCGGCTGGTGCCAGAGATAGACGCTGTAGCTGATCTTCCCGACCGTGATGAAAACACGGGTCGAAAGCAGTGCCGCCACCAAGGTTCCCTGTTGCGCAAAAAGCAGCACGAACATCGTGCCCACCACAGGAACCAGGGCGAGCGTGGACGGAATGGCCGAAGTCTCGTCGAAATAGAAGACGGAGAAGGCGATCATGCAGAAGCCGAGGAGCGACAGCGGATTGCTGCCGCGCTTTTGCCCCTTCATCTCTAGCAAGCTGCAGATCGATCCGACCAGAAATTCCCAGGCCCGCGACGGCAGCAAATAAAAATTGGCCGAGGGAAAGGCGCGCGACGCCCACTCGCTATAGGCAAGGCTGGCACAGGCGATTACAACCAGGGCCGCGAACAGCCAGTTCCGCCGGCGCTTGCACATGAACATGACAAGCAGCGGAAAGAACATATAATATTGCTCTTCGACGGCGAGGCTCCAGAGGTGGAGCAGCGGCACCCCTCCGGCCTCCGGCGCAAAATAGCCGCTCTCGAACCAGAACAGGAAATTGGCGCCGGAAAGACTGGTGGCGATCAGGCTGTCGGAGAAGGCACGAAATTCCTCCGGCATGACCCAGAACCAGGCGAAGGGGAGACAGCACAGGATGACGAGAAATAGGGCCGGCAGCAGCCGGCGGGCGCGGCGCTCATAGAATGCCGCCAGCGAGAAGGTGCCGTTGCGCATCTCCTCAAGAATGATCGAGGTGATCAGAAAGCCGCTGATCACGAAGAAAACGTCGACTCCGATGAAGCCGCCGCTGAAGAAACTGAAGCCCGCATGAAAAAGAATGACGGGCATCACCGCGGCCGCCCGCAGGCCGTCAATCTCTCTTCGGTAAATCACTTAAATATTCCCAAAAGTATAATGTTCTTGCCGGCTATAAGGAGCGAATCTGCAACCCCACCTCGCATAGGCAGTCGCGGAATTTTATACAAGTATAACTTTTAGAAAAATTTCGACTAAACCACTGATTTCACCAGATTGCCGCGCAAGAGGAAGAGGCACTGTTGCCGAACCCCAGCTACATTGCTAATCAGATGGAAAGCGCTTCGGGAATGAGCGGAGCCGCAGTCAGGGGCGCATGATGGGAACAACCAAGTCCGCAGACAAATAGGCCGCAACAACTTTGTCCTGTTGTTGCGGCGTCTGTCCGGTCAATCCCGATACCGATGAAGAGACAGATCGCCGCCGAATGAAATCATTTGAGCGGGTTCTTTCCCATGTCTTATCCCAAAATCCAGCACTGGACCTATTCCCTGCCGGCAGCCTTGCTGCTGATGGCACCGTTCGACATCCTGGCCTCGTTCGCCATGGATATCTATCTGCCGATCGTGCCGATGATGCCGGAGAAACTCGGCACTTCGCCGGCCATCATCCAACTGACCCTCAGCCTCTACATGATCGTGCTCGGTGTCGGCCAGATCGTCTTCGGCCCAATTTCCGATATTATCGGACGACGGCCTGTCCTGCTTGGAGGTGCTGCACTCTTTGCCGCTTCATCCTTTCTGCTTGCTGGCTCCTCGTCGGCGCCGCTCTTCGTGGTCTTGAGATTGCTGCAGGCAGTCGGCGCGTCGGCGACCCTCGTCGCAACTTTCGCAACTGTGCGTGACGTCTACGGCGGGCGTCCCGAAAGCAGCACGATCTATAGCCTTCTCGGCTCCATTCTCTCGTTCGTGCCCGCATTGGGTCCGATCGCTGGAGCTCTGATATCGGATCGCTTCGGCTGGCGCGCCATCTTCCTCGTCATCGGTCTCCTTTCCATCACCGCGCTTTTCAACGCCAGCATGCGGTGGCACGAAACCCGCCCTGCCGTTACCGCGAAGATCGATGTCCGCCCGATCCTTACAAGCCTTCCCTTCTGGGTTTATACGGGCGGCTTCAGCACGGCGATGGGCGCCTTCTTCGTCTTCTTCTCGACGGCACCTCGTATCTTGATCGACGAAGCCGGCTTCTCCGGCATCGGCTTCAGCTTCGTCTTTGCTACGGTGGCGCTGGTGATGATCGTGATGGCGCGTTTCGCCAAAGGCTTCGTGATGCGCTGAGGCATTGCAGGCAGCCTTGCCAGAGGCATGGCAGTGCTGCTTCTCGGCGCCGCGCTGCTTGTCTTCGGAGAGTTGTTTCTGCAGCCTTCCCTGGTCAGCTTCGTCGTGCCGATGTGGATCATCGCAATCGGCATCGTCCTTGCAACGGCGGTCACGGCCAACGGCGCGCTCGCCGCCTTTGGCGACACGGCGGGAACGGCGGTCGCGTTCTATTTCTGCGTCCAGAGCATCATCGTCGGCTTTGCCGGAACCTTCTTTGTGATTCTGCTCGGCGGCGACAATGCCTGGCCGCTCGCGGGCTATATCTCAGCGACCGCGCTGACGACGCTGGCTGGATTGTGGTGCCTGTGGGAGCCGGCCCGATAGGCAGCGGGCGAATGACGGTCGCTCGACGATCACGAGCGGCCGTCGTCCGAACGATTGCTTGAAATCCGTCCGCACCTCGCCTACCCCTTTCTGCGCGCAGAGGATCGGCCAATTCCTTCGCGAGAGACCCGCCGCCGACACCTCGCGTCGAACGGCAATCCTGCAATGCAGAGTCCGCATCGAACGCGACTATGGTTTTGCGGCCGAAAAAGGAGCATGACTTGGCGAACAGATCGATTGACCACGCCTTCACGGCGACCAGCCTCACCTCCGCTGCCAGCGACCCGACCTTTGCCGGCGCGCTGTCCTTCATGCGCCGCCGCTTCACCAAGGAGCTCGCCGGCGTCGACGTCGCCGTCTGGGGCATTCCCTTCGATGCCGCGACATCGAACAGGCCGGGCACACGTTTCGGGCCGCAGGCGATCCGGCGCGCCTCGGCGATCTTCGACAATGATGCGCAATATCCCTTCAACCGCGACCTCTTCGCCGAAATGGCCGTGATCGACTATGGCGACTGCCTGCTCGATTATGGCAATCATCAAGACACGCCAGCCGCTATCGAACGCCAGGCAAATGTCATCCTCGACAGCGGCGCCTTCCTGCTGACGCTCGGCGGCGATCATTACGTCACCTGGCCGCTGCTGAAAGCCCATGTAGCAAAACATGGGCCGCTGGCGCTCGTGCAGTTCGACGCGCATCAGGACACCTGGTTCGACGAGGAACGGCGCATCGACCATGGCTCTTTCGTGGCGCGGGCCGCCCGCGAAGGCATCATCGATCCCGACCGCTCCATTCAGATCGGCATCCGCACCCACGCGCCTGAGGATTGCGGCGTCAATATTCTCTACGGTCATCAGGTCGAGGAGATGAGCGCCAGCGATATCGCCTCGGCGATCATCTCCCATACGCGGGGGGCGCCGGCCTATCTCACCTTCGATATCGATTGCCTCGATCCTGCCTTTGCGCCGGGCACCGGCACGCCGGTTTCAGGCGGGCCGTCGAGCGCCAAGATCCTCTCGGTGCTGCAGCGTCTGCACCAGCTCGATATCCGCGGCGCCGATGTCGTCGAGGTGTCGCCGCCCTATGATCATGCCGATATTACCGCCATTGCGGGGGCAACGGTGGCGATGTATATGCTGGGGCTTCATGCCGAGCGACGCGCCATCGCCGTGTCACAAGGCTGACTTATCATCCTCAAACTGAATCCGGAAACCTTCAGAACCCATTGAAAGCGCAGGTTTAACATGGCACCGAAAATCTTCATCGACGGCGAACACGGCACGACGGGTCTGCAGATCCGCACCCGTATGGCCGGCCGCCGCGATGTCGAGCTTCTGTCAATTCCCGAAGCAGAGCGGCGCAACGCCGCGATGCGCGAGGACATGCTGAACAGCGCCGATATCGCCATCCTCTGCCTGCCCGACGACGCGTCGAAGGAAGCCGTGCAGATGGTTTCGGCCAACAACAATGTGCGCGTCATCGACACCTCGACCGCCTTTCGCGTCAATCCCGGCTGGGCCTATGGCTTTGCCGAAATGGACGGCGCACAGGCCGACAGAATCAGAGCCGCCCGTTTCGTCGCCAATCCCGGCTGTTATCCCACCGGAGCGATCGGCCTCATTCGGCCGCTGCGCGCCGCCGGCATTCTGCCGGACGGCTATCCGGTTACGGTCAACGCGGTTTCGGGCTATACCGGCGGCGGCAAGCAGATGATCGCGCAGATGGAAAACCCGGATCACCCGGATGCGATCACCGCGCCGCATTTCCTCTACGGCCTGCCGCTCACCCATAAACACGTGCCCGAGATGACCGTGCACGGCTTGCTCGATCGCGCACCGATCTTCTCGCCGTCGGTCGGCAAGTTCGCCCAGGGCATGATCGTGCAGGTGCCGCTGCATCTCGACGATCTCGCCGAGGGCACGACGATGGAGAGCATTCATACCGCACTCGTCGCCCATTATGCCGGCCAGGATATCGTCAGTGTCGTGCCGCTGGCCGAAAGCAAGGCCCTGCCCCGGGTCAACGCCGTCGAGCTCGAAGGCAAGGACACGATGAAGCTCTTCGTCTTCGGTACGCCAGGTGCTTCGCAGGTGAACCTCGTGGCGCTGCTCGACAATCTCGGCAAGGGTGCCTCGGGCGCTGCTGTGCAGAACATGGACCTGATGCTCGCCTCGTAATGCGCGATCGGCGGCGACATGGATGCCGCTCGAGCTTTGTGTCGATTTCTTCATCATGACCTTTCCCGCGGCCGCTCGCATCGGCGGTCGCAGCATCGCTTTCGCGCTCGATCATCGATGACGATTGGGTTATGAAACCGGACCCTTCCTCGCTACCAATCCCGAATCACGGAGCCTGACGTCATGACGCTCGATGCGCTTATCGCTGGCGTAGGCGCATGGTTTGCCACCGCCCTGCTCGATCATGGCATCTATGCGCTGATGGCGTTTGCCTTCATCGCCGGGCTTGCCCGCGGCTTTTCGGGCTTCGGCGCCGCATTGATCTTCATTCCGCTCGGTGGCGCGATCGTTGGGCCGAAGCTGATCTCGCCGATCCTGCTCGTCATCGACGGCATTGCGGCGCTTGGGATGATCCCTTCCGCCTGGCGCGGCGCCAACCGACCCGAGGTCTTCGTCATGGCGGCGGGGGCCGCCCTCGGCGTGCCGGCCGGCACGGCGATACTGGCGTTGCTCGACCCGCTGCTCTTGCGCTGGAGTATCACGATCATAGCCATCTGCCTGCTTGCGCTACTGGTATCGGGATGGCGCTATCACGGGGAGGCGTCCGCGCCGCTGACCTGCGGCATCGGCCTGATCGCCGGGCTTTTCAGCGGCACCGCGCAGCTCGGCGGACCGCCGGTCGTCGCCTATTGGCTCGGCGGCAAAAGCGACTTTACCCGCGTCAGGGCGAATGTCGTGCTCTACTTCTCGATCTCGTCCGTTTTCAGCGCCATCAGCTATTATGTCGGCGGACTGTTCGTACCTGCCGTCTTTGCGCTCACCGCCGTCATCCTGCCGAGTTATGCGGTCGGGCTTTACGGCGGCTCGAAACTGTTCGGGCTTGCCGAGGAGCAGACCTTCCGCATCGCCTGCTACATCCTGATCGCCGCCGCCGCGATCATCGGCATGCCGCTGCTCGACGGCGTGCTGCGGTAGATCCGCCCCGAGAACGCCGCTCGCTTCAGTCGCGTTCGGCGATCATCGTTCCATGCGGATATTCGCCGTAAAAGCCGCGCCAGTTGGCGACGGCGAAGCCGAAAACCACAAGCGCACCGGCCTGGTGCAGCAGGCCCCAGTGAAGCGGCACCTGCATCAGCAGCGTCGCGATGCCGATCGCTGCCTGCAGCGTCACCAGCACGAAGAGCAGGACGGCGCGACGTGCATGGGTGGTCCAAGGTGCTGCGCGAAGGGCGATTACCATGTTGATCAGCGTCAGTGCGAACAGCGTATAGGCGCCGATGCGGTGGATGAACTGCACCGTCTTCGGGTTCTCGAAGGCATTGATCCAGAAGGGCTGCTGGATCAGCAGATCGGAGGGAATGACGGCGCCATCCATCAGCGGCCAGGTATTGTAGGAAAAACCGGCGTCGAGGCCCGCCACCAGCGCGCCGAGATAGATCTGGAACAGCGCAAAAATGGCGATCGCGGCGGCAAAACCGCGCGAGCTTCGTGTCGGCGCCGGATCGTCGGAATGTCTGGAGAGACCACGCATGATCCACATGCAGCCGGCAAAGATCAGGCAGGCCATGACGAGATGCGTCGCCAGCCTGTACTGGCTGACGTCGGTGCGGACGGACAGGCCCGAGGACACCATCCACCAACCGATAAAACCCTGCAGGCCGCCGAGTGCCAGGATGCCGACGAGCGGCCAGCGCAGACGTTTTTCGATCCGCCCCGTCAGCCAGAAATAGATGAGCGGCAGCGCGAAGATCACGCCGATACCGCGGGCGATCAGCCGGTGCGCCCATTCCCACCAGAAGATGCCTTTGAACTCATCGACAGTCATGGAGTTGTTCAGCTGCTGAAATTCAGGAATGCGCTGGTAGAGACGGAATTCCTCCTCCCATTCGGCAGCCGACAGCGGCGGGATGACGCCGTGGATCGGCTTCCATTCCGTGATCGACAGGCCGGAATTGGTCAGCCGCGTGGCACCGCCGACGAGCACGAGACAGAACAGCGCCAAAATCACGAAACCGAGCCAGAGGCGCAAGGCGCGGCGGTCGCGGTTCTGCTTGCGCACTTCGCTCAGGATCGCCTGTTCCGTGGTCAGGTTTGCGACGGCCATGATGTCTCCTTCTATCCGGCAGTTGATTTGCCCCACCGGCTCATGCAAAACAAGCCCCGAACCTTTGCGGCATGCCGTCGCGCCGGTTCGACCCGTC
The DNA here is from genome assembly GCF_025152745.1 of Rhizobium sp. WSM4643. Taxonomy (NCBI): domain Bacteria; kingdom Pseudomonadati; phylum Pseudomonadota; class Alphaproteobacteria; order Hyphomicrobiales; family Rhizobiaceae; genus Rhizobium; species Rhizobium sp. WSM4643. The sequence continues at coordinate 1,413,263 of NZ_CP104040.1, read as the reverse complement.
CATGCCGAGAGATAACCGATGCCCGTCCGCCTCCGCAAATTCATCGGCACGATCCTCATCATCGTGCTCGTGCTCGTCTATGCGCTGGTGGCGAATACGATCGCGGTGGCAACGCTCGGCAGCGCGCCGTGGTGGGGACATCTCCTCTACTTCCTGCTCACCGGACTGCTATGGGTGTTGCCGGCGATGGTGATCATCAAATGGATGGCCGGCCCCCCGCTGCGCTAAAGCGCGTCGCGATCTTTCAGATTCGCTTGTTGCGCTTCAGGTCTTTGCTTTTACGCATGTCGTTGTCGCAAAAACCGCTGCACGCTTTTGCGCGCATACTTCAGGGGCATTAACGGCCGAATAACCGTGATCTGCGGAAAACCTCGCCCATCGCGTGCGGTTAAACCAAATATACGTCTGCCGTATCTACCTTCCCGTTCAGCATTCTTGACCGGAGAAAACCGTGCAGACGCAAAAGCTCGACGTCCATGAACAGCCATCCGACAAGGCGCTGGCCGACATGGCCATTTCGCGCCTGCGCCAGCTGAGCATGAAACTCGCCATGGCTGAAATCAACATCGAAGTCTTCGACACGATGCCGCTGCTTGAGGATGAATGGCGGGCGCTGGAGCGCGACAATCTCCAATCACTCCATCAGAGCTACGACTGGTGCGCCGCCTGGGTGAGCGCTTTCCAGCGGCCGCTTGCGATCCTCAAAGGCGTCCACGCCGGCCAGACTGCCTTCATTCTGCCGGTCGAGATCGTCAAGTCTCGCGGGCTCACGACAGCGAAATTCATCGCCGCCGATCACAGCAATATCAATACCGGCCTGTTCGCAGAAAGCTTTGCCGAAGCCGGCAGAACCATCGACTCCCATGAGTTCGCCGGCCAGCTCCAGCGTGCACTGAAGGGCCGCGCCGATCTCCTGCTGCTGCAGAACATTCCGGTGGAATGGCGCGGGCGCGAGAGCCCGCTCGCGGGGCTGCCGATGGTGCACAACCAGAATCACGCCTATCAGCTGCCGTTCCTTCCCGCTTTCGAGGACACGCTGAAGCAACTCAATGCCAAGAACCGGCGCAAGAAATTCCGCGTTCAGTCGAAGCGCTTCGAGGCGGCCGGCGGGTTCGAATACGTCATTCCCGAGACACCAGAAGAACAGCATAGCCTGCTCGATATCTTCTTCCGGCTGAAGAGCGCCCGCTTCGCCAGCCTCGGCCTTCCCGACGTCTTCGCCGAAAGGAAAACGCAGGCCTTCCTACACGGTCTCATCGACAAGCGGGATGACACCAGGCAGTACTTCGGGCTGCAGATGCATATGCTCCGGCTCAAGGGCGAGCTTGAGGGTAAGATCGCCGCGATTTCAGGCATTTCGCGCAAGGGTGACCACATCATCTGCCAGTTCGGGGCGATCGATGAAGAGCTCGTGCCGGATACGAGCCCCGGCGAATTCCTCTATTGGCAGACTATCTCGGGATTGCATGGCAAGGGTGTGGCGCTGTTCGATTTCGGCCTCGGCGACCAGACCTACAAGCGTTCCTGGGCGCCGGTCGAGACCGCACACTACGACGTGGTGCTGCCGGTTTCGCCGTTCGGTGTGATCGCCGGCGCCGCACACCGGATCGTCACCCGCGGCAAGGCACACATCAAGGCGCGCCCGAAGCTCTATAAATTCGCCCAAGGCATTCGGGCACGGATCGGCTAACCGTTCAAGCAGCCCGGCCGAGCGTCTGCTCGGCCCCTTCGCCGCCGGACATCAGCACGACGCGCTCATAGCCTGCAGCCTGGAATTCCGTCATCAGAGCCACAAAGACGGTTTCCTCGACCTCAGGCAGCGAGAGGATGATCTCGACGTCCCGGCTGCGCGTCAGCCGCGAGACGCCGGCGACATCGGCCGAACCGCATTCGACCACCACGAGGTCATAGGCGGCGGCGAGTGCATCGAGCAGCAACGACAGCCGGTCGACGCCGCGCATGGCGCGGCGCACATCGCTCTGGCCTTGAGGGATGAGATGGGCATCGGAAAGGCGGTCGCCGTGGATCGTATCGCCGAAGGCGGCCTCGCCGCAAAGCAGATCGGTGACACCGAGAGCGGCCCGGTCCTCGGCCATCAGTTCTGTGGGGTAGCCGGAACCGGTCATGTCGATCAGGATGACGCGACGGCCGGCGTCGGCGAGCATGCGGGTCAGCGAAACCGTCGCCGCCGAGCCATTGTCACCGGTCGGAGATATCGCGATAGCAAGTGGTGCGCGGCTGCCAGTGAGATAGTCTGCAACTGAGGCGACGGAGAATTCATTCTCGTCCTCTGGCTCGTCCTCTGGCTCGTCCTCGGCGGCCTTCACGTGCTCGATCACATCCTCTTCGTCCGCGACCACGGCAAGCATGCTCGGCTGGACGGGCTTTTTGGCGGCAGCGACGGTCGGAGCGGCCTGCGGCACATGCTTCTCCTCGGCGAACGCTTCTGCCTCGATTGTCTCCGGAGCCGCATCTGTCGGGCGGAGTGCCCGGCCGCTGAAGAGTTCGGACAGCATGATGGCGATGGCGCTGATGATCAGCGTCGCGACGGCAGCGACGACGACGATCGGCACCACTTTCGGGAAATAGGGATCGACCGGCTCGATGGCCTTGGAAACGATACGGGCATCCGCCGGGCTCGAATTGCTGTCGGCGCGGGAGGCGGCCTCACGGTAGCGCACCAGATAGGTTTCGAGCAACTGGCGCTGGGCGTTCGCCTCGCGCTCCAGCGCATTCAGGCCGACCTCGTCCTCGCCGGCACGGGCGCTGTTGGCTTGCGCAGTGTCGGACTGGCGCTCCAGTTCGTTCGCCCTCAGATCCGCAACCTTGGATTCATTCTCGATGCTCGCCAGTATCTTCTGCGTCTCCTGGCGGATCTGGGTGCGGATATCGGAGAGCTGAGCGCGCAGGCTTTTCAGCCGCGGATGGTTGTTGAGAAGGCTGGTCTGCAGATCGGAGATCTGCGACTGCAGGCCGGATTCCGTGCCCTTCAGCCGCTGGATCGCCTGTGAGGACATGATGTCGGGCAGCGTATCGAAGGCCTCGCCCGAGGACAGTGCGTTTCGCACCGCCTGCGCCCGCGCCTCGGCATTGGCCTTATCGCCCCGCACGCGGGTCAGCTCGGCGGAGATATCGTTCAATTGTTGGGCCGGAAAAGTGGTCGTGCCGTTCGTCTGCAACAGCCCGTGCGACGTGCGATATTCGGCGACCTTCTTCTCGGCTTCGCTGACCTTCTGGCGCAAGCCCTCGATCTCCGGCTCCAGCCAGCGGGTCGCCTCGGAGTTGGAATCGAGCTTGGCGCCGCTTTGGGTCGAAAGATAGACATTCGCCATGGCATTCGGGATGGCGGCCGCGAGCTTCGGGTCCTTGGAGGTGAAATTGATGCCGATGACGCGCGAACCCGGCACCTGATAGACCTGCAAGCGTTCGACGAAGGCGTCGATGACGCGCTCTTCCGGCGGGTTCTCCAGCGGGTTCTTCTTCAGATGCAGCTTCACCAGGATACTGCTCATCGCCGAGCCGCTGGCGGCATCGTCGAATTCCGGCAGGTTATAAAGCTTCAGGTCGTTGATGACCTTCTTGAGGAGATCGGCCGATTGCAGAAGCTGCACCTGGCTGGCGATGTTCAGTTCGTCCATCAGCGGACCGGCGCTGGCGTCATTGATCTGCTGCGTGCTGGCGAAGGCCGGCGCACGGGGTTCGATGAGGATGCGTGTTTCGCTGCGATATTGCGGCGACATGATCTTGGCGCCGGCAAAGGCGACGCCCGCCCCCACGAGGGTGATTGTCAGAATCCGCAGACGGCGCGCCCAGACCGCACGGACCAACTGGCCAAGGTCTATGTCCACATCCTGATCACGAGCTACGCCGGACATGCTCTTACTCCACAACAAAGGTGCCGTAAGCGTAAACGACCATGGTAACTCAACGGTTAATGACAAGCTCGCCAAGAAAATGACCGATGATCGATGAAGGAAACCGGGAAATTGCAAGCGCCCTTTACCGGGCATTAACCCTAACGGATCGATAACGACTGCACCGACTTCATTTTTGTGAGCACAAGCGGATGTCTGTCGTCCAGCCCAAGATCCTTTTGGCCCTGAGCCTTGCAGCCATGACCGCAGCATTGGGCGGCTGCACGACGTACAAGCCTGCGCCGAAGGCCTTCAACGAGGCGACCATTCAGCCTTATACGCTGGACAGCGGCGATCGACTGCGCATCACCGTCTTCGACCAGCAGAGCCTGACCAACACCTATACGGTAGATCAGGCCGGCTATGTCGCCTTCCCGCTCATCGGCCAGGTCCCTGCCCGCGGACGAACCCTGCAGCAACTCTCGGGGCAGATCGCCCAAAAACTGCAGCAGGGCTATCTTCGCGATCCCGACGTCACGATCGATGTCGATCGCTACCGTTCGGTCTTCATCATGGGTGAAGTGGGCCAGCCCGGCCAGTATGCCTATGTTCCCGGCATGACAGTGCAGAATGCCATCGCGGTTGCCGGCGGCTTCACCAGCCGCGCCAACCAGCGCGTGGTCGATGTCACCCGCAAGATCAATGGACAGGTGCTGACCGGCCGCATCAACATATCAGGGCCGATCATCGCAGGTGACACGATCTACGTTCGCGAACGGCTTTTCTGAGTGATGGCACAGCAGCCGCTCCGCATCCTCCATTGCTTCAGGTCGCCGGTCGGCGGAATTTTCCGCCATGTCCGCGATCTCGTCGAGGAGCATAGCAAGGCCGGCCACGACATCGGCATCCTCTGCGACAGCTCGACCGGCGGCGAGTACGAGGACAGCCTGTTCGACGATATCCGTCCGTATCTCTCGCTCGGCCTGACACGCGTGCCGATCCGGCGCTCGATCAGTCCGTCCGATATTGCGACGATGTGGGATACATACAAGAAAATCAAAAGTTTGCGGCCGGATGTGCTGCACGGACACGGCGCCAAGGGCGGCGTGCTCGCGCGACTTGCCGGCTCAGCGTTGCGGGTGAACAGGTATCGCATAGCCCGCCTCTATACCGCGCATGGTGGAAGCCTGCATTATTCGCGCTCCTCGCTCAGCGGACAGTTCGTCCTCAGGATGGAGCGCCTGCAGGAATATTTCACCGATGCGCTGGTCTTCATCTGCGAATATGAGCGCGATACCTATGCGCGCAAGGTCGGTCGACCGCGGACGAAGACGAGGCTGATCTACAACGGTATCAGCGAGCGCGATTTCGAGACGATCCCGACCCGCTCGGATGCCGTGCATTTCATCTATGTGGGAATGCTGCGGGACCTCAAGGGTCCCGATCTGTTTGTCGATGCCTTCGCCAAGACCGAGCGGCTGCTCGGCAGGCCACTATCGGCGCTGATGATCGGCGACGGGCCGGATCGCGACCGCTACCGCGAGATGATGGTCGAACGCGGCCTTGGCAAACGCATCGGCATGCTGCCGGCAATGCGGGTCCACGAAGCCTTCTCCATGGCGCAGAACCTTGTCGTTCCCTCGCGCGCCGAAGCCATGCCCTATATCGTGCTCGAAGGGCTCGGCGCCGGCAAGACGATCATCGCAAGCCGTGTCGGCGGCATTCCCGAGGTGCTCGGCGCCGACAGCGCGGCGCTTGTGGAGCCCGGCAATTCCGACGACCTCGCCCGCGTCATGGCGGAAACGCTGAGCACACCCGACTGGCACGCCAGGACGATGCCGAAGCCCGAAGCGGTGAAGGCGGTGTTTTCGTCCGCCGTCATGGCGCGTGATGTCCTGAAATTGTACCATGAGCTCGTCAACCCGGCTGCCGGCCAAGCTATGCCCGCCGCCTCGTAAATATTTCTTAGGGGCTTTCTGGTATTTCGCTCGGTGACAACGAGCGACAATGCCCCATGAACAAACTGGCCCCATGAACAAGCTGGAAAAAGGCGATCAATTCGACGTGGAAGCACTGCGCAAGCAGGTCTCCGACATCGAGGTTCGCGGCGACGCGGTTCAGGAGAATTCCTCCAACCCGACCGAAATTAATCCCTATGCCCGCCAGATCGCCGAACAGTTCCGCGACGGAACTCATTCGCCCGCGATCATCATCGGGCAATTGCGGCTGCTGGAATTCCTGGCACTCTTTGCGATTGCGCTGACCATTCACTATTTCTGGCCCGGCGAGGGCAACGATTCCATGCTGGTGCGGGCGGGCGTGGCGGTGATCGCTTCGGCCTTGACCGTTATCGGCCTGCAGCTTGCCGACACCTACACCATTCCCGCACTTCGGGCGAAGCTGCGGCTGATGCCGCGCATCGTCGCCGCTTGGACGATCGCGCTTCTCCTGAGCGTCGGCCTGTTCGGGCTCATTCGCGGCACCACGTGGGCGATGGTCGACGCCTACATCCCTTGGTTCGTCGCAGGCGCGCTCTTCCTTGCAGCCGAACGCTTTGTCGTCGCCTACGCCATCCGCAACTGGGCGCGCAACGGCATCATGGAACGCCGCGCCGTCATCGTCGGTGGCGGCGAGCCGGCCAAGGACCTGATCCGCGTCCTCGAACAGCAGGCCGACAATGACATCCGCATCTGCGGCATCTTCGACGACCGCGGCGAGAACCGCTCGCCGATCATGGTCGCCGGTTATCCGAAACTCGGCACTGTCGCCGAACTCGTCGAATTCGTACGGCTGACACGCATCGACATGCTGATCATCGCCCTGCCGCTGTCGGCCGAGGCCCGTATCTACGATCTTTTGAAAAAGCTCTGGGTTCTGCCGGTCGATATCCGTCTTGCCGCGCATGCCAACCGGCTGCGCTTCCGGCCGCGCGCCTATTCGCATGTCGGCTCGGTGCCGATGCTCGACATTTTCAAGAAGCCGATCCGCGACTGGGATTCCGTTGCCAAGCGCGGCTTCGACATCTTCTTCACGATCGTCGCACTGGCGCTGCTCTGGCCGATCATGCTCGCAACCGCGATCGCCATCAAGGCGACCTCCACAGGCCCGGTCTTCTTCATGCAGAAGCGCCACGGCTTCAACAATGAAATCATCAACGTCTTCAAGTTTCGCTCGATGTACACCGACATGGCCGACCCCACAGGCAAGGCCGCGGTGACCAAGGGCGATCCGCGCGTCACCCGCGTCGGCCGCTTCATCCGCAAGACCTCGATCGATGAACTACCGCAGCTTTTCAACGTACTGAGGGGCGATCTCTCGCTCGTCGGCCCGCGTCCGCATGCCGTTCTCGCCCAGGCGCGCGACCGCGCCTTCGGCGATGTCGTCGAGGGTTATTTCGCCCGCCACCGCGTCAAGCCCGGCGTCACCGGCTGGGCCCAGATCAACGGCTGGCGCGGCGAAGTGGACAATGACGAGAAGATCAAGTTCCGCACGGCCTACGACCTCTATTACATCGAGAACTGGTCGCTCTGGTTCGATCTCAAGATCCTGTTCCTGACGCCGATCCGGCTGCTCAACACGGAAAACGCCTATTGAGCGCGATCGAGGCGACATATCCCCGTGTCGCCCAACCGCAGCGGATGACGCTGCGCCTGATCGGCTCGGCCTTCGTCGCCTTCGGCGTCTTCCTCTCCGGTTTCGTGATCGACGAGCCGGCGCCCTATGAACTCTGGATGGCCGGGCTGATCGGCCTCTGGTTCATCCTGGGCCTCCGGATTTCGCGCGGCGTAGCACCACTGCTCGCCCTGCTGCTGACCTTCAATATCGGCGGCATGCTGTCGCTGACGCAGATGAAGGACCTGGCAACGGCGCCGATGTATATCGCAGTGTCGACCTTTCTGGCGCTGACGGCGGTCTTCTACGCGGCAATCATCGAGGACAGCCACAAGCGGCTGCCGCTGATCTTCAACGCCTGGACCTTTGCCGCTGTCGCCACCTCCGCGCTCGGCACACTCGGCTATTTCCATGCCTTTCCGGGCGCGGAAATTTTCACGCTCTACGACCGCGCCAAGGGCGCCTTCCAGGATCCCAACGTCTTCGGTCCCTTCCTGGTGCCGCCATCGCTCTATCTCGTCCACGGCATCCTGGCCGGCGACCTGAAGAAATCGCCGCTGAAGGCTGCCGCCCTGCTCATGCTTGCGCTCGGCATCTTCCTCTCCTTTTCCCGCGCCGCCTGGGGGCTCTTCGCGCTTGGCGTGGTGCTGCTGATCTTCATCATGCTGCTGAAGGAGCGCAGTGGCGCTTTTCGCCTGCGGGTTCTGGTCCTGTCGCTGGCGGCGATCATCATGTTGGTCGCCTCGCTGCTGGTGGCGCTGCAGATCCCCAAGGTCGCCGAACTGTTTTCGGCGCGCGCCCAGCTGGTGCAGCAATATGACGGCGAACATCTCGGCCGCTTCGAGCGCCACCGGATCGGCTTCACCATGATGATGGAGCGCCCGCTCGGCATCGGGCCGCTGGTGTTCGGCACGATGTTTCCCGAGGACGAGCACAATATCTGGCTGAAATCGCTCACTTCTTATGGTTGGCTCGGCTTCGTCAGCTATGTCGGCATGCTTCTCTGGACGCTGGCTCTCGGCTTCCGAAAGTTGCTGCTCGACCGGCCGTGGCAGCCCTTCCTGATGATCGCCTGGATCTCGGTTCTCGGCCATGCGACAATCGGCAACGTCATCGATATCGACCACTGGCGCCATGTCTATCTGCTTCTTGGCACGGTCTGGGGCTGCGCGGCGCTGGAAGTGCGCCACAAGCGCGAACAAAGACGAAGGGAAGCGTGACGTCTTGCTGTCCAAGTAGGCGTGTGGCTCCGAAACGACACCTTCGCATATGGCTGTTTATTTTGTCGCTCCTGCCGTCAGGCCGGCAATGAACCGTCGCTGGAAAACCAGATAAGTCAGGATGAGCGGGAAAATCACGATCACCGCACCGGCGGTCAGAACCGGTGTGTTGACGGTATAACGCCCCTGGAAAAACAGCATGCCGAGGGGCAGCGTCCGATAAGCGTCGTCATTGACCAGAATGAACGGAATGAGAAACTCATTCCAGGTCCATATGAACAGAAACAGCGCCAGCGTCGACATCGCCGGCACCATGAGCGGGATAACGATCTTGCGCAGGATATAGAAGCGTCCGGCGCCATCGAGAACTGCCGCTTCGAGAACTTCTTCCGGCAGTTGCTGCATCGCGCTGGCGAGGAAGATCGTCGAGAATGGTATCGACATCGCGATCTGCGGCACAATGAGAGCCGCATAGGTATTGATCAGTCCGAGATACCGCATTTCATAATAAAGCGGAATGATGAAGGCTTCCGCCGGCACCATCATGCCGAGCGTCAGGATGGCGAACAGCGTACGCCGCAGCGGAAATGACAGGTATGCGAAGGCAAAACCGGTCAGCAGGCCTAAAATGACGCTTGCAGCAACGACGGGTATGACAACGATGATCGAATTCCAGAAGTAAATGTTGAAATGTCCGGCATTCCAAGCATCGACGTAATTTTCGAAATGTGGATATGCCGGCAATGCGAATGCACCCTGCAGAACGTCGGCCTTGCTCTTTATTGAGGTTAGAAGCAGGAGCAGGAAGGGGATGATCGTGACGAAAGCAAGAAGCCAGAGGACAATGCGGAGGAATAGCGGACCGGAAGAAATGTTAAATGAACGGCTCATCAAGCCAATCCTTTATGCTGCGATCCTACAAATCGGTGAATCGCATAGTTGATTACGAATGTCAGTATCGCGCCGACAATGGCGATGGCCGCCGCGGCGCCGAACCGATTGAGCTCGAAGCCGAGCTGATACATGTAGATGTTCGGCACGAGCGTAGCGTTGGCGGGTCCGCCCCGGGTCATTGTAAAAATCAGGTCGAAGCTTTTGATCGACGCTATGACCGTCAAAAGCAAAACCACCCTTATTTCAGGCAATAGAAGCGGCAGCGTTATCCAGAAAAAAGTTTTTCGCGCCGAAGCACCATCGACCTTGGCAGCGTCGAAAAGAGACGGGTCGATGCGCTGGATTCCGGTCAGGAAAATGACCATGCAAAAACCAAAGAAATACCAAGTGGCAACGATCCCGACCGCGGGAAGAACAAAATTGAAATCTCCCAGCCACGGGAGTGCGAAGGCGCCCAACCCGACTGCTCTGAGAAACTGATTGAATGGGCCGAATGCAGGATTGTAGAGCCATGCCCAGATGATGCCCAACACGGCAGTCGGCATGATATAAGGCAGGAACAAGAATGTGCGCAGGGCGAGTTGTTCGCGTTGCTTCAGATTCCAGACGCAAGCAGCAAGAGCGATACCGAGCACGAGCGGCAGGACACAGTAGAAGATCATAAGCTCGGCATTGTTACGCAAGGCAGTATAAAAACGACTGTCAGAAAAGAGATCGGCGTAATTGCCCAAACCAACCCATTTGGGCATGGCCAAGCCGTCCCAGCTGGTCAGGCTCAAACCCAAAGCCGCGAGGATCGGTCCAAAGACAAAAGCCGCGTAGAACAGCAATCCAGGCAATAAATAGATAAAATTGGCATGTTGCGAGCCATCAAGTGCGGAGCGTTTCATCCAGTACTCCATAAAGCCAAAGCTGTGGTCATCGCGCAGCAAGCCGATCGCAATGTTCATTTATCTCGATCGACGAGACTGAGGTCACGACCGCAGGGGACGGCCGTGACCTGCGTCGCAATCTTTATTTCTTATCCTTCAGGTAGGCCTGATAATCCTTGTCCATAGCATCGACAAAGGCTTCGGGCGTGATATTGCCGGACAGGAGAAGCGGCGTGTTGTCGTCTATTGTCTTCAGCATCGTTGGGCTCGACCAATCGGGGTAATGGCCGAGAGCGTCATTTGCGTTGAGTGTCTTCCACATTTCGATGCCGGAGCTGAGGAGCGGCGTGAGCTTTGGCTTTGCGTCAGCCGCGAGCGAAGTTGCCGGGAGATAGCCAGCATTGGCCCAGGTTTCAGCAGCCTTTTCTGAGACCATATAGTCGATATATGCGCCGGCTAGGTCCTGTGTCGGCTTCGTTTTGGCAAGGCTCGTTATCGCCCAGGCAAGATCCACGCCCCCGACACTCATGGGCTTGGAAATGCCTTTCGGGGCGGGAATGGCCATAAAGCCGATATCCGGATTGTGCTGCATGTCACCGAAATACCAGGTCCCGGAGATCAGGAACGCGCCCTGCCCGGAAATGAAAAGCTGGACGGCGTCGTCACCTGAGATGCCTTCGAAACCGGGGAAAAAATAACCGCCCTGTGCCCACTGCTGCACGAGTTTGGCGGATTCGATGTTTCCCTTGGTGTTCCAGGAGCCGCCACGGCCGTAAATCAGGTCGTCAAGCTCGGCGCGATTGCTCGCGTGGATATGCGCTTGGTCGATGGCGCCGATCATGTGCAAGGCCAGATGCTGCTTTGCCGAGCCCATCATGAAGGGCGCAATGCCCTTTTCCTTCAGCTTGTCGAGATCGGCTAGAAGCTCCTCGAAGGTTTGCGGCAGCGCTACTCCCGCATCGCCGAGGATCTTTTTATTGTAGTAGAGGCCAACGATCTCGCCGAGGCCCGATATGCCGTAGGTCTTACCGACCCCAAATTTTCCATCCTCCCAGCGGTCTCGAGCAAGCACGGAATCCGACTGGAGCTTATCCCAGCCATATTGTTTGATGTAGTCGTCGACCGGCAGGAGCAATCCCTCCTTGACCATTGCCCCCATGTCACCAGCACCCTGGTTGACCTTCGTGATGACCGGGCCATCACCTGCCGAAACCGCAAGCTTCAACGTCAACTTCATGTCATCAAAGGTGCGGGCGGTGCGTTTGATCGTGACGCCGGGGTGGGCAGCTTCGAACTCCTTGTTAAGTTGCTCTATGACCGCACTCTGGCCTTCATAGGTTTGGTCGTCCCACACAGCCAGGTCGTCAGCACGCGCGGCTGCCGAAAGGCCAAAACTCAAAAGCGCCGCGCCAGCAAGCGCGACAGCTGCTTTCAATCGGTATGCCGGCAGTATGCTGATCGATTTCACGGTTCTGTTCATCTGCTCCACCTCATCTGGTTTATTCTCCACTCTCCGCCCAGGCCTTGTGCTAGGCACCGGCCGAACGTTTTCTTCCCCCAGAGCTTTGCCTGGCTGGCGAATCTGAGGTAATCGTCAATGCATCGGCTCCTCTCGCGACCTAAAATGACCAAGCGCCACGCAGGAGGTGGCAAAGTGATGGACACCAGCTGCTTCATCCGCCCCGCGATTGAAGCGGATATCGACGCTCTTTTCGACATCTGCCTGAAAACCGCGAATGGCGGTCAGGATGCCAGCGTGCTTTATAGCGACCCGCATCTGCCCGGCTACATCTGGTCGGTACCCTACCTCAAATTCGCCAAAGACTTTGCCTTTGTTCTCGTTCAGGACGGCCGGCCGGTCGGCTACGTTGTAGGGGTGCCGGACACCGGCGGGTTCGACAGAGACTTGCAAACAAACTGGTGGCCGTTCGTCCGCCAGCAGATTGCGGGACTGGCACCCACCCGTCCGCGCGACGCCGACGTGATGGAACGAATTCAAAATCCGCGCAGCGGAACGGCGTGGCTTCAAGACCAGTACCCGGCGCATCTTCACATCAACATTCTTCCCGGACTTCAGGCAAGCGGTTGGGGGCGCAGGATGATCGACACGGAGCTTCAAGCGCTTCGGAATCACGGGGTCGGAGCCGTGCATCTCGGGGTCGACCCAAACAACGAACGCGCCAAGGGTTTTTACCGTCACCTGGGCTTTTCCGAATTCGAGCGGGACGGCTCCGTCGCCTTTGCTATGCGGATTGATCAGGGATTGGGTTGAAGCATTTCCTGGTTTCTCCGAGGCATGGAAAGGCCCTGGCTCGTAGGTACGAGAACCCTTGATTGGCGAAAATCTCACACGGCCAAAGCTGCTTGCCCCGCACAAGGCGAGATCAGCGGACCCGTCTGGATGAACGTCCGCCAGAAGGCGTGGCGCCGTTATCGGCAGTAAAACAGGTTTCTCGGCTCTATCAATCGAGGGCTTCATCATGAGCAAATCCTCGGCAGCTAGGTTCAAGGAGTCGGCGGAACGCAAATAAGGAAATAGCCAGGTAGGCCTAGGCCAGTTCCTCTTCGAGCTATCTTGACGGGCGCACGGCTAACCAGACGATACGTATGGCGCATACTTCTACTCGACCCTCTTTATTTCATCGCGCATTTTCATCGCACGTTAATCCAAAGCCTACAGCTGGCCTCCCATTTGTCAAGGACATAGACAAATTGCCTGCTTCGATGTATTGAAATCCGGTTGGCCGCGATAGTTGTGAACTCAATATCGCCCCATTAAGTATGTGCTCCGAACTAATTGGACTGAGCTAGCCGGATGGCAATGACATCTTCTGTCGCACAGACTCCGATCGCACGAAAAATTTCAACCAATGCCGTCATCCGAACCGTGTTCGCGAACGGGTCGATCTCTCGCGCCGATATTGCCAAGCTAACCGGCTTGTCAAAGCAGACGATTTCCGATGTCGTGCGCGACCTTGAGGATGACGGCTGGCTGAAACCAGTCGGGCAGACTGATGGCCGCCCGGGCCGGAATGCGATCACCTATGAAATCAATGCCAGGGCGGGACTGGCCGTCTCTATAGATCTCGGGAGCACCAAGATTGCTGCGGCTATTTGCGATCTGTTGGGGAATGTGGTTGCTGAAACCAAAGTATCCACCGACCCGCGCGGCGGAATGCATCTCGTCAATCAGTTCAGCGATCTTATCGTGGAACTCGCGTCTGCGGCCGGGACGAGTGCCGACAAACTGCGCCTCATCGTTCTAGGCAGTCCCGGTGTGCTCGATCCGGCCACCGGACATATCAACGTAGCGCCAAGCATCCCCGGCATCGACGCAATCAATCTGCGGCAAGTCTTCAGCGACCGAATGGGTATACCCGTGATCGTTGAAAATGATGTCAACCTGGCCGCGCAAGGGGAGAGATGGCGGGGACACGGTATCGAAACCAGCAATTTTGCTTTCGTTGCTCTCGGAACGGGCGTCGGCATGGGCATCATCGCCAACGGAACTCTGTTGCGCGGCGCGCGTGGGGCGGCCGGCGAAATCGCCTATCTTCCGATCGGCGGAGACGTTTTTGATCCTGGCGGATTTACGCTTGGAACCTTTGAGAGTGCGGTCGGCAGCGCCGCGATGTTGCGCCGCTACGTCGGTTTCGGCGGGCGCAACGCATCCACCGTGGCCGATCTCTTCGCCGCGTTTAGTGCAGGAGAGACAAGCGCCGCGGCTGCAATCGAAGAGACGGCAAGGCTGGTCGCGGTCGCCATTGCGGCAATCGGAGCGGCTCTCGATCCTGAACTGGTGATCACCGGTGGCAGCATCGGAGCAAGACCGGAACTCGCAAACGCCATCCGTGGTTTCCTGCCGCGCTGTACGCCTTATCCGCCGCGCATCGAGATCAGTCGCTTTGGGAACCGGGCCGCCCTGATGGGAGGAATGGGGATCGCGGTCGAACGCATGCATGACGATCTTTTTGGTGTAAAATTGAGGGAAGTTTGAAGAGCGAGTGCCTTCGGCACCGAAACCGCCCAACGTGAGAGCGCGGCCACTTGAGAAGTGCTGGAAATGCGCTAGATTTCCATCATGATAACAGCAACGCAGATACGCGGCGCGCGCGCCATGATCGGAATGAGCATCGAAGAGCTCGCGGCCGCCAGCGGCCTGCCGGTCGAGACTGTGAGAGCGCTGGAAAACGGCGAATTCGCCGGCGAGCCACATGCGCTGTTCGATGTGCGCAGCACGCTCGAGGCCAACGGCATCATCTTCCTGTCGAGCGGTAATCAGGATGAAGGCGGACCCGGCATCCGCTTACGCGCCCGCACCTTCAGCGATGACGGCATCCGGCCCGAAAACCTCAACGCCGCCAACGACGATTGACGGAGCTAATCGGGCGCCCGGGCGTTTCGCTGTCCCATAATATATCGGGGGTCATCGGCAAGAACGGTGTCTCGATCGAGCAGAACTAATCGTCAAAGATAAGTTTTTGCAAGATCCGCGAGTTTGCCGCCATCCTTCACGCCCTGCCTGTAGAGCTGAATGATGACCGCACCGATCCGCTCGGCCTCCGGCGTCGTTTTGACGAGGCCGCGTTCGTCGCAGACCTTGTCGAGCACCTGCGAAAGCAGATCGAGATCTTCCGAAAATAGCGGTAAATCATGCGGATGAATTGATGATCGTAACATCACGCCGCATATCCTCCGAGGGCAAACGCATCCACGCTTGCATCGCCGGCCGCCCTCCGCAACCGTCATAAAGCCATTATGCGCGAGGGCCTGAACTTTAGCAACCGCGCAAATTTCAGCGGGACAAAATTATGGAACAAAATTTTGTCCTGCGCGTTGTGAGCGCGTTTTGTGGCAGGAATCAGTGAGTGCAGACGTGAGTGAAAAACGCTTTCCCTCCCCCGTCCGGGTCCTTTCTCCAAACAGCAGCCTGATCGTTTCGACTGTCTGGGAGGCAGTCGAATATCTGAAAAGGTGGCCGAGCAAGCGTGGGCGCGACTATCGCATTGCGCGCCAGCACTGCCTGGATGCGCTCGACGGACTGCGCAGCCCGCGTGCAGCGCAGGCTTCCTTCGTCACGGCAGCGAAAACCGCAGGATTGCTGGTTTAAGATCGGTTAGCCGTTACGACCGCCGGCGGCGATGCGCTGGGGATGGATGAAACCTTCCATGATCACCTTGGCGGTCACTTCGATCACCCGCTCCTCGGCGAGTTCGGCGAGCGCGAGGGCGAGGGCGACATCGCCCTCCGACCAGCCGGCTTTGACGGCCTCGTCCGACAGAGCCTGGAACGCGTTGGCGAGACTCTGTCTGCAAGTTAGATTGTGCTTCATATCCGCCATGCGCTCGCACTAGGCTATCTGTGACAGGGATAATGTTAATCTACACAAGTTCGCGAGAATGCGAAGAGGTTTCGGATTTGTTTCAATTCAAAATTAGTTTATTCACTTCTAATCTTTGTATAACCTTAACAAAAATCGACAAATACCGTCTATCCCAACTAAGGGAGCACCAAAAAGAACTAAAGGATTTATTTGCGACGCACCTTCAAAGGGTATTTCATCGCTTTATTTAGTTTAAATGGTCGAAGCGCCCGGAGCCGATGCAGCGGCCCATTGACTGACGAGAATACGGTAGACCCGGACGCGGCCCGTTTTCAGCATCTTCTCGGCACCCTGTCAATCAGCTTCGGGATCTTCTCCAGGGCGAGCGTTGGGCACACTGGAGGATGTCTCGCATGGTCGATACAGCCAATCGGCGGCTGGCCTCCCGCGAATACCTTCGGCCTTAATCACCTTAATACCACAACGGCACCACACTCCGGTCAAAGTCCGCCGTACCATTGGCAGCTCACTTCTTCAGCTTTTCAGGAGGTAAAATGTCTATCGAACTAGACGCTACTACCTATGTACACGCCAAGCCGGCGACTGCCCATTCCTATATTTTGCCGGCCGTTGTCGATGTTCTCGAGAACAGTTTCCAGGAGGCAAATGAAACGGCTGTCTTCGACCTCGGTTGCGGCACCGGCGGTGCTGCAGCTGTGCTTGCAGAAAAAGGCTATGACGTCGTCGGTGTCGATCCGTCGAAGGACGGCATCGCGAAAGCGAGAACGGCCCACCCCGATCTTCCGCTGGAAATCGGTTCCGGCTACGAGGATCTTTCCAGCCGGTATGGGACCTTCGACGCGGTGATCAGTCTTGAAGTGGTGGAACATATCTATGATCCCAAGGCCTTCTCGACGACCATTTACGATCTGGTGAAGCCCGGCGGCATCGCGGTCGTATCGACGCCTTTCCACGGCTACTGGAAAAATCTGGCTCTGGCCGTGAGCGGAAAGATGGACGACCATTTTATGCCTCTGAAGGACCATGGCCATATCAAATTCTGGTCTCCCGGAACGCTCAGCACGCTCCTGGTTGAAACAGGCTTCGAAGACGTCGACTTCGAATATGTCGGGAGAATTCCACTGCTGGCGAAATCGATGATCGCGATCGCTCAGAAACCGCACTGAAGGCGGTCGAAGGCTCACCGTTCTTTGCAATGGCGGCGCTATAGCCTCGCCCGCAACATGAACAAATGACATTTTCGTTCGGGACTCTCAGTTCCCGTTTCAGCATTTCCGCCGATGTCTCGTTCCGTTTTCCGCCGCCAGCGGGACGAAGAAAGTGACATTCTGACTGGGACTTCAAGGGGATAAATGGTCGGGGCGACTGGACTCGAACCAGCGACCCCTTGACCCCCAGTCAAGTGCGCTACCGGGCTGCGCTACGCCCCGACCTGCCGAAACGGCTTGATTGCTTTATGAAATCGGCTTTGAGAGCGCAAGGGGAAAATGAGGGTCGCGAGAATAAAAATGGAACGGAAGGGGCAGTTATGCACGGTTCGGTGCAAAGAGTCCCACCGAAGCCCCACGCGATGTTGCCGCTGCGTTCTCTGGGCGGCGCACGTCAGCAACAGGTCTCCGTCTTCTAGTGGCACGAATGAATCAAGACGAATTCCAACAAGAGCTAGTCAGGATGCTAGAGAACAACGATATGCTCGCTCGCTGAGCACGGCCTCATCCTTCGCCTCCCGCAGTCCCTTGTGGGAGCATGACGCAGCTTACCGTTAACGCGCGCACTTCTGCAGCACGCGGGTCGTAATCTCCATCTGCGCGGCATATTCCTGCACTGCCGCATACGCCACCTCTTGTTTTTGACTGAGCTGCTGCATACTTTCGGCTTCCTCTCCGTCAAAATGGGGAATGGCGACACCATAAGCAGCGTCGGACCGCCCCGGGAGACCGTTGAGCGGTGTTCCGCATTTATAGCATTGCCTTCGTCCCAATAGTTCCTGGAAGCGAAACAAGGTTCAATTCAGAGCCTGTACTCTGCTTGACTTCCCGAGAAATTCAATGTTTCTTCACGCAAAAATTGAGGTATAAAGTGAAAAGTATTTTTTCCTATTTAATTGCAGGGGCGATGATTGCACTTTGTGGCTGCACCACAACCTCCGACAGCTTTCGGCAGAAGTCCGTATCCAAAACGGTGCTCACCGGTGAGAAGACGAAGTTGGGCCAGACCTGGCATGTCAACAAAGACTGCAGCTTTGTCGATTATCTGCCTACTCACGTCATCGAACAACCCAAGCACGGGCGTTTCCAGCTCGTCCGCGAGCCGGTCTTTCCCTACGAAAAGGGAGAGCTTGCGAAATGCCGAACGGTCAAGGTGCAAGGCGAGGTTGGTTACTATATTTCGGAACCAGGCTACATCGGCAGCGACAAAGTCGTTGTCAGATCTCCCTCCGGAAATGGGAGGGTCGACGAGACCATCATAAATGTGAATGTCGTCAAGTAGCAGGACCCGGCCCGGCGGTCCAACATTCAGCCGCCGGGCAGGCCCCTTTTCAGCTTCAGCGCCCATTCTTGGCCGTCCTCCGGCCCCCAAATTGGGACCGTCGACCGCTTGCAGCCCAGCTGCGTTACGTCTTTTCACAGACTGCACCTGAAACCCGCAATAAAGTCGAGATATCACAGTTCAATGGCTGGCTCTCTGTCAGCCTCGAAAGAAAGAAGAGCCGGGACTAAGGGTGTCGTTCCCCCAGTCAAGTGCGCTACTGGGCTGCGCTTTAGTTTTTCAGCGCGTGCAAGGCGAGCGGAAAAATCTTGCCTCCAACAAAAAGGCAGCGGTTTGCCCGAATGGTCAGATCGCAGCCAGCGCCAACTGGCCTTCGGCGGTCTGGCGGGGCTGCCATGTCTGGTAGTTGACGATCGAAAAATGTGGTGTTTCGAAGGGCGTGGCATGGGTTTCGGTGATGACGGTAACATCGGCGCCGGCGGCTTCGCCGGCGAGAATGCCGGCGACGGCATCTTCGAAGACCAGGCATTTTTTCGGATCGACGCCGAGGCGGCTTGCGCCGAGCAGATAACCTTCGGGGCTGGGCTTGCCTGATTTGACCTCCTGGCCGCTGACGATGACCCTCGGCATCGGGATGCCGGCGGCGGCCATGCGGCGCCTGGCGAGCTCGATTGGCGCCGAAGTGACGATTGCCCATCTGCCCTCAGCAATGGCGGAGAGGAAGCGGACGGCGCCGGGGATCTCGACGATGCCGGAGACATCCTCCATCTCCTCGACGAGCAGCAGATCCGCCTCATGGGCGGGATCGACGCCGGGCAGGCCGAGCCCGCGGATCACGTCGGAGGCGCGGATGCCATGGATCGTCTTCAGGAAGACCTCCGGCTCGAAGCCGTGGCGTCTTGCCCATTCGCTCCAGACGCGTTCGACGACGGCGATGGAATTCAGCAGCGTTCCGTCCATGTCGAAAAGGAAGGCGTCATAGGACCTGTCGAGGATGTTATGGAGAGCGGACACGGATGTTTCCTTTGGGCATGAGGCCAAGGCGCGCCCCTGCGCAGGCGAGTAGCGGAGAGCGGCGGCGGCGTCAACGTCAGTCGTTGACGTCGGGATGCGTGACATTTCTAACGTCTGCAAGACCGCGGGCAGCATCGCGGCTGCCGGTCGCCGCAGCGGCCTCAAAGATGCGGGTCGCATCGCCGTACATTTTGAGATTGAGGTAGCAGTAGCCGCGCAGAACCATCAGGTCGATGCGTTCCTGCTGCAGCTGGGCGCGCTGATCGAGATAGATGAGGGTTTCGCGGTAACGCCCGGCGTCGAAGGCTGAAAGCGCACGGTCGGCGAGGATCGCCACCTGGAGTTCGGCGGCGCGCTGCCGGTTCTGCGGCGCCTTGCTGGCCGCGACGGCGGCATTGGTGGAAAGGCCGGCGCGGAGATAGGCAAGGCTCTGGCCGTAGGCTGCGTCTTCGCGGACCTTGCGCGCGGGGCTCTGCAATGCCGCCTCGAACGCCGAGATTGCCTCCATCGGCCGGTTGATATCCATCAGGCACCAGCCGCGCGACAGCGCATCGGCCGGCTCAAGCTGCGCCGCATCGATTGTCGTCGAGCAGCCGCGCGTCTGGCGCGGACCGCGCGGGACGGTCACCGTCTCCATCGCCGGCCTCGCCGCGCGAACGACCACTTCCGACCCCGGCTGCAGGGTGATGCGGCGATCGGCCGGAAGCGGCTCGGTCGGGGGACGCTGCGTCGGCTGCGCCGGTTGCTGTGCGGCAAGCCCGCCCTTCTCCGGCGGCGGCGTGACGGCATTCGGCATTAGGGAGGACGTGTCTTCGAGATTGGTGATCCGGCTCGACCGGCCGGCCCAGGCGCGCTGAAGGTCGAGCACGCCCTTGCGGTCGCTCAGTTGCTCGCGGGTGACGACAAGGCCATAGGCGGACGGTTCGTCATCAGGTTTCCAGGCAAGCGCCGTCTCGAACCAACGCGCGGCGGTCTGGAACTGGTTGAGGGAGCGGGCATACCAGCCGAACTGCTGCGCCGTCGGCACATATTTCCGGGCGATGACCTCGGTGGCGATGCGGTGCAGCACGTCTTCGGCCAGATCGGCCGGCGGCTGTAACGCCATCAGGTTGGCGGTGGCGGCGAGATAGGTTGATGTCGCATCCTCGGAATCGGCGCGCCAGCGGAACATCACGTCCTCGGCTTCCTCAGGCGCCTTGCGGGCAATCAGCGCCAGCGCCAGCCCCTGCGAAGCGGCCGCCGAATCTTGCTTGGCTCGGGCAGCGCGGAACCACTTCTCGGCATCGGCATCGTTGTTGCGGCGAAGCTGATACCAGCCGAGCAGCAGCGCGTCGGAGGCGAGCCCCTCGGTCTCGGCGAGTTTTTCGAGACGGGCGATGTAGTCGGGTGCGATAACAAGCTTCAGATCGTCATTGCCCTCGGCCACGAAGCGTCGGGTGAGATTGCCGCGGATCGCATCGAATTCCTTGCTGCCGTCGGCAGCAGGCCTCTCCAGCGTGAGCAATGCCTGCATCGGCTGGTAGCCAAGCAGCGTCGAGGCTTTTTCGACCGTCGCCTGCCGCTCGGCGGGATTGGTGCAGTTCTTCAGGATATAAGCGTAGGCATCCTGGCCGCGCTGCACCCTCTCCGTCCGGATGAAGGCTTCGGCGACACGCCAGAG
This sequence comes from Rhizobium sp. WSM4643, assembly GCF_025152745.1. NCBI lineage: Bacteria > Pseudomonadati > Pseudomonadota > Alphaproteobacteria > Hyphomicrobiales > Rhizobiaceae > Rhizobium > Rhizobium sp. WSM4643. Next base: position 1,392,303 of record NZ_CP104040.1, on the reverse strand, counting down.
GACATCGATCTCGCTACAGGTGAGCAGGCTCGGTGTTGCAGCAGCGATATCGACGACCGTCGCATGTTGCTTGAGGTCCGAGGCATTGACGAGACGGGCACGGGCCTCGGCGACGTCGAGCCGGTCGAGCAGATCGGCCGGCGGCTGCCATCCGGCATCGGCTGCCTGGCGGTCGGCGACGGCCTTGCGCAACTCCGCATAGCGGCCATCGGAATAGAGCTGCCACATGGCCTCAAGCCTTTTGTCGCCATTCTGCGGCACGGCGAGCGGATCGGCCGGCGGAACCCAGTTTGGGTAGAGCGCCTGAAGGCGGGAGATTTCGGCCTGCAGGCGCACCTTGTCGCCGCGGCTGGCGAAATAACGAAGCGCACTTTCATCGACGGCAGGCTGCGCAGGCGCGGCCGCCTGTTGCGGTGCTGGCGGCGCGGAAACGATGGGCGGCGTGACCGGCGCCGGCTGGGCGACCGTCTGAGGTGTCGCGGGCGGTGCCGCCGGTTGCGGTGCTGCGGCATCCGGCTCGCGCACGTCCGGTGCTGGCGGCGACGGAGATGTGATCGCCTCGATCTTGTCGGCCACCAGCTGCGCATTGAATTCAGGATTGCCGGCGGAAGCATCAGTCGGCTTGATGCGGCCCATCATCATCAGCTCCGGTGCCGGCTTGCCGGCAGACTCAAGGCCGAACTTTTCCTGCAGAGCGACACGATCTTTCAATCCGGTGACGAGGGTTGCCACCACGACTGCCGCTGAAACCGCCACGAGAGAAGACTTCACAGACACTCCGGATGCTTCTCCCCAATATAGGCCAGCCCCAGCAGTTGAAGCGTGGACGGATAATAGAGTGCGGGCGCAAATTGCAGGGCCGAGACCGGCAACTTGGTCCCATCGACCACACAGGCCACAACATCATTAACAATTCGATAACCTGGGTCCGGCAACACGGTCTTCGTCCGGCCGGTGGTCAGATCGATGGTGGCGGGAACGCCGTCTTGCGACATCCCCTGCTGCAGACGGGTCAACAGCGCCTTGTCGGTGACGCCGCCACGAACAAGATAGAGCGGGATGCGGATGGCGTTATAGCCAAATTCGGCGTCGAAACCCTGCGCCGGCTGCGGCTGACCGCTGAGACTCACCCATTCGGCGGGAAGTTTGCGCGGGCCGAACTGCATCGTCTTCAACAGCGTTAGGCCACCATCCGACAGTTTTTGCCAGGCGTCCGACGGAGCGAGCACCGCCATCACCGGGATCGCCTCGTAAATCCAGTAGGACGGGTTGACGACGGGGCCATCCTCACGGTCGGTAGCGGCGAAACCCTGGCTCCCCGGCAACAGGAGTGTGTGGCCGGCCGAGTGCACGACGGTTTCGGCAAGCAACGCCTGCGCCATTCGGGAGGCGGCGAGGATATAGTCGTTGCGTTTCCACGCCGTGCCGGCAAGCGCCAGCGCATAGGCGATCAGCATGTCGCCGTCCGAGGCGTTGTTAGCGTCGGTGACGTGCGGCTTGCCGTTCGGATCCCATTTCCACACGGCCAGGCCATCGTCGCGCAGCAGCAGCTCCGTGCGGGTAAAATACCAGATCTGTTCGAAATCGGCGGGGCTGGCTGAGAGATAGGCGAGCAGCATGCCATAGCCCTGCCCTTCGCTGTGGCTGATATTGCCGTTGCCGTTATCGATGATGCGGCCGGTCGCATCGAGAAACTTCGCCTTGTAGGCCGACCATGCGCCGGCATTGATCATCGCTTGCTGCGCAACAGCGGGCGGGCCTGCCGGGGCAAGCGCGACCGTTGCCGCCATCAGGAGCGCGCGCCACTGCCTCATTTGGACCGGCCCAGTTTTCTGAGCATGCTCGAGGTGGTGATCCCGATAAGCAGCACGAAGACGACCAGCAGGAAGGAGTAGGAGAGGATATTCGTCGATAGCCAGTTGGCGGCAATCAGACGGTAATTGGCGATCGACCAGGGGGTGGACGGCACGAAATCGAAACGGGTAACGGGCAGGGTTTCGATCTTGCCTGTCTTGCTCGAATAGGTAGTGATGTGGCCCGATATCTGCGGCCAGTTCAGTTGCGCGGTCAAAACCTCGAGCCCTTCGCGCAGGTCCTTTGCCGACGGCGCCGCCACCACGGTCCAGGCGCCGGACCCTGCGGGGCTGGAGCCCTGGGCAACCAGCAGCGTGTCGGCGTTGGCCGGCGTGAAAATCTGCTCGGCGCCCGGGATGAATTGCAGCGAACTGCGGGAGATATCGAAATTGCGCGACAGCCACTCGCGGATAGCCGTGATCCGGCTGCGCAAGACACCGCCGCTGATCTTGGAATTCCATTCCTCGAAGGCCGTACCGGTATCGACGACGCCCACCTGCGTATCCACCACCGAACGCCACGAGGCTTGGCTCGCCGTGGAGATGTTGGTCTGTGACAGCGCCGTTGTCGGCATCTGCGAGATGGAGCCGATGAAGATTGCGTCACGATCGCCGATCGCATTCGGCGAGGCGACGGTTTCGACGACGATCGGATGGCCGGCGGTGATCGCCATCTGGCCGAGCAGCGTGGCGGCGGCCGAAAGCGTATCGGCATCGACGCGGTCGATGAAGAGCGGCGTCGGTTCCGTGACCCGACCATAGGGATAGGCAGTGCCGGCCATTGCCGCCAGATTCGGACGCTGACCGACGCGGGCGAAATCCGGAATCTGCAGCTCGGAGGTATCGAACAGGGCAAAACGCGGGGTGGTGCCGGTAGCCGCGCCCGGCGCGCAGACGGCATCGTCCTTGGTCATCAGGATCGCTTCGATCGCCACCGAATTGAGACCTGGCTTGAAGTGCCGCATCGTCACGCGGATCGGCAGATGACGCAGAATGCCGCCTGATGTCGTGGTGATCGGGACGGTGGAGGCGATGTTGTCGTTGACGTAGATATCGATGTGGCTGCCGGGCATCACGCTATCGGTATAGGCGGCGTCGAGCAGCACCTTCGCCTCGCCATAGGCATTGGCATAAAAATCGGCCGGCACAGCGATATTGAAACTCGTCCGCAACCGCCGGCCGGAGAATTCGGTGGTCTTCACACCGAGCTGAGACAAGGCGATGTTTGTATCGGAAAAGACCAGCGGCGCGTTCGGCGCGCTCCAGCGCTCGGTGGTCAGCACGTCGCGGCGAACATCCGAGGACCGGTCTGTCGGTGAAACGATGGTGTCGATCGCCGAGGAGACCGCCTGCCAGGAGGGGCCGCTGATCAGAAGGATCGGCGAGCCGCTGCGCGGGTCGGTGACGAAAGCGGCGAGTGCCGCACTTTCGGCGCCGGGTGGCAGGTCGGGAAAGAGCGGCCGCAGTTCTGCCGCGGTGCCGACGAGCACGCTGAGCTTACCAGGCCCGGCGGCCGGAAGCGACGCGGTGCTGAAGGCAAAAATCTGGTTCGGCATACTGCTCAGCACCGACAGGCCCTGCGCCAGCCGTAGCAGCGGCTTGGTGGTTCCCGGCTGCTCCAGTGCCGGGACAACGAAGTCGAACTCCGTCTTGCCAGCGCCGTTGACGCCGATGGCGCGGATTGCATCGGCGCTCGATAGCTGGGCGGCGTCCCTGCCGGCAAAGCTCAGATAGGTTCCGGCGGGATCGATATTCGACCACAGTTCATAAGTGGATTGGATGCTGCAATCGGTGCGATGCCGCTGATCGGCTTCGAACGTGACGAGGTTGGCGCCCGGCTGCAGCAAACCGGGCGGAACCTCGAAGGTGACGGCCGAAGAGCCATCCGGCGAGCCGACGCGCTGCTGGCCGATCGGGCGATTGTTGAGATAGACGGTCAGCGCGGAGGCCTCGGGCGCAACGACGATCGAATTCTGGTAGGCGAAGGTGAAGCTTGCCTTGGCCCTCGCCTGCTCCGGTGTCAGATAAACAGTCCATGACCGGCGATCGTATTCGCCGCCAAGGCCAAGTTTCGAAAAGGGCACGACAAAGCGACGGACATCGCCTGTATTCAGCGGCGCAACGCTGTTTGCGGCTGCGGCAGGCCGGGGCGCAGGCATCGCCGGCTGCGCCTGAGTGGCAACCGGCGAAGTAACAGGAGGGGGAGCAGCCGGGGTTGCAGGAGGGGGAGCACCCGGGGTTGCAGGCGCGGGTACGACGGGAACTGGAGGCGTGAGGGGAACGGGCGCAATGACCGCAGGCGGCGCGGCCTGTGTGGGCGGCGTCAACCTCGGGGTAACGGACGCACCGGGCGGCCGCTCGCCGGACATGTCGAAGGGCGCCGTCTGCGCCTGGGCGAAGGCGGAGGCATTCAGCAGGAAAAGCGAGGCGACGACGATCCTTCTCATCCGGCGTTGACCTTTGCCGCCTGCTGCTGGGCTTCCCGCTCCGGCCGCATGCTGCGGAAGAAGTAAACGAGGCCTCGGCTCGTCTGGTAGAACGCCATGCCGAGAAACCAGATGGTGCCGCGGATCAGGCCCGGATTGCGGCGGCGCGAGGCCTGAAACTGGGTCCACTGGTCGGAATTGGCAAACATCAGATCGGCGATCAGGCGATGGTCGAGCGCGCTTTTCGGCACGTATTGGCAGCCGACATTGCTGATGTCGCCCGACGGCTCGATGTTGCGGACGATGAGCGGCAGGGTTTCCAGATCCGCGCCGCTATAGGGCCGGAAGCGGATTTCGCCGACGGCGCCGACCAGCATCTCGTCGAGATGCTTGTTGAAGATGTGCAGCCTCGCGCCATGCACGGAGACGTCCTCGATCGAGGCCGTGTACCACTTGCCGTTGGCGCCGAATTCGCAGCGCCGGTTGACGCGGACGCGACGGGAGGAGGCGCGCTCGCCGCGCTCCGATACGACTCCAAGCGCGCAGCCGGCCATGATCAGGTTGATGACATTCCATCCGCCGACGACGAGCGTGACGTCGGCCTTATAGGGCTCGGCATAGATCTTGTAGATGGTGATGACGAGCGCGACGATCTGCACCGCAAAGATGACGAAGAACGGGCGGCTGATCTCCGACAGACGGCTGACGGCGATCGATTCGTCCTTGGCGGTGACCTTGAAGGTCGGCTTCCTCGGATTGAGCATGACGGAGACGACAGCCGGCAGCAGATGTACGGTCTGGACATATTCGTAGAGCTCGGAAATCCAGGGCCAGCGGAATGACCCATAGAGGTAGTTCTGCATCATCAGATTCACGAGCATATAGGCAAGCGTATAGGCGAGGAACTCGCCGCCCGAGGCGGTGAAGATTTCCAGATCGAAGAACAGATAAAAGAGCGGCGCAAACAGAAAGATCGTGCGCGGGAACGGGAAGAGCCAGAACAGCGTGGAGGACATGTAGCAGAAGCGCTGCGGGATCGTCAGGCCGCGCTTCAGAAGCGGAAAGCGGAAGCGCAGGATCTGCATCATGCCCTGCGCCCAGCGACTGCGCTGGCCGATGAAGCTTGCGAAGGTGGCTGGCTGCAGGCCGGCGATCAGCGGCTTGTCGACATAGATGCTGTTCCAGCCGCTGCCATGGAGCGCCAGCGCCGTCTCGCAATCCTCGGTGATGCTGATTCCGGAAAACCCATTCTGGGATTCGAGCGCCTTACGGCTCAAAACCGCAGCCGAGCCGCAAAAGAAGGCCGCGTTCCATTTATCGAGGCCGCGCTGGATGATGCCGTAGAACATCTCATTCTCGCTCGGCATCTTGTCGAAGGTACGAAGGTTGCGCTCCAGCGGATCGGGATTGATGAAGAAGTGCGGGGTCTGGACGAGGAAGAGCTTCGGATCGTCTTCGAAGTAACCGACGGTCTCGAGCAGGAAATCGCGGGCCGGCGCGTGGTCGGCATCGAAGACGGCGATAAGTTCGCCGGTCGAATGTTTCATGCCGTTGTTGAGATTGCCCGCCTTGGCGTGCTCGTTACGGTCGCGCGTGAGGTAGTGGACATCGAGATCGTCGCAGAGCTGCTTCAGCTCGATATGTCGGGCAGCCGCCGCCTGGGCTTCGAGCAGCTTGCCGGAATTGCGCTTCTGCAGGGTGCCGCCGTCGTCGAGCAGCCAGACATGCAGTTTCTCGGCCGGATAGTCCATGGCCTTGGCGGCGGCCAGCGTGTTTCCGAGAAGACCGGCATCCTCATTGTAGGATGGCACGAAGACGTCGACATGAGGAAGGCGCCCGGGATTGGCGGCACGCGAGGGGCGCGACGGCAGCGGGGTGGCGACGATGAACAGGCTGAGCGCCAGCATCGCGACGCTATACATTTCGGCCAGATAGAGCAGCAGGCCGGGAATGAAGTTTTCCAACTGATTCAGAGGCGGCAGCGTATTGGTGGTGCGCCAGTAGACATAGCGCAGCACGATCGACGTGCCGAAGGCGAGCCCCACCAGGCGCCACGTCCCCTCACCCTTGAAAACTTTGATCAGCGCCATGACGGTCACGACCGTGATGCTGGTGATGAGCTGGGTCTGCAGGTTGACCGGCAGCGTGATCAGCACGATCATGCAGAGCGAAACCACGGCCCATATGATGACACTGCGGGCTTTGCGCATCGACGTTCCTTCGAAATTGCTCAACCGGGGCACCAAAGGGCGCCCGCGGGCATGCTCATTATCTCCGGCAGGCGGCCGTCATGGCCGCGTCGCCTATGCAGTCCGGCGAAGGCACGGTGACGCCGATTGCCCTTACCGATTGTTCGATTGGCGCAGCGGCCGCATTCGGCCTTGCGCTCGTCTGCGGCGCCTCGCCCGGCAGCGGCACGCGCGGGCCGATGGGTGCAGGCACCGATGCGGCGCCTTGAGCCGGTTGCGAGGTCGCAGCGCTGCCAACGGCAGCGGCCCGCGGCCGGCTGACGAAGGCAGGCGCCGGCTCGTAACCGATCGGCATCGGGCTGGCGCGGTAACCACCCTCGTCCGGATAGATCGGCTCTCCGGTGCGCCCGAGTGCTGCGTCGGCGGGCGGCGGATTGCCGTAAGCGTTCCAGACCTCGCCCTCGAAGGTGCCGGTGACGGTGTAGCCATAGACGATGCCGAGCAACTGGCGCTCGCTCGCTCTGGCATCGCAAAGGCGCAGGCGCAGCTGGATCATGCCGAAATTGCGCGCCTGGGTATTGGCAGCGGTGCTGGAGCGGATCTGCTGCCAGGCATAGACGCAGGTGTCGCCGGCACGGCTGCGGCCGGAGGCATAACCGAAGGGGCCATAGGCGTTCTGCAAGAAGGTCGCCGACGTCGCCATCCGCACGCCGGGCGCCGAACGGGCCACCTCGCGGCTGATACCGCTCTCGTTGATCATGCTGAAGCCGGCATTGCCGGCACCGGGATTGGCTCCGGAAGCGCCTAAGAACTGGACCTTCAGGAAATTCTGGCCGGGCACGGAGGATGAGGTAAACAGCGAGATCGTCTGCTCGACGCCGTTGCCGCGCTTGCGCTCGATGACGCTGACGATCGACGGGCCGCCCGGCGGCGGCAGGACCAGCGCCTTTTCAGGCGCCACCGTCTCTGGCCCGGAAAGCTGGCGTACGCCGCCTGTCGATGTGCAGCCGGCCATCACGCCCGCCACGGCCAACAGCAATATGGTCTTCCGCAAGCGCATGTCTCGAGCCGCCGCAATCGTCTCTCTAGAGATCCATTCGCAAGCCGAAACGCGACGGATCGTCGAATCAACGACCGGTTGGCCGTCCGTTCAGAATAAACGTCCAACATGGTTAGCGAAAAGTAAACAAGCGGGCTCTAACATCATCGGCTGGAGTCTTTTCGAACTTTGTTCAGACAGCTCAACCGTATGACGCACAAATTAATTTAGTAACAACTTAATTACTCTCATTGCATCTGTCTTCCGCTGCTGCGAAGAGCTCGCGGGGAACCATGCCGCATGGCCGGCGTTGCCTTGATGTCTGGGGTAGAAAAAGGAGTAAATCCCATGCGCAAGACCATGCTGGCTGCGGCCGCCATACTGACCATCAGCTCCGCCGCCTTCGCGCAGAGCACTGTCATCGTCACCGATCCCGCCGCGACCGGCTCCGTCGTATTGCCCGGCGAGGTGCGCACCTACGTGATGGAGCAAAACACACCGTCCGTCGCCTATGACGGCGATATCGCGGTCGGCACGACGCTGCCCGATACCGTCGAAGTGCACACCGTGCCAAATAACGACGGCTACGGCTATGCCGTCGTCAATGAGCGGCGCGTGATTGTCGAGCCGAAGACGCACCGCATTATCCAGGTCCTGGAATAACGCGATCGGGAATTGTGGACGTGCGGCCGTATTCCGGCTTCACGTCCGATCGTCTCCCACCCTCGCCGGTACATTCAGAAGTTCGCGGATCTTGTGGGCGAGCTGCTCCAGACTGAAGGGCTTGGCGAGCAGGGAAACGCCGTGATCGAGCACACCATTGTGGACGATGGCATTACGGGTGTAACCCGTCGTGTAAAGGATCCGGATCGTCGGCCATTTCTCCTGGACGACATCGGCAAGCTGACGTCCGCTCATCTGCGGCATGACGATATCAGTGAAGATCAAGTCGACTGCCGGATTTTCTTCGAGCAACAGAAGCGCCTCGATGCCGCTTGCCGCCTGCAATACGGTGTAACCGAGTTCATGCAGGCTTTCGGCGGTCATGGTGCGGACGTGCTCATCGTCCTCCACCACCAGGATCGTATCATTGACACTGCCGTGAGGAATCGGCTGGGCGCCGGCCGCGCCCGACCGGGCGTCCGTTATGGCGACACGACGGGGAAGATAGATCTTCACCGTCGTGCCCCTGTCGATCTCCGAATAGATCTTGATGTGGCCGCCGCTCTGCTTGATGTAGCCATAGACTTGGCTGAGACCGAGACCGGTGCCTTTGCCGGGTCCCTTGGTCGTATAGAACGGGTCGAAGGCGCGCTCGATCACTTCCGGCGACATGCCGGTGCCGGTGTCCGTCATGCTGACCATCACATATTGGCCTGCCTCGACCTCCGAATGCATGCGCGAATATCGCTCGTCGAGTTCGGTATTGGCTGTCTCGATCGTCAGATTTCCGCCGCCCGGCATAGCATCGCGGGCGTTGACGGCAAGGTTCAAGATGGCATTTTCGAGCTGGCTCAAATCGGCAAAGCTCGGCCAGAGACCGCCGGCAAGCACGGTCTCGATCCGGATCTGCTCGCCGAGCGTGCGCCGCAAGAGCTCAGACATGCCGCCGACCAGCTTGTTGAGGTCGATCACCTCTGGGGCGAGCGGCTGCTGGCGCGAGAAAGCAAGAAGACGCGCGGTCAGTACCGCCGCCCTCTGCGCACCGTCTTTGGCATTCTGGATGGAGTATGGCAGGCGGGGATCCTCGCTGCCGCTCAGGCGCCGCTGCGCGAGATCGAGGTTGCCGATGATGATCGCCAGCATGTTGTTAAAATCATGGGCGACGCCGCCGGTCAGCTGGCCGATCGTCTCCATCTTCTGCAACTGGCGGACCTGCGCCTGAGCGGCAGCATTCTCTTCCATCTCATGCCTGAGCTCAGCAGTGCGCTGAACCACTGTCTCTTCGAGGCGCGTGTTGAAGCTGTTGAGTTCGCTGCGAAGGCGGCTCTGTCGCTCATGTGCGATAATGATCATCTCCATCAGGCCGACGATGATCGCGGCATTGATGAAATAAGTGGAAAGGCCGACCCATTGGCTGGCGCTGACCGGCCAGAAGACATTGTGCGGCTCGACGAAAAACTGCTGGACTATGAAACCGGCAACCAAGGCCGCGACAAGGCCCGGCCCCACGCCACCTATGAAACTGGCGAGCAATATCGCCGGAAGAAAGCTTAGGAAGGGAAAGCCGGAGAGAGTGTCGCTGGCGGCAAGCCTTAGAAGAAACGTCAGGCCAACGAAGGCAATGGCCAGCGGATATGTATAACCCGGCCTGTGACGCAGCCAATCCGTGGCACTCAGCAAATCCATTCGACACCCCTTCTTACGGCGCCGCCATGTCTTTTCAGACGCGCAAATGACGCTGTAACGCTTTGAATTGCTGCATAATTTTATTCCTCGAATCGATGCCGGTTTAAGGAATTATGCAGGAGCCGTTGCGGAAAACGGCATCCCAGCTTTTGCACATCGAATTTCAACCGGCAATATGCTGTTTCTCGTACTGGCGGGCACAACGTCTTGACGAGCCGTGCAGGCAGTCCACATAAATCTCCGTGCCTAAAGCGCGTCGCGATCTTTCAGATTCGCTCCTCGCGCTTTAGGTCTTTGTTTTTACGCATGTCGTTAGCGCAAAACCGCGGCACACTTTTGCGCGACATGCTTTAGCAAGGGGGCAATGGGTGGACGGGATCATGAAAGACATATTCATCGTCGAAGACGACACGCTGATTGCCATGCTGCTTGAGGACATGCTCGCCGATTTGGGTTACCGGGTCTGCGCAAGCGCGCCCGATCTGGAACGGGCGCTTGCAACCGCCAGGGATACGGAGTTCGACGCTGCCATCCTCGACGTCTCGCTTGCCGGGCAGAGCTCGCTGCCGGTCGCAAAGCTGCTCGACGAACGCGGAAAACCCTATCTCTATGCAACGGGATATGGCGCGCCGCCTGATGGCAGCGGCCCAAGCATGCTGCCCGTGCTGCAAAAACCCTTCCAGCTCAGCGAACTCGAACAGGCGATGAAGCGGCTTACTGAAACTTGAGTTCCTGTTCAACGCACCTGATCAAGCAGACGCTTGCATTCCAGAAGGTCGTAGAGCGCCTCCTGCAGCAGCGCTCGGTCTTCCTTGCCAACGCTCGATTTGCCGATCGAGACTTCCTGCTCGTCGTCTCCAGCGACGAAGTTGAAGAACCTGCGGGTGATCGGCGGTTTGGCGCGGCCGACAATCTGGTCTTCATCAGCCATGCCGACGCGCGGTTCCCCGGCACCCACCTCCTGCACGCCCGACGCAAGCGCCTCGACGCTGGCGAGATCGCCGTGGCCGACTGATATGACAAACTTGTTGCCGTTGGTCTTCAGAAGCTTCTGCACACCCTTGATCGTATAGCCGTGATCATAGAGCAGATGCCGGATGCCCTTGAGGAGATCCACATCCTCCGGCCGGTAGTAGCGACGGCCGCCGCCGCGCTTCATCGGCTTTATCTGGGGAAAACGCGTCTCCCAGAAGCGCAGCACATGCTGCGGCAGATCAAGATCGTCTGCGACTTCGCTGATGGTGCGAAAGGCATCGGGGCTCTTGTCCAACGTCATACTGCTACGCGACCTCGCGGCTCGATCCTACGGCGACTCATCATATTTCAACGGTTTGGCGCCGACAATTCAAGTCATGTCTCGACGTTGCGCACAAGGATGGTCAGTGCGAGAGAGAAAAAAGCCGTTTCGAAACGGGAAGCCGATTATCAAGGAGACGGATTCAGCGGCTTCAGCTTGATCTTGCGAGCGACATGCGCCTTGAGGATCCGCGTCTTCAGCACGTTCGACGCTTTGAAGGTCATGACCCGGCGGGGGGAAATCGGAACCTCCTCGCCAGTCTTAGGGTTGCGGCCGATTCGTTCATTCTTGTCGCGCACCTGGAAGGTGGCGAAGGAGGAAAGCTTGACGGTTTCACCACGCACGATCGCGTTGCAGATCTCGTCGATGACAGTTTCGACCAGTTCGGCAGATTCGGTCCGGGACAGCCCAACCTTTCGGAAAACGGATTCCGCCAGGTCTGCTCGCGTCACTGTTTTTCCGGTCATGGTTTCCCCGCCCATACAAAATATTTTGTGAAATCGCACGAAGAGTATTTGTCTTGCGCCTTACGGTCAAGCTCTTGTTCGCCGCCAGTTTTTTAGGATTCGTGCCTACCAGCGCAGCAGAACCGCACCCCAGGTAAAACCGCCGCCCATCGCTTCGAGCATCACCAGGTCGCCCTTCTTGATGCGGCCGTCGCCGGCAGCGGTGGCAAGTGCCAGCGGGATCGAGGCGGCCGACGTATTGCCGTGCAGGTCGACGGTGATGACGACCTTCGCCGCATCGATGTTCAGCTTTTTCGCCGAACCGTCGATGATGCGGCGATTGGCCTGATGCGGTACCAACCAGTCGAGATCATCGGCGGTGGTCCCGGTCGCATCGAAAGCCGCCTGAATGACATCGGTGATCATGCCCACGGCGTATTTGAAGACCTCGCGGCCTTCCATGCGCAGCTTTCCGACAGTGCCCGTCGTCGACGGTCCGCCATCGACATAGAGCTTTTCCTTGTGCGAGCCGTCGGAGCGCAGATGCGCGGTCAGCACACCGCGATCGGCAACTGTGCCCTCGCCTTCGGTCGCTTCGAGTATGATCGCGCCGGCGCCGTCGCCGAAAAGCACGCAGGTGGTGCGGTCGTTCCAGTCGAGAATGCGCGAAAAAGTTTCGGCGCCGATGACGAGAACGCGCTTGGCAAGCCCGCCACGGATATAGGCATCGGCGGTCGTCACCGCGTAGACGAAACCGGTGCAGACGGCCTGGACGTCGAAGGCGAAGCCGTGGCTCATGCCGAGGCGGTTCTGGATGTTGACCGACGTTGCCGGAAAGGTGTTATCCGGCGTCGAGGTGGCACAGATGACAAGATCGATATCGGCAGGCGTCAGGCCGCCATTGGCAAGGGCTGCGCGTGCGGCGGCCTCGCCCAGCGACGCCGTCGTTTCGTCATCGCCGGCGACATAACGCTGGCGGATGCCGGTGCGCTGGACAATCCATTCGTCTGATGTGTCGACGATGGCCTCCATGTCACGATTGGTCATCACGCGCTTCGGAAGTGCGGCTCCGAACCCGCGAACCACTGAACGGATCATCTTTGATTGAACCCTATCGCTCATGCCGCTTCCGGGCCCATCGGGGGCAGCCGCTTGGCATGGTATTTCTTAAGATCGTTTTCTATTTTCTGATTGAGGCCGTTCTTGGCCATGTCGTAGCCGACTTCGATGGCGGCTGCGATGCCTTCGGCATTCGCCCCGCCATGGCTCTTGATGACGATGCCGTTCAGGCCGAGAAACACGCCGCCATTGACCTTGCTCGGATCGAGCTTCTCGCGAAGCATATCAAAGGCGCTTTTGGCAAAGAGATAGCCGATGCGGGCCAGCAGCGTGCGCGACATGGCGGCACGCAGATATTCGCCGATCTGCTTGGCGGTGCCTTCGGCCGTCTTGAGGGCGATATTGCCGGAAAACCCTTCGGTGACGACGACGTCGACCGTGCCCTTGCCAAGGTCGTTGCCCTCGACGAAGCCGGAATATTCGAGCGAATCGATGTTCGCCTCGCGCAACAGCCGGCCGGCCTCCTTGACTTCCTCCTGGCCTTTCATCTCCTCGACGCCGACGTTCAGAAGGCCGACCGTCGGACGTTCGACCTCGAAAAGCGCGCGCGCCATGGCGCCGCCCATCAGGGCAAAATCCATCAGCTGCTGTGCATCGGCGCCGATCGTTGCACCGACATCGAGCACGATGCTCTCACCCTTCAGCGTCGGCCAGATCGCAGCAATCGCCGGACGCTCGATATTGGCCATGGTGCGCAGACAGAACTTCGCCATTGCCATCAGCGCCCCGGTATTGCCTGCCGAGACGGCGACATCGGCGTCACCCGTCTTCACCGCCTCGATCGAACGCCACATGGTGGAGATATAACGGCCACGGCGCAGCGCCTGGCTCGGCTTCTCATCCATGGCGACGGCAAGCTCGCAGTCGTGAAAGAGCGACTTTTCCTTGAGCTTCGGAAACTTGGCGAGAACCGGATCGCACTGTTCCTTGAGACCATAGAGAACGAAGGACATATCAGGATGCCGATCCAGCGCCTTGGCGGCCCCGGGGATGACAACCTGGGGACCAAAGTCGCCACCCATGAGGTCGAGAGATATTCTGATCACGCGTCCCTGATCCTTCTTTTCGCCGAGGGCGAAATTTCGGCCAAAATACCGGTTTTGGCGTCGCTTACAACTGAATTGTGTCAAATGCCAGCGGGGCTTCAGTCCTTTTTCCAGTCCTTGAGGGCTGCGAAAGCGGAGGGCTTTTTGTCGTCCTCGCCGCTGTCCTCGACATGGCCGGCGAATTCGATGCCCTGCTTGCGCGGATAGGGATCGATTGCGAGAGCGGCGAATTCGGCAACCACCTCGCCGGCGTCGATCGTATCGCCGACGAAGGTCTCGGGCAGATCGGGACCATCCGGATCAAGCAGCATCTCGCCGGCGTCGTTACCCGCCTGGCGGGCAAGCTTGGAGCCCTCCGGCACGAAGATCTGCTCGAAGCTCTCGTCGATGGCTGATTCGACCGGTTCCAGCGTCACGACGCAGGACTGGACGATCTTCGCCTGCACGCGGCCCTTGATGCGCACGCCGTCGCGCTTCCAGCGGGCAATCTGCAGATCGGCGCGCAAATCATCCACGGAGACGACGTTCCAGGTCTCGGCAAGCGCCTTCAGTTCGCTGGTGTCGGCCTCCACATGAACCTCGACGGGGTTGGCCGAGATGTGGCCGACCTTGACGTAATAGGAGAAGGGAACACCGTCCCGATCGTTCTTCATCGTTTCCTCCTTCAGGTGACCGGTGGGTGGGCGACCGGCGGGAGCGTCGCCGAACCGGTAGCGATCACCTCTTCGGGGACGGCAGACAGATGCGATTCTGCGGCCATCATCCATCCGGCGAGGCCGGACATATCTGCAGGCGCCGAGGTTTCGGGGTAGATATTGCGCTGAAGAGCGAGAGCGAGCGCTTCGGCATCGCCTGTGTCCATCGCCTTCGAATAGGCTTCAAGCCGGCCGTAAAACATACCGGCGAGCTTCTTCATGCGCTTGGGCACGCTGTTGTCGCCGATGCCGAGTTCGCGGATCGAATAGTCGATATCCTGGAAGAAAGCATCGACGATCTCCTGGGCGATCTCCTGGCCGCTGGTGGTCGAAGCACGTGTGCGGCGAAAAAACAGAATCATGGCTATCGACAGCATCTCGAAACGGCCCATGACCGTATCCGGCACATTGAGCCGCTCGTAGAGTTCCGGCATGCGCGCAGCCGCCGCTAACGCCGCATATTGCCGATCGACGATCGCCTGGTTGTTGTTTTTCTTGCGGAAGAGCCCGAAGATCATTGTTTTTTCCGGAAATGCCTCATTCTTCATGCCGGCTGGCGCCTGGCCTTGTTGCATGATTTCGAAAGCTGGTTTACCGAAGCAGGCGCGAATTGCAATGCCGATCATGGCCAGTTTCGGGACGACGCCTTCGATGCGTCAGCGAAGCGAATTCGGGGCATTCGACCCGGAATGGCCACAATGGTTTTGCAGGAGGAAAGCGTGCAAGGCCCCAAATGGCTGCTATCGACACTCAAGGGAGTAGATGTCGTTGAATAAACGGTATTTCAAGTCTGACGTGAAATTCTTCAGCAGTGCGGCCATTGCCTTCATAATCGCCTCCACATCAGCTCTTTCCGGTTGCCAGACCAGCACCGTGCTCAATGGCGGCTACGTCGCCGACCAGCAGTCGCTGAACCTCGTTCCGGAAGGCTCCAGCCGCGAGCAGGTGCTGCTTTCGCTCGGCACCCCGTCGACGACGGCAACATTCGATGGCGAAGTCTTCTATTACATCTCGCAGCGGCGCACGCGTGCCGTCGCCTTCCAGAAACTGAAGGTCGTCGATCAGAGCGTTCTGGCCATCTATTTCGACAAGGACGGCGTCGTCAGCCGCCGCGCCAACTATACACTGCAGGACGGCAAGGTGTTCGACACGATCGGGCGGGTCACACCGACCGGCGGCAAGGAACTCACCTTCCTGCAGCAGATGCTTTCCGGCGGCAGCGCCGCGAGTGCTGCCCGCAGCCTGTTCGGCGGTGGTGCCGGCGGCACGCCGCAGAACCCAAGCAGCCTGCGCTGATATCCGATACGCCTTATACGAAAACCCCGCCGGATCGCTCCGGCGGGGTTTTTTGATAGTCGCTGTTCCAGTTTGCCGCGCCGAGCCGGGCGGCATGCCTCATCCGGCGAGAACGGCGAGCAGCAGCAGCGCGACGATGTTGGTGATCTTGATCGCCGGGTTGACGGCCGGGCCGGCAGTATCCTTGTAGGGATCGCCGACTGTATCGCCCGTGACGGAAGCCTTGTGCGCATCCGAACCCTTCATGTGGCGCAAGCCGTCCTTGTCGACGAAACCGTCCTCGAAGCTCTTCTTGGCGTTGTCCCAGGCACCGCCGCCCGAGGTCATCGAGATGGCGACGAAGAGGCCGTTGATGATGACGCCGAGCAGCGATGCGCCGAGGGCGGCAAAGGCGGAGGCCTTGGAGCCGGAGATGAGCAGCACGCCGAAATAGACGACGATAGGCGCCAGCACCGGCAACAGCGACGGCACGATCATCTCGCGGATGGCGGCCTTGGTCAGAAGGTCGACCGCCCTGCCGTAATCCGGCTTTTCCGTGCCCTGCATGATGCCGGGTTTTTCCTTGAACTGACGACGTACTTCCTCGACGATCGCGCCGGCCGCCCGGCCGACGGCGGTCATGGCGATGCCGCCGAAGAGGTAGGGAATGAGACCTCCGAAAATCAATCCAGCCACCACGTAAGGGTTGGAAAGATCGAAGGAAATTTCGCCGATGCCGGCAAAATAAGGGAACTTGTCGCCATTCGCCGCAAAATATTTGAGGTCGTAGGAGTAGGCTGCAAAGAGAACCAGTGCGCCGAGACCGGCGGAACCGATGGCATATCCCTTGGTGACGGCCTTGGTCGTGTTGCCGACGGCATCGAGCGCATCGGTGGATTTGCGCACCTCCGGCGGCAGGTGCGCCATTTCAGCGATACCGCCGGCATTGTCCGTCACGGGTCCGAACGCGTCGAGCGCGACGATCATTCCGGCGATGCCGAGCATCGCCGTGACCGCAATGCCGGTGCCGAACAGGCCGCCGAACTGGTAGGTGGCGAGAATGCCACCAACGATGACAATCGCCGGCAGTGCCGTCGATTCCAGCGAGACGGCGAGACCCTGGATGACATTGGTGCCATGACCGGTGACCGATGCCTGGGCGATCGAGACGACCGGGCGCTTGCCTGTGCCGGTATAATATTCAGTGATCACCACGATCAGCGCGGTGACGACGAGGCCGATGATGCCGCAGAAGAAGAGGTGCGCGCCTG
The DNA here is from genome assembly GCF_025152745.1 of Rhizobium sp. WSM4643. Lineage (NCBI taxonomy): Bacteria > Pseudomonadati > Pseudomonadota > Alphaproteobacteria > Hyphomicrobiales > Rhizobiaceae > Rhizobium > Rhizobium sp. WSM4643. Next base: position 1,375,298 of record NZ_CP104040.1, on the reverse strand, counting down.
ATATATCGGCGCCTCCGACAGAGCCGATCGATCCCCAGCCGATGGTGAGCGAGGTAGCAGCGCCAAGGCCGACGATCGACAGCAGTCCGGTGACGATGAGGCCTTTGTAGAGAGCGCCCATGATCGAGCCGTTCGCGCCAAGCTTGACGAAGAAGGTGCCGATGATCGAGGTGATGATGCAGGCACCGCAGATCGCCAGCGGATAGACCATCGCAGACTGGAGGATCGGCGCGCCGGCAAAAAAGATCGAGGCGAGAACCATGGTGGCGACGACCGAAACCGCATAGGTCTCGAAAAGGTCGGCGGCCATGCCGGCACAGTCGCCGACGTTGTCGCCGACGTTATCGGCGATGGTTGCGGGGTTGCGCGGATCGTCTTCGGGAATGCCGGCTTCCACCTTGCCGACGAGATCGCCGCCGACATCGGCGCCCTTGGTGAAGATGCCGCCGCCGAGACGGGCGAAGATCGAAATCAGCGAAGCGCCGAAGCCGAGCGCCACCAGCGCATCGATGACTTCGCGCGAGCCGCTCTCATGGCCGAGCCCGACGGTCAATACCGTATAGTAGATGGAGACGCCGAGCAGCGCCAAGCCGGCCACCAGCATGCCGGTGATCGCACCCGACTTGAAGGCGATGTCAAGGCCGGCGGAAAGGCTGACGGAAGCCGCCTGGGCGGTGCGCACATTGGCGCGGACGGAGACGTGCATGCCGATGAAACCGGCAGCACCGGAAAGCAGGGCACCGATCAGGAAGCCGATCGCGGCCTCGGCGGAAAGAAGCAGCCAGGCTAAGATGAAAACGACAACGCCGACAATGGCAATGGTTCTGTACTGGCGCGTCAGATAGGCTTGAGCGCCTTCGCGGATATAGCCCGCGATCTCCTGCATGCGGCTATTGCCCTGATCGGCAGCAAGCACCGACCGGGTTGCCCAGGCGGCATAAACCACCGAGAGCAGACCGCATGCGATTACGCATAAAAGAATCGTCATTTCGCTCTTTCCTCCCAAAGGCCGGAGCTCACTCCTTCTCCGGCAGATACGCCGCCGAATCGCCTTCCTCTCCACAGAAATGCCACAGCTAAGCGGTGCGGAGATTGCGTGGTCGATCACGTGGCGTCAAGACCGCAACGGGCGAAAACTATTGCGGTGCGAAGAAAGACGCAGGCGGATTGTTTGGCGACTAAAGACTTATTTCTTCGCCTCGCCGCGGACCTGCTTTGCGATGCGGTCGAGCACGGCGTTGACGAGCTTCGGCTCATCGTCATCGAAGAAGGCCTGGGCAATCTCGACATATTCGGTGACGATGACCGCCACCGGAACGTCCTTGCGGTCGGTGATCTCGAAGACGCCGGCACGCAGGATGGCGCGCACGGTGCTGTCGAGGCGTGACAAGGCCCAATCATCCTGCAGGGCTGCGGCAATCAGCGGATCGAGACGAACCTGATCGCGCACGACACCGGAGACGATGGAACGGAACCAGGCGGCATCGGCCTTCAGATAGGTCGCGCCATCGATTTCCTGACCAAGCCGATGCGCCTCGTATTCAGCCACGATCTCCAGAACGCCGGTACCGCCGACATCCATCTGATACAGGGCCTGAACGGCAGCAAGACGGGCAGCGCCCCGCTGGTTCGCAGTCTTGACCGGCCGTTCCGTCTTGTCGTCGTTCATTCGTTATGCACCCAGTTTCTGCTTCAGCTCGATCATGGTCAAAGCTGCACGAGCGGCAAATCCGCCCTTGTCCTTTTCCGAGCGGCGCACGCGCACCCAAGCCTGTTCGTCGTTTTCGACGGTCAGGATACCATTGCCGATGGCAAGGGACTCGCTGATCGCGAGATCCATCAAGGCGCGCGAGGATTCGTTCGAGACGATATCGAAGTGATAGGTCTCGCCGCGAATGACCATGCCGAGGGCGACGTAGCCGTCATAATGCGTTCCGCCATTGTCCTCTCCATCGAGCGACATGGCAATCGCCGCCGGAATTTCCAGTGCGCCGGGAACGGTGACGACCTCGAATGTAGCGCCGGCCTCTGTCAATGCGAAGGTCGCGCCTTCGAGCAGGGCGTCGGCCATGTCGTCGTAGAAGCGGGCCTCAACGATCAAAATATGGGGAGCGGTCTCTCTCGGCATGGTTCACCTTCGGTTGGCGGGACATTTACCCACGCGGCAGCCCGCGGTCAAAACATGCCTTCGTCCGAATGGCAAGCAATTTCGCCCGATGCCGCAACAGGAAAGAGGAAATATCTGCAAGGGGATAGCAGCACCACAGATGCACAGCTGGGCAAGCCTCTGAAATCAGCTTTCTCCGACGCCTCGAAAGCGACAATTCGAAGGCGGCTTTCATGAACAATTCTTAATGGGTTTTCAGTGGCTTAACCCATTGAATCGCGGAACGGAGAGAGCCAATTCCATGTCGTGACGCAGACGATCCCTGCAACGACAGCCGACCGTCTAAGCAGATGAAAGGATACCATCATGAACCGCGTTGTCACCATTACTATCGCTGCAGCCCTCTCCTCTCTCGCATTTGCCGGCGTCAGCCGGGCCGAAAGCCTTGGGATGAACACGGCCCAGGGCATCGAGCGGACACTCAGGACCTTCCAGGGCAATGACTTCAATGTCGAGCAGGTCCATAACTGGCGCAATCTCGATGACGAGACGACCGGTCCGCGCTCGGCACCGGAACGTTCCAGCCAGGCCGTCCACGGCATCCAGGCCTCGATCGACGCCAACAGGTCGCTTGCCCACAGGCTTAACAACGAAGGCGTCGACGTCCGCAACATCGTCAACGCCGAGCAGGCAGCCGACGGAAGCTTGACCTTCTACGTCCGCTGACGCGCCAGCGCATACCACCCGAGGCCGGAATCGATCATCGGGGGTATGCGTGGGTTGAGTGATCGAGCGTCCCTCGCGTTTCCATTCGACGCACGGCTCTCAAAGCATGGGCGCGGTCTCCTCTCCGCCCATGCTGGGGATATCGGAGATGGGCCCAGATAATCATTGAATTTTCCTGGGATGACGGCTTCTCTTGCTGAAACGGGAGGACGTCATGACGGAATCGAAGGCGGTGATCAATACCGCCGATCTCAAGCTCGACCACTGGAAACAGGGCGAGCTCTATGAAAGCACCGACACCTCTTTCAGCACGCTTATCGGCCTTGTCGGCCTCGGCGTCAGCTACAACGAGGTGCCGCCGGGCAAATCGGGCTGCCCCTTCCACAACCACCACGTCGAAGACGAGCTCTTCTATGTGATCGCGGGTACCGGCGAATACCGCTTCGGCGACGCGCGCCATGCGATCAAGGCGGGCGACGTACTCGGCGCGCCGGCCGGCGGGCCTGAAACGGCGCACCAGATCATCAATACCGGCATGGCCACACTCGTCTATCTCGGCATTTCGACGATGGCGAAGACCGAGATCGTCGAATATCCCGATTCCGGAAAATTCCTTGCCAAGACGAATAGGGACGGTGCAGAAAACAAGCGCTTTCGTCATATCGGACGGCCGGAAGGCGATCTCGACTATTGGGACGGCGAGCCCGGCGCCTGAGGACGTGTTTTTTTAAGGACCGATGTGACCGACATTCCAATCCTCGAAACGGAGCGGCTGACGCTTCGCCCTCACCGCCTCGACGATTTCGACGCACATGCGGCACTGTGGGCGGACGAGGATGTCGTGCGCTTCATCACCGGCGTGCCGTCGACGCGCGAGCAGAGCTGGAGCCGCATGCTGCGCGTCGCCGGCATGTGGCATCACATGGGCTTCGGCTTTCTCGCGATCGTCGAAAAGGAGAGCGGCCGGTTCATCGGTGAAGCGGGCTTCCAGGAATCCCGGCGCGAGCTGGAACCGTCGATCGAGGGGACGATGGAGGTCGGCTGGGCGCTGATGCCCTCGGCGCATGGCCGCGGTTATGCCATTGAGGCGCTGAAAGTCCTGATCGGCTGGGCGGAAACGCATTTTCCCGAAAAACAAATGAGTTGCATCATCAGTCCCGAGAACCAGGCGTCGCTACGGGTCGCAACCAAGCTCGGATTCCGCGAGACGGCGCGCACGCAGTACAACGGCGAGATCATCCAGTTTTCGCGGTAGGGAATGAGAATTGGCTACCGTGTCGAATGATGGGGTCTACAAAAGCGGCGTATAATCCGAGGCGGCCCAATTCCAAACGTGCCATCGCAGTTCTTTGCGATACTGGCAGCAGAAGCGGCTGAGCCAATAAAGCTGGCTAGAGAAAACTGAGCACGGAAGTCGAGCGCCCACACCCGCTCCATGCTGACCAGCGAAAAGTTCTGCGAACAGTGTGGCGCAAGCTTCATCTCAAATAGTAGGCATCAAACAGGCTCGAATTGCCGTTCTGCGGATTTCCCATGCAGACGGCCGCTCTTCGCAAAGGACATACCTTGACGATCAATCAGCCCATTTCTTCTTTGCCGGCCGGTCTTCCTGACCTGGCGCTTCTCACGGAGAAGGCTGCGGGCACGGGATCCGTCATTGTCTATCAGCCTTATCTCGATCTTTCGCAGCGCAGCCAGCTCGATGCGGCTGCCATGCCGCTCGACATCTCGTTCAATACGCAGGCTACGACCCGCGAATATGAACTCTTCCTCACCCTGCATCAGCATCACGAGGCGATCGGCCTCGGTGACGACGTGTTTTGGGGGCTGCTCTCCAGCAAATTCGAGATGAAGTCGGTGACGAGCTTTCCATCTTTTGTCACGGAGGCGGAAAAGGCCAGGGCAGAAGGTGCTGACGCCTATCTTTACAACCCGCTGATCGGCCACGCGGCGATCTACAGCAACGTCTGGGAGCATTCACTGCTTGGCGGTCACCCCGGCATGGAGCCGATCTTTCTGCATATTCAGGAGCTCGGCTATCCGATCGCACCGCCGCAGGACAAGACTGCCTTCATGTTCTGCAACTATTTCTGCGGCAACCGCAAATTCTGGTCGGGGTATTTCGCCTTTTGCGAACGCATTCTGGAATCGCTGGAAAACCAAGCCCGCGCCGGCACGGCGGCGGGCGCCGCCTATGCCGGTTCAGCTCACTATTCCCGCGATGCCAGCGCGCAGATGCGCCCCTTCGTGATCGAGCGTCTGCTCGGACTTTATGTCCAGCAGGCTATCGCATCCGGACTGAAGATCGCCGCCTTCGTACCAACCGTTGCCGATTTCGAATGGAAGTTCGGTGTCCGCCTCGGCCGAATGCTACATGGCCTCTTCGCCGCCAAGGAAGCTTTTCTGCGGAGCCGTGAGGAGGCTCTCCTGACCTCGTGGCAGCAAGGCCGCCAGCCCCTCATCAAGCAGCCGCACCTGATCTGGGGAGCTGATGATCCGCCAGGCTGGATGCCGCGCGGCCAATTTATTGGCGGCCGCGAATTGATGCGCGCCTATGCCCAGCAGGCCTCAGGCGCTTCCCCGATACCGCAGCAGCCGGTGCGGACGGAAAGGCCCGCGATACCAGCCGCGCCGAAGATCGAGCAGCCGCTCCGCAACCTTTTGCAGCCCTTTGCCGGCGGATGGCAGGCACACAGGGACCGTCATTGCATCTGGATCGTGACGCCCGACAACTACAATCACAGCCACGCCTTCGACGAAGTCGCGCTTGGCCTACAGGGCGCCTTCGAGGAACTCGGCGGCTCGGCACCGATCACCCGGGACATGAACGCATTCGCCGGTCGTGCGCCGATCATCTATGGCGGCAATCTTCTCCCGGCCGAAATCGTCAGCCATCTGCCGAAGGACAGTGTCGTCATCAATCTCGAGCAGGTGTCCGAAGAAAGCATCTGGATCAATTCGCGCTACACCTCGATCCTGAAGTCGTTTCCGGTTCTCGACTACAGCCCGCGCAACCGGGAAAATCTCGCCGCCAAGGGCATTGATCACGCCGGCGTGCTCGAAATCGGCTATAGCCGCTGCCTCAGCCAGATACAGCACGCCGCCGTCAAAGATATCGACGTGCTCTTCTACGGCTCGATGAACGAACGCCGCCACCATATCCTGAAGACGCTGAAGGACGGCGGGCTCGAGGTCGCGCATCTCTTCAACATCTATGGCGCGGAACGCGATGCGGCGATTGCGCGCGCCAAGATCGTGATCAACATCCATCATTATGCGAGCGGCGTCTTCGAGATCGTGCGCATTTCCTATCTGCTCGCCAATCGCGTTTGCGTGCTGACGGAAGGCAACATCCGCGATCCGGACCTTCAGCCCTTCATCGGCGGCTTGGCAATTGAGCCCTATGGCGACATGATCGAGCGCTGCTACAAGCTGGTCGCAGATGCCGACGAGCGCCATGCCATTGCCGCGAAGGGCTTTGCGGCTATGCAGAGCCGCTCGCAGGCGGACATGCTGATGAGCGTCATGAGGGCGGACGCTTGATGAAGGCCGCAGAAAAGGTAAATCATGCGTATTGAGACCACGGTCATCGAGGGCATCATTGCGATCACGCCGCCACGCTTCGGCGATCACCGCGGCTACTTCTCCGAGGTATTCAAGGATGCTTGGTTCCGGGAAAATGTGGCTGACGTCACGTTCATCCAGGACAATGAATCGCTTTCGGCGCAGGCGGGTACCGTTCGGGGGCTGCATTTCCAGATACCGCCCCTCGCACAGGGCAAGCTGGTGCGCTGCCTTGCCGGCCGGATCATGGATGTCGTCGTCGATATTCGCGAGGGATCGCCGAGCTTCGGCAAATGGCTCTCTCAGGAGCTCTCGCCGGAAACCGGCAAACAGCTCTGGATACCGGCCGGTTTCGCACACGGGTTTGCAACGATCGAGCCGAACAGCGTCATCAGCTACAAGGTAACCGCACCCTACAGCCCGCAGCATGATCGGGGCATCGCGTGGAACGATCCGATGATCGGCATTCGCTGGCCCTTCAATGAGCGAGATATGGTATCGTCCGACAAGGACAAGACGCTGCCGCGGCTCGCCGAACTGCCAAGTCCTTTTTCCTATTCAGCACAGCAAGCCGAGGATTGATCGCCGATGCGCATACTCGTCACCGGCGGAGCCGGCTTCATCGGATCGGCATTGGTGCGCCATCTCGTCAGCGGGATCGGCGCCGAGGTGCTGAATGTCGACGCGCTGACCTATGCCGGCAATCTGGCATCGCTGAAATCCGTCGAATCGGCGCCGAACTATCAATTCCTGCACGCCGACATCTGCGACCGCGCCAGGATGCAGGAAGCATTCGCGTCCTTCCGCCCTGATACCGTCATGCATCTCGCGGCCGAGAGCCATGTCGACCGCTCGATCTCGGGCGCGGACGATTTCATTCAGACCAACATCGTCGGCACATTCAGTCTGCTGGATGCCGCACGGCACTATTGGGATGGGCTTGAGGCTGGCCGCAAGAGTGCCTTCCGCTTTCTGCAGGTGTCGACCGATGAGGTCTACGGCTCGCTCGGCGACGAGGGCCTCTTCGAGGAAACGACGCCTTACGATCCGTCCTCGCCCTATTCCGCCTCCAAGGCCGCGAGCGACCATCTGGCGATCGCTTGGCACCGAACCTACGGCATGCCCGTCGTCGTCTCCAATTGCTCCAACAACTACGGCCCGTTCCACTTCCCCGAAAAGCTCATTCCGCTGATGATCCTGAACGCACTGGAGGGCAAGCCTCTTCCGGTTTACGGCAATGGCGCGAATGTCCGCGACTGGCTCTATGTCGAAGACCACGCCCGCGCGCTGTTCACGATCGCATCCAGAGGGCGCCCCGGCGAAAAATACAATGTGGGCGGTCGCAATGAGCGCAGGAACATCGATGTCGTTCATCGCATCTGCGCTATTCTCGACGACGTCTACAGTGACAAGGGACCGCATAAACGTCTGATCAACAACGTCACCGATCGCCCCGGACACGACGCACGCTATGCGATCGATGCCTCCAAACTCGAAAGCGAACTCGGCTGGAAGGCGCAAGAGACCTTCGAAACTGGCATCGAGAAGACCGTGCACTGGTACTTGGAAAACGAATGGTGGTGGAGGCCGCTACGCGAAAACGTCTACGCCGGCGAACGCCTCGGCGTTTTCAAGGGACGATAAGCGATGCGCATTGCCGTCACCGGCAAACAGGGCCAGGTCGTTCAGTCGCTGCTCAGACGTGGCGCCGAAATGGGCGTCGAAATCAGCGCGGTCGGGCGCCCGGAAATGGACCTCGCGGATCCTGCAAGCATCGCAGCCGCCTTCTCGGCTCTGCGGCCGGATGTGATCGTCTCCGCCGCCGCCTATACGGCGGTCGACAAGGCCGAGAGCGAACCCGAGCTTGCTTTTTCCGTCAACGCAGCAGGCGCCGGGGCGGTTGCCGAGGCTGCCGCGCGGATCGGGGCCCCGGTCATCCACATTTCGACCGACTACGTCTTCAGCGGCGACAAGACCTCTGCGTATTCCGAAGAGGATACGACGGCGCCGATCTCCGTCTATGGGCGTTCGAAGCTCGCAGGCGAGAAGGCCGTCGCGGCGGCGAACCCGAACCACGTCATCTTGCGCACCGCCTGGGTCTACTCGCCCTTTGGCACCAATTTCCTGAAAACAATGCTGCGGCTTTCCGAGACGCGCGATCATCTTCGCGTTGTCGCCGATCAGACAGGATGCCCGACCTCGGCACTCGACATCGCCGATGCGATTGTTGCGATCGCAACCCGAGTTGTAGCGGACCCTGAGCCATCGCTCCGCGGCACTTTTCACCTGACCGGCAGCGGCGAAGCAAGCTGGGCTGATTTCGCCGAAGAGATATTCACGGAGCTTTCCCAATCCGGAGGCAGAAACGTCGGCGTCGAGCGCATCCCGACCGCGGACTATCCGACACCGGCCAAGCGTCCCGCCAATTCACGTCTCAACGGTGACAAGCTCGCCAGAACATATGGAATCCGGCTGCCGGGGTGGAAGCAGTCTATGAAGATTGTCATGCAAGACCTCTTGAATAAAGGTCTTTAGGGAGATGGGTATGAAGGGAATTATTCTCGCCGGCGGAACGGGCACGCGTCTGCATCCGATCACGCAGGCCGTCTCGAAACAGTTGATGCCGGTCTACGACAAGCCGATGATCTACTATCCGCTGACGACGCTGATGCTCGCCGGCATCAGGGAGTTGCTGATCATCACTACGCCTCACGACATCGAAGCCTTCAAGCGCCTTCTCGGCGACGGCTCGCAATGGGGAATTTCGCTGACCTATGCCGTACAGCCGAGCCCGGACGGCCTCGCCCAGGCCTTCATCATCGGCGCCGACTTCTTGCACGGCGACAGCTCGGCACTCGTTCTCGGCGACAACATCTTCTACGGGCACGGACTGCCGGAAATCATGAAATCCGGCACGAGTCGGCGGGAAGGCGCGACGGTATTCGCCTATCACGTCACCGATCCGGAACGCTATGGCGTTGTCGGCTTTGACGAAAAAATGAATGCGCTGTCGATCGAGGAGAAACCGAAGGAGCCAAAATCGAACTGGGCGGTGACCGGCCTCTATTTCTACGACCAGCAGGTGGTCGATATCGCCGCCAACCTGAAGCCATCACCGCGCGGCGAATTGGAAATCACCGACGTCAACCGCACCTATCTCGAGCGCGGCCAGCTTTTTGTAGAGCTGATGGGCCGGGGCTATGCCTGGCTCGATACCGGCACGCCGGACAGCCTGCTCGATGCCGCAGGTTTCGTCAGCACGCTGGAGAAACGCCAGGGCTTCAAGATCGCCTGCCCTGAAGAAGTCGCCTGGCGCATGGGCTACATCTCGCAGGACGACCTCGCCAAGCTCGCCGAGAAGCTCGGTAAGAGCGCCTACGGCCAGTATCTGACGAAGCTGTCCCCGGATTGGTGAGCTATCCGGCCGGCGCAGTACAACGGCGAGATCATTCGATTTACGTGTTAGAGCGCCGCGTCCAATTCCGGTTGGCGGCGTTATCCAGCAGGGAATTCCGCCAGCCGGGCGGCGTAGCGCGCCATGGTGTCGACTTCGAAATTGACGAAATCACCGGCCTTGCGCTCGCCCCAGGTGGTGACTTCGAGCGTGTGGCGGATGAGCAGCACGTCGAAATCCGTGCCGTCGACCGCATTGACCGTCAACGAAGTACCGTCGAGTGCAATCGAACCCTTGGGGGCGACGAATTTCGCCAGATGTTCGGGCGCGCGCAGGCGGTAGCGGGTGGCGTCGCCCTCTGCTGTCACCGAGAGGATTTCCGCCTTGCCGTCGACATGGCCGGAAACGATGTGGCCACCGAGTTCATCACCGATCTTCAGCGACCGTTCGAGATTGATGCGGCTGCCTTCCTGCCAGGTGGCGATCGTCGTCAGCCGCAGCGCCTCTTCCCAGGCCTCAACCTCGAACCAGCGGCCATTGCTGCCTTGCTGCGGCAGGCCGGTGACGGTGAGGCAGATGCCGGCATGGGAGATCGAGGCACCCATGTCGATGGTTGAGGGATCATAGGCGGTCGCGACCCGCAGGCGGATGCCTTCCTTCAGGGGAGAAACGGATTCAACCGTGCCGACATCGGTGACTATTCCAGTGAACATCAAAGCCCTCTTTCGTATTCGTCCAGGCGATCGCCGCCGAACATCAGCGTACCCGTATGGGCAAAACCCGATGGTATGTCGGATCTCGTCAGCGGCGATTCAATACCGCGCTCGCCGATGACGACAGGCGCCTGATAAAGCTGGATGCGGTCAACGAGGCCAGCCTCGAGGAAAAGCCGCGCCGTCTTAGCGCCGCCCTCGACCAGAAGCGAAGAAATACCGCGCGTCGCAAGCGCGGGCAGCAGGACTTCCGGATGATAGGGATTGCAATGGACGACCTCGACGCCGGCGGCTTCTAGCGCGGCACGGCGGGAGTCCATCTCGGTGGCGTCTGTGGGTGCGTTACCCCCCTCTGCCCTGCCGGGCATCTCCCCCACAGGTGGGGAGATTAGCTCGGGGCTTCCTCCCCGTCCTATATCTCCCGTCGCTGGTGATGACGAGCCAGCTTGAGAATTCGGATCGCGCCTCTTGCCGATCTCCCCCCCTGTGGGGGAGATGCCCGGCAGGGCAGAGGGGGGTAATCCCTCCGCATCCGATGACAACGGCCACACTTCCTCACTCGCCACCACGATAACAGGCACTTCCCGCGCCGTCTCGACAAGCTTGCTGGTCAGCGGCAATGCGAGAAACGGATCAAGCACGATGCGGATCGGCGATTGCGGTTGAAGACCTGGCGTCCGTACCGTCAGCAGCGGATCATCCGCAATCGCGGTACCGATGCCGACCAGGATGGCATCGGTTTCGGCGCGCAGCGCCTGCACCTGGGCGCGGGCCTCCGGGCCTGTTATCGCCACCTGCCCCTCCCCCTCGCGGCCGATCATGCCATCGGCGGAAACGGCAAGTTTGACGGTCACATAGGGCCGGTTCTTCGTCTGGCGGGTAAGATAGGCGGCGAGCGACTGCCGGCCCTCCGCCTCCAGCACGCCGGCATCCACCTCTATGCCGGCTTCACGCAGCATGGCGATACCGCGGCCTGAAACCCGCGGATCGGGATCGGTGACGCTGATGACGACGCGGGCAACGCCATAGTCGATCAGCGCCTCGGAACACGGCGGCGTCTTACCATGATGCGAGCAGGGTTCGAGCGTCACATAGGCGGTGGCGCCGCGGGCGAGCGCGCCGGCTTCAGCGAGTGCCTGCGTCTCGGCATGCGGGCGGCCACTGAGCGCCGTCACCGCACGGCCGACGATGACGCCATCCCTGACGATCAGGCAGCCGACGGAGGGGTTGGTGGCGGTGCGGCCGAGATGCCAACGCGACAGGCGGATCGCCGCCGCCATGAAACGTTCGTCATGCGGCGTGATGCTCATGGCTCACCTGTCCAGCGGGTCGCGGGCAATCTTGGCGTTGATCTCGGAAATGACCTTCTCGAAATCCTCGGCAAGCGAGAAATCCCGGTAGACCGAGGCGTAGCGCACGAAGCCGACATCATCGAGGCTCTTCATGGCTTCCAGCACCTGCAGGCCGATCTGCTCGGAGGAGATCTCGGTCTCGCCGGAGCTTTCAAGCCGGCGGACGATGCCTGAGACGGCGCGCTCTATGCGGTCCCGCTCGACGGGGCGCTTGCGCAACGCCACTTCGAAGGAGCGCACCAGCTTGTCGCGGTCGAAGGGCACTTTGCGGCCGGTCTTCTTGATGACCATCAGCTCGCGCAACTGCACGCGCTCGAACGTCGTGAAGCGGCCGCCGCAATCCGGACAGATGCGCCGCCGGCGGATGGACGTGTTGTCCTCCGCCGGGCGCGAATCCTTGACCTGAGTATCTTCCGAACCGCAATAGGGGCAGCGCATCCCTACTCCTTATCCCAAGTAATCATACATGGGGAAGCGGTCGGTGAGGTTGACCACCTTGCCGCGCACCGCGGCTTCGACGGCAGCGTTGCCTTCATCGGAATTGGCGACCTTCAGGCCGTCGAGGACCTCGACGATCAGATTGCCGATCTCGCGGAATTCGGCTTCCTTGAAGCCGCGGGTCGTGCCGGCCGGTGCGCCGAGGCGCACGCCCGAGGTGACGAAGGGCTTTTCCGGATCGAAGGGAATGCCGTTCTTGTTGCAGGTGACGTAGGCGCGGCCAAGCGCTGCCTCGGCGCGCTTGCCGGTGGCGTTCTTCTTGCGAAGGTCGACCAGCATCAGGTGGTTGTCGGTGCCGCCGGAGACGACGTCGAGGCCACCCGATATCAGCGTTTCGGCCAGCGCCTTGGCGTTCTTGACGACCTGGGCGGCATAATCCTTGAATTCCGGCTGCAGCGCCTCGCCGAAGGCCACAGCCTTGGCGGCGATGATGTGCATCAGCGGGCCGCCCTGCAGACCCGGGAAAACGGCCGAATTGAACTTCTTCGCCAGATCCTCGTCATTGGTGAGGATGACGCCGCCGCGCGGGCCGCGCAGCGACTTGTGGGTCGTCGTGGTGGCGACATGGCAATGCGGGAATGGCGACGGATGAACGCCACCGGCGACAAGGCCGGCGATGTGGGCCATGTCGACCATGAGATAGGCGCCAACCGAGTCGGCGATCTCGCGGAAGCGCTTCCAGTCCCAGATACGGGAATAGGCAGTGCCGCCGGCGATGATGAGCTTCGGCTTGGTTTCCTCGGCCTTGCGGGCAACTTCATCCATGTCGAGCAGGTTGTCGCCTTCGCGCACGCCATAGGAGACGACGTTGAACCACTTGCCGGACATGTTGACCGGCGAACCATGCGTGAGGTGGCCGCCCGAATTCAGGTCGAGACCCATGAAGGTGTCGCCGGGCTGTAGCAGCGCCAGGAACACGGCCTGGTTCATCTGCGAACCGGAATTCGGCTGGACGTTGGCGAAATTGACGCCGAACAGCTTCTTGGCGCGCTCGATTGCCAGTTCCTCGGCGATATCGACGAATTGGCAGCCGCCGTAATAACGCTTGCCGGGATAACCCTCGGCATATTTGTTGGTCATGATGGAGCCCTGGGCTTCCAGCACGGCGCGGGAGACGATGTTCTCAGAAGCGATCAGTTCGATCTCGTGCCGTTGGCGACCGAGTTCCTTTCCGATCGCGCCGAAAATGTCCGGATCGACGTCCGCAAGCGAGCGATTGAAGAAGGATTCGGTGGAAGCATTGGTCATGGGCGGGCTCCTCAACTGGAATGCGCTGAGGTATTAGCCTTCCGCTGTGGCGAGAGCAATACGGAGAACGACATTTGCTGAGCAAAGCGCGCGCTCGCGCTCTTTTGCGGCCGCGCCGCGCCGATCCTTGGCGACCGCATCAAGGAGCGTCTCCTCGGACATAAAAAAACACGCCCGAAATGAACTGACCCCCGAGGTTGGATGTCCAACTTTCGGAGGTCAGTTCAAAAGCGCGGTTCTCAAATCACGATGCAGAGTCGCCGCTTACTGGACCGGCTGTTCCATACCGGCCGTGGTGTCGAGCGCCAGCTCGGCATTGCCGTCCATCTGATAGATGTCGTCGCGGAACTGGACAATGCCGTCGGGCATGCCCCAGGCGGAGATGTAGACGAAATAGACCGGAACTTCCGTGGCGAGCTTGACCGGTGTGTTGACGCCGGTTGCGATCACCTGCTCCATCTGCTGGCGGTTCCAGCCGGGGGTCTCGCGCAACAGCCAGTTCGACAAGTCGCGGACGTTCTGGACGCGGACGCAGCCCGACGATTCGAAGCGCATCAGCTTGTTGAACAGGCCCTGCTGCGGCGTGTCGTGCATATACTCGCCGTTCTTGTTGTAGAAATTGATCTTTGTCGACGCCATGGCGTTGATCTTGCCGGGGTCCTGACGGAACATCAGGTTCGGTGCTTCGCCGTTCCAATCGACGGTCTCGGGGGCGACTTCATTGCCCTTGCCGTCGATCAGGCGGATGGCGTTCTTTTCGAGATAGGTCGGATCCTTGCGCATCAGCGGCATGATGTCTTTCTCGACGATCGAGCGCGGCGCCGTCCAATAAGGATTGAGGATGACCTCGTAAATCTTCGAATTGACGAGATGCGTCGGGCGGCTGAGACGGCCGACAACCGCGGTGTGGCGCGTCGCGACACTGCCGTCTTCGACAGCCTCCACATAGGCGGCCGGGATGTTGACCATCAGGTGACGGCGGCCCATGTCTTCGGGGAAGGTCTGCAGGCGAATCAGATTGGTGTTCAGCTGCTGCAGGCGGACATCGGCAGGAATGTTCATCGCCTTCAGCGTGAATTCGCCGAGAACGCCATCGGACGGCAGACCGTGGCGGGCCTGGAAGCGCTTGACCGCACCATCGACATAGGAATCGAAGGCATTGGACAGGCCGGCCTCGCGCGGCAGATCACCGGTGATCGCCAGGCGCTGGCGCAGCGCCTGGACGGCGGGAGAGTTGACGCCGAGCTGCAGACGCTGGTCACCGGGATTGACCTCAGGCCAGCCACCGGCTGCGGCAATCTGCTGATACTGCATGATCGCCTGCTGCGCGCTTGCGACCGATTGGGGTCCGAGAATCGGCGTGTTGGAAACCATGGCGGTCGCCGTGCGCGACGCCGCCTTGGCGTCGAACTGGTCGTCCCAGTTGCCGCGGCGCGGCGCATTGATCAGCGTATCGAGCGCCGATTGCGCGAATGCCGGCGCGGCAAGCGCGCCGGCGCCAATCGTTGCCGCGGACGCCAGGAAAGCGC
Source organism: Rhizobium sp. WSM4643 (assembly GCF_025152745.1). Lineage (NCBI taxonomy): Bacteria > Pseudomonadati > Pseudomonadota > Alphaproteobacteria > Hyphomicrobiales > Rhizobiaceae > Rhizobium > Rhizobium sp. WSM4643. The sequence goes on along the minus strand of NZ_CP104040.1, from coordinate 1,360,167 downwards.
GGCGCGAGAGAGCTTCAATTCCGTTTTTCTTCGACATAGTCCCAACCACTGAATGCCGCTATTAAAGAGAATCTGCGGCTCTTTGCGATATCACTGCGCTTCAACGCAGATCCCAGTCCATTCGTTGTCCCGGCGCACCGAAAAATTCCACTTGCCTCATCACAAGATTGCGATGCGGCAGCCTGAACATTCCTGATCGGTCTATTGAAAGCGCCGGTTGTTAAGCCTTCCGCTGCCACACCAATATGGCCAATTCGTGTTGCCGGGTGGGTAGAAGGGCTGCCGGCTACCGGAAACACGACGCAACGAACCATATGACGGGGTAAAGCGTGCCGGTTAATAACGGCTAAAAAACGGCTTGAATACCGGGCTTTGCGTTTGCCTGCAATGCGTTGCAAAGATGCCACGCAGATTAAACGGCAAATCGGACGTGCAGGGACACGTCCGATTTTCTGCAACCCTGAAAGGAGGTCAGGGGTCTTAGAGACGGTACAGAATCTGGTCTTGAATGATGTTCTTCGCGGCCTAGCCCCGCAGCAATCTTCCTCCACACATATCCAGTGACGCCGGACGAGTTATTTTGGCTTCATGCTCGGAAGCAAAGAGGGTGGTTCCAACTTTCCAAATCCACGTCTCACCTCCGCCAGGTTCCGGTCATCGAGAGAATAGACGAACCGTCGCGCCTGCCCGATCACCAGTCGATTCACTTCCCGCGCAATCTTGCTCGCTGGTAGCGCACAGAACTCGTCCGCGAACTGGATTGCCGTCGTAGCCAAGAACAGGCGCGTCGGGCTAAGAGGAAGTGCATAATGCCCGTTGTAGTGAACCATCCCGTTCGTCACCACCACCGGCCGGTCAGATGTCAGCAGCCGACGCGAGGCCCGGCTGGTATCAATGACACGCCAATGCATTGTACGGAGCAGCCTCAGAACACTATGGTTTTCGATGAGCTTCGTCAGTGTGACAACCGCCTGACGCTCCCCATAGGTCGGGTCCATCTGTACCATCCACTCTTCAAACAGCTCGGGATCACCCTCTTTCCGCATCGCCGCATAGCGCGTCTGAAACTCAGGCGCCGGCATCAACAGATGTCTTGCGTAATCGACTTTGAAGCGCTTCAGCTCTTCGGGATTGCGGACAACCAGCGAGAGGACAAACCGCGCCCACGCAAAGCGCTTCCGTTGGTCTTTCGGCAGCACTGAAGTCAGCATGCCATCCCTGACGCGCACGGCCTCATCATCTACCAGCGCCATAAACATCCGCTCGACTTCGTGCTCTCGCTCGGGAGTCGCCCCCGGCAGCTTGTACAGATCGACTTCATAGCCGGTCGCCTTACGGGCAAGGCGGGTCGTGGTCAGGAGGCCGTCGCCCCGCCGACAATAGACTTGTAGCTTTCGGTCTTTGCCTTCCCACTGCTTCAGATAGAACTGCGGGATGTAATGGTGCTTCAATCAGCCTCTCAAAGAAGTTCCCGCGTTCGCTCTAACAGCTCCGCTTCCGTTCCATACCTCGCCTCAAACGTCTTCGTCCCCTTATGGATAGCATGCCCGTATGGCGGGGGCGACTGGGCAGAATGATGGTTGAAACACAGCGGAATGGCTTGAGAGTGGTCGGCACGCTGCCCCAGTCCCTGCCCGTCTCGTGGATGATGGATTTCGGCTGGTGAGCAGCAGCGTTCGCCGGAATCCGGAAACACTACGATGCAGCCGAGGGCTGCGACGCGGGAAAAATGTTGGCGATCGCAGGTATTCACCCGACGGACTTGAGCTTCACTTCCTTCTGGATGACGAACTTCGCCCCCATGGCCCGATCAATCAGCTTATCGGCCACTTCGCGGTCAACTTTGGCCTTCCCGCGTTTAATGGCCTCCGAAAATTCCGGATAAGCATTCTTCCACTCATAGACCGTGGAAACGGCAACGTTGAAGAATTCGGCGATATCGGTGTCGATGGCACCGGTTCGGCAGCCGCTCCACCTGATCTACATACTCAGGTTGGAAGGTGGATGGGCGGCCTACGGAATTACTCACGGGATAACGATGACCCACCCCTCGAATCTTGGCAACTACTTCTGGTATGCATAGGGGATGGAAAACACGACCTCTCGCTTTAAACTGACGATCGTCAAAAAACGCTACCGGGAGTGGCTAGAACGCGCGAATGACGTCGACGCACTTGCCCTGATTTGGGCCGTTAATGCGGTGCAATCCGGAAAAGCAAAGCTAGCGGCTCGGTACATCGCGTTTCCCAAAGAGGCAGTGATCGACAATATGGTCGACCAATATGCCATTTATAAATGGGAACTAGAGACAATCGTTACGTCTCTGCTGACAACTTCGAAGGATAAACACCGCAACGGTCGCTACAAATACACAAACCTTACGAAATTCGGGTCTTTGGGCGCCCTGGTCAACCTCTTGAGGGAGATGGAGAATGGCGAATACGCGATGACCGGAACGGCCGACAATATCTGGGAAGAAATGTACCGGATTGGCCAGAGGCAGTTCGCATGGCAACGCGGCTACAACGCCGAGCAGCTATATCGCTACGCGTATGTCTACGGACTAGGCGAGTGCGGGGCATTCTTCGAAGAGAGGAATGGAATATCAGTTGCCAACTTCCTGTTTTTGAGCCTCGCCCTTTTTGGACTCACTCCCGAAAAGCCGTGGACCACCGAACCCGACACATCTTCACTCGGCTTACCCCAATCAGACATGGCAAAAACGCTTGCTCTTCATAGCATTGGGCTTTCTGAGGCCCGCGCCAAGGCAGCAAGGATGAACGCAGATGCAGTAAGAGTTCTTGGGGCACCTCTCAGAACGGCTTACATGCCAAGCGTCCTCCGCCAGCATCCAATCATCTGCGTCAAGCATCGACATTTGATATACATAGCGCCCCTACCGCCGCTCATCATGAACCGAGCTACTTCCGGTCTCTACTACGACATCAAACAAGGTCCAACTCGCCTATTAACCGATGCCAATGCTCGTTTCGAAGACTACATTCGAAAGCTCGTCGTGGCCTATCATCCGCGCTTCCACGCCCTAAAAGGCCTGCCATACGGGCGCAGCAAGGCTACGCTTATCGATCCTCCGGATTGCCTTATCAAGGACGGAACGGAGATCACGGCAGCGATTGAGTGCAAAGCGACCAAGCTTACTTTTGAAGCCCAGTTTTCGGACAACCCAACGATTGCGGCAAAGCAGGGTTTTGATCAGGTTGCCAAAGGAATCTTTCAGCTGTGGCGGTTCTTCTCGCATGCGCGTCGAGGAATTTACTCAGCCAACACCGTGTCCCCCGCCGCATACGGAATCGTTCTTACGATGGATGGCTGGATGCAGATGGCTACGAAGCTGAGGCGTTTGGCGCTTGAGCAGGCCAGGCAGTTGGCCGCTTCCGACCCCGATATCATCGAGGCAGATATGCGGATGGTTATTTTCGCTTCGATACAAGAGCTGAACGACTGTTTCGCTCAGACCGAGACCGATACCTTCATGGAGGTGCTTAAGCATGCCGTGGACGAGAGATATGAAGGTTATGGCCTGCTTGAACTAACGCGACAGTGCGGCGTACCGCTGGTACGCAGGCGCTTCCCTTTGGACGTTGGCGAAATCCTGCCTTGGTGGAACAAAACCAAGAATCCGGATGATCGACCTTACCTCTGAACGCAGGGAACCAACCGAATCCGCATATCATTGGCTGGTTCGATCCAGAGCCATTGCCGAAATCACCTTTTGTTCTCTATTCTCGCTGCGTCGAGCGAAGCGGCCGAGGAGATGTCTTGACTGAAGTGCTTTACGTGATCACCGCAGCATCATGAACCGGGAGCAGGATGGCCAAGACCCGCAGGACGGGTCGCCGCTATACCGTTCTTACCCAAGCCGCGAGACATGGACGTTTCCCGCCAGTACGCCCATCGGCACCATCATGGGGGAAATCGCCAAGTTCACAGCCGGTGTAGTGAGCGTGACCGTCACCGAGGATCGCGTAACCGCTGAGAGAGCCCGCGAAGAGCGGTACGCGAATTCTTCAACCCGAAGGGCATTGCTGCTGGACGACTAAGTCTCCGCCTCTAAGCGTTGCTGCGGCAAGGATCGTTCGCCATGCCCACCTGCATCCCATCGGGACGCCGGGCCGCTGCTTTGCCGCTGTTAGCCATAGTGGAATCGTGGCACACCAAAGTTAAGATTGCAATTTTAGCGGAATCTCATCAGTATTGAAGTTTGGCGATTGGGATGCGCGGGGATTTCATGAAGAAAACCATTCCCATGTTTGATTTCTACATCCAGCTTCCATCTACTCTGTCAGTTACATTTATGATTTGCATGCAATGGTTTGGTCCTATTGCCGTAATCTCTTATCTTTTCGCTGAAACACTAATATATCCCAGAAGCGGTCACGTGGTGATTTTGGTATGTCTTGTCGCAATGACCCTGACAACAACCGCACTCGCTTTTGGAACAGGTTCCAAACAATTCCTTATGTTCTGCATGAGGCGACGAGCTCTATTGCCGCTCTATAATATACCACATCCAACGATTCAGAACATGCCACTGCCACCCAGACACCTCATCCGGCGGACTGATTACGCCATGACATTCATGGACTACAAACTTTGGGCCCTCGCCGCAGGCATTTGGTCTGTCGTTTTCTATGTCAGCAGTTGTATCGTGATTTATGCCTGGTTTCCTTCGCACCTAAACACGACTGGTATAGTGGATACTCTTATATTTTGCTTCGAAAAACTTATAAGCTTCCCTCTTCTAGATTTCTTCAACGAATTTGGTATTAGTCTCTCCTACGCTAAACCCGATATATACGTTAGAGCTTTCGCGTTCTTTATGAAACTCACGGCGATATACACAGTCGCTGAGTTCTTTTGGGTATATTATAGCTGTAAGAGGCGTTACTGGAATTTATTTCGTGAAGAAGCGCTTACGCCAACGAAAGCGAGCGAGATAATTGGTGACATGGCTGTCAAAGGTGAATGGCTCGAAGGTCGCCGAATTTACAAAAATCCTCCCACACGGTAGGTGCGAACATTTGGAATAGCGGCTTCGAGCTTCGTAAGGCTCCGTCCTCGCAACTAGCCGATAGAATCTGCTAGACCGTTGTTGCAACTTGGAGGGGACAGCGTGGACGATAATTCAGCACAACAACTGGCAGGCCAAAACCCACGGAAGCGTGTCTTTACCCTGCTGCAATCCTTGTTGCCGTTAGTCATTAGCATGATTGCGGTTACCTTCGGCGCGTTCACGACAATTGATTCGCTCCTTTCGTCCTGGAATCCGCCACCAAAGGTCGTCCTTTTCTACGAAGAGACCCGTGTCCTGGCCGAGGGATATGCGACTGAGGGATTGGCCTCACTCTAGACCTAACAACTGCCGCGTTCGCGCCCACAGTTCCGCCTCCGTCCCATACGTCGTCTCAAATGTCTTCGTGCCCTTATGAATGGCATGACCGTACGGCAGCGGGGATTGAGCGGAATGGTGGTTGAAACACAGCGGAATGGCCTGAGAATGGTCGGCACGCTGCCCCATACCCTGCCCGTCACGCGGATGATGGATCTCGGCCGGGGTACAACAGCGCTCGCCCGAATCCGGGAACACCACGATGCAGCCGAGTGCGGCGACGCGGGAAAGGTGGGCGCGATCGGAAGCTTTCACCCCCTGATATTGAGGGGAAGCCACGCAATGCGTCAATCTGGACGTTTAACCGGCGTAGTGCATAATGTGGCCTCTGGTTGGGGCGTCTTCATGAATATAACGCGTGGTTTGGTAAGGCTGTGGGTCGTTACGGGCGGCTTGTGGGTGATTATCGTTGGCCTACTGGTGTACGACGATGTCGCCAAACCCTACGCTACGGGAACGGGCTACTATTTCCGCAAGGACATATCGCCTGCGCGCCAGCAGGCCGAATTGGAAAAGAGCCGCGCGAGTACAGCCTGGTCCAACTACGCGATTAACACGCCTGACGGGTTCGTCTACTCGATGACCGGTTCATCCGGAGAGGACGCGGCCAATCGCGTACTCGCAGCTATCGGGACCATAAACTTCGTCAAAGAACCGATCGTGGTGGAGCGCTACTCCGATGCCTACCGCACCCTTGAAGAAGGCATAACCCGTGGTGGGGTCAGCGAGCAGATTGACGTGGGTGTGCCGGACACCGTTCTGTTTGTTGGCAAGAGCGAGCCTGAGGCAGTGAAGACCCAGCAGGCCAAGGAGGTCTATGAGCTGGCGTCGAAGGTCCGCAATCTGGTCATCACCAAGAAGCGGACAGAGGCGCTGAAGGGCGCGGCATGGTTGGCCCTCGTTCCGCCCGCGATCCTTTTCGCGCTCGGATTCCTCGTCCTATGGATTGTGCGGGGGTTTCGCGCTCGCTGAACCCCTATTCCAACGGCTCCAGTTCACACCCCTGCCCCGTTCGCGCGGAACGCCTCGGCACCCGCCTTAGTCGCGAAGCAGTGGACGAGGTAGTGTTTGTCCTCATGAAACACCGAGTAATATCGGGTGCAGCGCATCAGCTTGGCGCAGGATGTATCCTGCTCTTCGCCCAGCTTCCCGAGGGACAGCTCGCCCGGAAGGGCTATTTGGAAAAGCCAGCCACGGTCGATTCCGGCTGGAGTGAGTTCACCTTTGCGTCGGGACATGGGCGCATGTTCTATTTCTGTTCCTTTTTGTCAACACCCTTCCGACCGTGCTTTTGGCTTAGCTTTCGCGCAATGGCAGTGATCTCATCGATTTCCCGTTCGATGAGGTTCTTGATGAGCCACTCCGCAAGTACGAAGCATTCGATGATGTCGTCGAAGGCCGACCGCCCGCCGTGGCTCCCTGCGTTGCCGACCTCCCTGAGTGCCTGCATAATTTCGAGATGGTCGGGATGCTGCGCACCGAACAGCTTGATACGGTCATCAAGCGTGGAGCGCGTTTTCGGAACCTTTCTCGGAACCCCAAGCTGATCGAGCAGGTGCTCAACGAAACTCCTCAGCCGGTTTGCGCATGCAGCCGCATCGACCCAGATGAGTGTGAAGGCATTGTAAAGGTCTGCCTTGCATTCGTCGCTCAGCTTTTTCGACACCGTGAATGGCCTTGGCGCTGGCACCATCGATTTAGGGTAATAGAAGCTGGGGTATTCGGTCTCAGGCCCATATTCGCCGTCCACAATCTCGACATCGTGGCCGACCACTCCCGAAACAGCTACGGCTTCTCCGCAAAATCTTTGGTCACACACCAGAAAGCAGGTAAACCGTTGATCGACATCGTAGTAGTGCCAATTCTCCTTATATCGCGCTGACTGGGAATACTGAGGCTCGCGAAGACTGAGGCTATCCTTGGCGAGGCTGACGGTTCCCTTGCAGCGTGGACATGGCAAGGACGGTAGGACCGGATATTGTGACCTCCATCGATATTTTTCCATCCCACCCCTCGCAAACCGCCTGCATCAGGCACCGCGCATCCAGCGCTCCAGCAATAGCCTTCTATTACCTACGCGCATATCTTGCGCAATCCTGATGTCCGCAATGAAGGATGCCAGCGATGGCATCTTCCCCTCACCCTCACCGCCCAGCGATAGGCCTTCCGGATCGCAAACAGCGGAAACTCGCCCAACTGCTCCCCCCACACCTCGACCTGGGCGGCGGATTTGGCAGCATCGCCGGTGTAGAGGTTGAAGGCGGCAAACAGATTAGCGATCTCCACCGCCAGTTCCGGCCGGCGCTTGGCAGCTGGCTCCAGAACCTCAGAAAGGGATTTCAGTGCCATCGTAACGGCGGCCATCATCTCCTGCATTCGTTCCGGTTCCACCACCCGTGGGAACGGCTGCATGCCCGTCCTGATTTCCGTTTTCTGTCGCCGCGAGCCACGAAACCATGGATGGCGGCAGCAAGTCCCCCCAGCCGCTCCGCCAGCGCCACCGCCTCGTCTGCCGTTCTGGGCCTCTCGATCGCACCAATTCTGCCAAGTGCCCAACCAGTCTCGCTTGAGGGGTTTTCGGCAATCAGGGCTATTCCAGTAGCGTTCGAAGCCCCGCCAGACTGTGGCGACGCGGTTTGAATCCGACCCATGTTCGTCTCGCGGGTAGTCTCCCCACTCACATGGCGGGTTGCCTCTGCTTCGGAGGGCTTTTCCATGCGTGCGACTCAGCGTTTAGTAGCAGTGGCAGCACACGCGAGGTCGGGATGTTTAACACCAAGACGGTTTTTATCGTTGGCGCAGGTGCTAGCGTGGACGTGGGGTTGCCAACAGGTGCTCAGCTCAAGACGAAAATTCGGGAGTATCTGGGGACCTCGAATTACAATTTTAACAACTACAATATTCGCGATGGCCTGGTTTCCCACCTCCAGCGAAATCGGGAGCGAATTGAGACTGGCCCATATATTGAGGCAGCCGAATACATTGCAAATGCAATGCCTGTCTCCCACTCCATCGATCACTTCCTGTTTACTCACGCCAAGAAGCCCCAAGTCGTTACCATGGGCAAACTCGCCATCGCGGCAACTCTTTTGGACGCGGAATACACAAGCGATCTGAGATTGGAGAATAACAGAATTGACCTCATCAAGACTGAGAACTACTGGTTAAACAGCTTCTGCAGATTTCTCACGGAGGAGGTTCAGGACGGGGATTTTGAGGACATTTTCGATAACGTCGCCATCATCACCTTCAATTATGACCGATGCATCGAGCACTATCTCGCCCACCATCTAGCAACTTACTACGTCAAGCCGATAGAAGAAGCCTACGAGTTGGCGCGAAGGCTTACGGTCGTGCATCTCTACGGACAGTTGGGGCATCTCCCTTGGCGCGCAACGGGGCAGCAACAGGTGCCATTCGGTCAGCTTACCAGCGGCGAGAGCGTTGCGACGGCGATGAGCACGCTTCACACCTTCACTGAGCAGGCGACAGAGAAGGCTATTCTTCACCGGGTGCGCAGGCTTGTGGCCGAGGCAGAACGGCTCGTCTTTATGGGCTTCGCCTTTCAAGACCTCAACATGCAACTGCTTCTTCCGGAAGATAATACCGTCTATAAAGAGATTTTTGGCACCGTCAGCGGAATTTCAAAGGCGAATGCCGAGAAAATATCGAGTTACTTGACGCGAGAATTCACTACGTTGGATAACCAAAAGCCTAAACTCTATCTCGATCACGTTCATTGCAATCAACTGCTACTCGATTACTGGCGGATTATCTTCGACCCAGACCCACCGGAATATGTGAATTAGTTATTGGCACCCGCGCTTCGCGCCCACCCCTTCCACCCTCACGGGTGCAAGTGACAGAGGCCTGTGTGCCCTACATTACCGTCGAGCCAGGTTCTGCACTACCTCGAATTGTGCCAAAAAGAGTCCGGCTAGAGGGGGATCCGCCGGACGTAAATTTCTCTTATTCTGAGGATTCAGCCAAATCCGGGGGATATGATGAACGTGCATTTCCACAAGAGCGGGGAGACCGCGCCGACATGCCTTGCGTGGTCTGGTCGGCATGGTCGTTTTGAGCGGCTACGCCAACGCCATTTACGATACCATCCTTGATGACTGCGAGCGGATCGAAGTTAAAACCTTCGCGGATGGAGCACTCGAACGCACAGAGGTCTTGTGGATTAATCCAAGCGCGTCTGAGCGTCGAATGCATCATACGCCATTACCCTTGAATGAGGATTTGACCTTACAAGACTGACCTTGGAACAGAAAAAGAACAAAATTCGCGCTGGATAGGCGTCTCCCGACATTGTAGCGGAATCATACTCCATCTATTTTATGGTTGTGGAGATGAGGAGCCTGAATTGTCTTTTGTCCTTGAAGAGTTCGAAAATCTACATCCCGACGATGAGATAGCCTTCGCAGAGTTGGTTCAGGGGTATCAGTCCGAATTCGACCGCAACATGGCCGAGATGGACGAGCGAGCCGATACCACCTATGTCCACTACACGTTCATGAACAAGGTTCTTGCGGCGGCAGGCGAGTTGAACATTGAGCCATTCGCGAAGTGGGAGGTTCCGCCTCGTGGCCGCATCTTTGATGAATTCGATGAGTTTGTTTTCGCGCTCCAGCGATATCTCACCGGGCTAAAAATCCGGAAATCGAGAGCCGCCAAGGTTTACTCGGTCGAGCTTCCACCCACCATCAAGACCCAGATTCATTTTTTCATCGGCCGCATTCGTGAAGTGGTGGAAAAGGCGGGCCTTGAGGAGCGGAAAAAGAATTCTCTTTATAAGAAGCTCAATGCGTTCGCGGCCGATGTGGACAAAGCTCGTACCGGTTTCGACAACGCAATGCTGATGGGCATCGACGTTGCACATCTCGCCAAGGAGTTCGGAGAAGCCATAAAGCCCGCTACGGACTTCGTGCGCAGCATCAACGAGCTGCTCGGGGGTGAGAAGGCGAAAGAGCCTGAGCAATCCCAACTGCCCCCTCCGGAGGACCGGAAGCGTATCGAGGCGCCCCGGAAGCAAATTGAAGGGCCGAAGGGCGGCAACTTCTCGCGTGATTTGGACGACGATATTCCCTTTTGACGCTGTCGTACAACTGGCGTGCAAACAGGCACAACGGTACACCTTTTCAAGCACCGTTGCGCCTCGTCGCGCCAGTTAGGAGGCTCTGGTAAGCTAGCGGGGAAGATAGCTTAGCAGATCACAGGCGATACAGGATCTGGTCGTTCCAGAAGCGGTCCAGGCGCTGGAGCAGCTTGTTCATCTGGGTGAACTCGTCGGTGCCGATGCCGCCGACTTTGTCGATCGAGGCGATGTGGCGTTCGTAGAGCTTGGCCACCGTTTCGGCGATGTCCTGGCCGGTTTCGGTCAGACTGATGCGGACCGAGCGACGGTCGATACGCGAGCGCTGATGGTTGATGAAGCCGAGATCGACCAGCTTCTTGACGTTGTAGGAAACGTTGGAGCCGAGATAGTAGCCACGCGAGCGCAGCTCGCCGGCGGTCAGCTCGGAATTGCCGATGTTGAAAAGGAGCAGCGCCTGGATGGCGTTGACATCGCTGCGACCCTGACGGTCGAATTCGTCCTTGATGACGTCGAGAAGACGACGGTGCAGACGTTCAACGAGATGAAGGGATTCCATGTAAAGATCACGGATGTCGTGGTCCTGCTGGTCACGGAAGGTCGATACCGCCTGCGGCTTGATTTTCGTGTTCATATTGACTGCCTCACTGTTTGTTTGGCGGTGTGTTTTCTTCCCGCCTTGAGTGAGACCCTATCGAATACATATAAAATTCGACTTAAACCGCAGGCTTAACGGAGCCTTACCGGTAACCCCACGTTGTCTCAGGGTAAATCAACACTTACCTGGCGGCGGTGCCGGCGCTTTTCCAGCCACAGCAGCAGGCGGAAAATCAAGTAGACGACGGCGACCATGACATGCAGCAGGATGATCAGTTGGTTGGGGCCGAAAATATCCGGCAGCAGGCCATACATGAGGATCTGCCCGCCGGCGGCCAGCACCCAGATGACCGGTCCCCAGGAGACGGTGAGCCAGAGGCCGAGGGAGGCGACGGGGAAGAGCACGGCGAGGCTGGTGCTCGCCACCTTCCATGGCAGGCTCAAAAGATCGAAGCGGCCGGCACCGACCAGCGAGTAGCCGACGAGCATCGCCCAATATTGCAGGCCGAACCAGAAGCAGGATACGGCAACCAGTCTCAGGAAGAGAATGAAGAGGATATCCGCCAGTGTGTGTTTCGGTATCGTCGGGGATTCGGTTTCCATAGCGCAGACATCGGTTCGGGGTTGCATCTTCGCAAAAGCGCCGCGCGCCTGACAAGACGCGCCAAAGACGCTCTATAACACTGCGTTGGCGCATACCCCCGAAAATCCACTCCGATTTTTGAGGTTATGCGATAAAAGCACCTTGTTTTTATGCATGTCGCTATCCCGGAACCGCTGCACGCTTCCGGGCGACATGAATAGGTTTTTCCGCCGCGGCCAATCGTCCGGTTTGGATTTTCCAGGCGCCATGATAATGAGCGCTCCAATAAATGGAATGGGCCAAGGACAGATATCATGCAGGACAGGACGCATCTCGTCGACGACATCACCGGTCATCGCCGCATGCGGCGCAACCGCAAGGCGGATTGGACACGCCGGCTGGTGCAGGAGAACCGGCTGACGGTCGACGACCTGATCTGGCCGATCTTCATCATGCCGGGTTCCGGCATCGTCGATCCGATCGCGGCCATGCCCGGCGTCAACCGCATGAGCATCGACAAGGCTGTCGAAGCCGCGCGGGAAGCGGCCGGCCTCGGCATTCCGGCCCTCGCCACCTTTCCGAATATCGAGATGGAACTGCGTGACGAGACCGGCTCGAACAGCCTCGAAGCCAACAACCTGATCAATCGGGCGACGGCGGCGATCAAGAAGGTGGTACCTAATATCGGCATCATCACCGACGTCGCGCTCGATCCCTTCACCAGCCACGGCCATGACGGCATCCTCAGAGGCGGCGAGATCGTCAATGACGAGACGGTCGACCAGGTGGCACGCGCCGCCGTGATGCAGGCGGATGCGGGCGCCGACATCATCGCGCCGTCGGAGATGATGGACGGACGCATCGGCGCGATCCGCATGGCGCTCGATGCGGCCGGCCACCAGGGCGTCGGCATCATGAGCTATGCGACGAAATTCGCCTCCGCCTTCTACGGCCCCTATCGCGAGGCGATCTCGACGGGCGGGCTGCTGAAAGGTGATAAGAAGACCTATTATATCGACCCCGCCAACGGCACCGAGGCAATCCGCGACGCGGCCCTCGACGTCGAGGAAGGCGCCGACATGCTGATGGTCAAGCCCGGCTTGCCCTATCTCGATATCTGCTGGCGGATGAAGGAGGCCTTTGGCCTGCCGACCTTCGCCTACCAGGTGTCCGGCGAATATACGCAGATCAAGGCGGCGGCGATGAACGGCTGGATCGACGGCGAGCGGGCGATGCTCGAAACGCTGCTGTCGTTCAAGCGGGCGGGGTGCGACGGTGTTCTCACCTATTTCGCGGTCGAAGTGGCGAAAATTCTCGCAAAGCGGTGATTTTGGGGCAGATTATTGCATTTGGCCCTGCCGATACCATATCAGCGGCATCGCTTTTCCTGAGGAGATTGAGATGAGCTACAACCCCAATCCGCTTTATGCCGCACCGGAAGACTGGCGCGCCTATAGCGGCGTGTTGAGCCGCCGGGTCTTCGCCTTCATCCTCGATTACGTCATCGTGGCGCTGCTCTGCATTCCCGCGGCGATCGTGCTGTTCTTCGTGTCGATCGTCACGCTGGGGCTCGGCTTCTTTCTCTACCCTGCCCTCTTCGTCATCGTCGCCGGCATTTACTTCGGCCTGACGGTGGGCGGGCCGAGCCAGGCCTCGCTCGGCATGCGGGCCATGGGAATCGCAATCGTGCGCGTCGACGGACGGCCGATGGATTTCATGACAGCGATCGTGCATCTGGCACTGTTCTGGATCCTCAACTCGGTGCTGACGCCGCTGATCCTGCTTGCCGGCCTGTTCATCGAACGCAGCCGTCTCGTTCACGACCTGCTTGTGGGCACGGCGACGGTGCGCACAGCCTGAGACCCTAACTGTGACCCCGGGCGGAGACCAAATAAAGTCTCCGCCCTCCCTTTGCCGATGGGTGCAGGCGCTCCATATCTGAAATTAGAAGACTGATATGAAGGGCGAAACGCGCCCCGCTGTTGACGTTTTTTATTCTTAGGTCATGCTGTCAGGAAACGGCACGGTCTCGACAGGGAAATTTCCGCGACAAATGAATACGCAGACGACGCCATCCCCGCAGTTTTATCTGACGGCTCCGGCTGCGTGTCCGTACCTGCCGCATGAGATGGAGCGCAAGGTGTTCACCCATCTGGTCGGCCCGCGCGCCGCCGAGATGAACGACATCCTGACACAGGGCGGTTTCCGCCGCTCGCAGAACATCGCTTATCGCCCGGCCTGCGAATCCTGTCGCGCGTGCGTTTCCGTGCGAATTCTCGCCCAGGAATTCGAACCGACCAAATCGATGAAACGGGTGCTTGCCGCCAATTCCGACGTCATCGCCACCGAATTCGCGGCCCAGCCTTCCAGCGAGCAATATTCGCTCTTCCGGCGCTATCTCGATTTTCGCCACCAGCAGGGCGGCATGTCCGACATGACCGTGCTCGACTATGCAATCATGGTGGAAGACACGCATGTGAATACGAGAATCATCGAATATCGCCTGCGTGAGGAAGGCTCAGGACTGGAGCAGCGCCCGAAGGGCGAGCTGCTTGGCGCTGCGCTGACCGACACGATGAGCGACGGGCTGTCGATGGTCTATTCCTATTTCAATCCGGCACTCGAGCGCCGTTCGCTCGGCACCTTCATGATTCTCGATCATGTCAGGCGCACGAAAGCGCTGGGACTGCCGCATGTCTACCTCGGCTACTGGGTTCAAGGGTCGCGGAAAATGGATTACAAGACGCGCTTTCAGCCGCAGGAGCACCTGACCCCGCGCGGCTGGGAACGCTTCGATCCCTCGTCCATGCCCGAGAGCACCCACGACTGAATGTTCCCCACCGCTCTTTCCGACCATCGGAAGGGCCTGCTGCTGACGACAATCGGCGGGCTGGCGCTTTCCCTGGATATCCCGCTGATGAGGCTCGCCGACGGCGAGCTGTGGTCGATCCTTGCGGTAAGAAGCATAGCGACCCTTGGCGTGACGCTTCTGGTCGCAACCGCGCTCAGGATCGCCAAGGGGCGATGGCCAGTGCTCGTGCCAGGCTGGCCGGGCCTCGTCACCGGTCTGCTCTACGGGCTGACGACGGTGATCTTCCTTCTAGCCGTTTTCAACACCTCGACGGCCAATGTCGTTTTCATAGTCGCCTTCAATCCGATGTTCGCCGCGCTGCTTTCCTGGATTTTCCTCAAGGAGCGGCCGGCGCCAGCAACGCTGATCGCCATGGCGGCGATGATCTTCGGCGTCGGCCTGATCGTGCGGGACGGGCTTTCGGGCGGCCATGTCTTCGGCGATATCATGGCGCTGCTTACCGCGCTCATCATCGCCGCCGCCATCACCATCAGCCGCGCCTCCCGCCGGGAGATGGGTTTCGTCTCGCTGCTTTCGACGGTGCTGCCGGCGGCGGTCGGCCTGATGTCGGTCATGCCGGCTGGCGGTTTTTCGATCGAGCATCCCGCCTGGATCCTCTTCAACGGTGCGGTCATGATGCCGCTTGCCTTCTGGTGCCTGGCGACCGGGCCGCGTTACCTCTCCGCGCCTGAGGTCGGCATGTTCTACCTGCTCGAAACCGTACTCGCACCGATCTGGGTGTGGCTGATCTTTGCGGAAACGCCGACGCCGATGACGCTGGTCGGCGGCGGTATCCTGGTGACGGCGATCGCGGCGCACTCGGTCTGGATGGTGCGGAGGAAAAGCATCAGGCAAATGGCAGGATAGGACGTTGTTGCCCGCTCGGCCTCATGTTATAACTCCGTTACCACAGAGGACAAAGCGATGAACGTCACAATCCGCAAGATCGGCAATTCAGAGGGTATTATCATCCCTAAGGAAACCCTCGACCGTCTTGGGTTGAAGACCGGCGATTCATTGGAATTGCAGATGGAAAACGGCGGCATCACTTTGAAGCCGGCCGATGAGGATTTGTCTCGTCAACTCGAGGCGGCGCGATATTTCATGGACAAATATAAGGTCGCCTTGAAAAAGCTGGCCGAATAATGGCCTTCAAATTCCTGACGAGACCATTGGTGGAGAGCCTGCAGAAAATGCAGATCGAGCGCTTCGGCGGTCTCGCAGGACTGCGTAACGAAGGCGCGCTGGAATCGGCGCTCGGCCGGCCGATGCACAAGGCAAATTATGGCTGCGACGACGTCATTGAGCTCGCCGCCGTCTATCTTTTCGGTCTTGCCCGCAACCACGCATTCGCTGACGGCAACAAGCGGATCGCCATCGTCACTGCCGGTGTGTTTCTTCTCGAAAACGGCTACGAGATCGAAACGACCGATGCCAATCTCTACGCTTTCGTTCTTGCCGTCGCCGCCGGCGAAATCGACGAAGAAGGTGCGACCCGCTTCCTGCGGGATTTCTGCATACCGCTCAACCCGTCGCCTTGAACTGCTGCTGCTCCAGTTCCCTGCCAAGCCCCTCGACCACATGCGCCCAGCCCTTCCGGGTCTTTTCCTCGTGTTCTGCCCATTCGGCGCACATTTCATGGGTCAGCGTCAGACGGCTGCCGCTGCCGAGAGGTTCGATGTCGATCTCGACGCGGTCGCAATTGTGATCGTGCTCCTCGACGGAAAGGCTGAAGACCATGCGTCGCGGGCGCTTCAGCTCTAGGAAGACGCCCTGGTGAAAGGCGTCGCCGGTCGGGCGGCGGTCGACGACGAAGAAACGGCCGCCGACATGGGGATCGATATCGGCGCGGATGACATGACCCTCGTCAGTAGCAAACAGGAAACGGCGGGCTATTTCGGGGTTGAGCCAGGCGTCATAGACAACGGCAGGCGGCGCTTTATAGGTGTGCGTGACATGCAATTTGATGGTGCTGGCGGGCATCGATTTTCCTCCGTTAAGGCGCGCGCACTTCCCCAAGCGCACGGGCCGCGGCCATTCCGTCCGCCCTCGGAGCCGGCCTGTTTGTATTTTTGGTAACAGGAGAGAAATAGAGGCATTGCCGCGCCCGCCAAGAGTCGGGCGCGGAATTTTTAGGCCTCAGCCGGCGAATTTGCCGCTGCGCGGGAAGCCCTTCGGCACGGTGCGGCCGGCGGTGGCGCGGTCGGCCAGCCATTCGGCGAGCTCGTCCTTGTTCTTCGTGAAGGTGCGGCCGGCGCTGTCTTCCCAGACGAGACCGTCCGATATCGCGAAGCAGCGGACGTCGGAAATGCCGCCATCCTTGTAACGCTGCAGACGCACGCCCTTGCCGCGCGACATTTCCGGCACCTGCGCCAGCGGGAAGACCAGCAGCTTGCGGTTTTCGCCGACGACGGCGACATGGTCGCCGCTGACGGGCACGAGCAGCTGCGTTTCCTCGGGCAGCGCGACGTTCATGATCTGCTTGCCCTTGCGCGTATTGGCGACCAGCTCGGCCTCCGGTACGACGAAGCCGTTGCCGGCGGTCGAGACGATCAGCTGCTTGCGCGAGGGCTCATGGACGAAAGCGGTCAGCACCGCCTGGTCGTTGTCCATATCGACGATGATGCGCAGCGGCTCGCCGTGACCGCGACCGCCCGGCAGCTTGTCGCCGCCGAGCGTGAAGGCCTTGCCACCGGTGGTGACGATCAGGATCTTGTCCGTCGTCTGCGCCGGGAAGGCGATCTTCAAGCCGTCGCCTTCCTTGAAGGTCAGCGTCGCCGTATCGGCGATATGGCCCTTCAACGCGCGGATCCAGCCCTTCTCGGAAATGACGACGGTGATCGGTTCCTTCTCGATCATCGCCTGCTGGATTGCTTCCTCGTCGGTCTCGGGCGCGTCGGCAAACTGGGTGCGGCGGCGGCCGACCTCGGTCGCCTTGGCGAATTTCTTCTTCACTTCGCCAATTTCCCAGGCGACCGTCTGCCACTGCTTGTCGTCGGAGGAAAGCAACGCTTCGATCTCGCCCTTCTCCTTGGTGAGTTCGTCGAATTCCTTGCGGATCTCGAACTCTTCGAGCTTGCGCAAGGCGCGCAACCGCATATTGAGGATCGCCTCGACCTGATTGTCGGTGAGATCCCAGCGCGCCATCATGACCGGCTTCGGCTCGTCCTCCTCGCGGATGATGCGGATGACCTCATCGATGTTGAGGTAGGCGACCAGCAGGCCGCTGAGGATTTCGAGGCGCCTATCGATCGCCGCCAGACGGAAGCGCGAACGGCGCTTCAGAACTTCGCGGCGGTGGTCCAGCCACTCCTTCAACACCTCGGTCAGCGCCATGACCCGCGGGATGCGGCCCATGGAGAGCACGTTCATGTTGAGCGGGAAGCGGCTTTCCAGTTCCGTCAGCTTGAACATCGATTCCATCAGGATCGTCGGATCGACGCTGCGGGTCTTCGGCACCAGCACGACACGAATATCTTCGGCCGATTCGTCGCGGATATCTTCCAGCAGCGGCAGCTTGCGGGCGATCAGCAGCTCGGCGATCTTCTCAATCAGCCGCGATTTCTGCACCTGGAAGGGAATTTCGGTGATGACGATGTGATAGCCGCCGCGGCCGAGATCTTCCGTCTGCCATTTCGCCCGCACGCGGAAACCGCCGCGCCCCGTGCGGTAGCTCTCGATGATGCTGTCGCGGCTGTCGATAATGATGCCGCCGGTGGGGAAATCCGGGCCGGGAATGAATTCGACGAGCTTTTCGACGGTCGCATCGGGATGCTTGATCAGATGCAGGGCGGCATCGCAAAGCTCGTGGGCATTGTGCGACGGGATCGAGGTCGCCATGCCGACGGCAATGCCGGAGGAGCCGTTGGCGAGCAGGTTCGGGAAGGCGCCGGGAAGGACAACCGGCTCGGAATTCGATTCGTCGTAAGTGTCGCGGAAATCGACGGCATCCTGGTCGATGCCTTCGAGCAGCAGTTCGGAGACCGCCGTCATCTTCGATTCGGTGTAACGCATGGCGGCGGGGCTATCGCCGTCGATATTGCCGAAATTGCCCTGGCCGTTGACCAGCGTGTAGCGCTGCGAGAAGTCCTGGGCGAGACGGGCAAGCGCATCGTAGATCGACTGGTCGCCGTGCGGATGGTAATTGCCCATCACTTCGCCGACGATCTTGGCGCATTTTCTGAAGGCCGAGTTCGGCCTCAGCCCCATCTCGTTCATCGCATAGACGATGCGGCGATGGACAGGCTTCAGCCCGTCGCGCACATCAGGCAGGGCGCGGTGCATGATGGTCGACAGCGCATAGGCAAGGTAACGCTGCTCGAGCGCCGCCTTGAGGTCGACCGGTTGGATGTGATCGTCGTCTCCGCCTGAAGGCGGCAAAATCTCTTGTCCCATAGGTTCTGACTAGCTCAGAAGCGGCCGGCGGGCAAGGAAACCGGGCCGTTGCAGCTGTGGATGAAGTCTTGGGACTGACATCAAAGGATGAGACAAACGCTCCGCCGCAATTTGGACTTCGTTTGCCGTTCCTCTCAATAGAAATTTAGAGATCCGCAAATATAAAGTGGGCCCAATCCGTAGTAGCGTCACTGCAGATTTCCAACCGCCACCACGCCACCAGAGGAATCACCCCATGAATTTTTACCGGACAACGCGGCTGATGCTGTCGGGCGCCGCCTTTTTCTCACTTGCCGGCTCGGCTTTCGCTCTCGACAGCGCCGACCTGCTGAAAAAGATCAACGCTGCCTATGCCGCGCAGGGCGGAACGATTTCGGCCGACGGCGTCGATATCGATGGCACGACCGTGACATTGAAGAATGTCAGCGTCAAACCGGCCAACGGCGAAAGCCTGCCCATCGGCGAGGTCACCCTATCGGGCGTCGAAGAAGACGAGGATGGCGGCTATTACATCGAAGAAGCCGCCTTCCCCGACATCAACAAGACGGAAGACGGCGTCACGGTGACGGCGGAAGGACTGACGCTTGGCGGCATCTCGGTCCCGGCAACGGCGGGCGGCGATACGCTCGATGCCATGATGCTTTACGAGACCGCCCATACCGGCCCACTGAAGGTGGTCAAGGACGGCGAGGAAATGTTCTCGCTGCTCGAAAGCGACGTCAATCTGACACTGCGTGAAGACGAATCCGGCTTCGATTTTGACGGCGCCTTCAAAAGCATGAAGGCCGATCTCAGCAAAGCCGAAGATCCGCAGAGCAAGGACGCGATCGAGAAGCTCGCCCTGCAGCACATCCAGGGCGACATCACCATGAAGGGCGCCTGGGAACTCGCCCCCGGCACGATCGACATTTCTGAGTTGGCGTTCGACTTCACCAACATCGGCAAGCTGAACCTCGGCTTCAAATTCTCCGGCTACACGATGGCCTTCATGAAATCGATGCAGGATGCGATGAAGCAATCCGAAGCCGGTGCGAACAAGGAACAGTCGCAGCAGGCGCTTGGCCTTGCCATGCTCGGCCTGATGCAGCAGCTGTCCTTCGAGGCGGCGCAGGTGCGCTTCGAAGATGCCTCGATCACCAAGCGCGCGCTCGATTATGCCGGTTCGCAGCAGAACATATCGGGCAAGCAGATGGCGGATTCGTTGAAGGCGATGACGCCGATCATGCTGGCGCAGCTCAATATCCCGGAACTGCAGAACGCCGTTTCGGCTGCCGTCAACACCTTCCTCGACGACCCGAAGAGCCTGACCGTCAAGGCCGCTCCTGAAAAGCCGGTGCCGTTCCCGACGATCGTGGGCGCCGCCATGGGCGCTCCGAATACGCTGCCGCAGGTGCTTGGCGTCAAGGTGACCGCCAACGACTGATCGCTTCGATCTTGCGATGAAAGGCCCGGCAGTCCTTCTGCCGGGCCTTTTCGTATTCAGGCGCGGTGGCGGGCGACTTCAGAAATGGCAATGGCTGCGATATCAAGCAATTGCCCGCGGGATGCTCCGTCCCTCGCCTGCACCGACATTCCCTGGATGATGGCGCCTGAGCGACCGAACCAAAAGAAAAGCCCGGCGATTGTCGGGCGTTTGCACTCGGGATCAGGCGATCTCAGTCCTTCTTGACCGGCGGGATCGGCCGGATCGAGAGCTCGCGAAGCTGCGTCGGCGTTGCCGGGCTCGGCGCACCCATCAGAAGGTCCTGGGCCTGCTGGTTCATCGGGAACAGCGAGATTTCCCGCAAGTTCTTCGCGCCGACGAGCAGCATGATGATACGGTCGATACCGAAGGCAGCACCGCCATGCGGGGGCGCGCCATACTGGAAGGCACGGTAGAGGCCGCCGAAACGATCCTCGACATCCTGCTGGCTGAGGCCGACCTTCTCGAAGGCGGCGACCATGGTTTCCGGCGATTGGTTACGGATCGACCCCGAGGCGATTTCGAAGCCGTTGCAGACGGCGTCATACTGGAACGCCTTGATGGTCAGCGGATCCTGGTTCTGAAGCGCATCGAGGCCGCCCTGCGGCATCGAGAACGGATTGTGGGCGAAATCGACCTTCTTTTCTTCCTCGCTCCATTCGAAGAACGGGAAGTCGACGATCCAGCAGAGTTCGAAACGGTCGCGGTCGACAAGGTTCAGCTCTTCGCCGGCCTTGGTGCGGGCTTCACCGGCAAACTTGTAGAACTTGGCCGGATCGCCGGCAACGAAGAAGCAGGCGTCACCGTCATCGAGGCCGAGCTGGGTACGGATCGCGTCGGTGCGCTCCTCACCGATGTTCTTTGCAAGCGGGCCGGCGCCCTCGAGCTTGTCACCTTCCTTGCGCCAGAAGATGTAACCGAGACCAGGCTGACCAGTCGACTGCGCCCAGGCATTCATACGATCGCAGAACGCTCTGGAACCGCCGGTCTTTGCCGGGATCGCCCAGATCTCGACCTTCGGGTTCGAGGCGATCATGCCGGCGAAGACCTTGAAGCCGGAGCCGGCGAAATGTTCGGTCACAGCTTCCATGACGATGGGATTGCGCAGGTCCGGCTTGTCCGAACCATATTTACGGATCGCCTCGTCATAGGGGATGCGCGGCCATTCCTTGGTGACCGGCTTGCCGTCGGCGAACTCTTCGAAAATGTTGGTCATCAACGGACCGATCGTGTTCCAGACGTCTTCCTGGGTGACGAAGCTCATTTCAAGGTCGAGCTGGTAGAATTCGCCCGGCAGGCGGTCGGCGCGCGGGTCTTCATCGCGGAAGCACGGCGCAATCTGGAAGTAGCGGTCGAAACCCGCCACCATCAGCAGCTGCTTGTACTGCTGCGGCGCCTGCGGCAGCGCGTAGAAGGTGCCGGGATGGATGCGGCTCGGCACCAGGAAGTCGCGCGCGCCTTCCGGCGAGGAGGCCGTCAGGATCGGCGTCGTATATTCGGTGAAACCGACGTTGCTCATTTCGCGGCGCATGGCCGAGATGACCTGGGTGCGCTTGACGATGTTCCGATGCAGCGTTTCGCGGCGAAGGTCGAGGAAGCGATATTTGAGGCGGACGTCTTCGGGATAGTCCGGCTCGCCGAAGACCGGCAGCGGCAATTCCTTGGCGGCGGAGAGGATTTCGATCTCCTGCGCGTAGAGCTCGATCTCGCCTGTTGCCATGGTCTTGTTGACGGTATCTTCGGTGCGGGCCTTGACGAGGCCGTCGATACGGATGACCCATTCGCCACGCACAGTTTCCGCCATCTTGAAGGCCGGGCTGTCGGGATCGGCAACGACCTGGGTGATGCCGTAATGGTCGCGAAGGTCAATGAAGAGAACGCCGCCATGGTCGCGAACGCGGTGGACCCAGCCGGAAATACGGACGGTCGAGCCGACATCCGACTTGCGGAGGGCGGCACATGTGTGGCTGCGATAGCGATGCATGATCTCAAATCCTGGGCTATGCTGAGACGGCAGCAAGGGTTCCAAGAACCCTCAAGCGCCGACAAGAAAATCGGGCGGAAAAGCGCATGGACGCTCCGATTTGTCAAGGCTTGGCGGACGCGGCCGGACGTTTGGCAGGCGTTTATGGCGAGGCTGCGGCGGAGAGCACTGCTGCAGTTTGGCTGCGCTTCGCGTATTGCTGAAGGCCCCAGTCAACTTTAAAAGGGTCGGCATCGTCACCGCGGAGCATCCCATGCCTCTTCTCACCCGCCGCAATCTCCTGAAGGCGTCCGCCGTCGCCGGCGCTTATGGAGTGGGCATCGGCATCGCCGGCAGATTCGGGCTTGCGGAGGCGGCACCGGAGCCGCAGCTGCTGAAAGCCTTGAAAACCGAGGCCATGCTGACGGAAGCGGGCCCGACCAAAGATATCATGAGCTGGGGCAATGACGGCATGCCGCCGGTTCTCAGAATGACCAAGGGCCGGCCCTATGCGGCACGGCTGACCAACGGGCTCGACGAGCCGACAACGATCCATTGGCACGGGCTTCGCATCGACAACCGAATGGACGGCGTGCCCTTCATGACGCAGCCCTACGTCTATACCGGCGACAGCTTCGATTATGCCTTCACGCCGCCCGACGCCGGCACCTTCTGGTATCATCCGCATTGTAACACGCTGACGCAGATGGGACACGGCATGACCGGCGTCATCGTCGTCGAGAACCCGGCCGATCCGGAGTTCGATGCGGAGGTGGTGCTGAACCTGCGCGACTGGCGGCTCGGCGGCGACGGCCAATTCATCGCCCCCTTCCGCCCGCGCGATGCGGCCAAGACCGGCACCTACGGCACGGTGCGCACCGCCAACTGGCATCAGGAACCGCGATACGACGCGCCAGCCGGCGGGCTGGTTCGGCTGCGCATCGCGGTCACCGACGTAACGCGGATCTTCTCCCTGAAGATGGAAGGCGCCGACGCCACCGTGATTGCGATCGACGGCAATCCGGTGCCGAAGCGTTTTTCCCTCGACCTGCTGCAGATCGGACCGGGCCAGCGGCTCGATCTTGCCGTGCGCATGCCCGACGGCGAAGGCGCGATCGCGACGCTGGAAGATATCCGCGGCACGACGCCGAAGACGATCGCCAGCCTGCGCGCGGTCGGATCATCATTGAAGCGCGCCATCGGCGATCTCGGGCCGCTTGTCGACAACCCCGTCCAGAAGGCCGATCTAACCGCCGCCGAGCAGATCCCGCTGATACTGAGCGCCACTGCCGAGAATGCTAGCGTCGAAAGCATCTGCGGCACGCTCGGCTACAGTTTCTGGGCAATCAACAAGGTGCCGTGGCCAGGCGACACGCCCGATCCGACAGCGCCGCTTGCGGAATTGAAGCTCGGCAAGAGCTATGTCTTCAATCTCGAAAATACCACGCCGCATGCGCATCCGATCCATCTGCACGGGATGAGCTTCACGGTGATCTCCTCCTCGACGCGGCAGGTAATGCCGCTGGTGTCAGATACCTATCTCATCCAGCCGGACGAGAAGGTGCAGCTTGCCTTCGTCGCCGACAATCCCGGCGACTGGCTGCTGCATTGCCATATCATCGAGCATCAGAAGACGGGGATGACGAGCTATCTCAGGGTAAGCTGAGGCAGTGCGCTTTCACTGCGGTTGGGCTGTGCTTGGCGCCTTGCCTCAGTTTGGACGTGATTCTTAGCCAGCAATGCTCGAAGCGTATGCTGTTGTATTGACATATCGAACCGAAAGGAGAAGGAAGGTTTAACCGACCTTTTCCTTGCGAATGAAATGATATGATCGAAACCACCGCCGATTTGGCGGCCGCCTGCAAAGAGCTGGCCAAGTCCGACTTCATCACCATCGACACCGAATTCCTGCGCGAAACGACCTTCTGGCCGGAGCTCTGCCTGATTCAGATGGCAAGCCCGACGACGGAAGTTCTCGTCGATCCGCTGGCCAAGGGCATCGATCTCGCCCCCTTCTTCGAGCTGATGGCCGATACGAAGGTGCTGAAGGTCTTTCATGCGGCCCGCCAAGACATCGAAATCATCTTCAATCGCGGCAATCTCATTCCGCATCCGATCTTCGACACGCAGGTCGCCGCCATGGTCTGCGGCTTCGGCGACAGCGTCTCCTATGACCAGTTGGTCAGCCGTATCAAGAACGTGCATATCGACAAGTCGTCGCGCTTCACCGACTGGAGCCGCCGGCCGCTGTCGGACAAACAGCTGGATTATGCGCTGGCCGACGTCACCCACCTGCGCGACGTATACCTGTCGCTGAAGGCGGAACTTGATCGCGAAGGCCGCACCTCCTGGCTCTCCGAGGAAATGGACATTCTCGAGTCGCGCGAAACCTACGACATGCATCCCGACGATGCATGGCAGCGGCTGAAGATGCGCCTGCGCAAGCCGCAGGAGCTGGCGATCCTCAAATACGTCGCCGCCTGGCGCGAACGCGAGGCGCGGGCCCGCAACGTGCCGCGTTCGCGGGTGCTGAAGGACGATGCGATCTACGAAATCGCCCAGCAGCAGCCCAAGGATACCGAGGCGCTCGGCCGGCTGCGCACCATTCCGAAGGGCTGGGAGCGCTCGGTCTCCGGCGCTGCGGTCATTGAGGCCGTCAACACCGCTCTTGATCTTCCGAAGGCCGATATGCCGCATGTGCCGCGCCAGGCGCAGGCGCCCGAAGGGGCCGCTGCTGCCGTCGAATTGTTGAAGGTGCTGCTGAAGCTGATTTCGGAAAAACACGGCGTGGCGCCGAAGGTGATCGCCAACAGCGAGGATCTCGACAAGATCGCCGCCGAGGGCGAGAAGGCGGAAGTCGCTGCCCTGCACGGCTGGCGGCGCGATCTTTTCGGCGAGCCGGCACTGCAGCTGATCCAGGGCGCGATCGCCCTGCGCTTCGTCGGGCGGAAGGTCGAAACCGTCAGCCTCTGAGACGGCTGCAGAATTCCTTAAATCTAAATCGATTTGCGGATAATTGTGCGGCAATTCAAAGTGCTACGGCGTCCTTTAGCGGCTCTCGAAAAGACACGCTAAGGACGCAGTAGTTTCGAATTCGCTTGACGGTTTTTTCCGGCCTGAAACAATGGCCGGGAAAACTCACGGCGCAGAGGCGGCATGCGGGAAATATCTCCGACACAGAATTGGATCCTCATCGCGATCGTCCTCGCGGCCAGCGGCGTCGTCTATGATCTGATGTTCTACTCCAATCAGACGCCGGTTATCGGGGCGATCTTCGCGCTGTTCATCGGCATGCCGATTCTCGCCTTCGAGCGCAAGGTGCTATTTCGGGCGCTCTATAGACGCATCCAAAAGCTGCCGACCTTCGCCTTCATCATCACCGAACTGGTGATCTACGAAATCCTGATGAGTATCGGCTTTGCCTGCGCCGGCCTGTTGCTCTGGTCGCTCGGCATGCTGAAGCCGGCGTCGCTCCTCGACCTCGTCATCATGCCGTTCGAGGTGTTCCTGTATGCGCTTGCGGTCTGCACGATGCTGATCTTCGTCTTGCGCGTGCGAGAACTGCTTGGTCGTGAAGTCTTCCTCAGCATGCTCATCAGCCGCTACCGCAATCCGGTCAAGGAAGAGCGCGTCTTCCTGTTCATCGACCTCGTCGATTCGACGGCTTTTGCCGAGAAGCATGGCGACCTCAGGGCGCAACAATTGCTGAACTCGCTGTTTGCGACCTTCGCCGAGCCCGTCAGGCGCCACAAGGGCATGATCAACGACTATGTCGGCGATGCGGCGATCATCACCTGGCCGCTTGCCCGCGGCGTCAAGGATGCACGTTGTGTGCGCTGCATCTTCGATATCCTTGCCGACATCGAAGCCAATGCCGGCGGCTGGCGGAAAAATTACGGGCAGGTGCCAAAGCTCCGCGCCGCCCTTCACGGCGGCGAGATCATCACCGCCGAAATCGGCGTCGACCATCACAAGATCAGCTATTTCGGCGATACGGTGAACACCACCGCCCGGCTGGAGACGCTCTGCCGCAGTCTGAACCGATCGGTTCTGATCTCCAGCGAGCTTGCCCGGCGCATGAATTTTCCCGACGACATCACCTGCGAGGATCTCGGCACCCATGCTGTGAAGGGACGCGGCCAGGCGCTCGGCGTCATGGCGCTTACCTCGCGCGCGGTCACCGTGCTGAACACGCCGGCGGTCGTTCTGCACGGCTGATGCGTAAATTCAAAGTGTTACAGCGTCCTTTGTGCGTCTGAGAAAGACGCGCGGCGCTGTAGTACGTCACCAAAGCTTCACCCAACCGTCAATTCGCTGACACGGAAGCCCTGCTAAGCGGAAGGCCTTTGCAATCCGTTCCACGGGGATATTATGAAGAACGCCCTTTTTGCTTCCGCATCGCTTTTCATCTTGGTCGCAGGCTCCGCATCGGCCGACCAACAGCAGTTCCCGGCCAAGCTCGCCGGCCAGGCGATCCTGCCTGCCAACACCGTCGTTCCGGCACCGGCCGATGCCCCCGAATTCCTCAAGCATTCCGGCAAGTTTACGACGCCGGACCGCAAGCGCACCGAAGCGCTCGGCACGGTTCCCGGCAAGGACGGCGCCCGCATCACCGATCTGAAGCTTCCCTTCGACGGCCAGCCGATCCAGGGTTTCTCGGGCGTCAAGACAATGGCCGACGGCACCTTCTGGACACTCTCCGACAACGGCTTCGGCTCGAAGTCCAACTCGTCGGATTCCATGCTCTTCCTGCACCAGATGAAGTTCGACTGGGCCGGCAACAAGGCTGAAGTCGTCAAGAACCTCTTCCTTTCCGACCCCAATAAGATCGCCCCGTTCCCGATCGTGCTTGAAGGCAGCGACACGCGTTATCTCACCGGCGCCGACTTCGACATCGAATCGATCCAGCCGGTTGCCGACGGCTTCTGGCTTGGAGACGAATTCGGTCCCTACATCCTGAAGTTCGACACATCAGGCCGCCTGACCGACGTCATTGCGACGACGCTCGACGGCAAGCCGGTGCTTTCGCCCGACAATCCGCTTCTCTCGGTTCCATCAAACCCGGCCGCCAAGATGCCGGTCTTCAATCTGAAGCGCTCCGGCGGCTTCGAAGGCCTCGCCATGTCGAAGGACGGTGCCAAGCTCTACGGCCTGCTCGAAGGCGCTATCTACAAGGATGACGGCACGGTGGAAACCATCGATGGCCACACCGCCGTCCGCGTCATCGAGTTCGATGTCGCCTCCAAGAAGTGGACCGGCCGCAGCTGGCTCTATCCGTTCGAAGACAAGGGAGTGTCGATCGGCGACTTCAACATGCTCGACGAGACGACCGCTCTCGTCATCGAGCGCGATAACGGCGCCGGTACCGCGGACAAGGCCTGCGCCGATCCCAAGCAGCCGAAGCCGGATTGCTTCGAAGCTCCGGCCGTGCTGAAGCGGGTCTATAAGATCGAGTTCAACGATGCCAATGTCGGCAAAGCCGTCCGCAAGATCGGCTATATCGACCTGCTGAACATCCAGGACCCCGACAACAAGAAGAAGGCCGGCAGCAAGGACGGCGTCTACGACATGCCGTTCGTGACGATCGAAAACGTCGACCGCGTCGACGCCACGCACATCATCATCGGCAACGACAACAACCTGCCCTTCTCGGCCGGCCGCGCCGTCGACAAGGCTGACAATAACGAGTTCAGCCTGCTGGAAGTCGGGGAGTTCCTGAACGCGAAGTAGTTTGGGTTGATATAGATAGAGGGCGGTGCGTGGGCGCCGCCCTTTTTGGTGGTTGATATTTGGCGGAATGCCGTGTGTGCCCCTCTCTGCCCTGCCGGGCCCAGGGTCGAGCCACGCGTCTCGACCCGTCCTTCGGACCCCCCACAGGTAGGGAGATTGGCTGGGCGCAACGACTCGCCCAAAACAACAGCGGCTCAGCTCGGCTTGACGTTCAGGATGCGGGAAGGTCATGCCACTTGTGATCTCCCCACCTGTGGGGGAGATGGCCGGCAGGGCAGAGGGGGGCCTGCTCGGCACGAGTCGAGTTGTAAATCAAACCTATTCGAACCGAAATGCCAACCGCTTGTTCGTCAGCCTCGACAGCTGCTGCAGGCGGCCGTCCAGGCGTTCGCCGGCGAAATCGCGATATTCGGGAGGCACGACGAATTCGAGGTCGAGGTCTGGGCTCGATGATTTGCGGAAGGTCAGGTTCTTGACGATGCCGGGCATCGAAGCCGAGAAGAGGTAGACGACGCGCAGCATGCCGCCGAGCAGCTTGGCGCGCTCGACGAGCTGGGGCGTAGCGATCTGCGCCAGCGGACCGGTAGCGCCGTCGTCATGCAGGCCTTCAAAACGGTAATAATTGGAAAGCGCGATGAAGGCGCGGCCGGGATGACTGATGCCGACGAAGGAAGAGTGGGCGATGACGTTCAGCGCCTGCAGGCCGCGATAGTCAGGATGAGCGCGCCAGCTGATGTCGGCAAGCAGACAGGCGGCCTGACGGTAGCGGCTTTCCTCTTCGGTTTCCTGGATGCCGAAGAGGGGCATCATCCGGCCGGTCCATTCCGCCAGCTCGCGCGCATGCTCCGGCGAACGGGCACGCAGGATCGCCAGTTCGCCGGCGGCGGCAAGCAACGGATCCAGGCGGCGCTCGGCCTCCGACAGCAGCGAATAAAGATATCCCTCGCGCACACCCTGCGCCGAGAAGGAAATCAACGACGGCTTCATCGCGCTCAGCACTTCCTTCATGGCGACGGCGCCGAAGGGCAGCAGCGACCGGCGGTGCTTGGAAACGGCCTGCAGCGCCGGCTCCCTGGAATCGCGCGCGGCAACCACCTGATCGAGGAACTGCATCATTCCTTCGAGCGGCACTTCATAACCCTGCATCATGTGCAGCGGATAATGGGTGATTTCCATGTGCAGCTTGGCGATGTTTCGCCAGGTGCCGCCGACGGCGTAGAAGGTGCGCCCCTCGCCTTTCGACAACAGTTTTGCCGTCTTCAGCTGCTTGCGGGCAAAGGTCTGGGCCTTGGAAAGCGAGCCGCCGGCATATTCCGACAGGCGCAGGCCGCCGAGCGGCAGCGTGATGCCCTTGCCGACCTCTTTGCCCTTGATATCGATCAACTCCAGCGAGCCGCCGCCGAGATCGCCGGCAATGCCGTCAGGATTATAGAAACCGCTGATGATGCCGAGCGAGGCGAATTTTGCCTCCTCCTCGCCCGAGAGCACGCGGACCTTGCGGTTAAGGATGGTTTCCGCCTGATGGATGAAATCAGGACCGTTGCTCGCCTCGCGCGCGGCCGCCGTCGCCAGCACATACATGGTAGCGGCGCGCGCCTGATCTGACAGAGCCTTGAAACGGTGCAGCGCCGCCAGAGCCCGGCCGACACTGTCTTCGTCCATTTTGCCGGTAAGGGCGACGCCTTTGCCCAGGCCGCAGAGGACCTTTTCGTTGAAGAGGACGGTTGGCGAACGGGACATGCCTTCGTAGACGACAAGACGAATGGAATTCGATCCAATATCGACGACGGAGACCGGGGCGATCCCCGGAAGGCGCCCCTGGGCTTCAGATTCAACCATTTAGGTCCAGTTTTACTTGTTGTTGCGGCCTTCGAGCAGGCCGGCGATCAGCTTCGGCGCACTGGACTTCAGAGCTTCACCACGGCCTGACAGGCTCGGATTGGTCATGAAATATTGCTGCGCATTGAACGGTTCTTCGCCCCTGCGCACTTCCATGCGTCGCGACGTACCGTCGGGCAATATCTCGTAGCTTTGTTGATTGTCAATCACGTTGCCGAGCATAATCTGTGACAAGACCTGCTCGTGAACCGTCGGATTCGTCAATGGAACCATCGTTTCCACACGGCGATCGAGGTTTCGCGGCATCATGTCGGCCGAGCCGATGTAAACCAGCGCCTTGTCGGACGGCAGGCCGTGGCCGTTGCCGAAGCAGAAGATGCGGCTGTGTTCGAGGAAGCGGCCGACAATCGACTTGACGCGAATCTTTTCCGAAAGGCCGGGCACCTGCGGACGCAGGCAGCAGATGCCACGCACGACGAGATCGATCTCGACGCCGGCATGGCTGGCGCGATAGAGCGCATCGATGATGTCAGGATCGACAAGCGAATTCATCTTCATCCAGATCGCTGCCGGCGTGCCGTTCCTGGCATGCTGGACCTCTTCCTCGATGTGACGCAGGATGCGCGAGCGCATCGTATAGGGCGAGATCGCGAGCTGCATACCCTGTTCCGGCTCACCATAGCCGGTGATGAAGTTGAAGATGTTCGCCATGTCGTGGGCGATGACAGGATTGCAGGTGAAGTAGGATAGATCGGTATAGATCTTCGCGGTGATCGGGTGATAGTTGCCGGTGCCAAGATGGCAATAGGTGCGCAGTTTGCCATCCTCGCGACGGACGACCAGCGACATCTTGGCGTGGGTCTTGAGCTCGATGAAACCGAAGACGACCTGGACGCCGGCACGTTCGAGGTCGCGCGCCCAACGGATGTTCGCCTCTTCGTCGAAGCGGGCCTTGAGCTCGACCAGCGCCGTCACCGACTTGCCGGCTTCGGCGGCATCGATCAGCGCGCGAACGATCGGGCTGTCGTTGGAGGTGCGGTAAAGCGTCTGCTTTATCGCCAGGACGTCAGGATCGCGCGCAGCCTGGAGAAGAAACTGGACCACCACGTCGAAAGATTCGTAGGGGTGATGGACAACCATGTCCTTTTCCCGGATGGCTGCGAAGCAGTCGCCGGCATGCTCGCGGACGCGCTCGGGAAATCGCGCATTGTAGGGGGCAAACCTGAGATCGTCGCGCGGCGCCTTGGTAATCTCCGACAGCGTGTTCAGCGCCAGAAGACCCGGCAGAACGGCGACGCGGTTGTCGGGGATACTCAGCGCCTGGACGACGAACTGGCGCAGCGAGGCCGGCATTTCCGAGTCGGTCTCGATGCGGATGACCTTGCCGCGACGGCGGCGCTTCAGCGCCGTTTCGAAGAAGCGGACGAGATCCTCGGCCTCTTCCTCGACTTCGATATCGCTGTCGCGGATGACGCGGAACGTACCGGAGCCCTGCACCTCGTAACCCGGGTAGAGCCGGTGGATGAAGATGTTGGCGACATCTTCCAGCGTGATGTAGCGGATGGTGTTTCCATCATCCGGCAGGCGGACGAAGCGGTCGAGCGCCACCGGCAGGCGCAGCAGTGCGGTCATCGGTTCGCGGCCATTCTTGCTGACGAGCTGCAGACCGATCGAGAAGCCGAGATTCGGGATGAAGGGGAACGGATGGGCCGGATCGATCGATAGCGGCGTCAAAACAGGAAAGATCGCCTGTTCGAATTCGGCGGCCAGCCACTGGCGGTCGCCATCGCTCAAGGCGCCGGGGCGCACGATCAAGATGTCTTCCTTGGCGAGATATTGTTGCAGCACCGCGAGCGAGGCCTGCTGCTCCATCTGCAGATGGTCGATCTCCTGCAGGATCGAATCGAGCTGCTCGGCCGGCGTCTTGCCGTCGGGGCTGCGGATGGCGATATTCTGGCGTACCTGGCCCTCGAGGCCGGCGACACGCACCATGAAGAATTCATCGAGGTTGGCGGCCGAAATCGACAGGAAACGGACGCGCTCGAGCAGCGGATGCTCGGTATTCAACGTTTCTTCCAGGACACGGCGATTGAACTGCAGCCAGGAGAATTCTCGATTGATGAAGCGCTCGGGGCTCTTGAGCAGCTCTTCCAGCGGGGGGGTGTTGTCGTTGATTTCCGGAGTGAGTTCCTGATGTTCTGCGACTGCGCTGTCCATGGTCCGCTTACCCCGTTTTCAATCGCCAAAGGCAATTATATCAGTTTGACGACGGAACTGTGACAGTCAATCGGCTGGTTCCGAATTTCCCAATTCATTCAATACTTCGGCAGCAAGAGACCGGGTGATTTTCGTGCCCCGCGACAGGGCCAGCCGGTCAAGCCTTTCGACGATCGTCTGGGCCGCGTTCAGCGACCGCTCCATCCGGTTGACGATATAGAGCACGAGTTTGTCATCTATATAAAGCTGCCGGTCGGCGAAGAGCTTGACGATCACCTGCGACAACAGCGCCTCATCGGGTTCGCCGATCTCGACGACGGTCGCTGCTTTCAGGCGCGAGCGCAGATCGGGCAGCAAAACCGGCCACGACATCGGCCAGAGACGGCTGGTGATCAACAGGCTGGTGCCATTTTCGCGGACGCTGTTAATGACGTGAAAGAGCGCGTTGTCGTCGAAACCAATACGGTCGGCGTCCTCGAACAGCACCGGCCCGGCGGCGGCGGCAACCGCGGCATCCGAGCCAAGCTCGGGATGGATGCTCACCGCGTCGCTCAATTCCCGCCAGATGCGGGCGAGATGCGATTTTCCCGAGCCGACGGGGCCGGCAAGCACGACGACCGGCGATGGCCATGCCGGCCAGGCGTCGACGATCGAAACGGCGGCGGCGAGACGCTCCGAGATCAGGAGGTCGTCACGCCCGCTTGCGGCATCGTGCGAAAAGACCAGCGGCAGCTGCTCTCCGGCCTTGCGCTTCGGATCAGCGTTCTTCACGTCATTCATTAGGAACTGATTTCGTCTTCCGGGCGCGGTTACTGGGCGACCCGCCAAAATAAAGATCGCTCTGAAGGTAGCGTGAAAGTGCGAAGCGGACAAGGACGCCGACGGCCGCCGCCGCCGGCACGGCGACCAGAAGCCCCACGAAACCGAAGAGCGCGCCAAAGGCAAAGAGCGCAAACATCAGCCAGACCGGATGCAGGCCGACGCTCGAGCCGACCAGCTTCGGCTGCAGAATGTTGCCTTCGAGGAACTGGCCGCTGAAGAAGACGACGAGCACCAGGCCGATCCACGGATAATCCGGCCAGAACTGCACAAGCGCGACGCCGACGGCCAGCACGAGCCCAACCATCGAGCCGACATAGGGAATGAAGCTGATCATGCCGGCGAAGAGACCGATCAGCAGGCCGAAATTCAGCCCGACGAGAGAGAGGCCGGCGGCATAATAGATGCCGAGGATGAGGCAGAGCGAGCCCTGTCCGCGGATGAAACCGGCAATCGCCTGGTCGATCTCCTTGGCGATCTGGCGGACATCGCGGACGTAATCACGCGGGACCCATTGGTCGACCTTGGCAACCATGCGGTCCCAGTCGAGCAGGATGTAGAAGGCGACGACGGGGGTGACCACGAGCAGCGATATGACGTCGACGATCGCCTTGCCGGAATTCCAGATCTGCGCAAAGAGCCCGGTGAGGAAGCCCATGCCCTCCGACAGGATGCCCGAGAGATTGTCCTTGATCGTGCCCATCTGGTTCTCGACCCAGTCCGGCAGCAGCGAATTTTGCGCCTGCGCGATGAACTGCTGTAATTGGCTGATATAACCCGGCAGACGCTGAGCGAAATCGTTGAACTGGCTGATCAGCACCGGAATGAGGATCATCAGCGCCAGCGCGAAGACGATGACGAAGGCGACGAGAATACCGATGGTCGCCATCATGCGGCTCAGACCCAGGCGCTCCAGCCGGTCGGCCACCGGATCGAGGAAATAGGCGATCGCCATGCCGGCGATGAAGGGTAGCAGGATCGAGCTGAAGACATAGAGAAAGACGATGAAAAAGACGAGCACCGCCAGCCAGAAGAATATCTGACGCTTGAGAATGTTTCCACTGACTTGCTGTGGCATTGCCTTCCCCGTTGGTCGCTCGCCGCCGCCTGGCGCCGCATCCGATCCGAAGCGGCCATTCAGCACATAGGATGCAGGCGCAAAGATGGTCAACCCTGCCGCGGCGAATCCCCCAAAGGCTCAGGAAAGACGCGGGAAATTGGGGGCTTTTGCCATGCAACGCTTGCATAAACGCCCCTGTCATGCAATTGCGACCGGCAGATGACGCGGCACGTTTGCCGCCTGAAATAGCCATCGGAGACCAGCATGAGCCAGTCTGGGAAAAACGGCCTGACATATAGCGATGCGGGCGTCGACATCGATGCCGGCAACCTCCTCGTCGAGAAGATCAAGCCGGCGGTGCGCTCGACGCGCCGTCCCGGCGCCGACGGGGAGATCGGCGGCTTCGGCGGGCTGTTCGACCTCAAGGCGGCGGGCTTTACCGATCCGGTTCTCGTCGCGGCCAATGACGGCGTCGGCACCAAACTGAAGATTGCGATCGACGCCGACTATCACGACACGGTCGGCATCGACCTCGTCGCCATGTGTGTCAATGATCTCGTGGTGCAGGGCGCCGAGCCGCTGTTCTTCCTCGATTATTTCGCGACCGGCAAGCTCGACCCCGATCAGGGTGCGGCAATCGTCAGCGGCATTGCCGCCGGCTGCCGCGAGGCCGGCTGCGCGCTGATCGGCGGCGAGACGGCCGAAATGCCCGGGATGTATTCCTCCGGCGACTACGACCTCGCCGGCTTTGCCGTCGGTGCTGCCGAACGCGGCAAGCTCCTGCCATCAGGCGATATTGCCGAGGGTGACGTAATCCTCGGCCTTGCCTCCTCCGGCGTCCATTCCAACGGTTTCTCGCTGGTGCGCAAGATCGTCGAATTGTCCGGTCTCGATTGGGATGCGCCGGCACCGTTCGCCGAAGGCAAGAAGCTCGGCGAAGCGCTGCTCGAGCCGACCCGCATCTATGTGAAGCCGCTTCTGAAGGCGATCCGCGAGACCGGCGCCATCAAGGCGCTGGCGCACATCACCGGCGGCGGCTTCCCGGAAAATATTCCGCGCGTGCTGCCGAAGCACCTGGCGGCCGAGATCGATCTTGCCGCCGTCCAGGTGCCGCTGGTGTTTTCGTGGCTCGCCAAGACGGGCGGTGTCGAATCCAGGGAAATGCTGCGCACTTTCAACTGCGGCGTCGGCATGATCGCCGTCGTCGCCAGCGAGAATGTTGCGGCGGTTTCCGCCGCACTCGAAGCCGAGGGCGAGACTGTCGTCACGCTCGGCCGCATGATCGCCCGCGACGAGGGCGCTGCCGGCACGGTCTACAAGGGCACGCTTGCCATATGAGCTCGCCGCGCAAACGCGCCGTCGTCTTCATATCAGGCAGCGGCTCCAACATGATGGCGCTGGTTGCGGCGGCAAAGGCAGCCGGCTACCCGGCCGAGATCGTCGGCGTCATCTCCGACAAGGCGGATGCCGGCGGGCTTGCCAAGGCCGCCGCCGAAGGCATCGCCACCTTCGCCTTCCCCCGCAAGGACTATGCCAGCAAGGATGCGCATGAGGCGGCGATATTTTCGGCTCTCGACGAACTTTCGCCCGACATTCTCTGCCTCGCAGGCTACATGCGGCTGCTGACGCCGACATTCATCCAGCGTTACGA
Organism: Rhizobium sp. WSM4643; assembly: GCF_025152745.1. Lineage (NCBI taxonomy): Bacteria > Pseudomonadati > Pseudomonadota > Alphaproteobacteria > Hyphomicrobiales > Rhizobiaceae > Rhizobium > Rhizobium sp. WSM4643. The sequence continues at coordinate 1,324,492 of NZ_CP104040.1, read as the reverse complement.
AGGCCGGATGCTCAACATACACCCTTCCCTGCTGCCGCTATTTCCCGGCCTGCATACCCATCAACGTGCAATCGACGCCGGCATGCGGATCGCCGGCTGCACGGTGCATTTCGTCACCGAAGGCATGGATGAGGGGCCGGTGATCGGCCAGGCGGCCGTACCCGTTCTTTCCGGCGACACGGCCGAAAGCCTTGCAGCGCGTGTGCTCACCGTGGAGCACCAGATCTATCCGCAAGCGCTGCGGCTCTTTGCCGAAGGCCGCGTGACGATGGAAGGCGGCAGGGCCGTCGGTGCGGCGGAGGCCTCGACCGCAGCAGCCGAGGCTCAACTGATCTCGCTGATCGGCGACCGCGCCTAAGCGCATCACCACACGACGCGCTTCAGACTGGTGACAAAGTCGGCCAGCTTGCCGCCTGGTTCGAATGGCCGCCCCTCATCCGGCTGCCGCCACCTTCTCCCCGTAAACGGGACGAAGGGACCATGCCGCAACCTCTCCGTTCCCCGCAACCTGTCGTATGGCACGTCCCCTCGCCCCGTTTACGGGGAGAGGGCTAGGGTGAGGGGCAGCCATCTTTCATTGCTTTATGCATATCGTCGTCCCAAAAATCGCATTTTTTGGGCGACATGCATTAAGCCGCCAGAGCCCGTAGCGGATGCAGCGTGCCGTCGCTGTAGACGAAGCGGCCGGCGCGGAAGGTGGCGCGGATGCGGTTGATATCGCCAGGCTCGACCACGACCAGATCGGCGCGTTGGCCGACGGCGATCTCGCCGCGATCCGATAGGCCTGCGGAACGGGCCGCGTTGCCGGTCGCCATGGCAACGGCGGCTGGCAGGCCGCCCTCCACCATGTCGGCAAGCTTGAAGATGCCGGGTACGAAGGCAGCCGGATGATAATCGGCGGCAATGACGCTCAGCAGACCGGCCCTCGCAGCATCGAGCGCGCTGAGATTGCCCGACATCGACTGGCCGCGGAGTGCGTTCGGCGCGCCCATCAACGTCCAGAGACCGCGACGTCGCGCCTCTTCGGCCGCAGGTGCGGTGACCGGAAACTCGCTGATGGTGACGCCGAGATCGTGCATTTCGGCGACTTTTTCAACACTGTCATCGTCATGCGAGGCAAGCGACAGCTTGTGCTTCAGCGACAGCGCGACGATCTCCTTCAGCTTGGCTTCGATGTCAGGATTGCTGCGCATGGCGATGCGCTTGGCGACGATCTCCGCCGCCATTTCCTCGGAGACGGCGCGGCGCTCGGAAATGCTGAGGATATAGCTTTGGAGGTTGTTGTACTGGCCCTGGCCCGGCGTGTGGTCGGTGAGCGAAACCATGTCGATCTGATCGGCATTCAGCAGGCGCTCGAGTGCCGCGGCTGCGCCGACGTTGGTGATCTCGTAGCGGGCGTGGACGCGGTGGTCGATCAGCAGATCGTCACGCAGGCGGTTGATGCCCTCGATCACCGCCGATGTCGTCTCCAGCGAGCGGACGTGACCGTAGACGCTTTCGGTTGCAAAGGAGACGGCGGCGAACGCCGTCGTGACACCGGCAGCGGCAAGCTTCTTGTCAAGTTCGTGGATGCCGAAATCGATCGGCATCGTTGCGTTCGGCCGCGGGGCGATTTCGCGTTCGATCATGTCGCCGTGCAGATCGACGAATCCGGGCATCAGCAGCCGTCCGCCGCCATCGATGGCGGCACCGGCGACCGGCTCCGGCCTGATCTCGGCGATGGCGCCATCCTCAACACGCACGGAACCTTCACTCACCACCTCGTTTGGGAGAACGAGGGTGAAATTGCTGAGCCACATGGGCTTTCTCCTGACCGCATCCGATGATTGACAAACCGCAGCGCATAGAACTGCTTCGTGACAACTGCATGAAGAACTTCCAAACTTCTTACTCTTTCCGTTCTTGCTTCGCCATACTTGACCAATCAGTTGACCAAGTTTTGACGTGACATTACATTAAACACAAATGGACGGTGGCTATGACGATCAAAGTGAAAGTGGCAGAGGCAAAAACGCATCTCTCGGAGCTTCTGACAAAGGTGGAAGCAGGCGAAGATGTGGTGATATCACGCGGCAACAACGCGGTCGCCCGCATGATCAAGATCGATGACCATCGCCAGAGGCTCGACGCCATCCGTGCACTCCGCAGCGAACGGGCAGAACGCGCCGGAGCAACCGCGGCCGAAATTCAAGCCTGGCGGCGCGAAGGCCAACGCTGATGCCGTTCGTGGTTGATGCTTCGGTTGCGGCGGCTTGGTTGCTTGTCGATGAGGAAAGCCGGACTGCCGAAGAAGCCTTGTCGTTTCTCGAAACGGAAGATGCCTTGGTGCCCGATCTCTTCTGGCATGAGATACGCAACATCCTGTTGACCGCGGAACGGCGGAAACGCATCTCCAACGAGGATGTGCTCGCTTGTCTCATGCGACTCACCAGCCTGCCGCTGCGCACTGTCTCAAGCGAAGACCATCTTCCGATCTTGCGGCTTGCCGGAAAATATCAGCTATCGGCCTATGACGCCGCTTATCTGGCGCTTGCGGTCGCAGAGAACGTATCGCTTGCGACGCTGGATGCCAGACTGGAACGTGCCGCGTCTGCGGAAAGTCTCACCTTCGGGCTGGGTTAGAAAAGCGTTCCCCTGTTCAACAGCGCCCATTGCAGAAGCACGATCGTTTTGACGTCGAAGATCTCGCCGGTTTCGATCATCGCCGCCGCTTCGTCGAGCGGGATTTCGAGGACCTCGATGTCCTCGTGCTCCTCATCCAGGCCGCCGCCTTCCGCCACGCGGTCGGCGATGTCGATGAGGGCTGCGAAGAAATGCACGACTTCGGTGACGGCGCCCGGCGAGGGATAGGATTTGAACAGGAAGCGCGCATCGCGTAGGCGATAGCCGGTCTCCTCCATCGCCTCGCGACGGATCGCCGCCTCGGGATGGTCGTCGTCGAGAAGGCCGGCAGGCACCTCGATGATCCAGCCGGGATCGCCGTTGAGATGAACGGCGAGGCGGAATTGGCGGACGAGAACGACGAGGTCGCGCCTGGGATCGTAAAGCAGGATGCAGGCGGCCGGCGTGCGGTGATAGACTTCCCGCTTCAACCGCTGGGTCGCGCCCCTGCGGTCGATATAGTCGAGTAGGTAGCTGCTCAGCCGCGTCCACCCATTCGACAGGATTTCTTCGCTGACGATCTTCACGCGTGATTTCGGCTGCGTCATGCTGCGTCCCTGCGAAGCCAGACCTTGTTGTCGTGTACGGCCGCCCCGCCATAGGGCGCGACGGGGTCGGCACCGGTCAAGACGTTGATGCCCTCGCCGTCGACATGCGCTTTGTTCGGCCAGAGCCCCTCGGCGATCAGCACGCCGGATTTGACTTCGGTGGTGATGCGGGCATGGAGGCGCAGATCGCCGCGGCTGTTGCCAATACGGACGAGATCGCCATGGCCGATGCCATTGGCTTCGGCGTCGGCCGGATTGATCATCACTTCAGGACGACCTTCCTTCTGGCGAGAGGTCTTGGTCTCGGAGAAGCTCGAATTCAGGAAGTTGCGCGCCGGCGACGTGGCGAGCCGGAAGGGATGTTCGTAATCGGCGACTTCGATGACATCGACCTGATCGGGGAAGGCCGGAAGCGCGGCATGCGGACCGAGCGCGCCGATAGAAGCCGGGGGCTTGTTCGGCGCCGGCTGATGGATCCAGTCCGGGCGGAAATGGAACTTGCCATCCGGATGGGCAAAGCCGTTCAGATAATGCGCCTCCTCGAAAGCGGGCTGACGATCGAACCATTTGTGTTCGAGGAAATGGTCGTAATCCGGCAGGCCGCTCGATTCCAGAATGCGGTCGACCATCTCGCGGGCGGTGAAGCCGAAGCCGGGGCGATCGGCGACGCCGAGGCGTTTTGCCAATTCCTCGATGACGAAGAGATTGGTGCGCACGGTTGGCGGCGGCTCGACCAGCTTCGGCCCCAGCAGGATATGGTTCTGGCCGCCGGCGCGGTAGATATCGTCATGCTCGACGAACATCGTCGCCGGTATGACGATATCGGCGATCTCGGCTGTCTCGGTCATGAACTGCTCGTGCACGGCAACGAAGAGGTCGTTGCGGGCAAAGCCGCGCCTGACCAGGCGCTGTTCGGGCGCGATATTGGCGGGATTGGTGTTCTGGATCAGCATCGCCGTCACCGGGCCGCGATGGCGCAGCGCCACCGGATCGCCGGTCAGCACGCGGCCGATCTGGGATTGATCGAGCATGCGGACATCCGCATCCTTCATCGACCGGCCGGTCAGTTCGGCACTGTTCATGCGGAAGATGTCGCTGTTCGAATGGAAGGCGCCGCCCCCCTCATATTGCCAGGAACCGAGAACGGTGGCGATCGAGGCGGCCGCATGCATGGCGACCGCGCCGTTGCGCTGGCGGGTGAAGCCATAACCCAGGCGGAAAAAGGTCTTCTTCGTCGTGCCGACGAGGCTGGCGAAGGCTTCGATCTCCTCGACCGAAAGGCCGGTGATGGCAGCGGCCCATTGCGGCGTCTTGGTTTTCAGATGCGCCTCGAGACCGGCGGGATCATCGGCATATCTCGCCATATAGTCACGGTCGGCGTAACCGTCGCGGAAGGCGATGTGCATGACGGCGCAGGCGAGTGCGGCGTCGGTGCCTGGCCTGACAATCAGCGCCATGTCGGCCTGCTTTATCGTCGGATTGTCGTAAATGTCGATGACGACGATCTTCGCGCCGCGCTCCTTGCGCGACTTGATGGCGTGGGTCATCACGTTGACCTGGGTGGAGACCGCGTTGGTGCCCCAGATGACGACGCAATCCGTGCGGCCCATCTCGCGCGGATCGGGGCCGCGCAACGTGCCGGTCGCCATGGTGAAGCCGGTCCAGGCGGGGTTGGTGCAGATCGAGGAGAAGAAGCCGGAGTAACGCTTGGCATGACGAAGGCGATCGATGGAATCGCGCTGCACCCAGCCCATGGTACCGGCGTAGAAATAGGGCCAGATCGCTTCGCTGCCGTCCCTTGCCTCGGACTTGACAAAGGCTTCGGCGATCTCATCCAGCGCATCGTCCCAGGAAATCTGCTGCCACTGCCCTGCCCCCTTGGCGCCGGCGCGGCGTAGCGGATGCATCAGGCGGTCGGAATGGTAGAGCCGCTCGGCATAACGGGCGACCTTGGCGCAGATGACACCCGACGTGTAAGAATGGTCATTGGCGCCGCGGACACGGCCGATGCGCCCATCCTCTGATATATCGACCTCCAGCGCACAGGTGGAGGGACAGTCATGCGGACAGGCGGTGTGGCCTACCCTATTCTCCGGCTTGGATGATTTGGCGTGGATGGGGGTCGCAATGTTCATGGCATTTGTATATTCCAAGGCTTGCACGGCCAAAAGCCACAAAAATTCCCCATGACGCGAATTCATACGGACATCAGCAAAAATGAACTACCGCCACATCTATCACGCGGGCAACTTTGCCGATGTGCTGAAACATGTCGTGCTGACGCGGCTGATCCGCTACATGCAGAAGAAGGATGGCGGCTTCCGCGTGCTCGACACGCATGCCGGCATCGGGCTCTACGACCTCTCCTCCGAAGAAGCGCAGAAAACCGGCGAATGGCTCGATGGCATCGGCAAGCTGATGGAGGCGGACCTCGGCCCTCAAGTTTCCGAACTGCTGGAGCCCTACCTCTCGGCGATCCGCGAACTCAATCCTGAGGGCGGCATCCGCTTCTATCCCGGCTCGCCGAAACTTGCGCGCATGCTGTTCCGGCCGCAGGACCGGCTGTCGGCGATGGAACTGCATCCCGAAGACTTCGCCCGGCTGCACCGGCTGTTCGAGGGTGATCACCATGCCCGCATCACCGAGCTTGACGGCTGGCTGGCGCTCGGCGCGCATCTGCCGCCGAAGGAGAAGCGCGGCATCGTGCTCGTCGATCCGCCCTTCGAGGAAGAGGACGAATATCAGCGGCTGGCCGAGGGGCTGGAAAAGGCCTATCGGCGCTTTCCCGGCGGCACCTATTGCCTGTGGTATCCGCTGAAGAAGGGCGCGCCGGTCAAGGAGTTCCACGAGACCCTGCAGGCGCTCGACATCACGAAAATGCTCTGCGCCGAACTTGCCGTTCGCAGCGACCGCGGCATTACGGGGCTGACGGGCTCAGGCCTCGTCATCGTCAACCCGCCCTTCACGCTGAAGGACGAGTTGCACCAATTGCTGCCCGCATTGAAGGATCACCTGGCGCAAGACCGTTTCGCCTCGCACCGCGCCTTCTGGCTGCGCGGCGAAAACAAGGCCGTCAAGGACGATTGACCAGCCAATCGCCTTCAGGAATAGTCCGCGCCGCAGTTCCACAATCTCATCAGGTGTCCCATGAAGCTCCTTTGTTCGCCCGCCTCGCCCTATTCCAACAAGGTGCGGATGGCCGCGCATTTTCTGGGGCTGGAGTTAAACGCCATCCGGGTCGACACCAATACCGGACCGGCGATCCTGGTGGACAACAATCCGCTCGGCAAGATCCCGACGCTTCTGAACGATGACGGGATCTCGATATACGACAGCGTAGCGATCATGCATTATTTCGACCGGCTGACGAAGGGTGGGCTCTACCCTTCGAAGAAAGGCAAGCGCACGGATGCGGAAATCCTCGAGGCGCTGTGCGACGGCATCTGCGACTGCCTGCTGGCGATCGTCTACGAGCGGCGCTTCCGCGACGAGGAAAAAATTCACCAGCCGTGGATAGACCGGCAGTGGAAGAAGGCGACGAGTGGGCTCGCTCATCTCAGCGCCAATCCACCGAAAACAGGCAAGAAGCTCAATGGCGGGCATTTCGCGCTGGCCGCGACGCTCGATTATCTAGAGCTGCGCTTCAAGGACCAATGGGAAGCCGATCATGCGCCTCTGATCGACTGGCAGCTGCAGTTCGACAAGAAATTCCCTGCCCACAGCGAACTCAAGTCTGAGGGCTGAGCGCTCAAAGCCCAGGGCTCAACGACGGGAAGAGCAAACAGACAGCAAAAAGCCGGGCGACGTGCCCGGCTTTTCCATGTTCGAATATTCAACTCGCTTAGAACTTGACGCCGATGCCGAGCTTGACGCTGTTCTCGTCGTAACCGCGCGAGAAGCTGCCGGAGTCGAGGTCGTAATCCTTGCTCTGGTAGTCGGTGTAGCGATATTCCAAGCGCGTCGTGATGTTGTTGGTCACGAAGGCTTCGACACCAGCGCCGACCGTATAGCCGTAATTCGTCTTGCTTTCGTCCGAGGTACCGTCGGAAACCTTGACGTCGCCGATGGCAAGACCAGCTGTGCCGTAGAGCAGGAAGGGATTCATGTCGTAACCGACGCGGCCACGGACGGAGCCGTTCCAGCCATACTTGTTCTTGACGCCGCCTGAGGAGACATCGTCGCCGCTGTAGCCGAGATCGGATTCAACGCCGTAAACGATCTGGCCCTGCTGCCAGTTGTAGCCGGTGAAGACCTGGCCACCGAAACCGTAGGTGTGACGGTCGGAACCGAAGTTACCCATGTTGTAGGTGCCGGCGCCGCCGAGGTAGAAGCCTTCCCAGTTGCCAGCCGGCTTGACCGGAGCTTCCTGGGCGACCGGTGCTTCCGGAACCTGGTCGACGGCATCGGCCGCCTGAGCTGCCGAGACGCCCGCAATTGCAAAAACGGAGGCCATGAGGCCAGCAATGAGTACACGCATACTTAGTCTCCTTTCAGTCCCGCGCCGCTTACCATCTGTCTATCAGTGAAGCATTGGCGGGATATTGCCAGATGTCCCTTCCGGATCGAGATTGAAATTGGAACTGAAATGCGGATTTGAAAGAGCCAAATTGTGATATCATTGTGGCTGCCGCATGGCTGAAATTCGATGTTGCTTTGGCGCAACATACACTTTGTTAACCCTACCGAAGAGTTAAACTTAAAATACCTATTTTAGGAAATCGCATTCTTAAATAATACATAGAATATCCGGCTCTCCGACGCAACCGCAACGGCCTATTTATATAATCTCCGCCCGCCCCTATATAGTCTGCTGACAGACTCGCGGGATCAGAAGGCAAGATTTTGAACCACAAAAGACTTCGCTCGGCCCTTATAACAGGGGCTGCAAAAAGAATAGGCCGGGCAATCGCCGAAGACCTTGCCGCAAATGGCTTTTCCGTTGCGATCCACGCGAACGGCTCCATCGGTGAGGCCGAAGAGCTGGTGGCGGAATTGCGGCAAAAGGGACAAAGGGCGATCGCGCTGCAGGCCGACCTTAGCGATCTCGGCGAAACGGGCGCATTGGTCGCGAAGGCGTCGGAAGCGCTCGGACCGCTCGATCTGCTCGTCAATAATGCGTCGGTCTTCCAGCATGATTCCGCGCGTAGTTTCAATGCCGCCACATGGGCATTGCACTTCGACCTGCATGTCCGCGCGCCCTCTATCCTTGCGGCGGCCTTCGCGCAGCAGATGCCCGCTGAGGCAGCAGGGCTGATCGTCAATATCATCGACCAGCGGGTCTGGGCGCTGAGGCCCAGCTTCTATTCCTATACCCTCTCCAAATCCGCGCTGTGGACGGCGACGCAGACGCTTGCACAGGCGTTGGCGCCACGCATCCGCGTCAATGCCATCGGCCCCGGCCCCTCGATGCCGAGCGAGCGGCAGGCGATGGAGGACTTCCAAGCGCAGGTCTCAGCCCTTATCTTGCAGCGAGGGCCGGCGCTGGAGGAATTCGGACAAACGATTCGCTTCCTTTACGACACGCCCTCGATCACCGGCCAGATGATTGCCCTCGACGGCGGCCAGCACCTCGCCTGGCAGACGCCCGATGTGGCGGAGATTACGGAATGAATGGACGAAAGCTGCCGGATGGCGGCGTTCTCTACGACGAGACGGATGAGAGCGAAGACGATATCGAAGTGGAAGGAGACGTTTCCGCCGTCGCCCCGCTTGCGGCTGCGGTCGACTGGAACGCGGGCAGCCTCAACGAGACCGGGCTTATCGGCGCGGAACTGATCGCCGAATTCGTCAAGCGGCTCCCCAACAGCCCCGGCGTCTACCGCATGTTCAACGCCGAGGGTGACGTGCTCTATGTCGGCAAGGCGCGCAGTCTGAAGAAGCGCGTCAACAATTACGCCGTCGGCCGCGTGCATTCCAACCGCATCGCCCAGATGGTGCGCCAGACGGCCAACATGGAATTTGTGACGACGCGCACGGAAACCGAAGCGCTGCTGCTGGAAGCGAATCTGATCAAGCGCTTGCGGCCGCGCTTTAACGTGCTTTTGCGCGACGACAAGTCGTTTCCCTATATTCTCATTACCGGCGACCACCGGGCGCCGGCGATCTTCAAGCATCGCGGTGCGAGAGCGCGAAAGGGCGACTATTTCGGACCTTTCGCTTCGGCCGGCGCAGTCGGGCGGACGATCAACTCGCTGCAGCGCGCCTTCCTGATCCGCACCTGCACCGACAGCGTCTTCGAAACGCGCACGCGGCCCTGCCTGCTCTACCAGATCAAGCGCTGTTCCGGTCCGTGCACGCATGAGGTCAGCGACGAGGGTTACGGCGAACTGGTGCAGGAGGCGAAGGACTTCCTGTCCGGCAAGAGCCAGAAGGTGAAGTCGCATATGGCCGAGGCGATGAACCAGGCGGCCGAGGACCTCGATTTCGAACGAGCGGCGATCTATCGCGATCGCCTGGCGGCACTGTCGCATGTGCAGAGCCATCAGGGCATCAATCCGGCCGGCGTCGAGGAGGCTGACGTTTTCGCCATCCATCATGAGGGCGGCATCTCCTGCATCCAGGTGTTCTTCTTCCGCACCGGCCAGAACTGGGGCAACCGCGCCTATTTCCCGAAGGCCGATCCGCAGCTTTCGAGCGCCGAAGTGCTGAATTCCTTCCTCGCACAGTTCTACGACGATAAGCCGGTGCCGAAGCAGATCATGCTGTCGCAGACGGTCGAGGAGCTGGAACTGCTCGCCGCAGCACTCAGCGAAAAGGCCGGCCATAAGGTTTCCATCCTCGTGCCGCAGCGCGGCGAGAAGCGCGATCTCGTCGACCATGTCGTCGGCAATGCGCGCGAGGCGCATGGGCGAAAGCTCGCCGAGACGGCGTCGCAGTCGCGGCTGCTCGAAGGTTTCAAGGAAACGTTCAAGCTTGCCTATACACCGCAGCGCATCGAGATCTACGACAATTCGCATATCATGGGCACTAATGCCGTCGGCGGCATGGTGGTCGCGGGGCCGGAAGGTTTCGTCAAGAACCAGTACCGCAAGTTCAACATCAAATCGACCGACATCACGCCCGGCGACGACTTCGGCATGATGAAGGAGGTGATGACGCGGCGTTTCTCGCGGCTGATCAAGGAGGAAGGTATTCCTGACCGGACTGCGTCGCAGGCGGCGACCACACCCGACGCTGCCGACATGCCCTTCCCCACCTGGCCCGATGTGATCCTCATCGATGGCGGCCAGGGGCAGATGACGGCAGTGCGCGCCATCCTTGCGGAACTCGGCATCACCGAGAGCGTGACGGCGATCGGCATCGCCAAGGGCATCGACCGCGATGCCGGGCGCGAACGCTTCTTCCCGCCGGGACGAGAAAGCTTCACGCTGCCGCCGCGCGATCCGGTGCTCTATTTCATTCAGCGGATGCGCGACGAGGCGCATCGTTTCGCGATCGGCTCCCACCGGGCGCGGCGCAAGAAGGAAATGATCAAGAACCCGCTCGACGAGATCGGCGGCATCGGCCCATCGCGTAAACGCGCGCTGCTCCAGCATTTCGGCACGGCAAAGGCGGTTTCGCGCGCCGCCCTGTCCGACCTGATGGCGGTGGAAGGTATATCGGAAGCCGTCGCCAGGCAGGTCTATAACCATTTCCACGACGACGCCGCGAAATAACCGGCGTCCGTCGCAAATTCCACGCAAAGGCGGTGAAAAGACAGAAAGAATGTTGACGGTCCGCGGCCAAAGCCGTCATCTACCGCAACGGCCCGAGCACGATGCGGAGGTTCTAAAGTGTTACAGTGTCCTTTGCGCGTCTGAAAAGCCGCGCGGCGCTGTAGCGGTGCATCAATTCAGAGAAACGATTCCATGGCATCGCGTACGTACAGCATTCCCAATCTTCTGACCTACGGCCGCATTCTCGCCGTGCCACTGATCGTTCTGTGTTTCTTCCTCGAGGGTAAACTGGCGATCAGCAACACGGCGCGCTGGGTGGCGCTGTGGATCTTCGTCATCGCCTCGCTCACCGATTTCCTCGACGGCTATCTCGCGCGCATCTGGAACCAGACGTCGAATATCGGCCGCATGCTCGACCCGATCGCCGACAAGCTGCTGGTCGCCTCGATCCTTCTCCTGCTCGCAGCCGACCAGACCAAGACCATCGCCGGCTGGTCGATCTGGGCGGCGATCACCATTCTCTGCCGCGAGATCCTGGTTTCGGGACTGCGCGAATATCTGGCGGCGCTGAAGGTCAGCGTACCCGTGACGCGGATCGCCAAGTGGAAGACGACGCTGCAGCTCGTCGCCATCGCCTTTCTGCTCGCCGGCCCTGCCGGCGACGAGATTTTCCCTTATACGACGCAGATGGGCATCGCGCTGCTGTGGATCGCGGCGCTGCTGACCATCTATACCGGCTATGATTATTTCCGCGCCGGACTGAAACATATCGTGGATGACGAGGAATGACGAAGCTTATCTATTTCGCTTGGGTGCGCGAGCGCATCGGCAAGGGCGAGGAGGAGATCGACCTCCCCGCCTCCGTCGTCACCGTTGCCGATCTCCTCACTCATTTGAAGACGCTGGGCGAAGAATATGAGACCGCACTTCAATATCCCGACGTGATCCGCGTGGCGCTCGACATGGAGCATGTCGAGCATGACGAGCCGATATCAGGGGCGAAAGAGATCGGGATATTTCCGCCGATGACGGGGGGATGACTGGTATGAGATCCGGTGCGGCATATTCCCTTCCCTTCTCCCCTCGGGGAGAAGGTGCCCGAAGGGCGGATGAGGGGGCCGCCCCGGCAGGTACTGCCCTTCGCTTGCGCTCAGTGCGTTCGCGGCTTGCGCCACTCACCCCCCTCATCTGTCCTTCGGACATCTTCTCCCCGCTGGGGAGAAGAGGGAGGCTGTATTGACCATCATCCCCGCCATCCGCGTTCAGCATGAGGACTTCGACCTGCGGGCCGAGGTCGATCGCCTCTCCAAGGGCAAATCCGGCATCGGCGCCGTCGTCACCTTTTCCGGCCTCTGCCGCGATGAAGGCGGGACGCTGGCAGCCCTCGAACTCGAGCATTATCCTGGCATGGCTGAAGCGGAGATGCGGCGCATCGGCGATCTGGCCATCGCGCGGTTCGGACTTCTCGGCCTCACCGCCATCCACCGCTACGGGAAGATCGCCGCCGGCGAGAATATCGTGCTCGTCGTCGCGGCCGCACCGCACCGGCAGGCGGCGTTCGACGGCGCCAATTTCGTCATGGATTTCCTGAAGACTGCTGCCCCCTTCTGGAAGAAAGAGCACGCCAGGGATGGTGCCACCGGCGACTGGGTCGCGGCGAAGGACGCCGACGACGCAGCGCGCGACAAGTGGAAGTAAATTAGTAAATTAGAGCACCACACGCTCCCTGCGGCTCATGACCAGTAGCAGGACGAGCAGCGAGAAGATGACCAGATCCCGCCAGACGAAGGGGCCATAGGCGCCCCACATGGTTTCGACGACGGCAAGCGCGGCCGCGCCGCCGGCCGAGCGCAGCGGATCGGAGTAGCCGCCGACGGCTGCGATCAACAGCACCTTCAGTCCGAACATCAGGCCGGAGCCGAAATCCATCGAGCCGTAATAGAAGGTGGCGAGGATGCCGCAGATCGTGGCGACGAGAGCGGCTGCCGCATAGGCGACGAGAAAGACGCGGTCGGCGCTGGTGCCGCAGAGTTCGGCTGCCAGCGGGTCATCGGTGACCGCGCGCCAGATGCGGCCCCAGGCCGTGCGCCTGAGGATCAGCGTACCGATCGCGACGATGGCGCACATCAGCGCCGTGTCGATCAACTGGATATGGGTGAGCGTCACCTTGAAGGGGCCGTCGCTCCAGAAGACGACCGTGTCGTTCAGGAATGGCGGCAGCCAGATGGCGCGGGTATTGGCGGCAAGCCGGGCAGTCTCCATCAGCACGATCATCATGCCGAGGGCGGCGACGATGACCGTATTCGGCGATTTGCTGACCAGCGGCAGCATGATCGAGCGGCCGATCCATAGGCCCGCCCCCAGCGAATAGACGATGGAAGCACAGGCGCCGACGGCAAGGGCGGCCGGCAGCACCAACCAGAAGCGGTTGAAAGCAAGTTCGGTGAAGAGCAGCAGGATCTGGCCCGCGAAGGCAAAGATCGCCCCATAGGTGATGTCGGCCCGCTTCGTCACGCCGAAGGCGACGGCATAACCGAAGGCAAGCGCGGCATAGAGGGCAGCAAGTGGAACCGCATTCGCCAGCTGCTGCAGAAGATAGGCCATTCGAGACACTCCGCGTCATTAAAATTATAACTGGTAAAACCTATTTCGCTAGTTATAATTTCATCATGAGCTTTTCCTGGACCCCTCACCGCTTTGCCGGCGGCGCACTGGCGCTCGATGTCGTCAACAGCGTCGTTCTGCGCCACGATGCAACGCGGCGGATCGACCGCTTCGCGGTCAGGGATCAAATGCGGAGCTTTCCGCGCGCCGCCGCCGAATTCTGCGCCGAGCGTGCCCTTTTCGGCGATATCGCGCCGGTGGCGGCGGAAAGCGAAGCGGATTTCATCGCGCTGCGGGAAGCGATCGACGTCTATTTCCGCGAGCGTATACTGAATGGCGGCGACGACCAATTGCTGGCCGGGCTGCTGGAAGCGCTGGCGAAGACATTGCGCGACGCGGGCCCCGACAGCCTAGCCGCGGCGACCGCCCATTCGGCACTGCGGCTGATCGCCATGCCCGATCCGGAGCGCATGAAGATCTGCGGCAATTGCGGCTGGCTGTTCATAGACCGCAGCAAGAACAGGAGCCGGGCCTGGTGCGACATGGCGGTCTGCGGCAACCGCGCCAAGGCGAACCGTCACTATCGCCGCAAGAAGGAGGAGACGCCATGAAGAAATATATGATCGTAGTGGTCGCAGCAGCGGCCCTTCTGCTGTCCGCCTGCCAGCGACAGGCGGAAAACCTGGTCGAGGTCACCGGCCATCTCTTCGTCTTCAACTATCGGGTGGCGAGCGCCACCTATCTGCTGACGCTGAAGAAGACAGGCCCCATCCCCGACGGCTCGGTCATCATCGCCGAATTCGAAAATCCGCAAGGAGGCGATCCGCTGGTGCTGAACCAGAAGATCTATCCGATCGACGACAAGATCGCGCTGCAGAGCGAGAACCTGCATTGCGTGCACAAGGACCGTCCCTATTCCGTCAGTGTCCGGCTGGTCGACAAAGACGGCAAGGTGCTGCAGGAATTGAAGACGCAGTTCCGGTCCGACCTCGACCAGACCGTCCTGCCGAGCAAGCCGCTCGTCGTCGGCGCGCTTTATGACAAGAACCCGGAGGTCTTCAAGCCTGATGGCAGTGTCGATTTCTCGAATACCGACAAATGCCCGGCATAGAGAAATGTATAGAAAAAGCCGGAGCAAGGCCCCGGCTTTCGAGAGTCAATTCAAGGCATTGCCGGCGAATGCCGAAGCGTGGCCTCAGCCGACGATTTCGGTATCGGAGAACCAGTACTTGATTTCCTGGGCAGCTGTTTCAGGAGCATCCGAGCCGTGAACGGAATTTTCGCCGATCGACAGAGCGTGAACCTTGCGGATCGTGCCTTCGTCAGCGTTTGCCGGGTTGGTCGCGCCCATGATCTCGCGGTTCTTGAGGATTGCGCCTTCGCCTTCCAGCACCTGGACGACGGTCGGGCCGGAGGTCATGCCTTCGACCAGTTCACCGAAGAAGGGACGGTCCTTGTGAACGGCGTAGAAGCCTTCGGCTTCGCGACGGCTCATCCAGACGCGCTTGGAAGCGACGACACGCAGACCGGCATCTTCGAGCATCTTGGTGATAGCGCCTGTCAGGTTGCGCTTGGTTGCATCAGGCTTGATCATCGAGAAGGTGCGTTCAATCGCCATAGTCAAATCCTCTGTTTTCTCGGGAAAAGTGGGCGGTCTTTACCCGCCCCAACGCCCGAAAACAAGAGGTAGGCGGCAATTTCACGCCGCTGTCACAGTCCTGCCGCGGCTTTGGTGAAGATCGAGGCAGCGTTCGAACCAGGCCATGACGGGATCGTCGGCAGCCAGCATGGCGAGACCGGCGGAGACACGCAGCCATTGCAGCGCGCCGAAGACGATATAGTCGGCAAAGAGCGGTGTCTGCCCGCCGATGAAGGGTTGGAATTTCAGCATGTGCCGGAGCGGCTCCAGCTTGGCGCCGAAGGCGGCCTTCTCCACCTCGCTATCGGCGGCAACCATTTCCAACGGCTTGCCGAGCCGAGCCTCCCGGCTTTCGCGGAAATAAGCCTTGTCTCCCTCGTCGAGGTTCGCATGGATGTCGAGAAGGGCGATGCGCATGATCGCCGGATGGATGATCATCTGCGAATAGCCTTCCACCATCCGCGACAACGCCTTGCCGCCTTCGCCGTTGAACAGTGACGGCCGCTCGGGATAGGCCTCCTCCAGATAGAGCGCAATGTCGAAGCTGTCGGAGACCAGCCGGCCATTGTCGTCGAGAACGGGCACGATCGACGAGACGCCGCCGCCGATCGCGCTGATGCGGGCATAGGTGGTCGGAATCTCCTCGAAATCGAGCCCCTTGTGCGCGAGCGCCATGACAGCCTTCCAGCAATGGGGCGAAAAGAAGCGCCGCTCGTCGGCGCCGCAGAGGGAATAGAGGGCTCTGGTCATGACAGTCCTTTCGAGATCGCAGCTCTATCCATTCCACGACAGAAAGCGCCTGCGATCAAATCAGGAAATTTCATGGCGTCATCACTCGGCTTTCTGGGGAAACCGGCTAGACTGCCGATACGACACGGGAGGGGCAGGATGCTCAGACATTACAAGATGTTCGCCGCCTATAATCGCTGGGCCAACCGCCAAGTCTATGCGGTTGCGGCCGAACTCAGCGATGCAGAATTCC
Organism: Rhizobium sp. WSM4643; assembly: GCF_025152745.1. Taxonomy (NCBI): domain Bacteria; kingdom Pseudomonadati; phylum Pseudomonadota; class Alphaproteobacteria; order Hyphomicrobiales; family Rhizobiaceae; genus Rhizobium; species Rhizobium sp. WSM4643. The sequence goes on along the minus strand of NZ_CP104040.1, from coordinate 1,308,403 downwards.
GCAGCGACCGCGGCGCCTTCTTCGGCTCGCTGCATCGCACGCTCAATCATCTGCTCGTCGCAGACCGGATATGGATGAAGCGCTTCACCGGTACCGGCGAGGCACCGACGACGCTGAATGCCGTGCTCTTCGAAGATCTGGATGCGCTTGCCGCCGCACGCAAAATCGAGGACGAGCGTATCATTGCCTGGATGGACACGCTGGACGAGGCAGCTCTTGCCGCCGACTTCACCTATGTGCCGGTGACGCAGCCGGGCGAATTCACCCAGCCGCTGGCTCCAGCGCTTGCGCATCTCTTCAACCACCAGACCCATCATCGCGGCCAGTGCCACATGACGCTGACGGCGCTCGGCAAGCCGAGCCTTACGCTTGATCTCATCTACTTCCTGCGCAGCGAGGGTTGCGAGTGGATGTGAGGCACGATCCAAACTACAAAATTAGAGCATGATGTCATCCGATAACCGCTCACACTTTTCGGCGTCATGTTCCGGCCATCAAGACTGAATTAACTGCCTTTGCCGGTTCTGCCGCCAATCCTGGGCTTTCCCGGCGAAAGTTCAGCCTCTCTTAAAAGCTTACGGGCATAACGTGATGTGAGAGATGAGGCTGGGTCGCGAGGGATCGTCATGCAGAATGCAAGCGCAAACGCATTGGTGCCGCGCGAGGCTGTGCGCCCGGCGCCGAAGGCGGATATTCAGAAGATCGCCCAGTACATGACGCGCCTCAACGTCGCCGCGCTGCCGCGCAATTACGAGCTCTTTCACGAGGCGATCGTCGGGCTGAATGCCGGCCTTGCGCAGGATATCGCAGCACTCGGACCGCAGCCGCAACAGCCCATGCTCGACGAGCTCGGCCTGAGATACCGCCTCGTCGGCCATTGCGGGCTGGCAGGCGAGACCTCACGGAATGAGGCGAGCCGAATGCTGCGCGATGTGGCGGAAAGGCTTGCCGAAGGGCTGAAGCACAAGAATACCTTTGCGCGCGCCTGCAGCGCTATCCTGAAATCCGTTTCCGGCCAGAGCGACCAGAGCCTTGCCGCTTTCCTCAGCGAGGTCGATTATCTCACTGCGTCGCTTTCGACCGTTCTTGCGGCCGAGATGGAAATCGGCGCGAAACTGCAGGACGATATCAAAACGCTGGAAACGCTGGAGCGCGGCATTTCGGCGATGCAGTCGGCCGCCATCGCCGACAGGATCACCGGACTTCCGAACCGCATTGCGCTGAACCGGACGACCGCCGATCTCTACGAGCGGGAAGAAGGTGCCGCCGGCAGCGCACTGATCATGATCGATATCGACAAATTCACCGATCTCAACGACAAATACGGCACGCCGGCAGGCAACAAGCTCCTGAAGAAGCTCGCCGGCCTCCTTCAGAAGTCGATCAAGAAAAACGATTTCATTGCCCGCACCGAGGGTGACGAATTCGCCCTGTTGTTTTCCAATGTCGGCATGCAGGATGCGATGGCTATTGCCGAGCGCCTGCGCGCCTCCGTCGAAGACAATCTGGTCTTCGCCACATCCGACAAGACCGATCGCGGCAGGCTCACCATCTCGATCGGCGTGGCGCTCAGCACCGATGCGGCAACGCCAGGGCAGTTGCAGGCCAATGCCCGCGTGGCGCTTCTCGCCGCGCAGTCGAACCCCCGACTGCCGGTGCAGGCTTTCGGCCGCTGAGGCGGCGGACACGTGTTCTGGCCGCGGGATAAGCAAGCTTGTCAGCGCACAAGCAAGCTTGGTGCGGGACAAGCAAGCTTGCCGCGGGGATAAGCGCTCTTGCCTTGGCGAGCGCTTTCAGCCAAAACGCCGGCCATGATCACGCTCACCGATATTTCCGCCCGCATCGCCGGGCGCCTGCTTCTCGACAATGCCAGCGTTTCGCTGCCTTCAGGCACGAAGGCTGGGCTCGTCGGGCGCAACGGCGCCGGCAAGTCCACGCTTTTTCGCGTCATCACCGGCGATCTCGGCTCGGAGAGCGGAACGGTGTCGATCCCGAAGGCCGCACGCATCGGCCAGGTGGCGCAGGAAGCGCCGGCGACCGAAGACGCGCTGATCGAGATCGTCCTTGCCGCGGACAAGGAACGCACGGCCCTCGTTGCCGAGGCGGAAACGGCAACCGATCCGCACCGCATCGCCGAAATCCAGATGCGCCTCGTCGATATCGACGCGCATTCGGCCGAAGCGCGTGCGGCGAGCATTCTTGCCGGCCTCGGCTTCGACAAAGAGGCGCAGGCCCGCCCCGCCTCCTCCTTCTCCGGCGGCTGGCGCATGCGCGTCGCCCTTGCCGCCGTGCTGTTTTCGGAGCCGGATCTGCTTCTGCTCGACGAGCCGACCAACTATCTCGACCTCGAAGGCACGCTGTGGCTGGAAGACTATGTCAGGCGCTACCCGCATACCGTCATCATCATCAGCCACGATCGCGACCTGTTGAACAACGCGGTCAATGCGATCGTCCATCTCGACCAGAAGAAACTCACCTTCTATCGCGGCGGTTACGATCAGTTCGAGCGGCAGAAGGCGGAAGCCGACGAATTGCAGACGAAAGCCAAAGCCAAGAACGACGCGGCACGCAAACATCTGCAGGGCTTCATCGATCGCTTCAAGGCCAAGGCTTCGAAGGCCCGGCAGGCGCAATCGCGCGTCAAGGCGCTGGAGCGCATGGGAACGGTCGCCGCTGTCATCGAGGACCATGTGCAGCCGATCACGTTTCCCGAGCCGGAAAAGCAGCCGGCTTCGCCGATCGTCGCGATCCAGAGCGGCGCCGTCGGCTACGAGCCCGGCAATCCGATCCTGAAGAACCTCAATCTGCGCGTCGACAATGACGACCGCATCGCCCTGCTCGGCTCGAACGGCAACGGCAAATCGACCTTCGCCAAATTCATCTCCGGACGGCTCGCGCCGGAGAGCGGCGAAGTGAAGATCGCGCCGAGCCTGAAGATCGGCTTCTTCGCGCAGCACCAGCTCGACGACCTCATCCCCGAGCAATCGTCGGTGGAGCATGTGCGCCGCCTGATGCCCGGCGCGCCGGAAGCCAAGGTGCGCGCCCGCGTCGCCCAGATGGGGCTTGCAACCGAGAAGATGGCGACGGCCGCCAAGGATCTTTCCGGCGGCGAAAAAGCCCGCTTGCTGATGGGGCTTGCCGCCTTCAATGCGCCCAATCTGCTGATCCTCGACGAGCCGACCAACCACCTCGACATCGACAGCCGCCGCGCGCTGATCGAGGCGCTGAACGACTACGAAGGCGCCGTCATCCTGATCTCGCACGATCGCCATCTGATCGAGGCGACGGTCGATCGGCTGTGGCTGGTCAATGGCGGTACGGTGACGACTTTCGAAGGCGATATGGACGAGTACCGCGACCTCATCGTCACTTCCGGTAAAAAAAAAGAAGAAAAGCCGCAGCTAACTGAAGACGCGACGTCGAAGGCCGACCAGCGCAAGCTCAATGCCGAACGTCGCGCCTCGCTGACGCCGCTCAGGAAAAAGATCAATGAGATTGAATCCTTGACGGCGAAGCTGGAGAAACAGATTCAGGCGCTTGACGCGGAACTTGCGGACCCGGCCCTTTACGAAAAGACGCCCACTAAAGCCGCCGAGAAGGCAAAGCAGCGTGGCGAAGCTGCGGCAAAACTCGCTGCCGCCGAGGAAGACTGGCTGATGCTATCGGCCGAATACGAAGAAGCGATGGCGGGATAGCCACAAGTCTTAAGGAAAGCGTGGCGAATTGCCGCGCTACACCGCAATTTTTGCCGATCTCAACCGATCGTTAACCATAATCCGAAAGGTTGTCTCAACATTCGTTACCGATTTGTTGAGCCCTTTCCATGTATCGTTTTTTCGTTCTGTCCTGCATGGCCCTCACGGCCGCCCTCTCCGCCTGCAGCACCGCCAGACAAGCCGCTCCCGATACCACGATCAAGACCTCGTCGGTGATCGCGCCCGAAGAGCGGAAACTTGCCTATGCCGGCGACGATGCGACCCCGCGCCTTGCCGGCCCGCATCATCTGGCCGGACGGATACTGGAGGTCTCCTCGCTCGCAGATCTCAAGCTGCAGGACAAGGAAGTGATCCTCAGCTTCGACGACGGCCCGATCCCTGGCCGGACCGACAAGGTGCTGGCAATCCTCGACCAGTTCGGCGTCAAGGGTGCCTTCATGATGGTCGGCGAAATGGCCGATATGCATCCGGCACTCGCCCGCAAGGTCGCCCAGGACGGCAACACGATCGGCAGCCACACCTATGACCATGCCAACCTGAGTTCACTGAGTTTCGACGCGGCGATGGCCGAGGTGATCAAGGGCGAATTGGCGGTGACCAAGGCGACGGGAACCGACGTCTCCTTCTTCCGCTTCCCTTATCTTGCCGAGAGCCATAGGCTGCGCGCCGCGATCGCCATGCGCGACATGGTGGTCATGGATGTCGATATCGACAGCAAGGACTACTTCACCACGACGCCGGTCTCCATAACCCAGCGGACGATGAACCTCTTGCACAAGCGCGGCCGCGGCATCATCCTGATGCATGACATCCACAAACGCACGGCGACGATGCTGCCAACCCTGCTCTCGAAACTCGAAGCCGAAGGCTACAAGGTGGTGACGCTGAAATTCAAGAAGACCGAGGTGCCGAACACCGTCGTCGCCTCGGCCGATTTCGTGACAACCCGCTAGCGCATGAGCCCGAAAATCGAAATCCATTTTCGGGCCTATGCTTAGATTCAAAGTGTTACGGCGTCCTTCGCGCATCTGAAGAGACGCGCGGTGCTATAAGGCGGGTTGCCAAGTCGGGACCGGCTGCCTAGATCTGTCCGACATCAACGGAAGCTGGCAGGCCGGACATGAACCTTCATCTCGAAACGGACGACGATCCCCGCACCCGCCAGTTCATCGACGAGCACAACCGGGTTTCCGACGCGGCACTGAGAACACCTGAATTCGAGAGGGATCGCGACGCGATCAAGGCGCTGATCGAGCGGCAGGACAGGCTGATCGTTCCGATGCGCCGAGGCGAGTGGCTGTTCGATTTCCGCCAGAGCAAGGACAATCCTCTCGGCATCTGGCTCCGCCTGCCGGCGGACCAGGAGCCGCTGCCGGACGCCGCCTGGGAGCCGGCCTTCGATCTCGACGCCTTCTGCGTGAGGGAAGGCAAGCGCTGGAACTGGCGCGGTGCCGTCACCTGCCCGTGGGAACCCACGCGGGTGCTGCTCACACTTTCGGACGGCGGCTCCGACCTTCTCCGGCTGCTCGAATTCGATGCCGAGCGGAGACAGATCGTCGAGGGCGGCTTCGACACCCCGGCTGCACGATCGCATGCCACTTGGCTGAGCCGCGACGAAATCTGCTATTTCGGTTCCATCGACCGGTTTTCGGCGACCCGTTCCGGGTGGCCGCGGGTCGGGCGGCGATTGAAGCGCGGGCAGCGGCCGGAGGATGCCGCCGTCATGTTCGAAGCAGCAGATGAGGACGTCTACGGCTTCAATCTCGTCATCGACCCTGCCCTGTCAGGCGCTTCGGCGGGTCACGAATTGATCGACATTTTCGTCGCCGCCCACGAGATCGGCGTCGCCAGCGCTTTCCTGATCGCCAGCGACGGGACGCGGCGGCGCATCGATCTGCCCGCCGAGGCCGATTTCCAGTTCAATCGCGATCATTGCCTTTGGCGGGCAAAGACCGATGAGCGCGTTGCGACCGGCAGCCTCGTGCTGCAACGCTTCGATCCCGGCTCTGAGACGGCCCTGCTCGGGCCGGAACGGATCCTGTTTCAGCCTGCCGAGGGTCAGTCCATTTCGCAAATGATGCTGATGCGCGAATGGTGCGTCTTCCTCATCTCCGATCGGCTGCGTCCGCGTCTCATGGTGCTCGACCTGACGAGGCCCGATGCCGAACAGCGCGAGATCGCGCTACCGGCGGACATGCAGACGGCTCACTTCAGGCCGCTCCATGCGGATCTGCATCTTGGCGACGATACGCTCCACATCGTCGGCCAGGGCTTCCTGCAGCCTCCCGCCTGTTATCGCCTCGAGCTGTCGGATCGCAGCAAGCAGGCCGAACTGATTTTCGTCGCCGCGGCGCCAAGCTATTTCGATGCGACCGACATGTCATCCGAACTGCTGGAGGCTGTTTCCGAGGATGGAACGAGGGTTGCCTACCGGCTGGTCCTGCCGAAGCAGTGGACCAAGGGCGCGCTGCCGGTCCTGTTGTACGGCTATGGCGGATTCGATGTTTCGCTGTCGCCGAGCTATTCAGGCGTGACAGGACGCTGGCTGGAGCAAGGCGGTGCCTATGTGCAGGCCTATATCCGCGGCGGCGGCGAATTCGGGCCGGACTGGTATCGCAGCGCCAAGCGGCAGGGGCGAGACCGGGCGTTTGCCGATTTCGTCGCCATCGCTCGCGATCTCGTCGCCCGCGGCTACACCGTACCGTCGCGGATTGCCTGCCAGGGCGGCAGCAACGGCGGCCTGCTGACCGGCGTGATGCTGACGCGTTATCCCGACGATTTCGGTGCCGTCTGGTGCCAGGTGCCGGTTCTCGACATGACACGCTTCCACCTGTTCAGCGCAGGGCAAGCCTGGATGGACGAGTACGGCGACCCGGAGACGCCCGTGGACCGGGATTTCATGCTCGGCTATTCGCCGCTTCACAATGTCAAGCCGGCGACCGAGGTCAGCTATCCGCCGATCTACGTCGAAAGCTCGGCCAATGACGACCGCGTGCATCCCTCGCATGCGCGCCGCTTTGCCGCGCTGCTGGAGGAGAAAGGACACCGGCCGCTCTTCCATGAATTCGGTTCGGGCGGGCATGGCGGCGACGGCAATTCCGAAGAGCGCGCCGCCCGCGCAGCAATGGGTTACAGCTTCCTTCGCCAAACCATCATGCGATAGAATGGAGCAGGAGAGCTTGTCGGCGCTCCTCTTTCTGATACAAACCAAGTCAATAATCATACTTTTCATACAGGCTCGAGCGAAACACCATGTCTCCAATCAACCTCGCCATCGTCGGCGTCGGCAAGATCGTCCGCGACCAGCACCTTCCCTCCATCGCCAAGAACCCGGATTTCAAACTCGTCGCCACGGCAAGCCGCCACGGCACGGTCGAAGGCGTCAAGAGTTATACGACGATCGAGGCGATGCTCGACGCCGAGCCCTCGATCGATGCCGTTTCGCTCTGCATGCCGCCGCAATATCGCTACGAGGCCGCCTATAAGGCGCTCGTCGCCGGCAAGCACGTCTTCCTGGAAAAGCCGCCTGGCGCGACGCTGAGCGAAGTGGCCGATCTCGAAGCACTGGCGAGCAAGCAGGGTGCGTCGCTCTTTGCCAGCTGGCATTCGCGCTATGCGCCGGCCGTCGAGGCCGCCAAGGCATTTCTTGCTTCGACGACGATCAAAAGCGCGCATGTGATCTGGAAGGAGGATGTCCGCCACTGGCATCCGAACCAGGATTGGATCTGGCAGGCCGGCGGCCTCGGTGTTTTCGATCCCGGTATCAACGCGCTGTCGATCGTCACCCATATCCTGCCGCGGCCGATCTTCATCACCGAGGCCGTGCTCGAATTTCCCGAGAATCGCGATGCGCCGATCGCGGCCGACATTCGCTTCCGCAATGCCGACGGCCTGCCGGTTCACGCCGAATTCGACTGGCGCCAGACCGGCAAGCAAAGCTGGGATATCGTCGCGGAGACGGCAGCCGGCCAGATGGTGCTCGCCGAGGGCGGCGCCAAGCTTCTGGTCGACGGCGCTCCGACATTCGCCGAGCCGGAGCAGGAATATCCCTCGCTCTACCGTCGATTCGCCGAAATCATCAAGGCCGGCAAATCGGATGTCGACCTCGCGCCGCTGCGCCACGTCGCCGATGCCTTCATGCTCGGCAAGCGGAAATTCGTCGACGCGTTCCACGACTGAGCGTCGCAATAACGTCATAGAAACCGGCAAGATTTGCCGGCCTATGGCAATTATGTTCGGGGGCAGCCGCTCATGAGCAACAAAATCCGCCGCAAGGGCCGATTTTTCCGCGTGTTGAAGATTGGCATCCTTGTGGTGCCGCTTCTCGGCCTTGCAGTATGTTCGAGCGAACTGGACGTCATGCCTCCTGATGCACCGGGCGTTTCCCGATCCGAGGAATATTCCTTCGGATCGGCGACCCAGGCTCAGGATTGGCAGGCCACCCGAAAAGTGCTGGGCCAACTGGAAGGGCGGTTCGGAGAGAAGTCCGTGCGGATACTGGCCCGCAATCTCGCCAGCACCACCGACCCGCAGACCATCAAGGCCTATTATGCCGACCGCCTTGTCCATCAAGCCGGCTGGGCGGAAATGCCGGTCAGCACCTTTGCCGACAAGGCGTGGGCCTTCGCTTTTGTCAGTCCGAATGGAAAGCGGGTTTTGGCAGTGGAAGCGCTTAATCCGTCGGAAGGTGCGGGAGGGATCGTCCCCCTCAACATCCTGACGAACCTCGACGAGGACAAAGGGTCGTAGATAACGGCGCCGGCGCGCGACAACGAAGCTGGAAGATTTCAAGCGGCATTCGAAGCGTTACGGCGTCCTGGCGCGTCTGAAAAGACGCGCCATGCTGTAGTGTCGTGGCAAAACGGTCAGGCCTTCTTCTCCCACCGCCCTTCTGACGTCTGCTGCCAATAGGTGAGGTTATGCCCCTCGCCTTTCAGCTTCTTCCACTGCGCACGGGCGGCTTCCAGCTGCTCCTGATCGTGACCGTCGAACATGAAGACGATGCGCTCATAGGCGTCGGCCGGCGGCGGCTCGGCGCCATCGACGATGAAACGCACGGTCGCTGCATTGGCATTGTCTGGCGTCACCGTCAAAAGCACCGGCTGGCTTTCGGCAAAATCGGCCTCGTCGGTACCATGCGGCAGGAAACTCTCCTCGCGGAAAGTCCAGAGATGCTGGTCGAGAGCATCGCGCCGCGCCGGCTCGCGCGTCTGGACGACAACGCGCCAGCCGCGCCCGACGCTTTTGTCGATGAGCGGCGGAAGCGCGTCCTCCAGCCTGGTTTCGGTCAGATGATAGAAGAGAACGTCCGTCATCAGGATTCATAATGGGCGCGAACGAACTCGTCGAGCAGGCGCACGCCGAAACCGGAACCCCAGGACTGGTTGATCTCGTCCTGCGGCGAGCCCATCGCCGTGCCGGCAATATCGAGATGCGCCCACGGCGTCTCCTGCACGAAGCGCTTGAGGAAATGCGCGGCCGTAATCGAGCCGGCCTGTCGGCCGCCGGTGTTCTTCATATCAGCGAATTTGCTGTCGATCAGCTTGTCGTAGTCCCTGCCGAGCGGCATCCGCCAGAGCTTCTCATTGCTCGAAAGGCCGGCGGCCGTCAGTTGGGCGGAAAGCTGGTCGTCATTGGAGAACAGGCCGGCATGCACATTGCCGAGCGCGACGACGATTGCCCCGGTCAGCGTGGCGAGATTGATCATGAACTGCGGCTTGAAGCGGTCGTTGCAATACCAGAGCGCATCGCAGAGCACGAGGCGGCCCTCGGCATCGGTGTTGATCACCTCGATCGTCTGGCCGGACATTGACGTAACGATGTCGCCCGGACGCTGGGCGTTACCGTCGGGCATGTTCTCGACCAGGCCGATGATGCCGACCGCGTTGACGGCGGCCTTGCGGGAGGCGAGCACATGCATGAGGCCGGTGACGGCTGCCGCACCGCCCATATCGCCCTTCATGTCCTCCATGCCTGCGGCCGGCTTGATCGAAATGCCGCCGGTATCGAAGACGACGCCCTTGCCGATGAAAGCCACGGGACGATCCTTGCCCTTGCCGCCGTTCCACTGCATGACCGCCAGGCGCGGCGGGCGCACGGAGCCTTGGGCGACGCCGAGAAGGGCGCCCATCCCAAGACGGCGCATCTCCCGCTCCGTCAGGATTTCCACTTCGACGCCGAGCTTTTCCAGTTCCTTCGCCTTGGCGGCGAATTCGACGGGGCCGAGCACGTTCGGCGGTTCGTTGACGAGGTCACGGGCGAGATTGACGCCGCCGGCAATCGCTTCGGAATCGGAAAACGCCTTCTTGGCACCGCCCGGATCGGCGGTGACGATTGTCACCTTGACGGATTTCGCCGGCTTCTCCTCCTCGTCGCCCTTCTTCGTCTTGTAGGTATCGAAGCTATAGGCGCGCAGCAGCATGCCGAGCGCGAAATCGGCGGCTGCCCGCGCGTTCGTCTCAAGCCCAGGCACGTCGATGAAGACAGCAGCCTTGTCGGTATTCTTGATTCTCGATGCCACAGCACCACCGGCCTTCAGCCAGTCATGGGCAGTGAGTTCGGCGGCCTTGCCAAGCCCGACGACCACGATGCGCTCGACGGGCGCGCCTTCGGGGGCAACGATATCGAGCGCGCCCATGGATTTCGCGGAGAACCGGGCGATCCTGGCAGCCTTGGCGATCACGCCTGCCGGATCGACCGCTTCGGCGCCGGCAGCGCCGTCGGCCTCCGCAGTCTTCAACAGGATCGCCAGGCCGCCATTGAGCTTTGCCGACTTCGAGAATGAAATTTCCAACTTTACTGACATGTCTTCTCCGCTGGGATTCTTTGAAATCCGTCCCTCGCGGATAATTTCGCGTTTGGCGGGTCTGTCAATGGCTTGCGACAATTGTTATGGTCGCCCGCGGCCATCATGGCCCTCATGTTTTCGTCAGTTTCGTAGATATTCGCGTTGACAGTTTTTTCGAAAAATCGATGGCCGGACCTGGCAATCCGCCTGCCGAAAACGACTTTCGGTGCCTTCATGCTGCTGTTTTGGACGTGGTGGGCGCTGCTTGTGGTGTTCCGCGCCTTCCCCGGAATAGACATCTATTTTTCCCAGCTTTTTTTCGTGGGTGCAGATTGCGACGCGACGGCCGCCACTGGGAGCATCTGCGGCGGCTTTCCCTATCGCGACGTCGCGACCTTCGACCTGCTGCGTACCGTCTTCTTCCGGCTGCCCTATGTGGTGGCGATCGTGATGCTGTGGAAACTCGTCGAATGCTACCAGCAGCACGGTGCGACCTTCAACGCCGAGCGGGCGCAAAAGCTCAAAGTCGCGCTCGGAACGCTGCTGATCGGGCCGGTGCTGCTCGTCAATGTCATCCTGAAGGAACATTGGGGCCGGCCGCGGCCGATACAGACGGACATATTCGGTGGTGCGCTGCATTTCGTCGAGGCCGGTTCGCTTGCCGGCAAATGCGTTTCGAACTGTTCGTTCATCTCGGGCGAGGCAGCAAGCGCCGGCTGGCTCATCTGCCTTCTGCTCTTCGTTCCGAAACGGCTGCGTTATGCGCTGGCGGCGCCTGTGGCGGCGATCTCGATCCTCACCCCGGCGATGCGGCTATCCTTCGGCGCGCACTACCTTTCCGACGTCGTTCTTGGATGGCTTTCGTCGCTTGTCGTCTTCGCCGCGTTGCTGGCGTTAACTGAGTCGCAACAGCATCAAAAAAATTCTGAAATTTGAATGAATTTTTGACACCAGCTTGTCGCAAAAGCGCGACAAAGAGCGTAGAGGGATTCTCCTGCAAAGCCGTTTGGGCGTGTAGGTGCTTTCAAGGGCAGGCATGAAACTACTCGAGACATACATATTGCGGCGCGTCGGCCAGATGTTTCTCGTGGCGCTCCTGCCCGTTCTGGCGATCATTTGGACGACACAGGTTCTGCAGCGCATCAATCTGGTCACCGACAGCGGCCAGTCGATCGGCTCGTTCGCCAAGCTGGCAACGATGATCCTGCCGTCGATCATCCCCGTCGTGCTGCCCTTCGCCCTCGTTATCGCGATCACCCAGACACTGACGACGATGAACAACGATTCCGAGCTCACCGTCATCGACGCGGCCGGGGCGCGGCGCAGCGTGCTGATCCGACCGATCCTGCTGCTTGCCGCCGTCATCAGCGCCCTTTCCTTCTTCGTCGACAACGTCGTCGAGCCGCGCGCAAAGACCGTCGTCCGCCAGATGATCGCCGAGACCTATGCTGACCTTCTCTCTTCGGTGATCGAGGAAAAGACCTTCCGCAAGCTTGATGAAGGCCTTTACGTGCAGATCTCGAAGCGGATGGCCGGCCGCATGCTGAAGGGCCTTTTTGTCGCCGACGAGCGCGACCCGGCCTACGAACTGATCTATTATGCGAAGGAAGGCGCCGTCGACGATACCGGCACGACGCTGATCATGCATGAGGGCGAAGTCCACCGCAAAACGCCCGATGGCAACGTCTCGGTCATCAATTTCGATTCCTATTCCTTCGACCTTTCGGACATGACGGAGAATCGCGGTCAGGCGACGCTGCGTGCCAGTGACCGCGACCTGTGGTTCCTGTTCAATCCAGATCCGGCCGACAAGGACTATACGATCCGGCCGCAGAGCTACCGCGCCGAACTGCACCGGCGGCTGACGGACTGGATCCTGCCCGTCGTCTTTGCGCTGTTTTCACTGGCGATCGCCGGCGATGCGCGCTCACACCGCGAAGCGCGGCTGCATCCGATGGTGAGCGCGCTTGCCTATGCCTTCGCGATGCGGTGGGCGGCCTTCTACGCGGCCAATCAGATCGACACCGACCCTGAATATATCGCCGTCCTCTACGCCATTCCGATCGTCAGCAGCGTCGTCTCGATCGCCTTCCTCGGCCTGCATAAGCGACTGGTCATGCCTTCGTTCATTCGGGACCGGATTTCGTCCTTCTGGAGAGGGATGCAGGAAAGGCTGCTTGCCGTGACCGGCAGGACCGGCGGGGGCGCTGCCCAATGATGTTCGGGACATTGTCGCGTTATTTCTTTCGCCGCTACCTGGTGACGACGGGCTGGTTCCTGATCGGCGTCTCGGCGATTTCCTTCCTCCTCGATTTCAGTGAGACGGCGGGCCGCATGTCCGGCCTTCCCGGCTACACGATCGGCGGCGGCGTCCTGATGACTGCGGTGCGCCTGCCGCTCATCCTGCAGCAGACAGTGCCGTTCATCGCTCTCTTCGTCGGCATGACGGTGCTGATCGGGCTCAACCGCAAATATGAACTCGTCGTCACGCGCGCAGCCGGCATTTCGGTCTGGCAGTTCATGTTCCCCTTCATCGCCGGCTCGCTGGCGCTCGGCCTGTTGACGATGGCGGCGTTGAACCCGCTTGCCGCCTGGGGACAGCGCCAGGCGCTGCTGGTCGAATCCGACTGGCGCGGCGAGAACGCGGTTTTGCGCAAGGCGCCGCAGATTCCGTGGCTGCGCCAGATCAGCGGCCGCGACGATGTCATCATCGGCGCGCATACGGTCCAGGAGAACGGAACCAAGCTGATCGACGCCGTGCTGATCCATTTCGATTCAAGTGGTCAGGTCATTCTGAGACAGGACGCCGCGACGGCAAAATTGGAAGATGGTTACTGGCAACTTAACAATGTTGTCGAGCGCAAGCCTGGCGAAATCCCCGTGCGCACAGCTTCGGTTCAACTTCGCACCAATCTGAAACAAGACTTCGTCCAGGAGCGGCTGACAGCGCCGGAAACAATTGGTTTCTTTGACCTTTCCAATCGGATCGCGGCGGCCAAATCCTTCGGCATCTCGACCAAGGCATTGGAGACTCAATTCAACTCCTTGTTGTCCCAGCCATTGCTGCTGGTAGCCATGACTTTCATTGCTGCAACAGTGTCCCTAAAATTTAGCCGGTTCAACCAATCCCGCTCCGTGATTCTGGGTGGCATCCTTTCGGGCTTCATGCTTTATGTCATCACCGTGCTTGTAAAGGCATTCGGAAGCAGTGGAGTCGTGCCCCCCTTCGTGGCGACGTGGATACCGGTGGTCGTCGCGCTGGCCTTGGGTGCGACTATTCTGCTTCATCAGGAGGACGGCTAGTGGCGGCAGGCGACCGCAAGTATTTTAGTAAACAGTTGGTTGCCCTGCTTGTCGGCGCGGCTTTATGTTCCTATTTCGGCAGCGCCCCGGCCTCTTTCGGCCAGGCCAGCGCGCCCGAACAAAATATAGAGAAGAAGATTCCCGAAGGGGCCAAGCTTCTGCTTTCGGCCAATGAACTGGTCTATAACCGTGACGCCGATCTGGTGTCGGCGGTCGGTGGCGTTCAGATCAATTATGCCGGCTACAAGATGGTCGCGCAGAAGGTCGAGTACAATCAGAAGACCGGCCGGATGATGGCGATCGGCAATATCGAGCTGGTCAGCCCCGACGGCAACCGTATCTATGCTGACAACCTTGACGTGACGGACAATTTCGCCGACGGGTTCATAAACTCGCTGCGGATCGAAACCGCCGACAATACGCGTATTGCCGCCGAAACCGGCGAGCGCGTCGGCGGCACCAAGATGATTCTCAACAAGGGCGTCTACACGGCCTGCCTTCCCTGCGCCGAAGATCCGAAGCGCGCCCCTTTCTGGCAGGTCAAGGCCCAGCGGGTGATCCAGAATGGCGAGACGCATACGATCCGTCTGGAGAGAGCGCGCTTCGAGTTGCTCGGCCATCCGATCGCCTTCCTGCCGTTCATCGAAGTTCCCGACAATACGGTGAAACGCAAGTCCGGCTTTCTGTTTCCGACGATGAGCCTGTCGCAGAATCTCGGCTTCGGTCTTTCCGTTCCCTATTACTATGTGATCTCGCCGAGCATGGATGCGACGGTCACCGCCACGGGCTACACCGCCCAGGGCTTCCTCATCGAGGGCGAATTTCGCCAACGCTTCGAAAATGGCACGCATATTCTGCGCGTCGCCGGCATCGACCAGGCAAAGCCGGGCAACTTCAGCTCCGGCACCAGCGACGCCGAAGCCGGCCAGCGTGGCATGGTGGCATCGAAGGCCGAATTCCGCATCAATCCGCGCTGGACGTTCGGCTGGGACGTCATGATGCAGAGCGACAACAATTTCTCGAAAACATATAAGCTGCGGGGCCTGGCCAGTACGGATCGGACCAATCAGATCTATTTGACGGGACTTGGGAAACGTAATTATTTCGACATGCGGGCGTTCTATTTCGACGTCCAGGATGCCGACCGGACGAACACAGCCGAAAAACAGCAGGCGATCGTCTATCCGTCGCTTGACTATCATTACGTGGCGCCGCAACCGCTTGCAGGCGGCGAGCTTTCGGCTGATGTCAACCTGACGAATATTTCGCGCACCCATGACGACTTCTATACCGTCGACGGCTTCGACCGCTTCCGCGGCCTGAAGGGACAAACCTCGCGGCTGACTGCCGAGCTGCAGTGGAAGCGCACTTATGTCACGCCGACCGGCCTGGTGATCACGCCACTGCTGGCCGCGCGCGGCGATGCCTTCGCGCTGAACATGGACGACCCCACAGGTTACGCCGGCAACTACGACGACGGCAATTCAGCCACCCGCTCGATGTTCACCGCCGGGCTGGAGATGCGTTATCCGATCCTGATGACGACGGACAATAGCACCCATATCCTCGAGCCGATCGCACAGATCTATGCCCGCCCCGACGAGCAGTTGGCAGGCCGCCTGCCGAATGAGGACGCGCAGAGCTTCGTCTTCGACGCCACCTCGCTGTTCGACCGCGACAAGTTCTCGGGCTACGACCGCGTCGAAGGGGGGACCCGCGCCAATCTCGGCATCCAGTACACCGGTTCATTCGACAGCGGCTACAAGCTGCATGGCATCTTCGGCCAATCCTATCAGATCGCCGGCCAGAACTCGTTTGCGACCGATGACCTCGTCAATGTCGGTGCGGATTCAGGCCTTGAAACCGACCGCTCCGATTATGTCGGCCTTGGCGGCGTCGAGACACCGTACGGCGTTTCCGTCGCAGCCTCCTACCGGCTCGACGAAAAAGATTTCGAATTTCGCCGCGGCGATCTGACGACGGCCTACCAGAACGACACCTTCGCGACGCAACTGACCTACACCCATCTCAGCGCCCAGCCGGCATATGGCTTTGCCGAGGACAATGACGAGATCCAGACCAACAGCCGCGTCAAATTCAAGGATTACTGGTCGATCTTCGGCGGCATTGCCTGGGATCTGAACAACGATGTGATCAGCCGGCGGACGATCGGCCTCTCTTATGACGACGAGTGCACGATCTTCACGATCGCCTATACGGACAGCAGAGATTCCGAAGACGAGTCGGGAAGCGACTGGACGATCGGCGCACGGCTGACCTTCCGCACGCTCGGCGACATCAAGATCGGTTCCGACACCCTCGAATGACGGGCGATCGGCGCAAACAGAGCCTGAAGCCATTCTTTCGCCGTAAGCCTGTGCAGGACATTGCCGCCAGTCGGTATCTGAGGCATAGGGGTTTCGCGCCGTGAGGGAAGCGATTTCTGCGTGTCTCGTACTGTGGTAAGAACGCCGCGAACAACGGCTCGCGACGCTATCGGGAGGTCAACAGATGATTGACGCGAAAAAAGCCATAACCAAGTTCCTCGCCGGGGCAGCGCTTGCGTTGCTGACAGGCCTTGCCGGACCAGCGCTCGCGGTCAGTGAAGTCAAGGCCGTGGTCAACGGCACCGCCATCACCAGCGGCGATGTCGCCAAGCGCCAAGCCTTCCTGCGCCTGCAGCATACGAAGGCCGACGCCAAGACCGCCGAGGAGCAATTGATCGACGAGGCGCTCAAGCGGCAGGAAGTCTCCCGCGTTCATATGTCGGTGTCGCAGCAGGACGTCGATGCCTCTTTCGCGCGCTTTTCAAGCGGCAATAAGCTTTCCCCCGAGCAGATGTCGCAGATCCTCGATCGCGCCGGCGTCGGCGTCGACCATTTCAAGGGTTTCATCGCCGTGCAGATGAGCTGGCCGCGTGTCGTCAACGCCCGCTACGGCTCGACCTCGCGGCTGTCTAACTATGATCTCGTGTCGCGCATGATGCAAAACAACAAGCAGAAGCCGGTGACGACGGAATATATGCTGCAGCAGATCATCTTCGTCATTCCGCAAGCCAAGCGCGGGGCCATCACCGGCAAGCGCAAGAGCGAGGCCGAGGCGTCGCGCTCCAAATTTCCGGGCTGCGATCAGGCAAAGGTGTTTGCTGCGACGATGCGCGACGTTTCGGTGCGCGATCTCGGCCGCATGCTCGCCCCCGAAATCCCGCCGGATTGGAAGCCGCTGGTCGAGCAGACCAAGGGCAACACGACAGGGACCCGCGTTACCGACAAGGGTGTCGAATATCTGGCAATCTGCAGCCAGCGGCAGGTCTCCGACGACCAGGCAGCCGAAATGGTCTTCCGCCAGGAAGATCTCGACAAGTCCAAGGGCGGCAAGGACGCCAGCCCGGAAAACGAAAACAGCAAGAAATACCTGGATGAACTGCGCAAAAAGGCGCAGATCGCCTATCGCTGACCGACAATGGCGATACCGTTTTCTCGACCGCTTGCGCTGAGCCAGGGCGACCCCGCCGGCATCGGGCCGGACATTACTCTGATGGCCTGGCTCCGGCGGCGTGAACTCGGGCTGCCGCCCTTCCTCCTGATTGGCGATCCCGATGTCTTGGCGCTGAGAGCCCGGGAGCTTAATCTGGCGGTGTCGATCCGCGAGACCGATAGCGCCAGCGAGGCTGCTGGCATGTTTGCTGACGCACTGCCGGTCATGACCATACCGGCCGGCATCGAGGTCGTGGCTGGCGAGCCGCATGCGGCAACGGCGAAAGGTACGATCATGGCGATCGAAAAAGCCGTGTCGCTTGTCATCAACGGCGAGGCGCTCGCGGTCGTTACCAACCCGATCGCCAAGGCCGTACTCTACGAGGCGGGTTTCCGGTTTCCCGGCCATACCGAATTTCTCGCCGATCTCGCCGCCAGGGCGACCGGCCGGCCGGTGACACCTGTCATGATGCTGTCCGGACCGAAACTCAGGGCCATTCCCGTCACCATCCACATTCCGGTCCGGGATGTGCCGCAGGCGCTGACGGGCGAACTGATCATGGAAACCTGCCGGATCGCTCATGAAGACCTGAGGCATCGCTTCGGCATCGAGGCGCCGCGGCTTGCCGTTGCCGGCCTCAACCCGCATGCGGGTGAAGGCGGGGCGATCGGCAAGGAGGACGAGGACGTCATCCGACCGGCGATCGAGCGCCTGCGCGACGAGGGCGTCAATGCGATCGGCCCCCTGCCCGCCGACACGATGTTTCATGACGAGGCGCGGGCGCGATACGACGTCGCCGTCTGCATGTATCATGATCAGGCATTGATCCCAGCCAAGGCACTCGGTTTCGACGACAGCGTCAACGTGACGCTCGGGCTTCCCTTCGTGCGCACCTCGCCGGATCACGGCACCGCTTTCGGCATCGCCGGCAAGGGACTGGCGCGCGAGCAGAGCCTCGTTGCAGCGCTGAAGCTCGCCGCCCAGCTCGGGCGCAGTGCGGAAAGCCGCCGCTGATGGCAGCACTCGATGGCCTGCCGCCGCTTCGTGACGTCATCCAGCGTCACGGCCTCGATGCGCGCAAGGCGCTCGGGCAGAATTTCCTGCTCGACCTCAACCTCACCCAGAAAATCGCCCGCACAGCGGGGGCACTCGATGACGCGACCGTTTTCGAGGTCGGCCCCGGCCCCGGCGGACTGACGCGCGCGATCCTGGCGCTCGGCGCCAGGAAGGTTGTCGCCATCGAGCGGGATACACGCTGCCTGCCGGCGCTGGCCGAGATCGCCGATCATTATCCCGGCAGGCTGGAAGTGATCGAAGGCGATGCGCTGAAGACGGATTTCGAGACATTGGCGCCGGAAGGCCCGATCAGGATCATTGCCAACCTCCCCTACAATGTCGGCACGCAGCTCTTGGTCAACTGGTTGCTGCCGAAAGCCTGGCCGCCGTTCTGGCAGTCGCTGACGCTGATGTTTCAGAAGGAGGTCGGCGAACGCATCGTCGCCAACGAAGACGACGACCATTACGGCCGTCTCGGCGTGCTCTGCGGTTGGCGAACGGAGGCACGCATGGCTTTCGATGTGCCGCCACAAGCCTTCACACCGCCGCCGAAAGTGACGTCGACGGTCGTGCATCTGGTCCCCCGCGAAAACCCCATCCCCTGCGCTGTCGCCAATCTGGAAAAAGTGACGCAGGCCGCTTTCGGCCAGCGTCGCAAGATGCTGCGCCAAAGCCTGAAACCGCTCGGCGGCGAGAGCCTGCTCGTCAAGGCCGGGATTGACCCGGCGCGACGGGCTGAGACCCTTTCCGTCGAGGAATTCTGCCTGTTGGCGAACTGCCTTTAGAGCCTTTCCGGGTTAGATCCAGGATGACGTCATCCGAAACCGCACACGTTGCGGTATCGCGGTTTAAAGCGACGGCGTCTCTTCCAAGAGTTCGCGGACGAAGTCGAACATACCATGGCGGCGATCGCGGCGCAGGCGTTCGGCCTTGACGATCGACTGGACAGCGTCGAAGGCAGCGTTGAGGTCATCATTGATGATGACGTAGTCGTATTCGCGCCAGTGGGCGATCTCGGCGCGGCTGTTGGCGAGGCGCGTCTGGATGACCTCTTCGGAATCCTCGGCACGACGGTGCAGCCGCGACTGCAGCTCCGTCATGGTCGGCGGCAGCACGAAGATCGACACGACGTCGGCCGACATCTTCTCCTGCAATTGCTGGGCGCCCTGCCAGTCGATATCGAAGAGCATGTCGCGGCCCTCAGCCATGGCCTGCTCGACCGGCTCTCGCGGCGTGCCGTAGAAATTGCCGTGCACCTCGGCCCATTCGAGCAGCGCGTCGCTATCGCGCAGCCGCTCGAACTCACGCACACTCTTGAAGTGGTAGTGCACAGCCTCGACCTCGCTTGGGCGGCGCTGGCGCGTGGTGACGCTGACGGAAAGGCCGATTTGCCTGTCGGTCTCCAGCAGCGTGCGCGCGATGGTGGACTTGCCGGCGCCCGACGGCGACGAGATGACAAGCATCAGACCGCGGCGGGCGATCTGCACGGGCGAGGATTTCGCCGGTTTCATGTCTTACTCCAAATTCTGGACCTGCTCGCGGAACTGGTCGATCACGACTTTCAGCTCGATGCCGGCAGCGGTAACCGCCGAAGCATTCGACTTCGAGCAGATGGTATTCGATTCGCGGTTAAATTCCTGTGCAAGGAAGTCAAGCCGGCGCCCGGCGGGGCCACCCTTCACCAGGAGATCGCGCGCTGCGGCGATATGAGCCTTCAGACGATCGATTTCCTCGCGCAGATCCGCCTTGGTCGCCAGCAGCGCGGCTTCGGCATGCAGCCTGTCGCGGTCGAGTGCGGCCATGCCATCCATCAACAAGGCGACCTGCGCGGCCAGCCGCGCAGCGATCTCCTGCGGCGAGCGCGACGGATCGGCCTCGATCGTCCGTGTCAGGGCTTCGATCGTCGTGACGTGGTCGTGAAGAATGCGGGCCAGCACCGACCCTTCCTGTTCGCGCATTGCTCTCAGATCGGCAAGCGCGGCCAGCAGGCCGGCAGCGATATCTGCGTCGCGGGCGGAAAGCGCCTCCTCGCCATCCTCGCTTTCGCGGAATTCGACGATGCCGCGCACCAGAAGCAGCGTATCGAGCTTCAGCGGCGCCGGATCGATGACGCCGTCCAGTTGCTCGCGCATGGCCAACACGGCAGCGAGCGCTTGCTTGTTCAGCACTGCGTCGAAGCGGTTCTCGTCGGCCGTCACGGACAGCGATGCCTGCAGGTTGCCGCGGCTGAAGCTTTCGCCGGTGAGGCGGCGGACGTCCGCCTCCATGCGTTCAAGCCCGGGCGGCAGACGCAGGCGCAGGTCGAGGCCCTTGCCGTTGACCGAGCGCAGCTCCCATGCCCAGCGCCAGCGGCCGCTCGTTCCCTCGCGCCGCGCAAAACCAGTCATGGACTGCAAAGCCATGCGAGCCTCCCGAAAGTCTCAGTTGATCTTCTTTTTCTTCTGCGGCGCGACGGTCGCGCCATTATCCGCCGGCTGCTCTTCCGGCTGGCCGTCGACTGCGATGTTCGGATCCGAGCCCTTGTCGGCTTCGAGCTTGCGCCAGCGCTTGACGTTGGCATTGTGCTCCTCGAGCGTGGCGGCGAAAACATGGCCACCGGAGCCGTCGGCGACGAAATAGAGGTCCTGCGTCTTCCAGGGATTGGCGACGGCTTCCAGCGCATCCTTGCCGGGATTGGCGATCGGCGTCGGCGGCAGACCCTTGATGACATAGGTGTTGTAAGGTGTGTCCCGCTTCAGGTCCGACTGGTAGATCGGCCGGTCGGCGGGTTTGCCTTCGCCGCCGAAGAGGCCGTAAATGATCGTCGGATCAGACTGCAGGCGCATGCCCTTGCCGAGCCGGTTCAAAAAAACGGAGGCGACATGCGCACGCTCGTCGGGAACGCCAGTTTCCTTTTCGACGATCGAGGCGAGTGTCACGAATTCCTCCTTGGATCGCAGCGGCAGCGAGGAATCGCGCTTGTCCCAGATCTGATCGACGAGCTTCTGCTGCGCAGCCGCCATCTGGTCGATGACTTCCGAGCGTTTGGTGCCGCGCGAGAATTTGTAGGTATCCGGACGCAGGCTGCCCTCGGTCGGCAATGCGGCCGGCAAGTCGCCTTCCAGCACGGTATCCTGCAGCATGCGGTCGAACATCTGGCGGACCGTCAGACCCTCGGGGAAGGAAACGGAATAGAGAATGGACTTGCCCGATTTCAGGAGCTCCATGATATCGCTCATGGAGGCCCTCGCCTTGATCTCGTATTCACCCGCCTTCAGGCTTTCACCGGCAGACAGATGCGTTGCCGTGAGATAGCGGAAGATGCGGGCATCGCTGATGATCGCGTTGCGCTCGAGGTTCGAGGCGATTTCGGCCAGCCCAGCGCCGTTGCGGACGATGAAATTGGTGTTGGTCTGCAGCGGACCGGGGTTCCGATAGGTCGATGTGGCGTAGTAGAAGCCGATGACGGCGACGACGCAGACCAGAACCGCCATCGTCATGATGAAATTCAGGAAAAGAACGATCTGGCCGCGGGCTTTCTTGGACCGCTTCGGCGGCTCCGGAACGCGCTCAGGACGCAGGGCTTCGCTCGGCGACTTCGGGATGATCGGTCCCTTCTGCGCCTGGGTATCGTTGCTCTGGTTCGTCGTATCGCTCACCGGCAATCCTC
The DNA here is from genome assembly GCF_025152745.1 of Rhizobium sp. WSM4643. Classification (NCBI taxonomy): domain Bacteria; kingdom Pseudomonadati; phylum Pseudomonadota; class Alphaproteobacteria; order Hyphomicrobiales; family Rhizobiaceae; genus Rhizobium; species Rhizobium sp. WSM4643. The sequence continues at coordinate 1,286,415 of NZ_CP104040.1, read as the reverse complement.
TAAAACTTGACCCTCACTTCGCTATTTCGCGAAGCAATGCGGCAAAAGCAGGTTCTGCCGCCGTTCAACGACGCCGTTGCCGGTCGTTATGCTTTCGCACGCCCTCCTACGCAAGATAGGGGACGGCCGGTTTGCGATGTAAGGGAGACCCGCTACACCGCACAGGGCTTTTATTGCGCGTAACGGCGCAGCACGAGAGACGCGTTCGTGCCGCCGAATCCGAACGAGTTGGACAGCGCCACATTGATGTCTCGTTCACGAGCCTTGTGCGGAACAAGATCAATCGCCGTCTCACGTTCGGGATTGTCAAGGTTGAGCGTCGGCGGCGCGATATTGTCGCGGATGGCGAGCGTGGTGAAGATTGCCTCGATGGCGCCGGCAGCACCGAGAAGATGTCCTGTCGCCGACTTGGTCGAGGACATCGAGATCTTCGACGCCGCATTGCCGACCAGCCGCTCGACGGCGCCGAGTTCGATCGTATCGGCCATGGTCGAGGTACCGTGGGCGTTGATGTAATCGATATCGGCCGGCGTCAGCCCGGCGCGCTTCAGCGCCATCGCCATGCAGCGGCCAGCACCCTCGCCGTCTTCGGAGGGTGCGGTGATGTGATAGGCATCGCCCGACAGGCCGTAGCCGACGACTTCGGCATAGATCCTGGCGCCCCGCGCCTTGGCGTGCTCCAGTTCTTCGAGCACGACAATGCCGGCGCCCTCGCCCATGACGAAGCCGTCGCGGTCGCGGTCATAAGGACGCGACGCTTTTTTCGGGTCGTCGTTATGCTGGGTCGACAGCGCCTTGCAGGCGGCAAAACCTGCCAGCGAAATGCGGCTGACCGGGGATTCCGTGCCGCCGGCGACCATGACGTCGGCGTCGCCGAGCGCGATCATCCGCGCGGCATCGCCGATCGCATGCGCACCCGTCGAGCAGGCGGTGACGACCGAATGATTGGGTCCGCGCAGCTTGTGGCGGATCGAGACCTGGCCGGAGACGAGGTTGATCAGGCGGCCAGGAATGAAGAAGGGTGATATGCGGCGCGGGCCTTTGTCGCGCAGGGTATAACCCGCCTCGACAATGCCTTCGATGCCGCCGATGCCGGAGCCGATCAGCACACCGGTGGCGATCTGGTCCTCATCGGTTTCGGGATGCCAGCCGGCATCGGCGAGCGCCATGTCGGCGGCGGCCATGCCGTAGATGATGAAGGGATCGACCTTGCGTTGCTCCTTCGGCTCCATCCACTGATCGACATTGAAGGTGCCGTCGGTGCCGTCACCGACAGGGATACGGCAGGCGATCTTGGCGGGAAGGTCATCGACCTCGAATTCGGTGACGAGGCGGGCGCCGTTCTGGCCGGCAAGCAGCCGCGACCACGTCACCTCTGTTCCGCATCCCAAGGGTGATACCATGCCGGTACCGGTGATGACGACACGTCTCATCGCGTGCTTTCCCCCGTCTCTTATGTTCTATGGAGAAATATGCCGAAAAGAAAAGGGCGGACTCCAGGCCCGCCCTTTCTCAATTTCACAGGATCAGGCCTGGGCCTTCTCAATGAACTTCACGGCATCGCCAACCGTCAGGATCGAGTCGGCAGCGTCGTCAGGAATTTCAACGCCGAATTCTTCTTCGAAAGCCATGACAAGTTCGACCGTGTCGAGCGAGTCGGCGCCCAGATCGTCGATAAAGCTGGCGCTCTCGACGACCTTGTCGGCATCGACGCCAAGATGATCAATAACAATTTTCTTTACGCGTTCTGCGATATCGCTCATGTCGGTTTCCTCGACCTTATGTCCTGATCGGAATGCCGTTGCGGCACCCCTACCCTGTTTCAGCCTGCGATGTTTTCAGACATCCTCGGCAAACTCGTTTACCCGGCTTCAGAGATGTTCCAGGCTTGCAAAAAGCCCGCCGGTCCGTCTGCTTTCTCGGGACGACTGTTCACAGTCATGGCCCGCTTAACATGCTTTAAGTCTGCCGCAAAGCCAGAAAATCAACGGTTCGTGATTGCTCAACATGCTATTGGCGGAAATATTCCCATGCCAGCGGTTTGTCGTTTCAGATCATCGCCATGCCGCCGTTTACGTGCAGTGTCTGGCCGGTCATATAGGCAGCCTCGGAGGACGCGAGGTAAGCAACCGCCGAAGCGACCTCGCCGCCCGTGCCCATGCGCTTCATCGGGATCGCTCCCATGATCGCTTCCTTCTGCTTGTCGTTCAGCTTGCCGGTCATGGCGCTCTCGATGAAGCCCGGCGCGACGCAGTTGACCGTCACGTTGCGGGTGGCAATTTCCTGCGCCAGGGACTTGGTGAAGCCGATCATACCGGCCTTGGAGGCGCAGTAATTGGCCTGGCCCGGATTGCCGGTGACGCCGACGATGGAGGTGATGTTGATGATGCGGCCATAGCGGCGGCGCATCATCGGATGCGTCAATTCGCGCGTCAGGCGGAAGGTCGCCGTCAGGTTCACTTCGAGGACGCTGTCCCAGTCCTCGTCGCTCATGCGCACGAACAGGCCGTCGCGGGTGATGCCGGCATTGTTGACGAGGATGTCGACGCCTTCAAGGTCGGCCTCGGCCTTCTGGCCGAGCGCCTTGACCTCATCGCGGTCGGAGAGGTTGGCCGGGAAGATCTTGACACGCTCGCCGAGCTCGGCCGCCAGCGCTTCCAGCTTCTCGACACGGGTGCCGTGCAGGCCGACGATGGCGCCCTGCTTATGAAGAAGGCGGGCGATTTCCTCGCCAATACCGCCCGATGCGCCTGTGACGAGAGCCTTGCGGCCGGAGAGATCGAGCATGGAAACGTTCCTTATATCTGGCAATACCAATCAGGCCATGAGGGCGGCGACGGCCGCGTCGATATCCGCCGGACCGTTGACGGAGATGCCGTTGATCGTCTTGTCGATGCGGCGGGCAAGGCCGGTCAGTACCTTGCCGGAACCGACTTCATAAAGCGTCGTGACGCCATTTCCAGCGAACCACTCCACCGTCTCGCGCCAGCGGACCTGACCGGTCACCTGCTCGACCAGGAGGCTGGCGATCTCGTCGGCGCCGGTCACGGGAGCGGCACGGACATTTGCAATGAGGGGCACGATGGGATCGGATTTCGAAACCGTTGCCAGCGCTTCACGCATGGCGTCGGCGGCCGGCGCCATCAGTGTCGAATGGAACGGAGCGGAGACCGGCAGCAGAATGGCACGCTTGGCGCCCTTATCGGTCGCAAGCCCGGCGGCCTTTTCGACGGCTGCCTTCTCGCCCGAGATGACGATCTGGCCACCGCCATTATCGTTGGCGATCTGGCAGGCGCCGACAGCGGTGGCTGCCTCGCAGACGGCAACGACGTCGGCATGTTCGAGGCCGATGATCGCGGCCATGGCGCCGACGCCGACAGGAACAGCCGCCTGCATGGCATTGCCGCGAATGCGCAGCAGCCGCGCGGTATCGGTGAGCGAAAAGGTGCCGGCGGCGCAAAGTGCCGAATATTCGCCGAGCGAGTGGCCGGCGACGTAAGCGACCTTCGACTTCAGATCCAGCCCTTTGGCCTCCAGAACGCGGACAACGGCGATCGAGACGGCCATCAGCGCCGGCTGGGCGTTCGCCGTCAATGTCAACCTATCATCGGGACCGTTGAACATGACGTCCGAAAGCTTTTCACCGAGCGCCTCATCGACCTCTTCGAAGACGGCTCGGGCTTCGGCAAAATTCTCGGCGAGATCCTTGCCCATGCCGACGACCTGACTGCCCTGGCCGGGAAAAGTGAAAGCAATGGTCATTCTCGTGTCCCTGGCTCCTGCCCCTGATTGCGCCCCTTAAGGCTGTTTTGCCTCCAATTGACATTCTTTCCGACAGAGTCAAGTGGCGGCCCATTCTCCGCAAAGCCTTTCGCACCGGCGCAAAGGCCCGGTTTTTGCTCTTGCGCTCGGCCAAATCCAGCCTAGATTTGCCCGGACCTCCCCAAGGCTTTCACCTCTCTCCCAAGGTTTTTCCATGAAGTACAATTCACTAGGCCGCACCGAGATTTCCGTTTCAGAGATCTGCCTTGGCACCATGACCTGGGGCTCGCAGAACAGCGAAGCCGATGCGCATGCGCAGATGGACTACGCCGTCGACAAGGGCGTCAATTTCTTCGATACGGCCGAGCTTTATCCAACCACCCCGGTTTCGGCCGCGACACAGGGCTGGACCGAAGACTATATCGGCAGCTGGTTCAAGAAGACCGGCAAGCGTGGGGATATCGTGCTCGCCACCAAGGTCGCAGGCCGCGGCCGCGACTATATACGCGGCGGCGAAGGTGCCGATGCGAAAAATATCCGCCTGGCGCTCGAGGCCAGCCTGGCGCGGCTAAAGACCGATTACGTCGACCTCTACCAGATCCACTGGCCGAACCGCGGCCATTTCCATTTCCGCCAGAACTGGAGCTACAATCCCTTCAACCAGGATCGCGACAAGGCCGTCGCCAATATGCTCGACATCCTGGAAACGTTCGGCGCGCTGGTGAAGGAGGGCAAGATCCGCGCGATCGGCCTTTCCAACGAAACCACCTGGGGCATACAGAAATTCCTGACGCTTTCCGACCAGAAGAGCCTGCCGCGCGTTGCCAGCGTCCAGAACGAATATAATCTGCTCTACCGCCATTTCGACCTCGATCTCGCCGAGCTCTCGCATCACGAGGATGTCGGGCTGCTCGCCTATTCGCCGCTCGCCGGCGGCATCCTCTCCGGCAAATATATCGACGGCGGCAGGCCGAAGGGTTCGCGCGGTTCGATCAATCCCGATATCGGCGGCCGTCTGCAGCCGCTTCAGGAGCCGGCGACCAAAGCCTATCTTGAGATCGCGGCAACCTACGGTCTCGACCCGGCAGCCATGGCGCTCGCCTTCTGCCTGTCACGTCCCTTCATGGCCTCGGTCATCATCGGTGCGACATCGATGGAGCAGTTGAAAATCGATATCGGCGCGGCCGACATTACGCTTTCGAACGAGATCCTGGCGGAAATCGCCAAGGTGCACCGGCAGTATCCGCTGACGCTTTGATCCTATTTGTTTGGCGCCTGCCCGATGCCGACCATGGCCGGCATCGGGTTCGGGTGTCCGATTGCGCTTGCCTTTGCCCAAAAAATCCGTATAAGCCGCCCTGTTCGTTAACCCGGTCTTCTGGCTGGTGGCTGAACGGAGGGCCGGTTTCCTCATGGAAATCGTTCGGAACGGAAGCGTTCCAGCCTCCCGTGTCTCCGCTCTCGACCGTCTCGGAAACGCTTTCTTGCCTGGGTCCGCCCAATCAGGAGCAGTCGTTGAGGCTTAGCCGCCGAATATCGGGTTGAACCAAACGCAAGAAAGGCAAAGCTGTCATGGCTCTTTATGAACATGTATTCCTTGCCCGGCAGGATATTTCCGCTCAGCAGGTCGATGCCCTCGTAGAACAGTACAAGGGTGTGATCGAAGCGAATGGCGGCAAAGTCGGGCGTATCGAGAACTGGGGCCTCAAGTCCCTCACCTACCGCATCAAGAAGAACCGCAAGGCGCACTACGCCCTTATGGACATCGATGCACCGGCTGCTGCCGTCCAGGAAATGGAACGTCAGATGCGCATCAGCGAAGACGTTCTTCGCTACATGACGATCGCCGTCGAGAAGCATGAAGAAGGTCCGTCTGCCATGATGCAGAAGCGCGACCGTGACGACCGTCCGCGTGAAGGCGGCCGTGGCCCGCGTGAAGGCGGCTTCGGCGATCGTGACCGCGGTCCGCGTCCGCCGCGTGAAGGTGGCTTCGGCGACCGTGACGACCGTCCGCGCCGTCCGCGCGAAGATCGCGTATAAGGGAGATCTGAGATATGTCTGAAACTTCCTCCGCTCCGGTCCGCCGCCCGTTCCATCGCCGCCGCAAGACCTGCCCGTTCTCCGGCGCCAACGCGCCGCGGATCGACTATAAGGACGTCCGCCTGCTGCAGCGCTACATTTCCGAGCGCGGCAAGATCGTCCCGTCCCGCATCACGGCCGTTTCCCAGAAGAAGCAGCGCGAACTCGCCCAGGCGATCAAGCGCGCCCGTTTCCTCGGCCTGCTGCCCTACGTCGTCGCCTAATCGGTCGACGCCCACACCTTTGAGGGAAGGCATTCGTGCCTTCCCTTCTCCCTTCCGCGATGGGCGCGGATCGGAACTCTTAAAACCCATGTTGAGACGTTTCTGAATTTGATTCAGCAACATCCTCTAACTGCTTGATGAAGCAGGACAGCGACCTTGAAACGACCGAACATTAGAACGCTGCTGATCGGCGCACTCGCCGGATTGACCGCCGCCCTGCTGGTGCTGGGCGCGAGCATGCAGCCGTCGTTTTTCAGCGCGCTCCTCTATACGGCATCGGCGCTGCCGATCCTGATCGTCGGGCTCGGCTGGGGCAATGCCGCCGCGGTCTCGGCCGTCGTCACCGCTGCAGCACTCGGCGCGATCTTGATCTCGCCGTCCTTCGCGCTGATCATGACGCTGGTGACGCTTCTGCCGGCCGGTTGGCTCAGCCATCTCGCCAATCTGGCGCGTCCGGCCTCCGAACTCGGCGGCCCCGACCATCTGCTTGCCTGGTATCCGCTCTCCGATATCCTGCTGCATCTCTGCGGGCTGGTGACGCTCGCCGTCATCGTCATCGGTGTGATCATCGGCTACGGGCCTGAGATCACCGATCCGATCGTCGACTTGCTGATCACCTCGGTCAAGCAGCAGCAGCCGGAATTCATGCCCGATCCGGCAGCGACCGCACAGACCAAGTCGCTAATCCTGCTGATGCTGCCGGCTCTGCAGGGCGGCATGTGGGTCAGCATGCTGTTTGCCGCCTATTATTTCGCCGTGCGCATCGTTGCCGCGTCCGGCCGCGGCCTTCGTCCGCGCGAGGACATTCCCTCGTCGCTGCGGATGAACCGCAACTCGATCTTCATCTTCCTGGCCGGGCTTGCCGCCTGCTTTTTCGGCGGCGTTCCGGCGCTGGTCGGTGCGACCTTGATCGGCACCTTCGGCGCCGGCTTCATGCTCTCCGGTTTCGCCTCGCTGCATTTCCGCACGCGCGGCAAGGACTGGCGCATACCGGCTCTCATCCTCAGCTACCTGGCCTCGATGCTCATGCTGCTGCCAGCTCTCCTCATCCTCGTCCTCGGTCTCAGCGATACGCGGAAGGCGATCGCGCTGACCCCGACGAAAGATGCTGATGCCCCTAACCAATCCGATACGAAAATCTGAGACACAAGAAAGGAAAAAGAAAATGGAAGTCATCCTTCTCGAACGCATCTCCAAGCTCGGCCAGATGGGCGAAACCGTAAAGGTTCGCGACGGCTTTGCCCGTAACTACCTGCTGCCGCTCGGCAAGGCGCTGCGCGCCAACGCCGCCAACAAGACCCGCTTCGAAGCCGAGCGCGCGACGCTCGAAGCCCGCAACCTCGAGCGCAAATCGGAAGCCCAGAAGATCGCCGACGTTCTCGACGGCAAGTCCTTCATCGTCGTGCGTTCCGCCGGCGAGACCGGCCAGCTCTACGGTTCGGTTGCTGCCCGTGACGTCGTCGAGATTCTCGGCGCCGAAGGCTTCAACATCGGCCGCAACCAGGTTCATCTCAACACGCCGATCAAGTCGATCGGCTTGCACAAGGTCGAGCTGCAGCTGCATGCCGAAGTCGAAATCCACGTCGAGCTGAACGTTGCCCGTTCTGCCGAAGAAGCGGAGCGCCAGTCCAAGGGCGAAGAACTCACCTCGGTCGACGCGATCTACGGCGTCGACGAAGACGCGCTGCGTCCGGAAGACTTCTTCGATCCGGAAGCTGACGGCGTCGACGAAGACGAAGCATAATTTCGCCGGAGCGATCCGCGAGAGGAAAGCCCGGCCACCGCGCCGGGCTTTTTCGTTTTCACCCCTTCGATATGAGCAGCTGATCGGGTCGCTTTTTTAAGGGGATTTTCCGGATGTTTTTGCTGCGTGCCTTATCGCATCACGCTAAAATAACATTCTCCGAAACGGATGGGCTGAGTCGCCGCCATACCGTGTCGTGCGGGTGACACTGCCAGTATTTCTCCTTTGTGTCGCCCAAGACTGTGGAGAAGTCGAACAACGTGCACAGCGTTCAGGATTTAGGCGAAGCGAGCCCCCGCTCCTTTCGTAGCCTCTTGATTTTCGCGTCCGGAATTGCAACTCCGGAGCTGGAAAAAGACAGAACGGATGATGATGAACGACGCCGCTCGAAAGATTGCAGCCGTTGCTCCGGCGGAGCAGCATTATCGCGAAGCACCCAACAATATCGAAGCCGAGCAAGCGCTTCTGGGTGCGATCCTGATGAACAACGACGCCTATTACCGGGTGTCGGACTTCCTGAAGCCGATCCATCTCTATGAACCGCTGCACCGGAAGATCTTCGAGGTTGCCGGCGATATCATCCGCATGGGCAAGATCGCCAATCCGGTGACGATCAAGACCTTCCTGAAGGCCGACGAGAAGGTCGGCGACATGACGGTTTCGCAATATCTGGCGAGCCTCGTCAGCAATGCCGTCACCGTCATCAATGCCGAGGATTACGGCCGGGCGATCTACGACCTGGCACTGCGCCGGGCGCTGATCACCATTGGCGAGGACGTCGTCAACATTGCTTATGACGCGCCGCTCGACATGCCGCCGCAGTCGCAGATCGAGGATACCGAACGCCGCCTCTTCGAACTGGCGGAAAACGGCCGCTACGATGGCGGTTTCCAGGCCTTCAACGATGCGGTTGCGCTGGCGATCGACATGGCGGCCGTCGCCAAGGAACGTGACGGCGGGCTTTCCGGCATTTCCACCGGCATCCATTCGCTGGATTCCAAGATGGGCGGCCTGCAGCGGTCGGACTTGATCGTGCTTGCCGGACGCCCCGGCATGGGCAAGACCTCGCTTGCCACAAACATCGCCTACAATATCGCCGCCGCCTACGAGCCGGACATTCAAGCGGACGGCTCAACAAAGGCGAAGAACGGCGGCGTTGTCGGCTTCTATTCGCTCGAAATGTCGTCGGAACAGCTCGCCACCCGTATCATCTCCGAGCAGACGGAAGTCTCCTCCTCGAAGATCCGCCGCGGCGACATCAACGATGCCGATTTCGAAAAGCTCGTCGCCTGCTCGATGATGATGCAGAAGGTGCCGCTCTATATCGACCAGACCGGCGGTATCTCGATCGCCCAGCTTTCGGCCCGCGCGCGCCGTCTGAAGCGCCAGCGCGGCCTCGACGTGCTTGTCGTCGACTACATTCAGCTGATGACCGGCTCGGGCAAATCCAGCGACAACCGCGTGCAGGAAATCACCCAGATCACCACCGGCCTCAAGGCGCTCGGCAAGGAGCTCAACGTTCCGATCATCGCGCTGTCGCAGCTCTCGCGTCAGGTCGAAAGCCGCGACGACAAACGGCCGCAGCTGTCCGACCTTCGCGAATCCGGCTCGATCGAGCAGGATGCCGACGTCGTACTCTTCGTGTTCCGTGAGGAATATTACGTCAAGAATTCGGAGCCGCGCGATATCCACGATCCGAAATATCCGGAGTGGGAGGCACTGTTCGACAAGGTGAAGGGCACGGCCGACGTCATCATCGCCAAGCAGCGCCACGGGCCGACGGGCACGGTGAAGCTCGCCTTCCAGGCGGAATTCACGCGCTTTGCCGATCTCGCCGATCCCTCCTTCATCCAATATGAAGAGCACTGATCGCGCGGATGCTGCAATGCAGCGCCGGGCTTTCCCTTGACATAGTTGATCTTTAGACTGGCCGGTGAATCCTTCTCCGGCCTCTTTTCGATGTGGATCATGAGCGAATTTTTCAACGCCCCCGAAGACGACAATTTTGCCTCGGCAGGCCTGCGGCTGACCGTCGACCTGACCGCCCTGACGGAGAACTGGCGCGACATGGCGCGCCGCTCCGGCGCGGCGCGCGCCTCGGCGGTCGTCAAGGCCGATGCTTACGGCATGGGCATCGAGGATGCCGGCGAAGCGCTGTATATGGCCGGCGCCCGCGACTTCTTCGTCGCGACCGTCGACGAGGGCGTAACACTTCGCCTCTATGCGCCCGAGGCGCGCATCTTCGTGCTTTCCGGCATCTGGCCGGGCACCGAGCGGCGCTTCTTCGACAATGATCTGGTGCCGGTGATTTCCTCCGACGAACAGCTCGCCTTCTGGATGGCGGTGCTTGCCGATTACGGCGACTACCCCTGCGCACTGCATGTCGATACCGGCTTCAATCGGCTTGGACTGCATATCGACGATGCGATCGCGCTCGCCGACGACGTCTCGCGGCCGGCGAGCTTCGCGCCCGTGCTTGTCATGAGCCACCTCGCCTGCGCCGACGATCCCGCCCATGCGATGAACCGGCAGCAGCTCGAATCATTCCACAGGGTTAGCGCCGCCTATGAAGGCATCGATTCAAGTCTTGCCGCCTCGGCCGGCATCTTTCTCGGTGAGGATTATCACTTCGACCTGACCCGCCCCGGGATCGCGCTCTATGGCGGCGAAGCGGTCAGCGGCATGGCAAACCCGATGCGGCCGGTCGCGACAGCGGAAGCGCGCATCATTCAGGTGCGCAGCGTCAAGGCCGGCGAGACCGTCAGCTATGGCCGGGCGCTGCAGCTTCGCCGCGAAAGCCGACTGGCAATCGCCTCGGCCGGCTATGCCGACGGCTACATGCGCAGCCAGTCGAGCGGCGGCGTGCCGCTGCGCCAGGTGGTGCCGCAAGGCGGGCAAGGTTTCATCGCCGGACAGAAGGTGCCGGTTGCCGGCCGGATCACCATGGACCTGACGATCTTCGATATCACCGACCTGCCTGACAATGCCGTGCGCGCCGGGGATTATGTCGAGCTGTTCGGGAAGAACATGCCGGTGGACGATGTCGCGCGGGCATCCGGCACGATCGGATACGAGATCCTGACCAGCATGGGGCTCCGCCACGAGCGGCGCTACGTGGCCGAGGAATAACGGCCGCCATGTTCAGCGGCTGCTGAGGGCGAGACGGACGCCGAGCGCGAGGAAAAGCGCACCGAGGCCGCGATCGAGCCAAAGTCCGATTTTTTGATTATGCCTGATCGCGTCAGCAAGGCGCCCTCCGAGAAGGACGAGCGGTGGTTCGATGAAGGCGGCAACGACGATGATGAGCCCGCCATGCAGCAGGAGTTGGGCCCATGCCGGCCCTGCCCCTTCGACGACGAATTGCGGCAGGAAGGCCAGGAAGAATATCGCCACTTTCGGATTGAGCAGCGACACCAGAATTCCCTGTCGGTAGATCCTTGCGACCGGCAACCTTTCACCGACGGCCTTTATCAGGCCATCGCCGCCACCGGAGCGCAAAGCCTGAATGCCGAGCCAGACGAGATAGGCGGCGCCGATCCATTTGACTGTCGAGAAGGCAACGGCGGAAGCGGCAAGTATGGCCGAGAGGCCGAGTGCCGCCATCAGCACATGCAGGCAGGCGCCGGACCAGACGCCGAACAGCGCCGAAAAACCGGCGCGTTTTCCGCTTCTCATCGTGTGACCGAGGATGAAGGCGATGTCGGGACCGGGCGAGAGATTGAGCAGAACTGCCGCCGACAGAAATGCAAACCAGTGCGCAAACGAATAATCGAACATCTTCACCATTCCCGGACTACAGCGCCGCGTGTCTTTTGAGACGCGCAAAGGGCGCCGTAACACTTTCAATCTCGCATCGGCCCGATGCGCCAGAGGCAAAGGATAGGCACGGGTGCGCTGATGGGGAAATCATTAGTTTTGATCCGTCGCGACAGCCATTATCTCAAGCGCGATATTGATTCGATGATGCGGCGCGTCTGCTTCACTTGGAAACCCGGACTGAAAGAGTAATTGATGGCGAAGGCCAGGACACAATTCATCTGCCAGAGTTGCGGCACGGTTCATAACCGCTGGGCTGGCAAATGCGAGAACTGCGGCGAGTGGAACACCATCGTCGAGGAAGACCCGATGGGCGGGATCGGCTCCGGTCCCGGCAAGACGCCGAAGAAGGGCCGGCCGGTGGCGCTGACGGCGCTCTCCGGCGAAATCGAGGAGGCGCCACGCATCCATACCGCCATGCCGGAGCTCGACCGGGCGCTCGGCGGCGGCTTCGTGCGCGGGTCGGCGGTGCTGATCGGCGGCGATCCCGGCATCGGCAAATCGACGTTGTTGATGCAGGCAGCCGCCGCCCTTGCGCGGCGCGGCCACAAGATCATCTACGTCTCAGGCGAAGAAGCCGTGGCGCAGGTCCGGCTGCGGGCGCAACGCCTTGCGGCGGCCGATACCGACGTGATGCTGGCGGCCGAAACCAATGTCGAGGATATTCTGGCGACGCTCGCCGAGGGCAAGCGGCCGGACCTCGTCATCATCGATTCCATCCAGACGCTGTGGAGCGAACTTGCCGAATCCGCGCCGGGAACGGTGACGCAGGTGCGCACCGGCGTCCAGGCAATGATCCGTTTCGCCAAGCAGACGGGGGCAGCCATGGTGCTCGTCGGCCACGTGACCAAGGACGGGCAGATCGCCGGGCCACGCGTCGTCGAGCACATGGTCGATGCCGTGCTCTATTTCGAAGGCGATCGCGGCCATCACTACCGAATTCTGCGCACGGTCAAGAACCGCTTCGGCCCGACCGACGAGATCGGCGTCTTCGAAATGTCAGACAAAGGCTTGCGCGAAGTCGCCAACCCCTCGGAACTCTTCCTTGGCGAACGCAACGAGAAATCGCCGGGCGCTGCCGTATTCGCCGGCATGGAGGGCACGCGTCCCATTCTCGTCGAGGTGCAGGCGCTGGTAGCGCCGACCTCACTCGGCACGCCGCGGCGCGCCGTGGTCGGTTGGGACTCGGCCCGGCTGTCAATGATCCTGGCGGTGCTCGAAGCCCATTGCGGCGTCAGGCTCGGCCAGCACGACGTCTACCTCAACGTCGCCGGCGGTTACCGCATCTCCGAACCGGCGGCCGATCTTGCCGTCGCCTCGGCGCTCGTTTCCTCGCTTGCCGGTATTGCCCTTCCCGCCGATTGCGTCTATTTCGGCGAAGTCAGCCTGTCGGGCGCCATCCGGCCGGTTGCGCACACCGCCCAGCGCCTCAAGGAAGCCGAGAAGCTGGGTTTTTCTGCAGCACTGCTTCCATCCGCCTCCGCCGAACTGCCGAAAGGCTCCGGCGGGCGCTGGAGCGAAGTCGGAAGCCTGCCGGATCTGGTCGCGCGCATCGCCGGATCGAAGGGAGCGCTGCGTGTGGAAGACGAGGTTTGATCCTTTCATTGCCGTGAACGGTGATGATATAGGAGCACACGATAAGGCACGACACGGCCGCCAAGCGGCAGTCCTGGAGTTGAATTTACATGCCCATTACGATTTTCGACGGTATTGTCATCGGCGTCGTGCTCTTCTCCGCCGTGCTGGCGATGGTCCGCGGCTTTTCGCGCGAGATCCTTTCGATCGCAAGCTGGGGCGGTTCGGCCGCCGCTGCCTATTACCTTTATCCGTACCTGCTGCCTTATGCGAAGAAATATACCGATGACGACCGTATCGCGATCGTCGGTTCGGCAGCGGTCGTCTTCCTGATCGCGCTCATCGTCATCTCCTTCATCACGATGAAGGTCGCCGATTTCATCATCGACAGCCGTGTCGGCGCGCTCGACCGCACGCTCGGCTTCCTGTTCGGGGCAGCGCGCGGCGTGCTGCTCCTGGTCGTTGCCGTCGCCTTCTGGAATTGGCTCGTCGATGTCGACCACCGTCCGGCCTGGGTCAATGAGGCGAAGTCAAAGCCCTTCCTGGATTCGATGGTCGTGAAGCTGAAATCGGTTCTGCCAGAGCAATTTGCCCAGATGATACCGGAAAGCATCCGTGATAAGCTGCAGCCACCGGCACAGGGCGCTGGAGGCACCACTCCGCCGACGGGCGACCAGGCTCCGGCGGAAGACGCACCGACCGCGCCGGCAGGCGGCGCACAGCAGCCGGCGAATTGACACAGTGTTCAAGAGCTTGACCCGCCTTCCGGCAGTTGCCATTTGAGCGGAACATGAAATGAGGGTCCGGCCGGGCATTCCAGCTCCGCCGGGCTCAGCTGTTTCTGGAAATGCCGATCCATTCTTGTGAGAGCAGAGGCCCGCAGAAATGAACCAGTCCCATTCCTTCCCGACCGACGATCCGCTCGACGGAGATACGCTGCATGAAGAATGCGGGGTTTTCGGAATTCTGGGACATCCCGATGCCGCCGCGCTGACGGCTCTCGGCCTGCATGCCTTGCAGCACCGTGGACAGGAAGCGGCCGGCATCGTCTCCTTCGACGGCAAGCGCTTTTATCAAGAGCGCCACATGGGCCTCGTCGGTGACCACTATACCAATCCGATGACGCTTGCCCGCCTGCCCGGCAGCATTACGATCGGTCATACCCGCTACTCGACAACCGGCGAAGTGGCCATGCGCAACGTCCAGCCGCTCTTTGCCGAATTGGAAGAAGGCGGCATCGCCATCGCCCATAACGGCAATTTCACCAACGGCCTGACGCTGCGCCGCCAGATCATCGCGACCGGCGCCATCTGTCAGTCGACCTCCGACACTGAGGTCGTCCTTCACCTCATCGCCCGCTCCCGTCACGCTTCGACATCCGACCGCTTCATCGACGCCATTCGCCAGATGGAAGGCGGCTATTCGATGCTCGCCATGACGCGCACCAAGCTGATTGCCGCGCGCGACCCGACCGGCATCCGCCCACTCGTCATGGGGGAATTCGACGGCAAGCCGATCTTCTGCTCGGAGACCTGCGCACTCGACATCATCGGCGCCAAGTTCATCCGTGACGTTGAGAACGGCGAGGTCATCATCTGTGAAATCCAGCCGGACGGCTCGATCAGCATCGATGCGCGCAAGCCCAGCAAGCCGCAGCCGGAACGCCTCTGCCTGTTCGAATATGTCTATTTCGCTCGCCCGGACTCGGTGGTCGGCGGCCGCAACGTCTATACGACGCGCAAGAGCATGGGCATGAACCTCGCCAAGGAATCGCCCGTCGATGGCGACGTGATCGTGCCGGTGCCGGATGGTGGGACGCCGGCAGCGCTCGGCTATGCCCAGCAGAGCGGCATTCCCTTCGAATACGGCATCATCCGCAACCACTATGTCGGGCGCACCTTCATCGAGCCGACGCAGCAGATCCGCGCCTTCGGCGTAAAGCTGAAGCATTCGGCCAACCGGGCGATGATCGAAGGCAAGCGCGTGGTGCTGGTTGACGATTCCATCGTGCGCGGCACGACGTCTCTCAAGATCGTCCAGATGATCCGCGAAGCCGGCGCGCGCGAAGTCCATGTCCGCGTCGCAAGCCCGATGATCTTCTTCCCGGATTTCTACGGCATCGACACCCCTGACGCAGACAAGCTGCTGGCAAACCAATATGCCGATGTCGAAGCCATGGCCAAATATATCGGCGCCGATTCGCTCGCCTTCCTGTCGATCGACGGCCTCTATCGCGCCGTTGGCGGCGAGGACCGCAACCCGGCCCGGCCGCAGTTCACCGACCATTATTTTACCGGCGACTATCCGACCCGCCTGCTCGACAAGAACGGCGAGTCCATGGGCAACAAGATTTCGATGCTTGCCAGCAACGGCTGACACGGCGCGCCGGCTTTTCCATTGTCCCATCCCGAGGGGTTCAATCGAACCCCTCTCCCTTCGTGAGGGAACACGGCATCATGAATATCAATCTTGAAGGCAAGATCGCACTCGTCACCGGTGCGTCGCGCGGCATCGGCTATTTCACGGCGCTGGAACTTGCCAAAGCCGGCGCCCATGTGATTGCCTGCGCCCGCACGGTCGGCGGGCTCGAGGAACTCGACGATGCGATCAAGGCTGTCGGGGGCACGGCAACACTCGTGCCCTTCGACCTTGCCGACATGAATGCGATCGATGCGCTCGGCGGCTCGATCTTCGAGCGCTGGGGCAAGCTCGACATCCTCGTTGCCAATGCCGGCGTGCTCGGCGTCATTTCGCCGATCGGCCATATCGAAGCGAAAGTGTTCGAGAAGGTGATGACCATCAACGTCACCGCGACATGGCGGCTGATCCGCTCGGTTGACCCGTTGTTGGCCCGCTCGGATGCCGGCCGTGCGGTGATCATCTCGTCGGGTGCTGCCCACAAGTGCCGCCCCTTCTGGGGCGCCTATTCCGCTTCCAAGGCTGCGGTCGAAGCGCTGGCACGCACATGGGCCGGCGAGAGCCAAAGCACACCGCTGCGGGTCACCAGCGTCGATCCGGGGGCGACACGCACGGCGATGCGGGCGCAGGCAGTGCCGGGCGAAGATCCGCAGACGCTGCCGCATCCCTCCGAGGTCGCAAAGGCAATCCTGCCGTTGCTGGGGCCTGGTGTGACGGAGACGGGCAAGCTGTTCATCATCCGGGAGAACAAGCTCGTCGATTATCGCCTACCGGAATAAGCTTGACGTTCAGTTCGCTGCAACGGCTGGGAACAGCTGCGCCAGGCCCGTTTCCGACGGGCATAGCGCATTCAGGTCAACCGGTCCCTGGATGCCGTCCAAGGTGCCGTTATCGGCAAATTGCCAGATCGACCAACGACTGCACTCTTCCTGCCTCGGCTCTCTGAACACGCTGCGCAGCCACAGATAGTGGTCGGGGAAGCGTGATTCATTGCCTTTCAGATATTGATCGAAGAACTCCTGCGTGACGTAGAAAATAGGCTTTTCCGGAAAAGTGCCGTTCAGCTCGGTGAAAAAGGCGTTCACCTCGGCAACCATTTCCTCGAGCGTCGGGATCTTGTTGCAATTGCCGACAAACTCCAGATCGACGGCGATCGGCAGAGTTCCCTGCTCCTTCGGCACGGTCGCCAGGACATTCTGCGCCTGATCCTTGCCCGGGCGGCAGAAGGTGAAGAAATGATAGGCGCCCTTGACCACTCCAGCATCTCCAGCGCGCTGCCAGTTGTCGGCGAACTTGGAATCCCGATGGTCTCCGCCTTCGGTCGCCTTCATGAAGGCGAAACGGACATTCGGCTGCGCGGCAACAACCTTCCAATCGATATCGCCCTGGTGATGGCTGACATCGATGCCTTGGATTGGATAGTTGCCGAGAGAGGGGTTGTTGAAGCGAAGCATCCCGAAATCGTATGCGAAATATGCAGCGAATGCGACCACCAGAACCGCAGTCGCTCCGATCGTCGATCGCGCAAGTCTCCGCATCCCTTCCCCCTATTTTCAACAGCTTCTCAACTGGCTATGCGAGATTTGTGCTCCGAAAATGGCGGACGAATTTCAAGGAGCGCGCTGATCGGTTTCAAAGACGTTGGTTGCTGCAATCGATTCACCGGATAGATGATCCCGTTGCCGCTGGATCGCTCTTCGCCCCTTGACCGGAAGCACGAACCGGGCCATAAAACGCGCCATGAAAACGGTTATCTGCATTATCTGCCGGAAGATTATTCGCTAGCGCGAGCGCTGGCCCGGCCGTTTTCGTCTCCCAAATAGTCAAGATGCGAAACGCCCCGGTCCGCCGGTCGCACTATTTTTCTGATCGTGCATTTGGGAGAGTGAAATGGACGCGACGCCGGAACTGAAGCTGTACAACACGCTGACACGGGAAAAATCGGTCTTTTCGCCGATCGATCCCAACAATGTCCGCATGTATGTCTGCGGCCCGACCGTCTATGACTTCGCTCATATCGGCAATGCCCGGCCAGCCATCGTCTTCGATATGCTGTTCCGGCTGCTGCGCCATGTCTATGGCGAAGACCACGTCACTTATGTCCGCAACATCACCGACGTCGACGACAAGATCAATGCGCGGGCGCTTCGAGACCATCCGGGCCTGCCGCTCAATGAAGCGATCCGCGCGGTCACCGAAAAGACGGAGACGCAATATCACGCCGATGTCGCCGAACTCGGCTGCCTGGAGCCGAGCTTCGAGCCGCGCGCCACCGACAATATCGTTGAGATGACCGAGATCATCGAGAAGCTGATCGGCAACGGCCATGCCTATGTCGCATCAGGGGAAGTGCTGTTCGACACCAAATCCATGGCGGATTACGGTCAGCTTTCGAAACGTCCGCTCGACGAGCAGCAGGCCGGCGCCCGCGTCGCCGTCGACGCGCACAAGAGGAACCCAGGTGATTTCGTGCTGTGGAAGCTGTCGAGCCACAGCGAACCCGGCTGGGAGAGCCCATGGGGCCGCGGCCGGCCCGGTTGGCACATCGAATGCTCGGCGATGAGCAAGCGTTATCTCGGCGATATCTTCGACATTCATGGCGGCGGGCTGGACCTGATCTTCCCGCATCATGAAAACGAGATCGCCCAGTCGCGCTGCGCGCACGGCACCGAGGTGATGGCAAATGTCTGGATGCATAACGGCTTCCTGCAGGTCGAAGGCCGCAAGATGTCGAAATCCGAAGGCAATTTCATCACCATCAACGAGTTGCTTCAGACGGAAATCTTCGGCGGTCGCAGATGGCCGGGTCAGGTGCTGCGCCTTGCCATACTGATGACGCATTACCGCGAGCCGATCGATTTTTCGATCAAGCGACTGGAAGAAGCCGAACGTCTGCTCGCCAAATGGCCGGCGGCAGAAGCCGGCGATGCGCCGCCCGATGAAACCGTGCTGAACGCGCTTTCCGACGACCTCAACACCGTCGCGGCGGTGCAGGCATTGCATGCGCTGGCGCAGGCTGCCCATGCGGATTCCGCAGCCCGCGCCGTCTTTGCCGCAACGGCCGACCTTCTGGGCCTGCTGCCGAAAAAGATGGAGATCGACGAAGCCGTCGCATCGGCGGTCGATGCGCTCGTCGCGATGCGGCTCGAAATGCTGAAGGCGAAGAACTTCCCCGAGGCTGACAAGATCCGCGACGAACTGACGGCGAAGGGCATCCAGTTGAAGGATGGCAAGGATCCGGTGACCGGCGAGCGGGTGACGACGTGGGAGGTCAAACGGTGAGAGTGGCGTGTTGGGATAAGACCCCTCCCCACAAGGGGGAGGGGCGACGGTGCCGCGCTGCTCCGATGCGAGATCACCACGACCGCAAACATTCGAGGCGGAAGCGAAGGCGGTGCCACGAGAGAGCCCTCCCCCTTGTGGGGAGGGTTGGGAGGGGTCTTGGCGCCTAGGCTGAAATCCCAAGGGAGACATACTCGATGACAACCTATACAGGCGGCTGCCAATGCGGAGCGATCCGTTTTCGCGTCAGCGGCGACATCAAGGATTCGTCGATCTGTCATTGCCGCATGTGCCAGAAGGCGTTCGGGGCTTATTATGCACCGCTGGTCTCGGTGCGCGGCGCCGATTTCGAATGGATACGTGGAGAGCGGAAAAAATTCCGCTCTTCCAATTTCGTCGAGCGCGGCTTTTGCGGCGATTGCGGCACGCCACTCACCTATGAGGCGCCGGATGGAATAGCGATTGCCGCGGGCGCCTTCGACGATCCCTCGGCATTTCCGCCGGTGGTCCAATTCGGGATCGAAGGCAAGATCGGTTTCGTCGATCATCTGCACGAATTGCCGGGGCACCGAACGGAGGAGGATGCGCAGGCTGCTCCCTTCCTGCTTGAGCTCGTCTCCCAACAGCATCCCGATCACGAGACGCAGGCACGGCCACCCAAGGAGCTCGGATGACGGCGGAATCAGACAGAAGCGGCGGGTGCCAGTGCGGCGCGGTGCGCTACCGCGCCAAAGGCGAACTCGGCTATCCCCATCTTTGCCATTGCCGCATGTGCCAGAAGGCGGCCGGTAATTATTTCATGCCGCTTGCCGCCGCGATGCGGAGCGACTTTACCCTGACGCGCGGCGCACCGAAATGGTTTCAGTCCTCGGATCTGGTGCGGCGCGGCTTCTGCGGCGATTGCGGCACGCCGCTGTTTTATGACATTCCGGAAGCGGAATTCATCAATATCATGCTCGGCTCACTGGATGATCCCGATGCGATCAAGCCGGTGATGCAATCGAACACCGGCCGCAAGATGTCCTGGTTTCATACGCTCGACGGCCTGCCGCTGGAACCAGAGCCTGAAACGCGCGATCGCGAGAACGCGATCGCGGCAAGCAACCATCAGCACCCCGACCACGACACGAAAAGCTGGCCCCTCGGAGAAACCTCATGACGGACACGATAAAGACAGGCGGATGCCAGTGCGGTGCCGTGCGCTTCCGCATCTCGGGCAGACTGGGGCGACCCTCGATCTGCCATTGCCGCATGTGCCAGAAGCAGTTCGGCGGCTTCTTCTCGGCGCTCGTCACCGCGCCTGAGGAAGGGATGGAGTGGACACGTGGCGAGCCGAGCTACTTCCAGTCCTCGGTCAATATCGACCGCGGCTTCTGCAGCAATTGCGGCACGCCGATGACCTATCGTCATCCGGGCGGGCTGGAGCTTGCGATCGGCACTTTCGACGACCGCAGCGACCTCGCACCGCTGATCCAGGTCAATTACGAGGCCCGCCTTCCCTGGGTCGAGGAAATCTTCGAGGCGCCGGTGCTGAAGGATCAGGATTTCTACTCACGACAGGAGGCGATCATCTCCTTCCAGCATCCCGATCACGACACCGAAGTCTGGCCCGCGAAAGGCGTGAAGATATGACCGAGATCCTGCGCACGCTCTATCCCGAAATCGAACCCTATGCTTCCGGCCATCTCGATGTCGGCGACGGCCATGTGATCTATTGGGAGCGCTCGGGAACGCCTGGCGCCAAGCCCGCCGTCTTCCTGCATGGCGGCCCGGGCGGCGGCATCTCGCCCGCCCATCGCCGGCTTTTCGATCCCGCTCTCTACGACGTCATGCTGTTCGACCAGCGCGGTTGCGGCAGGTCGACGCCGCATGCGGAACTCCGTGCCAATACGACCTGGCACCTCGTCGCCGATATCGAGCGGCTGCGCGAGATGATAGGCGTCGACAGTTGGCAAGTGTTCGGCGGCTCCTGGGGCTCGACGCTGGCGCTCGCCTATGCCGAGACGCATCCGGAGCATGTCTCCGAACTCATCCTGCGTGGCATCTATACGCTGACCAAGGCCGAGCTCGACTGGTACTACCAATTCGGCGTCTCGGAAATGTTCCCTGACAAGTGGGAGCGGTTCATCGCTCCCATTCCTAGGGAAGAGCGGCATGAGATGATGCATGCCTATCATCGTCGCCTGACGCATGAGGACAAGAATGTGCGCCTCGCGGCCGCGCAGGCCTGGAGCATCTGGGAAGGCGAAACGATCACGCTGCTGCCGGAACCTTCGACGAGCTTCAAATTCGAGGAGCCGGAATTCGCCTATGCATTTGCTCGCATCGAGAACCATTTCTTCGTCCATGCCGGCTGGATGGACGAGGGACAGCTGATCCGCGATGCTGGCAGGCTCAGGGACATTCCCGGCGTGATCGTGCATGGCCGCTACGACATGCCCTGCCCGGCCAAATATGCCTGGCTGCTGCACAAGGCCTGGCCGACGGCGGAGTTCCACCTGATCGAGGGCGCGGGCCATGCCTATTCGGAGCCTGGGATTCTCGATCGGCTGATCCGGGCGACAGATAGGTTTGCGGGGAAGAAAGACTGATGTCGCACGCTGTGGCTACCCGAATAAAAGCAGTCAATGCCTGGGAGGCATCGTGGTGACTAAGGAAAAAATCTACCTCTTCGACACGACGCTCCGGGACGGGCAGCAGACGCCCGGCATCGATTTTTCCGTCGAGGACAAGATCGCGATCGCCGCCATGCTGGACGAATTCGGCATCGATTACGTCGAGGGCGGATATCCCGGCGCCAATCCGACGGATACCGCCTTCTTCAGCGAGAAACGCACCAGCCAAGCCAGTTTCGTCGCCTTCGGCATGACGAAGCGGGCGGGCGTTTCGGTCTCCAACGATCCCGGCATTGCCGGGCTGCTGCAGGCGAAATCCGACGCCATCTGTTTCGTCGCCAAGAGCTGGGATTATCATGTCGCGGTAGCGCTTGGCTGCACCAATGAGGAAAACCTCGAATGCATCGCCGAAAGCGTCAAGGCAGCGGTTGGCGCGGCCAAGGAGGCGATCGTCGATTGCGAGCATTTCTTCGACGGCTTCAAGGCCAATCCGGCCTATGCGCTCGCCTGCGCCAAGACGGCCTATGAGAGCGGCGCCCGCTGGGTCGTGCTCTGCGACACCAATGGCGGCACACAGCCGCCGGAGGTGCGGGCCATCGTCGAGGCGGTGATCGCCTCAGGCGTTCCCGGCCACTGTCTTGGCATCCATGCGCATAACGACACCGGACAGGCAGTTGCCAATTCGCTTGCCGCAGTCGAAGCCGGCGTCCGGCAGATCCAGGGTACGCTGAACGGCATCGGCGAGCGCTGCGGCAATGCCAATCTGGTGACGCTGATCCCGACGCTGGCGCTGAAGAGCGACTACAACACACGTTTCGAAACGGCGATCGATGAGGAGCGGCTGCTCAACCTCACCCGGCTCTCGCATGCCTTCGACGAGCTGCTCAACCGCTCGCCCGACCACCAGATGCCCTATGTCGGCGCCTCCGCCTTCGCCACCAAGGCCGGCATCCATGCATCGGCGCTGATCAAGGACCCACGGACCTACGAACATGTGCCGCCGGAAACCGTCGGCAACTTCCGCAAGGTCATGGTCTCCGACCAGGGCGGCAAGGCGAACTTCATCAATGCGCTGAAACGGCGCGGTATCGCGGTCGCCAAGGACGATCCGAAGCTCGACCTGCTGATCTCCATCGTCAAGGAACGTGAATCCATCGGCTATGCTTATGAGGGCGCGGATGCGAGCTTCGAACTGCTGGCCCGCCGCACGCTCGGCACGATCCCGGAATTCTTCACCATCGAAGGCTTCCGCGTGATGATCGAGCGCCGCTTCGACAGTCTCGGCCGCGTGAAGATCGTCTCGGAGGCGGTGGTCAAGATCACCATCGACGGCCAGACGCTGATGTCGGTTGCCGATGCCGAAGGCCCGGTCAACGCGCTCGACCTCGCGCTACGCAAGGATTTCGGCAAGTACCAGCACGAGATCGACGATCTGGTGCTCGCCGATTTCAAGGTGCGTATCCTCAATGGCGGCACCGAGGCGATCACCCGCGTGCTGATCGAATCCACCGACAGCGACGGCGTGCGCTGGTGGACGGTCGGCGTCTCCGAGAACATCATCGACGCTTCGTTCCAGGCTTTGATGGATTCGGTCATTTACAAGCTGATGAAGAACCGGCAGTTGGCGGGCAAGATCGCGGCGGAATAAAACTATTCCGTCGGTCTGGCGTAAAAACCCCAGCCCGAATACCATTCGCTTCCTTCGGACGCCGCCCTCCACCGCAGGGCGCCGGATCATCGCGTCGTCTCCCGCTTCAAATCCTCTCACCCTTCATTCAACGAAATGAATTGGCCTATTCACGGCGCTTAAGCTAGGCCGGATCAGAAGAAGAACAAAGATGGAAACACCGATGTCGACCGATGCATCCGTTCCTTTGGCCAAGAACGAAGACAGTCCGCGCGGGTTCGCCTTCGCGCTGACGGCCTACCTGCTCTGGGGCTTCCTGCCAATCTACATGAAGGCGGTGGCGCATATCTCGCCGGCCGAGGTGATCGCCCATCGCATCGTCTGGTCGCTGCCGCTGGCGGGCATTGTGCTGATCGTGCTCGGTCGCACGCAAGACATCCGAACGGCACTCGGCTCGCCGCGCATGCTGGCGATGGCGGCGCTGACGGCGTCGCTGATCACCGTCAACTGGGGCACCTATGTCTGGGCGATCGGCGCCGGTCATTCGCTCGATGCAGCACTCGGCTATTTCATCAATCCGCTGTTCAGCATCTTCCTCGGCGCTATGTTCCTCAAGGAAAAGCTGCAGCCGCTGCAGATCGCGGCGATCGCGCTTGCGGCGCTTGCCGTCGCCATTCTAGCGCTGGACAGCGGCGGCATCCCGTGGGTGGCGCTGACGCTGGCGATCAGCTGGGGGTTCTACGCCCTGTTGCGCAAGACGCTGCCGCTCGGGCCGAACCAGGGCTTCTTCCTCGAAGTGCTGATCCTCAGCGGACCGGCCCTCCTCTACATTCTCTATCTCGAATTCGGCGGCCAGGGCCACCTCTACCGCACCGGTCTTGCCGACACGACCCTGCTGCTCGGCTGCGGCGTCATCACCGCCGTGCCGCTGATGATCTATGCGAACGGCGCCAAGCTGTTGAAACTCTCGACGATCGGCATCATGCAGTATATCGCGCCGACGATGATCTTCCTGATCGCGGTCTTCGTCTTCCACGAGCCATTCGGCACGGCGCGCATGATCGCCTTCCCGCTGATCTGGGCGGGGTTGTTCCTCTATAGCTGGTCGATGCTGAAGGGAAGCCGCGGGCGTTAGCTGCGGGCTTTTCCTGGCCACACCCAAAGCATGTAGTCGGTGCTCCGTAACGATCCATCAAAGCAGGAGCGTGTTGACTCAAAGCCAGGACACCAGCGCCGTGCGGACAAGGATTCCCGCCAATGCGCTCACGATGGCAACGCCTGCCACCGACCGGAGCGCTGGCACCGAAGCGATAAGGATGGAAAGACCAGGAAGGTCGAGAGCGTTTACCAGAAATGCGGATCCGCGAATTATTTTCTCAGGCTGAAGACGTAGCTCCTTGTGGACGTCGAGTAACAGGGTGACCGCTGCACTTGATCCTGCCAGGCACTTTGTGAGGAAGAACAGGACATCCTGCTGCGAAGCGCTGAGCAACTGAAGCAATGGCAGCGCGACGGACGTGAAGGCCGAAAGTGCGCCTGTGGTTTGGATAAGCCTGACCATTAGAAGTGAGATCACCAGCACCGGCAGGATTGCAGAAATGACCCGAACGGCGTCTGCGCCACCGCGGTTGATCGCCGTCAGCAGATCGAGCCTTGCGGCGACGGGCTCATCCGCCTTGTAACAGGAACAGATCTGTCCAGACTGGAAACGGAGCCCAACCAGCCAGCAGGCAAGAGTGGAGGCCACAAGCGCTCCGCAAATACCGTTCACGATGATCAAGCCGGGATCGACACCGAGACTTGCGAGCGGAAAACTGGCATTTGCCGGCGCGGCCGCAAGCACCGCGGCAAAGGCAGCGGCCCGACATCTCTCCGACGTCCCCTTGTGCGCCATGAGCGACAGGGCCGAGACCGGGGCAGCCGAACTGACGAGGCTGAGCTGGATAATCGCCAAGGCTCCGAAACCGTCCAGACCAAACAATCCGAAGAGCGGATTGGCCTTGCCGGCGATCCATCGCAATGCGCTAATGCCTTCGAGATAGCGCATCAGCGAGAAGGTCACGATCATCAACGGCAGAAAGGTGAATATCGCGATGTCGACGGCACTTCGCCCGGCATCCAGAATGGCGGTGATCAGAATTGTCATGGAACGAGTGGCTTGGTGGCGGCGCCGGACTTGCAGCGGACTAACGGAGGAAGCGGGCTCCGAAATCCGATCCCGGAGCCCGTTCAAATTCTATTCCGGTTGGAAGGATTCATCGAAAAAGCGCTGAACCTCGGAATAGGCCTGCATGCGATTGGTCTCCATGAGAGCGAGGTGCGTCGCCTCCCCGATTTCCACCCATCGCCTGTAGGAGGCGCCGGTCAGCTGCTCGAAATAGGTCCGCGCCAGATCAGGCGGAACGTCGATGTCCCATTCACCATGCAACAGCAGCACCGGGGCGCGAATCTCGCTCGGCCGATAGTAGGGATTTCCAGATCGCCAGTAGGTGCGGATGTCCTGGATCGGCCCATTCGTGGCCCGAAGTTTGCCTTGCTCCCTGTCAGCCTGCGACGTCTCTTCCGAAAGGGTCAGTTTAGCCCAGAGGTCGAACCAGCCCTCCGGCACAAGTCGGTCACGCGCGTATTCGGGTGCGGTGCTCAGCCAACGCAGCAAGGCCGCATGGACTGGGACAACCCGATAGGAACCGAGGATCCCACCCTGATCGATCGGGATGGGAACGTCGCTCAGCCATTGCGGCGCGAGCAGTGCCAGCTTGACGATCTTGTCGCCGTTGCGCGCAGCATATGCGCCGGCCACGGTGCCGCCCCAGGACATTGCGAAGACGCTGACGGCGTTGAGACCGCGAAGCCGAAGGACGAAATCGACAGCCGTTGCGAAGTCCTCGACGCCAGTGTCGGTGCCGACAAGCGGCGGGTTGAGATCGGGCTGCGCCTGCATTTCCGGCGGGCGGGTCGACTTTCCATAGCCCCGGACATCAACCGCAAAGACATCGAAGCCTTGATTGGCGAGGAAGTCGATGAAAGACATCCCGTTGAAGGGAACATCGTAAAGACTTCCGGACGAGAAGGTCGCCCCGTGCACCATTACGATTGTTTTCTCCGCGAGAAAGGCTTTGTGATCTCTCCTTCGCTTATTGCGGAGATAGAGCTTGATGCCATCGGTTCCGCTATCGACGTAATGCTCGTCGAATACGATCTCGCGTGCGTCAAAAGCTGAAGATGCGAGCTTGTTCTCAGACATAGGACCACCTGAATTTTTCGCCGTCGCGGGTCACATAACCAGCAGACGAGCCGGGGAAATGCGTGGAGAAGTAAATGGCACGATTATCGGCTGCGAACTCGAGGACACGCCGTCTGGACTGGGCAGCCTGATCTAGGAATTCGCAGAACACCGTGTTGATGTCGGGACGCTCCACCTGGATCGGATGGTGCATAACATCGCCGCCAAAAAACGCCGCTTCCTTGTCCGATTCCAGAATAACGGACATATGGCCGATGCTGTGGCCAGGTGTCGGCAAGAAGGTGAATCGATCCAGGAAAGGACCGCCTGCGCTGTCGATGAAATCAGCAAGCCCCGCCTCGATCACGGGCCGCACGCTGTCTTCATAGACGCCGGAACTGGGAATGTTGACGTCGTTGTGGCTTGCCGTTGACGAGTAATATTCCTGCTCGGCGCGGGGGAAGATGTAGCGCGCATTTTTGAAGGTGGGAATCCATCTTCCGTCCTCAAGCACGGTATTCCAGCCGGAATGATCGACGTGGAGATGGGTATTGATGACGAAGTCGACGTCTTCCGGCCCGACACCCGCCTGGCGCAGCCTGTCGAGAAACGGGATGGTCTGATGGTGGAAGCTGGGATTACGCGGTCTTTCCTTGTCGTTGCCCGAGCCGGTATCGATGAGGATGATGTGGTCGGGCGTCCTTACAAGCCAAGTATGTATACTCACCACAAGGGCATCGCGGCCCTCTTCCATATCGACAGCGGAAAGCCGCGGCTCGACCGCCCTAAGTTCCTCAGAAGCGGCAGCCGGATAGAGAAACGAGGGCGGGACGTTGTGCAGATACTGCTCTTGCACCTTCCTCACCGTCACGCCGGCAATACGATATTCCTTTCCAAGATCGCTCATGGAATTTCCTTTCGAGTTGAACTGGAACCGGGGACAGCGCTGTCTGATGCCTATGGACAATAGGGAGATTTCGTGCAACGATCAAATCGATGAATGAAATTGTCTCCATCGATCATTTCAATTTGTGGTCCTTTGACCTGAACCTGCTCGTCGCATTCGATGCGCTCATGAAGGAGCGGAGCGTGACGAAAGCTGCTGTTCGTCTGAAAATCCAGCAGCCTGCCATGAGCCACAATCTCGGAACTCTTCGCACACTGCTTCAGGATGAGCTGTTCGTGCGTGTCGGCCAGGTCATGCAGCCGACCCATCGCGCGCTGCGTTTCGCCGAGGCGGTGGAGCAGATACTCAGCCGTACGCAGCAGGCGATCGTAACGCCTAATGCCTTTGAGCCCGGCAAGGCCGAGCAGATATTCCGTATCGGCTTTTCCAGCGAGCTTGAGGTGCTGCTCGTGCCGCGTCTCGCCGCTATGTTGAACGAGACGGCGCCCGGCATTAGAGTGCTCGCCCGTGCGGTCAATCCCGAGATGGTCCACAAGCTTCTGGACGACAACGTCATCGATCTCGGCGTCGGCTGCTACGATGACGGCAACAATAGACATCGGCGCAGCCTGCTGTTCGAACAATCACTGATGTGCTGCTACAATCCGAAGCTTCTCGATCTTCCCCAAGCATTGGACCGCGACAGCTATGTCGGGCTGAAGCATGCACTGGTTTCACAGAAGGATGCCATCGAAGGCTGCATTGATGATGCGTTGAAGCGGATCAACGTGCGGCTCGACGTGTCGGTGGCAGCGCCGGAATTCCTGACTGTGCTGACGGCTGTCCTGGAAGCGCCCTTGATCGCGACGCTGCCGACCAGAATTGTGAAGCGGTATGCCGGCCTGTTTGGCTTGGCAGTCGCCGACGTTCCCCTCGATTTAACGGTAAGCCCGATATCGACGGTCTGGTCGGCAGCAAGCGACAATGATCCCGCCAATAGATGGATACGATCTCAGGTGACGCAGCTTGTTTCGGCTTATAGCTGAATTTGCTTGCAAAATAGCTTGACCGCGCCAGGGCCGCCTGCCCCGCCTACATCTTCGAAATCACCTCGTCCTCGCCGTCACGATCGGCGGCGAGCTGGGCAGCCTGGGCCATGATCGCCGGAATGATGCCGGAGATCTCGTCGACGACGAGCGGCTGCACCCGGTGGGCGGTGTGCAGGAAGCCTTCTTCGGTCATATGGCGCATCAGTTCCATCATCGGATCCCAGAAACCGTTGACGTTGGCAAAGACCATCGGCTTCTCGTGGCGGCCGAGCTGCGCCCAGGTCATGATCTCGACGATCTCCTCCAGCGTACCGATGCCGCCGGGCAGCGCGACGAAGGCATCGGAGCGCTCGAACATGGTGTGTTTGCGCGCATGCATGTCAGGGGTTACAATGAGTTCGTTCAGCTGACCGAGCGAGTGGCGAGTCGCTTCCATATCGATCAGGAATTCGGGAATGATGCCCGTGACCTGACCGCCGCCTGAAAGCACGCCGCTGGCAACCGCGCCCATGATGCCTTTGGTACCCCCGCCATAGACGAGGCGCAGGCCGTATTCGGCGATCTCTCTTCCGAGAGCACGCCCGGCCGCCATGTGGGAAGGATCGCGTCCCGGCCTTGAGCCGCAGTAAACGCAGATGGATCGAATCGATACAGATTGTTCGGTCATGAGGGCAAAACAACTATTCCATTTCAATGCAGTCAAGAAAATTGACTGAAAAGCAGCGTGCCTAGCTTGCCTAATTGCTTTGAATGCTTGTGGAAAGCAACGGGAATCGCTAGCAATTTTGGGTATTACGGCAAATTGCCGCTCTGGGAGACATAATGATGAAGAACCGTGCCGGCTTGCTGGCTCTTGCAGTCCTCGCAATCGCAATCATACTGATGGTGTTTTTCGTCATGCCGCGCATCGGCGGCGATGCAGCCAAGGTCGGCGACGCCATCAACCAAGCGAGCACGGAGCTCAAGAACACGGTTAACGAGGCGGCAAAGACATCACGCTCCGCTGTGGGCGACGCGGCTGCGGTCGCCGACCAGGTGGGCCGCCTATCGGCCGATGCCGGCGTGTCGCTCAGCCAGCTCAAGGCGCTGTTTGCCGACGGCAAAGGCCCTGCCATCGATGTCTTCACCGCCGCCAAGACCAAGGCCGTCAGCGCGCTGACCGCGCTTGCCGATTTTACAATCCCCGAGGGCCTCGATCCCGCGACCCAGACCCTTGCCGCCAAGGCCAAGGACGGCGGCGCAAAGGCGCTGGCCATCGTCCAGTCGCTGCCTGAGAACATTGCCGATGCGCTTGCCGCGATCGCCAAGGCAGAGGCTGCTCTGACCGGTGCGCCGGAGACCGCCCCTGAGGCGAACACGACAGCGGAGAATACCGGCCCGAAACTTCCGGCCTTCGACGTATTGCGCGTCGAGCCCGACGGCTCGACGGTGATCGCAGGCTCCGCCGAACCGAACGGCAAGCTCGAGGTGCTCGACGGCGAGAAGGTGGTGACGACGGCCAATGTCGATGCGAGCGGCGATTTTGCTGCCGTTCTCGACGATCCGCTTCCGGCCGGCGACCACCAGCTCGTGCTCAAGTTCACGGGCAAGGACGGCAAGAGCACGCTTTCCGAAGAAGTCGCGACCATTTCCGTGCCGAAGGACGGCAATGGCGCCAATCTGCTCGCCATGGTCTCCAAACCCGGGACGGCGAGCCGCATCATCACCGCGCCGAAGGCCGGAACCGAAGTTGCCGATGCCTCCAATCCGATGGCGCCGCCTGCAGACAAGCCGGCAACGGGCGAAAGCTCGGCTGCGCCTGCCGCAACAGCTGCACCAACCGGCGAGCTCGCGTTGCAGACGCCGAACCTCAGCGACACCTCCTCCGGCGGCGCAGCTACGCCATCGGATAAGACGAATGTGCCCGATGTGATGGTCAATGCCGTCGAAATCGAGGGCAACAAGATCTTTATTGCCGGCACGACGCGCCCCAACGCCAAGGTTATCGGTTATGCCGATGACAGCCTCGTCGGCCAGGATACCGCCGGCTCCGACGGCCACTTTGTCATCGACGGCGTGGTGGCGCTCTCGGTCGGCGACCACAAGATCCGCGTCGATGTCGTTGATCCCACAGGCAAGGTGATCGTGCGCGCGGCGGTGAATTTCAATCGCCCGGCCGGCGATCAGGTCAGGGTCGCCGCGCAATCGGTCCCCGCCGATGCGAACGGCGCTTCCTCGATGGTACCGCTCGATGAAGGCGAACTCGGCAAACTCAAAGCCGAAGTCGGCAAGGCCTTCGGCCTGCTTAAGGGGCTCTTTGCCGATGGCAAGCTGCCAGGCGCCGAGCAGCTCGCCGCGGCGCGCTCGGGAACGGAATTCGCTCTTCGCTCCGTCGCCGATTTCCGGCCTGCGGCCGATGCGCCTGATGTCTTCAAGCAGACGTCAGGCTCCGCCTCTCAGATCGCCGGCAACGCGCTGAAACTGCTACAGGGCCTGCCGAAGGATGCGAAATCCGTGGGCAGCGCACTCGACAGGCTCGGCGCGATGATCGCCGAACTCTCCGTGGCACCCGCGCCGGCAGCGCCGTCCGCAAACGATGTCGGAAGCAGCCAGCCGAAGACGATCGAACAGGCGCCGCTGACGGCAAACAACGCGGCAGTCATCATTCGCCGCGGCGACACGCTGTGGCAGATCTCGCGCCGCACCTATGGCCTCGGTGTTCGTTACACGACGATCTACATCGCCAACGAGGACAAGATCGTCAATCCCGATCGCATCCGGCCCGGTCAGATCTTCGGCCTACCGAAGGATGTGTTGCCGAATGCCGAAGAGCTGCACCGCAAGCGCATGTCCGGCCAGCATCTCTAAACTGCAAAACAACACGACGAGGCCGGGTGGGATAGGCGCCCGGCCTCGTCGTTTCCTTACCCCTGCATTTGTTGTATTCGTCCGCCTGGCACCCTATCTGGCGGTGGCGGCTGCGGGTTGTGGGAAGCGCTTTCAGGCACGTCCCGGTTCCGTGCTTTTGCCGGTATCGAAGCGCCGCAATCGCGGCAAGCCCATCCGGGCTGGAGACAAGCATGGCAAACGGCAAGACAGTCTCGGAATCCAACCTGCTGCAGACGCTTCTCAACCTCTGGCCCTATATGTGGCCGGCCGGCCGGCGCGACCTCAAGATGCGCGTCGTCTGGGCCTCGGTCTTTCTGCTGATCTCCAAGTTCGTATTGCTGCTCGTTCCCTATTTCTTCAAATGGTCGACCGATGCGCTGAACGGCAGGATGGATCTTGCCGGCTCCGTGCCGCCGCTGCTGGCCGGCGCCATCGCGCTGGTGATTGCTTATAACATCACCCGGCTGATCCAGCTTGGCCTCAATCAGATGCGCGACGCGCTCTTTGCCAGCGTCGGACAACATGCGGTTCGCCAGCTTGCCTACAGAACCTTCGTGCACATGCACGAGTTGTCGCTGCGCTTCCATCTGGAGCGCAAGACCGGCGGACTTTCGCGCATCATCGAGCGCGGCACCAAGGGCATCGAGACGATCGTGCGCTTCACGATCCTCAATTCGGTCCCGACCGTCATCGAATTCCTGCTGACGGCAGTGATCTTCTGGTGGGGCTACGGCTTCTCCTATCTCGCCGTTACCGCCTTTACCGTTTGGGCCTATATCTGGTTCACGATCCGTGCATCCGACTGGCGCATCGCCATCCGCCGCTCGATGAACGACAGTGATACCGACGCCAACACCAAGGCGATCGACTCCCTCCTCAATTTCGAGACCGTCAAATATTTCGGCAATGAGGAGATGGAGGCAAAGCGCTTCGACAAATCGATGGAACGCTACGAGAAGGCGGCGACCGACGTCTGGACTTCGCTCGGCTGGCTGAACTTCGGCCAGGGCGTCATCTTCGGCATCGGCACGACGATCATGCTGGTGCTGTCGGCGCTGGCCGTGCAGCGCGGCGAGCAGACGGTCGGCGATTTCGTCTTCGTCAATTCGATGCTGCTGCAGCTTTCCGCACCGCTGAACTTCATCGGCTTCGTCTACCGCGAAATCCGCCAGGGGCTGACCGATATCGAGCAGATGTTCGACCTGCTTGAGGTGAAGGCCGAGGTCAACGATGCGCCCGATGCGACAGAACTTCGGATCGGCCAGGGCGCGATCTCCTTCAAGGACGTGCACTTCGCCTACGATCCGGCCCGCCCGATCCTGAAGGGCATTTCATTTGAGGTGCCGGCTGGCAAGACGGTCGCCGTCGTTGGTCCGTCGGGTGCGGGCAAATCGACGCTGTCGCGCCTGCTCTATCGTTTCTACGATATCCAGAGCGGCGCGATCACCGTCGACGGTCAAGATATCCGCACGGTGACGCAGAAGAGCCTGCGCTCGGTGATCGGCATGGTGCCGCAGGATACCGTGCTGTTCAACGATACCGTCGCCTACAACATCCGCTACGGCCGCACATCGGCCAGCGAGGGCGAGGTCTTTGCGGCGGCTGAGGTGGCGCAGATTGCGCATTTCATCGAAATGCTGCCCGAGGGGTTCGAAACCAAGGTCGGCGAGCGCGGGCTGAAGCTTTCAGGCGGCGAGAAGCAGCGGGTGGCGATCGCCCGCACCATTCTTAAAGCACCGCCGATCCTGATCCTCGACGAGGCGACGTCGGCGCTCGACACGACGACGGAACGGGAAATCCAGGAGGCACTCGACCTGGTTTCGAAGAACCGCACGACGCTGGTCATCGCCCACCGGCTTTCGACGGTCATCAGCGCCGACGAAATCATCGTGCTCAAAAGCGGCGAGATTGCCGAGCGCGGAACACATGCCGCCCTCCTCGAAAGAAACGGCCTTTATGCCTCGATGTGGAACCGCCAGCGCGAGGCGACGCAGGCCGAAGAACATCTGAAGCAGGTGCGCGAAAGCGACGAGCTGGGGGTCATAAGTCGGCTTGCTCCGGCAAGCTGAGGGGGAAACCGACGCCGGCCGGCTTTTGTTGTTCAGAACCCCGGCGTGGAAACCAGGGCCGAGGCCGCAGCATTGCCCCGGAGACGGTTTTTCGCTAACCAGCAAAAATGAAAACGCAAGGAGACCGGCAGCCATGAGCCTGTTCAACACGGTTCGCAACACGATCGTCCCCGTGCACAAGGAGGGTTATCCCTTCGTTGCCGCCTTCTTCGTCGCGTCGCTTGTCTTGGGCTGGATCTTCAAACCGCTCTTCTGGATCGGCATGATCTTCACGCTCTGGTGCGCCTATTTCTTCCGCGATCCCGAGCGCGTGACCCCGCAGGACGACGATCTGGTGATCTCTCCCGCCGATGGCAAGGTCTCGGCGATCCAGATGGTGACCCCTCCGGCAGAGCTCAATCTGGGCTCCGAGCCGATGCTGCGCATCTCGGTCTTCATGAACGTCTTCAATTGCCATGTGAACCGGGCGCCGATGCGCGGGCGCATCGTCAGCATCAACTACCGCTCCGGCAGCTTCGTCAACGCCGAACTCGACAAGGCGAGCGAGGACAATGAGCGCAATGGACTGGTGATCGAAACCCGCCACGGCCAGATCGGCGTCGTGCAGATCGCCGGCCTCGTGGCGCGGCGTATCCTCTGCTGGGCAAACCCCAACGAGCCGGTGGATGCCGGCGAGCGCTTCGGGCTGATCCGTTTCGGCTCGCGGCTCGACGTATTCCTGCCCGCCGGTACTGCGCCACGCGTCTCGCTCGGCCAGACGGCGGTTGCGGGAGAAACCGTCATCGCCGAATTCGCCTCCGCCAAGGGTCCCGTCATCAGCCGCCGCAGCTAGAGCGGTTCAGATTCACGGAAGCGACCGCTGCGCAGTTTTGCTGGAATTGCTTTAGGAACGATTGGAACGCGATATGGAAACGCCTTTTCCTCCTTTCGAGCCCAATGGGCCGGATGATTCCGCCCGCGGCCCACGACTGCGCGAAATCCCGCTCCGGCTCGTCTTTCCGAACCTCATCACCATTCTGGCGATCTGCGCCGGGCTGACCGGCATCCGGCTGGCTTTCGAGAATCGTTACGAGCTCGCCGTCTCCATGGTGCTGCTCGCCGCCTTCCTCGACGGTATCGACGGGCGCGTGGCGCGGCTGATGAAGGCGACTTCCAAATTCGGCGCGCAGATGGATTCGCTTGCCGACATCGTCAATTTCGGCGTCGCACCCGCCCTCGTCGTTTATGTCTTCGCGCTCGACCAGGCACGCTCACTCGGCTGGATCGCCGCCCTGATCTATGCGATCGCGGCCGGGCTTCGCCTTGCCCGTTTCAACGTCATGGCCGAACGCGAAAACAAGGCGAGCTGGCAATCGGAATATTTCGTCGGCGTGCCGGCGCCGGCCGGCGCCATGCTGGTGCTGCTGCCGGTCTATCTCGGCTTCCTCGGGCTGGCGACGGACCGCACCTTCGCCTATCTCTCGTCGATCTATACCGTGCTTATTGCCTTCCTGCTGATCAGCCGGCTGCCGGTCTGGTCGGGCAAATCGGAAGGCAACCGCTTGCGGCGCGATCTCGTGCTGCCGATGATGCTCGGCGTCGTGCTCTATGTGGCTCTGCTGATGAGCTACACCTGGGAGGTGATGGTCTTCACCGTTGCCGCCTACCTCGTATCGCTTCCCTTCG
Organism: Rhizobium sp. WSM4643; assembly: GCF_025152745.1. Classification (NCBI taxonomy): domain Bacteria; kingdom Pseudomonadati; phylum Pseudomonadota; class Alphaproteobacteria; order Hyphomicrobiales; family Rhizobiaceae; genus Rhizobium; species Rhizobium sp. WSM4643. The sequence goes on along the minus strand of NZ_CP104040.1, from coordinate 1,251,513 downwards.
GCGCGCGGAAATGGCAGCGGAAATATGGGACGCTGACGATCGAGGAACCCGGCGTCGGCGACGACGATATCGGCCGGCACATCTGATCTGCCAGCATTTCCGGATTTCTCTAAAGCGCGTCGCGATCTTTCAGATTCACCCTCGCGCTTTAGCTCTTTGTTTTTACGCATGTCGTTGTCGTAAAACCGCTGCACACTTTTGCGCGGCATGCTTTAGATGACGGAAATGCTTCTCTCCCTTCGTTCTGACGGACCTCCGGGAAAAGCATGCGTTTCCCCGGAGAAACGGTGCGCTTATCCGGGTGAAAACTGTTCCGCGCTTTTCCCCAGAAACCGCTTTCGCACTTTTATTGGAACTGCTCTCTTCAGTAAGTATTAACCAACGTAGGCTTCAGTTAAGCCTCGCGAATTATGGTGCGCGTTTACAAATCCTGATCACCTGCGCCCCCATTTTGTCGCTATTCGTGACGAAACATCAAACCATAAAATACCCAGGGAAGAACCACGTAAGGAGAGTATCGTGACTTCGAAGAAGAGCAGTACCGGCGAACAGCAGGCGGCCAAGCCAGATCTCGCCGCCAACTATCGCCCCGTCGGCCTGAAGGCTGTTGCCGCAGCATCGCTGATGGCGAAGCATAAGCCGGCCAGCGTCAAGAAATCCGCTTGAGGCGGAAGGCTTCACATTGGAATCATGCGTGCTTTCGGGTTACATGCGTTAGGCACCGCTGACGAAGTGAATGACGAGGCAATTGCCGGAAGTCTCCTGACAACGCTCGGGCGACATAAGCACAACCCGAAAACCTGATGGACGAGCGACGCATCGCCGCCGCTTATGTGAGACGTCGGCGCCGATAGGCCGCCGACTGGCTTGCTGGTACGGCGGATAGTGTTCAGAAGAAGCTGAGCTGGCCGTCGTCAGGCTTTTGCTTTTCGGGCGCCTTCAGCGGCTTTTCGACGACGACCGGCTCCTGCAGGTCGGGACCCATATTGGCGACCTTGTTGACCTTGTCGGAGACCGGGACGGCCTCGAAGAAATCGTCCTGAACGGGCTGCATCAGGTCGACCACGTCGCGCGGCTCCCGCGTCTTGCAATCGAGCCAGCGCGAGAAATCCTCAGGTCTGACGACGACAGGCATGCGATCGTGGATCGCCGATATGGCTGAATTGGCGGATGTCGTCAGGATCGCGCCGGTATCGACCTCGGAGCCGTCGGCCGAGGACCATGTCTCCATCAGCCCTGCAAAGGCGATGACCCCACCCTGGCGCGGCCTGATCCAGTGGGCCTGCGGCCGCTCGCCGCTTTCCTTCGACGGGCGATGCCATTCATAGAAACCGGAGACAGGAATGAGCACGCGGCGATGACGCATGGCGGCGCGGAAAGAGGCCTTGCCAATCGCAGTTTCAGAGCGCGCGTTGATCAGCAGCGGGAAATCTCTCGGATCCTTGACCCAGCCCGGCGTGAGGCCCCAGCGCACGAGCACGGCGCGCCGGTCGGCCAAGTTGCTGCCTTGCTCCCTGCCCTCGCCGGATATGACGACGAGGATCGGTTGCGTCGGCGCGATGTTGTAGCGCGCCGGAAAATCGTCGAGATCGAGACCGGAGAAGACGTCGCTCAGGTCGGCGCTGGAGCTTGTCAGGGCGAAACGTCCACACATCGGCCTGTCTTTGCACCCGGCTCATGTCCGGTCAAGACGCCTCAGCCTCTCGGTGCGAAGAGGATGAGGCTGGCGCCGGCAAGGCAGATCAGCGCGCCGCCGATATCGTAACGATCAGGCACGCGGCTCTCGACCAGCCACAGCCAGAGCAGCGAGGCGAGGATATAAATGCCGCCATAAGCCGCGAAGGTGCGGCCGGCGGCCTCGCTCGGCACCAGCGTCAGAAGCCAGGCGAAAAGCGCCAGGGAGACCATGCCCGGTGCCAGCCACCAGAGGGGCTTTTCGAGCTTCAGCCATGTCCAGAAGGCAAAGCAGCCGGCGATCTCGAAGAGAGCGGCAAACGCAAATATGATGTAGGTCATGGAAGCACCTTTCGAATCTCCGCCGCACTCTTCATCCGATAAGATGGGCGATCACAGCAAGAGCAGGCCCCGATGACCTCCACCGCCAGAGCCGCCTCCTCCGCCATTCTCGAACGCAACGGGCGATTCCTGCTCGTGTTGCGGCGCAATCCGCCTTCCGCCGACATGTACGCCTTTCCCGGCGGGCGGGCCGAGCCCGGCGAAGCGCCGGAGCAAACGGCATTGCGCGAATTTCATGAAGAGACCGGCATTTCGGCATGGAATCCGCGGCTGTTTTCGACCTACGAGCTGAAGACGCATGCGGCCGACGGCAGCGTCAACAGCCATTTCCTGCTGTCGGTCTTTCGGGTCGATGCGGATGAAGACGCGGTGGCGGAAGCCGCCGACGACGCGGCAGCCCTCGGCTGGTTCACGGTGGAGGAAATCCGGCAACTGCCCGTGCCGCAGAGCGTGCTCGAATGCGCAGAGCGGCTGGCGGGCGGCGAATAGACGTGGAAACTTTGAAGCACGCCTTGTTGCTGTCATGCTGAGCGTATCAACTGGGAGCATGATTCCCGTTCGACGCGTTTTCCTGTCCCTGCTCGTGCTCGCCGGCCCTACGATGGCGCAGGGCAAGAATACGCCGCCTCCACAGGAGGAGGAGATTGCGCCGCCGATCGTGAGCGTTCCCTATGACGACAAGCTGGCGCGGTTCGCCGAGGTGCTGGGTTCGGTGCATTATCTGAGAACGCTCTGCAAGGCGCCTGGCGGCGACGAGTGGCGAAACGGAATGCAGCAGCTGCTCGATTCGGAGACCGGCAACGAGCCGCAGCGCAAGGAAAGGCTCACGGCGGCCTTCAATCGCGGCTATCGCGCCTTCGCCTCGGTCTATACGGATTGCACCCCGGCGGCCATCGTGGCAGAAGAGCGCTACCGTAACGAAGGTGCAACACTTGCCACAGAAATTACCTCGCGCTTTGGAAATTGACGTTTAATTAACCTGTTTTCGCATGCGGACGTGTCGTTTTGGGAAAAGGCTGTTAGTGTTGTTAACGGTGCAGTAAGACATGAGAAGTTCTGAGGAAAAGACAATGGAAGCAAGCCTCAACGACATCGACGACATGATCGTCCACGAAAAGATGCAGGCGGCTCTGGAGTACCAGAACGAGGCTTGGGCCGATGGCATGGCCGACGGTATCGAGCCTGAAATCATCGCTGATGCCGCCATTGCGCATGCGTTGCGCGAGACGATCAGGTTGCATGGGGAAAAGAGCGCGGAAGCCCTGCTCGATTCGCTGCGTGAGCGCATGCTTGCCGGCGAATTCTCCGCAAACCGCACCCTGCAATAATTGTTATCAGAGAGCTTGATGCACACCGGTAGAGAGAAAGTTTCGCGAATTCCGCTCGCGCCGGTGCTGCTTGCGTTCAGCCTCGCCGCCGGCAATATTTTCCTTGCGCCGGCAGCCTATGCGCTTTCCGAACTGCACAAGATCCCCGGCCAGGCGGCCAACGACACGCCGCCCGCGCAGGGAAGCGCTCAGGGACAGAGCCAGCCGCAGGGCGGGACCACTCCCGGCGTTCCCATGGCCGATCCGCTGGTCAACAGCCAGAACAATCAGGGTGCCGACAAGACGCCGGGCGCTCAGGACAGCTCCAAGCCCGTCGAGGTGATCTACGACATCAGCAAGGTGCCAGAGCCGGTTCGAAAGTTGCGCGAGCAGATCGTCGAGGCGGCCGCCTCCGGCGATCTCGAGCGGCTGCGGCCGCTGATGGGCACCGGCGCCGACCAGACGCAGGTGACTGTGGGCGAGCCGACCGACGATCCTATCGGCACGCTGAAGGACCTTTCGGGCGATCCCGACGGAGACGAGATCCTTGCCATCATGCTCGACATTGTCTCGACCGGCTTCGTGCATGTCGGCCAGGGCACAGCAGAAGACATGTATGTCTGGCCTTATTTTGCCGAGAAAGACCTGAAGTCGCTGACACCGCCGGAGCGCGTCGAGCTGCTGCGCATCGTCACGGCCGGCGATCTCTCCGACATGCAGGAATTCGGCGGATACAATTTCTATCGCCTCGGCATTACGCCTGAGGGCAAATGGAAATTCTTCACGGCGGGCGACTGACACTCATCTTGGCTGCGCCTTTCACGTCTCGCATGGCGCTTGCGATCCAGCTCATGAAGACATACCTCTGAGCGATGATCAACGCGACAGGTTCCGCCATGCCAGCCGTATTCCTGAAAGACCGCTCATTGCTCTTCGCCAGCGGCGCGGACGCCCAATCCTTCCTGCAAAACCTGATCACCACCGATATCAGCTCGCTTGGGCCCGACGAGGCGCGGCCCGGGGCACTCTTGACGCCGCAGGGCAAGATCCTGTTCGATTTCATGATCTGGCAGGACGGCGACGGTTACATGATCGAAACCGATGCCGGCCAGCGCGACAGCCTGCTGAAGCGGTTGACGATGTACAAGCTGCGCGCCGCCGTCACACTTGCCCCAAGCACCAAAGAGGGCGTCACCGTTTGCTGGGGCGAGGATGCCGAGGGCGTCCGGGGCAGCCAGGGCGCCCGAGACAGCCGTTTCGCCAAGGCGGGCGTCACGCTGATCCGCCGGCCCGGCAAACATGGTGATGGCAAAGAAGCGCTCTACGACGCGCTGCGCATCAGCCACGGCATCGTCACGTCAGGATCGGACTTTGCCCTGCAGGACGCCTTCCCGCATGACGTGCTGATGGATTTCAACGGTGGGCTCTCCTTCAGGAAAGGCTGCTATGTTGGCCAGGAGGTCGTCTCGCGCATGCAGCACCGCGGCACCGCGCGCCGGCGCGTCGTCACGGTGTCCGCCGCAACAGCCTTGCCGGCGACAGGGACAGAGATTACCGCTGGCGGCAAGCCTGTGGGAACGCTCGGTTCGGTCGAAGGCGGCAGTGGACTTGCGATCGTGCGCATCGACCGCGCCGGCGCGGCGATGGCCGCAGGCACGCCTCTGCTGGCCGGAGAAACGCCCGTTTCTCTCACCCTGCCGGCATGGTCCGGCCTTGTCTTTCCCGCCAGCGCCGACGAGGCCAGCGCGTGACAACGACGAAAGCGCCGCGTGCCTGGCAACGCATGCTGTCCGGGCGCAGGCTCGACCTGCTCGACCCCTCGCCGCTCGATGTCGAACTCGCCGACATCGCTCATGGGCTTGCGCGCGTCGCCCGCTGGAACGGCCAGACCTCCGGCGATCATGCTTTTTCGGTGGCCCAGCACAGTCTCGTCGTCGAGGATATTTTTCGCCGCTTCAACGACGCTCGGCCGCAGGAATGCCTGATGGCGCTGCTGCACGATGCACCCGAATATGTGATCGGCGACATGATCTCGCCGTTCAAATCGGTGGTCGGCGGCGGCTATAAAACGGTGGAAAAGCGGTTGGAAGCTGCCGTGCACCTGCGCTTCGGCCTGCCGCCGCATCCCTCGCGTGATCTCAAGGACCGGATCAAGAAGGCCGACACGATCGCCGCCTATTTTGAGGCGACGGTGCTTGCCGGCTTCACCCCCGCCGAGGCACAGAAATTCTTCGGCCAGCCGCGCGGAATCAGCAAGGACATGCTGTTGATCGAGCCCCTGCCGGCGATCGAGGCGCAGCGATTGTTCTGCGAGCGTTTCGCGGCGATCGAGGCCGAGCGGGAGATGGTGTCGTGACCTTTGTCGTCGTCTCGCCGCTGTCGCGCATTGCCGAAATGGCAGTGCGCCATAAGGCGCGTGATATGATCAGCCTGATCGCCAAGGAGCAGGCCTTTCACCGACCGGGCGTGATCGCGGCCGAACGTCATCTGACACTTGGCATGAACGACATCGTCTTCAAGGGCACCGGCGATCTCGTGGCGCCTGACGAGACGCATGTGCGAGCAATTGTCGACTTTGCGGCCTCGTGGCGACAGGAGACGCCGTTGCTCATCCATTGCTGGATGGGCGTGTCGAGATCGCCGGCCGCAGCCCTCATCGTCGCGCTGTCGCTGGCACCCGATCAGAGCGAGGAAACGCTTGCCGGCCGGCTCCGGGCCGCTTCACCGTTCGCGACGCCGAATGCTCGGCTGATCGAGATCGGTGACGTGCTGCTCGGCCGCAGCGGCCGGCTGGTCGCAGCAGTACGGGCAATCGGGCGTGGCGCCGATGCCGACGCCAACGCGCCCTTCGTGCTTGCGATCCGGGACGCCGCCTGCGGTTGACGCTGCCGCCAGCCGCTCCATTTAGGCCCCGACCACGCACAGTCGACAGGGCCAGATCATGGAACAACAGGCAGCCGATGTCCTCCTCGCCACGCAAACGGCACTCAGCCAGGCAAGTGCGCTTGCGGTGCAGTATTCCTTCTCCGTCCTCGGGGCGGTGATCCTGCTCGTCCTTGGTTGGGCGCTCGCCGGTTTTACCAGCCGCTGGGCCTATGAAGGTCTGTCGCGCGTTCATGGCATCGACGAGACGCTGGCGCGATTCTTCACCAATGTGCTGCGCTACGCCCTGCTCATCCTGGTGTTCATCACCGTGCTCGGTCAATTCGGCGTCCAGACCGCTTCGATCATCGCAGCCCTCGGCGCAGCAGGCCTGGCGATCGGACTGGCGCTGCAAGGGACACTGCAGAATATCGCCGCCGGCATCATGCTGCTGATCCTCAGGCCTTTCCGCGTCGGCGAATATATTGAGACCAGCAGCGTGGCCGGCACGGTGCGCGAAATCGGATTGTTTGCAACCGAGCTCAGAACCGGCGACGGGCTCTATCGGTTGGCGCCGAATTCGACGCTCTGGAACACACCGATTACCAATTTCAGCCGCGAGCCCACGCGGCGGGACGAGCTGAAAATCAGCGTCGCCCATGAGGATGACATCGATCTGGCGATGGAGAGGCTGATGGGCCTTGCCAAAGCCGATTCCAGAGTGCTGATGTCACCGGCACCCAGCGTCTTCATCGACAGCCTCGGTGACGGCGCGATCTCCGTAACGCTGCGCTACTGGGCAAAGACCGGCGATTGGTGGCTGGTCAGCCGTGACATGGTGAAGCGCGTGAAACTCGCCTTCGATGAGAAGGACAATCCCGCCGCTGTGCCGGATGCATCAGACGCAACTCCAGAAAAAAAGCAAAACGGCAGGGCGGCGGCCGAAAAACCGACATCGGCGCGGCAGTGAGACGGCAGCTATTGAACAACGCCGCAGGCAAGCCGTTCACCAGCATCTCCTGACGGCTGGCTGCGATAATCATCCGAATTGACATGCACCATCAATGCGCGGCCGCGAATGCCGTCGGTCTTGCCGTCGAGTGTCACCATGGTATTGAAGATCTGTGCCCGCAGCACGCCGTCCTGCCCGACATATTGATTGGGCATATCGCCTGCGTGCGGACCGTTGGCGGCAAGGAGGCCATGCTCCGCCTTCCCGGGATTGAAATGACCGCCCGCCGATTCGAGGTGGGTCGCGGCGTCGCAGCGGCCGGTCTCATGAACGTGGAAGGCCACCCATTTGTTCGCCGGCAGTCCCGATATCTCGACTTCGATCAGGACGCCGCCATTGGCAGCAGCCGTCAGCTGCGCGCGGCCATCTTCCTTGCCGTCCTTGTCGACGAAATTGGCGACCGCCGTCTGCTTGTCCTGAGCGCCTGCCGGCAATGCAACCGCAAGCAGGCTCAAGGCGGCGATGGTGCACATGGCTTTCATGGAGATCTCCTTCCGTCCGATTGTCTTTCTGAACGTGTCAGCTTGGAAGGTGTTCCTGATTAGAGACCATCGAACGAGAAAAGCCGGCCAAACGGCCGGCTTGCAGATCACCCGAATTGAATCGCAGCTCAGGCGACGGCGTCGAAATCGAACTGGCCGTAAGTGTTGCGGTAGAGATCGTCGGACCGATTGCCTGATGTCGGCGCGATCTGTTGCAACGGATAGGAAACGGCGATGCTGTTTGCCGTGCCGCTATCGTGCGTGTCCATCATCAGAGCAATCAGGCTGCCGGAAAATTTCGGCTGCGTGTCGCTGCTGGTGTCGTCTTCCAGGATTTCTTTGATGATGCCGGGCTTCTCATCGGCGGCACGTTCGCCGCGGCTGAGGACGCCATCGCCGTTGGCGTCGAGCCGCGAAAGCGTCGCCAGATAGGCATATGACGTCTCTGAAACGGATGTGGTGCTGGTCATACAAACCTCCATTCACCGCCTTTTGCCGGTGGTGTTTGTACGCAATACGAACGTGGAAAATCAGTGCTGACTCGGTGGTTAAACTGATTTGCGCAGTGCGTCAATAAGCTGTTAACTTCTCATTAACGATGATTGACAAAAGTTAACGCGGCGCCGTGAGAGTGACCTTCCGCCTGCGCCAGCCGGCCGATTTCCCACATATTTCAGCGATTTTTCACATACAAACCAATTGTCTGACGAAGTGAAGTCGCTGCTGCACTGCAACCGAATATTAATTCGGCCCATAGAAAATGGGCGTCACACAACTACCACCAGACGGTCCCGGCTTATAAAAAAGCAATTTCTGTGTTCCTTTAGAGGTCTTTCACGTCCGGCGCAGTGAGGCACGTGCATCAACTAAAGACGCTTTTGGTCATTGCGATCGCGATTGCTGCGCAAGATGCGTGCACATGAAAGCTGAGGCGCTTTTCTGGCAGCAATGCACCCAGGCCGTCACCGACGATGGATCGATCGATGCGCAGCGCCTGATGGATTTTGTGATCGCGACCTATCGCGTCCATGAAAGCGACTATGACGAAATCGAGAGAAGCGCGGAAACGCTGCTGCGGGAAAACCATGTGCTGAGAGGCAATATATCAGCCCTCAGTCAGGCATTCGACGGACAGAAAAAACTCTTCGAAATCATTCTCAACAACCTGCCGCTCGGTCTCAGCGTCTTCGACGCCGAACAACGGCTGACGCTTTCCAACATCCGTTTCCGTCAGCTCTTCGACCTGACAGACGAAGATGTCACTGCCGGCGCGACAATCGCCGATCTCACGGCCAAAATGCGCGGCACTGAGAGCGCCAGCGCCAAGCTCCGCCGACGGACCGGGCGACATTCCTCCGCAACCGCAAGAAGCAGTCGTCTCCGTCGGCGCGAATGGTTGATGGACGATGGCCGCATCATCCAGAGCATGGTGACCATCCTTTCCGACGGCAGCAACATTTCCATTCATGCCGACATTACCGAGGATCGAAGGGCGGCCGAGCGTATCACCTATCTCGCCCACCACGACCCGCTGACCGGCCTTCCGAACCGCATCCATTTCCGCGAGCAGGTCGATGCGACGCTCACAGAGCGCAGGCCAGATCAGCAGATCGCCCTTGTTCACCTCAATCTCGACCGGTTCAAATCGATCAACAACACGATGGGCGTGTCGGTCGGCGACAAGATCCTGCAGCAGGTCACCGAGCGCATCCGCGCCGCCGCCGGTTCGGAAAACACCCTGGCGCGCCTCGGCTCGGACGAATTCGCCATCTTGCAGGCGGGCAAGCAGCAGCCGTGGAACGTGACGGCGCTTGTCGAACGGATCCGCCGTGAGCTTTCCGAACCATTCCTCCACGGCGAAAAACGGGTGGAGCTCAGCGTTTCCATGGGCATCGCAATCGCCCCTGATGATGGCGAGGAAACCGATATCCTGCTGAAGAATGCCGGCGTGGCGCTGTCACATGCCAAGGCCGACGGGCGCAAACAAGAGCGTTTCTTCGCCAGCGAGATGGAAGCGCAGATGCAACTGCGCCACGCGCTGGAGGCGGACCTCAGAGCAGCCGTAGGGAACGAGGAATTCGAGCTGCATTACCAGCCGCTTTATGACCTCTCGCAGCGGCGCATTTGCGGCTTCGAAGCTTTGATCCGCTGGAACCACCCGGTTCGAGGCCGCGTTCCGCCGATGGATTTCATTCCGCTTGCCGAAGAAGTCGGCCTCATCGTCGATATCGGCCGTTGGGTTTTGCGCCGGGCCTGCAACGATGCAGCGCAATGGCCGCAGGACATCAAGGTCGCCGTCAACGTTTCGGCAATCCAATTCAGCAGCAGCGACCTGACGCGAGATGTCGGCGAGGCGCTTGCCGCCTCCGCGCTGTCGCCGTCGCGGCTTGAACTCGAAATCACCGAGAGCGTGTTGATGGAAAATCTGAGCGAAGTGCTGCCGATCCTGCATGCGCTGAAGGAGCGCGGCATCCGCATCTCGATGGACGATTTCGGAACCGGCTATTCCTCATTGAGTTACCTCTCGAGCTTCCCCTTCGACAAGATCAAGATCGATAAATCCTTCGTCAACGACATCGTCGACAATAGGGAAGCGCATGCGATCATGCACGCGATCATCCTGCTTTGCGATGCGCTCGGCATGCGCGTCACCGTCGAGGGCGTCGAGACGGCCGCGCAACTGGCGCTGCTCGAATGCGAGGAATGCGACGAGATCCAGGGCTATCACATCAGTCCGCCGAGACCGGCGCATGACGTGCCTCATCTTCTCTCCCTGTCGCCGAAGAACGGCGGCATGATGCGTCTTCCTGAAGCCAAGCACTGAGATCCCCCTCGATTGCGACTCGCACGGCAAGCCGTTAGAACAGGATGATTTCAGGCCGAGTCGGCCTACAATCTGAATCCTGTTCTACAATATATAGTTAGAGCATGATGTCGCCCGAAAACCGCTCACACTTTTCGGCATCATGCTCCAGAAAATCGGCTGTGATTCCGAGATCTGGTTGTCGCATTCTTTTACCCGCCCACATCCACTTCCGCGCCGATGCCCTGTCGGCGGAAAAACGATCTTCCTCATGACAGGTGGCGCAATGTTCGAGACTGAAGCCTTCTCTCCACACGAAACGCTTGCCGCGGCGTTGATTGCGCATGCGGCCGACGGCGACGACGGCTCGCACGACCTTGCCCATATCCTGCGCGTCTTCAGGAATGCCATGCGCATCCATGAGGGAGAAGGCGGCGACGGGCGGGTGCTTGCCGCTTCCGTGCTGCTGCACGACTGCGTCGCCGTCGAGAAGAATTCGCCGCTGCGGGCAAAAGCGTCGGCTTTGGCGGCGCAGAAGGCTTCGGCGATCCTGGCGAAACTCGGCTGGAGCGCCACGGATATCGAAGCCGTGGCCCACGCAATCACCGCGCACAGTTTCTCGGCCGGGGTGGCACCGCAGACGCTGGAGGCGAAGATCCTGCAGGATGCCGACCGGCTGGATGCGATCGGCATGATCGGCGTCGCCCGCTGCTTCTATATTGCCGGCCGACTGGGATCTGGGCTCTACGATCCGATCGACCCCGCGGCGGCAGACCGCCCGCTCGATGACAAGCGTTATGCCATTGACCATTTCCAGACGAAGCTGTTCAAACTGGCGGAAGGATTCCAGACCGAGACCGGCCGCAGGCTGGCGGCTGCGCGTGACAAAAGCTTGCGCGACTTCCTCTCGGCCTTCATGGATGAGATCTAGGAGCATAACATGCGTGTCAGCGACCTCTTCATCTACCCGCTCAAGAGCGCCCGCGGCATTGCGCTGCCGGCCGCCGACATCGACGCCTATGGGCTTCCCGGCGACCGGCGGGCGATGATCACCGATGCGCAGGGTCACTTCATCACCCAACGCGAACTGCCAGATCTCGCACGCATCGAGGTGCGACCGGAGGCAAGCGCCTTTCGGCTGCTGATGCAGGGGAAAGCGGACATATCGGTAGCAGCGCCTCAGCCTGAAACCCGCATGGATGTGATCGTGTGGAAATCCGCCGTCAGCGCCGCCGCCGCCGATCCAGAGAGCAACCGGCAGCTTTCCGAATGGCTTGGTCGTGAGGTGCGCCTAGTCTTTTTCGACGGCCAGGCGCGGCGGACGGCGAATGCCGAATGGGCCGGCAAAGGCACGCCCGTCACCTTTACCGACGGCTATCAGATCCTGGTGACGACGACGGGCTCGCTGAAGGCATTGAATGCCGACCTCGCCGCCCATGGCGAAGGCAGTGTCGGCATGGAACGCTTCCGTCCGAACATCGTCATCGATACCGACGAAGCCTGGCCGGAGGACCGCTGGGCGGCGATCGAGATCGCCGGTATCCGCTTCGATCTCGTCAAACCCTGCTCCCGCTGCATCATGACGACGCAGGACCAGATGACCGGTTCACGCGAGGGACCAAACCCGATGCCGGCCATGGGCCGCATCCGCATGTCGGCCGACCGGCGCGTGCCCGGCCCGCTCTTCGGCTGGAATGTCACGCCACGCGGCGGTGGCAGGATCACGATCGGTGACACCGTCAGCATCATTGAAGAGAGGCCGGAAGGCTGGGCGCTCAAGCGTCGTGTCGCGGCATAAAAACAACTCCAGGAAAAGTGCGAAGCGGTTTTTCGTCCGGAATTGCGTGAAAACGAAGAGCGTCACACGCGATCGAGCGCGGCATCGATCCCCGCCATGACATCGGCCGGCAGGGGTCCCTTCTCCAGCGCGCCGGCATTTTCCTCCACCTGGGCGACGGTGCGGAAACCCGGGATGGGAAGGGTGCGCGGCGAGCGTGCCCAGAGCCAGGCAAGCGCGCCCTGCGTCAGCGTGCGGCCACCTGATGTCAGGAGATCGCGGACGGCATCGAGCCTTGCGGCGAATTCCGGGGCCATGCGGCCATCCTTGAAATAGACCATCCAGTCGAGGGCTGCACCGCGGACGTCCTTGGCGCCCACTGCCTTGTCAGCGGTGAACTTGCCGGTCAGCAGACCCATGGCCAGCGGACCGCGATTGATGGAGATAAGCCCCTTCCCCTCGATCACCGCGATCATCTCCGGCACCGGCTCGAAGACGTTCATCGTATGCTGGACCGAGACGTAGCCCTGGCGGTCGGTATGACGGGCGGCGCGATCGGGAAAATCAGTGCTCCAGCCGAACGCGTCGATTTTGCCTTCGGCGCGCAGCGCCTCCAGCGTATCGAAGACGGCATTCGATTGATCCAGCCGAAAATCATTGAGATGGAACTGCAGGAGATCGAGACGATCGCGCTTAAGGCGGCGCAACGAGGTCTCGACCGAACGGCGGATGAAGGCCTCATCGGCGAAGGCGCCGGTTGCCTGCTTGGTTTCCGGATCGGTGGCGAAGCCGAACTTGGTGGCGACGACGATATCGTCGCGATTGCCGATCGCCCGGCCGAGCACTTCCTCCGAGTGGCCGGCGCCGTAGTTCGAGGCCGTATCGAAGAAGCGGATGCCGCGTTCGATGGCACGGTTGATCGCTTCCACGGATTCATCGTCGTCGACATCGCCCCAGCCGAGCGGGGTGTCGCCGGCGAAGAAGGGACCGCCGATCGCCCAGCATCCCATGCCGAGGCGCGGAATTTCGCGGCCGTTCCAGAGCGTGATCGTCGTCGGTGATGCGGTCTTGGTCAGCATGAGGTCCTCCTTAATTGGCAATCCTGTGAAGACATAGGAAGCGCTCATGGGCAGGTAAACCGCCAAATCCGGAGGATGTTTTGCACCCGTAAAAAACGAGGTCAGGCTGAAATACCATTCGGGCCGGAAAGCGTCCGCAAGGCCGGATTAAGCGCCTTGAGCGCCGCCTGAACGAAGCCGTCGCGGGCCGCTGCGGCCTCGATGCCGCGCGGCTCGTAGACATGGCGATGCAGAAAGAACCCTGTCAGACGGAATGCGGCTGAAAGACTATCGAAGTCGGCCGCATGATTGCCTTCGACGCTGAGGAACGGCGGCAGGAGCAGCATTTTGTCGGCCCAGGGCGCACCCGCCGCACGGCTGACGGCGCGGCCGGATTTCGGCGAAACATAGGCGAGATCGGAACGGACACCGGTCGCGGCGCATTCGGCAAGATCGAGGCCGAAGCCGAGATCATTCAGCACCGCAAGTTCGAAGCGTACGAAGAGTTCGCCGGCATCGGCCGGGTTGTGCAGGTGATCGAGGATGACCTCCAGCGCATCGAAGAGGTGCGGATGCGGGTCACGCTCCGGCAGCAGCCGCAGCAGCGCGCCCATCGCCTGGACACCGTAGACGGCGGTCGCGGTTTCCATCAGTCGGGCGGCGCGGAGCGTCACCGGTTCGACGCGGAATTCGCCGAGATGCTCATCAAGCCGGGCACGCCAGATGACCTCGACGGCATTGCCCGCCTGCAGCACCGGCTGCATGGCGCGCGAGCGGCCGGAACGCACCAGGCCGAGATGACGGCCGCGATCACGCGTCATCACCTCGGCAATGACGCTCGTCTCGCCGTGGCGCTTGACGCCCAGAATGATCGCCTGATCCTGCCATTGCATCGAAAGAAGTCCCTGCGGCTGACGAATCCATCTTAATCCAAGGCCCGGTTTCTGTCATGGACCACTTCTGTCATGGACCACCTGTCATGGATGGGGTCAGGCTACAGTCGGGAAAAGCCTCTGCAGGAATTCACGCATCGCCGTTTCGTCGAAAGGTTTCACCAGAAGCGGTATGTGCTGCAGGTCGGACGGGAAATCGCCGGTATCGGAATAGCCGCTGACGAAGCCGAAGGGGATGCCGAGATCGAGAAGATGGCGGGCAAATCCGAAGCTCATGCCCTCGCCGAGATTGACGTCGAGGAGGGCGAAATCATATTTCTCCGCAGCGATGACAGCCCTCGCCTGGTCCAAACTGCCGACGATATCGATGCTCTCGACGCCTGCCAGGCGCAAAATATCTTCCGCCTCCATCGCGATGATCAGACTGTCTTCAAGAACCAGAACACGGATTGCGCTCATGATTCCATGCCCCTCGTCGGGCACCTGTCGCAGCGCCCCGGCCATTTCGCCAACATCATTGCCCTCCGGTGCCCCGCATGGCACGCTATCGGTGAATTCCGCCACCTTTTCTGAATAAACCATTTTTCTGCCCGGTCGATAAGAATCAAAATCGGAGGAAAGATGTCGACTGACCTTATTTTCCCTGCTGCTAATCTGCATTTAAAAAAGACATAACCAGACCGCTTGGCTAAAGCATGTCGGGCAAAACCGTGCAGCGGTCTTGCGACAACGACATGCGTAAAACAAAGACCTGAAGCGCCAGGAGCGAATCTGAAAGATCGCGACGCGCTTTAGATGAACGGGCGTTTGCCCTCTCCAAGCCCTTCCCAGCCGGCGATGACCATCAATTCCTCGCCGTTCAGCACCTCGCAGCCGCGCTCCTGCCAGCGGATCAACCCACGTTCGCTGAGCTTTTTCAAGGTTTTGTTGGTGTGAACGATGGAGAGACCGAGCGTGTCGGCAATGTGCTGCTGGGTGATGGGGATAAATTTGCGGCCGTTGAAAATATTGAGCTTCCGGCCGCGCTCGAACAGGAAAGCGATCAGGTAGGCTGCTCTTTCCAGCGCCGTGCGGCGGCCGATGCTCAAGAGATGCTCATCCAGGATGCGCTCCTCGCGCGCGGCGATCCAGGTAATGTCGAAGGCGAGCGAGGCGTGCTTGTTGTAGAGCGTCATCAGCCTGTCTCGTTCGAAGACACAGAGCGAAACGGGTGAAAGCGCTTCGACGGAATGCTGCATCTCGCCGCCGATGGTTCCCTGCAGTCCGATCAGGTCGCCCGGCATGATATAGTTCAGAATCTGGCGACGCCCGTCCTCCAGCATCTTGTAGCGGAAGCCCCAGCCGGAGAGCACCGTGAAGAGATGAGCGCTATGGGCTCCCTCGACGAGAATGGTGGAGCCGGCATCGACGGCAAGCTCACCCCTTTTGAAGCTCGAGACGAATTCCAGCTCGTCGCGGCTGAACTCCCTGAAATGCGGCAGCGGCCGCAAAGGACATTGCTCGCATGGGGTTTTGAACGAATTGATGGGTCTCGACGTCGCCATACGTACCCTTGCCGTCGCAAAACCGGCGCGCCAGCAGGGGCCAGCGTCTACCCGGTGACATCCTTGCCATGCTTATTTCGGGAAATCGAGACCCATTTCGCGGAACCGCTCGGGATCATCACCCCAATTCTCGCGAACCTTGACGAACAGAAAGAGATGGACAGGCTGTTCGAGGATCTCCGACAATTCCTTGCGGGACGCAGTCGAGATCGCCTTGATGGTTTCACCACCCTTGCCGAGCGCAATCTTCTTCTGGCTGTCGCGCTCAAGATAGATCACCTGCTCGATCCGCACCGAGCCGTCCTTGCGCTCTTCCCACTTCTCCGTTTCGACATGCGAGGCATAGGGAAGCTCCTGATGCAGGCGCAGAAACAGCTTCTCGCGGGTGATCTCGGCGGCGAGCTGGCGCATCGGCAGATCGGAGATCTGGTCTTCCGGATAATACCACGGCCCCTCCGGGAGCGTTTTTGCCAGATAGTCCATGACGTCGTCGCAGCCGGAGCCGTTTTCGGCGGAGATCATGAAGGTGCGCTCGAAAGCGATCTTCTCGTTGGCGGCGGCGGCCAGTGCCAGCAGATCCTCACGGTTGACGCGGTCGATCTTGTTGAGCAGCAGGATCTTCGGCTGCCGGACTTCCTTGAGGCCTTCGAGGATGGCTTCTGCATCGCCGCGCAGGCCGCGCTCGCTGTCGATCAGCAGCACGATCAGATCGGCATCCCTCGCACCGCCCCAGGCCGAGGTCACCATGGCACGGTCAAGCCGGCGGCGCGGCTTGAAGATACCAGGCGTGTCCATGAAGACGATCTGGGCATTGTCGTGGATCGCGATGCCGCGAACGATGGCCCGCGTCGTCTGCACCTTATGGCTGACGATCGAGACCTTGGCGCCGACGAGGCGGTTCACCAGCGTCGACTTGCCGGCATTGGTCGGCCCGATCAGCGCGACGAAGCCCGAATGCGTCGGACCATTGGTTTCTGCGGCAGCTTCGGCCGCGATATCTTCTTCTTGTGTCATTGTCCCGTCAGTTTCCGGCAGGCGATTGCTGCCAAATGCCTTCGCGCTCAAGCATCTTCGTTGCCGCGACCTGTTCGGCGGCACGCTTCGACCGCTCTACGCCGGTTTCGGGCTTAATGCCAGCAACTTCCACCGTCACCTTGAAGCGCGGATCATGATCCGGTCCGCTGCGTTCATCAACCCGGTAGATTGGCGTGACGCCGAATTTCGCGTGCGACCATTCCTGCAGCTCGGTCTTGGCGTCGCGCTTGGCGCCATCGGCCCGCACCGCCCTGCCCTGCCAGTAACGCAGAATGAACCGGCGGGCAACTTCGAGGCCGCCGTCGAGATAGATCGCGGCGATCAGGCTTTCGACGACGTCGGCGCGCACGTTCATCATGCGCTTGCCGGTCAATTTCTTCACATCGGCGCCGGTGCGGATATAGAGGTGAAGATTGAGCTCGTCGGCGACCGCCGCACAGGTTTCAGCACTGACGAGCTGGTTGAGGCGAACCGAGAGCTCGCCTTCTCCCGCCGTGCCGAAAGTGCGGAACAGAAGCTCGGCGATGCAGAGCCCGAGGACCCTGTCGCCGAGGAATTCCAGCCGTTCGTAATTGCTGCCCTTTTCCGTGCGGGCGCTGGCATGGGTCAGCGCGCGGTCCAGGCGTTCCTTATCAGCGAAGTCATGACCGATCAGGCCTTCAAGCTTTGCGCGTTCCGCCGCAGAAAGCGTCTGCGCCTTATTCATTCAACAACCTTGAATAGGCGGTCCCAACGCATGTTCGTCGGCCACTTCCAGATTTCGCGGAAGGAGGTATCGTTGCCGAGCGAGAAGAAGATGACGCTGGCGCGGCCGACAAGATTTTCCGCAGGCACGAAGCCGACGTCAAAGCGGCTGTCGAGCGAGTTGTCGCGGTTATCGCCCATCATGAAATAGTGGCCTTCCGGCACGATGAACTCGCGGGTATTGTCGCCGCGCGATACCGGAGACTGATCAAGCGTGTCATAGGTCTTGCCGTTGTCGAGCGTTTCGCGGAACACCGGCACATCTGCGCCCGGATCAAGCTTGTAATCCGAGGTGAAGCTGCCGTCCGCCACCTTCGGAACCGGCTTGCCGTTAACGTAGAGCACGCCGTCCGTAACCTGGATATGGTCACCCGGCAGGCCGATGCAGCGCTTGATGTAATCGATCTCGGGGTTTGGCGGGAAGCGGAAGACGACGATGTCGCCACGCTTCGGATCGGCGCCGAACAGGCGGCCGCTGAAGACGTCAGGCGAGAAGGGCAGCGAATATTTCGAATAGCCGTAAGCGAACTTATTGACGAAGATGTAGTCGCCGACGAGCAGCGTCGGCATCATCGAACCGGAGGGAATGGTAAAGGGCTGGAACAGCACCGTACGGATCACCATCGCCAAAATCAGCGCCTGGATGATGACTTTGATATTTTCCCAGAGGGCATTCGGCTTGGCTTCGACTTTTTCGGACACGCAGTCTTATTCCTTCAAGACGCCGCGGCGGCGCAGTTCTTTCTGTCGTTCTCTCTAGCGGCTTCGGTCGGTTGCGGCAATGGCGACAACACCAAAAGCGACGAGAGGTCGCGATCAACAGCTCCCGAGGTCGCGATCAAAGGCTCTCGGGCAACGCCTCGATAATGACGAAGGCCTGCGCCAAGGGATAATCATCCGTTATTGTCAAATGAATGGCGGGCCTGTGGCCCGCGGGCAGCAGCGATTCGAGGATCAGGGCGGCGCCGCCTGATAAAAGCATGGTCGGCTTGCCGCTCGGAAGGTTGACGACGCCCATGTCCTTCCAGAAGACGCCCTGCGCCATGCCGGTGCCGAGCGCCTTGGAACAGGCCTCCTTGGCGGCGAAACGCTTGGCATAGGATGCGGCACGATTTGCCCGGCGGTCAGAACGCGCGCGCTCGATCTCGGTGAAGCAGCGATGGGTGAAGCGCTCGCTGAAGCGCTCGATGGATTTCTCGACACGGCGAATGTCAATCAGATCGCTGCCAATGCCGATGATCATGCGGAACCTTCCGTCGCTTAAGAATTCTCGATCGGGTTCATACGCTTGGCATGTCGCCGGCCGGACTGGCAAGACGCAGGCGCGCCCGCTCCATCAGCCGTATGTGGCGGCGCGTCTGAAAACCCTTCACGGTGTAGAACGTCAGCGCATAGAGCGCAACGGAGGTGATCATCGCCGGCGGAATGGCGCCGACCAGCATCGGCTCCAGCACCGGCTTCCACAGCTCAGCGAAGTTCAGCTTGTGAAAAAGGGCAGCGAGATCCACCGTCTGACCGGCCAGATGATCCTCGCGGTTCAACAGCAAATGCCCGATTTCCCAGGTGATGCCCCAGATGAAGGGATAGGTCAGCGGATTGCCGAAAGCGGCGCAACCGAGGGCGGCGGCCACCATGCTGCCGGAGAGGAAATAGGTGATGACGAAAGCCATGACAAAATGCACGCCGATGAAAGGCGTCCACGAGACGAAGACACCCGCAGCGACGCCGGCGGCAACCGCATGCGGCGAAGCGCTCAGGCGCAGGATGCGCATTGTCAGGTAACGGATCGGGCGAAGGAAACCTTTGCGAGGCCATAAAAGCTCCCGCATCTTTTCCTTGAATCCTGCAGGCTTGCGACGGCGAAACAACATGGCCGGTATTTAGTGCAGCGCACACCACCATGACAAGAGCGGCAAATTATACCGCTCAAAAAACCACCCCTCATTTCTCTCTGCGAAGAGGAGCTTCTTCATGCCGAGGGGCGTCCGTTATGCATAACGTCCCTCACTCGTCTCAAGTATAAAGTTCGGTATCAGCGATTGCGGAACAGACCGCGGTCGACCTGGCGCTGACGAAACTCGAGATCAATACGATCGAGCGAGCCGTTCAAATAAGCCATTTCACGTTCCTGTGTGGTCGGAGCGCGGAAGGCACGTGCGAATTTCTTGATAGGGTCAAACATTATCTTGTCTCATCTTCTGTTTACGTTTCGATGACCAGAAGATAGGCCCGAAAGAGGTTAATTACCACCGCCGCAACATGGACGCAGCCATGCACTCAACGCATCTCTTGCCCCGTTGATGCGCCGCTCCGATTATAAAATGTGCAATTTTTCGGCCAACCCTCTGGGGCGGCTTAACAAAAGCTTACTCGTAGAGGCGCCGGACCGTGGCGATACAATCCAGTTCCTTCATCTGGGCGAGCAACTGGTTGAGCTGACGCAGGTCCCAGACCTCGACCTCGATCATCATTTCGGTGAAATCGGCGGCTACCCGCACCGTATTCAGCAAGCGGATATTGACGTCGAGGCCTGCAACCGTCTGTGCGACCTTGGCAAGCGTACCGGGTTCATTCAACCCATTCACCATGATGCGCGCCATGAAACGCGACTTGTTGGCTTCGTCGAGGTCCCAGCGCACGTCGATCCAGCGGTCGGGCTGATCGTCGAAGCGCTGCAGGCTCGGCGACTGGATCGGATAGATGGTGATACCCTTGCCCTGATCCATGATGCCGACGATGCGATCACCGGGCACGGCGCCGGTCGGCGCGAACTTGACGTCGACATTGCCGGACAGGCCGCGGATCGGCCCGATATCGGCATCGGCGTCGATTTCCGAATGGCCGCCGTCGTGCCCTGTCTTGGTCTTGCCGGGGATCTTGAAGATCATGCCGGCGGCGCTGCGAACGTTGAACCAGCCGTCATCGCCCGACGGCTTCACGGTGACGCGCTCATCTTGATGATCGGGATAGACGGCGCGCAACACGTCGAGCGAGGACATCTCGCCGCGGCCGACGGCGGCGATCGCATCCTCGACATCCTTCTGGCCGAGACGGGGCAGCGCCGGCTTCATCGCCTCGCGCGAGAAGATCTTGCCGGCCCTATTGAAAGTGCGCTCGAGAATGCGGTGGCCGAGGCCGGCATATTGCTTGCGGATCGCCATGCGAGTGGCGCGGCGGATGGCGGCGCGCGCCTTGCCGGTCACGACGATCTCCTCCCAGGCGGCGGGCGGAACCTGCACGCCGGAGCGGATGATCTCGACCTCGTCCCCATTTGCAAGCCGCGTCACCAGCGGCATGATACGGCCGTTGATCTTGGCGCCCACCGTGGTATCGCCGATATTGGTGTGCACCGCATAAGCGAAATCGATCGGGGTGGCACCGCGCGGCAGGGCAATCAACTTGCCCTTCGGCGTGAAGCAGAAAACCTGGTCCTGGAAGAGTTCGAGCTTGGTGTGTTCGAGGAACTCTTCCGGGCTGTCGCCCTCGGCCAGGGCCTCGATCGTATGACGCAGCCAGGAATAGGCATTGGATTCGCGGGACAGGATATCGCCATCGGCATTGGTGGCGCCGTCCTTATAGAGCGTGTGGGCGGCGATGCCGAATTCGGCGATTTCGTGCATGCGCTTGGTGCGGATCTGCAGTTCGATGCGCTGGCTGGAGGGGCCGACGATGGTGGTGTGCAGCGAACGGTAATCGTTCTGCTTCGGCGTCGAGATATAGTCCTTGAAGCGGCCGGGCACGACGCGCCAGCGCGTGTGGACGATGCCGAGCGCCCGGTAACAGGACGGGATGTCCTCGACGATCAGGCGGAAGCCGTAGACATCGGAAAGCTGTTCGAAGGAAAGCGACTTCGACTGCATTTTGCGGAAGACCGAATAGGGCTTCTTCTGCCGGCCCGTGACATAAGCGCTCGTCAGGCCGCTTGCGACCAGAAGGTCGCGCAGTTCGGCCTCGATCTTCTTGACGATGCCCTCGTTGCGCTTCGAAAGCTCTTCCAGCCTTTTGGTGACGGTCTCGTAGGCTTCCGGGTTCATATGGCGGAAGGAGAGTTCCTCGAGTTCCTCGCGCATGTCCTGCATGCCCATGCGGCCGGCGAGCGGCGCATAGATTTCCATCGTCTCCTCGGAGATGCGGGCACGCTTGTCGGCCGACATGTGATCGAGGGTGCGCATATTGTGCAGGCGATCGGCAAGCTTGACGAGCAGCACGCGCACATCGTCTGATATGGCGAGCAGCAGCTTGCGCAGGTTTTCCGCCTGCTTGGCCTTTTTGGTGACGAGATCGAGCTTCTTGATCTTCGTCAGACCCTCGACCAGCCGGCCGATATCCTCGCCGAACAGCTCGTCGATCTCGGCGCGCGTCGCCGTCGTATCCTCGATCGTATCGTGCAGAAGGGCGACCGCAATCGTCGATTCATCGAGATGCATGTCGGTGAGAATCGCAGCGACCTCGAGCGGATGGGAAATATAGGGATCGCCGCTCGCGCGCTTTTGCTGGCCATGCTTCTGCATGGCATAGACATAGGCTTTGTTCAGCAGTGCTTCATTGGCATCGGGCTTGTATTGCTGAACCCGCTCCACGAGCTCGTACTGCCGCATCATTCCAAAGCCACTCCGATAAAAATAAAAGCGCGCCAATCAACGATTGGCGCACACATGGGCAATAATATGCCTAAGCAATAAAGGTGCAAGATTGACGATTGGTAATCGTCGCTCTTTTGCGTCGCATGCCGCTTTTTCCGGATCGCATCTGACCGACGCGACCGGAGATCCCGCCTGCGCGCTTAGTAGTCGTCGCTCTTTTCCGGCGGCACGAGGC
Organism: Rhizobium sp. WSM4643; assembly: GCF_025152745.1. Classification (NCBI taxonomy): domain Bacteria; kingdom Pseudomonadati; phylum Pseudomonadota; class Alphaproteobacteria; order Hyphomicrobiales; family Rhizobiaceae; genus Rhizobium; species Rhizobium sp. WSM4643. Next base: position 1,229,162 of record NZ_CP104040.1, on the reverse strand, counting down.
CTTCGATGCCGGCAAGCAGCTCTTCTTCCGACATCTGGTCGAAAGTGATCGTCTCCGGCACGTCGTCCTGCTCTTCGCTGTCGGCCGCAGTGGCACCGCCGGCGGCGATCATGCTTGCCGGATCGGGCTCGGGCTCGTCGACTTCGACATGCTTCTGCAGCGAATGGATCAGATCTTCCTTGAGGTCGTCGGGCGAAAGCGTCTCGTCGGCGATTTCGCGCAGGGCCACCACAGGATTCTTGTCGTTGTCGCGATCGATGGTGATCGAGGCACCCTGGGAAATCAGCCGGGCGCGGTGGCTGGCGAGCAGAACCAGCTCGAAGCGGTTCTCCACCTTGTCGATGCAATCTTCAACTGTGACACGGGCCATTGCCTGTCCTTTACGGTCGTCATTTCGGGATTAACACGCCCGATACAATTAAAACCGGGCAAATACAAGTTTTTCATTCCGCCTCCCCTCGCCTTTATCCGTGGCTGAGCTAAATTTCCATGGAGAATGTCATAATTCCACCGAAGGTTGCTTGGAATATGTCGAATCGTGCCCTAAATCTTTCATATATGAATAATTCATAAAGTAAGGATCAGGTCGAAATTGAGACACAAGATATTGTTTTTATTGAGGTTTGTTGCCTTCTGATTTCGATTGCTCTCATTGGATTGGTAAGCGATGTTTGACCCACGCGAGAAAATTGCACTCTTCATTGACGGCGCCAACCTCTACGCTGCATCCAAGAGCCTCGGCTTTGACATAGATTACCGCAAGCTCCTGAAAGCATTCCAGAAGCGCGGATATCTGCTGCGTGCCTATTATTATACCGCTCTGATCGAGGATCAGGAATATTCATCGATCCGGCCGCTGATCGACTGGCTCGACTATAACGGCTACAAAGTCGTCACCAAGCCCGCCAAGGAATTCACGGATTCCATGGGTCGCCGAAAGATCAAGGGCAACATGGACATCGAGCTTGCGATCGACGCCATGGAACAGTCCGAAACGGTCGATCACCTCGTCATCTTCTCGGGCGACGGCGACTTCACGAACCTGGTCGAGGCATTGCAGCGCAGAGGCCGCAAGGTCTCGGTGATCTCAACCATGGCGACGCAGCCGCCGATGATCGCCGACGACTTGCGCCGTCAGGCCGATCATTTTATCGACCTCTTGTCTCTGAAGGCTGAAATCGGTCGCGATCCCTCGGAGCGGGCGCCACGCCCGGCCGAAGTCGCCCCGGCCAGCGATTTCGAGGACTAAGCGGGTTTTACACTTCGAAGCCGACTGGCTCGTCAAAGCGCGGCCGGCTTCTGGTGCGCCCTTCAAAGCAAGTGATGAAAACCTGGCAGATGGCGACCATTGCCAGCCGTCGTCATACGGTCAGCCTCTATCCTTCAGCAGGCGGCTCTTCTGCCGATTCCAATCGCGTTCCTTCTCCGACTCGCGCTTGTCGTGCAATTTCTTACCCTTGGCGAGCGCCAGTTCCATCTTCGCCCGACCACGGTCGTTGAAATAGATCTTCAGCGGGATCAGCGTCATGCCTTCGCGGTTGATGGCTGAGCGCAGGCGATGGATTTCACGGCCCGACAGCAGCAGCTTGCGGCGCCGGCGCGGTTCGTGATTGAAGCGGTTGGCCTGCAGATATTCCGGCAGGTAGGAATTGATCAGCCAGATCTCACCGCCCTCATCCGAGGCGTAGGATTCGGCGATATTGGCCTTGCCTTCGCGCAGCGACTTGACCTCCGTGCCCATCAGCACGAGGCCGGCCTCGTAGGTATCGATGATCTCGTAGTTGAAGCGGGCCTTGCGGTTTTCCGCCACAACCTTGTTCACTACACGCTGGCTGCCTTTGGGGGCCATGACGATATTCCAATTGCTTCCGAGCATGATGCCGAAAAGTGTGAGCGGTTTTCGGGTGCCATCATGCTCTGTTTCTTTGATGTAGATCCGGATTCAGATTTCAGGCCAGTCAGGCCTAAAATCATCCGGATCTACGGCGCGAAAAGCCGCGCCCTCATTCCTTGCCCTTTATGTAAGGGAGAGACCCTGTCTTGTGAAGAAGGCCGGTCTCGTCAGTTCAACAGGCCGGCATGGCGCATGGCGGCGTCGATGGCCGATTCCGTTGCCGGTTCCAGCGTCGAAAGCAGCGGCGAGCGGACGTTACGGCTCATCCGGCCAAGCTTGGAGAGCCCGTATTTGGCGCCGCAAAGACCCGGCTCAAGGAAAATCGCCTTGTGCAGCGGCATCAGCCGATCCTGATATTCCAACGCGCGGGCATAATCGCCTGCCAGCGTCGCCGCCTGGAAATCGGCGCAGAGGCGTGGCGCGACATTGGCCGTTACCGAAATACAGCCGACACCGCCATGGGCGTTGAAGCCCAGCGCCGTCGCATCCTCGCCGGACAGTTGCCGGAAATCCGTCCCGCAGGTGATGCGCTGTTCCGAAACGCGCTCGATCTTGCCCGTCGCATCCTTGACGCCAACGATATTCCTGTGCGCCTTGGCGAGCGCACCCATCGTTTCCGGCGTCATATCGACCACCGAGCGGCCGGGGATGTTATAGATATAGATCGGCAGATCGACGGCTTCGGCGATGGCCGAAAAATGCGCAATCAAACCCTTCTGCGTCGGCTTGTTGTAATAGGGAGTGACGACCAGAACGGCGTTCGCACCGACCTTTTCGGCATGCTGGGCAAGCTCGATCGCCTCCCGCGTATTGTTCGAGCCGGCGCCAGCCATGACGGGAACGCGTTTTGCGGCAACCTCGATGCAGAGTTCCACGACCCGTTTGTGTTCGGCATGCGACAGCGTCGGGGATTCGCCCGTCGTGCCGACCGGAACGAGACCACCGCTGCCTTCCTTGATCTGCCAGTCGACATGAGCGGCGAAGCTGTCTTCGTCGATCAGTCCGGCATCGGTGAAGGGGGTGACGAGGGCGGGAATGGACCCATTGAACATGCAAAGCTCCTCACGACCAAATCCTTGCTTCGGCCGCATTCCATGAATAAGAGTTGCGCACCATAGAGCGCCGAAATCATCGCGACAAGCGCGTAGAGTTCGGTTTAGGGCAAATTCCGATAGCAGATGTGAACGAATTTTACCTGGTACGGTAAGGTTTCGTTAAGATGCCTCTAGCCTAATGGCAGGGCGTGTTTTCGTTGCGAGATCCCGGATGAAGAAAGCTGTCCTGATTCTGTCCGCCTTCGGCTTCATTGCCGCTGCGTGGGGCAGCTTTGCGTCGCCGCTTCCCGGCGAGAGCCCTTCGATGCCTGAGGTCAAGCCGCTCGGCTTCATTCCCGAGACATCCATACCGGAATCGATCACAACGGGTGCCATTCCGCACAACCCGGCAATCGCGCCTGTCAACGGCGACCTGAAAGCCGGCCTCGATGCGCTTTCCGACAAGGACCCGCAGCTGGCGCTTTCGATCCGTGACGGCATGCGCGACGCGACGCTCGACCGCCATATCCTCACCTGGGCGATTGCCGTTTCCGGATTGAAGGGCGTTCCCTCCTATGAAATCGCCAGCGCCGCGCAGGAGCTCAAGGGGTGGCCGGGCCTTTCGCGGCTGCGCGCCTATTCCGAGCGCGCGCTCTATGACGAAAATCCCGCCCCTCCCGCCATACTTGCCGCCTTCGGCGATACCGCGCCTGAGACGATGCAGGGTACGGTCATCCTCGGCCGGGCGCTGGTTGCATCAGGCGGCCAAGCGCAAGCGGCAAAATATATTCGCAAGGTCTGGCGTGGAGAGGCTCTCGACAAGGCGACCGAGGACAAGATCCTCATCGAGTTTTCCGCGCTGTTGACACCCGCCGACCACAAGGCGCGGATGGACTATCTGATGTATCGCGGCCGTGTGGCGCAGGCCAAGCGCTTCGGCGATATGGGCCAGGCACAATCGCTCTACAAGGCCTGGGCTGCGGTCGACGCCAAAGCGGCCAACGCCAGCGCTTTGCTCAACGCCGTCGATGCGAAGTGGCGCACCGATGCCGGCCTGCTGTTTGCGCGGATCGAATATCTGCGCAAACAGGACAAATATGCCGAGGCGGCAGCACTTCTGGAGCAAATGCCGCCCGAGCGCAGCGAACTGGTCAACTCCGGCGAATGGTGGAACGAGCAACGCATCGTCAGCCGTGGTCTCGTCGACCAGGGACAATTCAAGCCTGCCTATCGCATCGTCGCAAACTACGCCGCAACGAGCCCGACGGATATCGTCGAGGCTGAATTCCATGCCGGATGGTACGCGCTTCGCGGCCTGCAGGAGCCGGCAACGGCGGAAACACATTTCCGCAAGATCCTCGAGACATCAAACGGGCCGATCTCGGTTTCACGCGCCTGGTACTGGCTGGGACGGGCAGCCGAAGCCGGCGGCCCCGGGAAATCCAGCGAATTCTATACAAAGGCCGCGAATTTTCCCGGCACCTTCTATGGCCAGCTCGCGGCCGAAAGGCTGGGGCGAAAGACGCTTAATGTCACCTATCCGTCGCCGAGCACTGCCGACCGGCAACGCTTCCAGGCACGCGAAGCCGTGCAGGCGATCGCCCGGCTGGAGGCCGCAGGTCATGGATGGCGGGCCGATATTCTCTATCTCGCGCTTGCCGATCAGTTGCAGAGCCCGGGCGAATTGGCTGTCCTTGCGGCACAGGCCGAGCAATCCGGCGATCATCATCTCTCGCTGCAGATCGGCAAAATCGCGTATGGACGCGGCATCGATGTCGCGGCGCTCGCCTTTCCGGTCGGCGTGATCCCGGCGAACGCCAATATATCAGGCTCCGGCAAGGCGCTCGCCTATGCCATCGCCCGGCAGGAAAGCGCCTTCAACCCGGCCGCCGTGTCGGCGGCCAATGCACGCGGCCTGCTGCAGCTTCTGCCGGGGACGGCCCAGGCGGTGGCCAAGCGCCACAACATCGCCTATTCGAAGGACAAGCTGACGGCCGATGCCGGTTATAATGCGACGCTTGGTGCGCATTATCTCGGCGAGCAAATCGACGCCTTCGGCGGCTCCTATATCCTCACCTTCATTGCCTACAATGCCGGGCCGAAGCGAGTACCGGAATGGATCGGCCGTTACGGCGATCCGCGCGGCAGGCCGATTGACGAGATCGTCGACTGGATCGAGCGCATCCCCTTCCCCGAAACGCGCAACTATGTGCAGCGGGTGATGGAGAATTACGAGGTCTACAAAGCCCGTCTCGGACAGCCGACCGACATCGAGCGTGACCTCATCGGCGGACGCAGCGCTTCCTGAAGCCGTTTGGCGCGGCTCGAAAAGCAAGCTACATCTGCGGGATCAAACAGGCCTCGGGGGATGCGATGCCGGATACGGATGCGGTTGGTTTCCAGGAACGATTTTACACGTCTGCCGATGGGCTGAGGCTTTATGCCCGCGACTACCGGCCCGACGGGGCGGCAAGCCCCGGACGGCTGCCGGTGATCTGCCTGCCAGGCCTGACCCGCAATACGCGGGATTTTCATCCGCTGGCGCTGCTTCTTTCCCGCGACACGACGGCGCCACGCAGGGTGATTGCGCTCGATTCGCGCGGGCGGGGGAATTCGGCTTGGGATGAGAACAAGGCGAACTACAATCTCGCCATCGAGGCCGGCGACGTCATCGCCGCCTGCGCGGCGCTCGGCATCGAGCGGGCGATCTTCATCGGCACGTCGCGAGGCGGGCTAATCCTGCACCTGATCGCGGCGACACGGCCGGATCTTCTCGAAGCCGTCATCCTCAACGATATCGGGCCTGCGCTTGAGGCTGAGGGTCTGGCGAGAATTCGCGACTACCTCAACAGCGGCAGGAAGCCGGGGGACTGGAACGAGGCGGCCGTTATATTGAAGGAAAATCATGGCGCTTCATTTACCACGCTTGCAGAAGAAGATTGGCACGAGATGGCGCTTGCCCTCTATCGGGATATCGATGGAAGACCTGTCGCCGATTTCGATCCGGCGATCGCGGAGGCACTGAAATCGGTCGATTTCAGCCAGCCGATGCCCGATCTCTGGGAGCAATTCGACCGCTTGAGCCGATTTCCACTAATGCTGATCCGCGGCGAAAATACGTCTCTGCTTTCAAAGGAGACCGCCGATGAAATGGCGCGCCGGCATCCGAGGTTGATCCTGCATGCTGCCGATGGACAGGGACACGCACCCCTTCTGCATCACGCCGGTACTCCCGCAGCGATTGGAGCATTTCTCGCCACCTGCGGATTGCCTGATTGACGCCGGACATCCGGCACCTATCCCTGCCATTTGTCGAAATACAAAAAAGCCCGGCTCAAGAGCCGGGCTTTCCTGATTGACCGAAGTCAGATCAGATTAGAACGAACGCTGCAGGCGGAAGTAGCCCGAAGTTGTGTCGTCACCATCATCCGGATCGAGGTACTGAACCGAAGCCTTGGCGTAGAAGTTGTCGACGATCTGGTAATCAACCGTCAGACCGACCTTCCAGGCATCGCCGAGACCGTCGAAGTCATCCGGAACGACCTTGGAGCCGCCGAAGTAGTTGCCGTAGTACTGAACGGCCGGGGTGATCTTCAGCTTGTCGGTTGCCTTGATTGCGTATTCGGCAGCCACAGCCCATTCAGCCGAGGAGTAGTAGGAGTTCGGGCCGGAAGAGTATACGCCGGCGAGGCCGAGCGTGCCGGGGCCGATGTCAACCGTACCCATTGCACGGACAGCACCGTCTTCGTTGTCGACGTCGTAGCCCGCAGTGACCTGGTAGCTGAATGCGCCGGCCTTGCCGCCGAGACCGACAGCAACGCCAACGTTGTTGGCTTCTTCGCCGGCCTTGTAAACGCCGTCTTCCAGTTCGTCGACGCTGATGCCAGCGTAGAAATCGCTGGTTTCATACTGATAGCGGATCGAGTTGTGGAGCGTTACGACCGAACCGATGTCGTCGGTTTCGCCAGAGAGACCATCGTCCCACCAGCTGTAGAACAGACCGGCGCGGAAGCCGGCAACGTCGAGGTAAGCGGAGTCGAGCTTGGAAGTCTGATCGGTGGCATTGTCAGCATTGAACTGCATGACGATGACGCCGGTCAGCGGACCGTACTCGGTGTCGCTCTTGGCCGTGAACTGAACCTGACCGCGGGTCGTTGCATCCCAATCCGAATCGCCGCCGACGTCGTCAGCAACGTTAACCTGGAAACGGATGTAGCCGTTGATCTTGAGGCAGGTTTCGGTGCCCGGGATGTAGAAGTAGCCGGTGCCGTAAGCGTCGCAGACGCGAACATATTCAACCGGTTCCGGTTCGGCAGCAACGATAGCGTCAGCAGCCTGAGCACCGGAAACTACTGCGAGAGCAGCAGCGGAGCCGAGAAGAAGGCTCTTGATGTTCATAAATGACCTCCAATTCAAAGTTTCGATCGGGTTTGGGATCTTTCGCTGAGCAGCGTTCCCTGCCCCATCCCCGTGTTTCAAGAAGTGGACGATCAGTCGCCCTTGCTTCCGACGCTGAAAATACAAGACGGGAGCCGTCACGCAATCACCAACTTACTCGGACAGGGGGTTTGGCGGAGCCTTCCCGAGATCCTGTTGCTGAAAGGACACAAGTTGGGCATCCGGCCTCGATTTCCTTTATGCTTTGTTAAGAAAACCCTGATTTTGCGGCTGCTTAGGTCGGGTTAACAAAGAATTGGACATACGTTTTGCGACACATTCGTGACACTTTTTTGACAAAATCCAGGCCTTGCGGGGAATATCAGGATTGTCGGAAGCGTAACCGGACATGCACCGATCCGCTTTTACCAGCTGCCGGGCATGAGCGCGGGAGGTGATTCCCGCAAACCGATTCTCTCGCTTCAGGGCGGGAGAGATTTTCTCATTCGTGCGGCCCTAGACCTAGCCGACTAAGCGAATGTGATTCTCTGGCAGAAACTAAAGATCGACAGCCGCTCAGGAAATCAGAATGGCGGAGAAGATGGGATTCGAACCCACGATACGCTTTTGACGTATACTCCCTTAGCAGGGGAGCGCCTTCGACCACTCGGCCACCTCTCCGGTGCGGCCTAACTATGGCGACCGGTCTGTGAATGCAAGGGTTTTTTGAGCTTTCACCAGAAGAAATGCAGCGAGCGGCAATTCGGCTGGTTGCGCAAATAGGCCTCGCCTCCTGCCGAGATCCGCGGAATTTGATCGCGCTTCGTTCTCTTCGATGAGGAGGCCGATCTCAGCCGAGCAGGCTCTTAAGGTCAGCAGAAGGGTCGGCGAGAATCAACTTGTCGGGATTGGTCCCGGATTCCAGCAGTTTTTTGCCGGTCACATAGGCTTTCGCGTCGTTGATCGCATCGACGGCGATCAGCACGCCGTTCCGGAAGTACCAGACCGAATGTGCGCCTTCGCGGGTGCCGGGACGCAGCAGCGTCTCGTCATAACCGAGATTGAAGCCGGCAATCTGCAGCTTGACGTCATATTGGTCGGACCAGAACCACGGCTTCGGCGCATAAGGCTCGTTGCCGCCGGCGATGACGGCTGCCGCTGCTTCGGCCTGGTCGACGGCGTTCTGCACCGATTCGAGCCTGATGCGGCCGCCCTGCCAGGGAAGTGCGGCGCAATCGCCGGCCGCAAAGATCGCCGGATCGGAGGTGCGGGCGAATTCGTCGACGACAATGCCGTTGGCGACTTCGAGGCCGGCTTCCTTGGCAAGCTGGTCGTTCGGCGCGACGCCGATGCCGACGACGGCGAAATCGAGGTCGATGACCGATCCGTCGGAAAGTGCGGCGCCGGTGACGCGGCCATCCTTGCCGATCAAATGCTTGAGCCCTGTCTTCTCGCGGATCACCACCTCATGTGTCTCGTGGATCGCGCGCATGATGTCGGCCGTCTCCTTCGCCGCGACGCGCTGCAGGATGCGGTCGGCCATCTCGATGACGGTGACTTCCAGGCCGCGATGGCGGGCAACGGCCGCCGCCTCGAGACCGATATAACCGCCGCCGATGATGAGGACGCGGCGACCGGGACGCATCTCGTCGGCAAGCAGGTCGGCATCGCGCTTGTCGCGGGCGACATAGACGCCTTCGAGATCGCCGCCGATCGCGGCCGGCAGCCGGCGCGGCGTCGAACCGGTGGTCAGCGCCAGCGTGCCGTAATCGAGAACAGAGCCGTCCTGCAGCAGAACCTGCTTGCTGTCCGGTTTGATCTGCTCGGCCCAGGTTGAACGGCGAAGATCGACGTCATTGTCTGCATACCAGTGCTCGGCGCGGAACAGCAGGCGGTCGAAGGCCATTTCACCGAGCAGGTATTTCTTTGACAGTGGCGGACGCTGATAGGGAGCGACCTCCTCGGCGCCGAGGAGGGTGATCGGGCGCGCATCCTTCAACGCACGCAGCTTGGCCGCCAATGCGAAACCGGCCTGTCCCGCGCCGATGATCACCAGTCTATCCGTCACGATCTCACTCCTGAAGCTGCGCCCGACACCCACGCCAAGGCCTGTCCCGTAAAGCGCCGCGCATCTTTCAGACACGCAAAGGACGCTGTCGCATTTTGAGTTTCTGCATAATCCCTGAAATCGATCCCGATTTCAGGAATTATGCGGTAGCCCGTGCGCCGTCAACGGAAAGCGGCCTCTTACATTCAGCCGATCTCGATCCAGCGGCGCTCGTGGAAGGACTGTGCCATGGCATGCACCGACTTCTCTATCCTGAGACCGTCTTCGAATGTCACGATCGACGACGGCTCGCCTGATATTGCCCGGATCAGCTCGCGGCATTCGATGACCTTCAGATCGTTGAAGCCGAGGCCGTGGCCTGGTGCCGGAATGAACCGATCATAAGGCCGATGGGCAGGTGCCGCCAGTATCTTGCGGAAGCCCTGTTCGGAGCCGCGGCCGTCGGCCTGATAGAGTTCGAATTCGTTCATGCGCTCCTGGTCGTAGACGATCGAGCCTTTCGAGCCGAAAATCTGCAGGGCGATGCGGCCCTTACGGCCCCAGGCGGCGCGATTCGCCATCAACACGGCGGAGATGCCGCCGCCAAGCCGCATCAGCACGTTGGCGCCATCGTGGTTTTCGACGGCACGGCGGCCACCCTCGCTCAGCGGGCGGTCGGCATAGGGTTTTACCATATCCGTTATGACGGCCTCGACATGGCCGAAGAGATACCAGAGCAGTGACAGCGGGTGGACGGCGAAGTCGTCGAGCGCGCCGTAGCCGGCGGAAAGCTCGCTCTTCCAATAAAAGAAGACATCGGCATCGGCCATGAAATCCTCATCCATCTCGACGCGGATATGATTGACCGTGCCGATGGCGCCTTCGCCAATCAGCGTCCTGATATGCCGCATGACGGGATTCTGAATATAATTATAGCCAAGGGCGGCAACCTTGCCGGATCGCTTCGCCGTTTCCAGCATGCGCTCGGCATCGGCATAGGCCGGCGCCATGGGTTTTTCGCACCAGACATGCTTGCCGGCCTCGATGGCTGCAATCGCCATCTCGGGGTGAAACTGATTGGGCGTGGTGACGGAGACCACGTCGACCTCGGGGTCGGCGATCAGCGCCCGCCAGTCGGCCGTCGCCTTCTCGAAACCGAATTCACCGGCACGAGTCTTAGCAAGCTCGGCATTGGCTTCCGCCAGATGCACAAGACGCGGACGCTCGACATCGCCGAACACCGTCTTTACCGCATTCCACGCCAGCGCATGGCACTTGCCCATATAACCAGTGCCGATCAAACCGATGCCGAGTGGCTTCATTTCCGTCTCCTCCAGAGCTGTGCGCGGATTTTTGGAATATTTGGATCATTTTGACAAGGACCTGCTCGCAGGCATTTCTACGCCCTTCCCGAGCAGATTGTTTAAAAGCCTTCAATTACAGGGGATTAAAAACAATTGGCCGTGTCGTTTGAAATCGTTTATGTTCGATAATATGGAATGTTTGTTTCATCTCGTGAGCCGTAAGCATGGATAACGATCCCCAGAGGCACGCGCGTGTGCCGCGCGATTTCGAAAGCCTGCGTAGCGCCATCATCGAGCGCAAGGCGAGCATGCCGAAGCGGCTGGCGCAGGTCGCTGCCTTCGCGCTCGGCAATCCCGACGAAATCGCCTTCGGAACGACGGCAAGCATCGCGGCAGCCTCCGACGTCCAGCCCTCGACGCTGGTGCGCTTGGCGCATCATCTGGGTTATGGAGGCTTTTCCGACCTGCAGAGCATCTTTCGCGAAAGATTGCGGGACCGGACGCTGAGCTACGAAGAGCGCCTCGTCACGCTCGAGCAATCGAACGGCGACGATGAGGACGCCAATCTGCTCTCCGGCTTCATTGCCGCGGCAAACCAGTCGGTCAATCGGCTGGCGGCGACGGTGCAGAGCGATACTTTCACCAAAGCGGTGAATATCCTTGCTAACGCCGAAACGATCTATCTGATCGCCAAACGGCGCTCTTACCCTTTGACGGCGCACATGACCTACGCTTTTTCCAAGCTCAACATCCGCCACCAGATCGTCGCCTCACCGAACGGCGTCGACCCTGAAATGGTCCAGTTCGCATCACCGAAGGACGCAGCGATCGCGGCGAGCTTCTCGCCCTATGCGGCCGACAGCCTTAGCCAGAGTCAGGAGCTTGCCGACCGCGGCGTCCCCGTCATTGCGATCACCGATTCGGCCTTTTCGCCGCTTGCCGCCTGCGCCACACACTGGTTCGAGGTGGCGGAGGCCGATTTCGCCGGCTTCCGCTCGCTTTCGGCCTCGATGGCGCTCACTATGGCACTGCCGGTTGCAATCGCCGAGCGGCGGCGCAAGCGTCAGCAGTCAAAACCTGTAAAAGGCAAAATGGAATAAACATTCCGAATTGACAAAATATCGGAACCGATGTTTCATTATTGAAAATTCGCAGGCACTGGAAGCCGCGCAAAATCTAGCGGGAGGACATCATGGTACAATCGAATCCGGGTTCACAGCCGGAGCCGGCGCTTGATGTGATCACCATCGGCCGTTCCTCGGTCGATCTTTACGGCCAGCAGATCGGTTCGCGGCTGGAGGATATCGGCTCCTTCGCCAAGTCCGTCGGCGGCTGCCCCGCCAATATCGCCATCGGCACGGCTCGGCTCGGCCTAAAATCCGGCCTCATCACCCGCGTCGGCGACGAGCAGATGGGACGCTTCATCCGCGAGCAGTCGGCGCGCGAAGGTGTGGCGACAGACGGCATCGTCACCGACAAGGAGCGGCTGACGGCGCTGGTGCTGCTGGCAGTCGAGGCCGAGGGCGTATCGCCGATGATCTTCTATCGGTCGGACTGTGCCGACATGGCGCTCGATGAAGGCGATATCGACGAAGATTTCATCAGATCGTCGCGCGCCGTTCTCGTTTCCGGCACGCATTTCTCGCGGCCGAATACCGAGGCCGCGCAGCGCAAAGCTATCCGCATCGCCAAGGCGAACGGCCGCAAAGTGATCTTCGACATCGATTACCGGCCGAACCTCTGGGGCCTTGCCGGCCATGCGGAAGGCTTCGAACGCTACGTAAAATCCGACCGGGTCTCCTCGAAGATGAAGGAGACGCTGCCGGATTGCGACCTCATCGTCGGCACCGAAGAGGAAATCCTGATCGCTTCCGGCGCCGACGACGTACTCGGCGCGCTCAAGGAGATCCGTCGGCTGTCGCCGGCGACGATCGTGCTCAAGCGCGGCGCCATGGGCTGCATCGTCTATGACGGGCCGATCGCCGACGATCTCGAAGCCGGCATCATCGGCCAGGGTTTCCCGATCGAGGTCTTCAACGTGCTGGGCGCCGGCGATGCCTTCATGTCCGGCTTCCTGCGCGGCTTCCTGCGCGACGAGCCGCTGAAGACCTGCGCCACCTGGGCCAATGCCTGCGGCGCCTTCGCCGTCTCTCGTCTGCTCTGCTCGCCGGAATATCCGACCTGGGCGGAACTCGACTTCTTCCTGACGACCGGCAGCAAGCACCGGGCGCTGCGCAAGGACGAGGCGCTCAACCATATTCACTGGGCATCGACCCGGCGCGGCGAAATCCCGCTTTTGATGGCGCTGGCGATCGACCACCGTTCGCAGCTCGTCAGCGTCGCCGATGAGCTCGGCGTCGGCCATGAGAAGATCGTCGCCTTCAAACGGCTGGCGGTGGCGGCAGCGGCGCGGGTTTCGAACGGCCGCGACGGCTACGGCATGCTGATCGACGAACGCTTCGGCCGCGACGCTTTCTTCGATGCGGCGACGAAGAATTTCTCTTGGATCGGCCGGCCGGTGGAATTGCCGGGCTCGAAGCCGCTCCGCTTCGAATTCAGCCAGGATATCGGCTCTCAGCTTGTGGAATGGCCGCTCGGCCATTGCATCAAGTGCCTGTGTTTCTATCATCCCGATGATCCGGCTGAATTGAAGACGGAGCAGCAGGAGAAGCTGCGGACGCTATTCGAGGCCGCCCGCAAGGTCGGCCGCGAGCTACTGGTGGAGATCATTGCCGGCAAGAACGGGCCGCTCACCGACGATACGATCGCGACCGCGCTGGAGGAACTCTATGCGCTCGGCATCAAGCCGGACTGGTGGAAACTGGAGCCGCAAGCATCCCGTGGAGCTTGGAAGAAGATCGATGCGGTGATCGCCAAAAATGATCCATGGTGCCGCGGTATCGTGCTCCTGGGGCTCGAGGCGCCCGCCGACGAGCTGATCTCCTGCTTCGAGGCGACGCTGGCAGCTCCGTCCGTGAAAGGCTTTGCTGTCGGGCGGACGATCTTTGCCGATCCGGCGCGCGCCTGGCTTTCAGGCGAAATGAATGATGAGGAAGCGATCGCCGATATGGCCGGCCGTTTCCGACACCTGACAGAAGCGTGGTTGAAGACGCGCGGGCGTCAGTAGGCTTAGAACTAAGACCCCCTCCCCAACCCTCCCCACAAGGGGCGGGGATTAACTTGAGGCCTCGCCTCACGCCAGGAACGAGCGTCCTTTCGGACGAGACGTTGCGGCGAGAGTGCGGAGAGCCCGGCAGGTTAGCCCCTCCCCTTGTGGAGAGGAGTTGGGGAGGGGAAAACAGATAGAGAGTCAAAAGTCCGGGAGGACCCGATGGGCAAGACGATACGGTTGACGATGGCGCAGGCCGTCGCGCATTTCTTGAAAGTACAGATGACTGTTGTCGACGGCAAAAAGGTGCCGATCTTCGGCGGCGTCTGGGCGATCTTCGGTCACGGCAACGTCGCCGGCATCGGCGAGGCGCTCTATCAGGTGCGCGAGGAATTGACCACCTATCGCGCTCACAACGAACAGGGCATGGCGCATGCCGCAATCGCCTATGCCAAGGCGAATTTCCGAACGCGCTTCATGGCCTGCACGAGTTCGATCGGCCCCGGGGCGCTGAACATGGTGACGGCCGCCGGCGTGGCGCATGTCAATCGTATTCCCGTTCTCTTCCTGCCGGGCGACGTCTTCGCCAACCGCGCGCCGGATCCGGTGCTGCAGCAAATCGAGGATTTCGGCGACGGCACGGTTTCGGCCAATGATGCCTTCCGTTCGGTTTCGCGCTATTTCGACCGCATTACCCGGCCCGAGCAGATCATCATAGCGCTGAAGCGCGCCATGCAGGTCCTGACCGATCCCCTCGATTGCGGTCCGGTAACATTGTCGCTCTGCCAGGACGTTCAGGCAGAAGCCTTCGATTATCCGGAAAGCCTGTTCGATGAAAACGTCTGGACGACCCGCCGGCCGCAGCCGGATGCGGACGAACTGGCGAATGCCATCGCGCTGATCAAGGCGTCGCAGAAGCCGGTGATCGTTGCCGGCGGCGGCGTGCTCTATTCGCAGGCGACGAAGGAGCTTGCCGCCTTTGCCGAGGCTCACGACCTCCCCGTCGTCGTCACCCAGGCCGGCAAGTCGTCGATCAACGAAACCCATCCGCTGGCGCTCGGCTCGGTCGGCGTCACCGGCACGTCGGCGGCGAATGTGATCGCGGAGGAGACGGACCTGGTCATCGCCGTCGGCACGCGCTGCCAGGATTTCACCACCGGCTCCTGGGCACTGTTCAAGAACGACAGCCTCAAGATCATCGGGCTCAACATCGCCGCCTATGACGCGGTGAAGCACGACAGTTATCCGCTGGTGACTGACGCCCGCGAAGGGCTGAAGGCACTGTCGGCAGGGCTTTCGGGCTGGAAGGCGCCGGCAGCCCTCATCGAGAAGGCGGCTGCGGAGAAGAAGGTCTGGATGGAGGCAGCGGACAGGGCGATGGCGACGACCAATGCCGCCCTGCCCTCCGATGCGCAGGTGATCGGCGCGGTGGCGCGCACGCTCGGCGGCGAAAATACGACGGTGCTTTGTGCTGCAGGCGGCCTTCCCGGCGAATTGCACAAGCTTTGGCCGGCGACGGCGCCGGGCAGCTACCACATGGAATACGGCTTTTCCTGCATGGGCTATGAGATTGCCGGCGGGCTCGGCGCCAAGATGGCACGTCCCGAACGGGATGTCGTCGTCATGGTCGGCGACGGTTCCTACATGATGATGAATTCCGAGATTGCCACCTCGGTCATGCTTGGCATCAAGCTCAATATCGTCTTGCTCGACAATCGCGGTTATGGCTGCATCAACCGGCTGCAAATGGGAACCGGCGGTGCCAACTTCAACAATCTGCTGAAGGACTCCTACCACGAGGTGATGCCGGAGATCGATTTCCGCGCGCATGCCGAAAGCATGGGCGCCATCGCCGTCAAGGTCGCCTCGATCGCCGAACTCGAGCAGGCGATCGCCGACTCGAAGAAAAACGACCGCACCTCGGTCTTCGTCATCGACACCGATCCGCTCATTACCACCGAGGCCGGCGGCCATTGGTGGGATGTCGCGGTGCCTGAGGTCAGCCCGCGCGAACAGGTCAACGAAGCGCGCAAGGGCTACGTCGAAGCACGTGCTGCCCAGCGCATCGGCTAATCTACTGCATAATTCCTTAAATCGGGACCGATTTAAGGACAAAATTATGCAGCAATTCGAGGTGCTATAGCGTCCTTTGCGCGTCTGAAAAGGCGCGCGGCGCTGTGGTGCTATCATTTCTCGGAGGAGCGTCCCGGCTCTTCCGCAATGCTTTTAAGGAGAATGTTGATGAAGGCCAAACTCGGCATGTCGCCCATCGCCTGGTGGAACGACGATCTTCCTGAGCTCAGCGACGATGTGTCCCTGGAGGAATGCCTGCGGCAATCACGCGGTGCCGGCTTTACCGGCATGGAAAAGGGCCGCCGCTTCCCCGACGATCCCGAGGTGATGCTGCCCATCCTTCGCGCCGCCGACGTCACGCTGTGCGGCGGTTGGTTCTCGGGCACGCTTGTTGACGAGGAGCTTGCCGCCAACAAGGACCGTATCGCGCCGATGATCGAACTGTTCAAGGCCGTCGCCGCACCTTGCATCGTTTATGGCGAAGTCGGCCGCTCCATCCAGGGCGACCGCTCCAAGCCGCTCGCGACCAAGCCGCGTCTTTCCGATGACGAGATGAGGGCCTATGCGCACCGCGTCACCCAGTTCGGAGAATGGTGTGCCGAGCAGGGCATGCCGCTCTCCTACCACCATCACATGGCCGCCGTGGTCGAAACCGAGCCGGAACTCGACGCCTTCATGCGCCATTCGGGCGAAGGCATCCCGCTGCTGCTCGATGCCGGGCATTTGGCCTTTGCCGGCGGCGACGTGCTGCGCGCCATCGAAAACCACCACGCCCGCATCAACCACGTTCACGTCAAGGATATCCGCAAGCCGGTGGTGGATGGGCTGGATCGCAGCCGGCAGTCCTTCCTCGATGCGGTGGCGCTTGGCGCCTTCACGGTGCCGGGCGACGGCTCGCTCGATTTCGCCGCCATCGTCCAGCGGCTGGCCGATCACGGCTATGAAGGCTGGTTCGTTGTCGAGGCCGAACAGGATCCGCGCAAGGCCCCGCCGCAGAAAATGGCCGAGATCGGCCACGCCGAGTTGATGCGCGTCATGACGGCTGCTGGTTATACCGTCGAAACGGAAGGCTTCCCCAAGGGATAGCGAGTACAAGACCCCTCCCCCTCCCCACAAAGGGGAGGGACCTAACTTGGCACCGCCCACACCAGACAACGGCCACCTTGCAAAAGGGAATGCCGCAATATGGGCGAGACAGCACGGGAGGTTAGCCCCCCTTGTGGGGAGGGGTTGGGGAGGGAATTTTCCAACTTAAGAGGAAAAACACCAATGCCAAATCTCAAGGTGAAACCGTCCGGCACCCACGGCCGCGTCACGCATGTCACCCCGGAAAATGCCGGCTGGACCTATGTCGGCTTCGATCTGCATCGAATGAAGCCGGGCGAGACCGTTTCGGGGGAGACGGGCGATCGGGAAGTCTGCCTCGTCTGGGTGACAGGCAAGGGCAAGGCGTCTGCCGGCACCAAGGATTTCGGCACGCTCGGCGGCCGGATGAACCCGTTCGAAGGCGCTCCGCATGCGCTCTATATCCCGATGGAATCGACATGGTCGGTGACCGCGGAGACCGATCTGGAGCTCGCGGTCTGCTCGGCACCCGGCGGTGGTACCTATCAGGCAAAGGCCATCCCGCCCGGCACGCATCCGCAGGTGACGCGCGGCAAGGGCACGAATGTGCGCTACGTCAACAATATCATGCCGGAGGACGACAGTTCGGCGCATTCGCTGCTGGTCGTCGAGGTGATCACGCCGGGTGGACACACCTCCTCCTATCCGCCGCACAAACACGACCAGGACGACCTGCCGAACGAGAGCTTCCTGGAAGAGACCTATTACCATCGCCTCAACCCGCCGCAGGGCTTCGCTTTCCAGCGCGTCTACACCGACGATCGCTCGCTCGATGAGGCAATGGCGCTCGAGGACGGCGATGTGACGCTGGTGCCGAAGGGCTACCATCCCTGTGCCGCCTGCCATGGTTACGATCTCTATTACCTCAACGTCATGGCCGGCCCGCAGCGGATCTGGAAATTCCACAATGCCGCCGAGCATGAGTGGCTGCTGAAGGCGTGAAGGCTTCCTCAGATCGCTAAATAATCTGACAGCGCGAAACCGCCGCTGATGGTTCACTGCCTCCATCCAAACACGGATGGAGGATCACCATGCACAGCTCGAATTTTACGATACCGGCCCGAAATATTCGCTCTTCGCGCTCTATACGGCCCGGCCTTTTTCTTGCGATCATCACCGCTGCCCACTGGCTGGCACGCAAGGTGAGCGAACGACGCAACCTGAATGCGTTGATGGAACTTTCCGATGAGCAGCTGAAGGATATCGGCCTTTCCAGGGGGCAGACGGAAAGCGATGTTCATGTCTACAGCCGATACTGAAGTGCTGTTATAAGTACTGTCGGTCTGTCCTGTCTGATACGGAATATGCAATGTCGCAGTTGTCAACGGCACCGCTCCTGAAAACAAAGACAGTCACCATTCGTGACATCGTCTGCAATGGCGAGTGCCGGCACAAAAGCGACGAGGAATGCGCCCACAGGACGAGCCTCGTCTATCCCTATCGCGGCGTCTTCATGCGGCATGTCGGCCGCAATGATACGGTGGCCGAAGCCAATCAGGTCTTGTTCTTCAATACCGGCCAGGGATATCGGATCAGTCATCCCATCGAGGGCGGCGACGCCTGCATCGATCTGGCGATCGACGAATCCATGCTCGAAGAGCTTACGCCGAAGGAGCAGGTGCAGCCCGGCCCGCCTTTTGCCTTCCGCCGCCAGCGCCGACGGATCGATCCGCGCGCGCAGGCCCTGGTCGCTCTCCTGCGTCATGGTCTCAGCCGCAGCGTCGCCGAAACGCTGGAAGCGGAAATATTGGCGCTGACGCTCGTGCGCCGTTCGCTCGGCGAGCGCACATCGCATGCCGCGGGCGCCAGCGCCGGCCGACAGAAACTCGTCGACCGGGCAAAGCTGGTGCTTTCCTCCGATCTAGCGCGGCGCTGGACGCTTTCGGAGATCGCCTCCGAAGTGGGCGTCTCACCCGTTTATCTCACCCAGGTCTTCCAGCAGGTCGAGGCCACACCGCTCTATCGCTACCAGCTACGGCTGCGGCTTGCCCGCGCGCTCGATCTGCTCGGCCAGTATGAGGATCTGACCGTGCTCGGTCTCGATCTCGGCTTTTCCAGCCACAGCCATTTCAGCGCGTCCTTCAAGCAGACTTTCGGGCAGACTCCGGCCGAATTCCAGCGAGCTGCGCAGCTGCGGCGCAAGTGAAAGCCTAGAGCGCCATCATGTCTTTTCAAGAACCGTAAGGGACACTGCAGCGCTTTGAATTATGCAGGAGGTCGCTAAAGATTTCGACAGCGGCAATCCGGTGTTCGATGGTCTTATCAGCCTGTTCCGATCGCGGGACGATCAACGGAGGATCCTCAGATGAAGACGACCACATGCGCTGCCTGCGACTGCGAACTCGGCGCAGAGACCATTACCGTCAAGCTCGGCGGCAAGACTGTCGAAGTCTGCTGCCAGGAATGCGCCGAGGCTCTGAACGAGGCGGAAGCCGCTACCTCGGCCGCTTCGAGCGGCAAGGAATAGACAATGGCAGCAAGAGCCGCGCTGGTGAGCGCGGCTTTTCCGTCTCAGGTTGGTAAAAGCCCGTAGCGCCAGCCGCGGCGCTTCCCATTCTGCGACAGCACCAGGAAGGCAAGGATGAACATGCCCGCCTCGGCAAAGACCGGCACCATCCAAATTCCCCGTTCGCCGAAGACGAAGGGCAGCAGGAAGGTGAGCGGCAGGGTGAGCAGATAGGGCCGCGACAGGCCAAGGATCGCCGCGCGCGGCGCATCGCCGATCGACTGGAAATAGGACGACAGGATCAGCATCTGCCCAAAGAGAAAATAGGCGCCGATCGTCCAGGGCAGAATTCGCCTTACCTCGGCGATAATTGCGGGATCAGCAACGAAGACGGCGCCGAGTCGGCCCGCCAGCAACTCGACGGTGATCTCCACCAGAGTGCAATAGACGAGTGCTGCGAGCATGGCGATCTGCAGACTGCGGCCGACGCGGAGCCCAAGGCAGGCACCGTGATTGTTGCCGGCGATCGTCTGCAGCGCGATGGAGAGGCCAAGCAGCGGCAGGTAGGTGAAGGTCATGATCCGGGTGATGATGCCATAGGCGGCCACCGTCGCGACGTAATGATGCGTGCTCCAGAGCGAGACATTGATCAGAATCGCGGTCGAGGCCAGCGATATGCCGATGAAACCGAGGCTCATCGGCGCGCCGAAGGCGACGATGTCGCGCCATTCGGCAAGAGCCAACCCCGGGGAAGGCCTGAGTGCCGCCGGCCGGCGCCAGCGATAGGCGAGCACGGCTGCGAGACAGAGGAATTGCGACGCGATGGAGCCGGCTGCCGAACCGAGCACACCCCAATGCATCACCGCCATGAACAGCCAGTTGGCGAGGACATTGAGCAGCGAGGCCGACAGCGTCACCAGCGTCATGAAACCGATCTTACCTTCGCAGCGCAATCCGTCGAGATGCAGCGACAGGAGGAAGCTGATCGGCGCACAGGCGATCATCGCGCCCATGAACAGCATGGCGCCATGGGCAACAGTGCCATTGCCGGCAGCACCGGCATCGATGACCTGCCGGCCCGCGCTCCAGTAGACCAGATTGAGGATGAGGGTGACGGCGAGCGCCAGCGCATGCGCACCGGCAAACACCCGACGCGCCCCATCGCGATTGCCTGCGCCGAGCCGGCGGGCGAGGATGCTCGCCATGCCGTTCGAGACCAGCGATTGCAGGGCGACCAGCAGCATCAGCCCGGGGAAAATCAGGCTGACAGCAGAGAGCGCGTCCGGGCCGACATAGGCGCCGAGGAAACAGGCGTCGACGACGGTGAACAGGCCGTTGACGGTGGTGATCGCGACGATCGGTGCCGCCGTTTTGATGAAGACGCCCGGCAGCCAGCCGGTGAGAAAGGCATTGCCTTCAGAAAGATCGGTCATGGAGAAATCCGTGCGATAGCGGGCGAGACCCAGACCGGCTTAAATCATCCGGATCTGGACAGCTTGTAAGGATGGAAAAACAATTTAGAGATCGAGCACCAGATGCGGCACGCCGTTCGAGGTCTTCCTCGGCGAGACGCCGTCGGCATCGATCTGCGCGTTCACACGCCGGCGAAAGGCCGAGAAGCTCTCGAAGGTAACGACATCCACCGGCTCGTCGAAATGGATGGTGATCCTGTGAAGATCGCCGCCCGGCAAGGCCGAGAGCGCCAGAACTTCGCCGGTGAACGGCTGGTTGAGATAGCGGCCGCGAATATGCGCGCCGACGAAGAGCGGCGTCTTCGGGCTAGCATTGGGCTTTGCCGCAAGGGCCGCAAGCGTGTTCCAATCGCGCGCGCCATGCTGGCGGGCAATCATTTCCAGGGCCGCACTGTGGGTCAGCGGGGTGCCGCGATCGTTCATCGCCTGGCGCAGGCGCTTGGCCTGAGCCTTCAATTCGTCAATGGCAGGATAGGTCGTCGTCATGGACTGAGCCTACGGAAGGCATGCTCTTCGACTGCGGATGGGAGCTCGCATTGCCGTCAGTCAGCATGCACAAAGGGCCGTGACCATGATCGCGAGGGCTTCACCATGGATTTTCATCCGCGAGCGGCCGGTGCCTCGAACCGGCCTTTGTATGCGCGAACGCCGCCGACATGTCAAGAATGGCGCATCTGCCTTGGGAATGCGCAACTTTGGGGCAAATCTGCACGAAATCGGTGCGATTTTCCCGCGGCTTTTACATAAGCATCCAATCTTAACGATGTTCTTCAGCAAATGTCAGCATTCTTCAGCTAATATCCTGTCGTATTACAAGCGGAGGCTAAAAGGGCCTTTCAGATGCACCTCGACACAGAACACCCCAAGCCGGAACGTGCTTACAGGGAATTCAATCTCGACAGGCCCGGCAACATCATCTTCGTCGGCCATCACCTCAGCACCGGAACGCAACTGCGCTGCCTGATCCGCACGATCACGCTTGCCGGCGCATTGCTCGAAGTCAGCCCGAACCTGGAAATGCCGAGCCATTTCTTCCTCGAAATCCTCGGCATCCATGACGAGATCGGTGCGACCGTGGTCAAGCGCGAAGGCGAATTGGTGACGATCAGCTTCAACATGCTGATCAATCCGGAATTCCTGCACCACGTGTTGCGATTGAACTTCGAAAGCTGAGGCTTTTTCCGATCCGTGAATCATCACGGCGCGTCGCCTTTGTTTCGCCGCCCCGTCTTGCGGCGAGACGCGCGATTGCCGGAACGGCCCAGAGAAATGCGCGCCACTCGGGCTTATCTAGCGGATCGGCCAAGGGATCGCGGCGGATCCGGCGATTGCGGATTTCGATCTCCCTGAAGAGAACAACCCAGTTGAGAAGCATTGCTTCATCCTCCATCTATTGCTGGAGCACTCGAGCTAAGCCTTCGCGCCCTCTCGATGTAGAGGCACTGGGGAAAGGGGGTTTTCATCCATGAAAGATGCGAGCTGGGACGACCTGCAACTTTTCTTCCATGTTGCCACCGGCGGCGGGCTTTCTGCGGCGGCAGTGCGTACCGGGCTCAGCGCGCCGACGATCGGCCGGCGCATGCTGGCGCTCGAACGGGTGACGGGCCGATCGCTGTTCAGCCGCGGCCCCACCGGTTATCTGCTGGCGAAGGACGGGCAGGAGCTGCTCGATCGCGTCCGGCTGATGCAGGATGCGGCGCGTGCGATTTCCGACTGGCGCGGCGAGGTGCTGACACTGCCGATCGTCTCGACGGCCGCCGACAGCTGGACCTCACGCTTCGTCGCCGACCATCTGTCTAGCGTATGGACGCCGAAGGACAGCTTCCGCATGTGCTACAAGACATGCGATGCGAGCGTCGATTTCACCTATCGCGAGGCGCATATCGCCATTCGCCACAGCCGGCCGGAGAGCGGCAACGTCGCGATCCGCCGTTCGGTCAAGGTGGCGCATGCGGCTTATCAGGCGGCCAGCTATGACCCGGCCAACTGCAATTGGATCTCGCTCGGCACCGATACCGCCATCACGCCGGCGGACAAATGGACGTTCGAACAGCCGGATTCCTGGATCACCAGTTGGACGAACACGCCACACATGCTCTTTTACCTGATCCGCGGCGGTGCCGGCCGCGGCGTGCTCCCCTGTTTCATCGGCGATCAGGAGCGCAGGCTCATCCGCGCCGGGCCTGTGATCGACGATCTGACTTACGAGATGTGGATCGTTGCGCATGACGACGAGCGGCAACGGCCGGAGGTCAGGATCGTCATCGACCGCCTGGCGGCGCTCTTTGCCGATCACGAAGAGCTGTTTGCCGGGCAGAGACCATCGGCATGACACGAAAACGCGGTCGACCAGCGATTCCTCAGGGTGCCGCTAGAGTGGCAACCGCTCTATCCTTCTGTATCTACGCAATTCCGGACGGAAAACCGCTTCACACTTTTCCTGGAATTGCTCCAACGGCTCAGGCGGCGAGATGCCGCTCGATCTCGTCGACCGGCATATTGGTATAGTCCTTCGCCACTTCCGCGGTGATCACCGCCTGCGTATCGGCGCTGAGAGCGGGCCGCAGAGCGCCTAGCGCCTTCGGGGGCGCAACGAGGATGATGCGACTGGCATTCATTTCCTGCACCAACTCGTCGAGCTTCTCCGCCACATGTTTCAGAAATTCGGCTTCGGCCTGATCCTGCCAGTTGGTCTCCTCGACAGCGCTGCGGCTGAAGCCATCGGCGGCATGGCTGCGGCCGGGCTTGTCGGCGCCGATCTCGCGATCGGGCTCACTCGGCTGCGTTAGAGTTTCCAGCACCTTCAGATTCATCAGTTGGGCGCCGCCGGCATTCTGCATGATCAGAGCCTTGGCTCCGTTGCAGACCACGACCCATGATTTCCAAGGGATTTTGACGTCGGTCATCTTCAACTCCTCGCTGTCGTCACTCGAAGCGCGCCGTGCTTCATCGATCAAGGCAGAACGCCCGGCAATTGAAAGAGTTCGGGAAAATTGCGCCGAAATCGAACGGCCGACGATCCGCCCGGCCTTTGCTCTTGTGTGACGGATACTGCTCGGCCTTTCCCGCTCACAGCATCTGTCGCAACCGGCGCGGAGCGCTGATTCACCGTCAGATTTTTTTTGGCCGAAACGGCACTTCGGCAGGGAAGCCTGCGTCCCGATAATGGACAGGAGGGCGTCCCGCATAAGAACAAAGTTTGAGCTCGTTAAAATTGTAATTTTATATTTGACGAATGCGCAAAACATTCATGTGACCTTGGTTCGGAGCAAGACCAGCTTGCTCGGGATGAAGACCAGCTTGCTCAATTGACCGCCTGATTGAGATCACAGACCGCAAATGCGTCCTGACTGACGGAGAATGTGAATGACTATGCTCCGCGCTACACACCTTGCCACGGTCAAGTCCGCTGTCTACGACCTGCGCTGGGAAGAATTCATCGTCAAGCGGCCAGCCCGCATCGTCGCCGTGCGGCCGTGCCTGACCGGCGTCTCGATGCGAAGCGCCGAGATCATCGATATCTCCCAGGGCGGCGCCACCTTCGTCGTCTCAACCACGGCCGGTCTGCCGAAGCATTATTATCTCAACATTCTCGGCCTCGCCTATCGCATCGGATGTGCCGAGGTCTATCGCCACAAGGAACGCATCGGGGTGCGGTTCATCAACATCATGGATCCCGAGGTTCTGCGCCGCGTCGTGCGCACCGATTTCCTCGTCGGCAACATGGAAGCAATCGCCGCCCGAGGCGCGCCGATCTTCCGCGCGTGAACCGGCCCATAACAAGCTTGTTGCAGAAATAATCTTGCTTGCGTTGGCCGTGCCCGGGCCTATTGTTGCGCCGATTGTCAATATGTCCCGGAAACCGCCTTCGCATGTCCGCCTTTTCGCGCTTCACACCTCTTGCCAGCGCCCTGCCCTCCACAGTTCCCTTCGTCGGTCCCGAGGCCATCGAGCGCCAGCGCGGGCTTGCCGTCCTTGCGCGCATCGGCGCCAATGAGAACGGCTTCGGCCCCGCGCCTTCGGTGTTTGCCGCGATGCGCGAGGAGGCCGGCAATATCTGGAAATACAATGATCCGGAGAATTTCGCGCTCAGGGAAGCGCTTGCCGGCCATCTCGGCGTCTCGGCCGCCAATATCGCTATCGGCAGCGGCATCGACGAATTGCTCGGCCAGATCGTCCGGCTGGTGATCGAACCGGGCGCGCCCGTCGTCACCTCGCTCGGCGCCTATCCGACCTTCAATTTCCATGTCGCCGGTTTCGGCGGCCGGCTGGTGACAGTCCCCTACGCAAACGACCGCGAGGATCTCGATGGTCTGCTCGATGCCGTGAAGCGCGAGAATGCGCCGCTCGTCTATTTCGCCAATCCTGACAATCCGATGGGAAGCTGGTGGGATGCCGACAGCATCGTCGCTTTCGCCCGGGCGCTGCCAGAGACGACACTGGTGGTGCTCGACGAGGCCTATAGCGAGACGGGGCCGGCAGGTTCGCTGCCGTCGATCGCCTCGCTGATCGAGATGCCGAACGTCGTTCGCACCCGCACCTTCTCAAAGGCCTACGGACTTGCCGGCTCACGCACCGGCTACGCGATCTCGACGGCAGGCACGGCGCAGGCCTTCGACAAGATCCGCAATCATTTCGGCATGAACCGGCTGGCGACCGCGGCGGCGCTCGCGGCGCTGAAGGACCAGGCCTATCTCGTCGAGGTGGTCGGGAAAATCCATGCGGCGCGGGAGCGGATCGGCGGCATCGCCCGGGCGAACGGCCTCATCCCCCTGCCCTCGGCAACCAATTTCGTGGCAATCGACACAGGGCGCGACGGCTCTTATGCGCGGTCGATCGTCGACGGCCTGATAGAGCACGGCGTCTTCATCCGCATGCCCGGTGTGGCGCCCCTCAACCGCTGCATCCGCATCAGCGTCGGGCCGGAGGCGGACATGGCGCTACTCGAACAGGCTCTGCCGCAGGTTCTGAAAAAGATCGGCGGATAAAACAGAAGAACCGCGGCCGGTGGAGGAAATCCGGTCGCGGTTCTCTTCTCCCGGCGTCGGCCCTGTCCAAAGCGCCCGCCAGCCCCCTCTTTTTGAGGTTGTTATTGCTGCTCTTGTCGAATTCCTGATCGGAGACGGTCTCAGAGCATGATGCCGAAAAGCGTAAGCGGTTTTCGGATGACCTCATGCTCTAACTCTTTAATTTAGAACAGGATTCAAACTTTAGGCCGAAGCGGCCTAAAATCATCCTGTTCTAGTGAACCGTCATCCACTCGCGGGCGGCGCGCAGCGCTGCCACGAGCTGCATCTTGTCCATGGCGGCGGCCACGTCGGCACGAAGCTCGGCGGCGCGATCGTTGCCCTTGATTGCGGCGATGTTCAGCCATTTGTGGGCTGCGACGAGATCGACTTCGCAGCCGCGCCCGGTCGCATACATCAGACCCATTTCACAGAAGACATCGGCGCTGTTATCGCCACCCATGGTGGCCGTTTCAGCATTGTGCATTTCAAAGCGTGCCATCGGTTTTATCCCTGTTAGCCTGTTTTATGACTTACCCTGTTTTACCTCTGGGCCTTGCCGTCTATCGAGGCTTGCAGCCCTTGCGGTCCGGCGGGTTTGCCCCGCTCGTTTGATGGCTTCACTATGCCAAGCGGCCTTCAAAAAACGCCTAAAATGCATGATTAATTTGAGACAAACAAAGTGCAAATGCTTGGTAAATTTGGATTTTTGTTAAACATCAGATTCCTTGCGAATTAAGGATTTTCGATTGAATTTTACGAAAGATTCAGATTTGAAAATAAACGGATTGTTCATCATGAAATCAGCAGGCGATATCTTTACAAGCTCGCCGCAGGCTTTTTTCTGCCGTTTCGCCCGATCCGCAGAACAGCGATAGGCCTTATTTATCTTTACGTTCGCGTCAGTTATTTTCGCGACGATCAAGGACATCATGGAGGAAAAGATGATCCGCAGCTTCGTTCTCGCCAGCATTATTGCAGTGATCGCGGGTGTTGCGCATGCCGAGGAGCCGATCGTCGGCAACTGGAAGACGGCTGCCGGCGATACGGCGGTGATCGCATCCTGCGGCGGCAGTTATTGCGTGACGCTGAAGACCGGCAAATATGCCGGCCGAAAGATCGGCACGCTTGCGGGAACCGGTGGCAGCTATGCCGGTGTGATCACCGACCCGGCCGCCGAGAAGACCTATAGCGGCGCAGGCAAGGTTTCCGGCAATTCGCTGAGGATGCAGGGCTGCGTGACGAAGGTCCTCTGCAAGTCGCAGACCTGGACGCGGCTCTGAGAGAACGCGAGGGATAGCAGGCAAGGCCGACATGTGTTAAATTGTACACAGTTCAACACAGGAGTTTTCGAAATGGCCGGCAGCACGACCATGACAATTCGGGTCCGCCCCGACGTAAAAGAAAAGCTCGACAGGATTGCCGCCGATACGCAACGCAGCAAATCGTTCCTCGCCGGCGAGGCCGTAGCGGCCTATGTGGAGCGCGAGCTTGAAATCATCGAGGGCATCAAGCGCGGCATGGCCGATGCGGAAGCTGGGCGCGTTATACCGCACGAGCAGGTTGTCGCCGAAATGCGTGAGGTCATCGAGGATGCCAAGCGCAGGAAGACTCCGCGCGGATGAGGCCGGTTCTTTGGTCGAAGGAAGCACACGAGGATAATCTCGAAATTCTGCGTTACATCGCGAAGAACAGCCCCGATGCGGCCGAAAGGGTCGTGGACGCCATCGAGGATGCCGGCAAGAAACTTGGCGAATTTGCAACCGGTCGACCAGGGCGGGTAACCGGCACTTACGAAAAATCCCTCACCCGGTTCCCCTACATAATTTCCTATGAGCTGCGTTCGATCGCGGGACGTGAAAGCGTCGTTATCTTGCGTGTCATCCATACCGCGCGGGATTGGCCGGCCGACGAATAGCCGAACCAACTTATAAGCGTGTCGTAACGCACATGCGCAGCCATCATCCAAAACACCAAGCATGTCGACGCCGACATGCCTCCAAGCCCTGGGCGGTCGGCCGACCCTGCCCAGCAAGCTGAACGGCTGATGAACCGGCATCTCAGCACTCGTTCAGCCGTCGCATGCCAAAACTCTTCTCACGATAGAGTTGCGTATCGGGGACAAGGGGATGAACATCTATATTCTGGCAAGACGCTTTAGCATCATTACGCTGTTTGCGGCGATCTTCGCGATTACGTTTTCGGCGGTTGTGGTGCATAATGGCGGCGGCGGTACGCAGTCGCATTTCGGGGCAAGCTATACCTGCCTGGAGAGAAACGGTACCTTCTGCGCGCCCACGGTGCGGTAACGAAAGCGCATCGTGCGATGCGCTTTAGGTCTTTGGTTTATGCGTGTCGTTGTCCCGAAACCGCTGCGCACTTTGGGCGAAAGGCATTCGTACCAGACCGGCAAGAGGATAAAAAATCGGAATCCGTCGGCGCGCGTCGTTTGCTTGTCAAAAACAACTCTCTATAATGCGTCATGAACAAACGAATCTCCCCTTTGTCGCCCCTCGACGTATCCTCTCCACCACCTTTCCAGCCTGAGAGTTTCGATGATCCCGCCAAGGCAGTCGAGACGCTGACAGCGCTTTACGAGCGCAACACCGCGTTCCTGATCGAGAGCTTCACCGAACTTGCACAGGGTGCTCCGATCTCCTCGCGCTACCGCGCTTTTTATCCGCAGGTCAGCATTGAGACGACAAGCTTCGGCCATGTCGATTCCCGCCTTTCCTACGGCCATGTCACGGCACCCGGCATCTATACGACGACCGTCACCCGGCCGAAGCTCTTCAAGCATTATCTGAAGGAGCAGCTGGCGCTTTTGATGAAGAGCCACAATGTTCCTGTCATCGTCTCGGAATCGGCGACGCCGATCCCCTTGCACTTCGCCTTCGGCGAGGGTGCGCATGTGGAAGCATCGACGACAGCATTCGTCGACGTTCCGATGCGCGATATCTTCGACACGCCCGATCTCAACACCACCGACGACGAGATCGCCAACGGCGAATATATCCCGCCGCCGGGAGAGCCCTCGCCGCTTGCGCCGTTCACCGCGCAACGCATCGACTATTCCCTCGCCCGCCTGTCGCATTATACGGCGACGCATGCCGAGCATTTTCAGAATTTCGTGCTGTTTACGAACTACCAGTTCTATATCGACGAATTCTGCAGCTGGGCGCGCAAGCTGATGGCGGAAGGCGGCGACGGCTATACCGCCTTCGTCGAGCCCGGCAATGTCGTCACCCTGCCCGGTTCGAACGCGCCGGAAACGG